>JBQPWD010000017.1:0-5297 GCA_052246995.1 Candidatus Bathyarchaeota archaeon | reverse complement strand
TGCTAATGTAATTAAAGTTGGCTTTTAAAAAACAAAATATGCGACAACACTTAATTGAAAACGTTGGATTTGTTACATGTAGTAGCACATTCATTAGTTAAGGCGGGTAAATCTGCTACATTAAACAAAAAAAATAATAATCAATAAATCGGTGGAGGTTTATTGATTTACTCCAAGGTTTGGTTATGGCGCCGCCGGACGGACTCGAACCGTCGACCAACGGGTTAACAGCTTCAGCCTTTAGGCTGTTTAAGCCTAAAGTCCGCTGCTCTACCACGCTGAGCTACGGCGGCTCATTTTATTCTTATCTTAGGCTAATTTTAAATTTTTCTTAATCATATTAAATAGGTGTTGGGTGTTAGATTTGGGTTTTAAGAATGTTGTTGTTGAATGTAGGGAGAATGTTTGCATCATCAGTATTAACAGGCCTGATGTTTTAAATGCTTTAAACATTGAAACTGCTAGGGAGCTTGTTGATGCTTTTGATGAAGCTGAAAAAAGCGAGAATGTTAAGGTTGTTGTTTTAAGGGGTGTTGGACGTGCATTCTGCTCTGGGGGAGATTTAAAGTCGTTAAAAATGGAGGATGGTAGCATTAATGTTGAAAAATTTCTTGACATCGCCAAAGAGGCTTCAAAGCTTATACTTAAAATTCAAAACCTTAAAAAACCTGTAATTGCAGCTGTAGATGGGTATGCTGTGGGAGCTGGATTTAACCTTGCACTTGCATGTGACCTTATAATTGCAGGTGAAAATGCAAGGTTTGGAGAAGTTTTTTTAAACGTAGGTTTTCACCCTGATACTGGTGGAACATACTTTTTAACTCACACAGTTGGCCCATACAAGGCTAAGGAGCTTTTCTTTACAAGAAGAATCATTGATGCTTGTGAGGCTGAAAAGCTAGGATTGGTTAACAAGGTTGTTCCATCAGAAAAGCTTGAGGAGGAGGCTGTGAACCTAGCTAAAACTTTAGCTTCAGGCCCATGTAAAGCTATTGAGCTTACAAAAAGGACAATTAACAAGGCTTTAAACCTAGATTTAGCTTCAACCATACAGCTTGAGCTGGAAGCTTGCAACATCACTACTAAAACCGAGGATTTAAAGGAGGGTATTCAAGCTATGCTTGAAAAAAGAAAACCAGTTTTTACTGGAAAATAAATACTGGAATAGTTTTTAACCATTACGTTTAATTTGGAGGTTTTAAACCTGGTTTTACTGCTTAGAGAAACGGATGTACGTTTAGTTTTGGATTTTAAAGAGGCTATTAATGCTGTTGAAAAATGTTTTAAGGAGTACGCTGAAGCCAAGGTATGGCTTCCAAAAAGGTTAAGCTTAAACCTTGAAAAGTTTGATGGTTGGTTTAGCGTTATGCCTACATATCTTCCAAAAAACAACATTTTAGCTGTTAAGCTTGTATCCTCCTACCCTAAAAACGTTTTTAAAGGTAAACCTAACATCTCCGCCATTCTAGCCTACATTGAAGATTCAACAGGCATACCTTTAGCTTTAATGGAGGCTTCCCACCTCACCATGGTAAGAACAGCAGCTACAAGCGCTGTTGCAACAAAACACTTAGCTAGGGAGGAGTCAAGTGTTCTTGGAGTTTTTGGTAGCGGTATTCAAGCTAGAGGACACGTGGAGGCATTAGCAACCATCAAAAACCTTAACCTTGTAAAGGTTTACAGCCCAAACCCTAAACATAGAGAAAACTTTTCCACAACACTCAAAGATAAGCTTGGGTTAAACATTACCCCTGTTGAGAAGCCTGAGGATGCTGTTAAGGGTGTGGATGTGGTTGTTACTGCAACAACATCAAAAAACCCTGTTTTTTCAGGCGAATGGGTTGATGTAGGAGTCCATGTAAACTCTATTGGTGCGCATACACCAGATGCAAGAGAACTTGATGATGTAACTATTAAAAAGGCAAAAATAGTTGTTGACTGTATGGATGCGGCTTTAAACGAAACTGGAGACCTAGTTATACCGATAAAAAAGGGTATTATCAACGTAAACTCTATCCATGCTGAACTGGGAGAAGTTGTTTCAGGTTTAAAACCTGGCAGGGAAGCTGCTGAAGAAGTTACACTTTTTAAATCTGTTGGTTTAGCTATAGAAGATGCTGCTGTAGCAAAAATTGTTTATGAAAAAGCTAAAAAACATGGTTTAGGTTTGGAGGTTAAACTTGAAGGTTAGTTTATTGTTAAAGGTCAGACCCGCAGTTTTAATTCATCAATCCTTCTAATACACCAGGGGTCATCATCCCAAAAGAAGGGGTATATTTACGTTAAGTTAAGTTTTTAGGTTAAAACTTCAGCAAGGTATATGTTATGTTTATCTGCAACTATACGTACCTTAACTGTTGAACCTATCGGGATATCTTCAGCGTTAATTATGGTTATAGCTCTATCCTTCCCTACTTGTTAAAACAATCTTTTCTTTTTTAAGCCAACCTAAACCTACAACCTTAGCTTTAACCTTATCAAACTTTTTGTATGGTTTTGGAAGTATGGGGCGTTTACTTATTTGAAAATCTTTTCGGCTTAAAACAAGTTTAACCTTGTATTCTTCCTCCATCAGCTTAAGTCTGGAGTAAAACTCCCTCCAGCTAAAGCTTTTAACACCTTTAACCTTACGACCATGCTTATGAACTTCATATTTTTGTATTCCAGGGGGAGGCCATCTTCCTCCAGCCCCAATTTTACATGAAAACTCAACTATTTTTGGAATTTCCTCGTCATTTAAGCCTAAAATCCACACTAGTGCTATAAGCAGCTCTATACTGGTGTTTTCAACAACGTACCTTGCAAGCTCAACTATACGGTTTACATCATACATACTTGTTCCAGCAAGTTTTTTGGCAAACTCAGGATTTAAAGCGTCAATTGAAAGATTTATTCTTGAAAGCCCAGCTGTTGAAAGCTTATCTAAAATTTTCTCGTTAAGCAGAAAACCATGTGTTTGAATGGAAACAACTTCAACACCCATTACACTTTTAAGTTGATGTACAAGCTCAACAAGGTTGGGGTATGTTAAAGGGTCTCCAACAGTATCTACATGAGCTTCAATCCCATGTTCACCCTTAAACTTTACAATCTTTTTAAACTCTTCAACCAAGTAGTCTAAGGGAACAATGTACTCCACCTGCCTAACCTTAGAGTTTGGGCCAGCGTCAGTTGAGCAGAAAATACATGATAATGGACAGGTTGATGTAGGTCTAACCTGAATTATGTTTGTACCCCTATCCAGTAAACCAAAAGCAATACATCCAACAAGAGGTATTGGAGGCTCAATTTTAACCAATGGTTTACCTGAGAACATCAACAATTTACCTTAAGTAAGCCTTCATTTTCAATTTCTAGGCCACAATTTAAACCTCTCCTTTTTAGAGGAGTTTAACAGTTTTAACCTAAGTTTTTCTTTAACATTTTAAGCTAATACTGGAAAAACTTAAATTTACTTAAAACCTTAGAAGCTTTAAGATTTAATCTTGGTGCAAGCCTATGGTTGAAGGTAAAACTGGTATAAGCCTTTGGAGAAACGGTAAACGTCCAGAACCCTCTTGGAATAGAGTTAAGCTAGGCGAACCGTATAAAAAGGCTTGTGAAAATCTTCGTAAAGCTATTGCTGGAAGAGAAGACTTTGACCCGGTAACACTTTTCATCTGGGGGACAATGATGGCTAAGGGAGTTTTAGAGATTCTTAAAAGGGTTGAGGAGAAATTTGGTGTTGAAGGTCAAAAAGTTGTTCGTGAAGCATTAAACAACGTTGGATATGAGGCCATAAAACAGCTTTTAGAGGATTCACAAATACCTGAAGATTTACCCGATGTTGAAAAAGCCTCGTTTGTTGCTACAGCGGTAAACACCATCCTTTACAGTTCTCTTGAGTCGCCGAGAATAGTAGATGAAAACACCTATGAGTTTGACATTCTCTGGTGTCCACACCAAGATACGTATACACCTTTTGACTGTAGAGTTCAAAGGTACTTTGTTGAAGGCATGTTAAAGTTTTTCCGTGATAAAGGATTGCCAACCTACCATCTTAAATTTACATCACTCATTCCTAGGGGAGATAAAACATGCCACTTTATCGGTAAACGTGCAAGCCCAAACCAGCCTGACCCATGGTTCCAGTATAGTGAAGTTCTTCAGCAACGTGCATTAAAAAAGTTGGAGGAGGGTAAAAGAAGTTTTTGAGGTTTCTTTTATGGTTGAGGAGTTAGCTAAACTTAGAAAGATTATTGACGACATAGATTGTAAGCTTGCTAAGCTTTTAATTGAGAGGCTTAAAGTTGTTAGCATGGTTGCAGAGGTTAAAAGAAGACATGGTTTAAATGTTTATGATGCTAAAAGGGTTGAAGAGGTTTTAGCTAACGTTAAAAAAATTGCTGAAAATGAGAACTTTAACCCTAAAATTGTTGAAGAAATTTACAGGTTTATTGTTGATTATTGTATAAGGTTGGAGGAAAAACTTTTAGGTTTAAATGTTAATGCTTAAGATGATGTCTTCTCCTGAGGCTTTTACGCTTTTGGGGTTTATACTTGTTTTTACAGGTATCCTAATTGTAGCTGTAGCCATGCTTCTGGCGGTTTTTACATCTTTAGGTAAGGGTAGGGTTGAGGGTGCAGGGGTAGTGCTTCTAGGGCCTATACCCATAGTTTTTGGGTCAAACATAAAAATTATGAAAACATTAGTTTTGATGTTCGTCTTTCTCGTAATTTTGCTGGCAATTTTTGTTCTTTTACCAGCATTTTTTACCGTTGTCGGATAGTTAACATTTTATCACCATCCGTTCCACCTTGGCTAAGGCCTCATGGATAGCCTTCGGGGTTAGGTAACAGTTTTTGAATAGTTAACTTTATATAACATTTCTTAACACTTATTTACATGATGATTGAGAAGTTACTGACGCTCAGCGAAACCTGTAAGAGGTTAGGCATTCATCCTAATACGCTTAGAAAATGGGATAGACAAGGTAAGGTTAGAGTTGTTAGAACTGTTGGTGGTAGGAGGAGGATACCTGAGAGTGAAGTTGAACGTTTGATGGGCATTGTTAAACCAGATATATCTAAAAAGGCTGTGATTTATGCTAGAGTTTCTTCTCATGACCAGAAAGGGGATTTAGAGAGGCAGAAGCAAAGTTTACTTAATTACGCCAAATCGAAAGGATATGAAGTTATCGCAATTTTAGAGGATGTGGCAAGCGGGCTTAACGAAAATAGAAAGTCCTTGAACAAAATTTTTGATATGGTTGAGAAAAGGGAGGTAGGAGTCATCATAATAGCTTTTAAGGATAGGC
>JBQPWD010000016.1:0-5431 GCA_052246995.1 Candidatus Bathyarchaeota archaeon | reverse complement strand
AAGCAGAGAGCAGCAGCTGTGCGTTCCCAATCGTTGCGCCTTTCCTTTTTCCCGTTCATAAGAACCCCAACCATTTTAACAGTATAAGCAGTATAACCCCTGTGTCAACAGCAAAAAGGAAGGCGCATGTGGCGTTCACAAAAACCCTAAAGTCCCTGTCCCCTCTCAACATTTATCACCTGAGTTTTAGGCGCTTTACGACTAAGCCCGTAAGCCTCAAGCACACGGCTTAACGGTATGCCACAGGCCACGTCAACAATCGCCTTTAACAACATGGCCCTGCCCTGTTTACCTTCACTAATAGGGTAACAGGAGTCCTCAGACTTGAACAAAATATCTAAAAGCGTCAACAAATCCTGAATGCTAAATGGTTCGCCATAAGCCCAGATTTTAACAAGCCTGTCATGTTTGCCTTTTTTGCCCTCTACAACCTCAAACTTAACCATACACCTTAACCCCCATACCGTTTAGGCAAAACACAACCATCCAAATACCCCAAAACTAAAGTTAAAAGCACGTTCATGTCTTTCCTCAAACAAGTAAACAGAACAAAATCCGAATCCACGCTAAAAGACAGTTTTTCTACGTTCCTAAATCTAACGTAGTTAAAAAACAACCGCTTAATTTTCAGTTGTGCACGTGGACAAACAACAAGCCCGTAAGGCAAAAAGTTAAGCTCAACATACGCAAACTTGCTCCATTTTTTGACGTAAGCCTGAGGAAAAACACCTTTAGCCCTAATCACGTCTTAACCCCCCATGGTAACCTTTAACATGGTTATCCAAGTCCTCTTGGTGTGCAAACTGAGAACCGCACAGGTTACATTCAAACCTCAACTTTTTCGCTTTTTTATGCATCAAAAGGTGCTTCTCAAAATCCTCGGTTTTACCACAAGTAAAAGGACAGAGAGGACAGTAAAAGTAGCCGTCAGGCTTCAAAAATTGCGAAAGCAAGTCGTTTTTTATGGTAAAAGGTGGGCTTGTGGACGGCATGGACACCATGGACGGCTTATTTAATAATGTTTTTAGCTCACTATATAAGGTGAAAGTGCTGTCCGTGCTGTCCATGCTGTCCACACTTTTACTTTTCCACTTTAAACCTATGATGCACCGTTTCCGTTCTTCTCCTAACTCTTTCCTAACCCCTGTTTCGTAGCCTAAATTTTCAAGTGCTGGTTTTACCTCGTGTTGCCAATTTGGAACTCTATATTTCGGCTTGTTTTTTTGCATCCATGCGATAAATTTGTTGTAAAATTCTGTTGAGGGTATGAACCCCTCGAAGTCTTCTTCACAGTTTTCGTTTATGAAGGTTTTTAGTGGGTTACTTCTCTCCTCATACCGAACCCTTTTTTCTTCGATTGTGCCCTCGTTTGTGAACCTGCCCCTTTCCGTCAAGTCTTTAAGAATCTTTAAACACTTTTTTAAGAGGTTGCTGAATTCGTTTTCAGGTATTGAGGCGACTACGTCTTTACCTTCGTCAAAGACGTTTGGAAAGTCAATGATTATCATGCGACTGAAAAATCCGTCTGTTGTGTCAAGGGTTGTTGGTAAACTGTTTGTGGCGATAATTATTTTTGCGTAGTTTACATATTCAAACCTGTTTTTAAATTTGAATTCAGCTGGGACCTCATCTTGCCCTACCATGCGTTTTAGTTTTGCGCTTTTTTTTAGTGTGGCGTAGTTTGTTTCTCCGCATGTTGCCAAAAGTTTTTGGTAAAGTCTGCTTGTTTCAAAACGAGAGTTTTCCAAAAGCTCTACGTCTGTGGTTACCACGTTTTTTATGCCCAGAAACTTTGTTAAAAGACGGAGAAAACTTGACTTTCCATTCCTGCCTGAACCATGTAAGAACCATATGCGGTGTATAGGGTAATCTCGTAAGAGGCAGTATGCGCATAGTTCGTAAAGCATTGTTTTGTTTATTTCGCCTACCCACTCCGTAAAAAGTTTGTCGATTGTAGGCGTGTCTTCGCCTTCGCCTACGTCATAGGGCAGGGTGTTAACGAAAAAGTAGTTTGGTGTGACAGGTAAAGTTTCGCCTGTTTCGAAATTTACGATTTGCGTCTTGGTTTTTATCAGTTGCCTAGGCGGTTCCTGTGGCCTATTCTGTAGGCCTACGAGTTTAAGGCCTGTTTGTAGCCTTGTTTTTGTTGTGCTGTTTGTTATGCTGTGCTGTGCCTCTAAATCCAAGTTTTTTAGGAAAAATGCGATTATTTCGTCTTCGTCTTTTGCTTCGTAAACGCCTTCATTTTTGTTGTAAACGTAAAAGTAGCCTGTGGTTGAGTCAAAAAAGTATGGGTTGCCTTGGTAAAGGGTTTTTGCCCGTAAAATATACTCGTCATCCAACAATGCGTCTTTTTCTGTTTGCGGATATGGTAGCTCTATGCCAAGTTTTAACGCTAAGTCTTTTAAACTGTAGGCTTGTCCGTCATGAAAGTCAAAAGCGTAAAATTTTGTTTTGTGGATTACGAAGCTTGGGTTTCTGTCTGGCTCGTGAAAAGGACAGTGTATTAGGTGGTAGCTGCCACTGTGCCCCGCAACCCCCAACTTTTGAAGCAAAACATCTAACCATTTTTGTAAAAAGTCGCTTGGTTCTGAGGCCATGCCCTCAGGCTTTTCTAAAGGTTCGAAGCCTAACTTTTGCAAGAGTTGATAAAAAACCTCTGTAGCACTTTCAACCTGTGTAGGCAAATTGTCGTTTATTTTTTGATAAAAAACGCTTGGGTAAACAACGCACAGGTTACCCTCTCCCAACAGCTCAAGATGCGCATCATGACGTTTAACAGGTTTAACAGGTTGTTTGCTATAGTAAAAAAGGTGGTAGCAACCGCTCGGTGTTTGCTCAATGTAAGTTAAAGGGTTGATTAAGCTTAAGTCGAAACTTGGTATATCTATGTCGATTACCGCAAGGTAACCTTTAGGTGTTTGTTGCCCACATACAACAGCTAAACCGTTAGCCCTATGCCAAGGTAACCCGTTAACCTCGTCAACGGTTTGGGTTCGCTCCTTCCATAACCCCCAATCAACCAACGGCTTTTTCTTAAATTCCTCTCCCTCTTTCGAAATAAAAATGGGAACAACCGTTAAGCCTTGCCCGTGGTAGCTAAGCGCTGTGTTTTTTAGCATTGCAGAAGCCCCCGCAATCGCAAAAATCACTGTAATTTTTAAACTCGGTAGTTTTCTGGCATATTAGCAGGATTTGTGAGCCTGTGCTTAGCTGCTTAAGGTGCGCGCAGCTACGGCATTGCTTAGTCGTTTGCATTTTGCTTTCGCCTCTGGCCTGTCCCAATGTTTACAAGCCTAAAGCAGTATGGGCATAGTGCGATTAGGTGCTGTGCAAGGGTTGTTTTATGTGGCCTACCCCTCTCGTCATCAACCCTGATGGTTTTTGGTAACTTTCGGTTTACTGTAAAACGATGCCCACACCTGCATATTCCACTGAGCTGCTGGTTACTCATTTTTTGCCCCTTCCTCGTTTTTAAGTTGCTCTAAGCGCATCTGAAGCGCCTTGGCAAACTCCCTGTTTAGAACCCCGTGTAGTTTGCCGTATTTTTGCACCACTGCTTTCCTAAAGGCTTCGACAACTTCTTTTTTGCAGGCGAAGCTTGCCCTTACATATGTCATGCTTTTTCACTCCTGTCAAAAATTGACATGTATTTATAGCGAAAAACTTATATATAAAAATAGCGTAAATTGTCACTAGTGACAGGAGTGGCATAACAATGGGTAAATGGGCGCAGACAAGCCCAGAAAAAGTTAAACGTTACTTAGCTACCGTTTGGGCCAACCCAGACGAACCAAAACAATACCATGTTTTAAGGGACATATTAAAAAAAATGCCAGAGCTTCGCTATGTTAGCGAAAGAACAATTTTGCGTTACCTAAACACGTTTGTGAAAACAGGCTTTTTAACAAAAACAATTGAGGAAACCCATAAAACTTGGTATAGCATCAAAAACCAAGATGAATACCAAAAAATATTAATTGAAAATGAAATTTGGAACTTGCCCCTAACGTTAACGCCTACAAAAATGCCTTTAATTAGTCCTGCTGGAACAGGCGCCACACAAGTGTGTGATGAGTCGCCCACCGTAAAACAATGGGAACCCCTTTTAACAAGCGACTTTATGCGGTATTATAAAAAACAATACCCTGAGTTAATGCAAGAACCAATAAAACAATATTTCGATTTTTTTATGAAGCACTTTTTTACTCTGCTTGAAGGCGGGATGAAGTTAAATGTGTTTTCGGATTTGCCGTTACCGCCTGTTGACGCTTCACATCGGAAGGTTTTAAGGCAAAAAATCGAAAAGGGATTTTATGCTAAAATTTGGGCACACATTTTTGAAGCGGTTGCCCTTTTGCTTTTTGGAGTTTATAAGCAGTGTGGAGATTTCGAAACGTTTATGGAAAAATGCAGAGATGGAAAAATTATGTTTACTGTTGAAGCTAGTCTTCCCTTAGGATACATTCATGATACAATAATGTGTTTTGTTAAAGAAGACTTGGAAGCGCAAAAAGAAGAGTTGAAAGCAGAAAATGTGCGGTTAAAAAGTGAACTTTCAAATAAGAAAACCGAAAACGTTTAAATCTCTGCATGGTGGCTTTTAGCATGGTTAACACAACAAAACTCCACGTGGAAAAAACAGCAAGTTCCACGTGGAAAAATGGGAAGGCCACTGTAAGCGTTTACCTCGACAAAAAGCTGGTTGAAAGGGCAAGGAAACAAGGCGTAAACCTCAGCAGAACCTTGGAACAGGCTTTAGCAACCCAGAAAACCGTGAAAAAGGCAGAGAAAACCAGAAAAGGCTCAAAAATTCTCGGTAAAGCCTCTTTTCAGAAAGAGGGTTTAAGGGCTGGTAGTTCAGTTTGGCATGAACGCCTGACTTGCACTCAGGAGGTCGGGGGTTCAAATCCCCCCCAGTCCACTACTCGTAATTTACGGCTTCAAAGAATTTGTTTCCAAAAACTGGATTCTAGATTTTATCATTTTTAAATAAAGGTTTAGATTTTGATCATTATTTTCATTGGGTTGCGGATTTTTTTGATTTGAGTTTCGAACGCTTCTATTATTTTTTCGAATGGGAAGCGATGCGTAATATAGGGCTTAACGTCGACTTTTCCTGTTGATACGGCTTTTATGGCTGTTGGGTAAACGTTTGCGTATCTGTGTACGCCGAGAATTTCAAGTTCGTTTCCTATGATTTTGGCTATTGGAAACGGGATCTCATTCATTGGCCATCCTACTTGAACTATACGTCCTCCACGTTTTGCGATGTCCAGTGACTGCTTGACTGCCGGAGCTGCGCCTGAAGCTTCTATGACGACGTCGACGCCTTCATTGTCTGTAAGTTCCAGTATTTTGCCAATAACGTCGTCCTTTGCGGCGTTTATGACGGCTTTTGCACCTGCCTTTTTTGCATATTTCAGTCTAT
>JBQPWD010000015.1:0-5970 GCA_052246995.1 Candidatus Bathyarchaeota archaeon | reverse complement strand
TTTGCTCCGTGCCTCCCGCTTGCCGCTTTTCGATTTCTCTTTGAGCTTCCACCAGAATCCTCTTCTGGTGTGCACCAGTAATATTATAGGGGTGTTCTGTTTTATAAGTATTACCCTGTGAGAAACGGTAACCACAATTCTTACATAACCAACGTTGAACACTCTCACCATTACTCAAATAACGTAAACCATCCCTAACAACAGCATTAGAACCACACTCAGGACACCATTCAACCATTAACCCTTAAACCCCTCTCTCCCTTCGAGCTTAACAACACCCCACTTTCTAACCAAATGCCTTCCGTCCTCATTCTCCAATACCAAAACCCAAGGCAAATGAGAAGACGGATAAGCAGGCTTAAAACAAACAAGCCTACCCCTAACAGAAAACCCATAAACATCAACAACAACCTCCTTGCCCAGAAACAACCGCAAAAAACTCGAAAGCTCCTCAACCCTCCGCATAAACCCTCCTCTTCCTCCCAACAGTCACACCATTACGGTAAACCCAATAAAACCAACCATCCCTAAACAGCCTACCACTACGCCCAGCTAAATCCTTCAACAAAGCCTTAAACTCTGGATTATTCAAATCCTCGCTTTTTTCAAAAATCCCTCTTCTACCCTGAACCTTCTCCCACTTTATCTTATCTGGATTCCAAGAAAGACCACTCTTAATATCATAACCTACAAGCTTAGTAATCTGTATTTTCATCTTAACTATACTCGACTCTAATCCATCTAAGAAATCATAGAAATCCTCAAGAAAAATTCGCAAATCCTCATCACTCAGTTTTAATCACGCTCCATTTTCCATCACTCAAAAGCTCCTCAGAGCACCTCTTACAAAGGGGGTAAACTTCACCACTAGGCAAGTACCTGAACAACCCAACAGCCTTCCCACTACAATACCAACAACTACTTTCATCCTCATCCTCAACAACACGACGCCGAACACGCTTGACAACACGCTCCACGGATAAATTTTGAATAACAACAGGCTTGATAGTTCTACTTGAGTTAACCTGAGCAGTTAGCAGTGCTAAAATGATTGGTTCTAATATGTGGCAGACGGAGCCGAATTCTCGCTTTGAAAACGAAACAAAGGCTTTCCAAAGCTTCTTGTTACATTTAAAACCAACAGTCACACGTGGCTCGTCAAGCCTAAAGTTAACTTCGGTAAAACTATGGGTGTTGCCGTTGTTGTCTTTTTTCATTTTATTTTCCTTGTTGTGTTTTTTGTTTTTGGAGTTGTAGACGGTGTTCGATGTCTTGTTGGATTACTTCTATGCTTTTTAGGATGGATTCTAATGGTGTTTCTGCGTTGTAGATTATTGCGGCTTTTGCGTTACAGATTAATTCCAATTCCTTCCCAAGTTCTTGCCGAACTTCTTTCGGGAAATAATACTGTCCAGCGGGGTTTGATCTTACCTTGAATTTAACCATTTTTCGAGTACCCCCGTACAAAATATTTATAGTTATTGAAGTACCCCTACTTTTTCGGTGTTAGAATGGTGGAAAAGCCGAAGAAGGCGGCTATATCCTTCACATCTAACCTAGACTACGATAAGACCTATGAGAATCTCAAACTGTGTTCAGAAATAGGAGGTTTATATCCAGCAACTGGTGCTGGAATAATTTTTTGGGTTAAGGATTCTCCGAAGTTTCATGTTCGAATTTCGCCAAAGGCAGCTGTTGTTATTACCTGTGCTAATATGTCACAGCTTAACATTGCTTTAAACATCTTAAGAACTTATGGTGTTCCTTCTGAAGGAGATGAAGTTAAACTTGTCTATAAAACACGTTTTCCGTGGAGCCAAGAATTAAAGATGCTTATTCACGGACATTATCAGCATGTTCAACCTTGTGCGGCTTGTATAGTTGAAAATATAGGATTTGAAACTCTTAAACAAGCGTTTCAAAAAGCCATGGCTGTAGAAAACGTAGACGTAATACTTCAGCGTGTGGATTGGAGTAAATTGACGCTGCAAGCATATTAATAAAGAAAAACAGGGATGTTTAGGCTTTAATAATTATTGGATTGTATAGCTTTTTAGCGTTGTGGTAGCACTCGTTTTCTTGTGTTTTTGGAAGCGTACAACCGTAGTCATAGTTTACACATGTAGCACAAGCCTTCTCTGTAACAAGCCTTGAAACATGTTTCTCTAGGCTTTCCATAAGCTCAAGCACTTGCTTGGGCAATAGAGTTATTTCAACTCCGTGAACAAGATTGTTTTTCTCATTAGAGTCTAAAACAATCATATGTATGTCCATGTTTACACTTTCCAAGTAGAGTCTTCCAATTCTAACAACTTGCTTCATCTTCATTCTTACCAGTATATACTAGTAATAACAGAGGTTAATAAATCTTTCTCACCAATAAGAATATTTATTAACAAGTAATACCAAGAAACAACACGGATAACCATGACTTCGAGAAACTGGAAACCCATGAAAATAGACATAAACGTCCACAAAGAACTAGAAAAAATAAAAGCGCTACTAATAGCCAAAACCGAAAATCCAAACCTAACCTACTCCCAAGTCATCATGGAACTAATCCAATTCTACAAACAACACCAAAAATAAGGCTGAAACCATGAGTGCACATCGAGATGCCCTATTCTTCTTCGAAGAGATAGACAGAAAAAAAGGCTTACGCAAAAAGCCCAAAGTCACCTGCCCAAGCTGCGGAGAAACCTACCCAGCAAAATACAACAAATGCCCTTACTGTGGTGCATCAAAATAGGATAAAAACTCGCAACCTTCTGTAAATCCAGAAAACATTTGTAAAAACTTCCATACTCTTTCATCGCTTGCACGAAAATACACATATAAAGTACTAGAAGGATAAGCTCCATGAAGGGTTGGTTGGAGAAAATAATAGCAGTTGTAATAGTTATAGCATCGTTTGCCGTAGGGTTTGCCATACCTTTCTACGCTTTCACCAACATAGCAGCATACATAATTGCTTACCACAGCACAAATGCAACACTAGTCGGCATAGCATACCTTCTCATGGTGTTAGGCTTCTACTGGCCAATAATAGGAGCCATGTTAGGATTTACAATAGTGTTGCTAATCTTTAAAGTTCTCGGGAAAATGAAACTGTAAAAAAGAGCGTAAGAATTAACACTTCTAATCCGATAAACCTAGACTAAACCACACAAAAACCCCAACACAGCTTTTCACATTTTTTAAGTAAACCCCTCAACCAACCAAACACGAGACCAAACTACAAACAACCCCATATAAAAACAACCAAACCACAACTGAACAGAAAAGATGACAGCCCACGGCAATGTTCTTACATACCTATACTTAAATTTAAGTATAGGTATGTAAGAGACACTATTAATTAGGCTGCTAATTCAGAGGTTTTAAGCTCGACAGATAGTTTGCTTTTTTGGGTTTGGTGGATGAGTGTCTCTAGTTTTAGTTTAGGTGTTGTGTGTTTGGGTTTATCGTAGAACTCTTGTTTGTGCTTGTGGATGTGGGGTGGGGAGTGAGTGGGGGGTGCATTTTGAGGTTGTGTTATGTGGTAATATTGAGGCATATCTCATGCATAACTGATATATGTGGGCTGTGTTATGGTTAATTTAAGGAATATTTATGTCTGATGAGGTTTCGAAAACAGTTTTTAAAGAGTACGTATTGAGGAAGCGTAGAGAATGGATTGAGTCGGCTAGGACTCCTAAAGACCGTTTGTATAAGGTTTTGACTTTTAAGGTTGGAGAAGTTTTGGACAGGTTTGCTGTTGCGGGTGGGCGTAGGCTGGACTATTACGTGTTTTTTAAGAAGGCGTTCAGGTTGATTTTTAGGGATGTTGTTGGAAAAGGTCTTGAAGTGAAGCTCGAAGAGCTAAACAGTGGAGTGGACAGGGTTTTTGATTATGTTGAGGCTACATGCCTTGATAAGTATAGGTTGAACCCTGAGGTTGTTGGAAAAATTGAGGAAGTCATGGTTGACGAGTTGGTTAAAGTGTTTTCTGAAAAAGAAGAGAACCCTAATAAACTGTGCAAAGAGCCTAAAGGTTTGGCTTAATGCTTGAACAATTCAAGACCGCCTACACATGTAAGTTTTAGACCTCGACATAATACTTGTTGCTTGAACTTTTCAAGCTACCATACGCATGCAAAATATTTTTCGATTCTAAACGTTGAGTTAAAATTTTTCTAACAGACCCTAACCTATCCTACTTTCGCTCGCTCTCCTAGACATACAACCACGTCATCATTTTGCCTAATTCCCTTTCAGATTCTTTCTATTGTATGAACCCAAATCAACGCACAATTTTTAATATGCAAGGAATAAAAAATAAAGAGATGATTTAGATGAGATTTCGTGTTTACTCTTACCATCCCCCTGAGTTTAGACAAAAATTCTATGAAATGTTAGAGGAAGAAAAAAAGAAGGGAAATTTAGATTATAAAGC
Source organism: Candidatus Bathyarchaeota archaeon (assembly GCA_052246995.1). GTDB lineage: Archaea > Thermoproteota > Bathyarchaeia > Hecatellales > Hecatellaceae > CAZMUQ01. Next base: position 1,535 of record JBQPWD010000015.1, on the reverse strand, counting down.
GGTAATAGAAGAAATTGCCCCACCCCCAGAGCTAGTTAAAGATATTGTTACTATTACGGCATCCAGTTTGACTATTTTAAAGATTCTTTATGACTTTTACAAAGAGACAAAAAAGAGGAAGGGCAAGATTATCATAAAAGTGAACGGAGACGCTTTTGACTTAGAAGCTTATAAGATAGAAGAATTGGAAGTTAAAATATCTAAAAGTAAAGAGAACGAGAAAAGTTAATGTTTTTGTTAGGCGAATTCAGACTGTTACGCCGAATTTTCATTGCGCAAGCATTTAACTAAAAAGCGAGCTACTTGATTAATCAAGTCGCCAAGGATTTGGTGTTTCAACCGTCTAATTTGCAGTTCCTTAGATTATGTCTTAATTTTAAAAAAGTTCATTTGAGTGAAGTAGACGCTTCTTCAATCAAAACAATGATTGGAAGTAGTTTCAAAGGGACATATTGCCTTATATTTATGATTTCTGTCTTTCTGACCTTAATTTTTCTGCTTGTGCTGCTTAATTTTTTGTAACTGTCAATGAAATGTTTCAAAGTTTTCTTTGGAATCAGAGATTTACGTATGAATGGCTTAACATGTTTGTTTACTACGTCTATGTAAAACTTCAATTCTTTGACTGCATTTTCAACCTGTTCAATTTTCAACTCCTTTGTAATTTCATTGCCATACATTTTAATGAAGCGGTAAAACCTCGAATCGATGAGCACCATATCATCTTTAGCAGTTTTAGCCATAACATTGACAAAGTCGAACAGCATGGAATCTGCTTCCTTTAAATGTTCCATAAATGCTTCATATGATGATACGTCTTTACAACCTTTAGCTAACTTAACAAAAGATTCTATAAGTTTTGAATATGTTATTTGCAAATCTGTTATAGAATTAATGATTTGAACAATCTTGGGTTGTGAAGGATTCTTAGCAGCATGTTGTAATAATGGGATTACTCGTTCTTCACCTATTTTTCCCATACTTTCAAATGAATTCAGATACATCTCTATCTCAAAACTTAAAGCTTGAAAAAGCTCCTTCCTAACCTTCTCTTTTCTTTGGAAAACTTTTAACTCATCCCATAATTTCTTAAAAAAGTCGATTACGACACTCAAAGTAGACAAAGAATATTCCAAATTTAACACTCTTCCGAATTAATCTAAGATTTTAACCAAGCGTCAAGTCTTTTAGAAGGTTCAATTGGTTTTATCCGTTCTTTCTTTGGCTTTTTAGCTGGTTTCCACGGTTCAGCAGTTTCAACCAACACTTCAACCTCTTTCCTTTGAAGCCTCATTCTTCTAAGAGACTCTAAACCCTCATACACTTGTCTACGCTCATCTTCAGTTAATCCGAGAACATCAAAAACAGCGTCATCAAGCTCCTTCCTCGCTTCTTGTTCCAACTTCTCATCACCTTTCCTTTAAGCATCACAGATTTCTAAGAATGCTCTTTTGATTCTTTCGTTTTCCTCATAGTTTAGCTTTTCTGGATTGACAACGGGAAGATTTTCCAGTTCATAGACCTCTAATTCTAAT
>JBQPWD010000014.1:0-6072 GCA_052246995.1 Candidatus Bathyarchaeota archaeon | reverse complement strand
AAGGGGATATTACTTATGGAATGTTTATTAATCCTGCCGCTTATGTAAGGATACACTATAGCGGTGGCAATACACTAGATACTCCGAATAATACCTTGAAAGCTGGAGAATGGTATCATATTGTCGGTAACTATGATGGAAAAAAAGTCAGAATATATGTTAATGGCGAAGTGAAAGCTGAAAAGGATGCAAATGTAGCAATTCCTGCAAATACTAGTAGCTATGTTATTGGAGGGACGCAAGAAAGCAGAGATTGGTTCGCAGGTATCATTGATGAATGCAAGCTATATAATCGTGGACTAACCGAAGCAGAAATAAAGAAATCTATGAAAGGACCTATGAGCCCTGTAAAGTATCAAGAAAGTTTAGCATCTGCATGGGGATATATTAAAGTACAAGATTAGAGTGCTTTTTGAATGTTGGTTTCTGATATATAGAAAAAATAAAACCAATCAAGAATATTTATAGAACACAAAGATAAGGAGAAAAATACTTAAATTGAAACGCATATAGGGGCGAATGACCTTTCGCTCTATATGTATCAACTTATGCTTTCAACTCTGATGAAAATGTATATCTAGGGCTATTTAATTTTCAAAGTCATTCCAGCCCCTGTCTTCACAGGGGTAAACTCCAGCGGGAATCCACAAAAAATAAGCTTTAAAATCTAGATTCCTGCTGTAGGCAGGGCATGCTCTGTCACTACAAAAACAGGGACAGAAATGACATTTGCAAAGCATTCTCGTTAAGTTGATACACATTGGGTAACCGCTCCTATAAATGCATAACTGATAATGTCATTTTTTAAACTAGCAAATGGTATATATAGTAAAGTTGGCGTTAATCATGCGACTGATTTTCCTAAAATCTCCTTGATATTGAAGTCATTCTGAGTAGCATGTTTCCTAAGACATTTTTTGCAGTAATAGCTTATAACCTGGTTGCGATAAACAAGTCCTTTCGCTTGATTTCCGCATTTACAGCATTTTTCATTGCTTATCGACTTCATCGCTTGGCTTATACTGACCATTTCCATTTTCATACCTCCCAATGCTATTTCCATCTAACCGTTGTGCTTGATCCCAAAATAAGATCAAATATTATATTGCAATACCAAAAATACATAACAAACCTAAAGAAATGTTGTGAATTTAATATTTAACCTATAGATTATTATACTACACATTAGTTAAGTATGTCAAGCGAAAAATAGGGCGATTTTTAGTTTTCAAGGTCATTCCCGCCCCTGACTTCTCAAGTGTAAACTCCAGCGGGAATCCAGAACTTATAGTCATTGAAAAATATAGATTCTTGTTTGCAGGAGAATAGCGACTCAATTGAAAAGTGTAAAATTGAATAGCCCTAAGCGAAAAATTTTTCAAAATGTGTAAATATAGACAGGGATAAAAAATTTATTATTTGTTACAATAGACGAAAAGAATTAATATATGAAATTTTTTCTGGAGCTTAGATTACTTTTAATGAGGGCTAACTATATCGATGATGAATGTTGGTTAGTTTGAATTGAAACTCTTTATGATTAATAATTATTGTATGCTGTGTAGATTTGTTGGACAAGCTCATTGGGATCTAGCATTACGGAAAAACTTCAGTATTTAACTCGATCCCAATGAGAATTTTATAAGCGTTTGATGCATTAGGCATCTATACTAGCCATAATTTCTTCAATATCTTTTTTATCTGGAAAGCGTCCTGTTTTTAGCTTTGAATATACAAGTTTGCCATCCAAAGTTACTTCAAAAGCACCTCCGCTTGATGGAATAAGTTCAGATTCTATCTTATTTCCAAATTTACTAGCAAACATATCTGCCAAACTGACAGCTCTTGGAAGGTATCCTCAGGAAGTGCAGTATTTGATTTCTAGTTTCATTTATAATTCCTCCATGACTATTAAACTGTCATCTAGATTTCAAGTTTGAAACGGTATTTTTATACTATATCGATTCTAATATTAACTTTATCAAAGATGATTAAAAAGGTCAAGGAAAAAAGTTGGTTCAATAGAGGTGGATTGGAAGGAAGGATATATAATGAAAGGATGGAAGGATACGTTCCATCATAGCTTAAGGAAAGTATCCTCCATTAAGTTGGTAATTTCTTTTCGAACATTGTTTAAAAATTCTGTATATCTGGAATAATTAGATTTATTTAATGCCTTTATGAAAGCTATTGTCCCAATCTGCAACATCTGTGGTAATGGCATAGAGCAATCTGATATGCAATCTTTCACCATATCTTCTATCAGACTTAGGTGCGATTTTAGCAAATCTAATTTAGCCATCACATCACCTGATGCTGCTTTATATAACAATTCTGACTTGTTCTGTTCCTCTTTTTCTACCATAATTGGCATTCCTTTATAAATACCAGCTCCGAATGAATTTTCAATATTTGATAACACCTGCAATTTTTATTCCTCCTTAAACTAACTGATTCAAAATGGTTTTATGCAAAATCAAAACCACTTAAGAAATGGTAGCTAGCAAATTTTTGATATTTAAAAATTTTGCTAACAGCCATTCATGATTAAAATGCGAATTTTTCCAAGCAATAGACCTAAAAGCAAACTTCATTCCAGAAATAAGCTGTTTTATATTTCAAACTCTTAGACGAAATTCATGGTAATTTTGTTGAAAAAAATTTGCTATTTTTGTTCAAAATTCAACGGTATATTAAAACCTTAGTATTTAGTATAATTATACTATACATGTGTTAAGTTGTCAAGAGATTTATTTTGCTTATGTTAGGACATTAGTTCGGACATATGTAAAACCAAAGAAAAAATTGGTATTTATAACCATCGTAGGGGCAGGTTTTGCCAATTATCACAATAAATCTTATCAAAATTATATAATTTAATTTTGGGATGAATGTTCAATCATACAAAGAAGCCTGCCCTTATCTGTCCATTGCTGATTGAGGGGCAGGTTTCTAACATTTATTGGTAATTTATCTTACAAAGAGGAATTTATGATTATAAAATGTTCATCTTGCATAGAGACAAAACCTGCCCCTACAAAACCCAATAAATATTTGGGTTTCTTGCATTTCTAACTTTAGAAATCTATCCTTGTCAGCCTTTGAAAAAGGGCTGGAGGAATTTCTAGAAATTTGATTATTTATTTAAGATTCAAAAATCAGAGTTTAAAAGTACTTTCTGAAGTTTTTACAACTGTCCGAACTCATGCCTGAAAATCAAAAAGATCATTGAACAAATTGTTTGTGCCATATTGGTTTCAATCCCTCATAGGTAGGCTAAAAACAGAACGTTATGAATTTCTCCGTTCAAGATGTAGTCCTGTTTCAATCCCTCATAGGTAGGCTAAAAACCATCGGCAAAATGGCGATCCTATGGACACATACCTTGGTTTCAATCCCTCATAGGTAGGCTAAAAACCTGGATTTTGGTATGAAAATATGTTTAATTTTGCGAGTTTCAATCCCTCATAGGTAGGCTAAAAACTACCAGTTTTGAACACGTTTGGTATGATGTTTGCAAGTTTCAATCCCTCATAGGTAGGCTAAAAACGTGGCAGGCCATTTGATGTAAGAGAAGATATATTCGGTTTCAATCCCTCATAGGTAGGCTAAAAACATCATCATAAAACCTTGATATTACTTATTTTGTTGCTGTTTCAATCCCTCATAGGTAGGCTAAAAACCAGCATCATCATCGATGCTGAGGGGAGTTTTTTTGAGGTTTCAATCCCTCATAGGTAGGCTAAAAACACTGGGAAGTCAGCACTTCCCAGTGTGATTGGAAAAGTTTCAATCCCTCATAGGTAGGCTAAAAACCCGGTGGAAGATCGCGTATCGCACCGTCAATTATCGAGTTTCAATCCCTCATAGGTAGGCTAAAAACAATGGATACAAGCAATCACAGAGAAACTTGCCCGGTGTTTCAATCCCTCATAGGTAGGCTAAAAACTCATATACCTTCTACACATTAAACTATCATGCACGTGTTTCAATCCCTCATAGGTAGGCTAAAAACTGAACAGTTTTGGACATGTTTGGTATGATGTTTGCAAGTTTCAATCCCTCATAGGTAGGCTAAAAACCCAGAGACAAAAAGACAAAACCGCCCCGTATACAAAGTTTCAATCCCTCATAGGTAGGCTAAAAACTTCAAAACTGTTCAAAATTGTTCAACACCAATAAAATGTTTCAATCCCTCATAGGTAGGCTAAAAACTTCCGATATATCGCTACACGTTATATATATGTTATCAGTTTCAATCCCTCATAGGTAGGCTAAAAACGGAACCAAATTTTTGCCCTTTAGCTGAGGTAAAGGGGTTTCAATCCCTCATAGGTAGGCTAAAAACGATTAAAAAGAACACAATTATAATTAGACCACCCACGTTTCAATCCCTCATAGGTAGGCTAAAAACGCAGGGATAATATATCCCTGCTTTTTTAAGGAGGAAAGTTTCAATCCCTCATAGGTAGGCTAAAAACAAGATTTGGCTCGCTGCAGGTGAAGACTATATCCTGGTTTCAATCCCTCATAGGTAGGCTAAAAACCAAAACTGTTCAAAATTGTTCAAAATTGTTCAACACCGTTTCAATCCCTCATAGGTAGGCTAAAAACTATTCAGGAATATATACTATACTTGAATTGCACGCCGGTTTCAATCCCTCATAGGTAGGCTAAAAACAATAGCGGTATCCATGCTTGCTACTCAGTTTGCAAGTTTCAATCCCTCATAGGTAGGCTAAAAACTTTTTTTTTCCAATGTGAATACCGATACCGCGATGAAGTTTCAATCCCTCATAGGTAGGCTAAAAACCGGGCTTTGGGGATATTACTTAGTTGTGAAAAAACGCATGTTTCAATCCCTCATAGGTAGGCTAAAAACTGAAGCAGGGATAATTCCCTGCTTTTTTTGTTTTTTTGTTTCAATCCCTCATAGGTAGGCTAAAAACGCACATATTTGAATATCCAAATATAGTAGTGTTTTGTTTCAATCCCTCATAGGTAGGCTAAAAACTCCACATACCCGTATATTCTGATTGATAGCGGAGCGTGTTTCAATCCCTCATAGGTAGGCTAAAAACGAAACTTTCGCGCCTCGGTTTTGACCTCCAACTGGGGTTTCAATCCCTCATAGGTAGGCTAAAAACTGTTTTTATTTTCATTTTTTCACCCCCTTTTTTCAGAGTTTCAATCCCTCATAGGTAGGCTAAAAACGGGGATAATATATCCCTGCTTTTTTTTGTTGTTTTTTATGTTTCAATCCCTCATAGGTAGGCTAAAAACTGGTTATTTTCATTTTTTTCACCTCCTTTTTTCAGAGTTTCAATCCCTCATAGGTAGGCTAAAAACTAATCTATGGTGTATATAAGCTTGTTCAATTTTGGGTTTCAATCCCTCATAGGTAGGCTAAAAACGCATGAAATGAAGATATATGACCACTTGGATCGGGAGTTTCAATCCCTCATAGGTAGGCTAAAAACGTATGTGAAGCAGGGATAAATCCCTGCTTTTTTTTAGTTTCAATCCCTCATAGGTAGGCTAAAAACACCCCAATAAAATCAAGCATCTACAAACCATTTTGAGTTTCAATCCCTCATAGGTAGGCTAAAAACTGATACCGTATAGGATAACCTAGCATCTCCATAAGTTGTTTCAATCCCTCATAGGTAGGCTAAAAACTCACTTATCGTTTCCGTGATCTTGGAGCGGAAGCGAGTTTCAATCCCTCATAGGTAGGCTAAAAACCAGGTAGGGTGACTCGGATCCAGAAACAAAAAGCCAAGTTTCAATCCCTCATAGGTAGGCTAAAAACTTCACTTATCGCTTCCGTGATCTTGGAGCGGAAGCGAGTTTCAATCCCTCATAGGTAGGCTAAAAACCGATAGGAACGGTATTAGCAGATGCTGTATTCCCAAGTTTCAATCCCTCATAGGTAGGCTAAAAACTATACCAAAACTGTCCAAAAGTGATAAAAACTGTTGTTTCAATCCCTCATAGGTAGGCTAAAAACGCAGACCAACTGCACAACAACATTATATATTATTGCAGTTTCAATCCCTCATAGGTAGGCTA
>JBQPWD010000013.1:0-7278 GCA_052246995.1 Candidatus Bathyarchaeota archaeon | reverse complement strand
AGGGTTCTGCAACTTTGAGGGTTAGCCCTAAGCCTTCTAATCCTCACGTTAAGCCAAGTCCGAGGATTGTTTACCGTTATGGAATTTTGGATAAGCAGGTTAAAGAGTTTCTGAAATGGAGACGCCGCATTAAAGGTATAGTGAGAGGCTTTAAAGATGGAAGTTAAAGGTTTGCTTTTCTTTCTGGTTTTAATGTTTGTTGTATGTTTTATTTTTCCCTTAACGCTTAATTATGTTGCTCAAGGCTATAATTTGCCTTCTGAAGTTAAATTTTTCACGGTTATGGTTTTAACCTTCTTAATAGTAGGTTTCACTATTTGGGTTTGGAGTAAAAGTAGAAGCTCGCTCGCTCTCGCAAAGTTTAAATACTTGCTTTAACATTACATAACATAATGTAAAAAGGTGTAACAAAATGTGCGACACATACACCCAAAAATACCAAAACTACGTGAAAGGTTTCACCCACGCATTTAACCTGTTACAGGCAATACAACTTGGCAAAAACACAATATACTTAAAACTAAAAAGCGAGCCTAACAGATTTTTCCCGTTCGGATGGATTAACAAACCAATACAAATAGTCGACTTATACACAAACAAAAACGGAGACCTAATGATAGGCATTAAAATAAAAATAAAAAGGTGAAAAAAATGAAAAAACGAGTAGCAATAAACTTGTCAGACCAAGTAGATCAAAAAATAACCCAACTAGCACAAAAATACGGGATAACCAAATCCAACATAATAAAAATACTAATAATATATGGGCTGCAGGCATACGAGTCTGAGGTGGAAAAGTGAATAACTACCAAAAACTTTGCGCGTTAAGCATACTTTTATGTGGCGACGCGTCCCTAGCGTACGATTTACTAATTTTAAACACACAGCACTTTTATGGAGTAGTAAGGCACAAACAAAAAATTAACAGGTTAAAACAAAAGATAGCTGTTGAAAAATGGAAAACAAGAGCGCTACTTAGAAACATATAATTACGTTAATACTAGGCTAATACCTATACTTTAAATACGCAAACTTTAAATATGTGTATACGTAAATATATGTTGGTGCGCGTGAAATGGACATAAACCAACTAAAACAACTGACAAAGCCACGCATGGAAATCGCAGACATCCCGCAAAAATTAACGGCAAAACTAACGAAGTATGAGATACGCGAGGATAAAGCAGGTAGACAATGCCTATACATAACCCTGATGACGCGAGATGGGCAAGAACTAATCCAAAAGTACACTGACTACCACATTGGACAATTAATCAAAACGCTGGAGAAACTTGAAATCGACGATCTCGACAAACTAAAAAACAATTATTACGAGTGGAAATTAACAACGTTTCGCATAGGCAATCCGAGGTTGTTTCCATCCAAAGTTCAGAAGGAGTTCGAGGTCTAATGTACAAACTTCCTTTGCTTCTCTTTTTTTTAAACGTCGCAGACATAATTACGACACATGTAGGGTTAAACATAGGGCTGGCAGAACTTAACCCTGTTTTTAACAGTTTCCCGTTTACACTAAACATATTAATAAAAATCACATTAACATTATTTTTAATAATCGTGTTAAACTTAACGTTAAAATTGGCAAAAGAAAAATACGTTAAGACGTTTATACATGTTTTATTACTAGCGTTAAACACACTTTACATCGCAGTAGTTGTTAACAATGTGGTACTAATTGCGCATACCATATAACATCCTATATACAACGGCTTTTATATTACTGTTTTTGTGGGACATACTCGCAAAAATAACAATAATTACAAACGACACAATTCTGGAGACTGCAACGTTAATTTTAATATTTGTAACTGCTTATATTTTGTTTATTCTCGCTAAACGAACAGAAAAATTTATAAATACTCAGCAACAACAAAAATAAACTGGTAACGTAAATGTTTAAACTGCTAAAAAACGCTAAAGCCGAAGTTAAAAGCGTCGTCAGTGTCGTAATAGCGTTGTTTGTTGCCGGAATACTACTTCCCGTAGCTCTGCAAAGCATCGCAAGCGGTAATTACACTGGCGTCGACGCCAGTGTAAAAACAATTGTTACAGTGCTTATGCCAGTGCTGGCAGTAATTTCTATAATATTTATATTTCTGCGAAAACGCGGGTAGCAAAAAATGAAAACCCAATCCTCTCTCCTTTTTTCTTTTTTTTTCTTTTTAATGCTTTTATTTAGTACCACCGAAATAACACACGCTTATCTGGTGTCAGACGATTTTTACAGCTACACGCTAAGCGTAGCAAACCCAACATACATGTTAGTTAACGGCATCACCTATTTTGGCTTTGTAAACTCCCCGACTACATCAAACACGGACAACTTGTTTATTTGGAGTACAAAAGACGGGGCTTTAGACGCGATAGTAGTTAACACAACGTTAACATGGGGTGACACACAAAACAACCCCCACGCGTTTTATGGCTTGTACGGTCACGCAAGTAAGCCTCTGGTTTATATTTTAGCTAGAGGCTACAGCACAACCCGCGAGCAACTAAGCTATTACTGGGGTTATTGCAATTTAACAGACGGAAGCATAACTACAATAACCAGTTATATAACTTCATCGACATCAGGGACTGGAGTTAAACAGACATACGTTTTTTCGTGTCATCCAATCGCGTTAGGAGATGTTTTATTTGTCGCGGTTTTCCAAGGTAGGATAGATAGTTATAGTGGTACACTGCAAATTTTTCGCAGCGATACATCTTCCGTGGCGTCTATTTACTTAACTATAAATGGTGAACCAGGCGATTACGAAACGCCGTATTATCTTGCTGGTGCGGTAAACGAAAATAACCCTAATTTAATACATTTTATACTTGTGCAGAGATACAGCAGGTACATAGTTAAATATGTGATAGATACTGGTAGCGTAAGTTTGGAGTCGGCGTATTTGCATAACAGCAAAACAAATTGCCCAGCATATATAAATAATGCTATGGCAAATCAACCAAGAAGTTCATTAATGCGCGTAAACAAAATTCGAGTTTATTACAAAGGTGGTAAAAACTACATTTATGTCGAATATCCAGCTTACTTTGATAACCCTAACACTGTAGGAGCTTTCTATTGGACAGAATACGCAGTCGACGCTAGTAGTAGTTTAGGTACAAGCATATACCACTTTGACAAAGCTATGTATGTACGCAACCTAATATTTACAGACAAAAAAGATGCTTTTTGGTACAGCCCAGTAGATAACAAAATTTATTACAGCTATTATAGTAACGCCACCGAAAAATACGTTTTAACTGACGTAAAATTGGAATCTACACCGAACATAAACACGTTTGTATGCGGACAGATATATTACTATTGGAGCAGCGAAAACTGGAAGTTGTATCTTTACAGTGGCGGTAAACTTTTCGAAATACAAATTCCCGAAGTTGCACCTTCAGTCCCAGATGTTGGACACCCTGACTATTGGTCAAGCAGCATCGGGCTTGTCATTAGTTTTATGTTGCCTTTCGCGTTATTATTTATACCAGCACTGCTATTAGCAAGCATGATAGGCTTGGCTGGGTTAATAAGTGGCTTGGGTTTGGGTGCGCTTGTCTGCGTTGTTGCTGGTATTTTGCCGTTTTGGTCAATAATATTTTTAGCTTTGATTTTCGCGTTTTTGTTATTTAAGGGGGCGCGCGAATGAACAGGGTGATGATGGTAACAATACCGTTACTAACAATGTTTTTAGTTAGCACTATGGCGTTTGGGTATAAATTAAAAAGCCAAACGGTGAACATTGAAGGTCAATCGTACGTGGAAGGTTTAGCGGTAGCTAACGTTTTAGGGTTAACTGTTTTAATTGGCACTGTTTTAGGTATATGCATAGCAATGGCTTTTAAATTTTTTGACACTGGCATAAGCGGCAGTGTTATACCTATTGTTTTTTTGGTGACTATTTTAACTACTGTTTACGGGTTTTTAAGTGCGAACAGCTTGCCGTTGTTCAGCATGATTCCGTACGGTTTTGGCTTGCTAATTTTTGGGGGTTTAACAGTTATGTTTGTTATAGGCTTAGCTAGTTTAAGTATAAGCAGCGGGGGAGATTAAAATGGATGTGATAGAATTGTATGTTTACGTGCTTGTTAACTGTTTTTTAATTGTTGTAAGTTTAAGTAAACGTGTCGGCTTGTTAAATGTAATTGGCATGCTGTTTGGCTTGTTTTTGTTGCCTTTGTGTTTTTATAGTCCCTTGGTGTTTGTAACATGCATAATGCTTATATTCGTACATATAGTGGTAATTTTGAGGTTAAAATATGTTTGACATAACGTTATTTAGTAATGTAATATCTGGTTTAATAATTGCCGGTTTACTTGTCTTTTATTATTTTTACTTTAAACGTCCCATAGTGGAAATTTTGCGGTATGAAAGCAACACCTTAAAAAGGTTTAAACTTTTTTACGTGAAAAAGAAAAGTTCAGTTTTGAACTACGACGGCGAAACGTACGTTATTGACTGGGAGAAAGCGAGTTACATTGACGAAAAAAACAGACCTCATTTGTTTTTTTTACAGGGTGAAAGTACGCCTTTGGTTTTGCATAATCCAAAATTTAAATTTAGGGTGTCGAATGACGCTAAGCAGATAAGGCATTTGATGGACGTAAATTTGATTAAAGGCTTGTTTGCAAGTGTTTTTCATGCAAAGGGTTTTGACAAAGTTATTTTAGTTACAATTTTAGTGTGTGCTATTGGGTGCGGGATTGCTATTGGCTTTGCTTTGTACCCGCATTTATTTCCTTTACCGCAACCGCAGTCTCAAGGGGGTATTATTCCGTGAGTGAGGAAATTTTAAAGGAGTTTGGTAAGTTCGAGGAAGTTACGCCTGAACAGATACTTAACGCGCTTTTGCGTAAAAGTAAAGTTGAGTTACACACTGAGTTGCACAATCCTTTAGCTGTGACGCTAATCGAAATTTACAGTGGCTTAATAAAAAAATACAGTGTAAGTAGCGCAGAAATTGTGAAGGATTTTGTTAAAAGGTTTAGGGTTAACATGGTCGCATACGACCGTAAACGAGCGAAAGAAGTTGTTGACGCGTATAAAAGTGTTCGGGAGTTCGAGGAAAACAGAGGTTTGCGGGAGACTTTGTTGGGTGTCAAGTGATGCTTATAGGTGTTTTGGGTGGTTTTGGCAGTGGTAAAACGTTGTTGTTGGCTATTTGGGGTTTTAGGTTGGCTTGTAAATCCGATAAGTTTGAGGTTTACAGTAACTTTAAAATTAACCATAAAAATGTTGTGTCGTTGACTCCTAGAAAGTTGTTGGGTATTAACCCGACGGATAAAAAGGCGGTTGTTTTGCTGGATGAGGTTTACGCGTGGCTTGATAGCCGTGTTAGTAGTAGTGCGGTTAATCGGTTGTTAAGCTGGATTGTCTTGCAGAGCAGAAAGCGAAATATGGACATTATTTATAGTGCGCAGTTAGGAGGCAGCGTTGATTTGCGCATGAGAAACATGACTGATTTGGTGGTTTATTGCAAATCGAATTTTAATCGTAATTTCGAGTTAACTGGGTTTAGCTACGTCGTCGAGTGGAGCAACGGGTTTAACTGTAAACGGTTTGGGTTTTTTTTGCCTACCGCAAAAGCTAAAAAATGGTTTAGCGTTTATGATACGCGTGAGATTGTTAAGCCTATAGGTTTGGAGGGGCTTACGAAAAGATTGGAGGAGTAGCTATGTCGAGGTTTAAACAGTTAATGTTAGTTGGTTTACTTACGGCTTTGGTAGCCGCATGTTTTTTTGTGGGGGGTGGAGGACGTTTGTTGGTGGCTCTTGCGGTGGATTCCTATGGTAACGATATAACTTTTGTCGAAGTTTGGGAAGATGCAAGTTTGAAGGCGAATTTTACAAGTAGCGGTGGGAGCGTAAGTGTTAATGCAAGTAAACAAATAAAGTTTGTTGTTGGAGCAAAGTTTAACAGTACTTTGGCAAGCTCGCAGTCTGAAGCGGTTAATTACACGCGGGTTTACATGAATATAACTGGTGTTTGGACAAACGTGTTGTTGAATAATACTGGTGTTTCTGGGCCGTCGGGGGGGTTTTACTGGTTAAGCTGGGAAGGAATTTTAGCGCCTAACACGTTAAGTGAGGGGCAAACTTATGGGTGTTCGATTGTTTATCAGGGGTATTATTAGTTTTTTATCTTTTTGGCTTTTGATTTGTTCGTTTATTCCTTTGGGCTGCGGAGATCCTGTTGAAACTCGTTATATGCGTAGTGACTCGCATACTGTAAACGGGTTAAGTGCTTATGTTTTGGGTACGTCTCAAAGTTCTAGCTTTGTCAGCCGACGTGTAATCTTTTGGCAAAGTTATAATTATCTTTTTGTGAAGGTTTACAAAAGGGCAGAAAACGGGACAGAAACTTATGTTGCTGGCGGAGCGTACGTGTATGGGTCTGCAACTGGGTTAGTGTCAGCTGCAATAAATATTCCGTCAACGAGTTTAAACTCGCTTGATGCTATTGTTGTGTATGTGTGTTATTTTGATCCTGACCTTGGCGAGGATATTATGGCGACTTTTGTAACTGAGCAGTTGGGTGCGTCGGAACTCGAGTCTGCAACGTGGACTGTTTATTATTACATTTATAAGTCTGGTACCCTTTACTATTTTAGGTTTGGGACGTCAACGTATAACAGTCGTATAACAAATTTTAAATGGTCTGCGAAGTCTTGGAAGCAAATTGTTAACTGGGTTTTTGGTGTTGCGGCGAAGTCGTGGTATAATGTTGGCAGTTGGGGTTTTGATGTTGCAGCGAGAGCGTGGAGTCAGATGGGTGTGTGGGCGGTGCAGATGTTGACTGTTGGAAAGGTATGGCGTGTTATCACGTTTTGTTGTGTTAATATTTCGACAGTTTATTTTCCGCTGGTGTTGTTGTTGTTGCCTTTGTTTATTTTGGTTTTAACGTGTTTTTGGGTTTTTCGCAAAAAAGGATGATTAACTTTCAACTTCTGGGCGTTCATCCCAAACCGCCCTAATGTCAAAATAACCCTTTGGAGAAGCTAAAACACTAGACGCTGTCTCCTTCAAAAACCGTTTTTTAGGAGGATGCTTAACGGCAACTTGCATAACTTTATAGAGTTCTCTGCCTTTCCCATAGACTTCGGCCCTACGGCTCTCACCGTCAACTGTTCCGTAAACCGCCACACGCTTACCCTTAAGCAGAACCCATTTAGGAACATACTTCTCAGGATGAGGCTTTTTACGAACACCCTTAACCCTTCTCACAACAGCCAAAAGCCTTTTCCTACGCATACCCAAAC
>JBQPWD010000012.1:0-8338 GCA_052246995.1 Candidatus Bathyarchaeota archaeon | reverse complement strand
ACGAGGACTTCAGGCACGCTTAAACACCTCCCTTTTTTATTCGGAAATAATATAATAACACTTTAAGTATATAAACTTTTCGGTTCAGAATTTAAAAAATGAAGCCTTCATAAGCTTCCATTTTTCTTTTAACTATAATAAAATGTTAGATTCGCTGTTCTATGCTGATAAAACGACCTAAACTTTAGCAGTCTTTCAAGTTTTAAAAGCTCAATTAAAATGTTTGAGGAGCCTGCAACAGCACATGCAAAAACAGTTTTATCAAGGAGAAAGGAGGTTTAAAATATATGGCTCTGTGCTGTTACAGGCTTTTCCTCCCATTTAAACCTATAATTATTAGGATTTTCTTTCAAAACAATGCATAAAGCATCTCTATAGCCTTTCCAATAGCTTCTCGTTATATTATCATCTGCTTCTATACTCTTTAAGCTTTCCAGTTCACTTTTAACAGCGTTTTTAGTCATCATTCTACGCATAATTGTACACTCTGTAAAGTTTGTATTCAACGTTGAATAAGCGTGCCAGTTCAGTGTCTCCTCCATCTAATATTACACATTTACGCCTGTTGAAAGCCAATATAATATGCTCTATTGAACGACTAACTCTAATAATATAATAGGGCTTTTCTAAACAGTCCACTTTTAAACCTTTCAAGTCTGTTAAAGCTTCAACGTTGCAGTTGTTTTTATAGGCAAAACTGTCTATGAAACGCATCATCTTATTTGTTCTCATAAATAGAACGCTCTCAAATAATTGTATATGTTAAAAGCGATTACAATAACACGTTGTATAATTAGAAAAATTAAAGCGAAATTGAAAAACTGAAAAACTTTCAAGCTTTTCTTTCTCAAATACTTCAAAATGTAATAGAACATTATTATAAGCGTGTTAAGCAGTATGAAAGTAAGCGCGTAGCCTAAACAGTTCACTATGAAGTTTGCTTCTTCAAAAACGTTTAAACTTAAAAGGTAACATGAAAAGGTAAAGTCTACATTACACAACAGTAAAAGCAGAAACGTTGAAACTTTAAAGTTTAATAGTAGCCTCTGTACAATATTGAACAAGCGTATGTCACTCCAGCCTGCGGATAACCAGTTGCATTCCAAACAGCATACTCTCTAATCCAGTAAAAGCCATTAGACGGTCCATTCACATCTAAGTTTTCAAACAGTTGATTAGTCCAAATATAAGAAGAGTCATATGTAATGTTCATGTAAACACTTGTATACTCAACAGCTTCACTTTGACTAGACGCAAGCGTACTGTTAAAGCGTACTGAAACAATAAACTTTAAAGGTTTATCAGCATCTACACGATAGCTTCCTCCACTTGTTGAAATGTTACATTTCAAAATCCAAGAAGCACCGTTCCACTGCCAAACTTCAACATAGTTAATGTCGTTGCCATACATGTCTGCTGGACTGGCAAACGCTACATGAATGAAAGTTCCACTTTTAAAAACTAGAAAAGCCATCAGTAGACATGTTACAACTAACAACGCTAACGTTTTCTTCAACACTTTTACACCTCCCTTTTTCTTCTATTTTCTTCTTCAAAGACAAGAGTGAACAGAAAACATATGAGAAGAAACAGTGAAACAAGCAGGTATAAACGTAAAGGTTTAACGTTAAAGTTTAAAGTTGAAACTGTATGCCATCCGCCTGTCAATATTTGTAGAAGCCAACAGTTAATGTTATGCCATATACTTGTAGCTAAATTGAAAACAACATATGCAATGTCATTCCATGCTTTTACAACTAAACTGAAAAAAGTTTCACATATATCACGCCATATTCTAACAGTTAAGCTGAAAAACCATATGCTAATGTTTCGCCATGTGTTAGCTAAAAGGTTAAACGTTTCTATGCAAATGTTTCTCCACACTTTAACAGCTAAACTGAAAAGCCAAATGCTAATGTCACGCCAAACCTTACTTGGAACATTGAAATATTCAAACTTAATAATATAGGGAGAAGCAGTTCTATTCATGTATATGAAGGCTATTTTAGAGTTGAAACCTTCAAGACTACAGCTTATTCTATCGTTTCTGCCTAAAATATCACTGAGAAAAAGTGTAGGAGTTGACCAACTGTATCCATTATCATTTGAAGTTTGAACATAAACATTACTTCCTTGTAAAGCATGAAAACAAACTAGTATATTTCCGTAAAAGCTTAACTGTGGATTGCTATTTGAAGCAACATTTAAACGTACATATGAAAACAGCCATTCACTGTTTGTTTTCGTTAAATGAGCAATATTATATACATTTGACTCGTTACATAAAAATGCAACATGAACTTTACTGTTAAAGCTTACAGTGCTGAAATAATGTTTTGTTAAACGTTTATTAGTTAAAGATTCTTCATTTAGCCAACTGTCCAAAGTTTTATTGTACAGTCTAGCCTTCAAAAAACCGTTATATACACTGTAAACAACGTAAACGTCTCCATTGTTCAGCCTGTTTATGCTGCTACAGTAAAAGTTTTGACTAACGCTTGAGCTTAATGTAACAGATAACTTTTTAGGATAGCCATTTGCTGTAAGCCATTGACTTGTACTTGAGCTTTTAATAACATATAATATTTGATGGGTATTGTTCCAAACATTGTATGTTACGTATGGATAACCGTAACTGTCAACTTGAACGTTTAACCGTTGAATATTTAAAATAGGCTCTTCAGTTAAAACGTAAAATTCACACATTGCATAAATAATATTAGTGAAAGGCTCCGGATTGTAAAGCGTATAACTTGTAGCGTTTGCTGGAACATCACACCATCCTGTCTCATCTAAAGTAATATTGTATGACAAGCTGTTAAACTTCACTTTTACACCTTTAACGGCTGAACCGTTATAGTATGAACCGTAACAGCCGAAATAACGGCTAGGATAAGCAACGTCACGTGTATCTATTTTATTATCGCTGTAAACGTCAGCCATAACTGATGCATAATCGA
This sequence comes from Candidatus Bathyarchaeota archaeon, assembly GCA_052246995.1. Classification (GTDB taxonomy): domain Archaea; phylum Thermoproteota; class Bathyarchaeia; order Hecatellales; family Hecatellaceae; genus CAZMUQ01. Next base: position 5,378 of record JBQPWD010000012.1, on the reverse strand, counting down.
CAGGGTAAACTCCAAAATATTTAGAAACGTACGCTACATCTTTCATGTCAACTTTGCCGTCTGGATATTGGCTCCAAACTTGACCTGTTAAGCCACACTGGTCTCCAATTAGACAGCTTGTTCCAGTTGAAACGTTGCTCCATAAAGCTACACGCATTTTATGAACAGGCATGAAATATAAAAGGTTTGCACGTATTATTCCTTTATGGCAATACTTAATTGTAAGCTTTGACTCTGTAATTAAATATTCAGTAAAATTAATATTGTTTAAACTTACAGTTCCAATTCGACAGTAAAGTTTACCAGCATACTGATATACAACATACACTCTGTTAGAAGATGAATCGTAAGCTACACTGAAATCCTGTTCATACGAGCCAAATTCAATTATAAAATTGTGAACAGCCTCAACATATATGTATGTAACTCTAACTTGATAGCCTGTTGCCGCTGTACCGCTTGTATAACGCATTCCAACTTCAACGTTGGCTAAGTCTTGAACCGTCCAAGCTTTTCCAGTAGCTGGATTTTTAGCCCACAAAGCAGTGTAATTAGCATATGTAGTTGTTAAAGTTCCAACGCTTCCTTCCCATTCATAGACAACATTGTTTACACGTACAATAGGAACGAAACCGTACTGTCCAGAAGCGTTTAAACGTGCAGTGTATTTAACCATTAAAGCGTAAGCGTTAGTTTTAGCTGAAACAACATCAGCAACCGAGAAGCTTTCCAAATAATTATTGTTTACACATACAACGTATGAGTTGTCTCCGTCGTTTGACTGTACAGCTTGACTGTGGCTTGAAGCTCCCACAAGGGTCCACTGTTGATAGTAGCCGTCTCCGTCAACATTTAAAGGTTTATGGTCTACCGGTTCAAACCAGTTAACACCGTTTGAACTGTATCTATAAGCTATTTCAGTAACATAATAATAAGGAATAAATATGTAATCTGAAGGCTTCGGATAGAAAACCCATACTTGTCCAAAAGTGGAAATGAAAGTTTTCCTCTGATAAGGGTCTAAAACAGCGAAAGGATTATTTGTTAAATCGATTGAACTGCTTGCGTACACGTTTGAAACAAGCAGAAAGAAACATGTAAACACTAAAATCAACGTTAACGTTTTCTTCACTGTTTCTTCTCCTTTAAAGTTTTAACTGTTTCTTTATCAGCAATTCTCTCTTCATATAGTATACAGAAAATAGGAACAACAATTAAGAATGCTCCTATATAAAAGAGAAAGAATAACTGTTTAACAAAAAACGCAACCGTTATTAGAAGCAAGCCAAGCATTTTTGCAAGTTTAGACTCTGCAAGCTTAAAAGTTAAAGTGTTTCTACGCTTGTAATGTGTCAATTCATGTGTTAAAGTAATCAAGTATTGAACACACGGATGCACTATGACAATCTCGTTTCGTTTACTGTCATACCAGCCTCTAACATGAATGTTTTTAACTGTCTCTTTCAAAGTCATGTATCGAATATTTACACAGTCACTTTCGCTTGTCAATTAAACCACGCTTACGTTTAGTACGTAAAGCTTTACGAATAATCTCTTTAAACAGTTTAGGATGATAACGCTTGTAATGTCGTCGTATACGCCTTAAACGTTCAGCCTTGCCAATATGCCCCTTATAACGTGTAATAACTCTGCCACATGTTCTACACCTTAAGACCGTCATTTACGTTTACGACCTCCTCTTTAAGTTTATAACGTGATTCTGCTAACTCTAACTCTTTCTTCATAAGCAGTACAGCCCAGTCAATATACTGTTTACGCATTTCAATATAACCTTTATAAACATCATCAGGCAACATACAGTCAAACACGTCTTGAAAAATAGTTTTAACACCGCATCTGCGACCGTCAGGAGCACTCCACCATAAATAGCCTACAGCAAGACGCCTATGCAGTGTGCATTCACGATTCTGGTCTCCGTAACGCATAATCTTAACGCTTATAGCGTCTGGCAATCCACGAATCTTCTTAAGAATCATGCTTGGATGAGGAGTAGTTAAAATTAAACCAGCCAAATTTGAACGAGCCACATTCAAGTATTTAGCTACCTCTTTAACAAACGGTTTGTTCCAGTCTAAAGCGAAAAGCCACAAGCCTGCATCATCACACACTAAACATTTCTCTCTTCCACCGTTTCTGTTAAGTCTGAAAATGTGCTCTACAAAATCTTTAGGATGCATGACAAAATGACTGCGTAAAATGTTCCAGTCATAGCATGGCTTAACTAACTCGCCTTTATCGTTGTATTCACCGTAAACTTCAGCTAAACATTTAATTGAATAGCTTGTTTTGCCATAGCCGTATGGACCATACACTACGAAAATTTTAAACTCGTTGTTTCTATACATTCTGTTTATTATATGCGTTATAGTAAGCATAAGCCTAACACCAACACAAGTAAAGCATAAACACAGTACATCCAGCACAACGTAAAAAACGTGTATTCGTTATCAAGAAAAACAGCATTGTATTCTTTAGCAAGCTCTTTAAGCATGTTAATGAACCAGTTGCGTCTCTCTCTTCTACCGTTCTTTCTACGTTGCTTCTTAGTTATAGTGTGTCTACTCATTCACCTTCACCTGTTTCGCTTCTAGCTTCAATTTCTTCTTCAATACCATACATTAAACGTTGCACTTCAGGAAACTCTGCTTTAGTTAAGCTTTGAACACCTTCACTTCTACCTTTACGGTTAACGCTTATAAGCAGTTTCTCAATAATGTCAGCTATTTTGTCTGCTGTTTCAACCTTTAAAACGCCAAGCGTGCGATAAAACTGTAAAGCTTTAAACATAGCGTCGCTTTTAACGTCTGTACGCACATCTAAAGGCAAATCGTCGAAGCTTCCGAACAGAAAGTCTGTTATTCTGTCTATTACAGGTTTTCTTTCACTCATATTCTAAACGCTCCACTCATAAGCATGTAAGCTATAAACGCTACTACACATACAACTATGACAATGAAAAAGACTGTTTTAACGTTTAAAGGTAAAGCAAACTTGCGTGTAAATTCAGCAGTTATTCCACGCTTTAATAAGCTGTTTTTTAAAACAATGTATGTTAAACGACTGCTTGTCTGCAAGTCAGATGGAAAATCAAAAGTTAAAGGTTCACTGTCGCCTTCTTTAAAGAAGCATACGAAATAGTAGCGTACACGTTTAAACGTTAGCTTATCTATGAAACGTTCAAAAGCGTTGTAGTCACACTTGTACAGTTTATCTTTTCTAATTTCATATTTCTGATTGTTTATGACGAATACACTGTTTTCCATTTCACTGTTAAAGCGAGCCTTGTAATGTTTACTTGATGATTCGCCTAATAATATTATGTGGCAAACGTCTGGAAAAGGATTCTCGCCTTTAAAAACTACATGAACGTTTGACGGTGTAAGTGTTTCAAAGCTTTTATCCATGAAGCAAACCCCAAAGCAGTACACCAACTACGAAAAGAACAACAAACAACTTCCAGAAATGTTCAACGTTAAACCTGAAGCCTTCCTTCACATCGCTTAAAGTTTCAAGAGCGTTTCTTAAAACAGCCTCGTTTAAAACGTCGTTGCTGTTCATGTTTGAATCTAAAGGCACAGCACATCCTTCTATATAAAAGCATTCAGCAGTCGGGTTAGGTTTTTCAGTTTTGAAATGCATTTTTACAGCTTCACCGTCTATTACATAAGCGTTTCCGTCATAGAAAAAGTATTTGCCTCTTGCGTCAACGTTTAAACGTTTAACTTTTCTGTCTTTAGTTATAATGTAGGCTTTCATGCCTCTTCACTTTTAATCAGCTTGAACATTCCATAATATATAATGTATAAGCCTGCAAACAGAAATATTAAGCCAAGCCAAGCATATATTGAAAAGCTTGAGAAGCCTAGAAACAACGCTAACAAGCCGCTTATGACAATCATGAACTGCTGTTTAAACTTTAATCCAATTATAAAGCATGAAATGAAAGCCAAGAAAATAAACCATACTTCTTCAGCAATCATACGCTTGTTCACCCTATTATAAGCTTCATTAAAGCCAAAACCATAAGTATCCACCAGACAGTTGTCAAAAACTGTTCTACAATATATGGCATCAAGTTAGTGTTTAAAAGCGGATTAAGAAAAGTGAAAAGCAAGCCTACGTTGAAGCTTGACGGCACAGTAGCGTTTACACCCATATAAACAGTTAAAGCTCCGTGGCTTATGCTTTCACTTATCGGATAATAAATGAATGAGCCGTTAGACGCCATAAGCGGATAAAAATAAACGTCTGTCTGAAAAGTGCCTCCAGCGTCAAAAGTAAACTTACTGTAATTTTTATCTGTTGAAAACCTGTCTATAACGTCTTGCTCTGTTATCGGTGAACCGCTCATTTGAAACCAGAGTATGCCTAGCCAAGTGTCTTTTCTGCTTAAATAGAATTTATCGTTGTCTGTAAACCAAACGTCAACCCATTCAATGCGTCTGTCAGGCTCAAAAACACTATACACTGTCACGCTTGGAAAAGTAATGTTGTGCACTTCACTGTAAACATAGTATTGACTGTACTCCCAATATGAAACTTTACCGCTATATGGATTGCTAAACGCATATTGACCGTTAGCGTATGCAAGCCAGAAACTGCAGCCTAAAGTGTAAACTATTAAGAAGACGAAACAGAAAACAGTGAAGCTTGTTATTCTAGCCATATTTTCACGCTTCCATTCCACGTGCAATCTTACTTATCTTGTAACCTGCATAGCTTGCAATAGGCAACACAATTGTTAAAATGCCTATCCAAGCAGGCATCCATCCAATCGGATAAGTAAACAGTATGACACATGCATAAAAGAAAACTGTTATCCAGAGTTTGCTGTTGCTTACTGTTCCACGAGTAAGTATATAAGCGCCTAAAACAGTCGGTGCAGTGAAAATCATGCTAACTATTAAGCCTGCAGTAGACTTGTCTACGTAAAAGCCTAACAAGTAAGTGAATAGTGCACTTGCGTTTTCTATTAGGTTTTCCCACCACATTCTATATCACCGTTTCTAAAAGCCACATGCTAAATATGAAAAGCAGTATTAAAGCTAAAATGAAAATGGTTAAGCCTGCTAGACATGTCAATCTTCGTCTTTCACGTAAACCGTAAGCTAAAACTGGAATGCTTAACGCTACACATAAGAAGCCTATGCTTCCAATAGAGTAAGCTATTAAATTGCTGTATGAAGGCACTTGGCTAACCCATTTTTCAACTAGACTCCACATTTTACCAAATATTGAACCAGTCCATTTCTCAACAAAATGATATGAAAAAGCCACAGTATTGCCGATCCAGCTTTCAACTGTCCACCAGTTGCGAATATTTCTTTTTACTTCTAATCTAGCGGCGTCAATATAAA
>JBQPWD010000011.1:0-9305 GCA_052246995.1 Candidatus Bathyarchaeota archaeon | reverse complement strand
CTGGAGTAAAAACAGTTGATGAGGGCTGGACAAAAGTCTACAAGTATGTTAAACCAGAACAACACATAATACCAGAAATACAACCAAACACTGTTCTCGATGTAGACAAAATTGAAGCAGTGGAAAAACAAACTAAGCCTCCACCTAGATATAACAACGCTTCATTAGTAAGTGAAATGGAGAAAGCAGGAATAGGCACGAAAGCTACACGTGCAGAAATTGTTAGACTGCTTTTCAGAAGAGGATACATATACTATGAGAAAGACGTTGGAATAAAGCCTACACGACTAGGAGAAAAAATCATTGAAATATCGCAAAAATATTGTCCGATTATAATAGATGTAGCGTTGACAAGTCAGCTTGAACAAAGCTTAGATTTGATAATGGAAAACAAAAGCGAAAGAAATGAAGTTTTAGATAAAGTTCGACAAAACATAAGTCGAATATTAAACGATATTTCTCATAACCTAGACAATATAGGAAAAGAACTTATCTCAAGCATTTAACATCATTCTTTAAAAAGTTTTATATAGAACACTTTTACTTTCTCATTAAATTGAAAGAGGTGTTTTCTTGTTAGAGCAACTGAAAAAGGTTAAAATCGAAGACTTAGGCTTAAAATCAGATGTCGAAGCAATCGAGCTTGTAAAAAAACTTAAGTCGGCTGTTTCTTCAATAGGCTATTATACTGATGGCACTGTCGGATACATTATTGGAGATTTTGAAGAACTGCCTCTTTACAATTTAATAGCGAAACAAAGAATAGATGAACTTGAACAGCAAGTAAATCAAATAAACGAAAAAATCATGTTCTTGCAACAGCAACTATCACAGATTCAGTTGTCAAACACTCAACCAATAGAACAGAGAGAACAAAAAGAGGAAACAACAGAAACAATACAGTTTCCACATTTTCAAAATCCTTTAGATGAAGAACCTAAGTCTTTACAGTCTTCTCAGCATAAAATCATTCGTGGATTCACATTCAAGAAGAGAGAACAGCAAGAAGAAATAGAAGAAGAAAAGCAAACTGTACCGTTTACAACATATTCTTTTAGATGTCCAAGTTGCAACAGTGTTTTCACGGTTGATGTTCCAAAAAACAGGAAGCTAGACTATTTAAAATGTAAAAACTGTGGACATGAAATCTATAAACGTAAAAGACTGTTTTCTAAAAAGAAGGCTACTGCAATAGCAATAGCATGTTTTACAGCATTTATTGTTTGGCTCATGATTTAAAGGTGTTAGAAATGAGAACTACAAAAGCATTAAAAGCTTTAGAAAAGTTTGTTTCAGAACATAACTTGCAAACTGAGTCTACAACTGAACAGCTTAAGGATTATCCTTCAGGCTTTAAGCCGAATTATACTGTTAAAGTTTTGAAGGAAAACAACATCATGTTTATTATCAGTTTAAATGCAAAACAATACTATGTAGATGAAGTTACCGAAGAAGGAAAAACACTGTTAGCAAAACTTGAAAAAGAACTTAGAAGTATTGGAATGACAAGGGTTAGATGAAATGCGAAAAACAGTAATAATCTTGATGTTGACGCTTTTCTTTTCGATAATTTTCTCTAAAAACGTTTATTCTCAAAACGTAAATTTAAAAGTGCATGTTGATTTAGTGGAAACACATGCAGATGGCACATTAAACACGTCTGCAATAGATGGAGCATTAGTAAAAATAGTTCACATACAATCAGGTCGTTCTTATAGCGGTTACACTGAAAACGGATGGGCTTTTTTTAATGTTTATGAAACTGGTCAATACAATTTGACAGTTCAATTTATGAATTATTTGCATGTGCCAAAGATTTTCACGATAACTGACGTATACTCTCTAACAACGATATATGACAACATATACAAGCTTGCCGTGTTTTTCGCTGGAGACCAATTAACAATATTTCAAACAATACATGTTGAACTGCCAGCCGCTATTGTCTTCAAAATACCACATTACGCAAACTTTACAAGCCATGTAGATGCTTACGGAGGACTAAAATTTGAACTGTCGAAGCTTGAAGACAGAATTGTCTTTAGACCTTTTGACTTAACTAGACCATTCTACACAGAAAGAGGAGAAATCTTTTATCCGAATTATACAGTAACTATGACTTTTAAAGCTTTAGAGTATGGCAGTATAGGAATAGCTGTTGGAAGCAACACGACAAACATTTTAGTTGCAGATCCATTATATACTGTGCCAAAAGATGCTTGGGTAAACATTAAATTTATAGTTTATGTTTTTGAAAGACCTGAACTACGAGAATTGAGTAAAATCGAAGCAACACTTGAAAAGATACTTTCAATACTCTTACAAATAAGAGATACAATCAACAATACAGTTGTTTCACTGCTTAGAAAAATATATGACAAACTAAACGTAACATACAACTTTTTGTCTGAAAAATTCAAACAGTTAAACTTTGACTCGTTATATGAGAAACTAAAAGAGGTAGACTACAACGTTAAAATGGTTAGAGACACGTTAAACATGTTTACATCTGAGTTCAAACAAAATCTAAGAAACGTATTTAGTGAACAAGTAGGAGACATTAAAACACTTGCTTATCTCTTTGGTGGATTAGCAGTTTTCTCAGCTATTCTTATTGGATTTGGAAGAAAGAAAACAAGTGGTTCAAAACGAGAAAGAGAATCGTATGTGGTGTTCAAGTAAATGGAACGAGACGAGTGGCAAGCTCTAATTGTTTGCTGGATATTCAGTAGCATAATCGGATACTTGACAACTAACGCTTTATATGGCATAGTGTTAGCATGTTTAATCATAACGTTTCCAGTTCTTTTAATCATACGATACTTCAAATATAGCAGAAAATTCGGAGTATTACCGCTTCCACCATTTGCATGTTACATCTACGACGAAAACGGATTACTAGGTGGATTCAAAGGAAAAGATTGGCAACTAGTTGAAAACCCCACTGATTTAATAACTGAAAAGAAACTGAGAGTCAAAAAATATGATAAAGAGAGAGGAGAATTCGACGATAAAAACAGCATACTTGAACTCGACTTCGAAGAAGAATATAACAAGTTATTAAACGAGTTTCTAAAACAGTTTATACCTGATCCAGATCCTAATGACGATTTAAATAATACTCAATCGCTTGGATATTTAATAAGAAAGTCTGGAAGAATGGAGCTTCTTGAACAATACAATAGGCTTTCAATGGAACAGAAAATAAACATAGCTGAAGTGATGCGGACACTATTAGCGTTGCATTTCAATCTCATTGGTACACCTAAAGTTTATCAAATAGCCAGTCTAACAAACGGAATATACATTTACTGGTTTGCATTAGCGCTTCCACATGAATATTCAACTTACAGAACAAAACTGTTTTTCAGAAAATGGAACATAATACCTTGGAGAAGCGGGTTTCCAGTAGTTGAAATGTGGGGAAAAGAAGTAGCCCATTTTGTGCAAAGAATAGGAAACAAAGAACTTAAAGTTGTACTAGCACTGCCAATACAAGATGAACAGTACAGAAAAGAAAAGTTTTTCAACATTAAAAAATACTCGATATTCGTTGACGCTTTAGGAGCCTACACAAAAAAGATTTTAGAGGCTATCCCTCAGCTTTCAGCAATAGAATTGATGAAATTTGAAAAAGAAATAGCAGAAGAAAAAGCGGAAATATACAGACGAGGCTTAGATAGGGCAATCGCTTCAGTAACAGAGCTTAGCAGTTTAACGATGTCAGCTCTTTCATTAGTGTCTAAAGCCTCTGGAATAATCAGTAAAATGCCTGAAGTTCCAGAGTCTGTAAAACGTGAGCTAAGCACTATTATTCCAGAAATTGAAGAAAAAGAATCTAGACTTAAAAAACTAATAGAAAAAACTAAAGGATTAATACTTGGAGAAACTAAACCAACTGAAGTTAAACCGCCTTCAGGTGCTTCGGTTCCAACTCCTTCAGTTGAAGAAGAGGAAAAGAAAAGTGAAGCTTGATGAGTGAAAAAGACAAGATAACAGATATTTTAAACGAAATTTCTGAAAGCAAAAACGTTATTCAAAACTATGTAAACAGTTTATATGCAGACTCAACTAAAGGCTCAAAACTTGCTTACAGTCTCATATGGGGTGAAGATTCTGCTAAACTTTTAAACGCTTTATGCGGTTTACAGCAAATGCACGGTTTAATAATTAGTATGCATCCGGAAACAATTTATGCAACAGAGTATTTGCAGACTAAACCTAAGTTTGAAACAATATACAACAAAATAATAGAGATAAGTGAACAAAACGCTAAACTAATAGACATAACGTTAAGCGTTTATCAAACAATTAAAGCTTATACGCCAAGATACCTTGCAAGCTACGACTACTGCTATCAACAATTAACAAGCAACATAGGCACAACAGGATGGAGCTTCACGCTACTTTTACTACAGATAGTTAGCAACAGTGAAAAAATCTTAAGTTTTCTTGAAACATTAATAAGCGGTTCAGCAGACATAAAGAAAGGTGAACTATCAGGAAAAGTTATAGTTGGAAGAACCAAAGCATTGGCTCCAAGTTTTCAACCTCCGCCTAAGTAGAGGTGTTTATAATGAGTTCACAGTTTGAAATAAGATATAGAAAGTTTAAGCTTGGATATTTAGCAAGCCAGTTTGAGCAAATATTCTACAAACTTAGAAAAGGAGAAGATATTCCAGTAGAAAACATTTTATACTTTCTTTCATACGCTAAAAACTTTCTTAGAAGAATAGGGTTCAAAGAAGACTATATTGAAAAGCTTGAACGTTTAGCAATTCAATGGGAATACTGGACAAACGTTAGAACAAAACTTGTAGAAACAGGAAACATAGGAATCTTTTACAGCATACAGCCATACTTAGACTATGAGTTTGTCACGTTTAATTATGACTTAGACACTTTAGACCTTGAAATATCTTCTTTAGCTTTTTCAAACAGAAACTTTTCACTGCAATACTATGTTAAACTTTTAAACATTAAACTTAAAGAACTATTATACAACATTATAAGCGAAATATGGCTTGTAATGTATGAAGAACCCGGCTTAATAAAGGATAGTGAAATAAGAACAATTCTTGAAGCAGTTCAAAGTGAGTTTGAAAAGCCTCCTAACACTTTTATTGAATATGAAGTAGACGAAAATGTCGACATAGAGAAAACTGTAGAGCCTCATATGGTTAGAAAGATTGACAACACTGTAGCATGTTTCAGAAGAGTATATAAAATAATGAAGATAATGCTTGACGAGTTTAGAAGAGGATTCTACAGCACAAGCGACTTCTACAGTAAACTATGCAATTGTGAAGCATACGTGTTTATAACATTGTTAACAGCATCAAAAATATTGATTGACAATCCACAGGTCAAAGAACTGTTGATTTTAAATGCTGAACTCATAAAGAGAATTGAGCAATACCGTTTCTTAAAGTCTATTCATGCACAGTTGAGTCCAGACGTATACAAAGACTTGTCTCTAAAACTTATGAGTCAGCTTGAACCGATAACTGTTAAAGCACTTGAATCTGTAGACAAGCTTTTAAATACAGTTGTTAGTGAAACAGAAAGCGAAAAAGAAAAAGAGGGTTCAAAAGAGAAAATAGAATATGAATTAATTAGTGAATTGACTGAACACGACAAGAAAAACCTTGTGGGATTTGAAATAGACTATGACATTGTAACAGGGATACTTGAACAAATGAAGACAGGAGAACGATTAACAGAGCTTTTACTTCAAATTTCACCTTACACTTTAACACCTAACAAACTGAAAAACAGTGCTATAATAATGGTTATAGGCAAAACAGGTTCGGGAAAAACAGTGTTCGGCATTAACCTTATCAGAATGTTTGTTAATAACGACTATACTGTGGTTGATATTAGCTTAAACGTTAAACGTGCTCAGGAAATGATTTACTGTATCATGCCGTTAAATGAGCAATTATACAAGCAAGAGTTTCATAAACTAACAAAAATACAACAGTGTACTCCAGAAAAAATAAACAGTTACATTTTAATACCTTACACTAACACGAACATGTTGCCTAAATATTTGCCTTCATGCTGTAGAATATTCACGATTCCACTTAAAAGCTTAGCTGGAAAACCATACGCTTACGGTTTACTTTTCAGCAGAGTGCCAGACAAAGATGTAATTGAAATAATAGACTTGATAATATCGAATGTTGCAACAGAAGACTGGGACTTAAACACTTTAAGATTTTACCTTAAAAAACTCGCTAATGAACAGAAACCTACAATAGAAGTTTACGACAAAATAGGAGACATGAAAGTTAAAAGAAAAATAGAAGTTGAACAGTCTTTAGTAAAGAAAGTTTTACGTTCATTAAAGTTTTCAAGCGATTTAATAAGCAGTTCAAACTGTTCAACGGCAATAGACTTTGACAAGCTTACAGAAAAACCCTTGTTCATACAGTTATATCTTGGACACGTAGACGAATATACTGCTTACATGATTAACAGATGGTGGATATACAGTTGGATAGACTACAAAGTTAAAAAACCAGAAACAAAACTAGCAATGTATCTAAACGAGGCGCAAACAGTTGTTCCAAGTCAAACAATGGTAGGCGGAATATTCAGTGAAGAAAAGTATGGAAGCGCTGTTGATGTTTCTAGCTTAGTATTACAGTTTAGAGGCTTAGGCATATATGTAATAGCTCTTACACAAATGCCCGGACAATTAAAGAAACAGTTTCCATCACAACAAGGAGCATTAGCTGTTTTCCACACTACAGATGAAAACGACCTAGAATATGCTTTCAACGATATTCCAAGTGAAGAAATGAGAACAAACCTTAGAATGCTTATTAAAAGCAGATTTGCCTTTGAACAACACCTGTGTGTTTTGAAGTTTGGTCCAGAAGCGGAACAAATAAAGATTGTATTGAGTGCTATGCCTCCATGTGCTATTGAAAGACCGAACATGGATGTCTTCGATTTATACTATAAACTGTATCCTCAGGAAACTGTTGAAACTAGAACATTAATAGAACAGATTGAAAATGAACGAAAAATAGCTGTTCAAAAAGCCTTAGAGAAAGAAATAAGCGCTGGAATAATAGAAGTGTTAGAAGAAGGAAAAACGCTTGTTCCAGTTGCTCCTCAACAAATAGTTGTTTCAAAAGATGAAATAGACAAAGTTTTGTCTCCTGACTATGTTGTTGTTCCTAAAAAAGAGCTTGAGCAAACAGTAAAGCTTGATAAAGATAAAGTTGTGGTAGACAAAGAATATGTTGAAACTCTAGAAAAAACTAGACCTATAGGAGAAGACAAAATTGTTCTTCCCATAGATAAATATGAACAATTGATAAAAGATTATGGTTTACCATCTTTAAACGATGTAGAAAATATTGGAAGCGTGAGAGCAAGCAATAACGTGCAAACTTGTTTGCAAGTATTAAAGTTTATAATTATAGGGTGCAAACCCGGATTTAAATTTACAAGAACAAGGTCGAAAAGCGCCGATGTATTAAGCGACATAGAAAATAAGCTTCTATTTAGAGTAGAAGACATATTACATAAACAAGGATTTCCATCAATAGGAAGCGTAGCCTTCTACAATCATGTAGCAATTCACATGCTGAAAGATCCTCTAATAAACAAATTATGCAAGAAAACAGTCCCATACGGAAGAGGAATACTAGTATTTGAAACATTAAAGCTTACGTTAAGCCAAATAGAAGCTATACTTGGAGAAGAATACGTCAATAAAGTTTTACATGTATGCGCCTTAAAATATTATGAAAATGCTCCTGAACTTCCATGGCGTGAGGAGGTAATTAATTTATATAAAAAATTAAAGAGTTTAGGCTCAGAAAACGAGCATAGTGAAACTGAAAAAAAACCCACAAGATAAAAAAGAAAATGATGTTCAACTTTTAAACTGAAACTCGAATATTAGTTAATTAGTTGATTTCCATGTCAGTCAAAGAAGAACTGGAAAGAGCACAATACGTGTTAATTCTGGTTAAAAAGATACCTCAGAGACCAGACTTTGTCGCTTCAAAGTACGGATTAAAAATGCATCCACATTTGTATCCGTACCGTTTCATAACAGTTCACAAGTTTGACAAAATACCAGAAAACTTCTTTGAAGTATACAACATCATCTTGAAGAAAGGAAGACAAGTAGATGGAACACCATACGGCAACTACTATCTAACATTACATGGAAGAGGCAAAAAGTTTGGACAATACAATCCAAAAGAAGCAAAATACCGTGCAGGATGTGATGTTATATACGATGCTTCAGGAATAAAATTTGCTAATATAAATTGTAGTCATCCAGCTTTTGTCAGACTTCTTGCTTCTGCCTTGCCTTTCATGAGTTGTAAAGAGAAGGTGAAATAGTTTGGCAAGAAAGTCTTTTGTTTTGACTAAAGAGATATACAAAAGCTTGTTAGGTAGAGGGAAAATTAAAAAGTGTTATCTTTGTGGTAAAGAGTTTAAAATAGGTGAGAAAATAAAGTCTGTTAGCAATAGAGGAAGAAGAGCTGGACAAATAAGCAGATGGGTTTGTATTAAATGTTCTAGAAAATACAATATTTGGTAGTAGTTTTATGGGTAAGAACAGAGTGACTTTTGTTTTATCTAAACGTTTATACAATTTTTTGAAAGGTAGAGGCAAACTTCACCATTGTTATATTTGTGGAAAAGAATTTAAAGTTGGGGATAAAGTTAAAAGTATTGTTAGGGGTGTAAAGAGTAGAGAACGTAAATGGGTTTGTCTTAAATGTGCGAAAAAGTATAACATTTGGTAATGAATAATGTTAAATTGTATGAAGTACAAATGTTTGGTGAAAAAGTATGAGGGTTGAAAGTGTGAAAAAAACTAAGGTTTTCACTCCAAGATATAAACTGTTAGCGTTGCTTTCAACATTAAAAGATGAAAACAATATCATAGACAAAGAAGAATTTATAGATGAAGCAGAAGACCTGTTACGTGAAGATTTCAAAGATGAAAACATAAGAATGACAATAACATACTATCTTGAAACATTCAAAAGAGCGGGAATAATAGACACTTCAACGTTGAAAAATGGAACCGAAATAATAAAACTAAACAAACAAGTCATACCGTACATGCTTTCAGACGTTATAAGCTTGAAATATGTTGCTTTAAACGTTATTGTAGCTTTTGCATCTTTCGCTTGTTCAATATTCTATGCACTAATAACTAAAATATTTGAGCCTTTAATAGTGTCGTCGGTTTTTCTGTTTGTTTCGATAGTTGTAATGTTACAGTTTCAACGTGTTCCAATAATAAAGATAATAAAAAGAAA
>JBQPWD010000010.1:0-12313 GCA_052246995.1 Candidatus Bathyarchaeota archaeon | reverse complement strand
GGAATATAGCCATGAAACTTCCAATGTGGGGTGCTTTACCGTTGCCCCCGAAAGCCATCCATGAGGCCATAGCCAAGGTGGAACGGATAGTTATAAAATGTTAACTATCCGACAACGGTTAGAGAGGTCCTTGCCGCGAGAAAGATCACCGATTTTATTTAGGCTTATAGGGCTTGAGCGTCAGCTCCTTCACCAGGCGGCACCATCTCTCCCAATACTCCGCCGCAACCATCTCAACATCTATGGGAGTGTACTTCACGACCACATTGTTTTCCTTCTCCTTCGCTGCTTTTAAAAGCTCCTTGACTGCCATACCTGTTAAGCCAAACCCCTTGGGTTTGTTCCACCCCTCGGAATCCACCAGAAATTGTCTCCAAGTTCATCCCTTAAGCGCTCAATATCCTTTTCCACAAGAGGCTTAGCCTTCCTCAAAGCTAAGCCTAGCTCTACGTCGCTTTTCGGAACCTCCTCCAGGACCTCTGTCTCTCTTATCTCCCTTGCGATACGCCCCACTTCCTTACCGCTACACTTGAGTAGCTTACAGATGACTTCCACCCTCACCTTTCTGTTGACAAGCTCCCTGATTATGTCATCCCTGCTTTTCCCCTCAGCCTTCAACTTTTCCACTATTTCTTTTACCTCTTCCTCCTTCACTTTACATTACCCACATGTATTCTTACACACCAAGGTTTTAAGTTTTTAAGTTTTACCATTTTTACCATGAATTTTTACCATGGTAATTTACCATAAAATTTTTACCACTAAGCCTAAAAACCCCGACCTACCTGCATCATTTCTTGATACTTTTAATTTACCATGGTAAATACCATGGTAAAACTCGGCTTGTAAAATTTTACGAGTCGTAAATACGAGATTTACGAGGTCGTAACATGTCGTAAAACTCAGCTCGTAACTCGTAACTATATGTCGTAAGTTACAAAACAAAAATCCAATAAAAGGAAATTAAAAGGCTAAAGAAGCCTCAATAATTTGGCGCTCTTTTCACAGCTATGAATTAACAAAGTTTGAGAAGATGTGAAGTTGGGTAAAAACGCTTGCTTAAGAGGCCTTAACAATTTGTTAAACTAAATTTCTATATCCTTTAATTAAGTTAAATAAAAAATAGCTTAGAGGATGAAGATGGCTCAAAGGTCATTGTTTCCAAAGAAGGTTACTCGTGAGGAATTGAATTCTCTTGTTGACAGAGCTGCTGATTTAATAAGAACAGCGGTGGATTATAAGTTTATTCTTGTTTTGCTTTTTCTAAAGAGGTTAAATGATTTATGGAAGGTTGAAAAACAACAGGTGAAAGAGAGGCTAATAAAGGAGACTGGTCTAACAGAAATGGAAGCTGAGGAGACTTACGCATGAGTTCAAGCTCAAGTGGCTACGATGATAAATATAACTACTTTAACGAGGACGGAGTTGTAAAGCGTCTTGCAAATATACTTGCGGACGAACAATTGCTGAGTATCTCGGAGAAGTATGGGAACAAGCTTTCAACTTATTGGAGCTTTCTAGGTCGATATTATACCTAGATCCAGAGAAGAGGAAGCTATTGCTTGAAAGCCTCATCAATATAAGTGTTGGTGGCACATATTATCCCAGTAAAAACACGTGTCATAACTAGATAACCCTAAAAATTACCGAAAAATTTGTGTGGAAAAATGAGGGTAGAATGTAAAATTGCCCAAACACTCTCCTAAGCTGGGGGGATAAGTCAAAATATGTTGAAGAGGTTAAAAGGTTAAAATACTAGTTAAACTTTAAATTTTTATTTTTCAGTAGAAAACTTCATGGTTTTAGTTTTTCTGTTAATGTTTCTCTTACTGTTACCTTTACAGGCTGCTCAAACAAGTAGTCTTGTAACCCCTCAATCAACCATTCACCTTTTCTAAGTTTAGGTATTTCAGATGTTTCCTCTTTAAATTGGTGTTTGAGATATTCTAAATCTTCCTTATCTAAGAGTTTTCCAACAATTCTTATGCCAACCTGCGACATTACCTTTTCATCTACTGCTGAGGGATACTGAATTAAAAGGAGAAGTGTTAACCCAAGCTTTACACCATCAACAGCAATTCTTTTAAGGATTAGGTTTGAAGGTTTAACATTAAACTTTGATGTAAACGTTTCAGCATCCTCAACAATCAACAGAAAACTTGGAATTTCACTTTTAACTCTAGCCTTATAAAGCTTGTAAAGGCAGAATGAAACTATGCGTGTTTTAAGATTTTCAGTTAAACCTGAAACATCAAAAATTGTAACCTGATTTTCTTTAACCATAAGCTCAGGTTTAAAGTTTCCAGCGGGAGGCTTAAGCTTTTCATGGAAAAACCCGATTCTTAAAAGATACCCGCTACCTATACCCCTTTCAAACTCATCATCAACAGTAATCCTGTAATTTTTAAGGAAATCCTCATCCTCCCTACTTAACAAAATAAGGTTGTTACACGCTATACACGCTTTTCCAAGCAGATTTGCAGCAGCCCTCCTCTCAATTCCAGTATAAACATCTATGGAGTCGGCGCTTTCAACTATACGTGCAAGCTCAGCCACAACCAGACTAAAGAATGAAGCTTTACAATTTTTAACAAAATCTGTATGGACAGAGTTTATATGGTTTGCTATATTTACTATTATGCTAAATTCTTCAACATCTTCAGCTAGAAGGTGTGCAACCTCATTCCCGTCAACAAGCAAATTACTAGGAACAGTTAAACCTTCAACTTCATAGTTTGGAATACCAGCCTTGCTTAAAAGTTCTAAAGTATTTTTAGGGTTTAAAGTGTAAACTTTAACCTTAAAATTAAACTTGTAATCTTTAAGAATATCCGTAGATAAGCTTTCAAACAAGTTTAACCGTTTAAGCTTATTAACACCAAGAAACTCGTTGTAAACATCAACAATAAAAACAGGATAACCATGTTTTCCAGCAAGCTCCTCAACAAGGATGGTTGCAACATGGGTTTTACCGAAACCAGTCATAGATATTAACGCTGTATGCTGCCTTGATAAATCTTCAAGACTAAGATAAAATTTAAGCTTATGTAAAGAACCATCCTCACCTGTTAAAGGTGAAGAAAGAAAACCTAGAAAAATTTTTCTTTTAATAGGGTAACCTTTAAAACCTCTTTCTAAAAGATTCTGAATAAAATCATGTTTAACAAGGTAAACATAGCTTCCAGGCTCCACAGGATAATTTAACTTTTCTACTGGAACTGCCTCTTCAGGAAACCTTAAATCAACCCTACCTATAACCCTACATTTTGCAATTGTACGTGTAGCCTTTTCTGAAGTTGTAACTTCCTCACGATTTGAAAGGTCAACAATTCTTGCAAGAATAGGAGATAAACCTTTAAAAACAGGATCCTCCAAAACAACAATATCAAAATTTTTAAGTAAGATGTTTTTTAATGGAACCATAAAAAAGCTAAACTCGTCAACCTTAACTTCGCCGAAAACTCTACCTACATGCTCCTCCACATAAATGGGTGAAGTCAAAGCAATAAACAACCCCTAACTTTAAAACCGCAATTTAAGACAACTTTTTAAACTCCTTAGAAACTTTAGCATTAAGCTTCTCAACTATTTCCTGAGGGTCTTTAGCTTCAATAAGGTTTATTTTATATGTGGAGGCAAGCTTTCTTCCCTCCTCACTTATTGCAGGAACAACCACCAGAAACGGTAAAGCTTTACTAACATCCAACACCTTTGCATATAAACCTAAAAGCGGAAACTCTGTAACCGAGCTTTCCGAAACCACGATATCTAAAACAAGCGGAACACTAATGTTGTCTTTTCTTGCAACAACATCAAACTTATGAGAAACACCAGATTCTCCCCTTAAGAAACCTGGAGATTCAATTTTAAAACCTAACTTTTCAAGAAAACCTCCTATCGAGGATAAAATCAGCATTCCACCCTTAATCTCCTCCGCAACTCTTTCATCCAAAGTAAAAATGTAAATGTTCTCAAACTTTGCCCCATCAACGTTAAACAACGCACCACAACTATAGCAACGGTGAGTTGGATTTGTCGTAGCAAACCTTCTTCCACAATCACCACACACAAACCAAACTCCAACTATACGGTAATCTACATTAATTTTTTCAAGTTTAAGACCACACTTTGGACAAACAAGTTTATCCCCCGCCCTTCCAAAGTAACTTTCAAGGTTAAAATTTCCACATTTAAGATGTTCAATCAAAACTTGTCTTTCAATGTTTATGGATTGACAATGTGGGCAAAGGTATGATGTTGAAACATAACGTGAACCACATGAGGGGCAGATAAGAAACTTATCGTAAAGCTTACCCTTCAAAATGTTAAGTTTACGAAGTTTATTAACAAGCTCTTTAACCTCTTCAGGGTTTTTTCTTGCAAGATTTTCAACAACAAGATAACGGTAACCATAAACAGGGTCGAATGTTGGACGTAGCTCAGTTATATCCCTACTAATAAACTTTGAAAGCAATATTTGAACATCATTTTCTCTATAAACTTTTAAACGTTCGCTTTTTAATTCTGCTTCTGTCAACTTTAACTAGCCTCAAACACTTTATTTTTTTTTACTATCCAGTATAAGAAACTTTTGTCAAAAAAAAGACAAACAACAACTACTATATAAATTCTTCTTCAGGAAGCTCCTCAACCTCTTTTTTGCTAACCTTTTTTACACCTCTCCTTTCACGTAGAAGGAAGAAGTAGGAAACAAAAATAGCTAAAGCAACAACAGCAACAACCGAGCCTACTAGAAGAGGCATCATTGAAGGTCCAACCTTTAAAGTGTATATTTGAGAATCAACCTTAACCTCCTCACCACCATAATTGTAGGTTACATAGGCAGGTAAAAGAAGAAAATCACCCTCCATTTTAGCCTCAACTTGGTAAACAAGAACTTTAGACTCACCTGGGTTAATTGTTAAACCTTTAAGCATGTTACTTCCAGACTTGATGGTGAAACCTGTAATTACAGGGTCAAAGATAGATACACCGTAAAATGTTAAGTTTGTCGGGTTTTGAACAGTTATCTGAATGTTTAACGTATCTCCAATGTTAAGCTCAGTTTTATCCACACTTTTAGTAATAACAAGTTTTGGAATAACAGCTAAACCTGAAACTTGGTTTGATGCTGAATTAAGCTCAACACCATCATAAGTAAAGGTTAAGCTTGCAGATGGAAGAGTGTATCTTCCAAGAACATCTGCTGACAACTGGTACGACCTTGACAACTCTTGACCTGCATCAACAGATGGAATTGTAAACTCTAAACTGCCTGAAACAAGCTTAAACTGTTCAGGTTTACTATCAGAAACTTTAACATTTAATAGTGGTTTAGGTTCTCTATTTTGAATCTTAAAAGTAACCGTTAACGGCTCACCAGCAAACACCCTAAGACTTGAGGTTTTAACAAAACGAACATTTAAACACTTAAGCATAGAGGGATCTCCAAGATAAACTCTATAGTCTACAAACGGTTTTGAAGAGTGAAAAATAAGTAGTGGTGGTGGAAGCGTAAAGCTTCCAGCATTGTTTAAAGTTAAAAGATAGTTAAAGAGAAGGTTTCCATCCTGAGAAATTTCTAAGGATTTAAATACTACCGACAACGTCTCATTTTTTACTAAGAAGTCGCCCCCAACATAGCTAACATTCTCAGGCAGTACGTTTAACAGCAAGGCTGAAACAGGTTTAAAAACACCTTTAACAGCCAAGTTTTCGTTAACATTAACCAATCCACCTATAACTGTATATGGAGATTTAAGGCTTCTTAGAAAAGTAAAATCTATAAACCTTACTTTAGAAAATCTCATCGTGTAAGTTGAGGGTTCAACGTTTAAAGTATACCTGTCCATGCCAACTTTACCCTCATATTTAATAACAGTTAAACTGTTAAGGTTGTAGGTTAAATTTAATCCAGAAGAGATAAAGTCAAAGTTTAAGTAAACCTCGTTTAAAGGTGGAATCTCTAAAACCTTTCTTACCTCTTCACCTACCTCGTTTTTAAAGGATACTTCAACGTTTGAAGCTGGAAGTTCACCAAGATTTAAAAGGTAAACTGTTGCAACCTCCTGCTTTAAAGGCTCTCCATGTAAGCTACCAGCCCAAACCGAGGATAATAGGGATGGAACGGGACAGCCTAAACCTACTACAAACGAGTTAGAGTAAACTCTGTAAATGTTTAACCCAGACCCGTCGGAATACTGGATGTAGGTTGGCGGAAGTTTTAAAGATTGAGGTTTAGTAGGTGTTTTCTTAACTTCTAGGGTGTATGTTAAGGATTCTGACGATTTTGGTGGAAGCACATCCACGTTTTTAACAGGTTTACCCTCAACAACAGAAGCATAATCCTTAACAGCCTCAAAACTTAAACTATCATCTATCAGAATGTTTTTTGCCGCAGCATTTCCAGTGTTAGAAACTTGAATATTAACTCTAACTTTTTTACCGCTTAACCATGTAGTTGTATTTGTAAACTTTACAATGGTAAGGTTTGGCTGGGGAAAATCTGTAAAAGGAAGATATTGAACCTCTATACTCCTATAAGTTTTACCTTTCTCAAGCAAACCGCTAAGCTTACCATCATAGTCAACCTCAAGGTTGGGTATTAAAGCATTAACAACGGTTAAGGCTGGAAGGTGAAACCTTACTGTTGACTGTTTAGCGTAACGGGATGGGGTTAAACTACCACTATGACCAAACACACCTTCAACGTTTACAGCATAATAACCTTCACCAGTAACCTTAGCAGGAGATTTTGAAAGATGAACAAACTCTACAACAGATGAATCCTTCTCAATGTTAAATTTTGCATAAAACATTGTAAAAGAAGAGTTAACATAGTTTTCAGGTTTAAGAAGGGAAAGAAAGCCTCCATAAACGTTTAAGCTTGGAAGAAACTCGTCTTTAAAAATGTTAAAGCATAATCCTAGGTCATTTAACTTTGCATAAAAAATAAGGCTACCTTTATCTACTTCCTCAATGTTAAGATAGTCCTCATAAGATGGAAGGTTTAAAAAGTTTACATTAAACTTATCACCAAACTTTTTAACAACATTTCTAGCCAGTTTCCAGTCAACCTCACCCTTAAACTTAACCTCTAAAATAACACCTTCAGGTAAAGATGGAATTCCAACCCTTGAAGATGTTAAAGGTTGACAACCATTAACAACCCAAACATTAACCTTTGAAATCTTACCTTTTAAACCTTCAACACCAAGTAAAAACTTGCTTGCTGGAAGAGAACCGTTAAAAGAAAGCCTACCGTAGATGTCGCCACTTGAAACCATAATCTCCAACGCTTCATCATAACTGTAAACATCGGTTTGCTGGGAAAACGATAAAGTGGATGTTAAGGAAAAAATTAGAAGAAAAATTATGGTTAAACATAGAAACCATGTTTTAGAGTAGCATTCTTTACCCATGAAAACCCACTTTACATTCTACTGTTGAAGCTCTATAACATACTCCTTTGGATAGACGGTAATACCCTTGTTCTTTAAAATTCTGTATGGGTGAAGCTGTGTATCATGAATAACTCCACGCATCTTTTCAACCTGCACCGCATGAGCAACCCTACCTTTAATAATAAACTTATGTAGAATAATAACCCCATCAGAGAGAAACTCTTCAACGTTAAATCTACGTCTAAGAATTGAAAAACGACTTTCCGAAGTTACAACAGCTGTACATCCAGTATCCGCTAAAAAGCTAAACAAGCGTACAACCTCAAGCCTCCTATGGTAAATATCCTTCTCCTGGATAACCATGCTTGTTATAGGATCCAACACAATTCTTTTAATATCCGGGAAAGATTTAACAGCATCCTTTAAAAGATGTATAAGCCCACTTGGTTTAATTGAGACAAACTGGGTTGGAGATACTTCTAAAATTGAAATCTTCCCCTCTTTTTGAAGCTTGTCAATGTCAAAACCAAAGGAAGCCATGTTATTTTTAAGCTTTTCAGCTGGTTCATCAAGAGAAACAAAGACGCCTTTCTCTCCAAACTTTGTTGCACCATAATAAAGGTATTGCATACCAAAAAGTGTTTTACCTGTTCCAGGCCCCCCAATAACAATTATTACTCTTCCCTCAGGAAGACCTCCACCCACAAGTTCATCAAAACCCTCAATTCCTGTTGGGACATATTTCATAGTTCACAAACCTCTTAGAATAATATTCTAGTATTTAACTATAAAAGTTCTACCATCCTTGGAGTTTTGAAGTTGAGCTTGCTAGAATTCAAAGTTAAAAAGGTTAGCTGAGTAACTTTTATATGACCTAAACTAGATTTTTAGGTTGCGGGGAGTTTAAAAATGGGAAACAAAAAAGAAGGGTTAAACCTTCTTTATAAGCTTGGAGCACTTCTCATTTTAAAGTATATGGCTAGATACTCCTCAATAGACTTTAACAGGGTTTTAAACACAACAAGAACAGTTATAAAAATGTTTGAAGCAAAACTTAGAGAACTTGAAAAGGATGAAAACTGCCTTAACGCTGAAAGTCTTAAACAACATAAGCTTATGAAAGAAAAACATTACGTTTACGCAGCATTTCTTGGAGCATTAAGCTCCTACCCGATACTTTACAATGTTGCTGATGATAAAACAATAGCCTTGGCAGTATTTGCAAAAACAGCTATGGGTACAAGCTGCAAAGTTTTAGATAATGTTAATGATACTTTACACAGTTTTAAAGATGCTATAAACTCCATGTACAACTACAATCTTGCCCTAACAACTGGAAAGTTTAATGTTAAATTTAACGGTGACTGGGTTAGTAAAGCTGAAAACTCATCCCATGTTATGGCTTCATGGACCTATGAAACCATAGTTTCAACATGCGGTAAGCCTAAAATGTTTAACGTATATGCTAGGGATGTTGAAGAATGTATTAAAGGTCAACTTGAATCCTTTTACCAGAAAAGGGATAAATATGCATACAACAACCTTACTTTAGCAGACTATTCTCGGAGAATATCAGGTAAGGGAATAGGAAAAATATGGGTTGACATGGATTTCTGCTTTTTAGAAAAATTTTTGGGGAAATTAGGTTACGATGAAGTTAAAGCTATAAATCTTATCGGTAAAAGTTTAGACTTAATTTTCAGGTCAACCCTATTCTACGATGATGTTGTAGACCTTAAAGAAGACTTGGAAAACGACATAGTAAACTCGGCTTTAATGCTTGGATTAGAACTGGGGAAAGTTTCAATAGATGAGATAGTAAACAAGGAGACAACATTAATTAAAAATGTGGAAAAAAATGGTTTGATAAATGATACAATAAGTGTTGGAGACATTTTCTACCTTACAGGTGCAAGCTACCTTGCAAAAGCCAAAACATGTTCAAAGCTTATGGATTCTGACGCCTTACTCTTCTGTGCAAAGGTGCTAAGACTTTTTAATCTAAGAAAACTTGTCATGGAGAAAAGGAACCTTAAAAGTTTAATAACCCTACTACAATCACTTTTACCACTTAAAATCTTAATGTTGACAATACCAACATACCTAAACAGGTACTATAAGGTTGCATTTGACATAGCTGAAAACTCTGAATGGATTGTTGATGAATCTACATTCTCCTAACTATAAATGCACAAACAGGATGTCCCATAGCTTTACACTCAACCTCTTCACATGAGAAACTTTCTTTAAACATTACTGGTAAAACACCGTTAATAGTTCCACTTACAATGTGACATACAGGTTCGCTTGATTTTACATCTTCACAAATAAAACAATCTTTAACCTTAACTTTCCACACGTTTTCAGCAATTCTTGAGGTTTCACACATACGAAATCCAAAACCTGATGCCAATGTAAGAGAAACTATCTTTGGCAAATAACTTAAATTTAGCTTTCCCCTAGGATCCTCACCAAGAGAAAGGGCATGAGAAATCGCGGTTCTTCTGGCAGAAAGCTCATGAGACAATTTCTCACAGAATTTTAATGCTTGTAAAGGTTCTTCCTCTTTTGGAAGATAAATTTGCAAAGTTGTCTCAATAATTTTCCTTAAGCTTAGCAAACTTTCCAGTGGAACTTTATGTGGTTTTTTAACAAATTTAAGGAAAAGCCAGTTTGGAAGCTTTAACGCTATTTTAATGCGTTTTGTTGGAGGATGTATTTTTTCTTCACGTATAATATCCTCACTTTCCTCTTGTAATTCAACAATACCTTCAACAACCCATCTGGCAATTCTATTTAATATTTCATCAAAAGATTCGGGAAAAAGCATTTTTACTTCCATTAATGGCATGGTGTGTAACTGTGTTGCAATCAAATACTCAGAAGGGGTAAAAAGTTTAGGGTCAAGTTTTCTTAACACTATCCTTAACCTTTTTATGTTTTCCAGCATGTAGTGTTTTTCTTGTTCTATTTTATCGCTTTCAGTAATTGGTAGCTTATCAATAAATTTTTTCCCAAATTTTATTAAAAGTTTCCCGTTTTCTACAAGGTAAGGAAAAGATGTTCCATGATAAACAGGTTTACATGCACGATAGATGGTGAAGCTTCGGGTATAGCTTTCATTTTCCTTTTTAACTGTTAAACGAATAACTCCTGGAAGTGTAACATCCAGAGTTTTCTCAAAGGTTGGAAATGTATTCTGTGGGAGGGTTATAAATTCCAGCAAAGGTTTTTCACGAATTTCCGTAAGCCAATGCTCTACCAGTTTTAACGTGTTTACCTCACCATGTTGCACAAGAATATGTGGAAAGTAGTGATGTATTATCACACCCTCCCTAACATTTTCCCTAACATGACCTATAAAAATTGAAAGTTCGCTTAAAGAACTAATTTTATCAAGTTTAACTTGACCAAAACTTGTCAAAACATCATACATGGTAACAACCTTAACCGGTTTTTTCTTGGCATACTCAGATAAAAGAGAATTTAAAAATATCATTGAGTCAAAGTGAGCCTCATCAGTAACCATTATAATGAAGCCATTACGGAGGATTGCTATTTCATCAAAAACCTCG
This sequence comes from Candidatus Bathyarchaeota archaeon, assembly GCA_052246995.1. Lineage (GTDB taxonomy): Archaea > Thermoproteota > Bathyarchaeia > Hecatellales > Hecatellaceae > CAZMUQ01. The sequence goes on along the minus strand of JBQPWD010000010.1, from coordinate 1,335 downwards.
TGGTAAGTTTTAACTAGACTCAATTTGTTACAGTTCCATTTTTTATTTTAGGTAGCTTTCAAGACATGCTATCCTTTCAAGACATGCTATCTAATAAGATTCAACACTTAAACTTAACTTTTTCAGTTTTTCGGAGAAGTTGTAGATAAAAATTTTTCCACTCTTTTTTAAATAAAAAACAAATAAATATCAGAGTTTGTAAAAATATCCTTTAATAATTCCTTAAACCTTTGCACGGTTTAGCATAAAAATCGTGGTAGCTGGTTAACAATTGTCGGTTGGAAAAAGAGATGAATAAAAAATATAGTGTTGTTGTCTTTGACATGGACGGTACGCTAATTAAGGAAAGCTGCTGGGAGTTAATAAGTAGACATTTCAACCTAGATTGGGAGAAAACAAAAAAAGTTATTGAAAAATACTATTATGGAGAAATAGGATTTAACGAACTTCTGATGGAAGGTAAAAAGATATGGGGAAAAAACAGGTTTCCACACATCACGCAAGTAGAGAAAGCTTTAAGCAGCTACACGCTTATGAAAAACGCCAAGGAAGCCATCACCAAACTTAAAAATGAAGGCTACCTAGTCATAATGATAACCTACGGATTAGACATACTGGCTAAAAAGGTTGCAAAAGACGTTGGCATAGAACACGTATACGCCAACGAACTTGAACTAGACAAAGAAGGATATTTTACTGGTAAGCAAAAAGTTCATGTTAAAACTGGAAAAAAGCTGGAAATTTTAATGGAAATCTCAAAAAAAAGCGGCATACCATTATCCAAGTTTATAGTTGTTGGAGATAGCAAATATGACCTTGAAATATTTAACAAGGCTGGATTTAGAATAGCATTAAACCCAAAAGATGAGGAAATAAAAAACGTAGCAGATGTTGTAATCAGAACAGACAACCTTTTAGAGGTTACTAAAATAATTTTAAGCATTTAACATGAGGTTTAAGCTTAAATTTAGTACTTATAGTGAAAAATAGAAAGTAAATTCAAACAAAAACTTATAAACCCTTTACGGTAAAACGTTAGCTTGTATTATACTCCAAATGGTTTAACAACATCTCCTGTAGCCTTGAGAACCCATATACCTTCTTTTTCAGCTCTCTCAACAAGGTTTGGCATGGCTAAACTTGTATAGATAACCTTCACCACCCTTGGCCTAATCTTATCGGGATATAGCTTTCTAAGCCTTTCTACATTCTTATGAAGCCTATCTATTACGTTGGATGACGCCCTAACAGTTGCCTCGCCTACAATACATACTTCATCGGATACACCATAAACGTTTATTTCAACCTTTGGCAGTATAAGTGGAGCCAACTTAA
>JBQPWD010000009.1:0-12904 GCA_052246995.1 Candidatus Bathyarchaeota archaeon | reverse complement strand
ATGAACAGTTTACAAGTTATAGTAGTTCTCCCATCTACTGCCTTTAAATTTACTTTAGAATTTGCTTTATTACTGTTAGGTGTATCCATGTTTTGTGCTGGAGTCACCTTACTGGTTAAAAAGGAAGATGAAATAGAATGGTAAAAGAAAAACTCAGGTGTGTCTAAAAATGAAGAAACATGTAGCTGTAATACTGTTAGCTATCGTTGCCATTTCTATTTTAATTATGCTTGTAAAAATATTACCGTTTACTTTAACTCCGATTCCAAGTGGAACAATAAAGGTTGTAGACAATTATGGTTCCGCTGTTGCAGGTGCAACCCTTCGTGCTATAGCAACTGAAGGAACATTTCATTTGCTAGGTGATGTTTTCAACTCTGTCAGTATGCTACCCGAGCTAGACTTTAAGATAGATGACTATGATGTTATGTATGTGCAAGGATATTATGGACAAGTAAATGTTCGTTGGGCTGACATGAACGGAGATGGAAAAATTGACGTGAAAGATATTTCATGGATCAGTCAAAATCGTGGATTAACTTTAGAAAATACTTTGACTTACGGAGTAACAGATGTTGACGGTTCATGTATTTTAGAATTTTACGACATTATTCATCAAAATGAAGTTCCATGTTATACTGTAACTGTTTCTAAAAGACCCGAAATAATTGATAGAACAACAAACATCAATATGCGTTCAGGAGGAACCATTACAGTTGAGAAAAACAAGCCTCCAGAAGCTATCATAGACCATTATCCGACAGTTCCAACTGTTGGAGCAACAGTAACTTTTGATGGTAGCCATTCATATGACTTAGATGGCTCAATAGTAAGCTACAGCTGGACAATATACGATGGGACTACTGTTAAAACAGTTACTGGAGCAACATTTACATATGTTTTTAAAAATTATGGAGACAATACTGTTTCATTAACTGTCACAGATGATTATGGATTAACAGCCACAAAATCAATAATTGTACATGTGAACGCTATTACAGTCGTGGCGAAAATTTCTGTAGACAAAACAAGTGGTTATGCTCCTTTGACTGTTAATTTTGATGGATCCGGCTCGTATGACCCAGACGGGGGCACCATAATTAGCTACTATTGGGATTTCGGTGATGGAGCAACTGCTAATGGTGTAAGTGTTACTCATGTTTATTACAATGCTGGTGCATATACTATTACATTAACGGTTATTGACGATGAAAACACTTCTGGAAGTGCAAGCATTACAATATTCGTTTCTCCGATCGAGTATGGTTATGCAAGTTTCACATGGACACCTAGTGTGCCATATGCAAATGAAACAGTTACTTTTGACGCTTCTACTTCTAAGCCTTCCTCCGGCTCCACCATAAAAGAATATCATTGGACAATAGACGGCTACTCAACTGTTACAACTGTTCCAATATTTACTTATACTTTTCGAACAACAGGTTCTCATACTGTAAAATTGTACATTGTAGATAGCACTCCATACACAAGTCCAGAGGTTTCGAAAACAGTTGTCGTAAATGAACCTATTAAAGCAGATTTCACATATTCCGGCGAATTAAAAGTTAATAGTTTGATAACTTTCATGTTTACGGGTAAAGGTTCTATTACAAACTATGCATGGGATTTTGGAGATGGTTCTACGCTTAACACAAATTCTCCATCTGTTTCACATAAATATACAAGCGCTAACACATATAACGTTAAGTTAACAGTAACTGATGGAAGAAGTACAGACACTACTGCAAAAAGCATAACTATTATTTATGAAATTACTGTTGATTGCCTTACATTGTTGGAGTTTCCTCCAAGTGCAAACGTTGATGTTAAGCTTTTAGCAAAAGATGTAGCTACAGGCAAAACTGTAAGTGGTATATCGTTAACTTTAATTATTGAACCAAAAGGCACATATACAGGGTTTACAAAGTCAGGTATCACTGGTTCAGATGGGACAACAACGATAACAATCTTAACTCCTTCACGTAGTCAGGATAGCCCCTATAACATGACAGTATTATATGAAAACAAAGTTGTTAAATGTTTCTCTTTGAAAGTTCTTCCTCAGTTAGCTATTAAACAGATAAGCTTTTCAACTGAACAAATATATAAACCGGGTGACTTCGACTTTGTATATAAAGGTTCAATTGTGAATAGAGAAACTGATGAGCCTGTGTTATATGTTTCTGCCTCTACTATTTCGTTAACGGATGAAAAAGGTGTACAGGTGAGCAACGATTACATTTTATATCAAGCTTCAGGAAACAGTTTTACATTGCAAGCCAAAGTTTTCGACTTCTATAAATCTATAAATCCAAGCTTTAACTACGAAACGCATACTTTAACCTTGAAAATAACATTTAAAAAGACAGGTTGGATCAGCACTGAATTGACAGCAACAGCTAAAATGACACCGCCTTCAGTTGTGGCTATTATTAGTCCTACTAGCATACCTATTGGTTCAAACAAAATAATTATTGCTTTCAAAGACAAGTATAACCAGCCCTATAAAGGAATATCCGAAAACAATATTGAGGTTATAATTACTGATCCAGATGGAGTGTCCATGACGACCGCAAACGAACTTAAAGACAGATATACTTTTAGTGATGCTGACAAAAGCATTACAATAGTTTACTCTTTCAATAAAATCGGAACATACAAAGTTATCGTTAAATACTCTGGTTTACCATTCTATCAGGAACCTCAAGTTTTCAACATATCAACATATGAAACTCCAAGCATACCTCCACTATTGACTAACCCGTATTTCATAGGATTTGTTGCACTAATTGTTTTGGCGATATTACTTAGGAGGAGAAAACATTAAAATGAGAAAAACATATCTTTTACTTACATTTTTCATGTTTTCAATGGTTTTCTTGTCAAACATCAACAAAGTATCAGCCCAGTACTTATATTATATTACAGCAGACTTCTCAGATGGACTATGTCTTCCAGTAAATGTTGAAACAAAACTGTCAGCAACAATTAGGAAAATTGACGGCACGTTCACTAGCTCATATGTAAAGGTAGAAATTAAAGTTTCATGGGAATACTCTTCAAAGACATTTTATTCAGAACCCAACACTGGAAAGGTTTATTTCTCTGTTAAACCACCTAGAAGCTCACAAAGTGAGCAAATAACGTTCAGTTCTCCGTCTGGAGAGTTTGCTTCTTTGACTGTTAATGTTAAGTGTGTTCCGGGTGTTATTGTTGAAGGTTTACACGACAAAGTTCAGTTTATTGACCCTTTGACAAACAAAGATATTGTTTTGAGGCTTAGGGCGAAAGAAACTGAAGCAGACTCTGTTATTTTTTCTCCTACAAAGTGGGAAATAGTTAGAATAAATGTTCCATATAATGCTCCATCTTCAACATCTTTGATACAGTTCACACCTATACAAGTTGAAACAGGCGTATATGAGTTTCCATTCAACGTCAATAATGACTTCACAGGAACATATACAATAACTGTTAAAGCATATTACATGTCATACGTATCTCTGGAGTCTGAGTTTACTGTAGATTTAAGGACTCCTGTTGTTGCTACAAAATATATTTTTCAAACAGGTGAAACAATTACGGTTATTCCGGGAATAAATGCAGGCATAGGTATAGAAGTTGCGTATGGCTGTGGATATTTTGATATTGAATTTACAGATGCACGTCTTAATCCAATTACTATACGTGTAGCAGACATAGACATAGAAATAGAGTCGCCTACGGGAATGATTTTTTCCAGAAGAAATGGATATGTAAACGTTGAACAGTTAACTGCAAACACTATTAGAGTATACTTTCACCTAGTTGAGTCTTGGTATCAAATAAGACTTATAGGACAGGCTTTTGTAGGTACTTACCCTATTCCATTAACTGAGAACGGTTTAAAAGTTGCAACTGTTACAAGTGGATTTGACATCTGGAAGTTCATAACTACACCATACATTTTGGTTCCAGTGTCTATTGTAATAGTATTAATGTTAATAAGGATGATAAGAAAACATGAAGAAATTTAAGATAGTTTTTTCAATTCTTATTCTGTTTGCTCTGTTATTTTTTACGGTGAACGTTGAAAAAGCAAATGCTTGGGGTCCATGCACGCATATATACTTTACTGAAAAAGTTTTGAAGCTTGCAGGAAATACTACTTTAACAAACATTATAATGAAACCCGGTATGAAAAGCTGGTTTTTGACTGGAATGATGTATCCTGACGTTACTGTAATCTACTATTATAGTGAATGGAAAAGCTATTCTGCTACACACGCTTGGACATTTCAAAAAGAGCTTTGGAGACAGGCTTGTGAAGCAAATGATGACAGAGCAAAAGCTTTTGCTTTAGGTGTGGGTGTTCATTTGATACAGGATGCTGTGTCACATAACATGTGGATTCCAGAGAAAATAAGAAACACGTTTGTTCAAAACAATATTATTCATCCTTTAGTTGAGGGTTTACTTGAAGCTAGACTTATAGCAGAAGATCCTCTTGTTGAAGCAATGTCTTATAGTAGCTTTGCAATGTGGAATGTTCCTTTTGAAGGTAACGACTATTTCTGGAGTTCTGAAAAAGGGGGATGGTTAACACCTGTTGAATGGGCAGACAAAGTTTTAGGAAGAACAGTTGCTAACAGTTTTTCAGATGAAGCATCTCTGTTTAATGGTATTCTTTCTGGAGGAAAATTCTATACTGAAGGTTTCGTGATTCCACAGGCGGGAGGCTGGTGGAGTTTTTATAAAGCTTTCTCAGATTTCATTAAAAACTTTGTGAGTACTGAAGATGCTAACAAGTATATTGATATAGCCATTCAATGTACTGTTGAATGGTTTAAGAGTGGGCAAGGAGATAATCCTCAAGCGTTTATTGGTCAAACAGATCCCACTGGATATGAAAATTTAAAACAAGCGGATTCTTTTGTTGTCAATTTTACTGTTATATCCATAATTGTTTGCATATTCATAATTCTTTTGTATAATTACAGAAAACATAAAAGGAGCTGAAAGAATGGGAAGAGAAATAATAATATTTCTTATAGGAGTACTTATAGGCGTGGGAATCGGATACTTCGGTGAAAGCTTTGTTCGACCATATGTTTCTGTGTATAGTTTTTCAACTGTTCTAACTTTGTCGTTAAATGAAAGTTCAACAGTTTTTTCAGTTGGAAGCTCTGTATCTTTTAAAGCACAATTAGATTTTAATGTTCCAAGTGAACTTTCAAGTATAGGAGAACAGATACGTCCATACGTGTTAAAAGATAAACCAATAGCTTTAATGTTTAAAACTAATGACACAGAATATTGGACTGTTCTGTCTGTTAAAAACACATTTTACGTTTCAAACTATGGGGAAGCAGTATTTTCATATTTTTTCTATAAAGCTGGAACCTATGACTTTAAAGCTGTCTTTGAAGGAGATAATCTTTTAAAGAAAAGTGAGAGTCAAACAGTAACGGTCACCGTTTATTAATAAAAGTTTAATAGTCACATCTTTAATAATTGAAATTGAAGAAAAAGTGGAGGTGGTGAAATGTTGAAGAAACCATTGCTCACCATGATAACACTTATGTTGATCATCACTTTATATGTAAACAACTCCACATTCATAGTTCATGCAGGCAATATTCAATACTTGGACTTACCCTACAATAGCACACCGTTAGGTCTAGTATTTAACCCCAAAAACCTCATGGTTTATATTGCTCTATTTGCAACGAGACAGTTGGCTGAAGTGAATGTCAGCAAAGTCATACTTAAAGAGTCTAATCCATATACTTTGTATGACATAGGTTACAGTATTAGAACTGTTACTATTGACGGGGAAGGCAACGTTTGGATAGCAGGAGAATATTTAATGAAATTTGACATTAAAACAAAAAGCTTTACAATTGTTACTCAAGAGTATGTTGAATTTTATTCAGTAACATATTATAATGGTTTCATATGGGCTAGAGGACTAGCGGTAAGTCCTCCTATTCGAAGTTTTCTGTTGAAAGTCAACACTACAACGCTTGAATATATTAGTTATTACGTTGGCAGTTATAGAGGATGCATACATGAAGACAAGAATTTAATATGGATCTCAAACTTAGAAAATAATAGTGTCAGTGTTTTCGACATTACGTTAGGCTGTATTGTGGAAACTATCTACGGTTTTAACCGTCCTTTCGGACTAGAGGTTGACAGCAAATACGTTTATGTGGCTGAAGCAAAAAAAGTGGATGAAGCAGGTCTGCCAATGGGAACTATTGCTGTGATAGATAAGGAAAACCATTCTAACGTCTTTCGTCTTGAAACAGCTCTTGTGACATATGAGGGTCCATATCAAGTTCTCAAGGATAGTTTCGGATACTTGTGGTTCACGGACAACTCGGGGCACTTTGGAATAGTGGGGGGCATTGTTTTTAACTCGAGGTCTCCGTACAACTACTACATGTGTGAAGTTTCAGTAGGTGTTTTAAAAATGGTTTGGTTTAGTGGTCACGGAAGCGATGCGTATGTGGGTATGAAGGAAACTGGAACTCTTGGCAAGATAGATGTGAACTTGGATGGTAAGATTGATATTAAGGATATTTTGACAGTAGCTTTGGCTTACGGTTCTACTCCGTGGGCAAACAATTGGAATCCTGTAGCTGATGTGACGGGTGATGGTAAAGTGGACATCAGAGACATGTTTTCTGTTGCTTTGGGATACGGAAAAACAATTTGAAATCTAGCACTATGCAGTTAGATTTGGTGTGATGATCGTGAAAAGAGCTGTGTACTTGATCGTTCTCTTTTTTCTACAATTAACTGTCTTGGTTACTGTTTTTTCAGCACAAGAGCAACGGATAACATACGCTGTTTCTAACAACGTGTATAATGAAAGAGGCTTTTTTGAACCTTACATGGTTGTTACAGACAAAAGCTACATATATGTCACATCGTTTGGAAACTATTCTTTTGACAAAAAGTTAAGCTATATTATGAGTTTCACTTTCTTTGATGGTTCTGAACTTGTTAGCAACTCGTTCTTCTACATTAACACAAGTTTAGGGATTCCTATTTTAATAAATCAGAACATTGTAATTGCTAATGATAGTGTGTTTCAAGTGCGGGTTGATGTTGTTCGTACATTTAAGGTTGCAACATTAACTATAACACACAGGTTCTTCAAAGATGTCAAACCTAAAATCTCTGTTTCTCTTTCAAAGACAGAAAAATGGAACCTTGGAGACTTTACTATTTGTTGGCTTATCTTCTCTAGAACACATCAACATGTAATGTTGAACAGTACACACGCTAAAGACATTAAAGAGTTTACGACTCTAAAGGTTCTTAGAGAAAGAGTGAAATATATTGAGTTCGGTGTTGACGAAAACCCCATGAACTGGAAGACATGGTGTATGGCTACTTGGGACGATTATGGTGAAGCTGAGGTTTATAGTGGGAATTATGAATTGTTTGGCTTTAAGGGTTCTTTTATTCAAGTTAGATTTAAGTTAAACGATGAAGATATAGATCCAAGTATTGTCGCTCAAACGTCGGTTTCATCATCTACTCAGTTTGCTTCTCAAAGGAAAAATTTCTATGCTAATGGTAGACATTGGGTTTTGTTTACAAGTAGCACAGATTATTTGTTTTCTTCTAGTCTTGACGGTTCTGCTTGGGAACCACCTAGAACGCTTCGTGAAGAGCCTAGTATGGGTGCAAGTGTTTCTGTAAGGTATTTCACAAGTGTTTCTAAGACTGTTAACGGTTTGTCAGGGTATTGGCTTTCAACAGAACAGGGAACATCTGCTATGTATGTCAGAAAAACATTATCGAGTTTATATGAAAGCCAATACGTTGATTCTTTGGACGATACTTATCTACAATGGAACACTTATGGAATTTCTCCTTATTTAAATAACATTAATGACGAAAGCTATATTTATACTAGCACGAACAATTTAAAGCATGGAAACTTCGGTTTCTCCAATTTTACTGGAAGTGGACAAATATCCCGAGTCGAGATAGGTTTCTGTGCGAGAAAAGGATCTGAAAGTGATGTTGTTGGTTTGTATTGTGCTGTATATGATGGAGTAACTTGGTCTGATATCTTTTTCGCCTGCAATGTCACTTATACTTTTTTCATTTGGTATTATCGTGACATAACAAATATTCCGAACTCTTGGACTTGGACTGAACTTAATAATGCGAAAATGTATGTTTTATCTTATGTTTCAAGCGGAACAATATATGTTGATGCATGTTTTATTAGAGCTACTTATACTCCTACATCAGCTGATTGGGGTATAAGACTCTGGCGGAGATCGAAAGATGGAACAGAAGTTGAAATAGATGAAGCTAGTGGGTATAAAATGATTGTTACAAGAAATCAGAGTGGTGAAGGCTATCAAAGTAGTTCATGGACTGCTTCTAGTAGTGTTAGTTTTGTTGGAACAGATAGTCTTGTTGTAAGAGTTTATGTTAGAATTCCTTCTCTAACGGGTTCATGGTATGAACTTGCAACTTTCACTACTAAACGTTTGGAGTGTACTGGCTTGGTTAATTCAACTTGGACTGTATATTATTACACTTACTTTTCTAATAGTGAGGTTAGGTTCTATTTTGGAAGCAGTGAATACAACAGTAGAATAGAGAACTTTCAAATTGATCCTATACCTATTTACGGTTATCAACTGTCTTCATTCTTTAATGGAACACATTTGCATATTGCTATAGCAAGAGGTGCATTGTTGTGCGGTAATGTACATATTTTGTACAGATGTGGAGTTCCAAGAAGCGACGGAACAATTGATTTTTATGATGAGTTTATAGCTGTAGAAGGCTTTTCTGGTGTTTATAGAGTTTGTAACATAGCCGTGGACTCTAATGGTTGTCCATACATTTCATATCATGTTGGTGGCTCATACTTGAATGTGACTAAATCTTACAGCAATAATGGATCATGGAATACAGCTTATGGTTATCCCGTTCGAATTAGTAGTTTCACTTCTCTAGGCGCAATAAATTCTATAGTCGTGCCTTTATCTAATCTAAAAATGTTTGTTCTTTATGGAAGCAGTTACATTTATGGGAGAGCATTTAATGGTACAGCATGGCTTAACGAAGTTTCTACAGGTTTACGTATGCAGAATTTTGCTTATGTGAGTGCTGTTGCTTATAATGATGTTGTACATGTTGTTTTTCTTGAATACAGCTACTATGATATTGAATATATTAACTATAGCTATTCAACAAACAGTTGGTCTCCAACGTTTACCGTTCAAGCTACAGTATCAAGCTCTTCCGCTCCTGTTTTAAGTGTTGACGAATCTGGGACACTTTACTGTTTCTGGACTGTAAGCGGAGTTCTTTACTATAAACGTTGCATAAATGGTTATTGGGACACTGAACCCACGGCTTGGTTTTCAGAAGTAGATATTACTGCTAATGATGTGTTGACATGTTTCTATCGTAGCTCAGGTTCAACCTCAACCTATTATATTGGTTTAGAATATTTGAAAGGGGCAACCAGCCCCTACTATATCAAATACGCTTTTCTAACCATTACTGTAAGCAATCCTCCATCTATTGGTGAGTTCGCTTCTCCAGTGATTGTTTACGCTAACAAGTTCTTTTTGTTTAACGTTACTGTTAACGATTTAGATGGAGTGAACGATCTTGTAAATGTGACCGTTGAATTCTCCAATAATGTTATATTGAAATGGGAAAACACTTCAAGTTTCTCTAAACACTATGATCCTTACAATTATTGTACTTTAGATAGTTCAAATAGCTTCAAAACTAGTTTAAACAGTACAGCATACATGCTTTCATGGAGGATAAAACTTTCATGGAATTATCCTGAAGGTTATGTTTCGATTGTTTCAGAAAACACTAAGGTTTTTGACAGAAATGGATGTTATGGTTCAAGTTCACATGTTAATCTTTTTGTTTTTGAAGACGACTTAATAGTGGCTGACACCAACGTAGATGACGGAAGAATCAACCCAAACCAGCTTATAACGATAACTGGAACGTTGTATTACGAGGGGACAACTATTCCGCCAGAGGATGCCAGCGGGATAACTGTTAAGGTTGATTTAGGAAACATAAACAAGGGTTCAACAACGGTAATTGATAGGAACGGTTTGTTTTCTATATCTTTTACTGGTGAATCAAGTGTTGGATTGTATAGCTATACTGTTTATGCTGTCACTGACCAGAACACTGTACAAAATCAAACTGTAAATGTAATTGTAGACAGAATCATGGTTGTTTCTTATAGTGTTTCAAAGTACAGAGTGAACATAAATGAAAACGTTGATGTTAATGTAACGTTAGAATATGAATACGATGGGAATGCTGTTACAACAGGAACAATCAACATCAATGGTTATCCTGCTGTTTATATGGGTTCAGGTGTTTATAGAATAATGAGGTCATGTTCAACTGTTACATCAGAAACATATAATGATGTTTCGGGTTCAGAGTCTATGTATGGTTTGAATGTTGTAAATCAAAATGGCAAATCTGTAACTGTTGTATGGGATAGAATTAAAGTTGAAAATTCTGGTGTAACAAAAGAGCGAGTTAATATTGGAGTAGCTGTTACTGTTTATTTTGTTTTGAAATATGAGTATGACAACATGCTAGTGAACGACGGTTTTGTTCTTGTTAATAGTTCATTCGCGAACTATAACTCTGATCATGGTAGATGGGAAATAAACGTGTGTGAAAACAGTGTAGTCAAACATTCTTATTATGTTAGTTCAGTTTCAGGTAACATACATGGAATAACAGTTGTTAATCATGTAGCACCTTATCCAAGCGTTATCTGGGACTATAATGAGATTGTGGATTTCAAGTTTTCTTCAGGAACAATTTTCAATTTAACTGTTAAAGTTAACAGTTTATATGATGGTCCTTTAATCAATAAAACTGTTAAACTTAGAATATATTTAAACAATAGTTTATGGCAGGAGATTGAAGCAATAACAAATTCATCTGGCTATTTAAGCGTTCAATCAACAAAAAACATTTATGGAAACTGCACTTTAACGTTTAACTGTTCAAGAATTGACTATGAAATTGACAGTTACAGTTACAGTTTCGATGTTAGTGTTAAAGTGTTGGACATTGAGGTTTTCAGCATGGACCCTGTTATAGTTTACAGTGGCAACTACATGACTATTATAATGAAGTATTTGCCTAAAGCAAAGATTAACGACACTTATGTGCCTTTAAGTAATGTTTACTGGAAAGCTTTAATATATGCGGGAGACAAATATTACGGGTTCTTCAATTTTCCGTTATATAATGGAACTTTCGCAAATGATTATGAAACTAAAACACTCAGTTTTCCATGTGCTTTAAGCGAGGGCAGTTACAAACTTAACATGACATTTTACATTCGTGGAAGCGATGTTTTGCTGGGAAGTGTTGAAACACCGTATTTTATTGTTAAAAAGAAAGAAGCAGGAGGAGCTGTTGGCAGTATAGTTTACACTTATCCGTTGACTGTTATAGTTAGAGACAGCAAAGGCTTGTATGTTTCAGGGGCTTCAGTCACTATTATAGACATTTATAATGCTACTGTTTACAGTGGAAAAACAGATGCTTGGGGAACAGTTATTGTACAGCTTGGACCCGGAACATACAACGTAACAGTAAAGTATGACGACACAGTATTAACTGAAACTGTTACAATTTCAAATGAACCGATAACTAAAACGTTTAGTCTGCCATCTTTAACTGTTACGCCTATAACTGTAGTTTTAGACTCGTATAGTGTTTTGTGGATGTTTTTTGCTTTGTTAGGTGCTATTGGCTCCGTCGTTATTGAACGTAGAGGCTACACTTTTATAGCTGTTCTGTTAGGCTTGTTTACTGTTGGCAGTTTGCTACATGCTGTTCTAGTAATAACGCATAGGACTCCACCTTTGTTTACTGTTCCAAGCTTCGATGAACTGTTGAAGCTTCCAAGTGTTAGTTTACCGTCTTTAAGTTTAGACTTAAGCTTTCTAAGTTTAAGCTTCGAAAATGCTGTTTTGATTGTTGCATGTTTTGCTGTAATGTTTTCTTCAATATATTATATTACACATAGAAAGCCTACATATAAACCTAGAACTGTTAGGAGAAGAGTTAGATAATGGAAATTGACATAGGTAATCTTGTTCAATGGCTTATCGGTGGACTAGGTGTTTCAAGTCTAGCTGTTATACTTGTTTTGATTCTTGTTTTTCTAGGCATATTGAAGATTGCTAAAGGCTTGGTTGTTCAGAGTTTGCTTTTAATTGTTTCATGGGTTCCTTCTGCTGTATTATCTAGTGTTGTAAATGTTCAGTCTACTGTTCCAGTTAAGGGTTTCGGTTTAATATTGTTTCCTTATGTTTGGGACACTCTTTTAGGTGCATGTGCAGGCACTGAAATAGCTTACATAAGTGCTGTGATGCTTGCTGTAAGTTTTATTGCTTTTCTACATTTAAGCATAATGTTCTGTGCTAAATGGAAAATAAAATATTATTATGCACCTTTAATTGCTTACATTTGTCTAGTTGCTTTAGGCTTAGGCTTGTTCAACACTCATAAAGCATTATATAGTGCATATGAAAACTATTGTGTTTCAAGCGGTGTTCATCCAGCCATGCCGTTAATATTCATGGTGTTTGTTTTACTAATAATATTTATACTGTATTGGGGTCGTAAAAGAAGAAGTGTTGTATAGAAAATTTTATATACTTTTAACAGCAATAAAGTTGTTTGTGGTGTAGATGAGCGAGTTTAGAAAAACCATCAGTGAATTGAAAAAGCTTACTCAGAAAGAGCGTGAATACATGCTTGAATTGTTGCGTAATCGTTCTGACAAGAATGTTGATTTGAGGCGTTTAGAGTTTGACTGTGAACTTTACAGGTTTACAGATAAACAACGTATGCGTAGATT
>JBQPWD010000008.1:0-20630 GCA_052246995.1 Candidatus Bathyarchaeota archaeon | reverse complement strand
TATGAATCAATCGAGAGGGAAGAGTTAAGTAGAGGTAATGAAACATTATCTATCTCTACTTAACTCAGAACCCCAATTTTCTACAAACCTTTTGGTGGTTTTACTTGGTTGGAGATACTCCTAAAACGTATAAGGATGCTGACATGTAAGGTTTATGGTTCGATGATTTTTAAGCCAAAATTTTTGAATAAACTGAAATGTTTTAAGTCAAACGTGTAAAGTTGTGCTCCCCTGTTTATTACTATGGCTGCTATCATCGCATCCATCCTCCTAACAGACGCCCCTAAACTCTCAGCCTTCAACTCCAGCTTAGCGGACAGTTGAGCATCCCTCTTACCATACTCAATTACCGGTAAAAGTAAAACTTCCTTTACAGGTTTAGCATATTTCTCAAGACCATATAAAAGTTCATGAAGATTAATAACTGTTGTAGCAACATCCTCTCCCCTCTCCTCAAGAACCTTTAAAGCCTCATCCCCCTTAACAGAATGCTTATCAAAAATCTCGATAAGCACATCCGTATCCAAGACTATCATAGTCTACACTCAGACCTTACAGCATAAATCTCCCTAATCAACCTCTCCTTATCCTTAAACTCAACACAACCCCTAAGCATCCTTAAAACCTCAAGAGAGTTTAAACCTACACCTCCAATAAGCCTCTCAAACAACTCACTAAAACTTTCCCCCTCACGTTTAACCTCCAACAACCTTTTATAAACATCATCTCTGATTGTAATTGTTTTTGGCAACTTTAACACCGTTTATGTTTACGTTTAAACATGCATCTAAACGTAATATTTGTAATGTTATATTTAAACACTCTCACCAGCATTTTACAAACAACCTCAAAACCCCGTTTTGCTATCCTCTTTCCTCGACTACGTTATTCACTTTCAATTCCCTCTTATGGGATTTTTGTTTTGTAACACTACTGCAAGCTCTCCCACCAGAAATAGCGATGGAGTTCTTTCAATTCCCTCTTATGGGATTTTTGTTTTGTAACAGCTTATCCGTAAACTCTGCTTGACTTTTAGCGTCTATTACTTTCAATTCCCTCTTATGGGATTTTTGTTTTGTAACATATACAAGTTACGCCTACGACGCTGTTGTCTGTCCTGTTTTCTTTCAATTCCCTCTTATGGGATTTTTGTTTTGTAACGGAATCTTTTTAAGGATAATGCAAGAAGACAAAACATTGGCTTTCAATTCCCTCTTATGGGATTTTTGTTTTGTAACGAAGTTTACACTTTAAAGGCTTAAAAAATGTACATGTACTTTCAATTCCCTCTTATGGGATTTTTGTTTTGTAACACAGTTTTTCACAGTGTTGGCGATTAAAAGAGGTTTAATCAACTTTCAATTCCCTCTTATGGGATTTTTGTTTTGTAACTATGTTTCACCTATCCATAAGTTCCACATAGTAGTTAACTTTCAATTCCCTCTTATGGGATTTTTGTTTTGTAACTAAAGATAAGGGGGTGAGAAAGTGGTAATAAAAACGGCCTTTCAATTCCCTCTTATGGGATTTTTGTTTTGTAACTAAAGATAAGGGGGTGAGAAAGTGGTAATAAAAACGGCCTTTCAATTCCCTCTTATGGGATTTTTGTTTTGTAACAGATTAGAACAAGTCTTAGAGAGGTTTGTGAAACTGTATCTTTCAATTCCCTCTTATGGGATTTTTGTTTTGTAACACATCTGGAACATTCAAAACATTAGACTACCTATTCACAAAGCTTTCAATTCCCTCTTATGGGATTTTTGTTTTGTAACCGTGGTGTGAGGGTGGTTTTTCTGGTTTATTTTTTGTTTTTAGCTTTTTATAAGGTTTTTCTTTTTAAACATTTTTCGATTATCCCAATTTTACATTGGGCTTTATAAGGATAATCGAAAAACGAACAGTATTTGTTTTGTTGTAGTTCATTAAAACTTTTTACATGTCATTTTACGAGCAAATTTACGACATATAGTTACAAGTTGAGTTTTACGAACTCGTAAATCTGGTAAAAGTTGTCGTAAACCTCGTAAGTCTCGTAAAACTTAAAACCTTAAAACCTTGGTGTGTAAAAATACATGTGGGGAATGTAAAGTGAAGGAGGAAGAGGCAAAGGAAATAGTTGAAAAGTTGAAGGCTGAGGGGTTCGGTAGCAGTTCCTGAATAGTTAACTTTACATAACATTTCTGAGTATACTCTAATCGTGGAAGTAATAACCGGTGTCCCCTTCGGATATGAGATAAACGATAATGTAAGGAAGCTATTAGAGGACTTTAGAGGTATGGTGAGTATCAGAAGAAGTTCATAGATGCTTGGAAAGAAGGAAAGCTGAAGACTGGTGAGATAACAATGAATGAAAGTAAAATAATAGTGTCGTTCAAAAAGGATGTAGATTTATCGAATCCCGATGACTGGATAGCGATAGATGTCAACGAGTCAAACGTCATGGTAGTAAGCTCTAACCCGCATATTCTGAGGGTTGAAAACGACAGAGATGTAACCGCATGTTTAAACATGCTCAGGATGAGGGGAGCCCCGTTACCCCTGAAAGCCATCTGTGAAACCTCTAAGGCTGAGGTGGAACGGATAGTTATAAAATGTTAACTATCCGACAACGTTAATGAAATGCAAGGAGTGTAGTTTAGTAATGGATAGAAACATAATAGCTGTGCTGAATCTTCAGATGTGGGGGTCTGGGTTCACCCCGAAAGCCCTCTATGAATCAATCGAGAGGGAAGAGTTAAGTAGAGGTAATGAAACATTATCTATCTCTACTTAACTCAGAACCCCAATTTTCTACAAACCTTTTGGTGGTTTTACTTGGTTGGAGATACTCCTAAAACATACAGGAATGCTGGTGTTGACGTTGAGGAGGAGGATAAAGCCTTAAAATCCATGCTTGAATGGTGTAGTAAAACATTCAACTTTAAGACCGGCATCGGTAAACCTGCCATACCCATAGGACATTTTGCAGGTGTAGTAAAATTTCTAGGTAAATACGGTTTAGCGTTAAAAACCGACGGAGTAGGCTCAAAAGTTTTCATAGCCCAGCTCATGAACAAATATGACACGGTCGGTATTGACTGTGTTGCCATGAACGTTAACGACATCATCTGTGTAGGCGCTGAACCACTATCCTTCCTAGACTACATTGCCATCCAAAAACCAGACAAAAAAATGCTTGAAGAAATAGCCAAAGGACTGTACGAGGGCGCCAAGCTTGCCAAGGTTACAATTGTTGGAGGAGAAATTGCCCAACTCCCAGAAATGATTAAAGGTAAAAGGGAAGGATACGGCTTCGACCTTGTAGGCATGTGTATAGGCATCGTAAACCTGGAAAAAATTGTTGACGGTAAAAATTTGGCCGAAGGCGACGTTGTCATCGGACTGGAAAGCTCAGGAATCCACAGCAACGGTTTAACCCTGGCCAGAAAAGTTTTACTTGACAATACCAACATGGACGTTTTTACATACGTTGACGAACTTCAATCTACGCTTGGCGAAGAACTTCTTAAACCAACAAAAATCTACGTTCAAGAAATCATGGAAATGGTTAAAGCCGAGTTAAACATCAAAGTTTTAGCAAACATTACAGGTAAAGGTTTACTCAACCTTTTAAGAGTTGGAGAAGGCTACAGCTACATCCTAGAAAACCTCCCCCAACCCCAACCAATCTTTAAACTTATCCAAAAAACCGGAAAAATCCCAGATGAGGAAATGTACAACGTTTACAACATGGGAATAGGCTTTTGCATCGTTGTTTCCAAGCAAGACGCCGAAATGGTTGTCGACATAGCAGAAAAACATGGAACAAAAGCATACAAACTTGGCTTCACGGTAAAAGACACTGAAAAAAAACTATACCTAAAACCTAAAAACCTTTTAGGTTTTAAAGGCAAATTTAGGAAAGTTTAGGGTAAACGGTGTAAACCCTTTCAGTTGGAGGTGTAGCCTCAGCATAATAAACATTTTTTAAATATTTTTTTGCAACCATCATAGCATCCAAAACCTCTGCAAACGTAGCATCCCTCCAAGGTGCACCTGGAGCCCTAGTATACCTATCAACCCTGTAAGGAATCAACGGGTTTACCGAGGCCACAAACTTAGCAATTTTTTCAACCTCATCAACCTCCACAAGCCTTGGAATTACAACAGTTTCACACCTAAGCTTAACACCCATCCTCCAAAGAAGTTTAAAGTTTTCCAAAACCCTCCTATTTGAAACACCAGTATATTCTATATGTATATCATCCGTGTAGGCTTTAATGCTAACCTCAACCTCATCCACACCTGCATTCTTCAAATCCCCAACCATATCCTCATCCAAGTTGTAACCATTGGTTAACAGCAATATTAAACCAGCCTTAAGCCTTTTAAGAACCCTAACAATGTCAACAATCTCCCCGTCAATCGTCGGCTCACCAACACAACCAACAACAGCATAATTAACCTTTAAAGGTTTAAGAAGCCTTTCAAGCTCAAAAAGCTCCAACGTTTTAACACCCTCAGCAGACCCAAGCCTTAAACGTACATCCTCAGCCAAGTAAAAATTCCAAGGTGTAATCTTCATGGCACACCCTTTACACTTAAAATTACAGCTTGCAAAAAAAAGTGAAAGTATGCCTCCAGGCTCTGAAAATGCAACATGATAAACGTTAGTCACCTTTACACCCACCAACCACAAATAAACTACAATCTATTTTAAGCATTTTTAATTTTTAAAATTAAAGCCTCAACAACCCAACCCCAATACAGGCTTCAAAACCTTTACAGTTAAACGGAAAGCAATGTTTATAGTGTTAGTAAATACCTAAAAACATATAAAAAATTTAACAAATTATATACGAAATTTTATATGCGTCCTAAGGTAAAAGTAAAGATAATTAAACTAACTCTTAACATGGGTTAAAGCAGGCCGCCTTAAAATTTAGGTGTTACTTAATGTCACCAATCAAAGTGGCAATAGCAGGTGTCGGCAACTGTGCATCCTCCCTTGTTCAAGGAGTATACTTTTATGGACGTTACAGATACAGCGAAGATGATGTTGTTGGACTTATACATCCCAACTTTGGAGGATACACTATTAGTGATATAAAGTTTGTAGCCGCATTTGACGTTGACCCTAGAAAAGTTGGTAAAGACCTTTCAGAAGCCATTTTCTCACCCCCAAACTGCACCGTAAAGTTTGCCGATGTTCCAAAGATAGGTGTTAAAGTTAAACCTGCACCAGTTCTTGACGGTGTTGCACCACACATGAAAGAAGCCTTCGGCCTAGCCAACACCCAACCAATAGAACCTGTTGACGTTGCAGAAGTTTTAACGGAAAGTGAAGCTGAAATACTTATCAACTATCTACCTGTTGGAAGTATAAAAGCAACCCAATTCTACGCTGAACAAGCATTAAAAGCTAAATGTGGATTTATAAACGCCATACCAGAGTTTATAGCCTCAGACCCAAACTGGGCTAAAAGGTTTGAAGACGCCAAACTTCCAGTTGCAGGTGACGATGTTAAAAGCCAAATTGGAGCAACAATCCTACACAGGGTTCTTGTAGACCTGCTTGAAAGTAGAGGTGTTAAAATTGAAGAAACCTACCAGCTAAACATAGGAGGAAACACCGACTTCCTAAACATGACTGTTGAAGAAAGGTTAGCTAGAAAAAGGATAAGCAAAACAGAGGCTGTAACATCCCTTGTACCCCACAAAATACCTGTAAAAATAGGACCATCAGACTACATTCCCTTTCTCAAAGACAGAAAAATATGTTACATCAACATTGTTGGCAAAAAGTTTGGAGGCATACCAGTCTACATAGATGTTAAACTTAGCGTTGAAGACTCACCAAACAGTGCAGGAGTAGTGGTTGACGTTATCAGAGCTATGAAAATTGCGCTTGACAGAAAAATTGGTGGACCGTTAACCAGCATATCGGCATATGCATTTAAACATCCACCAGTTCAAGCTCCAGACTACCTGGCAAAAAAATGGGTTGAAGAGTTTATAGAGGGTAAAAGGGAAAGATAGCCATTCTACTTTTTATAGCTAAAACGTTTTACATGACCGCACATCAAACATGTTAAAGCAACATGTGGATTTCTCCTCCTCTGAACTCTAACCCTACAGTTTAAACCTGGAATCATAAGCTTTTTACATCCCCTGCAAATAAAAATCTTCCATTTACGTGGAATTCTAACCCTACTTTTCATACTAACCCTTCTAGCAAGGTCAACATATCTTTGAGCTAACCCTTCATCATGTTTCATCATCCTTTTAAAGGCATTTTCCATAAGAATCTCTATCCTCTCCTTTGCAACTTCCACAACCTCCCTTTTTCTACGTAAAGTCAACCTTCCCCCCAATAAATATGAGGAAGCAACATATACTGTTTTTGATGTTAAATGCTAAACTTTATCCTTGTTGAAACAGCCTTAGAAACAATACCGGCAGAAATTCAAAACCACCCGCAAATCAAGGCTTACGCTAAAAAAGTTGGAAAAAAACCTGAAAAAGTTTTACTTGACAAATCCTACCATTATCAAGCCATGGGTAAACTACCATTCAAGGAAAAAAGGGGACGTCCAGACATAGTTCACTTTACCCTTCTTGAAGTTTTAGGTTCACCTTTAAACCTTGAAGGTTTAATTAAAACATACATCCACACATTTGTAAACTACGTCATCTACGTCAACCCTGAAACACGTCTACCAAAAAACTACAACAGGTTTGTAGGCTTAATAGAACAACTTTTCCAAGTTGGAAAAATACCGTTAGAAGGAAAAACGCTGCTAACCCTGGAAAAACTTAACATTGAAAACCTAATCAAAAAACTCAACCCGTCAAAAACATTTCTCTTAACAGAAAAAGGAAAACCGTTAACCCCAACCATGCTTGCAGAAAAACTGGAAAAGGAAAACAACCCGATAATCATGGTTGGAGGATTCCCCCATGGAGAATTTAAAGATGAAACATTAAAACTTGCAGACGAAAAAGTTTGCATAGACCCAAAACCCTTAGACACATGGATAGTAACCTCAAGGATTATAACAACCTACGAAGCAAAAATAAAGTTACATGAAAAAAGGTTAAATTTACCAGTAAAACCATAAATAACACAGCTTAAAGCTAATCTATATTAGACGCGGCCGTGGTCCAGCCTGGTTAAGACAGGGGCCTGCCACGCCTCTAACCCGGGTTCAAATCCCGGCGGCCGCACCATAACCAACTTTCCAACATTCTGCCACATCCACCTAAAAGCTTAACAGTTTTTAGAAAAATTCAGGTTAAAAATTTAAACCTAAAAATTTCATCAAACCTATTTCTAGGTTTAGAAGTTGGAGTAGCGGATAAAAAGTTTATGTTAAAAGTTTTGGCAGTTTTCTGGCGGAAGATTAATACCTGTATCTTTCACTCAACCACTTCTCAACAAACCTTCCAATAAATGTGTACTCCGGATGGGCATAGAACATGTTTATAACACCTAAAAGTTCACCTTTACAGATTTTACCGTCAAAAATTGGGTGGAATATTACCTCATTAATTTTTCTTTTCTCCTCAATCTTCCTAGGCATACCTACACCTACCAGTGAAGCAACAAACCCCAACGCATGTCTCATAAATGCGCATGGAAAAACTATAGATTCTGGGGGAACATCAATCTCCTCAATTTTTACATTTACCGGCTGGTTTGTTTTCACCTCTTTATCCTCAGCAGCTATAAGCATCAACCAAACACCATCCGGGCCAACCTTATACGTGTAGTTGTGGGCTTCAACATTAACCTTAGCAAGCTTACCTCCAACCTTATCCTCCCAGAAAGTTAAAATTACCATAAAAAACCCTCCCTAAACAATTCAACATCCACGCAGATTGTATCTATATAACGACAGGTAAAATATAAAAGTTAACATTAAAAATAGGAACATAACCATCTAACAAAAACCGTTCAGAGGGCTGACATGGAAATTTTAAATAAAAGGTTGGTGGTTGCACAATCGAAGATTGGAAATTTAATTTTAATTCAAGCATTTTTTACAGCGTTCACCATTCACCTTCTTCTATTCTCCTATTCACCCATAATTCAACTTGTAATTGAGGAGATGGGTATATCACATGCTGAAGCAGGGTTTGTGTTTTCAATCTGTATCTTAGCCATCATGCTACTACGCATTCCATGGGGATTTATGATTGACCGTTTAGGGTTTATGAATGTAATAAAGATGGCAATGATGCTTATTGGCGTTTTTAGTTTTTTAAGAGGATTTGCCTCCAACTACCATGAACTGTTAATCTTCCAACTACTTCTTGGAGTTGGTATGGCCGCCATTCTACCATGTTTAACCAAAATTGTAAATACAATGTTCCAAGAAAAAGCAGGAGTTGCCACTGGAGTTTATGTTTCAGGATTTCCTGTTGGTGAGCTTGTAGGGTTAAGTTTAACATCCTACCTTCTCTTAACCTTTAAAGGTGATTGGAGAGCTGTTTTTAAAACATTTGGCTTGTGGAGCATATTTTTAGCATTAACGTGGTGGCTTATAGGCAAGGCTTACTCGACAAAACAGGTAAATTTAAACCAGTCAACATTAAAGCTTAAAGAGGTTGTCAAGTTGAAGCAGGTATGGCTGTTAACAGGATTATGTATCTGCTCAATGGGCTGCTACGACACACTTCTCACATTTCTTCCACGTATGCTGGAAATTAAGGGTTTAGAAGCTTTAGAGGCAAACATTACATCCTCAATCCTCCCACTAGGATTCCTACTTTCAGGACTATCTGTTGGGGCATTATCCGACAAGGTTGGATTAAGAAAACCATTCTTATGGATGCTTAGCTTAACCACCATTCCATCCATAATTCTCATCCCACAACTATCCCAGATACCGTTGTGGATAGTCATATTGACAGCAGGTTTTACACTATCAGGAATCTTAACACTAGTTCTTATAATAGCAGCAGAACACCCTGAAACCTCCAACTTTGTTGGTGGAGCTGCAGGATTAATATACTCAATAGGTAATACAGGCTCCTTCCTATTTCCAGTTATTGTAGGTTGGTTGATAGATGTTACATGGTCACCCTATCCACCACTACTAGTACTAGCCACAATAGCCGGAACAACGTTAACACTTAACATAGCAATCATGGAAACAGGAAAAACTAAACACCAACAAAACCAGTAGACAACAGTTCAAGTTAAGCTGAACAAAAATCAAAAGAAATGCTCTATAAAGCATTTTTCAAAATACCATCAAACCAAAAATCAAAAAACTTATGTAGAAGTTAACCATCTCTTTAGGACATCGATTAACGAAACACCCCCTTAACATTATTACTTACCGTTTTATGTTTAACAATGATAAAACAGAGCCTTTAACAGCTTCACCTTCCTTGAGTAAGGCTTTGTAATGCTTAATTCTCCTGTCGCAAATCCCAATGATGGAATTTGACTCCTTTTTGAAAGTTTTAATGTTTTTTATAATGCTTAGTAAAGTTTGTCTCTAGTTGATAGAAAACAAATAAATTGAGTTGTTGAGTTCTTCTTAGTTTAGTTTATTATGAAGGCATGGTTATTAAAATTAAGGTGAAGTTGGTTGGCTAGGACCTTTAAGGAGATTGAGATAGAAGGAAAGAAAGCCTATGTACTGTTTGATACAGGCTCATTAAGATCCTACGTTAGGGAGGAATTTACCTCTGAAGTTAGGCGGAAAATAACTCCTTTTGAGGTTGGTTTAGGCGGTAAGGTTTATAGGATAACAGAAGTCTGCCTAATAGAATGTGCGATAGAGGGTTTACCATTTGACATTGAAGCCCATCCTGTTGGAGAACTAGGTTTTGATGAAAGAAAAAGGAGGATAGATGCCATAATTGGAGCATTAGCAATGGAAAAGTGGGCTTTAACTCCAAACCCTAAAACAGGAGAAATAGACCTCACAGCACTTAGGAAAAGGGAATTTACAGAATATTAAAGAGAAAAAGTCAAAGAAGGCTTTTTAACCCCTTTAACATTGTAAAAGTGGAAAAATTGAAAAACTACATTTTAAGTTACTTTGGCAGGATTCACCAAATTATAAGGGCTTTTGTAATAGTGTCATCGTAATCTGGTTTTAAGAAGCCATTATCAACCCCAGTACCTAACACCTACTCCAACCTTAACTTCTCTATCTACTTGTGGTTCTATGAAAACTAGCCCTTTATCCATAGTTTCAAACACAACCAAAGCATGTGTACCATCTTTAAAGTATACAATCATATAACCACACCTAATACCTTGCCCTTCTGCGTTGTTGTTTACGTCTGCTGCAAAATCTGCACAAACATACTTGCTTGGAATATGCTGGTTTTCATCAGTCCTGTCTTTTCTAATAAACTCTTTAACTTCACTATAAGTTAGGTTGCTGTAAAGTGTCTGAGACTTTAAGTATAAAATTTTGTTTTCCAGTTCAGAAATTTTCGCAATGTATTCTCTTGTTTTTAACTCGTATTCACCTTTGTAAAGCTTTAATTGATACTGATGACTTAAAACTTGAGATTATAAGGCTTGAATTTGAGAGTTTAAACTAGAAAACTGCTTTATCATAGTTTAAAATTGTTTCTTGGGCATCAGTCAGCTCATTTTTTAGTTGGCTTCGTTCTAACTCTAAGTTTAAAACCTGTGTTTTATAGCTTAAAACTTGGTTTTGAAGCTGTATAATCAGGCTTTTAGCCTCGGAGAGGGTTAAATTAAGCTTTAAAAGTTCAAATGTCAGGTAGAAACCTGATTTTCATAGTTTTTTATCTTAGACTCATATAACGCGTATCCAACGCTATAACCGCCTAAAACACCTACAATCAAGCAAACCATCACAGCAACAACATACTTTTTCCTTGTACTTCATCCCACCCTGTTACTACGTTAAAAAGAAAAGATATAAAAAGACTATTTTCACAAAAACTGTGAAAAAGTTTAAAGTTGGCAAACACATCACAAAACATTTGCTGTTAACGTTAACAGTCCTAACCACAACAGCCAAAACAACACCAATAAACCTAAAAACTTATGTGGAAGATTACTCTAACTTCATTCAACCTTCCAACCAAGAAAAATTATAGGCGAAAACGGCCGCCGTAACGTAGCTTGGTAGCGTACAGGCCTGTGGAGCCTGGAGGCCGGGTTCAAATCCCGGCGGCGGCCTCCACCATCGGATGTTTACGCATCTTTTAATTCTAGAATCTAGAAGAAAAAGCTCGATGAGATTTTAAAGCAGGAATGGGTTAAAGAGTTTCCAGACCCAATTCCAGAACTAGCAGAAGAATTTCAAGTATCAGAAAACTTTGTGAGGAAAAGGCTTAAATTTGAAAAGTTAAAGTAGAAGACTAAATAAATACTCAGTTATGGAATTGGAACAAGTAAAAGATAAAATAATCCCCCTATCAAGGCGTTACGGTGTCAAAAAACGGCTGTTTTTGGTTCTTTTGTGAGAGGAGAGGAAAGAAAAGATAGCGACATAGATATCCTCGTTGAGTTTGAAGGAGAAAAAAGTTTGCTCGACCTTGCAGGATTGAAAATAGATTTGGAAGAGGCTTTGGGGAGAAAGGTTGATGTTTTAACCTATAATTCCTTACATCCTCTTTTAAGAGATAGAATTTTGCAGGAGCAGAAAGCAATTCTATGAAGAAAAACCCATTTAATTTTCATAAAGCATGTCTTAGAAAGCATAGAAACGATAGAATAATACATAAAGGGTTTTGTCGAAAGAGGATTTTTTGAATTCAAGAGAGAAACAAGAGGTAGGATTTGGTTTATCCCTAAAAAACTATCTAACCTAAGAGTCTTAAACACCTTTTAATAACAAGCCCCTTCGTTCTCGCCTTGTTATACTTTCTTAATGCCTCATCTATCCTTTCACGTTTTAAAAAGCCATAAATCCACCCTGAAGAGGCTAACAATATTGAAAGTAGGTAAGGTTTTTCGGAAGTAGATAGCAACAAAAGTTTTCCAAGAAAGCTTAATGGGTGTCCTCCAAATCTATAATATGCTAATCCTACTCTCCACCTTTGTTTGATGATTTTCTTGAGTGGTAGACTTTTCATTGGCCGTAAGTGAAAACTTCTAGCCTCATCAACAAGCTTAACTTTCCAACCTAAATACCAAGCCTTAAGGGTTGTGTAGGTGTCCTCCGGGTCAACAACTGGCATAAGCCCGTTGTTGCTTATTTCCCTCCAACATTCGTGGCGAAAAACTCTATTACCACCACGAACACTAATGTGTTCTTCATTTATGGTTTTGCCACCAGCAATGCCAAGTTTTTCATCCTTTTGAAATTCCACTATTATAGTTTTAAAATACTCTGGCATAAGCACCATGTCAGCGTCTATCTTAGCTAGAAAATCAAATTTTCCAGCATATTTTAATCCTTCGTTAAATGCTTTAGGGATTTCCTTGACATCTTCAAGTTTAGGGTTACCACTTCTATGTACAACTCTGATAAGCGATGGGTACATTTTAGCAAATTTTTCAGCAATTTCTCCTGTTCTATCGGTACTTCTGTCGTTCACGATTATAATTTCGGTTGGCAAGAGTGTTTGGTTTAGAAGTGAAATTAAAGATAAGCTCAAAAATTTTTCTTCGTTTTTTGCACACGTTATGACTGTAATTCTTTTTTCATGCCAACCCACTCCTACCTAACCTCTTACCAGCGGTTTAACCACTTATACAGAATTTCTTGGGTTCTTGACTTGTACTTTAACAACCTAAGGATGGTTTCATCACGCACCTTTTTTCTGCAAGCGAAATTTAACCTATACTCAGTGTACCTTGGGAAGTTTGCGAAAAAATCTAAAAAACCTTTAGTCATTGCGAAATTTATCTTAAATTCATCAGCTTTAATAACATTTCGTGCAATAAGGTAAAAAATTTTTACCAGTAAGATCTTGATAAAATTTTTTAGGCTTAAAAGTTTGTAGGCTGTTAAAAGCTCGTTTCTCATTGCAAGCCTAGTTATCTTAGTTCTAACCTTTCTGCTAGAACCTCCAGTATAATGAATAAGTTTACTATTCATGACATAACCAATCTTCCCACCAAGAAATATTGTTCTTAAACTTAAATCTAGATCTTCAGCGGCCATAAAGTAGTAATCATCAAAAAGTAATTCCACCTCCTCAAGCCATTCTCTAGGCATGATAAAGCATGCACCACTAGCAAATAAGCTATCAACTATAATGTTATCTCTATCTGCCTTTTTTCTCCATACTGTTTTAACTCGAGGGTCGCATATGCTGGGGCCAAAGTATACCATTAAATCCCTTGTTTTATTTCCATTTTGATCTGGAAGCTGGATACTCGCTAGTAACTTATACTCGGGTCTCTCTTTTATACCTCTAACTAAATTCTCCAGCCAACCCTCTAATACTTCAGTATCATTGTTTAAAAATACAAGGTACCTCCCATTTGCATGTTTCAGTCCAATGTTGTTAGCTTTGGCAAAACCGTAATTTTTATCAAGTTTTACCAATTTGACTTGGGGATAATTTTTCTCAATAAACTCAGCACTACCATCTCTCGAGGCGTTATCCACAACAATAACCTCAAAATCTTTAAAATTTTGCCTAAACAATGAGGGTAAAGACCTCTTAAGCCATCTTAGACCATTATAATTAACCATAATTATACTAACTTCCACCATTTACCAATCTCCATCAAAACATTCACACACCTATCCAAAAGGTTATAATCTCTTAAGCGAGATATATACGTCACTACTCCGAATGTTACAAGGAAAAATAAACAATTATACGAACTTATTTTTGTTGGCTTAAACATTTAAGAAAATTAAGATAGAGGGGAAGAAAGCTTCACTTGATCTATCTAGACAGTAGAAGTTGTATCAATCCAGAGGTTACTGAGAGTATATAATAGTCATAGGGTTGATGAAGAAAAGCCGCATAACCACGTTTGTCCACCGTAAACTTAAAAATCTCTTGTGGAGGTTAACATTGCCTCTGTTGTGACCTTGTGGTTGTAGTTTTTAAACGTAAAATTTTTAAAGTAGGCTGGTGAAACTTATTGTATGCCTGTTGTTCATGTTTATGTTTGGACTGGTTTTTCAAATGAGGCTAAGAAAAAGGTAATATCAGGAGTAACTAAGGTTTTTACCGATATGGGTGTACCTAAAGAGGCTGTTGAGGTTATAATTCACGAGGTTCCAAAGGAAAGCTGGGGTGTAGGTGGAGAACAGGCAAGTGAAAAGTTTAAACATGTTAAGCCACCATAAAAGTAAACTTTCAACTATGCTTAAAAAAATGGATAAAGGATGCTTTGCTATACAAGCTCTACCAATACTGTATGAAATAGACATGTTACAACTCTACTAGAATTTTATTTAAATTCCTTTGTTGTTTTAAATGGTTACTAGAATGTTTTCTTCCTTCATTATGGTGTGGATTAGCATACCATAAAAGTCTCTTGGAATTCTAACTCCTTCAATGACTAGGTTGAATGTGACTCCTCGTGCATCCATGTCTTCACGGGAAGCGTAGATGATGCCACCCTTCTTAAGAATGTTGTGAATGATGTTGCTAAGCGGGTTTGCCTCTATTATCGAGTAAACACCATCTCCACAAGCAAACAACAAAATTTTTTCATCGTTGTTTAGAATCTTGAGTAATGTTGCTACTGTTTGATGGGATGGTGGTTTGGTTAAGATAACAATTAGAGTCGTTGTTTTTACCCCTAAAATATTGGGTTAACTATTTTTTCTAAAAACTCTCTATCACGACGTCTACCTTCAACATACAGTGGCTTGCATTCCTCAAGTTTTCTTTCACCAGATAAAAGCTTGAAGGCGAAAACGTAGCATGTTTCCTCACCGCACACTTTACAGTCTAATTTAGGTAGGTGGTTGTAGACCAGCATTGGGCTTAACTTACTTCTCAGGTTAAAAGCCTCATCTGGTGGGACGCCGTGAACGGTATAGTAGTTGTAAGCCTTGTTTAAGGTTTCCATCAACATTTTTAACAGTTTTTTAGCTTTTTCCTCATCTCTTACTTTCCCCATACAAACTTTTCCCGACCCATAGATGGTTATCATTTCTTCATCTTTTGTTGTAAATGTTAAAGTTTCTAAAGCGTCGTTATACCTTGAATTTTTAATGTTGAGGTACAACAGGGGTAACAGTTTGTCAATGCTTGTATTAAACTTAGCTACAACCCTAATCTTGGTTGGGTCGGCAATACATGGCAATATTTTGCTTATCTCGTAAGATGAAATTTTTAAACCTCTCCCTGTTTGTGACAAAAATTCGGCGAATGTTAAGCATGGGTTAATTAAGTTTAAGTCTTTTCTGACACCTATCTTCTCAAGAAGAAACTCGTTTACACGGTCAAAATCTGTAATAAGCCTTACAGAGCCAAGAAAGAATTTGTTGTATCCTTGATTGTAAAGTTGGATGATTGTATCCGCCACCTTTTCAGGTGAGCTTTCCACCTTAACATCCATAATCTGTTTTGGTGTCACCTCATATAGTGGTTTATGTAAAGAGAATATCTTTTCCTCCTCCTCCGACGATAGTAAAACTACTATACGTTCATTGATGTAGGCTCCTGCAACTTCCATCATAGCGTTATCTAAGCTGTAGGTGGGCATGGAAAACATGTTTTTTATGTTTTTAACCGTCAACGGTTCTAAAAAGCTTAAAACAATGATAATGGAGAATTTTGCTTTTAATGTAAACTCTGCAATGGTGTTAATAACATCCTCCTCAGAAAGACTTGCAACCTCTAACACCTCTATTAAACTGCCTAAATACCTGCTTAACACCTCTTTAAGCCTTGTCTGTCCCTCATGTGCAAAGCTGGGGACAACTACACAAACTGTAGGATTATCCATGCTGCTTTCCCCTAATGTAACATTTTCTAGGTTTAGTTAAGTTTTCAACATTTTTACTCATTTTTAACCTCAAACCATTCATTCAGTATGTTAAAATTGCTTTACCTTTTTCTTTCAAAGCTTTACATACACCTTCCCTATCTGTTATCTTTACAACTTCAATAAGGTTGTCTTTTGATAATCCCCTTTCCGCCAACGAGGATTTCTCTACAAGAACTTCACAGTTTGGTAAAAGTGTGTAAAAAAGATTCTCAATTGAAGGGTAGCCAATACTTCTTTCAGGGTTCTGTTTTTTTAAAGCCGAGTATACTCCGTCACCGAGAAGAATCACAGTAACCTGAACCCCCATCTCTTGACATGCTATAGCCGTGTACAATGCACCATAGACGTTTTCATGTCCATAAGGTGCTTTAGTTACCAGTATTACAACAGAGTTAACCGTTATCTCAATCCCCAAACACTATAACCTTTTCACTTTCACTTATCCATTTGGGAAGCTCATAAATTCCTGTTATAGTAACCCCTTCAACATACCGTGAAGTAGAGAATACGCCAGTTTCAACTGTTTTCCCATCTTCAACGTATCCTCTAGCTGACGCACATCTTACACATGCTTTAACTTTAAGCCCTTTTTTGATAAGTTTTTTGAGGTTTTCTTCAATATTGGGAAAATTGTTTGTTATTTGACCTTTTACAGCTACATGAACACCATCCATGTAAAGAAAGAGGTTAACTTTACAACCTTGTTCTAAAGCCTTTTCAGCTATATGGCATGCTATGTCTGCATACTGTGAAGTATAAGGTCCTGTTAAAAGCACAATTGTTAGTGTCTTAGCCAAAATGGTCACTTTTTACACATTCTTTACAACATCTTAATTAACTCTCTTTTTTACAGTTGCTACTATGTAGAAGTCTTCAGAAGCTTAACGGCTTTAGTTACTGGTGAAAGCTGATTTAGAATGAAGATGTCAACTTCCTTAAGAATTTTAAATACTTGATTGTTTTTTATGCTGTAAATTGTTCGTTTTCCCTCAACACGTCTATCTAAGATTCCTGCTTGGTATAGAATGTCAAGATGTTTAGAAATTGTGGATTGAGCTCTCCCAAAAACCGGGATAATTTCACATACACAACGTTCTCCATCCTTTAAAAACTCCACTATCTCCAACCGAAGTGGGTCTGCTAACGCATTAAGAAGTCTTACCCTGTATTCTGAAATAACCTTTTCTTTATTCAAGGTTACCACATTAAATAATGCTTAGAAAATATTTAAATATATCGCGATATTTAGATATGTCGATAATATGATATTAAAATTGTGGAGGAAAACGGTGTGTTTCTGTTAGATTTAATTTTTGCGGGGTTTTACGCTTTATGGGACTATGTAGCTTTTCATGTTCTTACATGTTTAATTCCTGCTTTTCTGCTTGCGGGGGCTATAACATCCTTTCTTTCAAGAGAAGCTATTCTTAGGTACATGGGTTCAACAGCTAGGAAAATTGTTTCATTTCCACTTGCAGCTACTTCTGGTGTATGTTTGGCTGTTTGTTCTTGTACTGTAATTCCAATAGCTGCTGGACTTTATAGGAAGGGAAGTAGTATAGGGCCAGCCTTTATCCTACTTTGGACTGCACCTGCAACTAACCTTCTAGCCTTAGTTTATACCGGAGCAATACTTGGTTTGGATATGGCTTTAATGAGGATTGTTGCAGCCTTATCTACAGCCTTTATTGTTGGCTTAATTATGGTTTACATGTTTAGGTTGGATGAAAGGGAAAGGGCTAAGAAGGCTGCTAACCCTTCAACCATAACACCAACTCAGGTAACAGGTTTAAAACATCTTATACTTTTTATTCTGCTTATAGCTACACTTCTTCTACCCAACTACCTTGGTGTAGGGAAACCCTATCTTTACAAGGTTATCCTATTCCTTATACCCGTAACTTTAACATTTATCTATGCATGGTTTAAACTTGGAGTCTCATCCGTTAAAAACTGGCTTTATGAAACCCTATGGTTTGTTAGAATGATATTTCCACTACTACTTGTTGGTGTGTTTGTTGTGGGAGTTGTAGGTAAAGTTTTACCTGCAGAATGGATTCAAACATGGCTTGGCGGAAACACCATTTTACCAACCTTTCTTGCTACGTTGATAGGGGCTGTAAGCTACTTTGCCACGCTTACAGAAGCTCCGTTTGTTGACATGCTTATGCGTTTAGGTATGGGTAAAGGTCCAGCCCTTGCCCTCCTACTAGCTGGGCCTGGTTTAAGTCTTCCAAACATGGTTGTAATTGCAAGGGTGTTTACGGTGAAGAAGGCTTTAGTTTACATACTAACCACGGTAGTATTAGCTACCATAACCGCCTTCATCATAGGAAACACGTTTTGGAGGTAGTTGATTTTATGTTTAGCTCAGTTAACATAACAAAAAATTGTGGGAGGTGGTAATGGATGAAAAAAGTTAAGATAGAGGTTTTCGGATCTGACCCGCCTTGCGCCAAATGTAAAGCAACAATTAAACTGTGTGAGGAGATTGTTAAAGAATTTGGTGAAGCTATTGAGGTAAAGAAGTATACAGCTTTCTCAGAGGAAGCTGACAAGTACAATATACTAATGACTCCAACCGTTGTCGTTAATGGCAAAATTTTAACTACAGGAAAAGTTCCCAGTAGGGAGGAACTACTTAACACCGTAAAACAGGAATTAAAAGGTGGGTAAACATGGTTGTAAAGGTTGAAACTTTTACAGCTGAACCGCCATGTGCAGGCTGCCTAAAACTCTTGGAGTATGCGGATTTGATTAAGGCAAAATACGGTGATAAAGTGGAGGTGGTAAAACATGTTGGGCCATGTGAAGAGTTCGGCAAATACGGTCTTACATTAGTGCCGGCCATAGTCTTCAATGAAGGCAAAATAAAGATTATGGGTGTATGTCCAAGCATGCAAACAATTGAGGCGGCGCTTAAAGAAATGGGGGTGTAAACATGCCAGTTAAAGTTGAAGTTTTCACCTCTGAGCCTCCATGTTCAGGCGGAAGGCTGCTGCTCAAACTGATAGAAAAAATCAGAGAGGAATATAAAGACAAAATTGAAATTGAAATCTATCGCGGAATGAACCCAAAGCTAAACGAATATGGCATAACTGCAAGTCCCGCTGTTGTTATTGATAAGGACATACGCATAATAGGGGTATGCCCGAGCGAAGAAACCTTTAAGGAAGCCTTAAGAGAGGCAGGTGTCCAGTAATGGTAAATGTTGAAGGAGCCATTAAGCAAACGTGGCGTGGTATACCCCGTGAGGAGATAAATTGGTATCCCACTGTGGATTCTGAACTTTGCATAGGCTGCGGTATATGCGTTTTAAACTGTGGAAGAAACGTTTACCAGTTTGATTATGAAAGAAATGTAGCGGTTGTAGCTAGACCGTTAAATTGCCTAGTAGGCTGCACCACATGCCAAAACACATGCCCACAACACGCAATAAGTTTTCCACCATTATCTTACTTGCACAAGTTGATAAAGAAAAATAAGGTGGTGCAACGTAGTAGAGAAGAGCTTCTGGCGAACAGAGAAAAATTACAAGTTAAAAAGTAATTCTGGAAAATCCCTTAGATAAAAGGAATTTAAGCCGAAAAATTGAGGATATTTTAAGTCTAAAATTGACACCAATAGTTGTAAATAAAGATTGTGAAGACTAGAGAGGAGTCGCTTGCTGTAAGCAGGTCGCGACAAAATCAAGATGTTGCCAACTTCTGATGCTTGCATGTAAAGGGCAGACTTTAATGTAAATTTTGATAAAAACTTTGTAAAGGTTTAGCAAAAACCTTATTATCTTAAGGTTTTAACCATGAGAAAGACAAGGATGATGAAAAAAATTATGAAGGTTAAAAATGTTAAAAGTATGGAAACTCCTGTCAGGCCTGAGCCGATAAGTATTGGTGGTAGGGGAAATATCCAGAAAACCCCTCCACCCCAGCCTTCTCCAGCTAAGCCTCCAAGAAAAGCTGAAACAAGTATGAATATAAAGCCTAAAAGCATGGTTATAAAGCCTATAAACATGAGCTTTGATGGTAGAAAAGGTGTACCTTCAACCTTAACTTGAGTTTCACCATAACCCTCCCTTGTTCTACAGCATTCTATACACGTAAACCTACCTGGAATCTTACAGTAGTCGCAAATCCTTTTTCCACAATACTGGCAAACATACCTGGCATTTCTCAGACTACATATCTCACATTTAAACTCACTCAAGCTTTAAACCCTCCAAAGGGTTTATCAGCAGTTCATAAATAGTTAAGTTTATATAACGCTTTTGGGCCCTTCCTCGATGGAAAAGGCGCCGAATGGGCAAAAGCATAGCCCGATATGTGGTGAGGCAAAATCCAGGATGTGGGGATTTTCCGTTGAACCGTTGTCGGATAGTTAACATTTTATAACTATCCGTTCCACCTTGGCTATGGCCTCATGGATGGCTTTCGGGGGCAACGGTAAAGCACCCCACATTGGAAGTTTCATGGCTATATTCCATGCAGCGATAAAGTGTCTATCTGCTTGGAAGCCACACTTTCCACATTTAAAGACATGCCTATTCGGCTTATTCAACTCGCCACATACCGGACATGTCCTAGAGGTGTTTTCCGCTTTAACGGTTTCCGGCTTAAAGCCTAGCTCCATTGACTTATAGGAGGTGTAAAACTGAATTTTTCTGAATGGCATACTGTGGAGCCTTCTATTCATCTTCCTACCGTACCGTATCCTCTTCCTGATATGGGTGAGTTTC
>JBQPWD010000007.1:0-101110 GCA_052246995.1 Candidatus Bathyarchaeota archaeon | reverse complement strand
ACCGTAAAGAAGAACACCCTTAGGAGGGTCAATACCCAGCCTCTGGAAAAGTTCAGGATGCCTTAATGGTAGTTCAACCATTTCCCTAATTCTTTGAACAGCCTCTTTAAGTCCACCTATATCCTCATAGGTTACCCTCGGTATACCCTTCTTTTCAGGTGTAGGTTCACTTAAAACTTGGAATACTGTCATAGGAACAACTTTAACAATACCGCTTGGTCTTGTACGTACAACTGTAAATGGTATGGCATTTCCAAAAACTGATAAAAGAACAACATCCCCTTGAATTAGTGGTGTTTCTAAAAGTCTAGATTTAACAAAGTTTGTAAAGTCTGGGTCAAACTCTATTCTTGTATCTACCGGTGCAAGTGTAACTGATTGAGCATCTTGAACTTTAGCTTTCCTAACTGTAACATAATCATTTAGGGAAACGTTTGCGTTTCTTCTGGTTAAACCATCAATTCTTATTATTCCTGCACCTTGGTCTTCAGGATAAGCTGGCCATGCTATAGCAGGTGTAACTCTCCTACCTTTAATCTCAATCACATCTCCAGCAACAACCCCTAAAAGTTCCATTGTTTTTTGGTCTATTCTAGCCTTACATCTGCCAACATCTCTCTGTTTTGCTTCTGCAACTCTTAACTGAACCTCTGTTACCACATTTCCACACCTACCTAGAATAAGGTTTAGAAGTTATTTAAACCTAAAAAGTCTTCTCCAACTCTTAAAAAAGAAACATCTAAATTGTTAAATTATGGTAACTTTCATATACTTTAACTTATAAATTAAAAAATGGGGGTAAGGATTGGCGAAAAAAGAAAAGAAGGTTAAAAAAGTTGAAAAAAAACCTAAAAAACCAAAGAAACCGTCAATGGCCGCTATTGTTGAAAGGATGGAAGGAGACTTAGAAAAACTTAAATCTGATGTTCAAAAAATGAACGAAAAAATTTTAGGAATTGAATCTAAAATTTCCCAGGATTTAGAAAAACTTAAATCTGATGTTCAAAAAATGAACGAAAAAATTTTAGGAATTGAATCTAAAATTTCCCCACCACCAACAACAGCTGGATAAATCCGTAGAACAGTTAGCACAAGCTTTATTCTTAAAAATCCACTTAAAATAAATTTTTTTGGAAAAGTTAAGAATAGAAAAACTGGACATCTTTGTTGTTTGATAAATAAGTTTTTCGTAAACGTTATAAATGTTTGACTCTTGAAAGTCAAGAATCTTTCACTAACCTCATCAACCCTCTTCAGAGCATTCAAGAGATAAGACCTAAACTCTTAGCCAACCATAGTTGTCATATTTTACTCATCCCTACCTTTCCTTAGAGTTTATTGAAAAACTTATGTCTATATCGCAAGGCAAACAAGCCGCCTGGAACTGTTAAAAAGAGTGTTCAGCATTTTCCATTAGACACCGATTATTCAGTAACAAATAGCAGAGTAAAAAGTGCCTATCCAAATTCTTCAATGTTCCACTCAGCAATGTCAAAATGTGTGTTACCATAATTCGCTGCAGATAGGAGATGTAACAGTCTGTTGAGAAGGTTTAGCTTTTTGCTTCTAAGTTTTCCTTTTTACGTATGGCGTAATTTTTATAATTTTTATTCATTTAATTCTCAGTTACTGTTTTTATTTCTTTCCATATTTAATATTATGATTATAAACGTAAAAATTTAATATGAAGCAATGTAAAAATTTTACTTGAAGAGTTTAGCTTTTTAAAACAAAATTAGGTGATTAAGCATGCTCACAGTTAAAGCCTCAAAATATTATGAACTTTGGAAGTATTCAATTGAAGATCCGGAAGGCTTTTGGAGTGAGCATGCAGAAAAAGCTATAGATGACATTTATTGGTTCAAAAAATGGGATAAAGTGTTTGAGTGGTCTTATCCTACTTTTAAATGGTATGTTGGTGGTCTAACAAACGTTAGTTATAATTGTGTAGACTATAAGGTTTCTAGGTATCATGGCAAGGTAGCCTATGTTCACGAAGCACCGGAACTAGGGATTTCAAGAAAAATAACCTATGGGGAACTTTATGAAAAAGTAAAAAAATGGTCTGCCGCACTTAGAAACATAGGTATCCAAAAAGGCGATCGAATTTTGCTTTATATTCCCAACAGCATAGAGGCTATGGTGATGATGCACGCTGCTTGTAGGATAGGTGCACTGCCAGCGGTTGTCTTTGCTGGCTTTTCATCAGGGGCTGTTGCTGACCGCATAGAATTAACTAGGCCAAAAGCAGCACTAACCCAAGATATTACCATTAGAAGGGGAAGAGAGGTAAGACTAAAGGAAATGTTGTACGAAGCTTTTAAATTATGTTCTCCTGAAACAGTTGAGCAAATAGAACACGTTATAATTAACTGTGTAAGCAACACGGAACTTACCCTTACTAAAAAGGATATTTTACTCGAGGAGTTTGAAGAAAAAGGAAAGTGGGGTGATGAAGGATACATCCCCCTTGAGGCAAATGAGCCTTTATTCATACTATGCACCTCCGGTACAACGGCAAAACCGAAACCAACAGTCCATGTCCACGGAGGTTTCCAAATTTGGACATATTGGACTGCAAAATGGATTTACGGTCTTAATCCGCGGGACGTCTTATTCAACACAACCGACATAGGATGGATTGTTGGTCATAGTTATATAGCATTTGCCCCCTTACTTATAGGCTGCACCGTCATCATGTACGAGGGAACTCCTGACTATCCTAAACCTGACCAATGGTGGGAAGTAATGGAAAAAAACAAGGCTACCATAGCATGGATATCGCCAACTGGTGCTAGGATGCTACGTAAACTTGGAACTGAGCAAGCGGAAAAGCATGACCTCAGTTCGTTACAAAGGATAGTTTGCGCTGGAGAGGTTCTTAATCCACAAGTTTTATTCTGGCTTCGAGATGAAGTACTTAAAGGAAGGATACCTGTTATCGATCACATGTGGCAGACAGAAATCCCTGGTGCGATGTTTGGTTATCCTTATGGGGTTGAATTACCTGAGATAAGACCTGGGTCGGCAGGTTTTCCAGTACCTGGTGTAATTCCGGAAATAGTTGGTGAAATCAAAGGTGAGCCCTGCAAACCTGGAGAAAAAGGCATACTTTTACTTAAAAAACCTGTTCCCGGCATGACGCCGACGCTATGGGGTGACCCGGAGAGATATAGAAGAGAGTATTGGGAGCATGATCCCCTCACTAGTGGCAGATATTATACTGGGGATTCTGCGTATATTGATGAGGATGGATATATATGGTTCTGTGGGAGGGCTGACGAAGTAATAAAGATATCTGGACACAGAATAGGAACTATAGAAGTGGAAAATGCGATTGTATCGCATCCAGCTGTTGCCGAAGCAGGTGTTTGTGGTGTTCCAGATGAAATTAAAGGAGAGGCTGCAGCCGCCTTTGTTGTACTTAAACCAGGTCATCAACCTTCAGATGGGTTGAAGAAGGAAATAATTGAACATGTCAAAAAAACTTTCGGCCCTCTTGTTGTCTTTAGAGGGATAGAGTTTGTTAATATGCTTCCAAAAACAAAAAGCGGAAAGATAATGAGGAGAGTTATGAAAAAACTTTGGACAGGAGAACCGTTAGGCGACCTTTCCACACTAGAAGCTGAAGCCTCTGTAGATGAAGTTAGAGAGGCTGTATCCAAACTTAAACGCATTTAAAATTTAGGATTTACCCTGGAATGCCTGAAAAATTAGCAAATCCTACATCTCTAGGTTTAACCGATATTGGAAAATTTAACATAACTTTACATTTAAAGGCTACATAAAAGTTTTCCATTTATTTAGATGTTTTCTTGTAAACTTTTATTATACTTGTTATGTATCCTGCAACTTGGTTTTTAACTTCTTTTGAATTGGTTTTAAGAACTTCGCCTACTACCTTCTTATTTTTTTCAAAATCTTCAGTAAATACCTCAGGATATTTTTCTATCAATTGTCTTGAAATTCTTTTTATAAGCGTAGTTCTGACGGATCCCAACTCTTTTTCAAAGATTCTTAATTCCAGTATAAAAGGGTTTTTCTTGCGGATGCCTAGTATTTTTTTACATTTTTCTTTATTTATGAACAAAAACATTTTAAGCCTAAACCTAGGTAGTAGTTATTAATCCTCAGGAGTGATTAAAAACAAGTTTAAGGGGGTTGTAAGCATGTCTGAAAAAGAAATGTCCCTTGCACCCATCCATAGGCTTATAAAAAAAGCAACTGGTGGTGCTTATAGAGTTAGTGAAGGCGCTGCAGATGAGCTTAGGAAAGCATTGGAGGATGTTGGTATAAAAATTGCTAAGGAAGCAATGGACTATTGTGCTCATGCAGGAAGAAAAACTATAAAAAAAGAGGATGTTGAAATTGCTGTAAAAAAGCTACTTAAAGAATAGTTTTGAAGAAGGTAATTAAATTTAAGCTTTAGAATTGATGAACATTAACCGTAGTTTAATTTTTAGAAGCAAACCTGCTTGTACAGCTATAGTGAAATTATATTAAGGTACTTTTTTAAAAAGTAAAAAATTAAAATTTAAACTTCTAATTTAAATTTTTCTCCAGGCTTTAAGACAACAACTTTAACTTCTGGTGAAACTCTTCTAACCT
Organism: Candidatus Bathyarchaeota archaeon; assembly: GCA_052246995.1. GTDB lineage: Archaea > Thermoproteota > Bathyarchaeia > Hecatellales > Hecatellaceae > CAZMUQ01. Next base: position 96,502 of record JBQPWD010000007.1, on the reverse strand, counting down.
CATTTAAAAACTTCTCAGCATTTTGCTCAAGAACAGGAAACGTTTTATAGTGCATTGGTATAGCAACCTTTGGCTTTAACAGTAAAGTTGCAACAGCAGCTTCTTTTGGCCCCATAGTATAGTATCCACCTATTGGAAGGAGAGCTACTTCGGGTTTGTAGACTTCACCTATAAGTTTCATATCTCCAAAAAGACAGGTATCTCCTGCATGGTAGAATGTTTTACCACTAACCGTGAAAACAAAACCCACAGGTGCTCCAACGGTTGAAGTATGGAATGCTTGTACCATTCCAACAGAGAAGTCCTCCTCAAGCTTTATCATTGAACCCATGTTAAGTGCAATAACACCAACACCTTCTCCACCAAGTTTCCCAGCAAGCTCAGGTACTACAACAATTTTTGAACCAGTGTTTTTTGCTATGGTTACAGCATCCCCAAGATGGTCAAAGTGGTCATGGGTTACAAGTATATAGTTAGCTTTTCTAATTTCTTCAACCTTTACAGGCGCTTCCGGGTTTCCTGAAATGTACGGGTCAACGTAAATTACAAGCTTTTTAGATGAGATTTCAAACGCACTATGACCAAGCCATCTTAACTCAATCAACACAATCACCAAATTAAGATTATTAGGTTAATCAAGATAAATGTTTAATAATTAAGCTTAACGTTCAAATTAAACCTAAGCTAGGTTTACCAAAATCTCCTTTTTAAAGCTCTTTTCTCAGCTTCCATAATTAGCTCATAAAATTTTTCATCTATTTTTGCATGTTCTGCTAGAATTCCCTCTACATCTTCTATAGTTAGCCTATGCCCCATGTATGCTAAAACTGCAGCGTAACCATAGCTTGTTACCAATCTTTTTGATTCTAAAAGTTCTTCATAAATTTCTAGTTCTTTTCCTCTTAAATTTTGACCCCTCTTATCGTAAACTTTTAAAACTTTTTCTTCAGCTTCCTTTGAAACTGCTAAATTAGAGTTACATCTGGGACATTTAACTTTTCTAGGTAAATCTTTGACTCTGATAGATTTTAAAAACCCCCAGCAATTTAAACAAACAAAAACTCCCACCTCATTTAAAATTCTAGCTTTTGTTGACTCTATAAGGATGCTTTTCATTTTCTCAGGTGGAATTAGGTCTGTTTTTCTACTTATACGTTCAACACCGATCCTTGCTATAGGTGTTAAATCCACACCATCCATAATTAAAACTTCAACATCACCATTTTTAATCCAGTTTAAAACTTTTATTACACCTTCAACATCCATATCACCTTCTAAAGTGCTTTTTACAGCTTCATCAAAAATAACCGATTTTTCAAAGCTTTTAATAAGTTGTTTTAAACTAAAATCACTAAAATCAGCCCACTTAGATAACGCCCCAAATTTTCTTGCAACATGAATAAGTCTACGTTTAAACAACCCAGTTTTTGTTACAGCTTCCACCAGAATCTTTTTAACATCGCTGTTAGCTAGCTCTAAAAGAACATCCTTAAGCTGTTGGGGATTTATAGCCTTCTCCGTTTGAATAACAATTCTGTAGGGGTCTTCCTGCACACCAACAACCTCGCCAAACTTTTCAGAAAAAACATGTCCAATTATTCTGGCTAAAGTTCTGTTTACAAGTGAACCGAAGCAGCATTGAAGAATAAGAAAGTCTTCCCATTTTTCAATAGTAACTCTTTTATCGTTTGGTGTAGGGTAACCTTTTCTGACATGTTCAAAAACTTCTTTTAAAGCCTCAGTTATAGTTGCTTCAGAAGCAGGATACCTACAAGCTAACTCTTTAACAACATCTACCTCAGTTTTGCTCTTCATCGACTCCTCAACAAATCTTCTAATCCATCCAACCTCCAATGCAACTTCAAACGGTACCGGGATTTCTTCTCCAATCCAGCTTGGAATAGCTCCTGTAGGGTCGTCAACAGGTTTAACGTAGATTTTATCTCCAAGAATGCTTACAACCTTCCAAGGACTTCCTCTAACAATAAATTTTACTCCAGGTTCACCGTATTCTGCTACAAAAGCTTCATCAAGAACACCTACAGGTGTATCCGAGGTTTGGTCTATAACAAGATACTGCTTCTCATCCGGGATCATTGAAAGGTTTTCAAAGTAGTATTGGTACAAGGTTTTAACATTTTGAGGTCTAAGAAAGATGTGGTCATTGAACGATACCCATGCAATTCTAGGATAACGGTTGTGCATATAGCTTAAAACGCCGATAACCTCCTCCATTGTTAACTCGCTGTAAGGGTAAGCTTTCTTAAAAATGTTTAAGACTTCCTCAAACTTCCACCTTCTTTTTTGAAGAAGTAATCCTGCAAGCTGGTGACATAAGGCGTCATAAGGTTTTTTGGGAATCTCGACAGGTTCAAGTTCATCTTTTAAGGCTTTTCTGGCTACAACTACAGCTTCTAAAGTGTCATCAGGATCCACTGTTATAATAAAACCCTTAGGTATTTTACCTATACTGTGTCCGCTTCTACCAACTCTTTGAATAAGCCTTGTAACTTGTCGTGGTGAACCATACTGAATAACTAAATCTATTCTCCCGATATCTATTCCAAGTTCAAGAGAAGATGTACAAACTAAACCTTTAAGCTGCCCATTTTTTAAACTTTTTTCAGCCCAAACTCTTGAAGGTTTAGCTAAGCTTCCATGGTGAATACTTAGAGGGTAGTCAACATCCCAAACCTTAAACCTACTGGCTAAAACCTCAGCAATAGACCTTGTATTAGTAAAAATAAGTACTGAATTATGTTTCTCTACAAGATTTTTCATAACTCTAAGTCTAGCGGCAACTTCGGGGTGAGTGTAAAGTTTGGTTGAAATTAAGTAATCCTTTTTTGATGGTTTAGCGTAAACTATCTGAAGTTTAACATCCCTGAAAATAGGAACCTTAACAACTTCACATGTGCGGTCAACTCCAACAAGGAAATTTGCAACTTTTTCAGGTGAACCTATAGTTGCGGATAAACCTACAACCTGGAAATCTTTACCAGTAATCCACCTAAGTCTTTCAAGTCCAAGTGAAAGTTGACTTCCACGTTTATCGCATGCAAGCTCATGAACCTCATCAACAATAACCCATTGAACAAACCTTAAATGTTTACGCATAACCCTGCCAACCAAAATAGCTTGTAAGGTTTCAGGTGTTGTTATAAGCATATCAGGAGGCTTTTTAGCTTGTTTTCCTCTTTCACTTAAACTTGTATCTCCATGTCTAACTGCAACCCCTATATCAAGCCTACTACACCACCAAGTAATTCTTTCTAAGAGATCCCTGTTTAAGGCTCTTAAGGGTGTAATGTAAAGAATTTTTATTCCACCCTCTTTTTTAGAGAGGAGAAAATTGTTTAAAACTGGTAAAAGGGCAGCCTCAGTTTTACCTGTGGCTGTTGGAGCGATAAGTAAAACATTTTTTCCTTCAAGAATTAACGGTATGGCTTTTTCTTGCGGTTCTGTAGGTTTAGAAAATCCTCTCTCTAAAATAAGTTTTTGAAGAGGTTTTATAAGCATTGAGAAAACGTTTTCCCTTTCTTCTACCATCCCAAAACATAAGAACTATCTGTATCCTATCCTTTAACTGTTTTTCTCATGCATTAATGTAAATGTTAAACTGGAAAAATTGAAGATTAACAGAAAAATATGTTGTTTTAAATGTTAATTAAGCTGGACTATTCGTAAAACATCATTTTTTCTTCTTCAAGCTTTTTATGAAGCTTATTTATTGCTTGATAAACTTCATCTTCCTTTTTAGCTCCAGTACATACAAGCTTTCCGCTTGCAAAAAGAAGTATAACAACTTTAGGTTCATCCATCCTGTAAATTAACCCTGGAAATTGTTCAGGTTCGTACATTGTCCTACTTAGTGTATATGTAGCTTTTTCCAAGTCTATTTTTCCTCCAAGGTTAGCTGAGGCTACAATATTTTGAATCTGAATCTTAGGTTTACCAACAATAACTATACCCTTACCCTTAAGCTCCTTGATAATCTTGTTTATAGCCTTGACAGCTTGAAACTCAGACTTAGCTCCAGTACATACCATTTTTCCAGAATTAAAAATTAGAGTTGCGGTTTTAGGCTTTTTAAGCCTAAAAACAAGCCCTGGAAACTGTTCCGGTCTATATTCTGCAGATGGAAAAAGTTTTGTTACAGCATCAAGGTCTATTGAATGTTCCAGAGTTGCTGACGCTACAACATTTTCAATTGTAACGGTGGGTTTACGGGTTGACAAAAAAGTCACCTGCGCCTATAGTAGTTATTAGGGTTATTTTAACCTCAAATACCTTAAACCTCTTTAGGGTATATATATGTTCACGTTTCACCTTTTTTCAACATTTTCATATGGCTGTTTACCATTCTTACTCGTATTTTTTTCACTGATAAGTGATACTACTAAAAGTGCTACTAAAATGATGAGCAATATAAATCCTAGAGGAGAGCGTAAAAAAAGCACTAAAAAGCCTATATAGGGTACAGGCCCAAAAACAACTTTACCAACAATCATTTCTTCCGTAACAATTACCCCATCAACATATGGATTGTTATCTCCTTTAGTTAAAAAACCTATAACACTTTTATTCTCATTATCGTAAACTACACTGTATACTCTATGTATAATGTTTTTACCTGTAGGTAGAGAGTAAACTATTATGTTTTTTACGCCCATCTTAAAATCTTCAGCTAACTCCTCCTTTGAAGTTCCCTTTAAAAAAACCAAATCCCCCTTTTTCAGGCTTGGATACATGCTTGAACCTTCAACAACCACAATAGGATTACTTGTTTTAAGAATGTAGCATAAGCTAAACCAGGTTCCAATGTAAGCTAAAACAAGAATAACAACTATGATGTAACCTTTAAACCTGGTTTTAAGCAAGTTTTTATCAACTCCTCAGCATAGAAAACTTTACTCCCAAACTTTCCTAGTTAAACATTTAACTATAAAATGTTAAGCTTTTTGGTGGAGAGGTTGATGTAATGGTTAAAGTTGTAGGCTTAGACCTTGGAACTAAAAGTTTTGATGTTTTTGGTTTAGAAAACGGGGAGGTTTTTCTTGAAAAATCTATTCCAACAGAAGTTATCGTGAAAAAGCCGATTATAGCTGTAGAGTTGCTAGAAAAACATAAACCTCTAGACCTTATTGTTGCCCCTTCAGGTCACGGTTTACCTTTAACTCATATAAGCAAGATTGGTTGGAAGGAATTAAGCCTTATAACGCTTATAAAACCTTATGATAGAAAAATTTCTTCACAACTTGGTCTTAGAAATCTTTTAACAATGCTTAAAGCTTCAGGTTTGAATGTTTACGTTATTCCATCAATAAAACTTCTCCCCACAATTCCACGTCATAGAAAAATTAACAAGATAGACATGGGAACAGCCGATAAGCTTTGTGCAGTAGCTTTAGCATTAAAAGAGCAGGCTGAAAAATTTAAAATAGATTTTAGCCAAGCATCATTTATTCTTGCTGAGCTTGGGTTTGGCTACAACGCCTATATTGCAGTTAAAAATGGTAAGGTTGTTGATGGAATTGGAGGTTCCTTAAGCTTTGGAGGTTTTCTTTCTCAAGGATGTTTGGATGCTGAAGTTGCATATCTTATTGGCAGGTTTAAAAAGGAAATGGTTGGCAGGGGTGGTGTAGCGTTTGTTGTAGGGATGAAAAAACCAAACATTGAAGATTTTATTGGTAATGTTGAAAAGTTTAAAAGTTTTAAGGTTGCGTGGAAATTTTTTATTGAAAATGTTGAGAAAAATGTTTCTCAGATGCTAGTTTCAACAGGAAAACCTGCTGAAATTATTCTTTCTGGAAGACTTTCAAAGAATGATAAAGTATTTTTTGAGCTTTCAAGGAGGTTTTCAATTTATGCTTCTGTTACAAGGCTTAAAGGGTTTACATTTAAAGTTAAGGATGCAGCTCAAGGTGCAGCTTTAATAGCTGATGGTCTTGCAGGTGGCCAGTATAGAAGGCTTGTTGAATGTTTACAGATTAAAAAAGCTAAAGGAACAGTTTTAGATTACGTTTACATCAATGGCTGGTCAAAAGTTAAAAAAATGTTTAAAGCTTGTTAACGTTTTCCAGATAATCTTTCTGTTGAACATAAGCAAAATAGTTTAACGTTTTTGGTGCAAAGTTTTTAAGCCTTTTTAATGCTTCAAGCTTTTCTTTCTTCTCAACTTCACAAGCCTCCAAAATTTCCCTTAAGAACCTTATAGCCTTATCCATAACCACCTTTTTGATAGGGTAGGGGATGCCATCCTTACCTCCAAATGCAAAAGAAAACTTTAACGGATCTTCCCAACTAGGTTTAGCGTCATAGATAAGCTCTGAGATTAAGGCTAAGGCTTTAATTGTTGATGGCCCTATGCCCTTAACCGCTAAAACCTCCTCAAACCCCCTAGGCTTAACCTCGTAAGCCTTGTACAATGCTTTCCAGTTAACGTTTTCAGGTATAAGCCTATAGTTAAAACTTTTAAGTTTAACTTTTAAATTGTTGTTTTCATCGGTTAAAAATGTTTGATTTGGCTTTAAAATTGTAATCCAACATCTTCTAACCTTACTTGGATGCTCGTTTAAAATGTCAACACAAACCATTCTACTTTCCCTACTTTCTGCAGCCACCATGTTTAAAACATTTTCATGAACCATTTGGCCACAGAAACCCTGATGAGGTTCTTCAACAAAACTTTTAACTTTACAGCTAAACCAATGATATCTTCTGGCTGTTAAAGTTTGAGCATTTAACCCTTGTTGAATAACAGCCCATAACCCGTTTTCGGCAATAAAAAAGCTATGATGGTAAAGCTGATAACCTGCTTGAATAGCGGTATTATCAACTTTAGCAACCATTCTACTAGCATACTTTAACTCTTCAATCTTCCACTCTGGAAGGTTAAGTTCTTCACCAAAAACTTCAACCTCATCCAAGGTTTTCCTAGATCTTTCACCCTTTCCACCAGCTACTTTAACACCAAGTCTGCATTTGTCAAAAACCTCCCTTAAAACTCCGCAAGTTACAGTTGTTGAACCGCTTGAATCCCAATCAAAACCTAAAACATTTGATAATGCTTGAAAAAAGAGGGGATCTGAAAGCTTCTCTAAAACTCCTTTAACACCAACTTCTTCAACCATAATGGTAAAAATACCCTCAGCAAGGGAGGTCATTCTAACCCAAAGCCATCGTGGAACGCTGCCTTCATGAAGAGGCATCTCAAAACTTCCAGTTTTAAACATCAAGAATGTTTACGTTAAACTTGAATATTAACTGTGAGATAAGTAAAAGTATCCAGCAACCTTAAATTTTTAATACTGCTCCCTTAGATGCTGAGGATGCAAGCTTAGAGTACCTGTAAAGATATCCTTTTAACACTTTAGGCTTTAGTGGAACCCACCCTTTAAGCCTTTTTTTAATTTCCTCAGCTGAAACATTTAAGTTTATTTTTCTTGCAGGAATATCTATTTCAACCTCGTCTCCATCTTCTACTACGGCTATAGGCCCACCCTCGACAGCCTCAGGTGAAACATGTCCAATACATGGACCTGCTGTTGCGCCAGAAAATCTTCCATCAGTAACTAAGGCTACCTTCATCTCTAAACCTAAACCTCTTAGGGTTGAGGTTGCAGTCAACATTTCACGCATACCTGGCCCGCCTTTGGGGCCTTCATACCTTATAATCACGACAGAACCTTCTTTAACTTCACCATCAACCATTGCTTTGACAGCATCTTCCTCACAGTTGAAAACCTTAGCTTTACCTTTAAATTTAAGCATAGACGGATGTACTGCTGACTGTTTAACTACAGCACCTTCGGGTGCAAGATTGCCTTTAAGAATTGCTATTCCACCTTCAGGATAAACAGGATTTTCCACTGGTCTTATAACATCTCTCCTCAAAACTTTAGCATTTTTAATGTTTTCTTCAACAGTTCTTCCTGTAACTGTTAAACATTTTAAATGGAGATTTTTTGAAAGCTCCCTCATAATAGCTGGTACCCCCCCTGCCTCATGAAGATCCAAAACAAAGTGTTTGCCAGCTGGGTTTATGCTTGTAAGACATGGTGTTTTTCTACTAAGCTCATCAAACTTCTCAATTGGAAGTTCAACTTCAGCTTCGCTAGCTATAGCCATCAAATGTAGGACAGTATTTGTTGATCCTCCAAGAGCCATATCAACCATTATTGCGTTTTCAATGGAATACCTGTTTACAATTTTTCTGGCTGTAACCTCTTTTTTTAGAAGGTTGATAATCATTCTACCCGATTCTCTAGCAATTTTAAGCTTCTCAGCATAAACTGCGGGGGTTGTTGCGGAGTAGGGTAAAGATAAACCCAAAGCCTCAGTTAAGCATTGCATCGTGTTAGCTGTATACATACCTGAGCATGAACCAACAGTTGGACAGCAACAGCTTTCAATAAGCTTAAAATCTTCTAAACTTATTTTCCCAGATTTAAAGGCTGAAACAGCCTCAAAAATGTTGGATAAACCAACCTTTTCACCTTTAAAATCTCCAGGTAGCATGGGTCCTCCCGTAACAAATATTGTTGGTATATCCAGTCTACATGCGGCCATTAACATTCCAGGGATAATTTTATCGCAACTACAAATACAAACCATGGCGTCAAAACAATGAGCATTAACCATAAGTTCAACAGAATCCGCGATAAGATCCCTACTTGGCAAAGGGTTTCTCATACCTTCATGTCCCATAGCAATTCCATCACAAATACCAATTGTATTAAATTCTAAAGGAGTTCCTCCAGCTTCTCTTACTCCCTGCTTAACAGCCTCAGCAACCCGGTTTAAATGGACATGTCCTGGAACAACTTCACTCCAAGAGTTTACTATGGCAATTAAAGGTTTGTTTAAATCTTCATCATCTAAACCTAAAGCCTTAAACAAGCTTCTATGTGGAGCTTTTTCAACGCCAACTTTAACATTTACACTTCTAAACATGGTCAACTTCTCCACCAAAATTAAAATGATTTAATCTAGCATACCTAACAATATAAAACCTTTCTTCATCTAAAAATTCCTTAATCTAGTACCGTAAAAGCTTTCTTAACAACGTCAGAAGCTGAGTTTCCAAAAACGTAAATTACTGGTTCTAGATGTTGACCACCTAAATCCACAATAGCATCTACTCTTTTTCTCAATGTTTTAAGTAGCTTTTCAAGGTTAGGCATAAAATCTTCAGGTTTTTTATGTGGACCAAGGTTTGTAAGGTGAAAATTGTTTTTTTTAAGCTTTTTAAGAAACTCCTCTTTAAACCTTATGTTGATAGCTGCTTTAACATTTATACCAATACTCCTAACTTTTAATAGCACAATAGAAAGATGATAGCTTCCACCATAACTTGGTGGGCTCATAGGTTTAACAGTAAAGCCCACACGCATAATTCTTCCAGGTATAGCTACAACATCTTCTGCTGTTTGTGCATTTGGTGGTGCTAAAGCTATGTTCATACCAACCTCAGGTATAAGCTCATAAGATTTTTTATGCTTTACAAGTTGTTCTACTGCTTGTTTAACTTCCGCTATGTATGGATCTAAAATTTCAGCTGTAAAAAAATCTTGGCATAGTGTACACGTTAAAGGCAACTTAGAATATAATTGACGATGCAGTTTACATAAAGTACCTTGCGAAATAACATAGTTTATTGCTGATGTAAAAGCTTTAATAAAAAGTTCCGAACCTCCCTCATTAAGAGCATTTTCCAACATTTTTATCACGTTGTTAACTATCTCCTTAGATAAGCCAACCTCCAATAATTTTTTTAGATAGTGACTTTTAGGATACCGCATATACTTGTTAACCATTGTTTGACTAGTTCCAAGAAGTTTTGCAGTTTTAACTTGACCAAACCCATGTTCTGATAGATTTAAAGCCATAAGTGCCTTAAGATTTGGAACAACGTATTTTACTACAACCTCATGTGGCAACAATTTTTCTCAACATTTTTAATATTACTCGGTTTTAATTAAACTTATAAACCGGTTATAAAGGAAAATTTTAACTTAACAGTTAAGGTGAAACTTTGAGTAGCACAGGTTTTTCCCTTGAACCTACACCTCAAAGTGGTAGAATTTACGGATTTTGGGACCATTTTGCAATCTGGTTTGGTGCTGATATGGGTATTGCGGTATTTTGGGCAGGGTCGCTTTTAACCCCAGGTTTATCTCTTAGTGATGCTGTTTTGGCAACTGTTATTGGCTTAGCTATTGGCAACTTGTTAATGGGTTTAATTGGTTTAATGGGTGCACGTACAGGTGTACCCGCAATGGTTTTAGCTAGAGGTTCTTTAGGTGTTCGTGGCAGTTATTTACCCTCCCTGCTTAACTATCTTCAATTGGTTGGCTGGACTTCCATAATGATTATTGTAGCTGCTAAAGCTATGGATGAGGTTATAAGCATAGTTTTTGGTGTTAAAGGGTTATACCTCCTATGGGTTTTAATTTATGGTTTCATTATAACCCTATGGACTTTAGCTGGACCTGAAAAATGGAAAACTCTACAAAAATTAGCCTTAATACTCCTATTGGTACTTAGTGTATGGTTGACGTATGTAGTTTTAACAAGGTTTGATTTTTGGAGTTTACTAGGTAAGCCTGGTTCTGGTGAGTTAAATTTCTGGGTTGGCTTAGATTTAGTTGTAGCTATGCCTGTTTCATGGCTTCCTCTTGTAGCTGATTATACAAGATTTTCAAAAACTGCTAAACATTGTTTTCTGGGTTTATATCTTGGACATTTTCTTGGGTGTGGTTTATGCTATATTTTAGGGGCGTTAACAAACGTGGCTGTTCACCTCTCAGACCCTATATCAATAATAGCTATTTACGGTTTAGGTATTCCTGCGATGTTAATCATACTTTTCTCGACAACAACAACAGCTTTCTTAGATATATACTCCGCCGCAATATCCTTCAAAAACGTATTCACAAAGGTTAACGTTAAAAAGCAGATTATCGTTGTAGGTGTTATTGGAACAATTATTGCAGTATTTTTTCCTCCAGAACAATATGAATGGTTTTTACTACTTGTTGGTGGCGCTTTTACATCATTAGCTGGTATAATGCTTTCAGACTACTTTGCTTTAAAACATCATTATGATGCGTGGGGGTTAGTTAAGGCTGATAAGCGTTACTGGTATAGCTATGGAGTAAACCTTACTGCTGTTATTGTGTGGCTAATTGGTTTTCTTTTTTATTTACTGGTGGCGGCAGTGGCCTTGTTAGGTGTTAATGTACCTTTGCTTGAAGTTGTAGCATTTAATCTAGGTTCATCACTACCAACATTTATACTTGTGCTTATACTTTACACAACTTTAAGTAAGGTGTATTAAGGTTGGAGGCCCGTAGCCTACTTAAACGTATACGTGTAGAGCTTGAAGCGTTAAACCGTGAAATCCTTAACCACCCATTTATCAATGAAGTGGTTATGGGTGTCCTTCCTTTACAAGCTATTCAGGAATTTGTTAAACAACAATATTACATTGTTTACCATGATGTTAGAAGCATAGCTTACATGGTTTCTAAAACAAAAACTCTTGATGAGCTAAACTTTTTCACAAAACTTTACCATGGAGATTATCAAGCTATCCATAATTTACTAAAAATGTCTGAAAATGTTGGTCTTAAAGTTGTGGAGCTTGAATCTGCTAAACCAATACCTGAAGCGGTTGCCTATACGCACTACCTAACATGGCTTGCACATTACTCTAACCCTGGTGAGCAGGCATTTGCATTGATAGTAAACCTTCCAGTATGGGGTGAAAACTGTTTAAAATTGTCAAAGGCGTTAAAAACAAACTACAATGTTAGAGAAACATCGTTTCTTGACAGTTTCGCAGGACCGTATGAAATGTTTGAAGAAGAAGCCTTAAAGATAATAAAGCCCTACATTGCTGAGGAAAGATTTAGAAATGTTGCTTTAACAATTCAACGCTATGAATACCTTTTCTGGGAAGGTTTATATAGGCATGTGAAAAACATTAAAACCTAGAAAACCTACATTCTTCCTACACATTACTAATAAACAAAGATTTTAGCATTTCTTCAGCATGTACGCCAAAACATCAAAATGCTTATATATCACTGTTGATATCAAAGTTGATATCAACAGTGATATACATGTTGGACTATCCTCTACCCGCTTACCATTTCAGACGTTGGATGAGGCACATGGCTGCAGTGCCGAAAGGTTTCTTACGTTATCAGGTTCTTGAACTTTTAAATGAGCAGCCATTGTCAGGCTCGGAAATAATGAATGAGATTGAAAAGAAAACAAGCGGAAGCTGGAGACCAAGTCCCGGTTCAGTTTATCCTCTTTTAGCTTGGCTTCAGGACAATGGTTACATACAAGAAGTTCCCATACAAGAAAGTGGAATAAAGCGGTATATGCTTACGGATAAGGGTAAACAGCTTTTAGAAGAACAGCGGAAGCTGATGGGATGGAAAATTTTTATCCCTCCGCTTTTTGGCGCTTTATGGTTGCGTATTCCCTCTGAAGAGGCGAAAGAACTGCGGACGGCGGTAAACCGTCTTATAAAAGCCTTCTTCAGTTTAGGTATGAGTTTGGAGGTTAAGTTTTCAGAGCAAGCCTTAAAGGAAATATTGAAGGTTTTAAATGAAACTGCTCAGAAATTTGAGGAAATAGATAAAAAATTACGGAGTGAAAAATATGAGTGAAGACGTTATTAAGGTTGAAGGATTAACAAAAGTTTTTAACAAAAGCTTGGTCGCTGTGGATCACGTAAACTTCAGTGTTAAAAGTGGAGAAATTTTTGGCTTTTTAGGTCCAAACGGTGCTGGTAAGACAACAACAATTAACATGTTGACAACCGTCCTGAAGCCAACCGAGGGCAGGGCATCTGTTTTAGGCTATGATATCGTGAAACAGGCAAACAATGTTAGAAAAGTTATAGGCGTAGTGCCACAGGAGTATACTGCTGATGAAGACCTAACAGGATACGAGAATATAATGTTATGTGCAGACTTGTACGGAGTTCCCCGAGAAATCGCAAAGAAACGTGCTCTTGAACTCCTAGAACTTGTTGAATTAACCCAATTTAAAGATAAAAGAGTTGAAACATACTCTGGCGGAATGCGTCGAAGACTTGAACTTGCATGCGGTTTGATTAACAGGCCTAAAGTGTTTTTCTTGGACGAGCCCACTTTAGGCTTAGATGTCCAAACTAGGGCTCTCACGTGGAACTATATTCGTAGGCTTAAGGAAGAGTATGGTATGACCATTTTCATGACTACCCACTATTTGGAGGAGGCAGACAACCTTTGCAACCGCATAGCCATAATCGACCATGGAAAAATAGTTGCGATGGGAACGCCAAGCGAACTAAAAGACAGCTTAGGTGGCGACATAATAACCATAAGCATTAAAGAAAACGTAGATGTAAGTGAGCTTATCCGCAGTGTTGAATATGTCAAAGAGGTAAGAAACGAAAATGGCTCGTATCGGATTAAAGCTAAGTTTGGGGAAGTGGCAACCCCCCTTATAATTGAAACCCTTCGAAAAAAAGGCTACACTGTGACGAGGCTTTCGCTTACAGAACCAACCCTAAACGAGGTTTACCTTGAATACACTGGTAGGGCTATCCGCAATACTGAGGAATCTAGTGGGGCTTTTATGACGCAAAGAATAACCTTAAGGAGGGCTAGGGCAAGTTGAACAGGGAAAACGACTATCATCCAAGCATGCTTCGCGGCTTATGGGCTTTAACTGTTAGAGAACTCAAGAAATGGTTAAAAGACCCGGTAATGGTTTTTATGTTTATACTTCAACCTTTAATATGGATGGGTCTTTTAGGCAAATCATTAAACATAAACGCCTTATTCTCGGTTAACAGCTTATCTGGCATGGAAATACCTGATATTCAAATACCTGGAAGCCTATTGAATCCGCCAGTTAGTGGAGTTGTTGTTATCCCTGGAGTGTTGATTGCGCAGCAACTTCAACAGATGCTTTCTAACGTGGGTGTAAAGGTTATGCAAAACACCTTCGGTGTTACGGACTACTTTAGCTACATGGCTGTTGGCATGGTTTCCATGATTGTTGTGTTTACAACAACGTTTAGCGGTATCTCTATAGTTTGGGATAGACGTTTGGGTTTCTTAGATAAGGTGGTAAGCACTCCAGTACCGCGTGCAGCAATAATATTTGCAAAAGTTCTTAACGCAACCTTAAGGGCAATATTTCAAGCAACTGTAATTCTTACGCTTGCATATCTATTAGGATTACAGTTAAGTTCAACCTTCACATTACTTAATCTTTTAGGAGTTTATGCTGCAATATTCTTACTTGGTGTGGGGCTTTCATCAGTGTTTATCGCATTTTCATTAAGGTCTACTCGAATGGAGAGACCAATGCAGGTAGTAAACTTAATTGCAATGCCACTAATATTTGCAAGCAACATCTTCTTTCCCCTTCCTCTCATGCCAGACTGGTTGCAAGCAGTGGCAAAAGTTAACCCATTGACCTACCTAACAGATGCTGTTAGGCAGCTAACGATATTACCCTTAGACGTTTCTGCGCTAATACTTGACTTCACATACCTCGGCATGTTTGCAGCAGTGCTGGCCACGGTTGGCACAGTACTTTCGTGGCGATATTTAACTAGATAAAAAGAAATGTCAATAATTGTTGAGATTGTTAAAACACGAGAAGACTCTACATGGCTGGCAAGGTTTTTGTTGAAGTTTTCTTGTAAGTCCACTACAGGAAGTTTCCAAAAAGTTCTATCAACCCTTGTTAAAGAAGTTGAAACAATTGTAGCAAAAGAACCTTTAGAATTTCTGACAGTCAGTAAAAGGTTAAAATTTTGTTTAAGCTAAAATTTATAGTAGGTAGAGGTTTTAGGTTTGAGGGTTGTTGGAAACATTTACATGTATCCTGAGGTTGGATTTGACTGTAACACCTATCTTATTAAAGATGAGTTAACAGTTGTTGTTGACCCTGGAACAAATTTTGGTAAGCTTGTTAAAGGTTTAGGTAAGGATGGCTTTAACGTTAAGGATATAAACCTTATAATAAATACCCATAGCCACCCAGACCATTGCGGTATAAATAAAGTTTTAAAAGAATCTTCAGCTGCAAAGATAGCTATGCATAGGCTTGAGATTGAACATTTAAATTTAAGTAAAAAAATGGCCAGATATCTACTTGCAGGTTTAGATGATATGGATTTTAAAGTTGACTTCTATATTGAAGATGAGTTTTTAACAGGAAAACTAAGATTTAAGATTATTCATACTCCTGGACATTCTCCTGGAAGTGTTTGTCTCTACAATGAAGATTTTAAGGTTTTGATATGTGGCGACCTTATCTTTAACGGTGGTGTTGGTAGAACCGATTTTCCAGGTGGAGATTCAACTCAACTTAAAAATTCAATAGAAAAAATTGCTAGACTTGACATACAATACCTTCTACCAGGTCATATGGATATTGTTGTTGGAGAAGTAAATGTTAAGCAAAACTTTGAATTTATTAGACAAGCCTACTTCGACCTTTTGTAGATTTTACGGTGTTTTTATGAAGAAAACCGGTATCTTCTATCATGAAATTTTCGATAAGGAGGGCTACAAGGCTTTATACGTTACTGTTGCCCCGGCTTTTGAAGCCATTAAAAATGAAAGCTTTCTTAAGCTTCCTAACATAATTTTGTATAAACCTAAACCTACATCTGAGGAGCTTATTCTAAAGGTTCATACTGAAAGATGGGTTAAGGAAGTTAAAAATACATCATACTATGGCGTTTCGCTTTATACCGTGGGCGCTGTTGTTGAAGCTTTAGAAAAAATTTTGATTGGCGAGATTGATAATGCCATTGTTTTTGGTGGTGTGGGAGGGCATCATGCTCACGCAGATTATGCTTGGGGTGGATGTTTTTTTAATCCAACTGTGGTAGCTTTAAAATTTGCTAGAGAAAAGTTTAAGCTTGGAAAAGTTGTTATTGTTGATACCGACTCTCATCATGCTGATGGTACAAGAGAGTTGCTGCTTAACGATGATAAAACTTTGCATATATGCTATTGTAGTTATAGTAGAGCTGATAATGAAACTAAAATCTGTTTTTCTCAGGCTGTTGATGATGAAGATTTTCTTAAAAAACTTTCCACAGAACTCCCACCTTTAATCTCTAAGTTTAAACCTGAAGTTGTTTTTTGGAAATGTGGGATGGATACTCATAAGGATAGCTATGGAACTGGAAAGTTAACAGAAAAATGCTATCATAAAATGGCTAGAATAATTAAAAGGTTTGCAGATGAAAATTGTAACGGTAAAGTTATTGTTGGCCTTGTTTGTAATGCTCCAGCTTACGTTTCAAGTTATGCTTGTCCAAGAATTTTAGATTGCTTAGCTGAAACAGGGAAGTACATGGATGATTAAAAAAGTGCTTTGTTTTTTAAATGTTAAAACCATAAGGGTTATATCTTGGTTCTTTATGATTTTTTAGGGGAGGTTAAGCTTATGTCTTCAGCCTACATTCATGCAGCATTAGTTTTATATTATGCAGGTCAAGCTATAAATGAAGAAAATATTAAAAAGGTTTTAGAAGCAGCGGGAGTTCAAGTTGATGAGGCTAGGGTTAGAGCCCTATCTTCAGCTCTCTCGGAGATAAATGTTGATGAAGCTATTAAATCAGCACAAACCATAGGTTTCGCAGCCCCCGTAGCAGCAGCACCACCACAGGCAACAGCTCCAGCTGCCCCTGCAGAGAAAGCTAAACCTAAGAAGGAAGAAAAGAAAGAGGAGAAAAAGGAGGAAGAAGAAGCTTTAGCTGGGCTTAGCGCACTTTTTGGTTAAACCTATTTAGGTTTTTTGTTGTTTAAGTTTTTCCAAAATTTGCTTGGCCCTATCTATCCTTATTTGTCTTTCATTAACCATGATTTCCACAACTTTTTCAATTACTTCACCTTCAGCTCCAGCTGCTATAGCTATATTTCTTGCGTGAAGTCTCATGTGACCCCGTTGAATACCTTCTGTTGCTAAGGCTCTTAAAGCTGCAAAATTTTGAGCCAAGCCTACAGCAGCTAAAACTTCACCAAACTCTCTTGCAGATTTAACCCCAAGAATTTTTAAGCATATTTTTGCTATAGGGTTAACTCTTGTAGCTCCCCCTACAATTCCCACAGCAGTTGGAATTTCAATTGTTCCAGCAAGGTCTCCATCAACATTTTTTTCCCATGTTGTTAGCGGTAAATACCTGCCTGTTCTGGCGGCGTAAGCATGAGCTCCAGCCTCTAAGGCTCTAGTATCATTTCCTGTTGCTAAAGCTACAGCAACAACCCCATTCATTATACCCTTGTTATGGGTTGCACACCTGTAAGGGTCTGAAGCTGCAAAAGCATAGGCATCAACAATGGCGTCAACAATTTCCTCTCCGCCAATAACATCTTTACTTATAACTGTTTTCGCCCTGGAAATTCTTAAAGTTGCAAGGTTTGAAACTATTCTTAGAAGGACCTTTCCACCAGTGATTCTTTCAATTAATGGTGCTACAGCCTCAGCCATTGTGTTTACAGTATTTGCACCCATAGCATCCTTACAGTCAACATGAAGCTCAACAATAAGCATCTGACCTCTAAAGGTATCCAAAACTTTAACGTTAAGGTCTTTTGCTCCGCCGCCAAGCTCAACAAGTACTGGATCTTTTTCATTAGCCTTTTCTAGGATTTTACTTTTCTCAAGAAGAACATCCATCTTGGCTCTGTATGGATCTTTAACACCCGTAACTTGGATTTGTCCAATCATTATAGGCTCAGTGCTTGAAGTATAAAATCCGCCTTTAACTGCAGCAAGCTTTGCAGCATGACTAGCTGCTGCAACAACTGATGGTTCTTCTATAGCCATAGGTATCATGTATGGTTTACCGTTGATAATAAAGTTTACAGCTACCCCTAATGGAATATGCATAACTCCAACAACGTTCTCAATCATTCTATCCGCTATATCTAATGGTAGTGAGCCTGAACTTTTAAGAGCAAGTGTTTCTTCCTCGGTTAAGCCTGCAAAATCAGCAACAATTTTAAGTCTTTCATCTAAGCTTAGGTTGTAAAATCTTTGAATAATTGATGTTTTCATAGTTTAGTCCGCTCCATTACACGATATTTTACATAGAAGTTGTAAAGGAAGCCTAAAAAGTTTAATTTTAAGTTATTCCAATAGTAGACTAGGTGTGAAGAGTTTAAAAGGTAAGAAGTTTGAGTAGTAGGGAGGAAGTGGATAAGCTTCTTAAGATTAAAGAAAAACTGGAAAAAAGGATTAGTAAGTATGAGGTTGAAATTGGATATTTAAAATATTTACTTTCGATTGTAAATGAACGTTTAAGTGAAAAAAGTTTTAAGGTTGCTGAAACACTTTTACCTCAAGCAAAACCTGAACCTCAACCTTCCCCTAAACAAGTTATACAGTTAAAATCTGGCGACGGATTTCTCCTTGCAACAATGTACATTGAAGATAATGAACTTAGGATTATTCCATCAGAAACTGTTAAGTTTAATGTAAACATTCCACCTTTTCAACAGTTTTTTGTGGGTAAAGTTTTAAATGGCATGATATCTAGGGATAGAAGTGAAGCTATGGCTGGAACGATAACTCCTGATGAAATACTGTCTTACAGGGTTATTGAAGATAAGAATGTTTTAAAGGAAATTGTGATAAAGAACTATAGGGAACAACATAGAGTTACAACTTTAAAAAATGCCATAAGATGGACTCTTGAAAAAATGTATGAAAAAATTAAACTTCAAGAGGGGGCTTCAGAAGAGTAGAAGCAAGTAAATGCTTATAATTTAAACTAGAATTAATAATAGATAGCTAAATTCTTAACCTGTTAAAGATTCTAGTCAGTTTAGGAGGTTAAACATTGCCTGTAAACATTCCTATTCAGAAAATTGACAAATATGTTTGGCAGATACCAAAATTTAGGGGAGATATGCGTGTACCTGGAATAGTTTATGCTGATGAAGTTTTACTTGAAAAAATGAGGGAAGATAAAACTCTTGAACAGTGTGCCAATGTTGCAACTCTCCCAGGGATATACAAGTATTCTATAACCATGCCTGATGGACATGAAGGCTACGGCTTCCCTATAGGTGGAGTTGCAGCAACAGACTATAATGGGGGAGTTATAAGTCCTGGAGGCGTAGGTTACGACATCAATTGTGGTGTAAGACTGCTTAGAACAAATCTTAAGGAAAAGGATGTTCAACCAAAACTTGCTGAACTTTTAGATGCCATATTTGTATACGTTCCTTCAGGTCTTGGAAGTAAAGGTAAAATTAGGCTTTCACCTAATGAACTTGATAAACCTGTTAGTGAAGGTGTAGAGTGGGCTATTAGAAATGGTTATGGATGGGTTGAGGATGCTGAAGTTTGCGAAGAAAATGGCTGTATGGATACGGCAGACCCATCAAAAGTTTCAATGGCCGCTAAAAGTCGTGGTGCACCACAGTTTGGCTCTCTTGGAAGCGGAAACCACTTCCTAGAAATTCAGAAAGTTGACAAGATTTACGACTCTAAGGCTGCAAAACTTTTTGGGATTGATGAGGAAGGTCAAGTGACGGTTATGATCCATACAGGGTCTAGGGGTTTTGGTCATCAAGTATGTTCAGATTATTTGCGGATAATGGAAAAAGCTGTAAGAAAGTATGGTATAAAAATCCCTGACAGGGAGCTTGCATGTACTCCTGGAAATTCAGGTGAGGCTGAAGATTACTTTAAAGCTATGGCTTGCGCTGTAAACTATGCTTTTACCAATAGGCAATGTATCACACATTGGGTTAGGCAGGCATTTGAAAAAGTTTTTAGAACTTCAGCTGATAAGCTTGGCTTAGAACTTGTTTATGATGTAGCTCACAATATTTGCAAAATTGAGGAGCATAAGGTTGATGATTCTGGCAAAATTAGGAAGGTTTGGGTTCATAGAAAGGGTGCTACAAGAGCTTTCCCCGCTGGACATAAAGACCTGCCTAAAAAGTACAGGGAGATTGGCCAACCAGTTTTAATTGCTGGAACAATGGGTACTGCTTCTTGGGTTTTGCTTGGACAACATAAATCTATGGATGTTAGCTTCGGTTCAACGGCTCATGGGGCTGGAAGATATCTCAGCCGTGCAGCCGCAACAAAAAAGTTTGGAGGATCTGAGGTTAAGAAAGCTTTAGAGAGAAGGGGAATACTTGTACGTGCAGCAAGCATGACCGTTGTAGCTGAAGAGGCTCCTGAGGCATATAAGGACGTGGATAGGGTTGCAGAGGTATCTCACCAAATTGGAGTAGCGACAAAAGTAGCAAGGTTGGTTCCACTTGGATGTGTTAAAGGTTAAGATAAATGTCTTTATCAGACGAGCTTAAAAAACTGTCTAAAAACAGGATTATAGATATTTTCACTCTTTTTAACAAAAACTGGTGGACTGTGGATGGTTTATGGTTTAAAGTTATCGAGGATGAATACGGTTTAGATGCCGCTTGGAAGGTTAATTTTAAAGTTTCTGAGCTTATGGCTTCAATACTGGCTAAAAGAATTTTAAAGTTTCTAGAGCTTAAAGGTGAAAAAATCTCTGAGCTGGTTGAGGCTTTAAAATTTTTGCCATGGTCCGCTATTCAAAAGGCTGAAGTTAAAGTTTTAGGTGAGGATGAAGCTGTTTTAAGTATTGTTGACTGTAAACCTCAAAAATTTAGGGTTAAAAATGGTTTAGAAGAATTTCCATGTAAAGATTTAGGTTTAAAATTTTTCACAAAATTTGCTGAAACAGTAAACCCAAAAATAAGAGTCGAATGTTTAACAGCTCCGCCAAAACCTCACCAAAACAATTTATGGTGTAAATGGAGGTTTAAACTGGAAAACTAGTTTTAAACCCTTTTCATACTAGGCTTTTTTTAACGTTTTTACACTTCAAAACTAACTCTATTAAAGCTGCTACCGCTACTTTAACAACTTGATAGCTTATTTTGCAGTTTTTTACTTAACTGCTAAAAGCTTTTAAATAAGGTTGATGTCAAAAAATTCGTATAAGCTATCTACAGATTTGTAAAAAGAATAATAATCTTGCTTTTAAAAACCATTTTATGAAAAATAATAATAGCCAGTTAAAGTTAAATATCCTACTTTTTGTTAACTTATTTTGATGATTTATGGTTAATGAAAAATTTGACTATGATTTAATTGTTGTTGGTGCAAGCTTTGCTGGTTGTGTTGCAGGTAAGGTTGCTGCTGAGAAGGGTCTTAAAACTTTAATAGTTGAGAGGTCACTCAAACCTGGTGAGAAAATTGTTTCAGGTACTGGCTTACCTATCCTAGTTTTCCAAGATTTTCCTTGGGCTGCTGAAGCTCCATTAGAAAGGCCTTGGTTTGGTGTTATATCCCACTTTTTAAGGGATGGTAAAGTCGAAGCTACTGTTAAGGTTGAAAGGTACGATTTCCCATTTTGTTACGGTATTTACTGTCAACCGTTTGTTGAGTTTTTAGCTAAAAAGGCTGTTGAGGCTGGAGCTGAACTTAAAACTTCAACTGTTGCCGTTGACGTTGTTAAGGAGGATGGTTTTGTTAGAGGTATCGTTACCGATAATGGTGAAAAGTTTAAGTCAAAAATTACTATAGCCGCTGATGGTGTTTGGTCTCTAATTGGAATTAAGGCTGGAATTCGAAGAAAGTTTTCACCCAGTGATATGATGCATGGTTTATGGTTAGATTTTGAAATGCCGTCTGAAAAGGATTTAGATGAAGCTTTAGGTGGAAACTACTTCATAACCTTCTGGGACTTGGATGGAAAATTTGTCCCATCTCCAGGAATTTCAGGGTATTTTGGAATTTTCCCATACAAGAAGAGTTTCCACTTTGGTGTAGGTGTTA
This sequence comes from Candidatus Bathyarchaeota archaeon, assembly GCA_052246995.1. Taxonomy (GTDB): domain Archaea; phylum Thermoproteota; class Bathyarchaeia; order Hecatellales; family Hecatellaceae; genus CAZMUQ01. Next base: position 74,638 of record JBQPWD010000007.1, on the reverse strand, counting down.
GTGTAAGTTTTCTTGCTGAAACAGGTTTAAACTTTGAATCTATCTACAGAAAATTTTTTGAGCTTGATTACTGGAAGAAAAACTTCGGTAAAGCTAAGCTTAGAGCAAAAATGTGGAGACCCTACCCAATTTATGGTGGGCTTGATAGGGAGCAGAAGGGTATGGATAAAACCTATGGTAATGGAATTTTAATTGTTGGAGATGCTGCAGGTTTTGAAGCTTCATCTCAAGGTGATGGAATACATACAGCTATGCTTTCAGGTAAAATGGCTGCTGAGGTTGCTGCTGAGGCAGTATCAAAAGGAGATTATTCAGCTACAACACTAAAAAGGTATGAGGAGCTTTGGAAATCATCAATAATTGCACGTAGACTTAAAGATTACGGTAGGAAAAATCTTATACAGTACGCTGGAAATCCCTCTTTAATGAAGAGGGGTATACTTGAAATTTACAGCATGCCTGTCCTTTTAGGTTTAGATGCATTTTAGTAAGGTGGGTGGACAGAGATGGCTGAGGAGAAAATTTTAGGTGTTGAATGGGTTCCAGGTACAGGTAAGTTCGTAACTATTAATCCTGAGCTTTGTACTGGTTGTAGTAGGTGTGTTAGAGTTTGCCTTGGAAGATGTATTAAAATTAGAGAGGGGAAGGCTGTAGTGGAAAATTTTGAAACATGTTTTGAGTGTGGGGTATGCTGGTTTGTTTGTCCTGAAAACGCTATAAAATTTTCATGGCCTAAAGGTGGGACAGGCGTTAGAATTAGGTATGGTTAAACAGGTTTATTGAGCTAAGCTTAAAAACAGCAAAATTTTGATGGTGCCGTGTACCAACAACATCTACTTTAATGTTATTTTAACTTTACAATCTCCCACGCCAATTACTTGCATGGATAATTATTATATTCCAAGCAGAAAAATTTTTGAATAATGAAGAATAGAAATAGATAAGGTTAACACGTTTTTCCTAAAACTTGACTTTAAGTTATAGTTTGTTGCGAGGTTTCGGGTTTATGAAGTTTTGTCCTAACTGTGGTAGAAGGCTAAAGCCTACCGGACAGCTTTTAAAATGTCCCACATGCGGTTTCGAAGAAGTTGCTGAAAAGAAGGTTTACCTTAACATGGATTCTATGGGGAAGAAGGAGCCTATAGTTGTTATTGGAGAAGATGTAGCTGAAATTAAAACAATGCCAACAACTAAGGTTGAATGTTCCAGATGTGGAAATAAGGAAGCATACTACTGGTTTGTTCAAACAAGAAGTGGAGACGAACCTACAACACAATTTTTCCGATGTACCAAGTGCGGCTTAACATGGAGACATTATGCTTAACCTTCTAATTTAAGTAGTTTTTAATAGTAAAGAGGACAATTTTCTGTGTAGCTTAAAGCTTAGTTGTGGTGGGTTGTATGCCTACTGCTGCTTGCGGAATAAATTGTGATGTTTGTAGAGCATACATTGAAGGTAAATGTCCTACTGACGGTTGTGTGGAAGGCTCTAAAGCCTTCTTAAAACTTGAAAAGCAAAAAGCTGCCTTCGGGTTTGCATGTTCAGTTTTGGAATGTGCATCAAAAAGGGGTTTAGACTTTTGCATTAGAGATTGCAAGGATTTTCCATGCGAAACCTTTTATAGGGCAAGCTCTCCCTACAGCAAGGAGTTTTTGGATGTAATGAAGAAGATTATTGGTAAAGGATAGCGGTTTTTCGCTTAAGCTATTATGCTGAAGTAAGAAGGAAATGTTAAAGCTAAGCTTTTGGAAGTTTATTTTATGCTTATTTGTGGTGTTGATGAAGCTGGTAGAGGTTGTGTTTTCGGTCCACTGGTCATTGCAGGAGTTGTTTTTGATGAAAAGAAAGTTAAGGTTTTAGGAGATGTGGGCGTTAAAGACTCTAAGCTTCTAACTCCTAAGGAAAGGGAGGAGATTGCTGAGAAGATTAAAAGTTTCGCCTTAAGATTTAAGGTTGTTGAGGTAACTCCAGCTGAAATCGACTTTTATGTTTTAAAAGGTAAAAAGCTTCAAAAACTAAATTGGCTTGAAGCTAAAGTTATGGCTCGGGTTATTGAAGAGTTAAATCCTGACATAGTCTATATTGACGCTTCGGATGTTAATGCTGAAAGATTTGGTAGATGGGTAGGAGATTTTTTAACAAAGAAAATTAGGATAGTTTCAGAGCATAACGCAGACCAAAAATGGTTAGTTGTAGGCGCAGCCTCAATTCTGGCGAAGGTTCACAGGGACAATGTTGTAGAGGAGCTTAAAAACATCTACGGAGATTTTGGAAGCGGATATCCTCATGATGTAAAAACGGTAAAATTCTTGGAAGAATGGATAAAAACCTATAAACAGCCGCCAGAATTTGCAAGAAAATCATGGAAAACAGTAAAAAAACTTCTAGTTAAGCAGGACAAACTTGAGCTTTAAAATTGTAAAAGAGGTATAGTACTAAAAACTTTATCCTGTACATCAACTCTAAACCTAAAATTAAAAAAGAGTTAGACTTAATCGTACCCAATTTTATACTCATACTGTGCACAATGTATTTTTCCATATTCGACCTCCACGCTAAAGCTTCTGTAAGATTTTCCAGGGATCTCTCCAAGGTTTATAGTGTAGCTTTTGATTAGGGCTTTGTTTGAATCGTATAACCATATATCTATCCTGGTATTCTTAGCCGTGTATTCTCCTGAATTAAAAACAACACCAGTTACACGCACATAATACTTACCCATCCAAGGCTCATGCCACTCCCAGTTAAAGTTAACCTCGTGAAGTTGAGCCGACTTAAGAGATTCTGTTACCGATGTATAGTATGCTATTGCCCCTACTAAACCAGCTGCCAGGACTATGCATGCTATTGCTAGTGTAATAGCTACATTTCTACCTACAACTTTCTTTTCACTCATAAATTATCAATCCCTCCATCGACATCTTCAACACCACTTTATGGTAATGTCAGTCTTCTTGGGGGGCCTCAAAACCTACAACAACTAAGCTTCCAAGCTTGCCTATTAACTCTTGAACTTGAGGCTTATAAATGTAGATTTCTTCTTCCTTAGCCCTACTAAAAGGTTCATTGGTTAAACCTAAAACAGTTTTTACCAGGTGCTTCTCAAACCTTCCACCTGCAACAATAAATACTCCTTGACCAAGTTTCATCATTCTTATAACAACTATGGGAAACATAACTCTCCAATGAAAAACTTCAGGAATAATTTTTGACACGTTTTCTAAATCTCTCCTCTTAAAGTATATATTGTTTCCATCGTGAGCCTCAACCCAAGCATCCTTTTCAACCAAAAGTTGAGCTAAAGTTTTCCTGTTTTTTGGTAGATGTTTATTTATATCTCTAATTAAACGTTCAACATAAGCTAGATAACGGTCATAACCACGAATGCTATCCATAAGCCTTTACCTATGCTCTACAACTATTAAGCTGTGAGCTTTATCATAGGGCTCAAGATTTACCGCGTCAATCCTTTTAAATCCTCTATCCTCTAAAATTTTAACTTCACGCTTAAAAACTTCTGAAGGTTCCTTGGTTACATCTATACTTCTAGCTTTAATAGCTATCGCAGCTTTACCATCCTTTTTAAGGTATAATTCAGCGTTATCAGCTAAAATCTTAGCCTGCTCAGGTTGGGCAACATCACAATAAATAAAGTTAACCTTTTCAACCATAAACCTGTAAACTTCAGGATGTCTGGCATCTGCAAGTATAGGAAACATGTTGGACCTATAAACGCAAACATTGTTTGTTAGCTCTCTAACAACTCTTTCAGCAAAATCTACACAGTAAACCCTTCCACTTAAACCAACAATATCTGAAACATGGCTTGCAGTTGTACCTGTAGCCGCTCCAAGGTATAAAACCTTATCAGCCTCCTTCAAAGGAAACACCTTTAAACCTTTAAGTATAGCTGCAGCAAGCTTACTTCTATAGGGATCCCAAACCCTATATTCAACACCTTGAAACTTTACAAGTCTTTCCCCGTAAACAACCCTTCCAGGAGCTAGATTTTTTGTTGCAAGTTTACGGCCTCCATCCTCAAAGAAAACCCAAAATACCCCATTAAAACCTTGAGGTTCAACCTTTACAACGTTCAAAGCTACCTATCCTTTCTTCTTTTTAATCTTCTTTCCTTTACTGGGTTTGGGTGGTGGAGCCTTATATTTCTCTCTTATCTCCTCAACCCTTTTTTCAAGCTCACTTTTAAACTTTTCACCTTGGTCTATGCATGTAAAAGCATCTACCCTTGCAGCTATTGCAAGCTTACCTGCTAAAGCCCTGGCAATTTTACCTCTTTGCCACTTTGGGGCTTGACGTATAAGGTAATGTTGGAAAATAACACCATGCTTTGGAGGTTTTGCACCTGTTCTTAAAGCTCTAAAAAGGGCTTTTTCAGCCCCAAGAACTTGGATTGTGCTTGCTGGAAGTTTTGCAAGTTCCTCTAAACCTCCACTTAAAGCTATTAATCTAGCACCAAGAGTTGGACCTGCTAAAGCCTTAATGTTTGGTGCAATCTCCCCCATAATTTCGTCAATCTTTTCTGTTAAAAGTTGTCTAATAGCTAATGTTTCAAGGTATAAGTCGCAAAATCTTTGAAGAACCTCTACATCTTTAATACTCATTGGGGCTCCTATGGATGATTTGGCGGTTTCAACTATTTTTTCAACCTTAGATTTTGGCATTTCAAGTTTAGCCAATTTTTCAGCATTAAAGTTTTCTCTTAAACCTACATTCCTAATAAGTTTAACATATGTTTCATGAGCATCAACAATCTTACTAAGCTCAGGGAAGTGTAAACCGTACCACTCCCCTATTCTTCCAGCATAGAGGTTTAAAGTTTTATCAAGCTCGTCAACAGCATTTATAAGCTGAATAACAATTTTATCCCTTCTCATAACTTCCCTTCTAACCTTAGCCTTTGTTAAAGCTATAGAAAACTCATGGAGGAAGCTGTAAAACTCGTCTTTACTTCCAGAAAATCCAGTTTGAACAGCAACTTCTGGAAGGTTAGCCCTTAAATACTCTCCAGCCTTGGAAGGTTTCTCAACTTCAACATCAATCTTAAACTTTTCATGGATGTTTTTAGCTAAATTGCTATTTTCAAGAACAAGTTTCACATCTTTCCTACTGGTAAACCGTTTAACAATCTCCTCCACTTCCTCAATAACTTCCCCAGCTTCAACTCTTAAAACCTTTTCAGCAGCTTTTTCAGGGCTTTTTGGGAATAAAACCTTATCTACGATAGCATTATCTTGGTTTAAAGCTAAAAATCCTAAAGCAGAATCAACTATGAATACTTTCTCCATGTTTCAACTATCCCTTAAACCAATATTCGTACGTAAATTCTTATTTTATTTTTGCTTATGTAACCTTTAAAGGTTACAATATTCATGGTAAGGTTAGGCGTTCAGAATGGTTAAACTTATGGTTGAAATTGCAGGTTTAAAGTTTAAAAACCCGGTTTTAAATGCTTCAGGAATGTTAGGATTAACCGCCTCAAGCCTTAAAAGGCTTGTAAAGGCTGGTGCTGGAGGAGTTGTAACAAAATCTATAGGTTTAAAACCTAGGGTGGGAAATCCAAATCCAACAATCGTTGAGGTTAGCTGTGGGCTTTTAAACTGTATGGGTTTACCCAGCCCTGGGGTTGAAGAAGCCTCTGAGGAGTTAAGGTGTATTAGTGGCAAGCTTAAGGTTCCATTAATAGCAAGTATCTACGGTTTTAATGTTGAAGAATATGTTAAGGTTGCTAAAGATCTTCATGATGCTGGTGTTGATGGTTTAGAGTTAAACTGTAGTTGCCCGCACGTGGAAAAGGTTCGACTTATTGGACAAAACCCTAAACTTGTAGGCAAGGTTACAAAAGCTGTTAAAAACTCAGTTGAAATTCCTGTTTTCGTTAAATTAACTGCTAATGTTACAGATATTGTTTTAACAGCTAAAGCAGCAGCAGAAGCTGGTGCCGACGCATTAACCTTAATAAATACAGTTAAAGGTTTAGCTGTAGACATTCATGTTGAAAAACCCATTCTTAGTGGAATTTTCGGTGGGCTTTCAGGTTCAGCGTTAAAACCTATAGCTTTAGCTTGTGTTTATGAAGTTTACAAGGCAAAGCTAAATATACCAATTATTGGTTGTGGAGGAGTTTACTGTTGGAAGGATGCCGTAGAATTTTTCCTTGCTGGCGCCTCGCTTATTCAAGTTGGAACGGGTTTAATGGTTAAAGGTTTCAAAGTTTTTGGTGAAATTTTAGGTGGTTTAGAAAAACATCTAAAAAGAAAAGGATACTTATCTGTTGATGAGCTTGTTGGAAGGGCTGTAAAATGAAGAGTTTAAACCTTCACCATAAACCTAGGATTGTTAAGGTTTTAAATGTTAAAGTTGAGTCTCCAACTGTTAAAACCATATTTTTTAAGGATAGTTTAGCTTCAAAAGCTAAACCTGGCCAGTTTCTAATGGTTTGGGTTCCGGGTGTTGATGAGGTGCCTATGAGCTTATCCTACATGGATGAAGCTGATGTTTCAGCTATAACGGTAAAAATGGTTGGTGAGGCAACTGAAGCGCTTCATAAGCTTAAAAAAGGAGATGTGGTGGGTATTCGTGGTCCATATGGGAATGGTTTCAACATTGTTAAAGGAAATGTTTTGCTTGTTGGCGGTGGAGTTGGCGTTGTTTCTCTGTTGCCGTTAATCAGACAGCTTAAAAAACTTGGAGGTAAACCAATTTTAATAGTTGGGGCAAAATCTAAGGATGAGCTTATTTTTACTAGGGAAGCTGAAAAAATTTTGGGTTTGAAAAATGTTTTAAAGGCAACAGAAGATGGGTCTGAAGGGTTTAAGGGTTTAGCTTCAAACCTTTTAGAGAAAGTTTTAAAGGAGAATAGGCCTTTTAAGCAGATTTATGCTTCTGGTCCTGAGTTAATGCTGAAAAAGGTTTTAGAGTTAGCTTTAAAAGCTAAGGTTGAAGCTCAACTTAGCTTAACTAGGTATGTTAAATGTGGAGTTGGTTTATGTGGGAGTTGTGTTATTGACGGGTTAAGGGTTTGTACAGATGGACCTGTATTTTCAAGTAAAATTTTGGCTAGGGTTAGGGAGTTTGGAGTTTGTAGTAGGAATGCTTCTGGTAAAAGAATTAAAGTTTAGTAAACGTTAAAATACCTGTACATTATTCTCTAGTTTGGTGATTAAGTTATGCCAACTCATGGTTCACTTACAAAAGCTGGTAAAGTTAGGATGCAAACCCCTAAGATTCCTGCAAGAGAGAAGAAATCTCCAATACCTAAGCATAGGAATAGGAGAAACTATGAAAAACGTGTAATCCTAAAAAGGTCTCCAGGACAAAACTGGCTTGTTGGCGGAAAGAGTTAAACTAGTTTTTCTAAATACCTGTTTTCCTAAAATCTCTAACAACATTTGAAACATTTTCTAGACATTTTAACGCTACATTGTAGGTGGGAAATCCTCTTAAACCACATTCCGTCCCGGCATATGGAACTCTCTCAACACCAAAAAACTCTACAATTTTTTCAAGTCTCTTTCTTAAAACTTCTTTATCCTCCAGAAACTTTTCAGGATTTACTTTTCCTCCTCTAATTTTATTCCAAATTTCACCAATTTTCCTAAGAATAAAATCTCTACCCTTACCGGGACATTGTTTCTCAAGATTTTGTTGAAGAAGTTTATCAAAATCTGTTATAGAGATACTTGCCTTAATAAGTTTATCATTTTTTTCAACCATATCTTTTACATGCTTTGAAAAGTAAAATGAATCTTCAACATGTGTTTCAATAATTTTTAAATTTTCAACTGCAAAGTATAGCTCATCCCTAGTGCTGTGTAAGTGTAAAGCTGTTTTAACATTTCTTGAGTAAGCCTTGTAGAATATTTTTTCCCAAGCTTTAACTAAAGCCTCTCTACCCTCAGAGCCGTAGTCAATTTTTGGATCATCAACAACAGCAAAAAGTGGTTCATCTAAACTAACAATTTTAACCGCGCCCTCTTTCACGTTAAAAATATTTGTTTCCACAATTTCTCCTAAAACATTTGCAAGCTGTAGGAAAAGCTCAGGGTTCCTGTATTTAAACATGTAAGAAAGTGTATGGGGTCCCGTGATGCAAACTTTAACTTCAACTTTAAAATTAACTTTCTCGTAAATTTCCTTTAGGTTATCCTTTAAAACTTTAACTTCAGGGATAAAGCCATTATCCTTAATTTTTAAGTTTCTTCCAGCTAAGAATTCTCCGTCAATCTTAATGAGACCATCAATCATTTCAAGAAACATTTCATTCATATCTCTAAATTGGGGGTAGTTTGGAATGTCAACTCCAGCCTTAACTTTATCAACAAAGGTCTCAACAACTTTAGTCTTAAAATATTCTCCAAGCTTTGAAGCCTCAGCCAAAAATTTCTTATAGTCTCCCTCAAACGGTAAACTTCCAACATCATAAGAATAAATCATTAAACCCACCAGCTATATGTAAGGTTTATGTGAGATAGGCAACATTAAAAATTTTTATTCATCTAAAATCTTTTTAAGCTCATCCATAACCCTTACTAAGCTTGATTTTGGCGCAACTCTTCTAACAAGGTTATCATAATGGTTTACAATTTTTAAAAGCTCCTTAACCTTCCCAATTTCCCCTTCTTCACTAAACTTTAAAATTCTTGTAGCATGAATGATGCTTTCAATAGTTGCGGGGATAGCTCTAAAATATGTTAAAGGCGGTCTTGATCTAATTTTTGAAGCTAAAACTTTACACAAAAAAAGTCCCCTATCACCGTAAGCTTTAAATCTTAAAACTTTAGCCTCAACATAACCATCGGCAACTCTAAGTATTGGAGCGTGAATATTTCTGGAATTTTCAAACCATGCTGACGGAATTTTGATACCCTTCACACGTTTAAACGTTGTTTTAAAAAAAACTTCAGGTTTCCATGTAAAATTTATGGTGCAACATCTCCAATACCTTAAGTTTTTATATGTTTGTGTGTAAATATAGGGTCTTACCAAAACCGTGCCACTTTTTCTTACAACTATACCCATAGGTGCCGCATTACATGAGCCATCTGGATTATAAGTTGAAACTATAGCTTCAAAAATGCTATCTGGTGTTAAACCAAATTTTATAAACCATTTTTTAGTCAAATTACCCACAATACTGTAGGTTAAACTTAATGGGAAATAAAATCTATCTAAAATTTGGGTTTAAAGTTGACTTCACAATTCAAACTCAAAGATTGGTGGTTTTGGTATGGTAGAATAGCCAGAATGTTGGGTTTAAATAGACAGCTAGACCAAAAATCAGCCTACGTTTTAAGCAGACTTATTCTCAACAAAAATTTAAAGGTAAACGATTTAGCTAAAAAGTTTTCCAAAAAAACCTTACTTGTGGTTGGTGCAGGTCCAAGTGTTGAAGATGACCTTCAAAAAGTTTTAAATTCAGGTTTCTACAAGAAATGTTTAATTGCTGCTGCTGATGGTGCAACAACCCCAGTTTTAAGAGTCGGATTAGTCCCCGACTTCATAGTAACTGACCTTGATGGAAGATTAGAAGATATTTTTAAAGCTTCAAAACTAGGTTCAATTCCCATTGTCCATGCTCATGGCGATAACATTGATACTTTAAAAACCTATGTACCAGCATTTAAAAAAGTTTTAGGAACAACTCAAGTCAAACCTGTAGCAAGAGTTTACAATTTTGGAGGATTTACTGACGGAGATCGCTGCGTTTTTTTAGGTGAAAAGTTTAATGTAAAAAAGATCATTTTAGCTGGAATGAATTTTGGTAGTAGGATTGGTGTTTATTCTAAACCTGAAGATTTTTACATGCTTAATCCTAAGGCTTTAAAAATTAAAATCTTAAAGCTTAAAATAGCTAAAACGCTTATTGAATGGCTTTCAACATGGGCTAGAGCTGAAATTTTAAATTTAACTTCTAATGGTGAAGAAATTAAAGGTGTTAAAAAAATAAGTTACAAGGATCTTGCAAGTTAAAAAGATAGTTCCATGCTGGATAAAGTTGGTAAACAGTTTCTTAAAGTTTTTCTATATCTTGGTATTTTAAAATTTAGAGTTGACTTCCAAGTTAAACAACTACAACATTGTTGTCAAAGTTCAAAATCTTGTTAAAGTATATAATGGCTTTAAAGCCTTAAACGGAGTTTCCTTTAAAGTTAGAAAGGGTGAGATTTACGGTCTTCTAGGTCCAAATGGTGCTGGTAAAACTACAACTTTAAAAATCATTTTAGGTCTTTTAGAGCCGACGGAGGGGTTGGTTAAGGTTTTTAATTTTTCACCTTTAAAGGATCCTGTAAAGGTTAAAAGTTTAGTTGGCTATGTTCCGGAGGACGTTTTACTTCTTGAAACTCTTACACCTAAAGAATTTTTCGAGTTTATCGCTTCCATCAGACGTTTAAATCTTGATTTTGCTAATAAACGTTTAAACCAGCTTGTATCAGCTTTTGAAATTAAAGATTATTTTAACACTCCAATAGCTTCTCTTTCTTCAGGAATAAAGCAAAAGATAGCAGTAATTTCAGCTCTTTTACACGATCCCCCTCTTTTAATTTTTGATGAACCTATGACTGGTCTTGATGCTAAGTCTTCACGAATATTGAAGGACTTGATGAGGTTACATGTTGAAAAAGGAGGGGCAATTCTTTTTTCAACCCATATTTTAGAGGTTGCTGAAAAACTTTGTACAAGAATAGGTATAATTAACAAAGGTAAAATTATTGCTGAAGGAACTGTTGAAGAGTTAAGAAAACTTATACGTGAGGCTGATGCTTCCCTTGAAGAAATACTTTTAAGAGTAATTGAGGAAGATAAGCTTGTAGCTGAAACTGTTAAAGCTTTACGTGAGGCTTTTAATGAACAGTGAAGTTTAAAGAAATATTTAAAATCGGCAAAATCCTCTATAAAGAAGCTATTTTTAAAGCTTCGTTTGAAAAAAGAATATTTAAGGGTGATCTTAAAACAGCAATAAAACTCTCACTTAGAGATAGCAAGCTTAGTAGAATTTCATTAACAGGAATCTTCATTTTTTTATCCATCTACCTTAGTTTTTTAAGATTAGATTTATTTAACCCTGAGGATGCTTTCTTTTTTGATGTAACGCTGATAACGCTATACCTACTTCTAAGCTTCTTCTTCATAATCTTTATTGGCTTAAACCTTATAATTTCAATGTATACTTCTAAAGTCTTCTTAGCTATTAACCACCTACCCATATCCCCTAACGACTTGGCAAAGCTTCCATCAGCAACTTTTGTCTCATTTTTTGACATTCCACTTATGCTACTTATTGTCCCATTATCAATAGTTTATGGTTATCTGTCAATGTCAGTTTTTGCATTTTTATCCATTATATTTGTAAGTCTTATAAATATCTTGATTGCCTTTCTATGCATAACTTGGTTTTCAAAAATATTTTACAGTAGATTTCTTGTTTTTACTTCTTCAAAAGCTAAATCTCTTCTAAGAATTTTTTTAATGTTTTTATGGGCACTGGGTTTTGCGGGTGTAGGTTTCATATGGTTTATTTTTATATCAAAACCCTTCACGATAAACCTTGTTGTAGCCTTTCTTAAAGAGGCTTTAACTTCAAATAGGCTTGCATACCTAATATATCCTTTACCATTAAGCTTGTTGGCATCATTAACTGCAAACTTTAAACCACATTCTGTTTTTACTTCCAGCCATTATTTGCTGCTTCTCATATCTTTAACTTTCTACACCCTTTTAGGTTTTTTTGGCAGTAAATGGGCTGGAAAAACTTTAACAAAAATCTGTACAGGTGAAGGAGTTAAGTTTTTCAGGAAAGATTTAAAGTTGGTGGAAAATGTTTGGGTATGGTTTAGTGGAGGCGTATTTAAAGCTTTAATTTTAAAAGACCTTAAAATTATGTCTAGAGATCCCTCGCAATTTTTAGCCTTTATTTTTCCCATAGTTTTTATTGGTTCTATTATCCTTCCAATAAGCTGGAAGAATAGCATCAATTTAAATGATATTTTTTTCATTTTTTCAAGCTTAGCTGCAATTTTTGCTTTTCTTACTCCATACATTCTTGGGGGTGATGTTTCTTCAAACGCTTATCCACTAACCCTACCCCTAAGTCTAAGAACAATAATTTTCTCTAAAGCTTTACTTGTAACAGTTGTTTATGCCCCAACGTTAACGGTAGTTTCAACTTTTCTTATTGCTAAAAGTTTTAGTTTTTATTTCCTTGCACTTTTCTTTACCTTTCAACCTGCAATTGTTGCTGGAATACTTTTTGAGCTTTATGTGGCTTTTAAGGTTGGTGGTGAAACCTTGACTATAAACATACCTTCCAACCTTATCAAACTTATGCCAGTAGTTTTTGTTGGCTTAGTTGTAAGTTTATTCCCTTTAATACTTTTTATGGTAACTTATCTGGTAGGCTTAGAAAGCCTAGCTTTACCCTTAACCTTAAGTTTCCTCCTTCTTATCATAGCTTTTTTAACAATTTACATAGGGGTTAAAGACCGAGTTGAATAAGAAAATTCTTATAGTTACAGGTTTACTTGCAGAAGGTGCTGTTAAAAAACAGGTTAAAAAAAGCAGTGTTAAGGCTGATGTGCTGGTTTTACCTATTCAGGTTGCAGCTTTTTTAACTCCAGCCTACATTTTAAGAAAGCTTAAAGAGGCTAACATTGACGGTTATAACCTTATACTTGTTCCAGGTATGATTAAAGGTTCTGTAGCTGAAATTTCAAAAAGCCTAGGTGTAGCCGTTTTTAAAGGACCTAAACATGCAGTAGACCTTCAACTAATCCTTGAAAACATAGATAAGCTTGAGCTTTCAACAGTTAAACCAGCATGTGAACTTTTAAGTGAAAAACTTAAAAAATGCTGGCAAGCTGGTGTTAAATCTTTAAGGTTTAAAGACAAAAGCTTTTCTGGAGAAAATGTTTACGCTTCTAGTAAAACCTTACCAATTGTTATGGCGGAGATTGTTAACGCCCCCTCCCTTCCAAAGAGCGAAGTCTTGGATAAGGCTAAAAAGTACGTTAAAGATGGAGCCGACATTATTGATGTAGGCATGGAAGCAGGTGACGAAAAACCCGAAAAAGCTTATAGTCTAGTTAAATTTTTATCTAAAAACTTAGGTAAGCCTATAAGCATAGACTCTGTTAATGTAAATGAGATTAAAGCTGCTGTTAAAGCTGGTGCAAACCTTATTTTAAGTATTAATAGTGAAAATGTTGAAAAACTCTCTAAGGATGACAGAATCCTTAAAACACCAGTTGTTGTAACCCCTGTAGCTAAAGATGGTTACATTCCTAAAAATTATGTTGAAAGGGTTAAGGTACTAGAAGAAAACATTTATTTTGCTAAAAAATTTGGCTTTAACTACATAATTGCAGACCCTCTACTAAGCATTAACAACTTTGTTGATTCAATACTTGGATACTTTGAGTTTAGAAAAAGGAACCCTAAGATTCCTATGCTTTTTGGCGCTGGAAATATAACCGAGCTTGTTGATGCTGACTCTCAAGGGTTAAACTTTTTACTTACACTCTTAGCCTTTGATGTTAAAGCAAACATCATACTTACAACCGAAGCCAGCAACAAAACTAAAGGAAGCGTTTTTGAAGTTTCAACAGCCATCAAAATGGTTTCAGTTGCAAAAAATCTTCAAGTTCCACCAAAAAATCTTGGTATAGACCTTTTAAGGTTTAAGGAAAAAACTAGAAAGGACGAAGATCTACTTAAAAAGGAGTTCAAATGCTGGAAGTCTAAAGCATGCATGGTCAAGGTTGACATGGAAAGTGAAGGTTATGTTAAAGATCCTAGGGGGTACTTTAAAATCTATGTTAACGAGGAAAAAGGGAAAATTGTTGTTTTCTATTTTAGCTACGATAAAAATAAGCCGCCTATTATCTTTGAGGGCTCAAACCCGATGATGTTAGGTAGAAGAATTGTTAAAGAAGGCTTAATTTCCCTTCTAGACCATGCAATTTATCTTGGCTCTGAACTTCAAAAAGCAAATATTGCACTTAAAACTGGGAGAGGTTATCTTCAAGACTTTGATGTTTTTTAGTTTTTAAAAATCTTTAATTATGAATGTTGTACTTCTCCTTAAGAGGCTGTGTATAGATTTTGTGGTGTTGTTTTTCATGGTTAGAGTGGATCCCCTAGAAAATTTACCTGAAGTTCATGACGTTCAACCACAAATAAAGATTCCATTAGACAAGGTTGGAATTGTTGGTGTAAAAATGCCTATAGGTTTTATTTATTTTGGTGAACATCCAACATTGGTTGTTCCCACATTTTCTGTATATGTAAATTTGCCTAAAAATCAAAGAGGGATTCATGCGTCAAGACATTATGAAACTATTGTTGAGGGTTTAGAGAAGTTTGCGGGTAAAACCTACAAGCTTGAAGATGTTTGTAAACATATTGTTGAAGATCTTCTAAACAAGCATAACTATGTAACTCGTGCTGAAGTTAGGGCTGTTGGTGAGGCTATGGTTAAAAAAACCGCGCCAAAAACAGGTATGGTAAGTTATGAACCATGTAAAATTTTTGCTTTGGCTTCAGCTTACAAAAAATCTGATGGTACAATTTTTACTAAGAAGAAGATAGGTGTACTTGTTGAAGGGATAACTGCTTGTCCTTGTGCCCAGGAAATGCTAAAGGAGGAGTTTAACAGGAAAAAAACTCAATATGAAAGTCTCCTTAATGATTTTCCATGGGCAACTCATATGCAGCGTAGCTATGGTTTGATTATTATGGAAGTTCCTGACGGCTTTAGTGTTGATGCATTTAAACTTGTAAAAATTATAGAGGATTCTATGAGCTCTTCAAGTTATGGTTTACTTAAAAGGGTTGATGAAGCTGAGCTTGTAAAGCAGGCTGTTAACAAACCCAGATTTGTTGAGGATTGTATAAGATTCATGATGAAAAACTTCATTAAAGAATTTAAAAACTTACCTGATAATATTTCTGTTAAATTTAAACAGCTAAGCAAGGAAACAATCCATAAACACGACTTTGTAGCTGAAAAACTCGTAACTGTTGGAGAATTAAAAAAGATGGTTCACGTAAAGTAAACAGAAATTTTTATTCAACTTTCCAGCTACTTTTGCAAAGCTCACTGTAAATTTTCGGTCTTAAATCTTTTATAACATGCTGATTTTTTATTCTCAACCTCACCCGCTCCATATCTACATTCGCCACTACAACAAGCTCTTTGCCTATTTTTCCATCAGATAAAACTTTGTTTCCACCAGGATAAAGTATTGAGGATTTACCGTAAAATCTAAATTCTTCTTCAGTTTTTATCTCTCCAACAAGTACTGAATGAACAACAATAAACTGGTTCTCCACAACCCTCGCTTCACAGCATCTTCTTAAATCTAGGAAGCTTGATTTATCTGGTGCTGCTGATGGTACAAAGAGAACTTCAACACCTTTTAACCTTAAAATTCTTGAAATTTCAGGAAAAATTGAATCATAACAGATTATTATCGAAGTTTTTCCATAAGGTGTTTCAAAAATCTTTAATTCTTCTCCATGTCCATCTAATCCCATAACCTTATCCGCGGCGTGAAGGTGAATTTTTCTATATCTGCCAACCTCTCCCTCAGGTGAAATTAACATGCTTGTATTGTAGTATTTATCTCCAATTTTTTCCGGAGTACTTCCAGCAACAATAAATACTTGATATTTTTTAGCTAAACTCTCCATAAATCCTTTAAACTCTTCAAAATATTCCTCAGCTAGCCTTTTTAATGCCTCATTAAGCTTAACTGGGGAAGGATAGGCGGTGACGGCTTCAATTGTAAAATATTCAGGAAAAACAATAAACTCTGAATTATTCTTCTTAGCCTTAACCACTATTTCCTCAACATGTTCTTCAAACTCTTTAAAATTTTTAACATTTTTGACCTTAAACTGTATGGACGAAATTCTAACCATAAAACTTCCACAAATGTTTTTTAAAAAAATACCAGTTTGCTAAAAAATAAACCTAACGCAAGACATGAAGCAGAAAAAGAAAATGTTTCTTTTTACTTTAAAAATCTTAATAACTGCTTCACTGCCGTAAGCGTAGCCACTAACCCATAAACTGTTTCTATGGGAAAGGCTACAAGTTCTTCATTGGAAATTATTTCAGCGACTTCTCTAATCAGTTTTTTCAGGATTTATTGGATTTACTTTTATTATCTTTACCATATCTACTAACTGTCAAATTGGAAATTTGTAAAATTAAATTATTCTCGTCTTGATGGCCGTATCGGCACACCAAAAGTTTCACTATTACCAAGTTCTAAGCTTGTTAAACAATATCATATATCCAATCTTATCTACATTTATTTTAGCATAAGCTCAACTTCAAAAATTAACAGTTTTTCCATGCTTTTGTTTGTGTTAAAGGTTTAATAGTTTATGTTGAAACCTTTGTTGTTGGTGAATTCTTTGGGTAAAACCCTCATTATTGCTCATAGAGGTGCAAGCGCATATGAACCTGAAAATAGCTTAAAAGCCGTTGAAACCGCCATAAAGCTTAAGGCAGACATGGTTGAGGTTGATGTTAGGAAAAGTAAGGATGGCGAGCTTATTGTTATTCATGATGAGTTTGTTGATAGAGTTAGTGATGGAAAAGGGTTTGTTAAAAATTTAACTTTAAACAGGCTTAAAAGGCTTAATTTAGCCTTAGGCGAAAAAATCCCGACGCTTAAGGAGGTTTTAAATGCTGTTAAAGGTAGGGTTAAACTTGTTATTGAAGTTAAATCTGAGGGTTTAGAAAGAAAGATCGTAAAACTTTTAGAAAAAGAGAGAATCGTTGAAGACGTCATTATGGTATCATTTAATCATCAAATAATAAGAAGTGTTAAAACACTTAACAAGAAAATTACTTGTGGTATCATATTTAAATGTAAACCTTTAAACCCATCCCAACAAGCACTCAATGCTAAGGCTGAGGCTGTTTTCCAGCATTACAGTTATGCATCAAAGGATTTTGTTGAAAATCTGCATAAAGATGGTTTAAAAGTTTATGCTTGGACTGTTAACAATGTTGATGATGGTAAAATACTCATTAAAAATGGAGTTGATGGAATAGTTACTGATAAACCTGACATTTTTACGGGTGTGAAGTTTAACCTTAAAAGAGTATTCGTTGCGGGGCCTATCCAGGGTATGGAGAAAAAACAAGCTTACAGAGTTAAACTTAAAAGAATTCTTAAGAATCTTGGGTTTGAAGTTTTAGATGCATGGGAACGTGAAAAAGTTTTTTACAGGTTTAATAGTAAACGTAATACTTTTCCAGAAGGATTTATTAAGAGAGACTTGCTTGATATAGGTGTTTCCAGCCTTTTTGTTGCATACTTACCAACACTTTCAGCAGGAACATGTATGGAACTTTTTTATGCAAGAAATCTAGGTAAACCCACCCTTACTGTTTGTAAACTTAAAAATCCAAGTCCATGGATTGTATTCCATTCAACAAAAATTTTTAGTAACTTAAGTGGTCTCCAAATTTTTTTGGAGAAAAAATTTACTTAAAATTTTACCTTCCAGAAAGTATTGAAATTAAAAACATTACACCAATAAATGCTATGATAAATATAAACGGAAGGGTTACCGCTATTCTTTCTCTTCTAACCCTTTTTCCCCATATGTATTCACATTTTTTGCTACAAATAGGTGGCTCTTTATCCGGGTCAATTGATATTCCACATACAATACAATGTTTATGCTTCTCAACCATCTTTTTTCACCAAAGGATATTTTTTTTTTAATTAATTTAAAAAAAGAAATGTTAAAGTTAAAATAGTTTGCTTTAATGTTAGGGTTAGAGGTTAGGTTGATAAACTTTGTCAGTCCATGAGTACACTCCTCCTCGAGGTATGAGAGATATTGATGCTGAGGAAATGAAAATTAGACTATGGGTTATACAAAAAATACTAAAAGTTTTAGAAAGGTACAACTTTGAGCTTGTTGAACCATCTACAATAGAAAACCTTGAGACATTAGAAGCTAAGTGTGGACCGTCTATTAGAGATGAGATTTACTGGTTTGAGGATAAAGCTGGAAGAAGGCTTGGGTTAAGATTTGATTTAACTGTTGGTTTGGCAAGAATGGTTGCAACACGTCAAGACCTAATTTTACCTTTAAAGCTTTGTGCAATTTCTAATATGTGGAGATATGATGAACCTCAGTATGGTCGGTATCGTTGTTTTTACCAATGGGATGCCGAAATCTTTGGTAGTGAGATGCCTGAAGCTGATGCTGAAATTATAGCTTTAAGCATAGATGTTCTTAAAGAAGTTGGTTTGGAAGATTTTGAGGTTAAAATTAGCAGTAGAAAGCTTGTTGAAGGTTTTTTAAACAGCGTTGGCATTTTTGAGGGTGGTAAGGTTGAACAAGTTTTAAGGGTTATTGATAAACATGAAAAAATTTCTGAGGAAGAATTTCTAAGCGAACTGGGAAGGATTGGGTTAAAAGATGAAATTTTAAACAAGGTTTTAGGTTTTGTTTCAATTAAAGGGGAACCTAACAAAGTTTTAGACGAAGTTACTGATTTTGTAGGAAAGAATGAAAAGGCTTTAAATGGCTTAGGAGAGCTTAAAAGCGTTATTGACTTTCTCAAGGCTTTTGGAAAAAATAGTAAGTGTATTTTAGATATGGGAATCGTTCGTGGAATAGGCTACTATGATGGTGTTGTTTTTGAGGTGTACGATAAAGCTGAAGTTGATGTTGGAGCAGTGGTTGCAGGTGGAAGATATAATGGTCTCTGCAAAATTTATGGTAGAGACCTCCCAGCTACAGGTGTTGCAGGTGGAATTGAAAGATTGATTTTAACATTAAAAAAGGCAAACCTTCTTCCAAAAATTGAAAAATCTGGTAAAGTGTTTGTTGCAGCTGTAAATGAAAATGTTCGTGGAAAGGTTTTGGAGATTGTTGAAAAAATTAGAAGCTGGGGTTTTTCGGCAGATTTTGACCTTAGACAACGTCCACTTAAAAAACAGCTTGAGCATGCTAGTAAACTTAACTTTAGCTTTACGATTATCGTTGGTGAAAAGGAGTTGGAGAGAGGTGCGGTTAAAGTTAAGGATATGAATCGATTTGAAGAATTTGAGGTTAAGCTTGAGAAGCTTAAAGATTTTTTAACAGTTAAGGGTTAAAACTTGAAAGAGAATAGTATACAACCTCTCCTCTACGTTCAATAACTCCAAGAATAACTTCCTTTTTAACATTACTTGCGCTAGTTAAAACGTTCATTAAAGCTTTAATTTGTACAGGCTCCCCCTCAAAAATACTGCAAACAAGGTATTTTGCAGCTTTCTTGTTATACTCTCCTCTCTCATAAACTCTAAAATCAACCCCATAACCATAACCGCTTTTAACAACATACCCCCTTTTACGTAAGTCTCTATAAACAAGATACTTAGACCATGCTAACCCATTCTGCTGGGAAAAAATTTTAAGTAACTTTTTTCCATCATTTTTTTCTCCTGTTTCTTCATCATAAACTTCTAACAAACCCTCATATACAAGATATAAAACCTCGTATGGCTCAAGCTCCACAGCGTTTTCAATCTTTTCTCCATAACCTTTTTCAAGTAGAACCCTTACACTCTCCTCATCTTTAACAAAAACTTTGCCAAGTTTTGATGAAAAAAATCCTTTAATCAGCTTTTTTTCACTCAATTTTATCCCATAAAATTTAGTTACTGACAACGTATTTAAGCTAAAAACTTTATAGGAATAAGCAAACTCTATTAGGTAGAGTGTTAGTTTAAATTTTTGGGTTAAAATGAAAACTATTAGATGGAATAGAGGCTTAGTTGTAACAATTGACCAAACAAAACTTCCAGAAAAGCTTGTATACATTAAACTTAGAACTCCAAAAGAAATCTCAGATGCAATAAAAGACATGAAAATTAGGGGCGCCCCGCTTATAGGCGCCGCCGCGGCATTAGCTTTAGCGCAAACAGCCTATTATAGTAAAGCTAAGAACGTTGATGATTTTATTAGTGAACTTAAAAAAACTGCAAGTCTTATAAGGAGTACACGTCCAACAGCGGTAAATCTTTTTAATGCAACAGACTACGTGTTAAAACTTGCAGAGGAGTTTGATGGAAGTGTAGAGAAGCTTAAGAAACATGTTATGGATGAATGTCTTAAACTTGTTAATAGAGATTATGAGGTTAATCGTCAACTCAGCTTTAAAGGTGCTGAACTTATTAATGATGGTGAATCTGTTTTAACGCATTGTAATGCTGGTGAGCTTGCAACGGTAGGATACGGAACAGCTTTAGGCGTAATTAAGGCTGCTTTTACGCAAGGTAAGAAGATTAATGTTATAATAACTGAAACTAGACCTTTACTTCAAGGTGCAAGACTTACAGCTTTTGAGCTTAAAAAAGCAAAAATCCCATTTACTTTAATTACCGATAACATGGTTGGTTATGTTATGTGGAAAGGTTTAGTGCATAAAGTTGTTGTTGGGGCTGATAGAGTTCTTCTTTCAGGTCATGTTATAAACAAGATTGGAACATATACTATTGCTGTTTTAGCTCAAAAGCATAGTATACCTTTTTATGTTGCAGCTCCAACTTCAACCATAGATTCTAGAGGTAGTATTGAAGATGTTATAATTGAAGAAAGAAAACCTGAAGAAGTTTTAACGTGTATGGGTAGGAGGATAACACCTAAAAATGTAAAAGTTTTAAACCCAGCTTTTGATATAACCCCTCCTGAACTTATAACTGGAATAATTACTGAAAAGGGTGTAATTAAACCTTTAACTGAAGAAATTAAAAACTTAATCTAAAATTATAAATTTTCCTTGTTACTTAGCGTTCTTTTTCAATTGTTGCTAAAACTTCAACCATGCAGTTTGGCGGGACTGTAAGTCTTTTTTTCCAATCCTCTCCAACGGCTATAAGAACAAAAATTCCTGCAAGTTCAGCTTTAACCTTGTTTACAAGTTGAATTAATGCTTGTTGTGTTTCTCCTGTTCTAATAACGTCGTCAACAACAAGAATACTATCTCCTTTTCTTATTGCATCTTTTGGAATATAAAATGTTAAGATTACCCCTAAGTTTTGCGGTATATAGTTCTCCTCAATATACTCTTTAACTCCTATTTCCTTATTTTTTTTAGCAATAACAAGGTCAACATCCAGCGAATTTGCTATTAAAGTTGCTAAAGGTACTCCATCAACTGCGGGTGTTAAAACCTTATTTATTCTTTTACCAGCAAATTTTGATATTGCGTATTGTGCTGCAAGACGTAGAAGAGGGACATCGTAAACTATTTGGGTGTTATCAAAGTATCCCATCTCATCAAACTTAATCCTTGAAATTAACGTATCTTCTAAGTTTGCAATTTTTTGGAGAGCTGCCCATATCTCTCTAGCTCTTTTAGATGTAGGTAAAACATGCCCCTTAACATATCTACTTAAAACAGTTACAGGTAAACCTGTCCACTGGGAAATTTCTCTATAAGTATGCTTTCTTTTAATCGTGTTCAAGAGTTTAATGGTCATAAGTCTAAACTCCAAATCTCTAGTATGCGTTTCCATGCCTTCTGCACCAGCAAGCCTTAAACCATAACCTTAACTAAAAAAAGCTAACAATTTTAAGATAGATAAGCCTTCCTACTAGTTAAACCATTCTAAACCATATAAGCGGGCTCGTAGCGTAGCATGGAAAACGCGCCAGCCTTCGGAGCTGGAGATCGGGGGTTCAAATCCCCCCGAGCCCGCCACCTTTTTAGTTTCAAATTCTTTAACTTTTGGATGTTTATGATAAACTTAGTTCATGTAAATCAGACAGTATATTGTAGAAGTCTTTTTAGGCTTTCAGCAAATCCTAGGTTTTCATAATTTTGTAGAAGTTTATTTTGTTTGTACGTCCTAAATAACTTGAGATTTACTTTAAGAGACGGTAGTCGTGCTAGATTAACAGGCTAGAGGGTGAGAAACTTAGATATTTTAGCAATCCCTATTTTGCGACGCATACCATGAACTCTGAAAGGGCAGGATATTTAAGTTGTGAAAAACAAAAGCAACCTCATCCTTGTAATCACGGTTACTGTTCTTTTTCTTCCAAGAATTCCGTCCCAACATCACTTATATCTCTTTCAGCATATCCACCAAATACCCCTAAACCTTTTTCTCTCAATCGGTTTGGCATCAACTTCTCAAGTTTCTTTCTAGGTATGCTGTTCATACCGTGTCTTGTATCAACTATCCCCTCCTACCTCAATTGAGGAGATGAATGGATTAAAAACACAAAATTTAACTTTAATAAAACCCGAGAAAACTTATTTTTACCCTTACAGCTATAGCAAACTAGAATTAAACTCTGTTTCTCAAACCTCTTAAGTGTGAGGAAGTGGGTTTTTGTTCATTTTAAAATGTTCCCATCCTTTAGGCTTAATTTTTACTTCTTTTCCATTTTCAATGTAAACAATTTTTTTCTCCTTTACCACTTCTCCTATTACCATGAATTTTCTTTTAAACTCATTTTTAGCTTTTTCATAAATTTTTGGGTTTAAAGTTGCAATCACTTCATACTCTTCTCCTCCGTAAAATGTTAAGTCTATGGGGTCAAGCTTGTTGATTTTTGCAAAAATTTTGGCTTCCTCAGCTATTGGGAGCTTTTTGATTATAAAGCCAACATTGCTTGCATTTGAGAGTTCATAAAGACTCCATGCAAGTCCATCGCTTGAATCTATGGATGATGTTACACCAAGCTTTTTAAGATTAAATCCTAGGTTAAGTTTAACTTTAGGCTTATAAACAGCTTTAAGCAATTTTTTTTTGATTTCTTCCGGAGCATTTAAATTTTCTAAAAGAATTTTTAATCCACAGCTCGTTTTACCAAACTTTCCTGAAACGGCTAGAAGGTCTCCTGGTTTTGCCTTACTTCTTAAAATGATATCTTTAAACCTCGCCAATCCTGAAATTATCGTGGTTATTGTGAGGTTTGAAGCTTCATTTGTATCTCCCCCTAAAATATAAATTCCATACATTTTTGCGGCATCTTTTAATCCTAGGGCAACCTCAGTTAAGCTTTTTTTATCCATGTTGGATGGGAGATTTATGTTTACAAGCGCTACTTTAGGTATCACGTTTTTACATGCAAAATCGCTTATACTCATAATCATAGCTTTCCACCCAGCCTGCCTGAAGCTCATACCAGGAGGCATGTCGGTTTTATCTACAAAACAATCCACCTTTAAGATTACCCACAAATTTTTATTAATTTCAAATCCTGCAACATCATCGCCAATCGGTATGTGCTTAATTTCTGGTTTACCAAAAACCTTAAGAAAAATTTCAATTATTTTCCTTTCACCAATCTGGAATGCAGGCTTAGCAGACATTAAGCATCAAAAAATCTAAGAAGCATTGAGTTTAAAAATCTTAAGTAAGAACGAATATTTTAGAGGTTAAACATCAGCCCCGGTAGCTAAGCCCGGTTATAGCGGTGGCCTCGTAAGCCACCGGTCGCGGGTTCAAATCCCGCCCGGGGCTTCAAAAATTTTCTTGAGAAGTTTGTTGCCTTGCATAGGTGCTAAAATTAGGATTGTAATTCTATACTTAATTTCATCTGAATTGCTTAGGGGTGTCACTTAAAAATTTACGATACGTTTTCTTATACATGATTTAAATTTTTACCATCTATGATGTTTTTGCTTTAATTGTAGATAAAACTTTTTAACAATCTATTTTCCTTAAAAATTTTATTGGTTAGGTTTATTTTATAAAATCATTCTAATTGTATGTTGTTCAAATAGAAAAAGATAAATATTGCATAAATATACTACTGATAGCTGGAGGAATAGCCTATGCTAGGTAGAGAGCAACAATCTATTGAAACAAGGAAGCTCCAGGTAAGTGCTGGTGGAAGCTTTTTTGTAGTTCTTCCTAAGGATTGGTCTAGGGAAGTTGGGCTTAAAAGAGGCGGAATGGTTAACATGTTTCTTGAAGAGGATGGCTCCATTAGAATTGTACCTGTTGAACTTTCACGTACACGTGTAAAAGTTGCAACTTTTAAAGTTGATGAGAAAACTTCTCCAAAATCTTTAGACCTATTTATAAAAGCCCATTACATGAGTGGGTCTGACATCATAAATGTTGAGTCTGATAGAAGAATTGAACAGGAATTCAAAAAAATTGTTAAAACAACAGTATCAGAACTTATTGGTGTTGAAATAGCTGATGAAACTTCAAATAGACTTAGTCTTAGAGCAATAGTGGATCCTGCAGGTTTTCCTCTTGAAAGTATATTTAGCAGGGTTTGTAACCTTTCATCTTCAATTTACATTGATTCTGTAAGGGCTTTAAGGGATAAAGATTTAGGGCTTGCTGAGGATGCTATTGAAAGGTCTAATGAGGCTATGAAGCTTTATAGGCTTATTGTTAGGCAACTTATGCTCTCATACTCTGACAGAATAATTGCTAAAAGCCTTGGAATAGAAAACGCGGCCGAATGTATTATTCTTGCTATTACCGCAAGGGATGTAAGTCGTTTAATCTACCATATATCCCAAATAGGGAGAATATGCAAAGAACTGGTAGAGTTAAACTTTTCTTTGAATGATGAAGGCACAATATCTAAGACACTATCAAAAATTATTGATGAAGGTTATAAAATGGTTATGGACGTTTTCAAAGCCTTCTTAGAAAGAGATGCTAAGCTTGCAAGTGAAATCATGGATAGGATGAATGAAATTCGTAAGCTTGATGAAGTTTTAACGGCGGAGATTTTTAAGGGTATTAAGGATGTTAAAGTTGCTGTTAAACTTACAGCGTTAATTCGTGAAATTAGAAGAACCGCTGGTCATTGTGTAGCTTTGGCTGATGATACAATATTTAATGAAACAACTCGTTTAGCATATCAAATAAAACAACAGCACAAGAATGTAGCTTCCTTGTAAACAGAAGTAGTGTCAGCTACATATTTTTAATCTTTTTTAAGATTAAGGACTGGATGTTTTTGTCTCTAGCTGACCTTACCATAGAAAACACTAAGCTTGTTTTTTCTTCAACAATTGTTGAAGCGGGTTTGGCTATTAAAAACGGAAAAATTGTTAGAATAGCTAAAGATGCCAACTTACCTAAAGCTGATTTAAAGCTAAACTGTAAAGGGCTTCTAACGTTTCCAGGAGTAATAGATTCCCATGTACATTTTAGAGACCCAGGATTAACTTACAAGGAAGATTTTTCTACTGGAAGCATGGCTGCAGCTGCTGGAGGGGTTACAGTGGTTGTTGACATGCCTACCACCATACCCCCCTTAACCAACCTTGAATCTTTCAAGATTAAGATTGAAGCTGTTAAGAGTAAATCATATGTTGATTATGGCTTTCTAGGTCTTCTTTCAACTGAAAATATTGATGAGATTTCTAAGTTAACCGGAGTTTTAGGTTTTAAGCTTTTTATGGCTGATTTTTTAGGAAAACATGTAACTGATGATTTTCTTTATAATGCTTTTAATATTGTAAAAAAACTAGGTTTACCTGTAGCTGTTCATGCTGAAAATCTTGATGATATCATAATTTTAACCAATAAGGTTAGATGTGAGGGTAGGAAGGATATTTATGCTTATACCGAAGCTAGGCCTGGCTATGTTGAAGCTAAAGCTATTGCTAGGGTTTCTTCAATTTCGGAAAAAGTTGGCGCAAAAATCCATGTATGTCATGTAAGCTCAAGGGATGGAGTTAAAGTTTTAGGCGAAGTTAGAGGTAGAGGACTTAGAAATGTTACATGCGAAACATGTCCACATTACCTTCTCTTAAACATAGAAGAATTAAGTTCTGCTTCAACAGCTTTTAAAGTTACCCCTCCACTGAAGTTTAAGCATGATGTTGAAGCTCTTTGGAGAGGGATTCATGAAGGTGTTATAGATACTATTGCAAGTGACCATGCCCCTCACACTTACGATGAAAAGTTTAAAAACGATGTTTGGGAAGCCTCGTCAGGTTTCATTGGTGTTGAAATACTTGTACCATTAATGTTAACCCAGGTTGTTGATGGTAGATTAAACCTAAACCAGTTTACCAAACTTTTATGTGAAAATCCTGCGAAGGTTTACGGTTTATATCCGTTAAAGGGGTGTATTAAGGTTAACTCTGATGCAGATTTAACCATTGTTAAGCTTGGTGTTGAAGAAAAAATTAAGGCTGATAAACTTCATAGTAAATCAGGGTTTACGCCTTTTAATGGTTGGACTGTTAAAGCTAAACCTGTTTACACCATTGTTAGAGGCAGTATTGTCATGGAGAATGGAGAAATTGTAGGCAAACCTAGTGGAAAGCTTGTAAAACCTCAAATAAAATCAAACTCTCCTAACCATTAAAAATTGAACTTGACTTACACCCTCAATTTCACCTAAAATATTTTCAATTTTATCCATTTCTCCACTAACATCCTCTGGAAGAATTATATGTGCTATTACAACCCTCAAACCAAAAGCTACAGGTTCCTCCTCAAATTTATGGATGAACGCTTCGGGTGGAAGCTTCTTTTCAATTTTCCTCTTAATTTCTTCAAGATTTACATTAACATCTTCAGGAAAAACTTTAAAGGATGCTACAACCTTACCCATAAATTTCACCGCATCCCTGAAAGGACTCTTAACAAAATTATAGTCAGTTTCTCACGTATAAATCATTAAGCCTACCTTATTATTCTCTTTTATAATGAAAAAATCTTATAGCTATGAAGTTTTTGTTTACTTAAGCAAGCAAATTTCTCATGTTTTTAATAAATTCTGGATAGTAGTGGTATACCTAAGAGAAATTTGAAAAGCCTAGTTTCGAGATTACAAATTTTAACTTTTTGTATCTCCTTGTGCATAACTTACCTATTTTGAGGTTTATAGCTTCTTGGCGCGGGATATCGATTGTGATTGTTTTCTTCAAAAAGAGATAACAAGACAGGTAAGAGGTTGTCTGGAAGCTTAAAATCTAGGAAAACTCTATGTTGAAGCTAATTTGAGTTATAAAGGAAAACTCTTAACCGTCTATTGTTAACCTTGAATATTCTACGGTCCTCGAAAACCGCATTTTGGACAATTATAAGGCCTCCCCAATTCTCTACATTTACTACATCTAACAATGGTTACTCCCCCACAATTTGGACATGGAAATTTAACAAAGTTTTCTTTGGGAATAATAAGTCTGTTACACCAACTACATTTAGGTATTTTTATATCACTACTCATCCTTCTTCTCCTAAACTTGGCTTTAAACTATTAACAAATCTACCTTTAACACTAGTATATATATGTTACCAGGTTTTTCATCTTGATTAGCGTAAAATTAAATAAAGTTAGCCATCAAAAATGATGCTTTAACTTTTATGTTTATAGAGGCGAGGTTAAATGTCTGAAGAATTCAGTTTAACTCAGAACATCATTATTAGGGACGATTTAAAAATCTCTAAAGGAAAAATTTGTGCACAAGTTGCTCATGCAGCAGTTTCAGCATATGAAGAGACTAGAAAAAGTCACGTAGAATGGGCTGAAAAATGGCTTAAAGAGGGGCAAAGAAAGGTTATTTTGAAGGTTGAGTCGTTAGAAAAGATTTATGAGATTAAAGTTAAAGCTGAAAAGCTAGGTTTACCACTTGCTTTAATTGAGGATAAAGGGTTGACGGAGCTTCCTCCAGGCACAGTTACATGTTTAGCTATTGGTCCTGCACCCTTAAACCTTGTTAATAAGGTAACTGGAGGTTTACCACTATTTTAACAACTAAAATTTTTACTTTTAGATGTATTGGTATCTTTCCTCTGCTGGAATGTATCTTCCCCTACTTTTAATCTCCTTAAGCTTCTTCTCAATTACTTCTCTTCTCCTATTGCCTACGACTTTTCCATATCCGTTTAAAACAGCTTTAAAGCATTCTGTTGCCACGTTGTGGTGAAAACCCTCAAAAACTTGTTTAAGCAAATGTAAATCAATACCCTGAGTTTCAATATTCTCAGAATAAAAACCTAAACCAAAATCTACTAGAAACATCTTCATTTTTTCTGTTAATATGACATTTGATGTTGTTAAATCTCCGTGGATAATTCCATTTTTATGAAGTTTACCTATTAAGTATCCAAACTTAAAACATGTCTCCTTTAAGTTTTTTACTTCTCTAATATTTTGAAGATAATCTTTCAATCTTACACCTTCAATATACTCCATAATTATATCAAAGTTTTCCCTGTCTACGAAGTAGATTGCTGGTGTTGGAACACCAAACTTCTTAACTTCGCTAAGTAACCTAGCTTCATGTATAGTTCTATATTCTCTAACTTTATAATCAACCTCCCTAATTCTGTAGAGTTTAGGTATTCTTCTCTTAACTACAACTTTAAAACCCATAAACGAGGCTAGATATATATTCGCCTCAGCTCCCTTCCTAAGCAAAACCATTTTATCTTCTGCTAGCATCAACTAGTATTTTGAGAAAATTTGCCAAAAAAGTTTTGCTTAGGTATTGAAAGTACAGCCCACACTTACGGGGTTAGTGTAGTATCTTTTGATGGCAAAATAATTTCAAACGAGAAAAGTATGTATCAGCCTCCGCCCGGTAAAGGTATTCATCCGCGAGAAAGTGCTCAACATCACTCAGCAGTAGCCTCTAAAATAATACGTGAAGCTGTTAAAAAAGCCAATGTTAAGCTTAAAGATTTAGCCGCAGTAGCTTTTTCTCAAGGGCCAGGTTTAGGTCCATGCTTAAGAACAGGAGCAACTGCCGCAAGAGCTTTAGCATCCCACCTTAACATCCCCTTAATACCTGTTCACCATGCTATAGGTCATATTGAGCTTGCAATTCTTACCACGGGTGCAAAAGATCCGCTTGTTGTTCTTGTTTCAGGAGGTCATACATGTTTAACAGCTTTTATGGCTGGAAGATGGAGAATTTTTGGTGAAACTGAGGATATAACTCTTGGAAACTTGTTTGATACCTACGGTAGAAATGTAGGTTTTCCATCTCCCGCTGGACCGTTAGTTGAGGCTGATGCCGAAAAAGGTAAAACCTTTATAGACTTACCTTTAACTGTTAAAGGTAACAACGTATCCTACTCCGGTCTTTTAACAGCAGCCTTAAACAAGTTTAAGGAAGGCCGATATCGTAGGGAAGATTTAAGCTTCTCTCTTCAAGAAGTTGCGTTTACAGCCTTAACGGAGACTGCTGAAAGAGTTTTAGCTTTTCTTGAAAAAGATGAACTTCTGCTAGCTGGAGGAGTGGCCGCCAATAGAAGACTTCAATCAATGCTTAAGACGGTTGCCGATGAACATAAGGCAAAATTTTATACTGTGCCTAAAGAGTTTAGTGGTGATTGCGGTGCCCAAATAGCTTGGGTTGGGGTTTTAGCCTTAAAATGTGGAGTTAAAGTTGACATTGAAAAAAGCTTTGTTAAACCTAGATGGAGGCTTGATGATGTGCCGATACCTTGGAGATAAAAAATTAACCATTCTCCGTAAACTTGTGAGGTGTTCTTATTTTATAAGCTAAAAGGACATTATATTGGTTGGAGGACCAAAAAATGAATGTAAAAGCTTTTTGTAGAATTTGTCATGGAAGATGCAGTTTAAATATAACCATAGAAAATGAGAAAATTGTTAAAGTTAGGCCTGACCCAAACCCACCTCTTCCAGGTTTAGGACATATTTGTCCTAAAGGTTTAGCTATACCTGAAATACTTTACCACCCTAAACGTCTTTTACACCCATTAGTAAGAGATGGTGAACGTGGGAGTGGAAAGTGGAGAAATGTTTCAATGGATGAAGCTTTAAACCTTGTTGCCGAAAAACTTAAGGAAGTTAGGGAAAAGTATGGAGCTAAATCTCTACTTATAGCCGTTGGAGATCCTAAGGGGCTTGAACTTGCTTTTGCTCAAAGATTTGCAAGTGTTTATGGAACTCCAAACATAGCAACCCCTGGAAACCTTTGTCATCTGCCAAGAGACCTAGCCTTTACATTTACATTTGGCTCTATTCTTCTACCAGATTACGAGAACAAACCCTCACTTATGGTTGTTTGGGGTATCGATCCAAACCAAACAAATAGTGCCCCACTTCCAACACCTGTAATTTCCTCTTATGTTGATGAGGGAGTTAAGTTGATGATTGTCAATCCGCGAAAAATTGCACTTACATCTAAATCTCAAATATGGCTTAAACCTAAACCAGGTTCTGATGGTTGGCTTGCACTTGGAATGTTAAAGGTTATGGTAGAGGAGGAGCTTTACGATAAAAACTTTGTTGAAAGTTGGACTGTAGGTTTTAACAAGCTAAAGGAATTCTTAAACTCTTTAACGTTTGATGAGTTAGAGACGGAAACATGGGTTTCAAGAAAAAGTATTACTGAGGCTACAAGGTTTTACGCTGAAAATAAGTCTTCAATCATTCTTTGGGGGAATGCTTTAGACCATACTTTAGATGCTTTTCAAACTGCTAGAGCAATCTGTATCTTGCGTGCATTAACAGGAAGTATTGATGTTGCTGGAGGTGAGCTTTTAGCCGCCCGTATTCCTATACTTAGACCTGGAGCCTTCATGCTTCTTAAAGATTTTCCAAGAACTGGTAGTGTTGGTGACGAGTATAGTCTAGCAAGGATGTCTGCATTTCTACCTAGACAAGCTGCGTTTAAAGCTATTTTGGATGAAAAACCTTACGCTATTAAGGCTGCGATATTTATTGGTACCAATCCGCTTTTAACATTCCCAAATTCAAGTAAAGTTTATGAAGCTTTAAAAAAGCTTGAGTTTATTGTTGTATTAGACTTGTTTATGACACCAACAGCCAAACTTGCAGATGTCATACTTCCCGTAGCATACCTTTTTGAGTATGATGAAGTTTCACCCTATCCTCCTCCTACCGAGGTTTTACTATCCTACCCTAAACTTGTTGAACCTCCAGGTGAATGTTTACCTGATCCTCAAATAATATGCGAGTTAGCTAAAAGACTTGGTTTTGAGAAATACTTCTGGAATGATTATAGAGAAGCATTAAACATAATTCTTAAGCCATCAGGTTTAAGCTTTCAAGACTTAAAAGAGAAAAGAGTTTTAATAGCTAAAAATACCTACAAAAAATTTGAGAAGGAGGGTTTTAATACACCTTCAAAAAAGATTGAAATATATTCCTCCAGACTTGAGAGTTTAAGCCTTAACCCGCTACCTAAGCTTTCACCAACACCTAAAACTTCATCTAGCTATCCGTTTATACTAACAAACTATAAATCAGAGTTTTTCACACACTCAGCTCATAGAATTGTTCAATCTTTAAGAAAGGTCTACCCTGAACCTTTAGCTGAAATAAGTTCTGAAACAGCCAGCAAACTTGGTATCAAGGAGGGTGATTACATTTATATTGAAACCAAAAACGGAAGAATTAAGCAAAAAGTAACTTTAAAAGATGATTTGGACCCAAGAGTTGTTATAGCTGCCTATGGTTGGTGGTTTCCAGAAGAAGAGAATTTATTCAGCTGGAATAAGTCAAACATAAACATTCTTACAGATGATGAATCCGCAGCTTGGACTGGAATCGGTGCTGTAAATTTAAGAGGCATCCCCTGCAGAGTTTATAAGGCATGAAAGTAAAATCTTTCATTAAATACTGAAAACTATTGGTGGAGTTTTCTTGTCAAAAGTTCATCCATCCCAACCATGCGTAAATATTGGTACTGCAGGTCATGTTGACCATGGTAAAACAACCCTTATTCAAGGTTTAACAGGTGTTTGGGCTGCAAGACATTCTGAAGAGCTTAAAAGAGGTATCACCATAAGGATTGGTTATGCTGACGCATCATTTTACAAGTGTCCTGTGTGTTCTCCACCTACGTGTTACTCAACATCTCCTACCTGCCCAAACTGTAGTTCAAAAACAGTCTATCTTAGAACTGTAAGCTTTGTTGACTGTCCTGGGCATGAAATATTGATGACAACAATGCTTTCAGGTGCAGCTGTTATGGATGGAGCTATCCTTGTTATTGCTGCTGACGAACCTGTACCTCAACCACAAACAAGAGAGCATTTACTAGCCTTAGAAATTTTGGGTGTGAAGAACATTATTGTTGTTCAAAACAAGATAGACCTTGTAACGAGAGAACAGGCCTTAGATAACTATAAACGTATAAGGGAATTTTTGAAAGGGTCTTTAGCTGAAAATGCTCCAATAATACCTGTTTCAGCCCAACATAACGTAAACCTTGACCTGTTAATAGAGGCTATAGAAAAGTATATTCCTACACCTCCCCGTGACCCTGCAAAACCTCCATTTATGCATGTTTTAAGGTCTTTTGACATAAACAAGCCTGGAACAAAGATTGAAAACATTGTTGGAGGAGTTCTTGGTGGAAGTATTGTTGAAGGTAAACTAAGGGTTGGAGATGAAATTGAAATAAGGCCTGGAATAAGAAAATCTTCTAGCGAAGAGTATGAAAACCTTTACACGTCAATTGTAAGTCTCCAGGCTGGTGGTAGAAATGTTGAAGAGGTTGGTTGCGGAGGGCTTGTAGGTGTAGGCTCAAAACTCGACCCTGCATTAACTAAGGCTGATGGTCTTATAGGTAATATTGCAGGTAAACCTGGACAATTACCAGAAGTAAGAAAAGACTTAACTCTCAAAGTATCACTTTTTGAATATGCTGTAGGCACAGCAGAACTTGCAAAAGTTGAAAGTGTTAGGAATGGTGAAACTTTAGTTTTAAATGTTGGGACATCAGTAACCGTTGGGGTTGTAAAAAATGCGAAAAAAGATGAATTTGAGGTTTCGCTCAAAAAACCTGTTTGTGCTAAGAGAGGTGGAAGAGTAGCATTTAGTAGGAGGATAGGTGGAAAGTGGCGTTTAATAGGTTATGGAATAGTAGCCAACTAAGAAGGTTTTCATAATTTACTATTCAAAATTTTTACACAAAAAGTTTGAATATTTTCCAAAAAAATTAGGTAGACATGTAAAGTTTGTTGGAGGTTAACCTAGACTTTACTTCTTTTCTTCCTTTTTCTCTTCTTTCTTCTTCTTAGACAACCTTACCTCTACCTCGAGCATGAATGTAGTTTCACCAGATATATAAACTTTTCTGACATAGAGATGAAGGAAAAATAATAAACCGTCAAGAATGATATACTGTCCCCCGTCAAAAAGAGTGTAAACTTACCTTAGCAAGAGCTACAAAAAATTTGTTATCTCCTTAAATAGGATTGGAAAAACTCAGCTGTTTAAGAGTTTACTTCTAAATAGTGACGGGCCCGGAGGGATTTTCAAGGTTAAAGCTTTACCAGCTTTAACCTTTTGAACCCTCGACCAACGGGTTAAGAGCTACGGCCTAGTTTAATCTAGTCCGCCGCTCCACCTGGCTGAGCTACGGGCCCTCTAGAATATTAAATTCTAGCTCCCGCTTAAAAATTTAAAGGCGGGGTTTTCTGCTGTTAACGTTATTATTGCTAATGTATTTGGATTTTGAAGTTTTGAAATTAGCTGACGGGAAAGGTTCACTGCAGCCTTATTAGCTTTAACCATTACTGTTCGTGGGCATGTATAAGTACTTGTTCGTGCAACTATATCTGTTGGATGATTTAAAGTTAGGTTTGGATTTCCAAAACCTTCAACAACTTCTACAAGTTTTCCAACTCTAATTTTTAAAGTAATTTTTGTATCTGGTTTTCTAGCTAAAATTTTAAAGTTTCCACTTAAATCCATTGTTGATTTTGAGGCTCCAACCGCCACTATACAATCCCCTTTAGACGTTAAATTCCGTTCTTTAGTCACCTCTAATGTTGTTGGATGGGTAGCTTTTACCGCCTCATGTCCGTATGCAATAAAAACTTCAACAAACCTCAATATTAAAAACCCTTCACATGGCTGATTAATTGAAACTTTTAACTTTCTGGTATAACTCTGAATCTTCCACGTACTCCGGTAGTCTTAAGCTTTACTGAACCTCTTAATGGTTTCCTTACACCAATTTTCCCATCAACATTAAAAACAAATGCAAATTTTGTTATGTATGGCCTAACAGTCTAATTTATGGTAATAAAAAGAAGAAGAATACATAAAAGGTTACAAGCAACATATTAATTTTAAATCCAACTAAGCTTTGAAGAATTATGACAAACATGAATTTTGAGGCTGAAAGAAGAAATCTTGTAAATTACTTGGTAAAAGCGGGAGTTTTGAGGAATGAAAATGTTATTAAAGCTATGCTTAAAGTTCCAAGGGAAGAATTTGTTCCTAAACATCTAAAAAATCAGGCTTATGAAGATACTCCTTTGCCAATAGGTTGTGGTCAAACAATTTCTGCTCCCCATATGGTTGCAATGATGTGTGAATTTTTAGAGTTAAGAGTTGGAGATAAAGTTTTAGAAGTTGGTGCTGGAAGTGGTTATCATGCAGCAGTAATAGCTGAAATTGTTGCACCAGAGGGGGCTAAAAATCTAGGGCATGTTTATACCGTTGAGCTTATTGAGGAGCTTGCTGATTTTGCAAGAAAAAATCTTGAAAGGACCTCTTACAAGAATAGGGTTACTGTTATTCATGGCGACGGAACACTAGGTTTACCTGAGTACGCCCCTTTTGACAGAATTATTGTTACAGCTGCAGCTCCATCAATACCTACACCTTTAATAAATCAGTTGGCTGATGATGGCATACTTGTTATACCCTTAGGAGAACCTCACCTTTCTCAAGTTCTTAAAAGAGTTGTGAAGGTTAAGGGTACTTTAAAGTGTGACGAGCTATGTTCTGTTGTGTTTGTTCCTTTAAGAGGTAAATATGGTTGGAAGGGTTAAAGTTAGGATACATTAAAAAGGAGATTAGAATTGTTGGTATTGACGATGGATGTGTAAACAGTATAAAAAATTTTGGAGAAGGTTTCTTGGTTGGCGTTGTTTATAGGGGTGGAAGTTGGATTGACGGTGTTTTTAAACTTAAAGTTAAAGAAGGTTGCTTAGATTTAACAAGCAAGCTTACAAAAATTATAAAAAGTTCAGTTCATTATGGTCAAATACGCCTATTAATGCTAAATAAGCTTACATTTTTAGGGTTAAACCCTTTAAACCCTTGTAAGCTTAGTAAGAAGGTCAAAAAGCCTATAATGGTTGTTACAAGCAAACCCTTAAAAGCAGAATTCTTTAAGGATTTAGGATCCTCAGAACTAGAGGAGTTTAAAAAACCATTAAAAGTTAAAGTTCTAAACTGCTTAATTTTTTACGTTTACCTTCATGGTTTAGACTTAAAGGAAGCTGAAAGGGTGCTAGAGGTTACTGTTTTTAACAAGCTGCCTGAACCTTTAAGGGTTGCAAGGCTTATAGCTAAAGCTTTAAACTCTTCCTTAACCCAAAACATTTAAATTCTTCCTCTTCTATGTGAAGAATGCAAGGTCAAGTGACCTTTTCCTGTTTAAGGGGAATATTAATGGAGTTTTGCCCTAAGTGTGGTACAAAACTTTTGTTAGGAAGTAAGAAGCGAGATAGCTCAAAACTTTGTTTAAAATGTCCAAAATGTGGTTATGAAGCTAGGTCAAAAAAAAATGTTGTTGTAAAGAGGTTGAAGAAGCCAGAAATCGAACCTATAGTTGTTATTGGAGAACAAGAGGCTAAAATTAAAACTTTACCAACAGAAAAAGTTGAATGTCCCCATTGTGGAAACATGGAGGCCTATGCTTGGATTGTTCAAACAAGAGGCGCTGATGAATCTTCAACTCAGTTTTTCAGGTGCACAAAATGTGGAACAACTTGGCGTGAATATTCCTAAAAAGGACGAATCTAAATTTTAATGGTAAAAATTGCTAAACTTGACTTATAAAGCTACCTTCTCTAGCTGTTTAAGTACATAATGCCTAACTTCTTCTGGACTTGGAAGCTGAATGAGCATTTTTCCATCTAATATTGCTGGTTTAAGCATACTTTCCATATCTCCACCACAACTAGGACATTTTGGCTTCTCTAAGTTAAATGGTAGAACTTTGTCAACCATACATTTCCAGCAACGCCAAACCTGCTTCTTACCTCCAAGTTTTCCACGCTTAGCAGCAGGTTTTCCTTCAACTTCAACAATATCCAAGGCAAAATCTATTGTTGGTGCTGCGCTTATAGATGTTCCTACTCCAAACCCATAAACCCCAGCATCCATTAAAGGTTTAATGTTTTCCTCGTTAATCCCTCCTGAAACTATAATTTTAACATTTCCATATCCTCTAATAAAAAGTTCCCAGCCTACTTCTTTAACGATTTCAGCAAAGTTTCCTTTTCTTGAGGATGGTGTATCCAATCTTACACCAAATAGCCTTTCACCTAAAGCTTCCGCAGCCTTAACAGCCTCAATTTTTTCATCAAAGTAGGTATCAACTAAGGCTATGCGTGGAACCTTTTCATCAACAACTTCATCAAACGCTTTCCATGCTTTAACTTGATCTTTAAATACTATTATTAATGAATGGGGCATTGTACCTATAGGTTCTTTACCTATAACTTTTGCACTCAGTACGCAAGAAACACCATCAAATCCTGCGATATAAATTGCTCTATCAACCATGGGAGCTATAGCTGGATGGATCCTTCTAATTCCGAAGGATATCAAAAGCCTATCCCCGGCAATTTTTCTTATTCTTGCAGCTTTGGTAGCTATTCCAGAAGATTGACAGATAAAACCTAGTAAAGGTGTTTCAAGAAAACAAAATTCTCCATAAGCTCCCTCAATAAACATTACAGGTAGTCTGATACCATTAAAATCCTTTGGACGGAATATTGTTCCCTCCGGTAAACTATAGACATTTACATGGTATCCCTCAAGAAGTTTTAAAGCTTCTTCAACTCCGCATAAAACAGCCCAAGGCCAATTTTCAGGTAATCTTGTTTGTGGAGTGACCTCCGCTACAACATTAACCTTGTCCTTTCCTTTAGCTTTTAAAACCTCCATAGTTCTGAGGAAATATACATCTGTTGTTTTTCCCTTCTTAATTTCCTCATCGGAAGCTGTATGAAAGATCCGCATAATTTAACCCACCTCATAAAAGTGGTCAATTTTTTTATTTACACGTATCTTATATTCCCCTAAACGTGTTGCTGTACATGATTTTAACATAGGCCAAATCTTAAACATATTGATGACGAACTTCGCACTTTTAAAGTTTAATGTTTAAAAAGGGATATTTCCTATTTAACAATGCTTATACGTGTTTTAAACTTCTTTATTTACATATTCTTAAAATAGAAAGTTTTTTTTACTTCATCTATAACTTACAGGTAGGAAGGGGTTTAAAATGTTTAGACTGGTAATTTCAGATTCCAAAAGGTGGAAAAACCTTATGGATGCCATTTCAGCCTTAATTGAGGAAGCAACTTTTGATGTAGCTGAAGATGGTATGAAACTTAGGGCTATGGATCCTTCTCATGTTGCCATGGTTGATTTTGAGTATTCGAAAAATGCTTTTCAAGTTTACGAATGTTCTGAACCTACAAAGCTTTGCATAAATCTTAGTGACTTTTTAAAGCTTATGAAAAGGGTTACCGCTGGTGAGCCTTTAGAACTTTCACTTAGCAAGGATAAGGCAAATCTTGAAGTTAAAATTACAGGAAAGTACGTTAAACGTTTTTCCCTACCGTTACTTCAACCGTCAAGCTCAGAAGTCCCAACACCTAGAATAACTTTTGATGCTAAAATTAAAATGGATGGAGACTCGCTTTATGATGCTATACGTGACATTTCAAGCGTAAGTGAACAAGTTAAGTTTGAAGCTAACCCTGAAAAACTTGTATTAAGTGGTTCAGGAGAAACTGGTAATATTGTTGTTGAATTTGAAAAGGATAATGTTTCTATTTTAGAGTTCAAGGTTAACGGGGAAGTTAAAGCTCTTTATGGTATAAGTTATCTTGAAGATATGCTTAAAGCAGGTTCAGCTTCATCAAAAATATCCACCATAGAATTTTCCACGGATAAGCCTATAAAAATAGATTTTGAGCTTCCGGAGAAAGGTAAACTTACATACTACCTTGCTCCAAGAATAGAGTAAATGAGCAGGTTTGAGGATAACTTAACAGAGCAAGATTTAGTAAAATATCCATTTATTGTTGATGCAGCCAAGTACGTAAAAGAAAGGCTTGGTCTTCTTAAGTTTAACGAGGTTTTAAGCCCAGATTTCAAACCAATTTTTGATAGGGCAATTTTAAGGATAAAAGATTCAGCAACATTAACAATTAAAGAATTAAGCTACCAAGCGTTAAAACTTGAAAAATTGGAGCCTTACATTGAAATTTTATCTTTTCCTTTGGCCATAGCCATATTAAAGTTTATTGGTGACTCTTACTTTGAGAAAAGATTTGCATTATTTGAAGCAAAAAAAGTCTCATTACTTCTTGAAAACGAGTCACCTGAAAAAATAGTTAAAATTGCCTCCAAAAACTTTGGTTGGAAAGTAAGTTTAGCAGGTTTAAATGGTAGTTTGGGGGAAATTAAACTACACTTTAAAGATTACCTTAAAAATGCTGCAAAAATACGTGAGGATGAGTGGAAACTTGTAAATCAGCTTATTATTGATGGGGAAGTTTATCTTACAAGAAAAAAGGTTGCAAGACTTTTAGAGGAGGAAATCAGGAGACATGTTGAAGCTAAGTTTAATGAAGCTGGAAAAGTAGTCTCTTTTGATATTTTAGAGAGTGTTGATGAGAAAACTAAGAAGGAATTTTTAGATGAGATTGACAAGCTTAAAAATTTTCTTCAAACAAGAAAAAAGGATAGTGTTAAAGAATTTTCCTTTTATGATGTTAAACCTGACTTTTTCCCTCCCTGCATTAAAAATCTTTATATGGATGTTTTAAGCGGCAAGGACGTTCCTCATATAGGAAGATTTACCCTTACTGCCTTCCTAATCCAAGTTGGAGTGAGTGTTGATGAGATAGTTAAAATTTATACTTCCACAACAGATTTTGATGAACGTATAACAAGATATCAGGTTGAACATATTGCTGGGGTTGTTGGTGGAAAAACAAAGTATAAACCTTTAAATTGTGGAAATATGAAAACCCATGGCCTTTGCTTCGGTGAAGATAAAGTTTGTGCAAAAGTTAAAAATCCGTTAACATATTATTTAAGAACTTTAAAAGCTAGCTTAAAACGTGAAAAATGGATACAAAAACCGTAGAATTTCTCAAAGAAAAATTTAGGGATTACTATCTTAAAAACCTTAAAGAAGTTTCCCTTCCAAGTTTTTTTGAAAAAAGGGAGTTTGGTTTCGTACCTTTTAGACATGATAAGGTTCTCATGGTTAGACATAAAGGTTTTAAAAGTTTTAAGGAATTCTCCGACTTCATGATAAACTTGGTACCATCGGATGTTTACTATTCTTCAGCTTACTATAAAAACCCCTCAGAAGAAAAGATGAATGAAAAGGGTTGGCTTGGAGCAGACCTAATATTTGATATTGATTGTGATGACATTCAAGACTTATGCAGAAAAAGCCCTGTCGAACATAAGTTTTGGAAATGTTTAGACTGTGGGGAAACGTTTAGTGAAAATATTTCTCTTTGTTCCACCTGTGGAGGAAGTAGGATTGAAGAAGATTATTGGCTTTGTGAGTTTTGTCTTAATAAAGCTAAAGATGAATTGTTAAAGCTTTTTACTATACTTGAGGAGGATTTTGCTATACACCAGAAAAACATGACTATAGTTTTTTCAGGTCATAGAGGTTATCATCTTCATGTTGAGGATGAAGCCGTTATGAGTCTTGGAGCTGATGAAAGAAAGGAGATTGTTGACTATATTAGGGGAGTAGGGCTAGACTTTAAAGATAAAAAAATCAGAAAAAAGATTCTTTCTCCTCTAAACATATCCAAACCTGGTTTTCAGGGTAGAATTAGCAGGGCAGTTTATGATTTACTGGTTCAACCTTCAAAAAAACTTTTAGAAAATGGTTTAGATGAGAAAACTGCTAAAAAGATTAATGAGAAGAGAAGTGAAATTCTAACATGGCTTTCAAACGGGGTTGAAGAGGAAGTTTTGATAAGAATTCTTGGTAGTGAGAAAAAGTGGGTTAAAATTGTAGAGAAAGCCTTAACAAAAGTAGTTATTCCGGTAGACACCGTAGTAACAACAGATATTCATCGGTTAATAAGACTCCCTGGGACTCTTCATGGTAAAACTGGGCTAAAAACTGTTGTAATTCCCATAAATATGCTTGAAGAATTTGACCCACTAACTGATGGTTTAGCCTTTAAAGATGAAAAAGTTAGGATTAAGGTTAAAATTTCAAGAATGTTAAGGTTTAATGGAGAAATATTTAAGCTAAGTAAAGGTGAAATGATTACTTTACCATCATCCGTAGCAATCTTTCTCCTAGCTAGAGGTGTTGCATCTTTAACATAAGTTTGGAGGTTTAATTCTTGTATAAAAAAATTTACGAAGCATGGAAAAATGAGGTTGACGATGAAAAACTTCAACCTTTACCCGAAAATTTTTATCAAGATTTTTCAGTTTACATCAAAAATTTAAGAGAGGAGATTAAAGGTTTAGATGAGAAATCTTTTAAGTATAAACTTAAGCAGCTTGAAGTTGAAAAATCTTCTGAACTTTTAAACTTACTTATAGATTTAAGGCTTAAAAAAATTGTTAAACTCCTGTTTGAAGAGAAAGGCGAGATAAAACCATCTCTTTTAACCTTAGAAGAGAAAAGTTTTTATGAGGAGTTAAACCAGAGTTATAGGTTTTCTAGAAAACTTGCTAAGGAGTCTGTTGAAGGTAAAACTCTAAAGTCAACCTACAAAATTATTAATGTAAAAAAAGCTAATGTTGTTTTAAGAATTTTAAGCGATATTCCAGCGTTAGTTGGATCGGATATGAAAACGTATGGGCCTTTTAAAGTTGAAGATGTAGTTGCAATTCCACTGCAAAATATTGAAAAACTTGTTAAACATGGCTATGTTAAAGAGGTTGATGTGGCCTAGAAATGGCTGAGAAAGGTTTAGTTGGTGCGTTAAGAGGCGTTCTTCCACCAGAACTTTTAACCCTTATCCCGAAATCTTTTGATATAATAGGTTCAAGGGAAAAGGCTGTAGCCGTTATTGAAATTCCAGATGAGCTTGAACCTTATAAGATGATTATAGCTGAAAAGCTTATGGGGCTTCATAAAAATGTTAAAACAGTTTTAAGAAAAGCTTCACCTCGAAAAAACATTTTTAGAGTTAGAGAATATGAACTTCTACTTGGAGACCATAATACTGAAGTTCTTCATAAAGAGTATGGTTGCCTTTTTAAGCTTGACCCTCAAAAAGTATACTTTTCACCTAGGGAATCGACTGAAAGACTTAGAATAGCGGAAAAGGTCAACCCTAGTGAAGACGTTCTTGTTATGTTTGGGGGAGTATGTCCTTACTCGATAGTTATAGCTAAGAGGCAACCCTTAGTTAAAAAGATTTTAACTGTTGAGCTAAACCCTATAGCTTACAACTATTGTTTAGAAAATGTTAAGCTAAATAAGGTTAATGATAAGGTTTACCCTATATTTGGTGATGTTAAAGATGTTTGCCCAAAATTTGAGGGAAAATTTGATAGGGTTATTATGCCCCTTCCAAAGGGAGGTTACCAACACCTTGATTTAGCTATTTCATGCTTAAAAAATTATGGTTTTTTACACTTTTACCACTGGGCTACTGAAGAAGACCTTTTTTCTGATGCTGAAAAACTTGTTAGAGAGGCTGCTAAAAAACTTGGAAGAGAGTTGGAGGTTATGGGTAAGAAGAAAGTTTTACCCTACGGTCCACGTACATGGAAGGTTTGTATTGATGTTAAAATTTTTTAAAGTCTAATTCTCTGGCATGTTAACACTTTAAACCTAAAACTGTAAAAATTCTTTAACTGCTAAATTTTTCCAAAAGAAAAAGAAACTTAAACTAAAAAGGCGGCTTGTAAGGTTTTTTTACAAATTTTCCTGTAAGGTTTATCTTAAATCCGCATCTTTGGCATCTATTTTCCGGATTGATGTTGTATTTAACAATTTTATATCCAATTCTGCCAATTAAAAGCTCCCCACAACTTGGACAGTACGTGTTTTCCCACGGATGTCCTGGAACATTTCCAAGATATGGATAGTAAACTCCAAGGTTTTTAGCCATTTTATAAGCTTTTTCCAAAACCTCGATTTTTGTTGGTGAATTGTTAAACTTGTAAGCTGGATAGTAGCGTGTAAAGTGAATAGGGACATCAACACCAAGCTTTTTAACATGAGTTTCTATGGTTTCTCTGATACATTCATCATCATCATTAACACCAGTAACTATAAGATTTACAATCTCAACATGAATTCCCATCCTCTTAGCTTCAATGGTATTTCTCCAGACAACATCAACATCAACTCCTCCACAATATTTTTTATACTCTTCTTTACCACCCTTAACGTCAACTTTTAATCCATCCATTCCACTTAACCTTAGAAGTTTTAAGGTCTCAGTAGTCATATATCCATTTGAAACGTAGCAGCAATAAAGCCCCTTAATACTTCCAAGCTTAAAAGTATCTAAACACCACTCAGTTAAAAGGGTTGGCTCCTGAAAACTTGCACATAAACCTTCGTCTCCAAGTTTTAAGGCTAGATTTACAATTTCCTCTGGTGAATAGTAGATTGAATTTAAAGGGTTAGGGTCAACTTTTGATAAATGATGGTTTTGACACCATGGACAGGTAAAGTTACATGACCATGTAGAGAATGTTAAGGCTGTCGACCCAACCCAGTAATGGAAAAATGGTTTAATCTCTATTGGTCTGCTTTCAACAGCACTTAAATCTCCATAGACAAGTGTGTAAAGCTTTCCGTTAATGTTTACCCTTGTTTTACAAAAACCTTTTTCCCCGTCTACAACTATGCACCTACGTTCACAAAGTATGCATCTAACCTTATCATCAGAAAGTTTCTCATAAAGCCTAGCTTCTTTAATGTTAGGCCTGGAGAAAATTGTTTTAGCATTTTTTTCTAAGCTAGACATACAACCTTAATAAATTTTTAGAGGTTTATGTAAAAAGTGTTTTAACCCTTTTTAAAGCTTTTATACCGGTATCCATAGATTTCTTAGGGCTCCAAGCTTCAACAATAATCTGGTTGTTATAACCTATTCTTCTTAAAGCTCCAATTATAGGCTTAAAATTTATTTTTCCATCTCCTGGGACAAGATGGTCATCTTTTACTCCAAAGTTGTCATGTATATGAAGGTGGCGTATTTTTTTGCTTAGAATATTCTCAATTTTTTCCGCTATTCTTTCTTCAGCACCTTTTTTACCCTTTTTTCCGCTACTGTTCTCTATGATGTATGCGTGACCTATATCAAGTGTTACGGTTAAATCTTCAACTCTCGTAAAAATTTCAGGCGCGCTCTCCAGAGTAGAAAAAAGGAAGTACGGTGATTGGATATTCTCTAGTGAAAGCTGAACATTTTCTTCCCTAGAAAATTTTAAGCATAACTCAATATCTTCAATAAATCTTTCCATAGCTTTTCTGCGTAAAACTTCATCGTCGTAAACTGGGAAGTAGCCTGAATGTACTGTTACAACATCAGCTTCAATAAGGCCAGCAAACTTTAAACATTTTTTAACCTCATTTAAAGTAAAGCTTCTAACATTATAGTAAACTCCTCCAAGGTTAAGTTCGTAAAAACATGAATGAACTGATAATGGTAAACCGTATTGGGTAAGAATCTTTTTTAACCCCTTTAAGTCCTCTATTTCTCTTCTTTCAGGTGGAAAATGAGGTATTTCAAAAACAATTTCAATGCACTCAGCCCCAAGCTTAAAAAGTTTTTCCATAACTTTTTCTATGCGTATATCTGGAAATAATGTTGTGGGTAACCCTATTCTCAACTTTTCTACACCGTTTTTACCCTGATT
This sequence comes from Candidatus Bathyarchaeota archaeon, assembly GCA_052246995.1. Taxonomy (GTDB): domain Archaea; phylum Thermoproteota; class Bathyarchaeia; order Hecatellales; family Hecatellaceae; genus CAZMUQ01. The sequence continues at coordinate 30,789 of JBQPWD010000007.1, read as the reverse complement.
TTTTAGGCATAATTTCATCAAAAGTTAGAATTCTAAGTTTAACTGGTTTTTTAACAACATCTGAAATCTGGTCTCCAATAATGCACTTTATACCTTTTTCTTCGGCAATATCTACAATCCTTTGAGTAACTATGCCATCAAAAACAACAATAGAAATACCATTTAAACTTGAAATTTTTTCTGCAAGTTCACTTACAGGTATTTTTGCTAAAACATCAAAATTTTCATTGAAAAGTATTGCCTCCAACGTCCCCCTTAAACTTTCAACGGCTTCGACAATTTTTTGTGGTAGTGAGGTTCTAGCATACTTTATTTTAACCTCTGAAGCTGGAACTCTTTCTCTTAAAGCATTCATTATCTCCTTACATGTAAGCTCTTCAACCTCCTTCCCAGGAGGAGCTCTAGCAACATATTTAACATCCACTTTTTCAAAAAGTTCCTTTAAGATTAAATCTCCAGCTCTATCTCCATCAAGAAAGACTGTAACTTGTTTATTTTTACTTAGCTCAACAATTGTTTCAGGTATTCTTGCTCCATCAATAGCTATAACATTCCTTATTCCACATCGAAGTAAATTATGAACGTCAGCTCTCCCCTCAACAACTATTATAGATTGCGCAGAATCAATGTCAGGTCCCGCTGAAAGCTGCTCAGGACCATAAAGAACTATTTCTGGAGGTTTTAAAACGCTTGAAACATCTTTGATAACTTCATCAATTTCAGGTGTTTTTTCAACAATCCACTTCCTAAGAATCTCTTTAGCTCTTTTAACTATTTGTCTCCTTTTGATTTCTCTCAAATCTTCAATTCTTTCTATTATAACCTTGGCCTCCCATGGTCCAACCCTTTCAACACTTTCAATTGCAGCTGCAAGAATTGCTGTTGAAACCCTATCCAAACTTGAAGTTACCGTTATGGATCCGTAGGTTTTACCATGTTCATTTTTAACTTCAACCTCAATTCTGCCAACTCTGTTATTTTTTTGAAGCTCTTTAAGGTCTAATTCTGGGCCGAATAATCCTTCAGTTTGTCCAAAAATTGCACCTATAACATCAGGTTTTTCAACTATACCGTTAACTTCAAATTTTGCGTGAATAATGTATTTTGCTGTTGGTATTAGTGAAAAATTTGCCAAGTTTTTCCCTCCTAAGCATGATTTTAAGGTTTCACCTTACTAAGTACTGCTATTTACAATCAACTGGAAACTTTACCAAAAGCTTTAGACAGATTTTAAAGCGAATTTGTAGCTTTTAAATTTTAAATATGTTTAAGCAATCTTATAAGCTTTAAAATTTTTAATCTTTTTAATTTTTTTCTAAAATATTCCTAAAATAGGAGGATAAACCCTCCACGTCTTTAACCTCTTTAGAAATTAAACTGCCAATTTTTAACCAAAAGTTAAGGTTTACTGTTTTACCGTAACTTTCAAGGTATCTTCTTATTTTTTCTGCAAGCTTAACCCCGTCCCTATCAAAATCTGTTAAAACTATTATTTCTCTGTTTATATTAGCATATTCGATTAGTAGGTCGCAAATAGGAATTCTAGTGTTCTTAATGCAGCAGAATTCTCCATCTACCCCTAAACTTTTTAAAGCTTCAGCATCTCTCCAACCTTCAACAATGATAATGGCTCCTTCCTCACACTTTTCCTTAAGCTTATCCAAGAATAGCATTAATTCTTCGAACTTTTTACGTTTCCATTCTGCCTCAGAGGGTTTGCTTCTTAAGAGATTTTTCATCTCAAAATAACCATTAAACCTTTACATCTACTTTTTATAACATTCTTAATACTAAATCTTTTCGTTAAAAGGTTGATAAATAATGAGGGATTTTGATTTTCCTGTCATCTCCGTTAGGGAGGGAAGTGTTGAAGTATTTGTACCGGTAGAAGCCACATCAAAGGAGAAGCCTCCAACATCACGTCTTCCAGTATTCTATAATCCCATCATGAGCTTAAATCGTGATTTTGCGGTTTTGGTTTTGCAGGCATATCAATCTGAAAAGTCCAATATGCTAGTTGTATGCGAACCTTTGGCTGGTTGTGGTGTTAGAGGAATTAGGTTTGCAAAAGAGGTTGAGGGTATTAACAGAATTGTTTTAAACGATTTGAACCCTAAAGCTTACAATTTAATAATTGAAAATGTCCGGAAAAATATGGTTGAGGATAAGGTTGAGGTCTACAATGAAGATGCAAATTTTTTGCTTGCTAAACATGTAAAAAGGGGTTTAAGGTTTGATGTGATAGATATAGATCCATTTGGTTCTCCAAGCCTCTACCTTGACCTCGCATTAAGAGCTTTAAAAATTGGCGGACTTTTGTCTGTAACAGCAACAGATATGGCTGTTTTATGCGGTATTCATAAACAGGCGTGTATACGACATTACTGGGCAAAACCGTTAAGAACAGAATATTGTCATGAACTAGCTGCAAGAATCCTTCTGGCATCCATAGCTTTCTCGGCAGCAAAAATGGACCTTGCAGTTAAGCCAATTTTTACACATTCAACAGACCATTATATCAGAGTTTATGTTGAAGTTTTTAGAGGAGCTAAAATTGTTGATGAATCCTTGAAAAATGATATAGGCTATATTTTACATTGCTTTAACTGTTTAAACAGAAAAGTTTTTTATGGCTTTCTCCAGAAAGCAGATCTTACATGCGATGTTTGCGGAAGATTAATGAAGTTTGCAGGTCCTGTTTGGCTTGGTAAACTTTGGGCTCGAAAAATTGTTGAAAAGGTTGCTATGCTTACTAAAAAAAAGCCTTTATCTAAACCTAAGCGTATAATGATGGTTGTTGAAAAAATCTTAGCTGAAATTGATTCTCCACCAACCTACTACACTATAAACACGCTTTGTGACTTGATGGGTAAACCTACTCCCCCGCTTAAAGCTTTCTTGGGTATGATTAAAGAAGCAGGTTTTAATGTAACGTTAACTCATTTTAACCCTCAAGGCTTTAAAACAGATGCACCGGTAAATGTTCTTAAAAAAAATTTACTTAGATTTTTCCCTGAAAACTTCTCCACTAAACCCTTTTGCTAGGATGTATAGCTCAGCACTTTCAGGTCTGCTTGCTTTAGGCTTTAAAATTTTAACATCTTTAAAGTTTTTCTTAACTTTATGTATAAAGTCCTTTAGGTATGGACCATCAAAAACCTTAGTAAAAAATGTCCCATTGTTTTTTAAAATTAAGTATGCAATTTTGTATGCTTTTTCAGCAAGGTCTATCTGTCTGGCATGGTCGACTTCCCAAATTCCAGTAAGATTTGGTGACAAATCTGAGAGTACAACGTCAAAATTTTTTCCTGCAAGCTTTAAAAGTTTTTCTGGAAGCTCGGGGTTTGAAACATCATCCAAAAGAAATTTAATATTTTCCATGTTTAAGGGTTTTATGGGTTTAACATCAACACCAAAAACCCTTCCTTTTAAACCTACAACCTTTACAGCAACTTGAAGCCATCCACCAGGAGCACATCCTAAATCTGCTACAACATCTCCAGGTTTTATAAAATGATAACTTTTATTTGCTTGAAGAAGCTTATAAGCCGCTCTACTCCTATAACCCTCAAGCTTAGATTTTTTGTAGAAAAAATCTCTTTTGCGTCTTTCAAGCCAACTCAAAGCAATCTCCCAGTTAAGCTTAACATCACCAAAGTTAATATCCAAAATCCTTTATAAATAGCTTGAAAATAAACATTAAACGATTTAGATAAAGCTGATTTAACATCCCAATCTAAAGGTTTATAGGGTGGAAGAGGTTATCTAGCAAAATCTGCTAAAAATTCTTTCTATTTAAGATGACTCTTCAAATTCGTGGTTGTACTCATAGGCAGCTTTTTCAACCCAAGATGAAAGCTTTTTGCAGGTTAATGGAGATATTTCACTACCAACATCACATTTAGCTTGTTCCACGCAAAATGCGCATGGAATGTCAATAATGGAGTTTATGTTTATACTCCTTTTCTTGGCAACAAGCTTATATGTCCATTTCCCTTCATGAAGAACCCTATGTCTCTCAATGAGCCCAGCTTTTTCAAGTTTTAACGATATCCGTGAACCCTCTCTGCTTGTGGCTTTAATGCTTTTCCAGAGTTGGCTTTGTAGAATTCCCTCCGGGCCTCCATCTTTAATCATTTGTAAAACTCTGTACTCAAGGTTGCTGTTTTTCCTCGTCATATTTTACCACATCAAGGTTTTTCTTTTTGTTAATTCTTGTCTGTACCATAAATATATGAACCGTCAAATATAAATTTTAACCACAACCTTCATACCTTATATATAAGTTTATTAAAGTAAAAGTAAAATTTATCAGCTTTTATGCGTAAAACCTTATACTTGAAACAGTTGGAGTTGATGGTTACGTCTTCAATGTACAAGTATTTAGGAGAGATGTGGAAAAAACCTTTAAAATCTAGTTTAACTGAAATTATTCGTCAGCGTGCAATTGTCTGGCGTCGTGGCCCTGCAATCACTCGAGTTAAAAAACCTTTGAGGCTTGATAGGGCTAGAGCATTAGGCTACAAAGCTAAACAGGGCTTTGTTGTTGTTAGGGTTAGGGTCAGACGTGGAGGACTAAGAAAGCTTAGACCTAGAGCTGGAAGAAGGCAAAAAGCTATGGGAGTTTTAAAACATACTCCTGCAAAAAGCCTTCAGCAAATAGCTGAAGAAAGAGTTGCACGGAAGTATCCAAATCTTAAAGTTTTAGGTAGCTACTGGATCTGGAAAGATGGAAAATATAAGTGGTTTGAAGTCATCTTAGTTGACCCCCACCATCCAGTGATAAAGAATGATAAAAAGATGGTTATGATGATTGGTGGAAGGTATTTAAAAGCACATTTAAAAGGGAAACTTTAACATCATCCACTATCAACATTCTTCCGTTTTTCCAACAGCAATATACTCTCTTAATGCGAAATTATTGACAACTTTGCTTTTAAACCCTGCTTTTAGAAGAATTTTTTGAAGTTTTACAGGCGTATATTTGACCTTTAAACCCGTAACCACAATGCATGCACCCTTTTTTAGTGTCCTTTTAACTTCTTTTAATGCTAAGAGTGGTTTTGGTAAATTTTGAAGAACCGTAAACATTAAGCAGTAATCAAAAATATTGCTTCTAAATGGCAAGTTGTGCAAGTTGCAACATACCAAAAAAACGTTAATATTTTTGTTCTTAATTTTATGTTTAAATTTTAATTTTCGTAAGAGAGCATCCGAAACATCAACACAAAAAAAGGCTAAGTTTTTCTTTTCTGACCTGAAAAATTCTTCAAAAAGTCCTGTACCGCAACCTGCATCTAAAATGTTTCCCCTAAGTTTTTTGTTGTTTAACAATGTTAATGTTAGGTCATACTTTTCTTTTTGCTCATCCTTGTAAAGAGCATCATAGGAGTCTGCAATTTTGTTGTAGAAGTTTTTAACTCCTTTAATTGTCTTGTAGGTTGAAGAGGTGCATGAATTTTTATATTTACCCAATTTAACTAGAAAATCTAGGTTAAAAATTCGCTAAGCTTTTTCACTTTAAATGTTTTTAAAACGTCGTAACACGTTTTTGGCGATAACTGTTTAAATTCAAGATTATTTGCTGCTAACAGAAACTGCGCCTCTTTCTGGATTTCAGGTGCTACGAGTATGCCCCGTAATGGTCTACTAAACTTCTCTTTTAAGGCATCAACATAACGCTTAAGCTGCAAAACAGCATCTTTTCCAGCTTGAGTTCTTTTAACCTCAACTATAACAAAGTTTCCGTTTTTATCCTCCCCAAAAACGTCAACAAGACCAGCTTCTCCGGTATCCTTCTCGGCGGAAAGCGGATGAAAACCCTCCTCAATAAGGTTTGGTGAAGCTAATATTGCTTTTTTCATGTCAAGCTCAGAAACATAAAGAGAAAATTCGCCAGTATCCGTTAAATTTGAGGTAAGTATATAGTGTATTTGGCTAAAAAATATGCTTAAGATTTCTCTTGGCTGATTTCTTGTAGCTGTAAGTTTAAGATTATTCTCTAAAAATTCAACTCTAAGAGTTGAACCTGGAGGTTGCCAGTTTACAGGTTCGTATCCTGCTGGACGGTGAACAAGAACAGAGCCGTCGGTTTTTAGGATTGTAAGTCTTACTCCCCATTCAAGAGTGGAGGAAGCTCTTCCGTTGTATGTAATTTTACAATTTCCAAATATGACTGTTAGCATATGCTTTGATAACGCATTCCTAATAATATGTAGGGAATCCTCTAAACTTGGAGAATTGTAGGTTAAAACCGACATGCTAATTCTGTAGTCTACTATACTTCACAAAAATTTATGTTTAAAGTGATTTTGGAAGCTTTTTTAACCTATTTGCTGGTAAATTTTTTCAAGATTTTTCTCAACACTTTTTTCAACAGTTTCGTAGATACTTCTGCCCTTAGAGTCTATGGTAACTATCACAGGGCCAAAGTTTTCAACTTCAAACCTCCATAACGCTTCAGGTATTCCTAGGTCGAGCCAGTCAACACCCTCAACATTTTTAACAGCTTTTGTAGCCAAAACTCCAGCACCACCTGTAAAGTGACAGTACACTGCCCCTCTACGCTTCAATGCCTCAACAACTTCCTTACTCATTCCTCCCTTACCGATAATGATTCTTACAGCAAAATTTTCTAGAAGTTTTGGTGTTGTAATGTTCATTCTTGTACTTGTTGTAGGTCCAGCTGAAATAACAAACCACTTATCATCTTGCTTCTTAACTATTGGTCCAACGTGGAAGATTACTGAACCGTTTAAATCTACCGGTATTTTTAAACCCTTCTCAACATATTCTAAAATTCTCCTATGAGCTTGATCCCTAGCACCATAAATTTTTCCAGTAATGTAAACTACGTCTCCAACGTTGAGTTTTCTAGCCTCCTCCTCACTTATGGGCGTTTTTAATCTATATTCAACCATTTTTGGATACCTCCTCTCCTTTAAATATACTCAACAGAGCCATCACCATATATTCTTGCTGATGCTTTACGATGAGCCCAGCATTGAATGTTTACACATACAGGTAAACTTGCAGTGTGACAATGGGCAAAATCAACTCTAACATCCAGTGCTGTTGTTTTTCCACCAAGACCCATAGGTCCAATACCTGTTTGATTTATGAGCGTTAAAAGCTCATCTTCAAGTTTAGCAACATCTTTATCTGGGTTTCTACTTTTAAAAGGTCTTAGTAAAGCTATTTTTGCAAGTTTTGCTGCTAGGTCTATTGTCCCACCTATTCCAACACCCACAAAGATTGGTGGACATGGTTGAGCCCCAGCCTTAACAACAAAATCAACAATAAACTTTTTAACACCTTTAATACCAAGTCCAGGTGTAATCATTTCTAACTTACTCATGTTTTCTGAACCTGCTCCTTTAAGGAAAACTGTAATTTCAGCATGGTCTGCTTCGCTATAAATCCAGTTAATGTTTGGGATGTATTCACCAACATTGTTTCCAGTATTTTTTCTTGTTAAAGGATGAACAGCATTTGGTCTTAAAGGAACTTGCTCCGTGGCTTTAGTTGTAGCTTTTTTAAGGGCTTCAACAACATCCAAAAAATTTTCAATTTCTCTACCTTTAATATAAAAGGAAATTAATCCTGTATCTTGACATAGTGGTTTTTGCAGCTTTTTTGCAGCTTCCACATTATCTAGAATATTTTTAAGTTCGGTTTTTGCTGTCAAGTTCTCTTCAGATTCATATGCAATTTTTAAGGCCTCTATAACTTCGTCAGGAAGTCTTGTTGCAGCCTTAGCTAGAAGGTTTAAGCCGATTTCTTCAACAGTTTTAATATTAAGCTTCAAATTTAAATCACCATTAAAGTAATACTTTCATTTTCACCTCTTCCTTAAGAGCTAAAACTATTTAAATATTACAGGTGATGTTTCCTCTTTAGGGAGCTTAAAATGGGTGAAGAATCACCTAAACATGAAACCAGGTATAGAGATATTGAAGATATTCCAGGTATAGGTCCTGCTACAGCTGAAAAACTTAGGAAAATGGGTTATTCAACAGTAGAAGCCCTTGCCACAGCAAGTCTTAAGGAGCTTACCCAATTTTTAGGCGAAAAAACAGCATATTCGATTATAACTGAAGCTAGAAAGTATCTTATTTCAATTCCATTTATGAGAGCCGATGAATATATGAAGCTTAGAAAAACTGTTGAAAAGCTTACAACCGGCTGTAAAAAACTTGACGAACTTCTTGGTGGAGGGATTGAAACCCAAGCTATAACCGAGTTTTACGGTGAATTTGGAACTGGAAAATCACAAATATGTCATCAACTATGCGTTACTGCTCAACTTTCAAGAGATGAGGGTGGATTAGAAGGTGGAGTTTTGTACATAGATACCGAAAATAGTTTTAGGCCTGAACGTATAGTTCAGATTGCTAAACAATGGAAACTTGACCATGCAAAAGTTCTTAGTAGAATAGTTTATGCTGAAGCTTTAACCGCTGACCATCAAATGTACCTGCTTGAAAATGCTGATACCCAGTTTAAGGAGAATAACGTTAGGCTGGTTATCATCGATTCTCTTATCGCCCACTTTAGAAGTGAATACATTGGTAGAGAGATGCTTGCTGAAAGGCAGCAGAAACTTGAGAAACACTTGCATAAGCTTATAAGGCTTGCTAGAGCATTTAACGCTGCGGCGGTGGTTACAAATCAAGTTATGGCTAAACCTGACTCATTTTTTACCGACATTGAGCCTACAGGTGGTCATGTTCTTGCTCATACAAGCCATACAAGGGTATTCTTAAGAAAATCTCCAACACCTGGAATGAAGATTGCGAGGCTTGTTGTAAGCCCGATTCTACCTGAGGGTAAGGAAGTTTTATTTAGAATTACTGAAAATGGTATTGAGGATGTTGTTGAGAAAAAACCTTAAGAGTTGAACATTAGGTTTGGCTTTAGTTTCTCTTACTAAAAGATTTTTTGACTTTTTGGTTGAAAGAAACTACTCTGATGCTGAGAAAATCCTTGAAAAGATAAAAGGAAACAGCCTAAAAAGTGAATGGGATAGGGGTTACATTCTAGCCTTAGAAGGTTTAATTTCAGCCTACAAAACAAAAGATGACAACTACTTTATTAATAAACTAAAACCCGATAAAAACTATCTTAAAAACTTAAGATTAGATTTTGAAAGAAGAATAAAAAATGTTGTCTCTTCAGAGTTTGACAAGGGATATTTTTCAGCGTGGATTGAATTTACAAGATACCTGGAAGCATTAAACCAAACCAAACTTGAAAGCACTTTTGGAGCGAAGAAGGAAAAATACTAAAAACACCTCTTAATAAACTCATATTATTTTTGCCAGGGTGTAAAATAAGGTCCAAAAGAAGAACCATGAAATAAAGTATGCAAAAACACCGTAAAGCACCGGATCTCTCTTACGCTTAGTTTTATCGGGTGTAATTTTTAGGATGTAAATGCTTACAGGATATGTTAAAATGTAAAAAAATACTGCTAGAAAAAAGTTTAAGACGAACATTTCTTGAAAAAATCCGCTAGCTGTTAAAATTGTGGATAAAGCTGCGACTGGAATAGCAAGCGTATATCTAAACCACCAAAGCTTTTCATTGGCATTCATTTAAACCATACCTTCCTAAAACCGTTACCTTAAAGCTTATAGCTAATAAAAACAATTAGGCAGTTAAAACTTAAAGCTTTCCCAAGTTATGTCTAAACTTGCAGTTGTTAGTGGTTGTCGTAGACTTGGTTGAGCAAAGAAAACAGTTAACAAGTTTTGATGTATCAGTTTTATGCTCAGAGCTTAGAAACGAGCTTAAAGGCTACTATATTGAGAACGTGTACCACCCTGAACATTTGTCCATACTTTTAAGATTTAACAAGCCTGCTTCCCCTGAAAAGTATCTGCTTGTTGAGGCTGGTCGAAGAATTCATCTAACAAGCTATAGAATAAAAAAGCCTAGTAAACCTTCAACCTTTTGTTCTTCCCTTAGAAAATATCTTGTAAACGGGATGATTAAAGATGTTGAACAACCAAACTTTGAAAGGATGGTCATTCTTCATGTTGTTAAAGGTGTTAACAAGTTTAAACTTGTTTTTGAGCTTTTTAGTAAAGGAAACATTGTTTTGGTTGATGGGGAAGAAAAAATTCTTCATGCTTTAACTTACAGGAAAATGAAGGATAGGTCAATTATTCCACATGAAAATTTTAAGCTTCCACCTTCATCAAGTTTAAACCCAGAAAAACTTCACGCTGATGAACTCTTTAAACATCTAACTAACAGTAAAGGTGAGGTTATCAGAATTCTTACACGACTTCTTGGGGTTGGAGGAGTGTACGTTGAGGAGATCTTAAAACTTGCAGGTATACAGAAAAATCTTGACTGCTCTATGCTTGGAATTGAAGATTTTCAGCGTATACACAAAGCCTTAATGACGCTTCTTGAAAAAAGAAACAATCTTCATCCATGTATTGTTTACTCTAACGGTGAACCTATAGACTTCTTACCTTTTCCACTCTCAATTTATGATGGATACGAGTTTAAATTTTATTCAACATTTAATGAAGTTTTGGATGAATACTTTACAGGATTAACATTTAAAGAACAAAAAGTCAGGAAAAAGGAGGTTTTTCTTTCAAGGCTAAATGAGCAGAAAAGAATCTTAGAAGAGCAGGTTGAAAAACTTAAAAAAGTTGAGAATGAAGCCGAAAACTGTAAAAAAATTGGGGAGCGTATTTTTGCTTTTTTAAATGAACTTCAAATCCTTTTAAACTGGATCATCAAGGCTAAAAATGACTTAAAAGACTGGGTTAAGGTTTCTGAAGAAATTCTTTGTAGAAAAAGTTTGGGCGAAAAACCCTTTATTTACTTTAAAAGCTTGAATGTTAAAGACAAAGTTTTAGAGGTTGATGTTGAAAACCTCACTTTTTCCCTAAACATTGAAAAAAGTATCCATCAAAATGCTTCCCTATACTATGAGAAAGCTAAGGAGCTTCGTAGGAAGGCTTTAAAGCTTAAAGTAGCAATTGAGGAAACTAAAAAAAGAATGGAGGAACTTGAAAAAAGTGTTTTACTTAGTGAGCTTGAAAAGGAAGAACCTGTAAAGCTTGTTGAGAAAAAATGGTTTGAAAAGTATAGATTCTTCTTCTCATCTGAAGGTTTTCTTGTTATATCTGGTAAGGACGCATCATCAAATGAAGCTATAATTAAACATTATGTTGAGCAATCAGACTTAATTTTGCATGTAGATATTCCAGGTTCCCCCTTTACAGTTATAAAAACTGCTGGTAAAATTCCATCCGAGAAAACAATTTATGAAGCTGCTCAGTTTACAGCATGTTACAGTAAAGCTTGGAAGGAGGGGTTCTCATCCATAGATGTGTACTATGTTAGTCCTGAACAAGTTAAGAAGACTGCTCCTTCAGGAGAATATCTTGCAAAGGGTTCCTTTATGATTGTTGGTGTAAGAAACTATGTTAAAAATGTACCTTTAAAACTTAAAATTGGAGTTACTTTTGAAGATGGTAAGGTTAAGGTTTACGTTGCACCTCCCTCAGCTGTAGAAAGTATGACTAAATACTTCGTTGAAATTTCCCCTGGTGGTGAAGATGCTAAAACTGTAGCTTTAAAAGCTAAGAAAATGCTGGCTGAGCTTGTTCCTGTGGATTTTAAAGATAAAGTTTTAAGTTTATCTTTAGAAGAAATTAGGTCGCAAATACCTTTTGGTAAGGCTTTTATTTTAAATAAAAGGTTTTCTGAATGATAGTTTAAGCCTGTTTTTGGAGGTGAAGCCTAATAGAGAAAACTTTTGTAATTCTTAAACCTGAAACTATTAGGAATAAGCTTGTTGGGGAGGTTATAAGCAGAATTGAGAAGGCTGGCTTTAAAATCCTAGCTATGAAATTTGTTAAGGCAAATTTAAGCCAAGCTGAGAAGCTTTACGAACCACATAAAGGTAAAAGCTTTTACAACGAGCTTATAAACCATATAACTTCAGGGCCGATTATTCCTATGATTGTTGTAGGTGAGGATGCTGTTAAACGGATGAGGATGCTTATTGGTGCAACAAATCCAAAGGAAGCTAAACCTGGAACAATTCGTGGAGACTTAGGTATATCTATAACCATGAACATTATTCATGCGGCAGATAGTCCTGAGAATTTTATCAGAGAATCAAAAATATTCTTTAATGAGAATGAAATCTTAAGCTATTAACAAAAAAATTTGTTTTGTGTTTTGTTTAAAGAATTAATGATATAAACCCTGTTGCCAAGAAGATTGGCAGGAAAATTATTGAAATTGTCTGTAGAACCTTAATTAGCGGGTTTATTGCAGGTCCTGCGGTATCTTTTAAAGGATCTCCTACAGTATCCCCCATAACCGCTACCTTATGGGCCTCAGATTTCTTTCCACCAAAATGCCCTAACTCAATGTATTTTTTGGCGTTGTCCAATGCCCCTCCACCATTAGCCATCCAAAATGCTAAAAACACTCCTGAAACAATTGACCCGATGAGTAACCCACCTACAGCTCTCACTCCAAAAAGTACTCCCAAAACTACTGGGGTTAATATTGCTAGGGCTGCAGGCACCGCTAACTCTTTTAAAGCTCCTCTGGTAGCAATGTCTACACATCTTGCATAGTCAGGTTTTGCCGTCCCTTCCATTATACCTTTAATTTCCTTAAACTGTCTTCTAACTTCATTGACTATTCTCATTCCAGTTTTCCCAACAGCTAAGAGAAGGAATGAGCTGAAGAAAAATGGAAGCAATCCTCCAATTAGCAATCCTACGATTACAAGCGGGTCTATTAAAGAAAATTCCGGTATTGTTTTCCCCAAAAATCCAAGACCCTTTACTGCATCAACTCTAAAAGCTTGGAATAAAGCTAAAGCTGAGAGAGCAGCACTTCCAATAGCAAAACCTTTTGTTGTTGCTTTAGTTGTGTTTCCTATAGCATCTAAAACATCAGTAACTTCACGTACTTCTCCAAGACTAGCCATTTCAACAATACCATTTGCGTTGTCTGATACAGGTCCAAAAGAATCTATTGACATTATTATTCCTGATAGTGAAAGCATAGCTGCTGTTGTTATAGCTGTAGCATAGATTCCACTCATTATTTTATCAATGTTTGCTGGAGCTGAAACATATCCTAAAGTGAAGGATATGAGAATTGCTGCTACCAGCACAATCATGCTTGGAAACGTACTTTTTAAACCAACTGACAAACCTGTTAAAAAGTTAGTCGGAGCTCCAGTTTGTGAGGCTTCTGAAATCGAGCGTACAGGTGGATACTTGTATGATGTGTAATAGTCAGCAATTTTTTCAAGAAGAACAACAACAACAAATCCTAAAATGCTACATGCTAAAAGTGCATTGGTTAATGGCGTTCCAAAGCCAAACAACAATCCCGCAAAAGTATAGGTTAAAATAGCTGCAACAATTACCGTAACGTAAAAGGCTAAGTTTAGTGCGCGCATAGGTTCTCCTTTCCAACCGCTATGCACACATAAAACTCCAACAATAGACCCAAATATTCCCGCTGCACAAAGAAGTAGCGGAAATGTTACAGCTTTACTCCATAGGTAGGAGCCGTGAAAAGTAAAGTATCCTAGAAGCATAGCTGCTACGGCTATAACAATGTACGACTCAAAAACATCAGACCCCATTCCTGCACAGTCGCCAACGTTATCTCCTACATTATCTGCTATTACAGCAGGATTACGTGGATCATCTTCAGGAATTCCTGCTTCAACTTTTCCAACAACGTCGGCTCCAAGGTCTGCTGCTTTAGTATAAATTCCGCCACCAACCCTGATAAACATTGAGATAAGACTGGCTCCAAAACCTAAACCAACAATTAATGGTACAACGTCTGGGTGGGCTCCAAAAGCTATATATAACCCTGTAACGCCTAGAAGTGCTAAGCCTGCAACACACATTCCCATCACGGCTCCGGCTCTAAAGGCCACTGTTAAACATGGCCCCATACCTCTTCTTGCAGCTTCAGCAGCACGGCTTGCCGACCGTGTAGTTACAGCCATTCCTAAATAGCCTGCTAAGGCTGATAAGCCTGCGCCTATAAGAAAGTCAGCGGCAACTTTCCAACTTTCACTCCACGAAAAACCTGGGATTTTTCCGGCTAAACCTGTTGTTTCCCCAGCAAGAGGTAATGCCAAATATATTATAATTGCTAGTACAACTGCAATAGGTAAAATGTACGCGAATTCACGTTTAAGAAAGGCTGAACCACCCGTGTGTACTGCCTCGGAAATTTCGCGCATAGTTTGATTTCCTGGGTTTTGTTTAAGTACCCATAATGCAAAAACTACAGCAACAATAAGAGCTAATATTGCAGCTGTTAACGGTATCATCAACTCCATGTTTTTGCACCTCTCTTCTAGGGTTTTATTAATTTGCTCACCCATAAAAGTTTTAGTCTCTAAGAGCCTTCGGTAACTTTACATGCTACCAAGAACATAAGATTTCTCACCTAAAAATAATGTTAAAGGGATAGGCTATGCTAAATAATTAGGGTACGGTGGTTAACTTTGTCAACTTTACGTCAGCCAATAGTTGTAGTGCTTGGACATGTTGACCATGGTAAAACAACTCTTTTGGATAGAATTAGAGGTACAGCTGTTGCTGCAAGAGAACCTGGAGCAATTTCTCAGCATATCGGTGCAAGTTTTGTTCCATCGTTCGTTATTGAGAAACTTTGTGGAAACCTTTTAAAAATGTTTAAGTTTAAAATTGAAATTCCTGGGCTCTTGTTTGTAGATACCCCCGGACATGAAGCATTTTCAAATCTTCGTAGGCGTGGGGGTTCTGTAGCTGATATAGCAATCCTTGTTGTAGATGTTATAGATGGAGTTAAACCCCAAACAGTGGAATCTATTGAAATTCTTAGGACACGTAAAACTCCGTTTGTTGTTGCGGCGAATAAAATTGACCTTATTAAGGGTTGGAAGTCTCAACCTGGAAAGTCTTTTCTTGAATCTGTTAGGTTAGCTGACCCTTCAGCGGTACGTCTTCTTGATGAAAAGATTTACTCTATTGCTGGGTCTCTGGCCGAGTACAAGTTTAATTGTGAAAGATATGATAGAATAAAAGATTTCACAAGAAATGTTGCTATTGTTCCTGTTAGTGCAAAAACCGGTGAAGGTTTACCTGACCTACTTGCTGTTTTAACAGGTTTAACTCAACAATACATGAAGAAAAGGCTTATGGTAACTAGTGGTGCAGCCAAAGGTACTGTTCTTGAGGTTTGTGAAGATATTGGTTTAGGTGTAAATGTTAATGCGATAATTTATGATGGCATTTTACGTAAGAATGACTTGATAGTTTTAGGCGGGAAAAAGGATCCTATAACTACAAAGGTCAAGGCAATTCTTATACCTAAACCTTTAGATGAAATTAGGGATCCAAGAGAAAAGTTTACAGAAGTTATGGAGGTTTCTGCTGCTGTTGGTGTTAAAATTGTTGCCTCAGGACTTGAGGAAGCTATTGCAGGAGCCCCTATTTATGGTGTTTCATCTAAGGATGAACTTGAAGAAGTTTTGGAAAGGGTTAAAAGTGAAGTTGAAAGTATCAGAATTTTAACTGATAAGGAAGGTGTTATAGTAAAAGCAGATACCTTAGGTTCATTAGAGGCTTTAGTTGAAGAGCTTAAAAAGAACGACATACCTATCCGTATAGCTGATGTTGGAGACGTTTCAAAAAGAGATGTTGTTGAGGCGTCAATAGTTAAGGATGAAAATTTAAAGTTCGGTGTTATTTTAGCCTTTAATGTTAAAATTTTGTCAGACGCCGAAGAAGAGGTGTTAAAAACTGGTGTAAAGGTTTTCCGGAACAATATAATCTACAGGCTTCTGGAGGAATATGTAGACTGGGCTAAAAAACTTGAGGAGGAGAAGGTAAAAAGAACATTTGAATCTTTAATTAAGCCTGGAAAGGTTAAGGTTCTTCAAGGGTTTGTTTTTAGAAGAAGCAATCCTGCAATTTTTGGTGTTGAAGTTTTGGCGGGGAGAATTCAACCTCAATACCCTATGTTAAGGTTTGATGGTAATAGTGTGGGAAGAATAGTTCAAATTCAGGAAAGGGGGGAAAACATACACGAAGCGGTAAAAGGTATGAAGGTTGCGGTATCCATGAAAGAGCCAACTATAGGTAGACAAATTAGGGAAAACGACATCTTATATGTTGATATACCTGAAGAACATCTTAAAACCTTAATTAGGGAGTTTAAGGATGAGCTTAAAGAGGAAGATATGGACTGCATAAAGGAATTTATTGAGGTTAAAAGGAAAAAAATACCATATTTTGGGTTCGGCATTTAAGTGATAAAATTGCTTAAAAAAATTTTTATTAAAAGCTTTGGTTGTGCAACCAACACAGCTGATGGAGAAGTTATGGCTGGATGTTTAGCTAAAGCAGGTTACAAGATTGTTCCTGATGTGAATGACGCTGATATTGTAGTTTACAATACATGTGCGGTCAAATCTCCAACAGAAAACAGGATAATAGGTATTTTAAAGACAAATCCTGAAAATAAAAAGCTTATTGTTGCAGGCTGCCTTCCACTAATAAATTTTGAAAGGCTTAGAAAAGAGGTAAAAT
Source organism: Candidatus Bathyarchaeota archaeon (assembly GCA_052246995.1). Lineage (GTDB taxonomy): Archaea > Thermoproteota > Bathyarchaeia > Hecatellales > Hecatellaceae > CAZMUQ01. The sequence goes on along the minus strand of JBQPWD010000007.1, from coordinate 14,191 downwards.
TTGATGGTGTTGTTGGTCCCTCGCCAGGTGAGCTTATTGTTGATGTTGTTAGAATGGTTGAAAATGGAGAAAAACCCATCATTTTAAGAAATGACTTAAAACCTAATCCTCTTCTACCAAGAATTCCCGTTACACCTATAATAAGAATTATTCCCATTTCATATGGTTGTTTAGGTTCATGTACATATTGTTGTGTACGTTTTGCACGTGGAAAACTTAGAAGCTATTATGTTGAGGAAATTTTAGAGGGGGTTAAAAACTATCTTAAGGAAGGTGTAAAGGAGTTTTGGTTTACATCTCAAGACCTTGCTGCTTATGGTAAGGATATAGGTGTAAGTTTAGTAGACCTGCTTGAAAAACTGTTAAACCTTAACGAAAAATTTTTTGTTAGACTTGGAATGATGAATCCTAATAACGTTATTGAGATACTGGGTGAGCTTATAAGGTTTTACAAAGATAAAAGAATTTTTAAGTTTTTACACCTACCCCTTCAAAGCGGTGATAACAAAGTTTTAAAGGATATGAATAGGTTTTACACTGTTGAAGATTACAGTAAGATAGTTTATAGTATGAGAGGTGAAATAGAAAACTTAACCTTTGCAACTGATGTTATATGTGGTTTCCCAACAGAAACTGTAGAGGCCTTTGAAAACACGTTAAAGCTTATTAAGGAAGTAAAGCCTGATATTGTTAACATCTCAAAGTTTTATCCTCGACCAAAAACCATAGCTGAAAAAATAAAAACGATTCCAACACAGGAAGTTAAGAGAAGGTCTAAAACTTTAACCAAGCTTGTAACAGAAATTTCGTTAAAAAATAACCTTAAATGGGTTGGATGGGTTGGATACGTGCTTATTGATGAAAAAGGTTTAAATTACTCATGGATCGGAAGAAATATTTCGTATAAGCCCATCGTCATTAAATTATCCTGTGCAGGTGACCTTATGGGTAAGTATCTAAAAGTTTTAGTTAAAAAAGCGTTCATCAACCATCTTGAAGCTGAAGTTTTAGGCAGGGAGGTTAAGCTAAATACCCAACAATCAATTAACATGTACTCTGAACAAGTTGGTTTAGGTTTAAACTAATTTAAACAAAATTTTGTTTATCATTTTAGCGGTTTTTTGCTAAGATTTTTATACTAATTTTACATTCGTATTTAAATCGTATTTAATTTTAAATACGATTAACATAATAGTTTAATTATCAAGATTATCTTAACGGCTGGGAGGGAGAGAGGTTGATGAAAGTATTCCAAGTTTTGGTTCCTGGAAAGCTGGAAGAAAAAAACCAAAGTTTAGATAAAATTTTTGGGGAGTGGTTAAAGTTGATAGATTTAGAAGATATGGAGGAAGCGATTGCTAAAGTTGAAGGTAAACTAACTCTAGAAATAGACCTAGAGCAGATGGAGATAGATTGAAACTTTCCTATATTGTCGCCTATAACCTTTATATTTGCTACTTTATTCAAAAATTTAAACCATAACTTTACAAAAAATTGAAGGTTTAATAAAGGATTTAAGTTTACGATGGGAAATGTTTTCCCCTGCTTTATTGCATTAAGTACGCCTTCTACATTTTTCTCTTCAACCTCAACAATTGTGTAGATGCTTCCTACTGTGTGGGGGATATGTGAATCACTTCCAGCAATTAGCGGTATATTGAATGTTTTGATAAGCTTATTAAGGTTGGGTTTAAGCAAGGTTTGCACGATAGTTAAAGCTTCAATAGCATTAGGTTTGACTTCTGATAATATGTCTTTATTCAGCTTTAAACTATGTTTAAAAGGATTTTCCGGGTGAGGGATGACAACCAAACCTCCAGCTTCACGTATCTTTTCAGCTGTTTCAGCTGCTGAAAGTTTTGTTTTTACTGGACGAGTTACCCCTAAGCCTACAAGGTGACCTTCTTCTGTTGTTACTTCAATTCCAGGTATTATGATAACATCGTTTTTTGAGCTTTCTCGATTAAACTTCTCTGTTACTTTTACTATGTCATGGTCTGTTACGCATATACAGTCTAAGCCCTTTATTTTTGAAATGTATAGGGCATCCTTGACCGTTATTAGGCTATCTCCTGAAAAGATTGTATGTATATGTGTGTCAATTTTTATTTTTAACATTGAGTTAACCCTAATTCTTTTTCTATAATCTCTACTGCTAACTTTTTAAAGACAGGTTTAGGTTTACCTATTCTATGGTTAGCTGGAATTCTTTCAAAAATCTTCCTCCAACTTAAATCTTCAGTTTTAAGGTTTAGCATGCTTAAAATTTTTACACATGTTTGAGGCATGATAGGGTAAAGCAGAATTGTTAAAGCTTTAACAACCTGAATTGAAACATAGCCAGTTGTAGCTGCCTTTTTAACATCGGTTTTAATTGTCTTCCACGGCTCCTTATCGTTAATGTACTTATTAGCTAAACGTGCAAGTCCCATAATTGATAATACAGTCGCTTGTAACCTGAAATTTTCCATAAGTTTTTCTACATCCATATAGGTTTTTTCAATCATGTTTAAAACTTTAAGATCATCATCATCAAACTCAGCGGGTTCAGGTGTAAAACCATTAAAATATCTAAAGATAAAGGTTAAAACTCTATGAATCAAGTTTCCAAGCGTATCATTAAGCTCGGAATTAACTTTTTCTAAGAAAACATCCCACGTAAAATTTGTATCCCTAACTTCAGGCCTTATGGCTACCAAGCTGTACCGCCAATAATCCGTAGGGCAAACTTTAGTAGCTTCATCAATCCAAACACCAACTCTTCGACTTTTAGAAAACTTTTGACCTTTAAACAACAAAAATTCTGTTGATTCAACAGTCCATGGTAGGTTGTATCCTTCTTCTGAAGCTAAAAGTAGTGCTGGTAGAATTATTGTATGAAATGGAATATTATCCTTACCTATAAAGTAAACTGATCTTGCTTGAGGGTTAAGCCAGAAATCTTTCCAAGCTTCGTTCTTTCCTAAATTACTAAAGTATTCTATGGTTGCTGATATATACCCTAAAACAGCCTCCATCCAAACATAAATTGTTTTATTTTCGGCTTCTGGAAACGGGGCAGGTATTCCCCATTTATTGTCACGAGTTAGTGGTCTAGGTTTTAAACCTTCTTTAATAAAGTTTAAAGAAAAATTTTTTGCGTTAGCAGGTAATCTATCATTATTCTCGATATAACTTTTAATTTTCTCAGAAAACTCTGAAAGATTAAAATACCAATGTCTTGTTTTTTTCAAAACAGGTTTTTCACCGCAAACTGCGCATACTGGGTTGATTAGTCTATATGGTTCTAAAGGCCATCCACAATTTTCACATTGATCTCCCTTAGCGTACTCGTATTGGCATCTTGGACATAACCCTTGTATAAATCTATCCGGTAGGAACCGTTGACATCTTGGACAGTAAGGAAACTCTTCTTCTTTATCAAAAATGTACCCGTTTTTGTAAACTTTCAAGAAAAACTTTTGAACAAATTCTTTATGAATAGGGCTTTCAGTTCTGGTGTAGTTGTCAAACGACAACTGCCATTCTTCTAGAAAAAGTTTCTTAATAAGTTTATGATTCTCGTCTGTAAGCTGTTTTGGATTAACGCCTCTTCTTATAGCTTCAAGCTCTATAGGTGTTCCGTGCTCATCAGAACCGCTGACAAAAACAACTTCCTCCCCCCTAAGCCTTAAAAATCGTGCAACAACATCAGCTGATAAAGCAGAACCTATGATCGTTCCAAGGTGGGGAATGTAGTTGATGTAAGGCCAAGCTGAGCAGATAACCCATCTAACCAGTGTAAACCACCACGAATACCCTTTTCTAAAAGGTTATATAAGGGTTATTGAAGAGCTAAACTCTAGACATTCTTTAGACCTAAAATGTTTTAATCTAATAAAGAACCTTCATTTTTTTAATAAACAACAAGGGTTTTTTTGTAATGAGCGAGTTTAAAGTTAAAGATTTGTCTCTTGCTGATGAAGGTTTCCTGCTTATAGAGTGGGCTGAAAATCGGATGCCTGTTTTAGCAAAGATTATGGAGGAGTTTAATGAGAAAAAACCTTTAAAAGGTTTAACTGTTGGAGCATGTCTTCATGTGACTAAGGAAACTGCTGTTCTTGTTAAAACTTTAATGGCTGGGGGTGCTAAGGTCGCTCTATGTGCATCCAACCCTCTTTCAACTCAAGATAGTGTTGCCGCAGCTTTAGCTCAGACTGGCGTTAATGTTTATGCCTGGAGGGGTGAATCAACTGAGGAGTATTACTGGTGTATTAACAAAGTTTTAGATTATAAGCCAGAAATTACTGTAGATGATGGTGCGGACTTAATAACCACAGTGCATTCTAGAAGGCTAGACCTTGCTGAAAAAATTGTTGGGGGAACGGAAGAAACAACAACAGGAGTTGCTAGGCTTAAAATCATGGCTCAAAAAGGTTTACTTAAGTATCCTGTTATAGCTGTCAATGATGCGTATACAAAATATCTTTTCGACAACCGTTATGGTACAGGTCAAAGCACAATTGACGGCATTCTTAGGGCTACAAGTTTAATGATTGCAGGAAAAGTTTTTGTTGTTGCTGGTTATGGCTGGTGCGGTAGAGGAATTGCCATGCGTGCAAAAGGAATGGGTGCAAATGTAATAGTTACAGAAGTTAATCCTTTAAGAGCTTTAGAAGCTGTTATGGATGGTTTTCAGGTTATGCCTTTAATTGAAGCTGCAAAACTGGGAGATTTTTTTGTTACTGCAACGGGAAATGTTAACGTGATTTCTCTTCAACACTTTTTAAACATGAGAGATGGAGCTATTCTTGCCAATGCTGGACATTTTAATGTTGAAATAGATATACCTAAGCTTGAAAGTGTTACTGTTTCCAAGAGAAAAATTAGACCATATGTTGAAGAGTATAAGCTAAAGAACGGTAAAAAAATATACCTTATAGCTGAGGGTAGGCTTGTTAACCTTGCTGCTGCCGAGGGACACCCTCCTGAGGTTATGATGATGTCGTTTGCAAATCAAGCTTTATCTATTGAATATTTATGGAGGGAAAAAGGTAAACTTAAACCTGGTGTGTACAGGGTTCCTGATGAGATAGATAGTAAGGTTGCATGTTTAGCTTTGGAAGTCAGAAATATATCAATAGACAGGTTAACAGAGGAGCAAGAAGAATACATTAAAAGCTGGGAAGCTGGAACAACTTAAGAATAATGGTGTTAGTTAACATGAATGCGGAGAAGGAATATGTGAGTATGCTTAATAGAGCTCTCTCAAAATTACCTAACATGGCATCTAAAAGAACTGGAAGATTTGAAATTCCCGACGTTAAACATATGGTTGTTGGAAATAGAACATTTATTAAAAACTTTAGGCAAATAAGTGAAACCATTAGAAGAGATGAAAACCACCTGTTAAGGTTTCTAGCTAAGGAAATGGCTACAGCTGCAGCTATTGAAGGTGAGCAAGCTGTTTTTCATGGTAAGTTTAATGTTGAAACTATAAAACGCTTAGTTGAATCTTATGTAAAAGAGTATGTGATATGTCCTGTTTGCCGAAGTCCTGATACTAGGATAATTAAAGAAGAACGTTTCCGATTTATAGTTTGCGAGGCATGTGGGGCTAAATCCTCTATTAGAAGTATTTAGTAAACAAAATTGGAAGTAGTTTGTATTGCCAAACAGAGATGAAAACGAAAAAGACGCTGATAATAAAGTATGTTATGTATACGTTAAGGTTATGAAGGTTAGAAACGATGTTATTGTAGCTGTCTGCGATGAGGATGTTCTAGGTAAAGTATTTGAGGATAAAGATAGGGGTTTAAAGCTTGATGTTAAAGAAAAATTTTACCGCGGAGTTAAAGTTAAGCTTACTGATGTTATCCAGTATGTTGAAAAGGCTACTATAGCAAATATTGTTGGTAAAAAATCTGTAAGTTTAGCTGTGGAAAAAGGGTTTATAAGCTCATCAGGAGTATTATGGATTGGCGGCATTCCACATGCCCAGCTTATAAAAATGCGTTAAACTTCTAATAAATTCAATTCTAAAATTACCTTAAAATGTTTTTATTCATATGTTACTACTACATCTATTAAGTAGTGGTGGAATTGCTTGAAGAGGAAGGTTTTAAGCGAGGAAGAACTTAAAGAGCTTGTTCTTCCAGGTGAAGGTCAAGTTTTAGGTGTTGTTGTAAGAATGCTTGGTTATGATAGGCTTGTTGTTAGATGTGACGATGGGAAAGAAAGACTTTGCAGAATAAGTGGTAAGCTTAAACGTAAAGTCTGGATTAGGGAGGGAGATGTTGTTTTAGTATCCCCTTGGGAATTTGATTCTTCAAGGGGTGATGTTGTTTGGAGATACACGATGAATCAAGTTGACTGGTTAAAGGCCAACGGCTACTTAAAAATGAATATTTAAATTTGGGAGAACATATTTTTGGTTGGAGAAAAATTTTTAACAAAGAAAAAAATTGAAGAAAAACTTTTACATAAAGAAAGAATGTACGATAAAACGCAGCGAATGAAGATTAAACATTCAGAAGAATACGAGGTTTTAGAAGAAGTTTTTGATAAGCCAACCTTAATGACTATTTATCACTTAATGAATAAGGGTATTTTAAACCAACTTTATGGTAGTGTTAAAAGTGGCAAAGAATCTAAGGTTTATAGAGGTTTATCTCCAAACGGGGAGGAGCTTGCAGTAAAAATTTTTTTGACAGTTTCCTCCGAGTTTAAAAAGGGTATGCTTCCATATATTGAGGGTGATGAAAGGTTTAAACATGTAAAACGTGGGACAAGGTCGTTAATATATGCTTGGGCTTTAAAAGAGTTTAAAAACCTTAAAAAGGCTTATGAAGCTGGTGTTAGAGTTCCAAAACCCTACATTGTTGAAAATAATGTTCTTGTTATGGAGTTTGTCGGTAAAAACGGAGTTCCTGCTCCGTTACTAAAGGATGTTGAGTTAACAAACCCTAAAAAATTTTATCTAAGGGTTCTAGAGAACGTTAAACTTCTTTATAGAAGTGGTGAGCTTGTACATGGGGATTTAAGCGAATATAACATAATGGTTTTGGAGAATGAGCAGCCAGTAATCTTTGACATGTCGCAAGCTATTTTAATAACTCATTCATTAGCTGAGAGACTTCTCCAAAGAGACATATTTAACATCAATAGGTTTTTTAGAAAAATTGGTGTTGAAGTCCTCAATGAGGAGGATGCTTACAAATGGATAACTGGGGAGTAGGACAAATTTTCAGGGTAAAAATTCCTGTTGAACGGATAGGTGTGTTAATAGGTAAGGACGGTATAATTAAGCAGAGAATAGAATCTGTATGTAAAGTTAAACTTAACATTGATGGTGAAACTGGTGAAGTTTGTATCATTACTGGTGATGATACACCCGATCCCACTCTACTGTTTAAAGCTCAGAACATAATTCTGGCTATCGGTAGAGGTTTTTCTCCTGAAAAGGCCTTTAAACTTTTAGATGATAACTACTATTTGCATATAATAGATTTAAGGGAAGTTTTAGGTAAATCTAAAAGTAACCTGACAAGAGTTAAGGGTAGAATTATTGGTAAGGGTGGTAAAACTCGTAGAATAATCGAGGAAACAGCAGGAGTAGATGTTTCAGTTTACGGTCATACCGTAGCCATTATAGGGGTTGTGGAAAGCATTGAAATTGCTAAGGAAGCTGTTGAAAAGCTTATTAAAGGATCTCCCCATAAAACAGTTTACCGTTTTCTTGGAAGAAAACGTAGTGAACTAAAGAAGTCTAAACTTGACCTATGGGAAAAACCTTCATAGCAAGTTTTCAGTTTTTATTTATGTTTTTTCTGCTATCCGTTTTTTACATTATCGTGCTAATTTATAGAGTATGTAAACCTCAACTGATACAACATTTCTTCTATGTCTAAACTTAATTTTTAGGAGTATTAAAATGTATAGTAAAAAAAGCTTAACAATATGTATTTGTATTAGTAATTGAAAAGTTTTAGATAGAAAGCTGAACAAAGATGTCTAATAAAATTGTTAAAGAAGAATACTTTTGCGAGATAAGTCCAGCAGACTTCTTCTACAGGAATAGAGATATTGCTGGTTTTAGTAATCCTGTAAGGGCTATCTATTCAGCCATAAGAGAGTTTGTTGAAAATTCTCTTGATGCAAGCGAACTTTACGGTTATTTACCTGACGTATATGTTAGGGTTAGCGTTGATGAAGAATCTAAGGATAGTGGAGATGCTAATGTTTACATTTTACATGTTGAGGATAACGGTTCAGGTGTTCCTCCGCAGCACATCCCTTCTGCTTTTGGTCAAGTCTTTTACGGTTCAAAATATAGGCTAAGACAGTCAAGAGGGACTTTTGGCTTAGGAGGGACAATGGCTATACTTTATGGGCAAATAACCACTAATAGTCCTGTAAAGGTTATTTCTTCAACAGGAAGACATTCAATACACGAGTATGTTTTAATGATAGATGTTCAGCGTAACCAGCCAGTAGTTTTAAAACATAAAACTTACAAGAATGAGGACCATTGGCATGGAACAGTTATTGAGGTTAAGATTGAGGGAGACTTCTCAAGAGCATCTTCAAAAATCTTGGAATATTTTAAGCAGACAGCAATAGTTGCTCCATACGCAAACATCACGTTTGTTGATGCTAAAGGTAGACTTTACAGGTTTGAAAGGGCTGTTTCGCAACTTCCTAAACCTCCAATAGAAATAAAACCCCATCCTTATGGTTGTGATGTTGAAACAATTAAGCGCATAATAAGTGTAACAAAATGTAGGGATATGTTAAGCTTTATGATGTTTCACTTTCACAGAATAGGGAAAACTACTGCTAAAAAGTTTTTAAAGTTTGCAAACATGCCTGAGAAAAGAAAACCTAAAAGTTTATCGAACGATGAAATAGTTAAGCTTGTAAAAGCTATGAAAGAGTTTAACGGCTTCAGAGCCCCATCAGCAGATTGTCTTTCACCCTTAGGTGAAAATCTTCTTAAGGCTGGAATACAAAAAGAACTAAACCCTGAATTTATATCCGTTAGGCAGCGTAAACCATCGGTTTACTCTGGCTATCCATTTATTGTTGAAGTTGCTGTTGCTTATGGAGGTAATATTCCGGTAAGAGGTGATGTAATACTTTACAGGTTTGCAAACAGAATACCCCTATTATATGATGAGGCTAGTGATGTTTCTTGGAAAGTTATTCACAACCTAATAAATTGGCGTCATTATAAAATTGATATTCAAAATTCGCCCATAGCGGTTTTTGTACATATATGCTCTACAAAAATTCCTTATAGGAGTGTTGGTAAAGAGTTTATTGCGGATATTCCTGAAATAGAGAGGGAAATACTTGGGGGGCTTAGGGAAACTTTAAGAGACCTTTCTCTTTATCTTACAAGAAGAAGAACAATTGAAATGGAGAAAAGAAAATTTGATATTTTTGAAAAGTATCTTCCAAAAATTGCTAATTTTTCAGCTGAACTTGCTGGAAGTAAGAATGTTCCCGACGTTAAACCTTTATTAAGGAGGGTGGTTAAATATGGCGCAGAAAAAATCGATGAAGATTAGGAAAGGTGAAGTTTTAGAAGTTCTTAAAAAGCTTGGAAAACAAGTTTACGAGCAGCTTTTAAATGAAAATTTCCCGTATGTTGAGATGCCAAGCAGGTCTACAAAAAACATCTATTATGATGAAAAGTTAAGGCAGTATGTTTTGGGTGATAAACGTGTTAAAAGAACCACGCGGAACATTAGGCATCTTAGACCTTTTACCCAGCTTATTTGGCTTGCAGATATTGCCTACCAACTTATAAATCAGGGTAAAACATGTACTTTAAGGGATATTTTTTACATGTCTCAGGCCTATGAAGTTGATTTTGCAGATCAATCTGAATCAGACGACATTATAACAGACCTTGAAAGTATAATATCCTATGCGCGTGAAGATTTTAACGTTTTCCCTGAGGAGCGTAGTGCAATTTATGGAGATTTAACAATAGAGTATACCGTGCCGAGGTATGAGGGAAAAAGAATAAATCTTACAGTACATCCGGATGGTGTTATGATTGGTCCTGCGTTGGCAACAGCCGATTTTGTTGATACTAGTGCTGAAATTGTTTTATGTATTGAGAAGGGTGCAATGTTTACAAGGTTGCTTGAGGAGGAGGCTCATAAAAAGTTTAATGCAATAGTTATACATACTGCAGGACAACCTCCAAGAGCAACACGTCACTTAATTCGCAGATTAAACGAGGAGCTTAACCTGCCAGTATACATTTTTTGTGATGCTGACCCTTGGGGTATGCATATAGCTCAAGTAATAATTTCAGGTTCAGCTAATGCTGCTCATTTAAAAGAGCTTACAGCGCCGGATGCTAAATGGGCTGGTGTTTGGGCTTCAGATATTGTAACCTTTAAACTTCCTAGTGAAAGGTTAAATGAGCTTGATGTTAAACGGTTGAAGGAGTTGGAGAAGGATCCAAGATATGGTGGAGAAATTTGGCTTAGGGAGATTCAGGTTTTTTACAACATTCAGAGAAAAGCTGAGCAGGAAGCTTTTAGCAGATACGGGTTGACAAAGATTGTTGATGATTATCTGCCCAGAAGACTTGAAGAAATGAAAAGTTTTTAGATATCTTTAGCGATATGTTTAAATATCTCTAGAGATAATGATGAAAATATGCTAAAAACCAAAAGTTTGATTCCAAGAGGCTTTACAAGATTCTATGTTCTGCAGATGTTAAAAGAAAAGCCTTTAACTGGTAAAGAAATAATGGATGAAGCTGAAAAAAGAAGCGGGGGGCTTTGGAAACCATCTCCAGGATTAATTTACCCCTTACTTGGAAGACTTCTAGCTGAAGGACTAGTTGAAGAAACTGAAGGTGGAAAGTTTAAGATAACTGCAAAAGGTGAGAAAGCTCTTGAAGATTACGCAAAACTTAGAGAGCAGATTGAAAATCAAATTGAAGTACTAAGACGTTTAGGTTTACGTTTTCTTTTAACAGGAAAAGTAATTGTTGAAGAAGCTTTAGACAGAATGATGCGTCTTGCTTTAGCACTTCAACAAGAATTGGAGGGGCTTGCAAAGGATAAGAAAAAGCTGATAATAGATAAGTACAAAGATTTTTTAAGAAAAGAGCTTGAAAGATTAGAAAAAGAGGAAAAAGAACAAACCTAACACTAGAAAATCTTAAATTTCCTTTAAACATTTTCTATTTAGGGCCCGTAGCTCAGCCAGGTTACCTAACATCTTGCCTGAAAGAGCGACAGACCAAGATAAAGGGTTGAAGCTCATAACCTGTTGGTCCCCGGTTCAAATCCGGGCGGGCCCACCACTCCTTTATTGTTAAACATTTCTCAAAATAGGCTTGGTTATGTAGCTTTTAACCGTGTCTTTGTTCTCGTAGACCCATTTTGTATATTTGTTACGGCTGAAAAAGCCACTTTTATAGGGCTTTATTACCAGTTTTAGCAGCTTACACAAATTAACGTTAAGGTTTCCATTACTCCATCTATTATCCTTATCTTCTCCCTTACAAGATTGCTTATCTCTTTTAATTCTGAGACTTCTACATCTGCTATAAGGTCGTATGGGCCTGCTACTGCGTGGGTTTCTTTAACTCCTTTAACTTTTAAAATTTTTTCTTCTACGGCTTTATCTTTGCCAGGAGCACTTTTAACAAGTATAAAGGCATGGACCATAAAACTACACCAACGTAATAATCTACATCACTAACTATTTTACTTTTCTCCTCATTCATTGTTTAGTAATGCTTTTTAAGGGAAAGAAGAGGTAGAGTGTAATTGATGTATGTGCAGGGTTGAGGTGAATGTTTCCATTAGATGGTGTTAAAGTTTTAGATTTTACCCATGCAGGTGCAGGTCCATATTGTACGATGTTGCTTGGAGACCTTGGAGCTGACATAGTTAAAGTTGAACAACCTATGGGTGATGTTTTCCGTTTTATGCTTAATGGAGCTGTTTTCTTATCTTATAATAGGAATAAGAGAGGTATTGTTATAAACCTTAAAAAACCTGAGGGTAAAAAGATTGTTAAAAAACTTGTTAAGAATTCTGATATTCTTGTTGAAAGCTTTAGACCTGGCGTTATTGATAAACTTGGTTTTGGATATGATCGTGTTAGGAGGATTAACCCTAAAATAGTTTACTGCTCAATTTCAGGTTATGGTCAAACAGGACCACTTTCCCATCTTCCAGCTTTTGACCCTTTAATTCAGGCTTTTTCAGGCGTTATGGCTGCTACTGGTGAACCTGAAACCCCTCCAGCAAGAACTGCTGGAATGTTTATTGACGCTGGTGCTGGTACACTTGCAGCTTATGCTATTGTATCATGCTTATTTTCAAGGAGAAAAACTGGTAAGGGCTGTAGGATTGATATTTCTATGCTTGATGTTGTAACCTCATGGATGGGTTGGCAGGTAACAAACTATTACATGACCGGTGAAATTCCAGAAAAATTCGGTTCAGGTTATAGGTGGTGGGAGCCTTATAGAGCTTTTAAAGTTAAAAATGGGTATGTTTTTGTTGGAACAGTTGATGAGGAAAGCTGGAAAAGGTTTTGCGAGGTTGTAGGTTTAGGAAATATTCCTAAAGATCCCCGTTTTGTAACAAATGAGGAAAGATGTAAACATAGGTTTGAGCTTATAAACATTATTGAAGACAAGCTTAAAGATTATACACGTGAAGAACTTGTTGAATTGTTGGGAAAGCATGATATTCTTACAGCTCCAGTTCAAACTTTGGATGAGCTTCTAGCTCACCCACATATTCAGGCAAGAAAAATGCTTATTAATTTAAGAAATCCGCAAACAGGAGAAAAAACAAAAACTTCAGGTATACCGGTAAAGATTTTTAACCTAAACTTAAAAGTTAGAAAACAACCACCAAAATATGGTGAACATACTGAGGAAATCTTAAGAGAATTGGGGTACACAAAAATGGAAATTATGAAGCTTAAAGAGAGAAGAGTGATTTTCTAAGAAACTTTATAGAGAGAATGGATAAAGTTAATGAGGAACTATAATAGAAATATTTTAGGACGGGTGCGGGGGTCCCCAAGCCAGGACAAAGGGGCAGGGCCCACCTCCACAATCTGAGGTTGGGGCTAAACTTAAGATCCAAGGCTTGGAGGAGAAATCCTGTGGCGTAGGCCTTCGTGGGTTCAAATCCCACCCCCCGCACCAAAAAAGCTTATAAAAATTCGTATTTTAGCAAAATAAGAAAGGTTTAATGATTTAAGACGTTTATATGGGTGATTTTGCATATTTCTAGTTAAAAATTTATTCATGACTATGGTGAATGACAACTCCTCTAATTGCGGAGGTTTAAATATATGGTAATAGTACAATAATGATTTACAAATTTATTAGGGAATTAATGAGGGAAGATTAAATAAGGTGAAAAGATTTGAGAGTGCTAAAAATTAGGTGGCAGAGACTTGTACATGAGGGGCAGACATGTCCGAGATGCATGTCTACGGATGAAGAGATTGAGAAGGCTATTTCTATCCTTAAGCAGATTCTTGCACCACTCAGAATAGAGGTTACTCTAGAAAAAGACGAACTCTCTGTTGATGAGTTCAGTAAAAATCCTCTAGAATCTAATAGGATCTGGGTTGAAGGACGGCCAATAGAAGATTGGCTTAGTGGGAAGGTTGGGCAGAGCTTATGCTGTGGTGTATGCGGCCCATATGAATGCAGAACAATTGAGGTAGAGGGAAAAACCTATGAGACGATCACATCTGACCTAATAGTTAGAGCCGGAATACTCGCAGCCCTACACCTAATCAACAGGTCATGTTGTGAAGATGCGAAACCGCCAAATACCACTTAACCAAATAAAATAACTTTTACTGACATGCTTATCTCGATTTCGGCCTTTAGTTAAGTGCTTTTATTTTTTTGCTTAGAGCTCTTGTATCCCACTATAGGTCAAAGGATACTTAGTAGCTAAGCAAAAATGCCCAAATTATACTGCACTACGTAATCATAATAGTAATATCATTCTCGCCTAGCAACCCGTTACGCCAACATCATTCTTAATTCTTACGTGAGATAGGAGGAGGATTTACGGGCAGACAAAAAGGTTAGAGTAGTTGAGCTACATCTGGATTGAGAAATCTTTCATCTCTTTATCATTTAAATTTATTTATACAACAAAGGAAGCTTACCAAGAGATTGAATTGTGAGAAG
>JBQPWD010000006.1:0-154969 GCA_052246995.1 Candidatus Bathyarchaeota archaeon | reverse complement strand
AGTTCAGCGTTAATAGAAGGGTTTGAATCGCTTATCAGGGAGCAGAATATACTTCTAAGCATAACAGAGCAAGTCGATCTGTATTATGTGGAGGTAGCTAATCCTGTTGTGATACCTTTCTTTATAAAGAAAATAGCCGACGAGAACAACGTTCGAATAAAGTACTCCGCGACTAAGATACTGAAAGAACCTAGAATATTGGAGAAAATAAGGTACCTAAACGACCTTTTAAATAAAAAGCAGTGGTATAATATTGAATTTTTGCCGTTACACGGAATAGGTCGTGTTCTAATTCCTAGAGCAGATGTTTTAAGAAAATACATTAGAATTTATAAAGACTTGACCTCAATACAGCAAAAATACTGAACCAACAGCTATTCTGTTAGTTGCAGATAACAGAAAAGTTTGCGTAAAAGTTTGCGTAGGATGGTATCAGTTTTACTTTTTCCTTCTCTGCCCTACGTATTCTTCCAAGATTTGGTTTACTGTTTTGTAATCATTTCTCCATCTTTTAGGAAGAGACGATTTTTCTATCTCCTTTATGTACCATCTTCTCTTTCTATCTATCATAGTGTATGATTAACATGAAGCCTGCTGATAGGGTGAAAAAGCCAGCGATAGTTAAGATTAACCCTATATAGGCTGAGGATCCTTGCGGGGTTACATATGGAAATATAAGGAGCCAGTTAGGCTCCTTTACAACAAGGATTACCACAATTAAGCCACCAACTAAGAGGTTTACTCCCAAAATAGTCATTAGAAAGGCTAATATCTCGTTGTGGACGTTTTCCTCAGCTTTCCCAACTCATTTTCGTAGAGCTCCAGTTCCTCATCCTTGCTTAGTTCTCTTCCAATCTGCCTTTCCTTTGCAACCTTAACGTCTAGCAGGTCTATTCCCAATAGGCTTTTTGCCATACTTTTCAAGGCTTCAATTTTAGCCTCCTTAATTATGCTAGACTGTTCTAGGGGCTGGGTTGCCGTGCTCAGGAAGGGCTCGCATTCTTTGTAGCATTTGCACATGTCCTCAATTATGTCTGGCGGCAGTACCCCTTTGTTTGTTGAATATCAGGCTTCTATATCGCCCTTATGCCCCATAATAAACTGCAGATATGGGTGGCTGGTTTTGCCTTTAGACTCTGCTATGATCATGTTTGTATCGCAGTAAGCCCTCAAAACATAAGACGGGAAGGGAGGCGTTCTTACGTTTCAATGTCTGGCTTAGCCCATGAGCTTTTTAAAGAACCAGTTGAAGAGGTTGTCGAAAGAAGTCTATACCGGCTTATCCGAGAAAGTGAAAATATGGCCGACGAACATGTTTGGAAAAAGTTAATGTTGCCACCATTAAATGAAGTGTGCAAAAGGCTTGAAGAAATTTTTGGCTTCCTCCCCTAGAAGAAAAGCTTAAGGAAAAATTAAGAGAACCCCGGCAAAAAAGAACTTTTGATAATGCATGTCTGTTAAAAGCCCTTTTTGTTTAGTCACGGTATGTGCTTTACGAGATTTTAAGCTTGTAAAACGTCTCGTAAAGCTGCAAGTTTAAATTCTGGTTGTATATCTTCGCAAAATCTCATATGCGCCTGTATTGCTTGCTTGCTCTTGAACTATTCAGTCGCAATGGAAGCTTTTATGCTTGACTCACACCTAATAGGCATTTATCAGCTGTACATGCTTGCATGCTATGCCTGTGCTTAAACATGCCTGTGAGGGTGGGGGTTCCATTTCAGGGATTGAAACGGAGAAAGGTATGCATAGGAAATCGAGAGTTGATGACGGGGCTTGTAACGGATGCGATGCCGAATGCGTCGACGCATGATTGCTTGTATATCTGCGTTGTATGCGAAAACGCGCTCGATAACGAGTCGATGCTGACCCGCCGTTAAAATCCATCAATTCCTATAAGGGATGGTGGGGGCCTCCTAAGACTTTAAAATTTTGCTTATTTCTGAGGTTGTCCTTGGTTGGCTTCTGCCCGTTTTTCTTCGGCCTGTCCAACGAGCTCCCTTAGCTTTTCCCTAACGACTCCCTTATCAGCTTCTGAAAGCTCATTCAGTAGTTCAAAGCCCTTTACCCTCGATTATAATTTTGCGCAGAACAACCTCACACCTCGCTTTACAATCACCCTTAACCGTCTCACAGGCTTCCCTAGCCATCTCGCTAGCCATCAAACCGGCAATCTCCTCTTCACTCAATCACGAATCACCTCAATACAAATCATTTCAGCAAAAAACTTAAATTTTTGCGTCTCTTTTCTGAAAACAACCAATTTTTCGGTTAAAAACTAATAATTGTAATAAGAGAAGAAAGTATACCCATTTTAGAAGTTGGTGAGAAGGCGATCTACAAAGTTTTTGATTTTTCCCGGCGTGGTGTAAATGAAGATGAAGCAAGTGATCTAGTAAGATTTTGCAAAAACGTCGGATTGATGGAGCTTTTCTCAGAAATTAACGATTTATACGCATATTTGCTGGGCGTAGAAGTCATAGCTAAAGACTTGGCAAGCCATTTCAAGGAATTAGTGGAGCCTAAGCAGATATTTGAGCTCATGGAAGCCTTAGAGAGGCATGTCTCTAAGCTGGTTAGAGAAAAGGCTTGTGCTACATGTGTAAACTTCAAGGAAGGTTGCAGTTTATCAGCAACAGAAAGGGTGAAATGTAGCCAAAACGAGAAAAGCTTCTATACTCCTGCAATACCCACAACCTAAAAACCCTCTTTTTCTGGAGATATATGAAATGAGAAAGTGGGATAGAGTTTTTTCTTGTTTTTTGAGTTTACTGTTTTTAGTTTTTAACAATTCTATGTACTTTGGTGATAATTATTTTTGATCAGTTGCTGGTTTTTCACACTTATACGTCTCTTCCTGGGGCGTCATGAAAGTAAACGTACTATCTATAACATAAACTTCACATACTTCAATTTTCAACCAGAACTCATCTCCTGAAACGACGTAGCTTCCTTTATATTCATGCTGAGGCTCAAGCCAGACATCCTTAAAACCTGAACCATAGTGATATCTCACGGAAAAGCCGTGACCAGATTCCGTGGGTATGGCAACAAAATAATGAGACTCATTAATGCTTTTTACAATCCAACTTTCTTTAGTGGGAGATTCTTCGATGGTCATCAAGTATAACGGCAAAAATTCCCCATCCAGCTTAGCTTTTTGACCAAAATCATTGAAAGAATAGAAGACTACGAAACTGCAATTATTGATCTGTAAAGATGCGTTAAATATATACCGTCCAAACTCCCCTCCAAGATACTCTATGCTCTTTATTGTTAGGCCGAATCTGGGGGGTGGATAATCAACATATATACAAAGGGCACAATCATTATACTTCTTGGGCATTATTGTAATTTTCCCTATCTTCATCGCTGTATTCTGGTCACTTTTTAGATTTAGGAAATTCCGAGGCTCAAAATACAATCTAACGTTATTTGACCTAATATAAGATTCAGATACTATTTTGTAGGATTCCCAGAAGCCATCTTCCTCAAGAACGTAGGGTACTAAGAACGTATCCTTATTAACTTGAATTGCATTAGAGATGGAACCAAGGAGACATTCCTTATATATCTCGCCTACAAGGGCTTCAACACATGATATATACCATTCCCATTCTAAGTTTGTCCTTAGAGCTAGGAATAGCACTACGCCTTTCCCATAAGATATGTAACCCCCTCTCCAAAAGGTACCCCCAGACTCGATATACCTTTCTAAGATTGTGGTGTTGGGACTTACCCAACCAATAATATCAAAATAATGTGCCTTTCCGTCTTTTATAAAGCAGAAAGAGTACGTAGAATTTGTCACAGGACAACTGGCAGCCTCTCCACCCTTCTCTATAACTTCTCCCTTCTTTTCTTTAATTGAGGTTAAAACTACTATAAACGATATAAGCAATGTAAGAATGATTAAAGCAACAGCTGCATATCGATTCATCGGTAATGTAAATCTTTTTACAGACTTTTAAAGCTTTCGCACACCGACTAAATGAAAAATTTATTGGGGCCACTAAAGAGGGGACTGGTGAGCTTCTGAACCACTGCATCAAGGAAACTGCAACCAAGAAGCTGGGTAGTGGGAACTATGAAAAGTGGCTTATATTGGGTGCATTACATAAAGAGGATTCGGAGGTTCAACTCAAGGATGAGTTTCAAAAGTATGGGGTAAAAGTCTTCTTTATCAGGGATATATTGAAGGAGATCCAGTTCAAGAGGACAGCTAAAGGTTATATTGGAAGGTTCATTCAACTATTAGCTTCACAGCTAACAGATGAGGCTAGAAAATCATTACTTAAAGGTTGAAGCCTCAAAATTTTGATAGGACTTATTATCGAGAGGCAGCCATTCCTTAATAAAGATAAAGAAATTTAAAGGGTTGTTTTGGAGAGTTTAAGTCTTTTTCCCTATAAGTTTGGCAAGCTCGTTTAGGCAGGGTCTATGGAATGCTCTTAAAGTTTTATCTGGTGGGGAAAGCCGAGGAGGTTAGCGGTGTCAAGGAGCCGAGAAGCCTGTATAAGCGTTTTGTATCGTAACTTTTGTGTCGTAACATATAGTAATATGTGTCACGTCACAACCTTTAAAACAAGAATCCATAAAAAGAGTTTTAAAGGATTTTGTGGGAGAAATCTTTATTTTAGTTGGGAATAGGCGGTAAAGGATGGTTACGAGTACTCATTTTGTCCATTGAAATGACCTAAAGAACCCTTTTTACCACAATGACTGGGTCTGCTGGCTCAGCCCCTAGGACCTTTTTGACTATTTCCTTAACTACATCCGCGCTTGGCGCTTCCCAGTCACATATTCCCATGCCCTTCTCATCAACGTATGTGCCGTTGAACCTCACGTCTGGGTAGTCCTTTAAAACATCATAGAGCTTCTTCAGCACGTCGTTCAGCTCCTTTTTGCCCAGCTTTGGAAGCCTCCCTTTCTCAGTATAGTGAAAGACAAGAACCTTAGCCATTTTTCCTCATGTATCATAGAACAACTTGCAAGCGCTATGATAAAAGCCATCAAAAATGCAGTAAACACTCTTTTATCTATTTTCTTTCCTAGCATTTTAAAAAGCATCCGATAATATTATGTAGCTCTAATGCTCTAATTTACTTAACCCTTTTTTCAAGGTAAAAACCCTTCCTACGGTAAATTTTTAGGTGGGGAGATAAGAATTGCGAATCATACGTGGTTTTCCTTCTACGATGATGGATTATTACCAGCTGAACCTTATAGATACACTAAGCTATGCTGCAAGAAATTTCCCGGATCGGGAGATAGTGTCTAAAAGGTTTGACGGAAGTTTGTTTAGGTATAATTACTCGGAAGCATTTAAGAGGGTTTGTAAGCTTGCAAACGCCCTTGAGTTGCTTGGTGTTCAAGCCGGAGATAGGGTTGGAATTATTTGCGTTAATACACACCGATACTTCGAGTGCGTTTATGGTATTTCGGGAATTGGGGCTGTACCAGTACTTATAAACTTTAGGCTTCATCCAACTGATGTAATATACATTATGAATCATTCAAATGTTAAAACTGTCTTCTTGGATGAAATCTTCATTCAACTTGCTGAAAATATAGCTCCAGCTATAAAAGCTGAGAACCATGTTATCATGACAGATAGGGAGGAATTACCTGAAGCTAAGTTATCCCGCACTTACAACTATGAGAAGTTAATTAGGGAACAAAGCGATAAATACAACTTTCCCATGATAGATGAAAACTCTGCTTGTACAGCATACTATACTACTGGAACAACAGGCAGACCTAAAGGTGTTTACTACTCTCACCGGTCCCAACTTATTCATAACTTTATAGCATTAATGAAGTGGGGGTTGTCTTGTGAAGACTGCTGTTTAAATTTAACACCAATGTTCCACGCAGCAGGTACGCCCCCTGTGCTCATGGAAACCCAAGTTGGTGCAAAACAAGTTTTTCCAGGGTTATGGTCAATAGCTGACTTAAAACCAATTGTTGACATAATGATTAACGAGAATGTGACAGCAGCTGTAATTACAGTTCCAATATTGCATCCTCTTTATCATTATCTAGTGAGATTGCCTGGTGAAATGAAATCTAAGATTAAGTTGAGGAAAGTGCTTACAGGTGCAACTGCACCACCTCCGGAGCTTATTAAGGGTTTAATGAAAGACTTTAATGTAAAGGTAATCCAGGTATATGGCGCCACAGAAACATGTCCAATTGTAACATACTCTGAACTTTGGCCTGAACTTGAGAGGAAACTTGACGAGGAAGGAAAGTTAGTCCAGCTCTCAAAACAAGGTATGCCCGCACCTTTCATAAAACTGAAGATAATAGATTTCCAAGGGAAAGAAGTGCCTAAAGATGGTAAAACTATGGGAGAAATTGTAGTAAGCGGCCCTTGGGTTGTTAACAGTTATTACAATGACCCCCGAACTGCTGAATCATTCATTGGAGAATGGTTGGATAGATGGTGGAGAACAGGAGATGTTGGTGTAATGGATGAGTATGGTTTTGTAAAGTTAATTGACAGAGTGAAGGACGTAATAAAGAGTGGTGGAGAGTGGATAAGTAGCGTGGATATGGAGAACTGGTTAATGGGACATCCCAAAGTCTTTGAGGCATGCGTTATTGGTGTACCCCATCAAAAGTGGGGGGAGAGACCATTAGCTTTGGTTATACCCAAACCTGAATACCAGGATAAGGTAACAAAGGAAGAATTGTATGAACACTTAAAACAGAAGTTCGCTAGATGGCAACTTCCGGATGATATAGTGTTTGTAAGCGAAATACCTAAAACGAGTGTTGGAAAGTTCAGCAAAGTTTCTCTGAGAGAAGCTTATAAGAACTTCTACACTACAAAATAATTGGAGGTTTATCCAATTAAGTTGGGCAAAAATTTATCTATATTCAGTTGGCGAGGTAAATGTTCTGTTAATGCCATGTTTCCAGCCAGTATTTTAAAACAATAAAATCATCAAACCTAAAATTTTTTACAGTCTTAAAATCCAAGATTTTGGTACGTTTAAAACTGATGGCTATCCAATTGCTATACCTATGGCAGCCTGACTAGTGGTGGGTTAGAATTAAAGCCTACCTCCAGGGGTCTTTCGCAACTTCAACAAGTCTTTTAACCTATCCGGGATACTCGTTTTCACTGTAGCCTCTAAGTTACTGGTAGAAACGCTTACGAGTTATTTTGAAGTCCAGTTTTGTATGCTTACTGTAATTCATCCCGTTTACTTGCCTCGCAAGCTGCTTAACATCTTTTGTTTGAAGCCTCTCCCAACCATCCTTGACAATACGGCTAGATGGTCAATGTACTTGCTAACTCCTTTAGCCAACAGATACTGAGCAAAACCTTGAACTTCAGTCTCATCTTCCCTACACACGCTGGTAGACCGTCTGATACTTTCTAAACCTATCCGTAAAATACGGTCATAGTGGTAGAACTTCAAGCTTTCCCGTAGACTACCCACTCATTAAAAAAGAAGAGTTTAGAGAAGAATTTAGAACTAAACTTGAATCATGATGCTCCGGCCAGGATTTGAACCCGGGTTGTCGGCGTGGGGGTCTACAAGCATGCCTATAGGGTTATATTATGCTACTTGAGTAGCACTAGATTTGTACAAACTTCGAATAAAAATTTCGTTTTTTAAAAACAAATGATAAAGGAAAAATGAAACCATATTATACCAAGGTATTCCACTATAAATCCTTTTACAGGTAAGGAATGAACGTGGTAACCATGCATGGAAAGATAAAGAGCGTTTTACAGGGTTGTCTCCCAGTAGCTGTTGAACCGAGTTCATGTGGTACCTATTTTCTCAGCTTAAATAGAAATTTCGCTTCTCTGAAAATCTGACTAAGTACAGAATGTCATTTTTGTTTAGCCTGTTCATCCTTACTTTTTAATTGTACAATATGCATGCGATAAATTTAGTTAGAGAGTGGGCTTCAGTTGTTTTAAAATCTGGAAAAATGCTAAGATTTAAGTTTATTGGTCGAAACCACTTTAAATAAAAATGATGTTTTAAGCATTTTTTTTTTAAAAAAATTATATATACTTATATTGTGAAATATATATTTGGTGGTTTTTCTTTGACCCCTCAAATTGACGAGTTATACAAAGATTTTATGCAGCTGGTAACACTTCCAGATGATGAGAGAAAATTTGCCGCTATGAAGCACTTCTTTAACACGCTGAAAATGCTAGATCCCTCCCAACCATTTAACTGGGCATCTGACGTATTTGAAAATATTCACGTTAAAGAAAGAGGAAACCAGCTTGCGTTGATTTGGGCTAACCTAGAAACTTGGGAGGAAAAAAGGCTCACGTATAAAGAGTTTGCAGTTGAAGGAAATCGGTTGCTAAATCTTCTAAGAGAATATGGGGTAGGGGTAGGCGATGGATTTTACAGGATGGTTCCCCTAATCCCTGAAGCTTGGATTTCCACATGGGCTGCTATTAAGGGTGGAATTATGTATGTTCCCACAGCTACAACTTTAACTGGACGGGAGCTTGAGTACAGGTTTAAAAGGTTTCCTCCCGCCGCGGTGATTGCTGATAAGGCTTCAGCTGAATTGTTTGATGCTACGTTAAAAACCATGAAAATTGAGCCTAAAGTTAAAGTGATAGTTGGGGGAGAAAAACCTGGATGGGTAGGATACGAACAAATATCAGAATACCCGGATGAGGCTGAGCCAGCGATAACATCGCTTAATACCTATATGGCTAACTTCTTCACTTCTGGGACCACTGGCCCACCTAAAGAGGTTATTCACACCATGTTAAGTTATCCCGTGGGTCATCTTTCCACCGCCTACATGATAAATGTACATCCTGGAGATATACATCAAAATCTTAGTGCACCAGGCTGGGCTAAGTTTGAATGGAGTTCATTTTTCTCACCGTTTAATGTTGGTGCAACTACTACTGGATTTCTTATTCCAGGGCCCTTTAGAAACTATGCTAGAAGATACTTGGAGGCTATAGCTAAGTATCGTGTTTCTACATGGTGTGCCCCACCTAGTGCATGGAAAGCTATAGTCACGGTGGATGTGTCAGGGTTGAAGTTTGAGGCCTTAAGGGAGATTGTAAGTGCAGGTGAGCCTCTTGAAGCTCCGTTGGCGCAAGCTTTGGAAAAAATGTTTGGGTTGAGGGTTAGAGATTTTTATGGGCAGACAGAGTCAACAGCTATGATGGGTAATCCTGCTTGGTTGAAGAAGATTAAGTACGGCTCAATATTTACCGGTACCCCTATGTATGATGTTGTTTTGGTTGATGAAAACCTTAATGAGGTTAAGGAACCTGGTAGGGTTGGTCAGATAGCGGTGAGACTGGATAAGTGGCGTGCTACAGGCTTGTTTAAGGAGTATAGGGGTATGCCTGAGAAGATGGGGGAGGTTTTTGTTGGAAAATACTATCTCACGGGTGATAGTGCATTTTTTGATGATGATGGATACTTCTGGATTACAGGAAGAGCGGACGATGTAATGAAAATTTTTGATTACAGAGTAGGTCCGTATGATGTTGAATCAGTGTTGCTTGAACATCCAGCTGTGATGGAAACTGGTGTTGTGGCTAGGCCTCATCCACGATATGTGAATGTTATACATGCATTCATAGTGTTGAAGCCTAGTTATCAACCTTCAAAAGATTTGGCTAAAGAAATATTCACTCATTGTATTAAAAATCTACCGTACTACAAGGTTCCTAGGGTGATTGAGTTTGTGCCAGAGCTACCAAAAACTGTCAGCTTAAAAACTATGAGGTATGTGCTTAGAAACAGGTTAAAGGAGAGGAAAGAGAGGGTTGAAAACGAGTATTTTTGGGAAGACTTCCCGGAACTTAGGGAGGTGAAAGGTAGATGAGTGTAAAAGAAACAAAAACAGAAACAAAAACTTATTTTAAACCTGTAAAAACAGTTGCCCTTGCCGTATTAGCAACGTTTGTTTGGCCCATAGTTTGGTTGCTTGTTGAGCAGACAAACCCTAATCTGCTTAGTCTTCTAGGCGGATACTTTGGTCTCCTAATTATGACTGTTTTTGGGGGGATTGTTTGGGGTGTGCTTGTTATAGGCATGAGCTTGGACAGAATTTACACAAGAGCAGAAGAAGCAGCCAAGAAGGCTGCCTTAAAAAAGGAGGGGGGATAAAAAATGGAAGTAGAACCGCGAATAATAGCAGCTATTTGTGTAATCGTATACTTTGCCATATGTATATATATCGGAATATGGTCGAGAGCTAGAATTAAAACAGCTGAAGACTACTATGTAGCTGGAAGAAATGTAGGCGCACTTATAAACGGTGCCGCTTACTGTGCTGGTTACCTTAGCATCGCAAGCTTTCTAGGATTACCAGCTTTTATCTTCCTATTAGGTTATCCATTTTGCTGGGCGTTGCTTGGTATTGCAGCTGCAATGCCTTTTGGAGTGGCTTTAGTTGCACATGGATTAAGAAGGGCTGCTCCAGTGTCAACAACAGACTATTTTGCTTGGAGGTATGACAGTAACAGGCTTGCTAGAGCAATCTTAACTGTAAGTTACGTTTTTGGTGGTTTTTGCTATGTTGTATTGTGTCTTGTTGGTATAGGTTTGGGTATGGTTGCTTTACTCAATGTACCATACGTTCTAGCGTTAGTTGTTGGGTTGATTGTTGTAGCTATTTATCTTTGGTTAGGTGGTATGGTGGCTACAAGCATCACTCAAGCCTTCCAAAACTTCGTTATGCTTGTTGGAGCGTGGTTGCTGGTTATTGGAATATGGGTGATGCTTGGTGGACCTGGACCTGCAATGCAATACGCAATGAATGCACATCCACAAGAATTTTTAAGCTCAGCTTACAATGTACTGTTTGTTAAAACATGTATGAAAACCTTCTACAAGCCTGAACTTCAAGCTATAAATGGTTTTCTAGGTGCATGGTGGTGGTGGTGGGTGTGGTTCTTTGGAGCTATTGCAATGCCATACGCCGTCGTGAGGATACATACCGCGTTTGACGCCAGAACTGCAAGACGTGCACTGGTTTGGGCCCCATTCTTTGTGTGGGCTTTCTATACTGCATTAATACTTATCGGATTATTCTCAGCACCACTTATCGCAGCATTCCACCCCTACATAATTAACGGTATTGTTAAACCTGCAACTGGTGATACGTTGGCGGCATACAATACAGCTAGAAGCGTGTTAGGCGCAATTGCAAAAACCTACGGTATAGGTTTCGCTACAGACTATGCTACAATAGCAACCGCAGAATCCACTCTGCCTGGAACAGGCTTTAACGGTTTAATATTAGGGTTAGCTCTTTCCGGTATTATAGCAATTGGTATGTCAACAATATCTGCATGGATTATGGTTGTTGGGGTGGTTTTAGCGAGAGACTGGACAAGACATATATTTGGAAAAACACTTACACCAGGAAAAGAAGTTTTACTTACCAGAGTTATAGGTATGATATTCCTGTTTATATGTGCTGCTATCGCCGTTAGCCCACCAGCAATGCTGTTAGACCTTTCAGGCGCAGCTTTCCTAGTTCTGTCTGCAGTATGCGCCCCCCCGCTAATTCTTGGAATTTGGTGGAAGAGAGGTGGACGTACAACATTTATCATCTACTCAATAATCATGACCTGTGTTACACTGACTTCATGGATTTACAGCTACATGGTGCTTGGGCACCATGCAATATGCGCATTATGGCCATACCTTTATACACCTCACCAAATCTACTGGGTTGCAGTTGGGTTTATAGTTTGGATAATACTGTGTAAGCTAACAAAGCCTGCCTCGCCGGAAACAATTAAAAAGTACTGTGAAGACCTACATACAATTTAACCGTTCAACATTTCTCAAACTTTTTTATTTTTTTTGCAAAATAGTTTGGTTAAATATCATTTTTTTTAAATTACTACTAATTACTAGTTGGATCGCTACCCTAGAGGCAGTTGATGCTAAAAATAGTCTATAATTTAAATAACTTTGATGCTTACTATGATTTTAACCTTTATAAGTTATCAGGACAGTTGGTAACATGGAAAAAAAGTGGTTTGTTCTTCTAATTACAACAATCGGCTCATTTATTATACCATTTATGGGTTCATCCATTAACATTGCACTTCCATCCATTGGAAACGAATTCCAGATGGATGCTGTTTTGTTAAGCTGGGTTTCAACATCATACCTTTTATCAGCCGCAGTATTCCTAATTCCGTTTGGAAAGGTTGCAGACATCCACGGTAGAAAAACAGTTTTTAAGTATGGTGCCCTAGTTTATACTTTTCTATCTCTTCTTTGTGCAACATCAAACTCACCAGCAACACTCATCATTCTCCGTTTTTTACAGGGAGTTGGGGCTGCAATGATTTTTGGTACCGCAGTTGCAATCTTAACATCAGTTTTCCCGGCAAATGAGAGAGGCAAAGCTTTAGGGGTAAATGTTGCCGCAACATATACAGGGCTATCCTTAGGCCCGTTTTTTGGCGGTTTTCTTACTCAACAGTTTGGATGGAGAAGTATTTTTCTTGTTAACGTGCCGCTTGGTTTGATAATAGTTATGCTTGTTTGGAGATTGGAGGGTGAATGGGCTGAGGCGAAGGGTGAGAAGTTTGACCTTGTAGGCTCTATAGTTTATGGGTTGGGACTTATGGTTTTAATGTACGGGGTTTCCCTCCTACCAGCCGTGGAGAGCATATGGTTAATTCTCATAGGTATTGTGAGCGTTTTAGCATTTATCAAGTGGGAGCTTCATGTGGAAAACTCTGTTTTAAACATAAGCCTATTCAAAGACAACCCTGGTTTTACATTTTCCAACCTAGCAGCCTTAATAAACTACAGTGCAACCTTTGCTGTAAGCTTTATTTTAAGCCTTTACCTCCAGTTTATAAAAAACATTACCCCTCAAACAGCAGGTTTAATTTTAACCTCCCAACCTCTTATACAAGCCATCCTATCACCTTTTGCAGGGAGACTTTCAGATAAGGTTGAACCTCAAATAGTAGCCTCAGCAGGGATGGCAGTAACTACAACCGGGCTTTTCATATTTAGCTTCCTAAGCGAGGGAACACCCTTAGAGTTTATTATAGCCACACTAATCCTTCTCGGTACGGGTTTCGCGTTTTTCTCATCTCCAAATACAAATGCGGTTATGAGCTCTGTTGAAAAAAGGTTTTACGGGGTAGCGTCTGCAACACTTGGAACAATGCGTTTAACTGGGCAGATGTTGAGCATGGGAATTGTTACAGTAATACTTGCGTTGTATACAGGACGTGTTCAAATAACCCCTGAGTATTATGCAAACTTTATGGTAAGTGTAAAAACATCCTTCATAGTTTTTGCTGTACTCTGTTTTATAGGTATATTTGCATCACTTGCCAGAGGCAGTATCCGTAAAGATTTTAAAACCTCTTTTTCTTAAATACCAGTGTGAAAGAAAAAATGACTGAAAACTGCATTTTTTGTAGAATTGTCAGCGGAGAGGAGCATGCCTACATTATAGATGAGAATGAACTTTCCATGGCAATACTGGACATCAACCCGCTTGCTAAAGGGCACTGTCTTGTGATACCGAAGCGTCACGTCCCGTGGTGGCATGACCTTGACGAGCAGGAAGTTTCAAGCCTTTTTAGGCTTGCACGTTCAGTATCTGAAAGAATCAAAAAAGCCTTTAAACCTGACTTTGTGGCTATGTATGCAAGGGGCAGAAGGATACCGCATGCACATATATTTCTTATTCCAGCATACAAAGGTGACCCTGTTGACAGGTTTTTCAACGCCCTTGAAGGTTTTCAAGAGTCATCCGTCATCTTGGCCTCACTCAGAAACGAGTTGAATGAAACAGCTAAGACTCTGAGGAATGTGTAACTATAGGATCTATTTTGGAGGCTGAGTTTTGGCTATGTCTCAAAATTTATAATAAAACTTAATTCAGAGATTCCAGGGGGCACATCATAGCCTTTACGCTAAACTAATATGACTTTCAGCCCCAGCTCTCTCGCTACTTTTGCTTGTTTAGTATCGCTTGTTACTAGTTCCTGACCTACCTCTTTTGATAGGGCTATGAATAACGTGTCGTACATCGTTATCCCATGCTTTACAGAGATCTTAAATGCGTTAATCAGACACGTATCTTGGTTTATAACTGGTAAAGGCTTTTCTTCTACTAGGTCTTTTTCTTAGAAAGGATTTTTTAAGGTCTTTTCACCACCATCTGGAAAAAGCGGCGGTTAGTTACAGCGAAAGTTTTCTTTTTTCAAGTTAAAATTCTAAACCTTACCTTTTACGTTAAAACTTTCTTAAGGTTATCACTTGCAACAGCCTTTTTTATCTCAAGAGCTATTCTCCTACCCATATACATTTCTCTACCATATTTTAAGTATGCGTAGGGTGAAGTTCCTATTCCCACGCTCATCCCCGCTACTATTCTAGCGGAAATCTCGAACACGTATATTTGAAGTTTCTCGGTAACAACTGTTTCCAAGCAAAATGGTCCTATAATTCCTGGTGGAGCAATTTCTTCTGAAACTTTTACCACATTATCTCCCATTTCCAGGTATTTTGGAAGAAGAGACTCTCTTAAAACTATGGGGAAATTTCCAACAACAGTGTAGGTTAAGGGGATTTTAATCTTTAACTGGTCTTCTGCAGGAATTCTTCCTATAGCGTCAACTGTTGACTCGTATCTACGGTCAAACCCTAAAAGTTCAACCTCATCATCAACTATGGAACGGAAATGGTGAGAGTAAACTCCAACCCCAAAAATGTATTCTTGCATGTATGGCTTTGACGCTTGGTTTTTTAAGATTAAACCTTCATCCACAGCCTCCTTAAGCTTTCTTGAAAACTCGTCTGGAGATTTTACTAAAAAATAACCTCTACCACCCATAGCTCCTGGAAACTTTACAATTGTTAGTTGAGTTATCTCCTTAGGCTCGTTAAGAGTTTTAGGAAGGGTTAAACCAGCCTTCTCCAGCCAAATCCTCTGCTTATCCCTATCAACCTCCCACTCGAGAAGTCTTCGATTTCCAAAAATTGGAACCTCAAGCTCATCCATAATTTTTCCAGGGTCTATGTAGGCGGTGAAGGACCCATGTGGAATTAGGATTGTATTGAGTTTTCTCAATTTTTCTTGGTTTTCATGGTCGAGAAGGTTTTCAAAGCTTTCAACAAGAATAAATTCGTCAGCCAGCTTAAACCTTTCATAAACTATTTTATCTCTACTTTTACATACACAGACGGTTTTTAAACCTTCATCCTTAGCTCCCTTAAAAATGTTTAAGGCTGTATGCGAACCTATAGTCCCAATTCTAAGATTTCCAAAATCATAGCTACCTAAAATTTGGTCTAGCTTTCTCCAACCTATCATGTTACTATTTCCTCAACCCTTCCCTCTTTTAACGCACGTTTAACCTCCATTGCTACACGTCTTCCAGGACCAACTTCAAAGCCATACTTATACTTCATATAAGGAGATGTTGTTTCAACACATGGACAACCTGGAACTCTAAGACTTACATCAAAAACGTAAAATTCAAGCTCTTTGGTTACTGCCCCCTGCAATGCAAACAAACCTATAATTCCAGGGGGATACTCCTCCTTTGCAACCTTAACAAACCTTTCCCCAGCTTCAAACACCTTTTCAAGCTGTGACTCCCTCATAGTAACACCTACATGGCCTATTTCAATGTTTTGTGTTACAATTTTCAGCTCAAGCTGTTCATCTGCTGGTAGATCCAGTACACCATGAAGGTTTGTCTGGATTCTTTGGTCAAATCCTAAAAAATCTATTTCATCTGTTAGCGGTGACCAGAAAAAGTTTGCGTTAAACTTAGCTCCAATGATGTATTCCTCTATTACAGCTTTCTCCAAACTTTCCCTATCTATTACCCCTTTTCTTAAACGTTCCTCAACCTTTCTTTTAAACTCTTCAGGGGAGGATGCGTAAAAAAAGGCTCTCTCAATTTTTCTAGTTTTCTCGGGAATCTTAACTATTGAAAGTCTATCTATTTCCTCAGGAGAACTAAAAACTTTTGGTGCAGGAATTCCTGCCTTTTTAACTAGGTAATACTGGTTTCTTGGAGCATCTCTTTCTTCGCATCTAAGCATATATCTGTTTCCCATAATTGGGACTGTAAACCTGTTTTCAATGTTGTCGTATCCAACATAAACTGAGAAGCTTCTGTTTGGTACAAATATGGTGTTTAGCTCTTTAAGCATGTTTAAGTTTTCCTCTTTAATGATATCTGCAAATCTTTCCACTTCTATGAAGTAGTTGAAAAGATTTCTGTAATATTTTTTGTATGTTTTTTCCCTACCTTGTTGACATACCACAACAACCTCAAACCCCTCCTGTTTAGCTCCGTAAGCAACCTCTAAAGCCGAATGGGAGCCTAAAACTCCTATTCTAAGATTTTTAAGGTTGTAGTCTCCAAGTATCTCCATAATCTTATCTTTGGTAATCAACATTCATCCTCCTAACATAATTTTCATACCTTCTCATGATTTCTATTAATCTTTCAACCTCAAAAAGCTTTAAGCCTGTAAACTCGTTAGCAACAGCCATATACATCTTTTCTATGATTTCCTTAAGCTCCACATCAAGTTTAGGAGGCTTAAGCCTACATAGGGACCTCCAGTTTTCTACTCCCATGGTTGCCGCCTCCCTTTTTGCCTTTTCAACCTCCATGTACCATTGGGTTTTCCTGTAAAACTGTCTTGCAACTTCCTTGCTAACATGAAGACCTTTATAGGTAAACCTACATTCATCTAAAGTTCCAACAACATCAACAACAATAAGCTCCCTTTTAGGGTTAAATCCAAACTCAACCTTTCCATCCTCATTTTCCAAACCAATGTTGGATGCTGCCTTACTGATTAACCAGTTTATCTTGGAAAGATAGTATTTAATCTTATCAACCTCCTCATCTAAAAGCCCAGCAACCTCTTTAGCCTCTTCCCAAGTTAAATACCTATCCTGCTCCTCAAGCTTTGTTGAAACATCAAAAATAGGGTTTTTAAGCCTCTCACCTGGAGAAGGATAATGGTTTAACCCCAAAGCCTCAAGAGTAACCTCACCTTTTTTAATTCTCCTAAAAATACTGGACCCCTCGGGTAAACCATTCCTGTACACAAATTCTAATGGTAAAAGAAAGTTTCCCTCCCCTCTTTTTGCAAGCTCAGTGTAAACGCTATAGTCATAAGTTTTACCTTTAAATTTAGGCTTAAACACCCTTACCAAGTTTATCTCCATCACGTTTACCGGTTTCTCAAGCTCAAATACCGATGTAAGCTTACCCTCAGAAGTTACCACCCCCCTATAATGGGTTTTTACTCCAAGCTCCTCAAGCTTCTCAAAACAGTAAGCACCCATTATACATAAAGCCGAACCCTTGTTTTTTAAATGGTCAGGCATTTCCCCCCAGTCAAAAACAGAATATCTGTCTGAAAAGTGAAATCTTGCAACACCCATACACTCTTTGGTAGGCTCCTTCAAAACCTCAAGGTCTTTAACACTACCCATCCAATCCTCACCAACTTGAAAATGACAACCAATAATTTAATAATAGTTACTATTACCAGTTAACCTCGACAAGTTTTCCGTAAAAATAGCTTAAATAAGCTTTTTCTCAGAAATTTTAAGCCATTCCTAATCAGTTTCTACTTTTTAATGTTGAAGTTGCAGTATTCTGTGTAAAAACTCTTTAGTACACGTGTAATTAGCCTAATTTCTTCGCCTTGTTTTTTAACTTCGTTTAAAAAGCTTCTGTAAAGCTGGTTTGTTACAGGTACTGGTTTAGGCATAACCATGGTGGCTGTAAGCATTAAATCTAATGCTCTCCTTTCAGCAACGCTTAGGTTATGTAAAAGTCCAAGCTTACTACGGTCCTTTAAAAATACGGGGTTTTCCTCATCCGGAAGTTTAACAACTTCCTCAACTAGCTTTTTAGTGTCCATATAATCTTCCTCGTCTTCATGTGGATATCCAACGATAAACGAACCTGCAACCTTTAACTTAAATTTACGGGCTTCTCTAACTCCATCAAAAATTTTGTCAACAGTTATTCCCTTTCTTATCATAGAAAGAATTTTACTACTTCCGGACTCTAAACCAAAAATTACAAACCCTACAGTATACTTTTTAACAGCTTCCAATATAACTTCATCCAGCATATCTATCCTTAAATCTGGAACTGAAAAGATTTTGCCAGCCTGTTACCTTACTAACACTTTTCAGCAAGTTAAAAAACGCTTCACTGTTAAGTTTACCATTTTTATATCCATACTGGTTGGATATGCCACCAGAAAATGCTATTCTTTTTGCTCCTGCTTTAACAAAAGCCTCAACCTCAGCAACAACTTCCTCCACTGGACGTGACCTAATAACACGACCAAAAAAACATGGCACTTGGCAAAAACTACAGCTTCCTAAACATCCCCTATGGGTTTCAACATAAACATTAGCTCCACGTATATTTTGTTTTCCAATTTCTTCAGGTATTTCCGGTATAACCCGGCCCTCTACGTTAACGGTTTTTCTTGGAGATGTTTTTACAACTTTATCATCATGTCTAAACGCGACCCCCTCAATACTTTCTAAGTCCATTTTTTTACAAAAGCTTCTAAAACCTCTGGTGTTGTTTTTTCACCTTCTCCAACAACAACCACGTCTACTTCTGGCAGCACATAAAAAACAAGCTCGGGAATTTGAGTTATTGGTCCTCCAACAATTACTGGAATGTTTAAACTTTTAAGTTTTAAAACCGTTTCCCTAGCAGCTAAAAGGTGTAGAATTGATGTTAAACTTAGACCTACAACATCAACATCATTGCTGATGATGTTGTATGGGTTTAAGCTGTTTAAAAGTTTAACTTTAAACCTCCTACTTTTTAATACCCCTCCAATTAGCATTGCACCATAAGAAAAAACCTCAGGATAAGCTATTACAACTCTTACTTCCCCCATCTACTTTACCATACCTAAAACTCTTTAACCGCTTAGTTTTCTTTACTTGTTTTAAATGCTTTTTAGCCTAAAAGTGTTAAGGACAACTTTAAATAGCTTTTAAAATAAGCGAAAAATCCAATCCTCCTAATCAAGGTACAAATGTCAAAACGAGTAGCAGCTTGAAATTGTTTAACCATCAAAAGATAAGTTATACATTGAGATTTGCTTCAATATTCCCGTTCAACATTTAATGGTGTTATGCTAAAAATTTCTAGCATTTGTTGCATAATATCCTTTTTCATTTTCCGCATCTGAAAAAAAGATATTACCATTTCCCCCTAATTTTATACTTATGGAGATTGAAAGGGTTGCTGAAAAAGTTAAAGAGTTAGAGTTAAAAATCGAAAATTTAGAGTGTAGATTGGGTTCTTTGGAGAAAATCGTTGGAAAGGGTGAAATTAAAGTTAATGTTGAGGTTCCAAGGGTAATTTTGGAGAAAAAACCTTTAGATATAAGAATTAGTGAAGATGAGCTTTTAGGGAGAATTGTCACACTTGTTAAGGAAGGATTTTTTGATGAGGAAAGAACAGCTAGTGAGGTTGCTAATGAGCTTATGCGT
Organism: Candidatus Bathyarchaeota archaeon; assembly: GCA_052246995.1. Taxonomy (GTDB): domain Archaea; phylum Thermoproteota; class Bathyarchaeia; order Hecatellales; family Hecatellaceae; genus CAZMUQ01. Next base: position 135,439 of record JBQPWD010000006.1, on the reverse strand, counting down.
AGATGTTGGCATCCAAAAGATTTACAGCATGTAAGACCAGTACTGGAACAATTAACAGCCATAGGAGTTTTAGAGAGAAGTAAGAAAAAAAGGAAAAAAGGGAAAGGTGTAAAATGGGTATATATGAAGGGAGATGTAAAAATTCTTGAAAAAAACCTAAAAGACCAAAAATTTTAACATTGTGGACTTTTTAAGCTAAACATGTAAAGCTGACATAATGTTTCTTAACGCTTTATACGCTGGAGAATTAAAGGATAGGTTCATAATACTTTGACCTGTTATCCCTATTTTGGCAACTTCAACATCTGACGGTATAAATCCTATAATCTCAATTTCATAATCTTTTCTAGCAACTTCAGCTACAACTTTTTGAAGATTTTCATCGTCAACCCTGTTACATACTCCAAAAATTTTACCAGTTTTCAGTTTTCTTTTTTCAATCTCATCAACAATGTTTTTTGCTGTATCAAGACTCATCCTAGACCCATCTAAAACCACTAAAATATAGTCTATTCTGTGGTGTTGAGCAATATGGTCAAGAATTTTTCTTGGAAATATTTCCGTTCCAGGGTCACAATCCACAATAATATGCTTATAAGGCATACCATAGCTTCTCATAATTTGTGATATTGCATACTCAGCCCAAATAAACACTGGACAGTAACAGTCTATATCTATTGACGGTCTTCCTAAAGTTAAAATGTCAAACTTGCTACCTTCAACAAAAACCTCCTTAGCTATAAGGGATAGAAAATACTCATGGTCTGAAACATCAATAGGTTTTTTAGGTTCAAGTTCAGCCTTCTTCTCCTTGTGAAGTTGATCTACTACCTGTCCAACAGTCTTCCTTACAGGTAAACCCAGAAGCTTATGTAGGTGTGAGTCGGTATCGAAATCTAATGCCAAACTTATCTCGCCCTTCTCTGCAAAATACCTTACAGTTAACGCTGACAGTGTAGTCTTACCTGTTCCACCCTTTCCAGGAAAAACCATGATTACCATAAAGTTAACTCCTAAACCTTTTTATTTTGCATATTAAGTATAGGAGAAGCTGATTTTAATTTTTAGCTAAAAATTGGGGATGCTGGATTTTTTATTTTTATATTTGTAGTGCTGTGTAAAACCCTTCGTGTACCGCGTAAAGAATTTTTCTTGCTTCTTTAGCATCACCTATGATGTAAACTTCTTTAACGGTTTTTCTTGCCTCCGAAACTAGTTTTCCATCTATATTTGGCTCTCTGCCAACAGCAAGTACTACCGTATCTGCTTCTATGCTTCTTTTTTTACCATTTTCATCAGCAACAACAACTCCTCCCCTATAAATTTCCAAAAGCCTGTGGTTTACAAGAACATTAACCCCATGCTTAACAAGTTCCCTATAAAGTGTGATACTGTTTATTAAAGGCTCTCCAGCAGCAATTTGAGGTAAAACTTCAACAATAGTAACATTTTTACCTTTCATGCTAAGGTAAAGAGCGGTTTCACAGCCGACAAGCCCTCCACCAACCACAATAACCTTTCTTCCAACCTTAACTTTACCTAGAAGAACATCATCAACCATAACCGAATAATTAACTCCAGGAAGATTGGGTTTTAAAGGTTTTGAACCTGTAGCAAAAATAACAACGTCAGGATTAATTTTTTTAATATTTTTTAAGTTGATTTTTTCTCCAAGTTTAAATTTAACTCCAAGTTTTTTTAAAACATTTTCATAATACTCAACAAGTTTCTCAATCCGCCATTTAAATTCAGGTTTAGATGCTAAAAGGGCTGTACCACCTATTCTTCTCTTTTCATCATACAAGAGGACTTTATGGCCCTTAATTTTTGTAACCCTAGCTACTTCAAGCCCTGCAGGGCCTCCTCCAACTACAAGTATAAGCTTCGGTTTTGAAGTTTTAACAATTTCTCCCTCATCAACGTATTTAAACTCGTATCCTTTAAGCGGGTTTACAGAGCAAATTAAAGGTTTAGTGTTAAGTATTCTGTTTATACACTCATTACAAAGTATACATGGCCTAATTTCTTTAACTCTATTCTCCCTAACTTTTTTAGGCCAAGATGGGTCTGCTAAAAGCTGTCTACCAAGAAAAACCATGTCAACAACTCCATCTTTAACAGCTTTTTCAGCAATATCAGGGTCAAAAATACATCCTCCACTGATGATAGGGACAGTAACATTTTCCTTTATTTGTGAGGCGTAATCAAAAAAATATCCCTGTTTACCAATGTAGATGGGTTGAATTATATGTTCTGCAGTATCGTAGTTTCCACCAGTTACCCCTATAGCATCAACACCAGCTTCCTCAAGTTTTTTAGCTACATTTTTAGCAAACTCAACAGTTATTCCACCTTCCACAAATTCTGTAGCTGAAAGCCTAAAGATTATTGGATACCCTTTACCACACTTTTCTCTTATCCTCTTAACAATATTTACAGCAAAAAGTGTTCTATCCGCACCATATTCATCGCTTCTTTTATTTGTTATTGGTGAAAGAAACTGTGCTACAAGGTAGCCATGAGTTCCATGAACCTCAACCATGTCAAAACCCGCCATCATAACACGTTGAGCGGCAGCCGCATAAGCATCAATTACTTCCTCAATTTCCCCCCTACTTAACTCTCTAGGAGGTCCGCCAAAAGAAAACATTCTTCCAATTGCTGTTGGCCCAACTGGTTGAGAAACTTTAGATTGAACTCCCCCATGGTTAATTTGAAGAGCCACCCTTACACCATACGATTTAACCCTTTGCGCTAATCTTGCTAAACCTATAATAAACTTATCATCCTCAATACTTGTTTCCCCATCATAAAGTCTTCCAGCTGGATGTATGTATGTTGCTTCAACAACTATAAGCCCCACTCCTCCTCTTGCTGCAGCTTCAAAATGAGCTATAAGCTGCTCTGTAACCTCACCACTTAAACCTGCATAACCTACACCCATTGCAGCCATAACAATTCTGTTGGAAACTAGTACTTTACCTATTTTTATAGGCTCAAAAAGCTTAGAATATTTAACCAAAAATTTCACCACACTAGACTGGTTAGTTAAAAACTTCTTTTTCTAAGTATAAAAACTAATATTAGGGTTGGGTTCATACTTCTAAGGTTTTATTTAATCTATTTAAACCTGGCTAAATTTTACTTTTTCAGGGTAAAGTTTATTTTTCATTAACCCTACAGTTTACATTAACAATAAACGTTTATGGTGGTTTGTTTGTCCAAGAAAGTTACTGTAAGCTTAATTAAGGCTGACATTGGCAGTCTTGCAGGTCACCATGTTGTTCACCCTAAACAACTTGAAGTTGCCAAAAACTGTCTTGAAAAGGCTAAAAAGGATGGATTAATAATAGATTACTACGTTTTTAACTGTGGAGACGACCTCCAGCTACTTATGACTCATAGACATGGAGAAAACAACCCTAAAGTTCATGAGCTTGCATGGAACACGTTTAAAGAAGTTACCGAAAAAGTTTCAAAAGCCTTAAAGCTTTATGCTGCAGGTCAAGACCTACTTGTTGAAGCTTTTTCTGGAAATGTTAAAGGCATGGGGCCTGGTGTAGCTGAAATGGAGTTTGAGGAAAGAGTTTCAGATCCTATCATAGTTTTTGCAGCCGACAAAACTGAACCTGGAGCATGGAACTACATTCTTTTCAAGATTTTTGCAGACCCATTCAACACCGCAGGCCTTGTTATAGATCCAGCTCTTCATCAAGGTTTCACCTTCCATGTTTTAGATGTTCAAGAAGGCACGGAGGTTGAAATTCACTGTCCAGAGGAAATGTACGACCTTTTAGCTTTAATAGGTACAACTGGAAGGTACGTTATAAGTAAAATTTATAGAAAGGACGGGCTTCCAGCTGCAGCTGCAAGTGTAACTAGGCTTTCACTCATCGCAGGTAGATACGTGGGTAAAGATGACCCTGTATGTATTGTTCGAGCTCAACATGGGCTTCCAGCTGTAGGTGAAGTTCTTGAACCCTTTGCCTATCCACATATTGTAGCAGGATGGATGAGAGGTTCCCATTATGGTCCCCTAATGCCAGTATCTTTAAACCATGCTAAATGTACAAGGTTTGACGGGCCTCCAAGAGTTGTAGGTTTAGGTTTTCAGCTTCATGATGGCTATCTTGAGGGTCCTGCAGACCTTTTTGATGACCCTGCATTTGACCGTGCAAGAACAATAGCAAACGAGATTGCAGATTACCTACGTATGCATGGACCGTTTATGCCTCATAGACTTGGGCCGGATGAAATGGAGTATACAACCTTACCTGGTGTTTTAGAAAAGTTGAAGCATAGGTTTAAACACGTATAACAGGCTAAGCTATTAAACCATAGGTATCTAAACCTAATTTATAATTTTTCTTCCATTTTTACCAAAGCTTGTGGTTGTAGGCTTAAAAATCCTAAAACCGTTTTAACCTTGGATGAGAAGAAATAAAGTTGATGCTAAAATGGTAAAATAGGAGTTTGATGTGAAATGTTCAAGTTCAGCTTTCCAGTTATTATTGTAAATTTTAAATGTTACCTTGAAGCCACTGGAGAAAAAGCCTTAAAGCTTGCAAAGACTTGTGAAAATTCTTCAAAAGAATTTGGAGTTATGGTTGCTGTTTCACCTCAATTTACAGATTTAGCTTCAATTGTTGAAGAAGTTTCCATACCTGTTTTAGCTCAACATTTTGATCCTATCAAGCCTGGAAGTTTTACTGGGCATATTTTACCTGAAGCCATTAAGGAAGCTGGAGCTGTAGGTTCACTTATAAACCACTCTGAACGTAGAGTTGAAGCCAAAATTGTTGAGGCTTGTATTAGTAGGGCTAGAGAAACTGGCTTAGTAACGGTAGTATGTGCAGATACTCCTGAAGCATGTCAAAAACTTGCAGTTTACAATCCTGATGTTATAGCCATAGAACCTCCTGAACTTATAGGTACAGGCATACCTGTTTCAAGAGCTAAACCTGAAGTTGTTACAGAAGCTGTTAAAGCTGTTAAATTAGTAAATCCCTCAATTTCTGTGCTTTGTGGTGCTGGTATTTCAAGCGGGATTGATGTTTCCTTAGCCATAAAACTTGGAACAAAAGGTGTACTCTTAGCTAGCGGGGTAGTTAAAGCTAAAGACCCTAAAAAAGTTTTAGATGAAATGTGTAAAGCTGTGGTTAAAGTTGAAGATTGAAGCTGAATGTGTACCTTGTATCCTCCTACGAGGATGTAAAGAAACTTCACGTGTAGTTAATGATAGAAGTACCCTTTTAACAATTATGGGTAAAATTTTAAAGGTTGTTTATGAAAACTTTTCTCCTGATGTTACACCAGCCTACATAGGAACCTTAAGAGATAGAATTATTAAAGATTTTGTTAAAGTTGACCCTTACAAGGATGATAAGAAAGAGGCAAATAGGCTTGCGTTAAAAATGCTTCCTCAAATTAAAAGTTTTGTCTATGGTTCTAATGAAAAAGATGAGTACCTCCTATTTAAGAGGGCATGTACGACTTCTGTTGCTGCAAACGCTATAGAGTTTGATGTTGCAGGGTATAATTTTACACTTGAAAAAATTGAGGATGTATTTAAAAACTTAGAGTTGACGGTTAACCATTTACCTGAAGCTTATAAACATCTAAAAAGGTCAAAAAACATCCTTTTTCTATCCGATAATGCTGGTGAAATTGTTTTTGACAGTATACTTGTTGAACGTTTAAAAACTATGGGGTTAAGGGTAACGGTAGCTGTTAAGGATAAACCTATTCTAAATGATGCAACTTTAGATGATGCCTATGAGGCTGGACTAGATAAGCTTGCAGACAAAATTACAACAATAGGTTCTGATACCGTAGGCTTAATTTGGAGTGAAGCTTCAGATGAGATTAAAAAAATCTTTCTAGGCTCCGACCTTGTTATTGCTAAAGGTATGGGAAACTATGAAACCTTAACTGAACTTAAAAACACTGGTATTAAAGTTCTTTTTCTTCTTAAAGCTAAATGTAATCCTGTTGCTCGAAGTATAGGTGTTAGTAAAGGTTCAAATGTAGCATTACTTAAAATAATTTAAGGATGGTTTAAGTGGGTAGGGAAAAAAATGTTCTTTTAACAGTTAAACTTCCAAAAAACCTTGTTGACGAGTTAAAGCTTAAAGTACCTAAGGGTAAGCTAAGCACTTTTATCCGTGATGCAATAATAGACAAAATTCAAAAAACTCCAGCGTATGAAAGACTTGAAGATGTTGAAAAAAGGCTTTTTGAAATTGAAAACCTTGTTGGAAGAATTGTGAAAGCTTTAGCTGAAATTGGTGTAAAAGTTTACGATAAAAATGAATCCAACATCTACAGTTTTTGTAGAGATGAAGTTGATAAGAAAATAGTTAACCTTTTAGTTAAGCTTAAAGGTGCATCAACAAACGAGTTGGCTAAACATCTTGGGTTAAATAGGTGGCTTATCTTAAACAGGCTTAAAAGAATAAGCATGGAATCAGAAAGAAAGCTTGGTAAACCATTAGTAAGCTTTTTAAGCTTGGAAAAAATGGGTAAAAAAAGGGCATGGTGGATTAATGAGGAAATGGTGGATGTTGAAGTTAAAAGTTTAAGTTAAAAATTTCTTTTAATCTTTTTGCTACTTCTTCAGGCTTTGTTTCAACAACAACCTCCCCATGAAACCTTTCCATAAAGCCACAATCACAAGCATAATATGGGCTAAAATTTGGTCTAGATATAATCTTCGCATTTAACCTGTAATAATCCAATTTTTGGTTTAATGGACCAGAGAAGGTTGTCATGTTAAAGCTTTCAACACCTATTTCATGATATCCTTTAAGGATTTTACATATGCCGTTAGAAAAATGTATTAACTCATCATCATCAACCTCCAAGATGTTTGATGCTGAAGTGAAAACAGCTAAAACCTCATTATTTCCTTGCGGTGCAAAGCTTGTAAGCCAAGCAATGTTTCCAGTTTCACCTATAAACCTTTCACCAAGATTTTTTTCCGTTTTTACAAGGTTAACCCAAAAGTTTTCACCATATTTTTTCCAGTAACTTTTACCTTTACTTAACAGTTCCTTAACCTGTACTGTTGGTTTACTTTCTACAAGCAGCTGGAAGTGTGGATGGATAATGCTTGCAGCTGATGGTGGAAGATGATTCCAGCTTAAGATAGGGTAAACATTTTTCCTATTATACTTATAGATAGTTGAAATGTACTTGATTGATGCTTTAAAAGCGTTGTAAAGAATTTCCGGTTTAAACTGGTTTAAACCTAGAAAATGTTCCCTTGAAATCACGCATACAGCATGGTTTTCTGAAAATGGGTAAAGATTAGGAAACACATATGCATCTCCAACTTTAAACCTACCTTCAGGAGCTATACTACTTAGAAACATTGTAGTGGATTTTTCTATATTTTCAGGGCAAAAAAAGCATCCACTTCTTGACTTCTCAATGATTTCAAAAAAACTTTCTTTAGAACTTTCCTTTACTACCTGTTTAACCCTTAAAGCTCTCTTAAGATTTAACCTACAAGTCCATTTACCCGTTAACGGTTCTCTCCTAAACTCAACTGGCTGAGTATCTAGGGTAAAGTTTAAATTTGGATTTAAAAATTTAACTTCACATTTTCTTCTTCTAAAACTTATATTCTTCATGGTTAAGCTTTCACCAGAGGTTTTAAAATTTTTATAATATTCTTAAGAAAGACAATCTTACCTCAATTTTTTACTTTCCTACGAGTTTTCACCTTCCTCTAACTTAAAAACTGGCTTATGTTAAACCTAGACTTCTTGACTAAGGTTAAATACTTCTAAAAACTTCTGGGAAACATTTTACTATGCTTTCCACCACTTAAACATCAAATATTCTACTTTTCCTGTTTTAGGTTGGGGTACTGCTATAATAAACCTTTTTCTTACAGTTGTTGCAAGCCTACCAGCCCTAACAACCTCTGTTGCATCCAAGTTTTCTACATCTCTTTTTACTTGAATAAGGTATGGCGCATGCTCTACGCCAGGTCCATGTTCGTAAACAGCAAAATCACATCCAAATTTTATTCCAGATTGGACAACAAGGTTTCTATCCCTAAGGTCCTTATACACAAGGTATTTTAGGAGAAAATTTTTGTAAGTTTTTTTGGCTTTCTTAACAAGCTCTCTTTTATTTAACTCTTTATCATCCTCGTAAATTGTAATTAAACCCTTTTCTTTAAGATATAAACCCTCAAAAAGGTCTAAAATTAAAGGTACGTTAAAGTCTGGTGTTTTGGGTTTAGGTATACCTAACGGTTTACCATAGTATCCAAGCTTGTAAAGCTCGCTACCTTTTTTAGCATCCCAAACAACAATCTTGTTTTCAACAAGATTTGCCTCGATTTTTTCACTCATAACTTACAACTTTAAGTTGTTATTGCCAAAATTCTTACAATGTCGCCTGTGTCCTCACAAACATCCGCTATACCCTCAAGAAATTCTGCAATTTCTCTGATTATAAACATTACAGGAAGCTTCATACGACTGGCCAAAATCATGATGTCAACTTTTCGATAAATGTTGTCAACATTTTTCTCAGCAGCGTCAACCTGCTCTACAACCTCAAAAACTTTAGGTCCCCCGTAAATTAAGGCGATAATTGCCTCTCTAAGTTTTGTTACACAGTTAAGTGTAGCCTCACATAAATCTTCCACACTTTTCATAATCTCATTTTTAACCTTCCACCTTCTTTTTACAAGTTCAACCATTCTATGTGATATTCCTGTGCAATAATCTGAGATTGTTTCAACGTGTGATAACAGCCTTACAAAGTCATCTTTACTCAAGAGAACTGCTCCAACCTCTGCAACCTCAACTATGATATCTTTTTTCTTTTTAGAACTTTCCTCGTTAAGTTTAAGAATGTTGTTATGATGGTTGTACACCTCATTTTCGTTGTTGGTTTGGTATGCCGAAATCATCAATCGTACCTCGCGAAGTATATCTAAAACCTTTCTAAAATGGTCTTGACAAGTTTCAAGAAGTCTTCTTCTTAACTGTTCAGCACTTTCACTTGGAAAAACCACCAACATCCCCCTTTAACCTGTTGAAACAGATATTTACCCCCTAACTTAAAAAATTAGTGTTTATGTTTTTTACAATTTTTTTGAAGAAGTTACAGCTAACCTAGCTGTAAAAGTTTTATTTAAACCTTTTGGTAATATCCTTTATATGCTTGCTTTACATTTCCTCTTTTAGAGGAAAGAGTAAGAGGAAACCTATAATGGAGAAGAAGCGTTACGAAGAAGTAGCATATATACTGGATTTTCTTCCAGAAGGTAAACCGGTTGCTAAAAACATTAGGAGAGAACCTTTAGTACAAATTGTAGGCGAGGAGTTTTTCACTCTCTTGGAAGCAACATTAAAGCCTGGTGTATCTGTAACTCTCCATGAAAAGGTTTATATTGGTAAGGAGAATAGGGATAAAGTTAACCATGTTATTGGAAGAATATCCTATGAAGACCTCACCCCTACAGCTAAAGCTGAACTGCCAATAGTTATTGAAAACATTGTTAAATCTAACGAGAAAAGGTTTGTTGAATTTTTTAATAAAGCCCAACCTATTTCCCCGAGAATGCATGTTTTTGAGCTTCTACCCGGAGTAGGTAAAAAACATATGTGGCAAATTATAAATGAAAGGGAAAGGGAACCGTTCAAAAGTTTTGAGGATATTCGAAAAAGAGCAGGTATACCCGATCCTGTAAAGGTTATATCTAAAAGAATTGTTGAAGAGTTAACCTCAAGCCAAAAATATAAAATATTTACACGTCATGTTTAATTGAGGTATGAGTTTAAAATTTGATGTTAAACAGCTTATTATAAGCTGTAGGTTAAAGCCAAAAAAAAGGTTTGGACAAAATTTTCTTGTAGATAAAGGTTTAATGGAGAGAATGGTGGAATACGCTGGAGTAAAAGGTGATGATGTTGTTGTTGATGTTGGAGCAGGTTTTGGTTTTTTAACCGAAATTTTAGCTAAAAAGGCTGGTAAAGTTATTTGTGTAGAGTTAGACCCAAAACTTTACAATTTTCTTAAAGAAAAGTTTTCTGGAAAAGATAATGTTGAGGTTGTTTTTGGTGATTTTTGTAAATTAAACTTTAAAGGTTTATACAACAAGGTTGTTTCAAGTCCACCATACTCTGAAATTTCAAGAATATTTTTTAAAATTCTGGAGGAAGGGTTTGAGGTAGCATTACTACTACTACAAAAAGAGTTTGCTTTAAGACTTAAAGCAAAACCTGGGGAAAAGGATTATAGTAGGCTTACTGTTATGGCTTATGTTAAATGTGAAGTTGAATTTTTAGAAGAAGTTTCAGCCTCCTCCTTCTATCCAAAACCTGAGGTTTCCTCAATAGTTGTGAAGGTGGTACCTAAGAAGGAGCCACCGTTAAATATTGAAAGTTGGAGTATGTTTAAGCAAACAGTAAATGTTCTTTTTACTCAAAGAAACAAGAAACTTAAAAACGCATTAAGAATATTTTCCAATTATAATGGTTTTAACTGGATTAAAAACATCATTCCCAGTTTACCCTACCTTGAAAGAAAGGTTTTTACGCTTAAACCTGAAGAAATCTGTGAAATTTCAAATATTTTTCATCAAAAATTTGCTGAAAAGGTGGAAACCTAAATTGGATAGATTTTTGGAGTTTGAAGGTTTTAAAGTTAAGATTTCGGATAAAGTTTACAAACCTTCAGAGGATACTTTTCTATTGATAAAAAACCTTAATGTTAAAGATGGTGATGTTGTTTTAGAGGTTGGGTGTGGTTGTGGTATTGTAAGCTTGGTTGCAGCTAAAAAAGCCTCTAAAGTTGTTGCCGTTGATATTAACCCTTACGCGGTTCAGTTAACATTGGAAAATGCAAGGTTAAATGGTTTAGAAGGTAAAGTTGAAGCTAGACTTGGAAATCTATTCAAACCAGTAAAACAAAATGAAAAGTTCAACCTGATAGTATTTAATCCACCATATCTTCCAGTTAAAAAAAGTGAGAGAATTGGAGGCTGGTTAGAAAAAGCTTGGAATGGTGGTTTTAACGGAAGAAGAGTTATTGATAGATTTATTGTTGATGTTGAAAAATTTTTGGAAAGGAATGGTAAAGTTATAATGGTTCAATCATCTCTCTCAAATGTTAAAAAAACATTTAAAATGTTTACTAAAAAAGGTTTTACTGTTAACATTGTTGGTAAAGAGAAGTTTGATTTTGAAGAGATTTTTTGCTTTGAAGCTTTTAAGCCATATATCTAAAACTTTTAATCAAATCTTGGAAGAGTTACTCCTCTTTGTCCCTGATACTTCCCCCTATACAACTTTTTAACTGGTGAGGCTAACTTAGCAAAAACAAGATGTAAAAATCTTTCACCAGCATAAAGTTTTACTGGAAAACTTCCACCTACAAGTCCTACTGTTAAATTTCCCTTAAACCCTCCATCAACAATTGTTGGTGGAAGAATCAAGCCTAACCTTGCAAAAGTTGAACGCAAATTTATAAATCCAACAAGATTTGGTGGAACTTCAATATACTCCAATGTTGAAACCAAAATCCTTCTATTGGGTTTTAAAATAAAACTTTTAGCCTTTCTAACCTTATAATAGTCTTCAACATTTACCTTTCCTCTGATGTTTAACGTTTCCCTTAAACTTTTTGTTGTTGCAAAGTTTTCACCTAAACGTAAATCTAGACCGTTTTCACGTATAGTTTCCTTACTTAACGGTTTTACAACCAAAATTCCCTTTTTAATGTATTCTTCCAATTCTCTATCTGAAAGTATCATAAAAGAAGAACCTCCAAAGTTGCCAGATTTCCCTGAACATTTAAATTAAAACGTAGCGTTTTCCTTTAAAGTTGTTTACTTCTATTTTTAACCTTTACAAGTATACTTTAATGTTGATGATTAATTTTAAATAAGCGTGCAACCTTAGCTTAGGGTTAAAGGGGTTACCTAGGAAGTTTAGTAAAAATGTTGAAGTTTAACTGTTTTTCTATTGTAGTTTTAACTGTGGTTTTGATGTTTTCAAGTTTTGCATTAGTATTAAATGTTTCAACAGTTTATGCTAAGCAGGAAGCTGTTAATGGTGCACTAATACTTGTATCTGAACCCTTCTTTCTTTCTACAGCTGGTAAACCAGTTACAAAGTTGACGGTAGATTCACCTACACTAATTTCCTCAAATTTAACAAATTTAAGTAGCAAGGATGTAGATTGTGCTTTTATAGTTCAAATTGAGGATGCTCGAGGCATCATCTTTAAAAACCTAATACTGCTTACAGTTCCAGCTGGTAAGACTTATACGGCTGGCATAATGTGGACACCTGAAAAAATTGGAAACTTTACTCTTAAAATTTGGTGTCAAAGAAGTGTAACAAATCTAACAAAAATATCTAATACGGTTTCTTTCATAGTAAGTGTCGGGAAGCCTGCAAGCACCATCACAGTTTTAGCTTCACCTTTAAAAGTTAAAATTGGTGAAGAAGTTTTCATAACTGGTAAAATAGAGCCTCCACGTGTGAATGTTGAAGTCACAATAACATATGCTAGAACAGGTAAAGTAGAGGCTACTCATAAAGTCATAACAACATCTGATGGAATTTTTTCTGATGTTTTTAAGCCTAACTTAAGCGGTGTATGGGAAGTTTACGCAAGCTGGCTTGGGGATTCTGTTTATGATGGAGCTACAAGCAAAAGCGTAACATTTACAGCTGCTAAAATTTCTACTAGCCTAGAAATTTCACCATTACCCAGGGAAGTTGATGTTGGAAAAAAGCTTACCATAGAAGGTAAGATTACACCACCACTTGCAGGTGTAGAGGTAACATTAACATACATTAAAGCTGGAGGAGTAAAAATAATCCACATTTCAACCACAAATTTAAATGGGGTTTTCACGGATACAATCACGCCTGATGCTGGTGGAACGTGGAAGGTTAAAGCTAGCTGGAAAGGAGATGAAAAATATGAGGCTAGTGAAAGCCAGGAGTTAACATTTGAGGCTGTGGAAAAAAGATGTATAGTTGCAACAGCAACATACGAATCAGAATTAGCGCCACAAGTACAGTGTCTTAGAGGTTTTAGGGAAACAATAGTCTACAAAACCTACGCTGGAAGCCAGTTTATGAAGCTGTTTAATGCGTGGTATTATGCTTGGAGTCCTTACGTTGCCAACCTAATCTGGACATATCCTACACTAAAACCTGTAGTGCAAGTTATACTCTACCCACTTTTATGGATACTTTATACTGCAACCTTAACTTATACAGTGTTTAGCTTTAATGGTGAAATTGGAATATTTATGGCTGGACTTGTTACAGGTATCTTGGTAGGCTTGATATACTTCACCCCAATAACCCTGGTTATAACACTGGTTTTAAGAAAATACCATAGTAACCTTCAACTAAAACAAAATAAGCTTAAACCAATTCTGTTTACATGGCTAACCAGCATAATTCTACTAGCCCTAGGTGAAATATTTTCACCAACCATTTTAACTGTAGCATCAGGCTTTTTCATGATTTTAACAATAGCCCTAACCACAAGTTTAACCACAATTAAACTGCAAAAATTAGTGGTTAATAGGAAGCTTGATGCTTCAAACCGTGTTAAAAGAGCTTTTAAGCTTATTCCTCAATCTAAAACTTAAATATTTCAAGTTGATTGAAGAATTTGCTGGAGGCTGTCGGTTTGAGGGGTGGAAGGTATAAGATAGGTAGGAGCATGGCTTATGTTAGACGGGAGTATATTAAAGGAGCTCCTCAGCCAAAAATCTCAAAGTTTGTTATGGGCGACCCTACAGGAAATTTTTCCTGTAGTGTTAGCCTTATATCTGAACGTAGGGTTCAAATAACCCATAACGCTCTTGAAGCTGCACGTGTAGCTGTAAATAAGGCTTTGTTAGATAAGCTTGGAGAAAAAAATTACCGGCTTAAAGTTGTCCCATTTCCTCATGTTGTTTTAAGGGAGAACAAAATGATGGCTTTTGCTGGTGCTGACAGACTTCAGGAAGGTATGCGTAGAGCATTTGGCAAACCTGTAGGTTTAGCTGCAAGAGTTGAGGCAAACCAGCCTATAATGATTGTTGATGTAAATCCTGAAGGTGTTGAGGTTGCTAAGAACGCTTTACGTATAGGTGCAAGCAAACTTCCAACCCCATGCTTAATCCAAGTTTCAAGTTCAGATAAGCAGTAAACAAAGTGTAAGATTGAGCTTCAATTTTGATGTTAAAAAGGTTTTAGAAAGTATTTTAAAACTTCAAGCTAAAAGAGTACTTCTCCAACTTCCGGAAGGGTTAAAACCCTATGGAAGTAAAATTTTAACAGAAATTGGAAGTAAAACTAATGCTACCATTTTCATTTCAGCTGACCCATGCTATGGGGCATGTGATTTAGCATTAGATGCTGCCAAAAACTTGAATGTTGATTTAATCATCCATTATGGCCATACACCATTTAAACATTTAAAAGATGAAGTTGATGGTGTCAAAGTTTTATACATCAAGGCTGAAGCCACAACCAGCTTAGATGAAATCCTTACAAAAATTCCTTCCACCATTAAACCCTACAGAAATATAGGCTTAGCTTCAAACATTCAACATGTTCATAAGCTTAATGATGCTAAAACCTTTCTTGAAAATGAGGGGTTTAAAGTTTACATTGGAAAAGCGGGTGGATTAGCGGTATACGATGGACAGGTTCTTGGTTGTGACTATACAACCGTAAAAAATGTTTTAAACCTTGTTGACGCCTACCTTTATATTGGTGGAGGAATTTTCCATCCTTTAGGAATTTTTCTAGAAACAAGGAAACCTGTTTTTTCAGCAGACTTATATGTCGGAAGCATTCTGGACGTTTCTACCGTTGGAAGCAAAATTTTAGCTTACAGAAAGGTTGCTTTAGCTAAGCTTGTTGAAGCAAACAAAGTTGGCATCTTGGTTGGTTTAAAACCAGGTCAGAAAAACATGAAGCTAGCCGAAGACGTCTACAGGGTTTTGAGGAAAAACGGAAAAAATGTTTTTCTTTTTTGTTTAAACGAAATTACCCCTGAAAACTTGGAAAACTTTCCTGAAATTGATGTTTACGTTAATACTGCATGTCCAAGAGTTGGTTTAGATGACTATGACAGGTTTTCTAAGCCTATAATCTTACCTAAGGAAGTTTTTGAGGTTTATGGTTAAAAGATGAGAGAAGTTGTTAGAAAAAGGGAGCTTGAAATTTTTCTTTCAAAAGTTAAACCTCACCCCCAACCTAAACTAATTCTTGAGCAGTACACCCTCCCCCCAAACCTTGCAGCTAACATTCTTTATACAGCAACCTACACTTTTAACGACATTACCTGTAAAAGTGTATGTGACCTTGGCTGTGGCTCCGGTATGCTTGCTTTAGGAGCCGCATGGCTTAAAGCATGCAATGTTGTTGCTGTTGATATTGATAAACTAGCTATTTTAACAGCAAAGTCAAACATGGAAAAACTGGGAGTTGATGTTGAGCTTATTGTTGGAGATATTGATGTTTTAATAGGAAAATTTGACACTGTTCTTCAAAATCCTCCTTTTGGAGTTAGAAAAAGGGGAGCTGATGTAAGGTTTCTTAAGAAGGCTTTATCGCTTGGTAAAGTTGTTTACAGCATTCATAAAAGTGGCTTGGAAAACAGAAGGTTTATAGAGGAAGTAGTTGTTAAAGATAGTGGTGGTAGGGTTACACATATATTTGAAGCAGAATTAGTAATTCCCCATACTTTCAACTTCCATAAAAAACCAAAACATAAAGTAAAGGTTGACATTTACCGGATTGTTAAAAATGGATAAAGATAAATACAAGGATAAAGTGTTAGTTACCCCTGGAGATAAAATTGGGGTAATTGAAGAGTTTACCACAGGCCCTGGAACATATGTGGTAGATGGAGGAGTATATTCTCAAATTGTGGGGTATCTTCGTATTGAAATGAAAAAACGTAGAGTTGAAGTTATCCCCAAGGTTAAAAAATCTATTTACCCTAAAAGTGGAGATATTGTTGTGGGTTTTATCCAGCAAACCCAAGATAAGTATGCTCTTGTAAAAATTAGGAGACTTAACAACTACGAGCTTAAAGACTCGTTTTTTACAGGTATTTTACATGTTTCTCTTGTAAGCAAATCTTTTGTAAAAGTTATACCTGATGCTTTTAAAGTTGGGGATGTTGTACGTGCTGAAGTTATTGATGATGAAAACTATCCTTTTCAACTTACAACCGCAAAAAAAGATTTAGGAGCAATTCAATCGTATTGTTCAAAATGCGGCTCAATTCTAGCTCTTCATGGAAAAAACCTTCTCTGCTTAAACTGTAAAAATATTGAGAAAAGGAAAATAAGCATCCTTTACGGTAAAAACATTGTTTAAGCTTAATGGGTGAATAAGGGTTGGAGATAACTCTTGTAAAAAAGACTGATAAAGAGCTAAAGTTTGAAGTTAAAGGTGAAAGTTCAACCCTACTTAATGTTCTTCAAAAAACTCTTTTAGAGAATGAGGATGTAGAAATTGCGGGATGGACTAGTCCTCATAGGCTTATAGGTTCACCAATTTTTTACGTGAAAACTAAAGGTGGTAAGAGTCCTGTTGAAGCTATAATTAAAGCTTCAGAGATGATTGAGGAAGATGTGGAAGAGTTTAAAAAAAGACTGGTTGAAGCATTTAAAGAGTATGAAAAAGGTGGCGGCTAAGAAAAACTACAGCCTTTCCATCCTTTCTAAAAGGTCTTTTAAATTTAAAATGTTAACACGATAACACTTTTTCATGTATTCTAGACTCCAATGCTGGGCTTCATCGCTTAAAGTTTCAACACATTCAACAGGAACAATAATGTTATAACCTAAGAGGTATGCATCATAAGCTGTATGCTGAACGCACACATCGGTAAGAATTCCTGTTATTATTAACGTTTCAATTTTAAGTTCCCTGAGAAGAAGCTCTAAACTTGTCTGATAAAATCCACTATACCTTCTTTTCTGAATAACGTACTCTGAAGGTTGAGGTTTAAGCTCATCTATAACTTCAGCTCCCCAAGTTCCAACAACCGCATGTGGACCCCATAAATCAAATTCTTTATCAACCTTAGGTAGATGGGCATCATTAACATATATACACGGGATACCTTTTTTACGGGCTACATCTAAAAGCCTTCTAATGTTAGGAATAATGTTTACAGCTCTGTCGCATCTTAACTTTCCCTTAACAAAGTCGTTTAACATATCTACAACAAGAACAGAACATTTTTCCATTTTTACCCCCCTTCTAATCTAAAGAAAATAAGTCAAATTTTAAAACCATTTTTCTAGTGTTCCTTTTGCTTCAAGTTTGCTAAATCCTAGACGAATTTTTTCTACAGCCTTTCTAACCCTATCCTCGGAAAAATCCCTTTCACCGCATAAAAACCTAACAACACCCTCAACATCCGAAGTTTTCCACTCAATTTTGTATTCATCAGTAACATCAGGTTTAAGAAAAATTTTCCTTATTTTTTCAGGCTTTTCAGGAAAAGCCTCCACAGGTAGGTTCGGAATTTTTTCGATGGATCCATGTTCCCTTATAAGTTTTAATGCTGTTTTAGGACCTATTCCTTTAACACCGTCAGGATTAAAATCTGTTCCAATAAGTATTCCAACATCAATAAGCTGTTCCCTACTTATTTTAAGTTCAGCTAAAACTTGGTTTAAGTCTATAACTTCAAGGTTAACTTCAACGTAAACGTTTTTTCCTGGAAGCTTTCTTTTACCACTAATCGTCAAGTTTCTTACAAGTTTTGGCGCCCCAAACAGTAATGAATCGTAGTCTTGGCTTACAGTAGCCCAAACATCTCCTTTAATAGCTAAATAAGCTGCTTGAGCTTCTCCTTCACATGGAGCTTGAACCCATGGTATTCCGATAAGGTTTAAAAGTGTTTTAGCATCCTCAACCATGTAATCTTCAAGTTTAGATGTCATTTGTGCATGTTTTCTAGCTTCCTCTAAATTTCCTCTTCTTAAGGCTTCTTCATATTTTACTACAGCTTGTTGTTTAATCATTTTTCTTCGCTCAATCTCAACAGATTTAAGAGATGGAGGTTTTCCATCAAAAACATAAACTGGTTTTATCCCCATCTCAACAAGGTTTGATGTTCTATAAAGTAAACCGCTTAAATGGCTTGTTATTCTTCCACTTTTATCAATTAAAGGTTCTCCTGTGGGCTGCCTTATTATGGCTAAAAACTGGTATAAAGCATTGTATGCATCTATAGCTAAACTTTTACCTTTAAGGTCTTCTAAACTTATATTCTTCTTTGGAACTATTTCTTTAAAATTTACACCCAACTCTTCTCTTAATAAAGCTTAAGGGTGGCATGCTTAAAAAGTTTAAGAAAATATCCTTAAGCCTTTTAAAGCTAGGTTTTCATGGCTTTTTTCAAAAATCCTGAGATTTATAGCTTAAAAATACCATGTTATGGTTATGTTGAGTGTAATCCAAATCCTAAGCTTTTCTTACCAAATTAACCGTGAAGAATGTCAATAGAGCCAGTTTACTGATAAAAGTTTAAGTCTTTTTTAATTCTACTTTTCTCTTTCCTTTACCAACGGTGTAAACAGTAATGTATCCTTGAATTTCAAGTTGGAGTAAAACTTTGTTTAAACTACTTACCGAAACTTCCCAACCCTCTTTTTTTAGAATCCTTAATAACTCACCATCCTCACAGGAGCCATTGGAAGCATTCAGTATTTCAATTATTTTATGTTGAAGAGGTATTGGTTTCCAAATTTTACTCATCACTAAAACCTTCTAAAAATTTTAAGCAGGCTAAAATTTTAAAAGAAAATATGTTAGGCTATGGGTGGAGGCATAACCATTTTCTCAATTTTCTTAAAGTTTCTTACAAAACTTTCATAGAATTTATCCATTTCCGGTGTTAAGCTTGGCCCTATTCTGTTTAATGCTTCCTTAAAATCTTCCATTTTAACTTCTTTTCTAGTTATATCTCTTCTAAGAGCATTCATCCCAGCTTCATTACATATCGCTTTAATATCAGCTCCACTGTAACCTTTAGTTATTAATGCCAACTCCTCAATGCTAACATCTTTAGCTAAAGGCATGTTTTTTGTGTAGATCTTGAAGATTTCAAGTCTAGCTTTTTCATCAGGTGCATTAACATAGATAAGCTTATCAAATCTCCCAGGACGGAGAACAGCAGGGTCAAGAATGTCAGGTCTATTGGTTGCGGCTAAAACAACAATATTTTCAAGGTCGGTGATTCCATCCATCTCTGTTAGAAGCTGACTTATAACTCTTTCAGAAACACCCTGGTCAGCGTAACCCATACCTCTTCTAGGCACAAGAGCATCAAACTCATCAAAGAAAATTACCGACGGTGAAGCCATTCTAGCTTTCCTAAAAACTTCTCTAATAGCTTTTTCAGATTCTCCAACCCACTTACTGAAAACCTCCGGTCCCTTAATGCTTATAAAGTTTGCCTCACTTTCAGTTGCAACAGCCTTAGCAAGCAAAGTCTTACCACAACCAGGAGGACCATAAAGAAGAATACCCTTAGGAGGACTAATACCCATGCTTTTAAATGCATCAGGATATTTTAAAGGCCATTCAACAGCTTCTATAAGCTCAGCCTTAACTTTTTCAAGTCCACCAATGTCATACCAACGTACGTTTGGAATTTCAATGTAAACTTCTCTCATAGCTGTGGGGGTTATCTCTCTATACGCCGCTAAAAAGTCGCTCATTCTAACTTCCATAGATTCAAGTATGTTTTGAGGTATACGTTCCTCCTCAAGATTTATTTCAGGTAGGTATCTACGCAAAGCTTTCATGGCTGCTTCTCTACATAAAGCTGCAATATCAGCTCCAGTATAACCATGGGTTATCTCCGCAAGTTTCTTTAAGTCTACGTCTTTTGCTAAGGGCATACCTCTTGTGTGGATTAAGAGTATTTCATATCTTCCATCCTTGTCCGGTACTCCTATTTCAATTTCCCTGTCAAATCTTCCAGGTCTACGTAGTGCCGGGTCTAGGATGCTGGGTACGTTTGTTGCACCTATAACTATAACGTTTCCTCTAGCCTGCAAACCGTCCATTAAGGATAAAAGTTGGGCTACAACTCTCTTTTCAACTTCGCCAACGACTTCTTCTCTTTTAGGTGCTATTGCATCAATTTCGTCGATAAAAATTATTGATGGAGCATTTTCCTGAGCTTTCTGGAAAATTTCTCTTAATCTAGCTTCAGATTCACCGTAAAACTTACTCATAATTTCAGGACCGTTAATGCTGATAAAGTAGGCGTTAGACTCGTTAGCAACAGCCTTAGCAAGCAAAGTCTTACCACAACCAGGAGGACCGTAAAGAAGAACACCCTTAGGAGGGTCAATACCCAGCCTCTGGAAAAGTTCAGGATGCCTTAATGGTAGTTCAACCATTTCCCTAATTCTTTGAACAGCCTCTTTAAGTCCACCTACATCTTCATAGGTTACCCTTGGTATGGTTTCAATGCCTTTAGCAGGTTCGGTTTGTAGTTGAAGTCTTGTTTTATCTGAAATTTGGACAACTCCTGCTGGAGATGTGCTTACCACTATAAATTGTAAAGGTTGTCCTAAAACACCGATAACTATGTTATCTCCTTGAACTATTGGACGGCCTAAAAGATAGTTTTTAACGTATTCTTCAAAACCCTCACCAAATGTCGTAGATTCAGTTGGTGCTAGAATAACCTTATTTGCGGGTTTTACATCAACCTTTCTAACTGTTACAGTATCTCCTATGCCAACTTTTGCATTACCCCTTGTAATACCATCCATCCTTATGATGTTAAGTTCATTATCCTCAGGGTAAGCTGGCCAAACTATGGCTGATGTTACCTTTTTACCTTCAATTTCAACGATATCCCCAGCTCCAACACCTAATTTATCCATATACTTTGGTGGTATTCGTACAATTCCTCTTCCTGCATCTCTTTGACGAGAAGCTTCAACTTTAAGCTGAACTCCTGCCATTTTTTATCACCTCTCTGGTTACTAACTTTCTAAAATGGAAAGAAACTTTCTAATTAGGAAAGAGAAATTCTAATATATAAACTTTTCTATAAAACTTTATTCAAACTCCATCATTAATCTTTCAAACTCGCTGATTTTCCTAATTATACTTGCCAACTCCTTAAAGTACAAGACCATCATCCTGCCGAGTGGTGAAAGAATGTAACCTTCAGGTGTTTTTGTTATAACGTTAACTTTTAAAAGGTCATCTAAGGATTGGGCTATTGTTTTTTGGCTGTAGCCTAGGCCGTTGCAAAGCTCCTTGAAGCTTGAGCTCTTTTTTTCAGCAATCCAGCTTATAACCCTAAACCTACTTTCGTTTGAAATAATTTTTAGTATATTCATTATTGAGCTTACTTCACTAATTGGTACTGAGGCTACGTCAATTTCTTCTTCAAAAATTGTTTTTCCGTCGCTGGTTGTTAACCTGAACCTCTTAATCCTTCTTTGGAGCGTCATTATTCTTTTCACTAAGATTTTTATGGAAGAAATTGTATATATTCTTTACGTTTGGTAAAGAAACTTCCCAATACGGTAAGTACAGTTAGAGAAGAATAGCTCTACCAGCGTTAAACATTTCCTCCAAGCTACCATTAATGTTTAAAATTTTTGGAAGTTTTCCAACAACCCCAACATACCTACCTCTAACAATAAAAACCCCTCTTAAACCATCAATTTCCTCAGATCTTTCTAAACCTTTTTGAACGGAGGCTTCAACATCTTTCCCTCTTACACTGTTACATATAGCTGTTGCTGCAGCATCTGCAAGAGCTGAAGAATCTGAAAAAGTAACGACGGCATCAGCCTCCCCAAAACTTAAAGCATGACTAACAGTCGCCGAACTTGTAGCAATACCAATAGGGAAATCTTCAGCTTCAAGTCTAAAACCCAACCTGCCTGAGATAGGCGAGTCTCCAGCATAGACTCCCACGTTTAGGATTTTTCCAGAATAAGCAAAAATTTCCCCTCCATTTTCAACTAGTGTGGTTAAGTGGCTGTAGGGTTTAATATCCCTAGCAACAAGTTCTGCCAAAGCACCCGGAACGGCAGCCATAGGTCCAACTCCAGCCTTCTCCGCAGCTTCAGTAGCCAGCTTAACAATTGCTGGCATGTCAGGTTTTACTTTTAGAGGGTTCAAAGCATAAAGAAACGCTAAATCTTTTCTAATGTAGTTTTCAAGAAGTTTTCTGTGATGTAACGTTGATTTTAACGCTAATTTTAAAGCTTTGATATTATCTGAAACTACAAGCATGTTTGTCTCTTTAAACTTAAACCTTAGCCTATAAAGTCCTTGCCTGTAAGTTATAGGTAAAACCTTGTAATCATTAGTATACAAATTTTATCACTTTAATAGGACATGCGTTAACACATATTCTACATCTGATGCACTTTTTTTCATCAAAGTTTAAAGTTAAATCTTGGTTTAAGGTTAAAGCATGAGTTGGACATGGGGAAATACATGCTCCGCAGGAGATACAACGGCTTATGTCTATTTCAACTATTTGCGTTATTTCTTTAACGTCTACACCTGAACTCTTAAGCAAAGAAATAATGCTGTCAACTTTCTCCCTTGGAGCATCAACATCAACAAGAATTTCTCCTGAAACAGGAGAAACGCTTGCCTCCAGAATGTTTACGAGTATACCTGTTTTAAGTATAACCTCAGCAAGAATAGGTTTACTTAAGCTTTTATGACTATAGGTTAACTTTAACTTTACCATGGAAGTTTTCCCCTATATCTGCTTAAAAATTTTGTTAGATCATCTGTTGTAACTATGCCAATTACAGTATTAGCTTCATCAACCACAGGCAAACCTGAAATTTTATTGTCTGAAAGCCGTCTAGCAACAATGTCCAGCGACTCTTCTGCAGATGCTGTAATCACCTTTTTAGTCATTATCTCATCTAGGTTTTTACTACCTTTAGCAACAGCTTTAGCAATATCCCATGATGTAACTATGCCCACAAGCTTACCATGTTCATCAATAATTGGTATATGATCTATGTTATGCTTGAGAATAAGCTCAGCAACAACCTTAATACTATCTGTAACTTTTGCTGTTATAATATCTGTTACCATAACATCCTTAACTCTTGGCTCATATCTTCTAACCCTTAAAGGTTTAAACTCCATGTAACCTGGAAGAAGTTCAACAGGTTTAGAGAGAAAGAACAACCCCTCCTCAATCCATCTTTTAAGTGTTTCAGCTATCTCTTTAGCAACCTTAAGGCTTGAAAGAGAAGAAGACGGAACAGTTTTGTCGTTTAAAACAACCCTCTCAGATTTTAACTCAGCATAAGAAACTTTACGTAAAGATGGGCGTCTACTTGATGGAACACCATAATCAACAATGTCAGTAAAGATTTCCTCATCTGACAATGCTGCTGACTCTGCAACCCTCATGTTTATTAGCGGTATTGGAACTCCAACACCAACATAAAGGGTTACACCATACCTGTAAAAAGTTGCACCTTTAAGGTATTTTGGATTCATACGTTTAAGGTCTCCACGAACCATTATCGTTCCAAACTGGTTTTGAGGATTATGCTGAGTTCCTTCACCAACAACGTAGCCTACGCCTCCACCAAGAAAAATTCTTGTACCAACACCTATAGTTTCAAAATTTTTATCTTTGTATAGGGGGTTAAGCTGCCCTGAACCAGAGTAGTTTACGTTTTCAGCACGGGGTAGAAGGGTCCCCATGTAGGTATAAAGGATACGGTCTGTTGTGTTTGTTGCAGCGTTATATCGTTGATAAGCGTTGCGTGGATTTAAAAGTATTGCCTGATTTAAATCTTCAATTGTTATAACAGTTTCCACATAGTTTCTAGGGTAGCAGTCTGTAACAAAACCTTCTCCACGAAGCTCAACTTCCTTTCCACTTACAAGGTCCTCTATAACATGTCCTCCACCATACTCCAACCCTTTAGTTTCACTTAAAGCCGTAGCACCAAGGTAGGCATCGACTGCAGCGAGGCATCCGTAAGCTGGAACATCGTTAAGCCAACATTTATGCATCTTAATTGGCGGGTCAGAATGTCCAAAATTCAAAAATACTCCCGAACTACACATAGCCCCAAAGGTTCCTGTTGTTACAACATCAACCTCCTTTGCAGCAGCTTCAACACCATGGGTTTTTGCATACTCAACAAATTCATCCGCAGTCATTACAACAACATTTCCATGCTTAATTTTTTCATTTATTTCTTCATACTTCCTTAGAGTTTCTAAGCCTCTTATATCACAAACCTCCGCTAAAATCCTAGTTTCGTATATAGAAAGATACGTTGAATATTTAAATTTAGCCTAAATATTTTACGCTTGAATGTTAAAACTAAATTCCCGTCAACTGAAGAATAAAACAAAAATTTCTTCTCTTAAAGGAATTTCATGTACATTATGGTGGTGTTAACTTTTCAAGCTTAAAATTCCATTCATCTGTAAAAAACTTTTTAGCATAATCTTCAGCTTTCATTTTTTCCTCGTCAGTTAAATCTTCATTTATAAGTTCAACATTTAAAGCCTCCTCAAACCCATTCTTTAAATAATTTTTAAGCTCTTCGATGGTTAACGGTTTTCTTCCAAGCTTTAAAAGCTCTTTGTTAATGCATGTAATTCTTTCATCCATGGAAGAAATTTTTTCCTTAAGTTTTTCCTTGTTAAGAAGATTTTTGAATGTTTCTAGGTCAAGGTTTAGGTAGATAAAACCATGCTGAAGAACCTTGCCCCAAACTCTAGCTTGAGCATTTCCAGAAACTTTCTTACCATCAATTTCCACATCACTTATACGTGTAAGATAAGCGTTTAACCCAAGTTTTTTAAAAGCTAAAACAATGCCACTACAAAGGATGTTATAGGTTTTTTCAATACTTCCTGTTATCCCTCCACTTTCCTCCTTAAGAACTACTGAGTATGACAGTATGTCAGGGTCTAAGGGGCCAACACTGCCTCCACTAACCCTACGCACAAATCTAACTCCTAACTCACGACATTTTTCAATGTTAAGTTTTTCTTCAACCTTCTGAAAATATCCAACAGTAAGTGCAGGCTTAATTGACCTCCAAAAAATTAGAGTTGGTTTAAATTTTTTTGAGCGCGCTATAGCTTCCTCAATTCCATGAATTTTTTCAAGTTGGATAAGGTCTAAATCTATAAAACGTAAACTTTTAATCTTCATACCTTTCCCTTTCTTTTCTAATAACTTTCTCAAAATACTTTGCAGCTTCCTTAATGTTTAGAAGTTTTTCAAATTCTTCCTTTTTTGTTGGATAAATTTTACATATCCAACCTTCACCGTAAGGATCGTCATTTATTTTTTCAGGTTTTTCTTTTAAAACCTCATTAACCTCTAAAATCCTTCCTGTTAGTGGTGATGTAACTTTAACAACAGCTTTAATGGTTTCAAGCGAAGCTATAATTCCGTTTCTTTTAACATTTTGACCAGTATGTAGCAAGTCTACATGCACTATACCTTTAGCTAAAGATTGTCCTAAGCTTGTTAAACCTATTGTAACTTTTTCGTTCTCAACTCTAACCCATGTATGTTTTCTACTGTAAAGCAAGTTATCTGGGAAGTAGAATTCTTCAACCATCATCCCTTGCTACACCTAAAAACTTTGTTAAAAACGAATATTCTTTAAAGGTTAAATTTTTTACTCCATCTAAACATTAACAGCGCAACAGCACATGTTTTCCTTAAACCTTTTAATGTTTAAACCTAATCTTTTAGCCTCTGTTAAAGCTGACTCTGAGGGTACCGCTACACTTGAAACTCCAGCTTTGATAGCTAAACTGTCAACAATATTTCTGTAGACTCCTCCTGGTCTAACACATCCAAGGGAGATTGGGGTTTCAGGTAGCATTAAGTTTGCTATAGCAATAATTTTTGCAACGTCTTCAGGTTTTGGTGGTTGAACTTTTTCCATGGGTGTTCCAACCGTGGGAATTAGAATTGTTAAAACTAAAACTGACGGGGAATGTTTTGAAACTATTTTTAAAGCATTTAATTCACCTTTAATCCTGCCAAAGTTAAGTCCAATACATACATGGGGAGAAACATTTTTTACTCCAGCCTTTTTCATACCGTCAAGCATTTTCTCGTATTCTTCCAGCTTGACGTTTAAACCATAAACTTGCATGGTGGTTTCAACGTCGCCAACAACATCAGGAAGCATTGCATCAACTCCAGCTTTAACAAGCATGTTTGAATCTTCATAACCTATTAATCCTGTATGGGCTTCAATGAAAAAGTTGAACTTTTCTTTTAAAATCTTAATTGCATCAAGGTAGAGGTTTAAAGGAACAACTCCATCCTTTCTACTACCTCCGCTTAGCAAAACACCTTTAATACCTTGTTTATGAAGAATCCTGCCAACATTAACAAGTTTTTCTTGGTTTTCAACTGGTATCATATGTTTAAGGTAGTATTTGTTACAATGTTTACAGTTTAACTCACAATTATAACCAGTAATAGATATAGGTGGAAAGGCTTTTTCATAAAAACTTACTTTTCCACCAGTTTTTCTAAAAAATGTTTGAAGCGAGGTTTTTAAAAGTTTTTTAAAGTTTTCACCTTCAACATTAAACAGGAGTTTTGCCTCCTCAAGCGTTAAACCTAAACCTAAACTTGCTTTATCAAGCATTTCCCTAATGTCTCCGCCGCTCATAATTTCAGTTTTCACCCCCAACTTTTGAGTCTCTCAGAAAGTTGTTTAGTTACAAGTTTAATTTCATCTTTCCTAAGCTTCCTTGGAAAGTTGTAGATTTCATTGGGTGTTTCTGTTGCAAATGGTCTATTACAGTGTGGGCATCCTGTTGTTTGAAAGGGTTTTCCTGAGCTAATAATCTCTAAAAGCTTTTTCTTCTCCAAGTTAAAACCAAGAATTTTACCTTCTTCATCAAAAAATACGTCACTCAGTTTTAACATTTTTGAGGCTATAAGGTAATGAGTCAACTGGATAATCCTATAACTTGCTATAGGTGGCTTTTTCTCTTCTCCTAACAATGTTTTAGGTATCGGGGTAAAAGCAAATAAGCCGCAGTAAACACTTAAATCATAAAGTTTTTTGATTGTTTCAACTAAATCTTTTTCCTTTTCTCCAAGTCCAACTATTATATGTGTTCCAACCCTTCCTTTACCAAAAACTTTTAAAGCCTCCTCAAACTTTTTCCAGTAAACATCCCAAGTATAAGGGTTGCCAACTTTTAACCCCTTAACCTCGTCAAAAACATCCTTTGAAGCCGCATCCAAAGGTATAACAATATTATCAACTCCAACCTCATAAAGTTCAACCATTTTCTCTTTAGAAATAGGATGGATTGAAGCTGAAACTGGAACATCAATTTTAAGCTTAATACTTTTAACTAAACTTTTAAGGTCATTAAGCATCCAGGGGTAGTTTAATGTTTGGATACAAACCCTAAAAATCCTTCCAGTGTTAAAAGCTTTTTCCAAGCCATTTAAAACAGCTTTTACCTGGTAAGCTGGATATAAAGCTCTAGCAATTCTATAAATTTCAGCGGTGCTGTTTCTTGCTTGGGCACAAAATTTACAGTTAGCTGAACATCTTCCATCAAAAAATGTTTGGAGGTATGCTGTTGTAGGCCTTTCAGCTAAAAAGGCAAGTTCTAAACCTAAAATTGTGGATGTTCCTAAAGAAACCCTAACATACTCTGGCAATCTCAAACCTGCTTAGCCTCTTCCCCTAATGGAGGTTTGGAGGTTTCGTGCTTAAGAAGTTATAGTTAACAGTTGTTGCTTGTTAGGTTGCTATAGATACATTTAGTTCATCTTAGATTTTAAAAGCTTCATAAAGTAGTTTTTAGTGAAACTGAAACTTTTAACATTCGCTATTAGTCAAAGCTAAGCTTATTCAAGGATCTTTTACAGCTTAATTTACGTCAATCTTAAACTTAATCAATTTGCTTTTATGTAAGGCAGAAACCTTATTTTTAAGTTTAAAGCACACATTCATCTAGAACATGGCAAGGTTACATGTTCTATGATGTGTCTTGAGGAAAGGTTAGCTAAGTTTTTATCTACAAGGGTTAGAAGAAAACTAGCTTTAGATGGTCGTGAAAGAGCTGCAGTTTTAATTCTTCTTTACATGAAAGATTGTGAATATTATATTGTCTTAACCAAGCGTACTGAAAATGTTGAATCTCATAAAGGGCAAATATCCCTCCCTGGAGGTAGATTTGTTGATGAAGATAAAACTTTGGAGTACACGGCACTTAGGGAGTGTTTTGAAGAGGTTGGTGTAAATCCCGCGGATGTAAGAATTCTGGGTATGCTTGATGACGATAAAACCTTAACATCAAACTACATTGTAACACCTGTTGTAGGTTTTATTTCCTATGCTCCAAAATTTAAAAAGGATAGTTTGGAGGTTGAAGAAATCCTTGAACTTCCAGTTTCAATTTTGAAACCAGAAAACTTCCAGCTTGAAGTATACAACTATATGGAGGAGGAATACTTAACCTACACACTTAAACATGGAAAAAACGTTATATGGGGGCTTACAGGAAGAATACTAAAAAACTTTGCAGAAATTTTAAGCAAAATATGAAAATTTAAAAATCTGGGAAAAGTTTAAGATTAAGTTTAAATTTAAAATAAGAAAAACATAAGCAGAAGTAAAAGTTCAACAATAGGCGCCCCGGTAGCTCAGCCTGGTTAGAGCGCGACTCTGGTAAACCTGCTAGAAAGGTCGAGGTCGCGGGTTCAAAGCCCGCCCGGGGCTTCATACCTCAAGTTTGGAGCCTATTTTTAATGGTGTTCCTGCAACGTCTAGGAGCCGGAACTAGGATACCCTTACGACCGGATTCTAAGTAGGGATATAAACTACCTTAGCTTTAAAAACATCAGCAAAAGCAGTAAATCCGATATTTTTAAGGTTTATTGAAAATCTTCAGGCTAAAGGCTAAGCAAACTCGGAATGACTAAATACAATATCATCAAATAATATTCTAATGGGCTTCTCTTGTTCTAGATTTTTCTAAGTACACGTTAACATTGTCAATAAACACTGAACACTTTTCAGTCTACTTTCCCATTCAGACGTACAAAAAGCTTTTTCATGATTACACGAAGTATAGTTTTTCCGTAGTCTAATAGCTCAAAAATCACGTTTAACTTAGGACAAAATTCAATTTCTACGTTTTCAAATTTCCTATGTTTATAAATGTACCTTTTTATCATGCACGATACCGTTTTGGTATTGCTTTAACTTAAGGTAGTATCTAACCAGCTCGTATAACAGTACTGGTATTAAAATCGTTCCAGCTACGAGAATAATGTAGGATAGTAATGTTTCACTAGCAATTATTCTCTGTATGGTTTCGTAGAAAATATATGCTTGTAATGCTAGGGCTACTCCTCCGGCGAGGACATCCAGCATCACGTTAAAGGCCATACTCAGACCTCTAACGGGTGTTGATACTACTCTGAGAAACGTGTTTAGAAAGCCTCTTAAGGCACGTATGAGGGCTATGATAAGTACTATGGAAAATATTAGTGACAAAACTACAGCTGTTATTACAGGTAGTTTAAAGAAATCCACGGCGTTTAAAATGAGTGAGTTGAGATATGCTAGAGCTAGTGCTATCGTTGTAAATTTTATCAGGGGTGTAAGCATGGCTACAGCGATGTCTACTCTTCTCGCATAAAGTTTTCCTACATTGTTAAGAAAAACGGTAATTCCGCGAGGTATAATTTTTTCTAATCGAGATGCTCTTGGAGAAAGTTTAGGAGCAAGTATTCCAAACAATAACATTGACACCAAGACCGCCATTACGGATAAGGCAACTGGTCTACTTGAAATTACTCCTTCACGTGCAAGTGTATCCACAAATATTATGCCCATTTCACTCAGCAAACTTAGATGTAGCGCTAGGATGAAGCTTTCAGAGATGCTGCCTCCTGTAAGGAGTGTCGCAATAAACAACCCGAAAAACCTTAGTGCGTAGGCAATTAAACCGAGTATTACACCGGATAATACAATGTCATGGCTGCTTGAAATCACGATGTTCAAGTATATCTGTGATCCTATTGATGTAAAGTAAAGTAGCAAACCTAGATTCTTTAGTCCATTAATCATGTCAGACACATCTTCCAATGACAGAAAAAGAGAAAAGGATACTCCCGCTATGAATGCCCCAAAAAGGGGAGGCAATCCAACCATGGATGCGGTAGATGCAAACAGTAGTGCTGTACCTACAGCTATAATAAACTTGTTGTCTTTATCTGCTATAAATGTGGTTTTACTTAAAAACTGCAAGAGGTATCTGCCTAAGGTGAAGAGAAGAATCGTGAGACCTATAACTACAACTACTTGAGTTGCAGCTCTAATAAAATCCCTAGTTAGCGATATTTCTGCAATAAACAGCAGTGTAAATAGTACAAATTGCAAAACGTCTTCCATACTACTCTGTATAATAGCCCTTTCTTTCAGAGCTTCTGAGGTTATATGCTGGTGCTTTACTAAGGCTACTAAAGCTACAGTTGAGCTATTAACAAGTAGAATGAAGAAGACTGTTCTTTCTGCATAGTCTAGGTGAATTATCCATGCAATAAAGCCAGTGGTAATCCATAAAACTACGTAGACAAGTAGTTCAGTGGCCACAACCCGCTGTAGGTTTTCTACAATTTTGCGAAATCCTATTGAGGTGCCAATTGTGAACGAGAATAAGGTTAAACCAAGCCACCTCAATGGCTCGGTATACTCAAGGTTAGCCTCAACATCAATGCCCACCATGGTTAGAATAGCTGCTGCAATTGCTCCACCAATAACATAGCCAACAACATCTGACAGTCCAAGTTTACGGAAGAGCCATGCAAGTAGTATACCTGCTATTACTAAACCTACCACGGTTTCTGCGGTCACTTATGTTTCCCTCTGAACGCATCAACGGTAGGTGAATGTACCCAATTAATATCAGGATACTAAAGTAATTATGTGTATGACTTCATCTCAGTATTACTTTAAAAACAAAAAATTGCTTTAAGTTTATTTATTGTTTAAAGCAAGGTTTCTGAAAAAATTTAAGCACTATTTTGGTGGTATGAATACTGCCGCCGCGATAACTGTTGTCCATAAACCGTTTTTATCTCCTGTAGCAGATTGAGTTATATTAGTTGTTTTAATTATCAACCCACTTGCTTTAAATTGCTGTTTTCGCTCATCCCAAGCTGTTTCAGGGTTAAAGGGTATCCCCATGGTTGTTGCAAGCATAGTTGCCGCCAAGTCTTCAGCATACTCTCCAGCTGCTTCATCTGTTTGTCCAAAAGAATGGTATTCTGAAAGGTATCCATAGTTATTTTTACCTGAAGGTATAGCTACACCTATTGAGGCTGCAATAAGCCTATGAGGTTCGTTTGTTGAATTCCTAGATAAAACAACAAAAGTTACTTCTCCAGGGCTAAGCATTTTTAACCCCTTTTCTTTTGATGTAAGTTTACATCCAGGTGGTACTATGCTTGAAACATTGACAAGGTTACAGTAATGTATACCTGCATTCCTTAAGGCTAACTCGAAAGATTGGAGTAAGTCTTTATGCCTTCCAACACCCTTTGTTAGAAAAAAATATTTTGGAATCATTTTCTTTAGGATTTATCTATTACAACTATATGAATGTTACGTTTTCTCCCTAAAAATAAGAGGTTGTAGATACCTGATGACAACAACTTTAAGGTTTATCGTTATACGTTTACGAAAGCAGTTACAAGATGAACTTTGCTATTCCTAACCAAAGGATTTTTAACCAAACCCCGCCAAACTGTCAAACTAATGATAATTTAATGCAATAAAATGATAAAACTGCTAACATAAAAACTAGCAATTACCCGCAAAAAACCGTAGATAAAAAGTTTACTAGAGAGTTGACCTTTATTTTAACGTTTTTTGCGTAATAAGTGTAAAGATACCTCCTAAAGCAGCCTGAAACCACAACATAACCAACCTTATCATCAATGTTGCAGCTATACCGAGGTTTAAAGGCACTCCCATAACGTTATAAAGGATTGGCATTATTGTTTCAACCACACCTATCATACCAGGTATTCCTACTGGAAGCATCTGAATAGTCATACCTATCGTGTAAACGAAAATTATAGCTGAAAAGCTTAATGAATAATTTAACGAGAGAAAAACAAAGTATGCTACCGCAACATCAAAAATCCAAGAAACAAAGGCTAAGCTTACAGAAATAACGAGAACTCCTCTTTTAGCTTTTAGGTTTTTAAAGCTTTCGTCAAATCTTAGGGCAACATCTTGAATTCTTTTGGTTATGCTTCTTAATTTTCCCTGTTTTCTACCGAAAAATCCTATCAGCCTAAGAAGTATGGCGAAAAAAATGTTAGGTTTAATGTAGAGTATTATAGTAAAAGTTAAAATTACG
Organism: Candidatus Bathyarchaeota archaeon; assembly: GCA_052246995.1. Lineage (GTDB taxonomy): Archaea > Thermoproteota > Bathyarchaeia > Hecatellales > Hecatellaceae > CAZMUQ01. Next base: position 103,004 of record JBQPWD010000006.1, on the reverse strand, counting down.
CTTATAACAGCCAAGATTAAAACTAATACTTGAAACAAAATAAGCGAAACTTTATAAAAACTGAGTAGATAGGCAAGGCCTACTACTGAACCTGTCAAAAACGGTATTGTACAAGCAACCCTATGAAGAAGGACTGTTGCAGTTATGTTTCCGTAATCTTCACCATTTTTACGGCTGACAAAGTAGATGCGTGCAATCTCTCCACCTACGGATGCTGTAGGCGTTACAATATTAAAGAATATGCTGCTCCATGTAGTAGCTAAGGCAAAATTAAAGCTAAGATTAAGCTTTGCAGTTTTAGCTACAACGTACCATGATGCGGTGTAAGCTACCACCCCAGCAATTAACGAAAGAAAAGCTAAAGAGTACATAGCTTTCCTAGCCAAAACAACATGGTTAAGTACAACCTCTAAGTCTGACGCTGTGAAAAGAAAAAATCCTAACAAAAGAAGGCCGGCAAGCGCCATGATTAGATTTTTCAAGCTAAGCCTCGTCTTGTGTTTCATTTTTGTGACTCCTTTTACTTAATAAGTTTTAAAAACAATACCTTATTGTATAAGGTAATTTCTTGAGAAAGAAATAAAAAGCTGTTGCTCTTAACAAAAATTTAGTGTATGTTTATATTATGCATGCCTATATTAAGACAAATAGAAAAGTAGTGGGAATGTAGGTTAAAATTGCTATTTCTGTTGGTGTAGGTGGAACGGTGTCGCAAAAAATAAGTGTGCTTATACCAGTTTACAGGGAAAGCAGCTTACTTGAACCTTTACTTCAACGCTTGATTAAAGACCCCTACACAATGAAGGATGTTGTCTGTGTTATAGATAAACCCTCAGAGAAAAGCTTAGAATTGGTTGAAAAACTGAAGGATAAAGTTAAATTTATTCTTAATGGTCACAGGCTTGGAAAAGCCAACGCGTTAAATGAGGCATTTAAACATTCTGAAGGAGACATTCTTTTGTTTCTTGATAGCGACGTGCAAATACCTGAAAATATAAACGGTAACAGCTTTCTTAAGACAATAGTTGAGGAAATCTCAGATTTTGATTTGCTTGACATAAAAAAGAAGTCCATTAGAGATTCTTTTATTGCAAAAATAACACATTACGATTACCTGTGTAATACTATTGCCAACTGGATTTTCTTTAAAACATTAAAAAAATGTCTAGGTTTCAACGGTGCAGCTTTTGCAATAAAAAGACAATCATTTGAAAGATTAGGTGGTTTTAGAAGGGTTGTTTCCGAAGACCTAGACCTTGGAACACGGTCTTTTCTAGAAAATTTAAGGTTTAAACAATCTGAAAAGGTTGAGGTTTATACAAAAGTTCCCTCAAATCTTAAGGCATGGTACAGGCAAAGAAAACGCTGGGGAACAGGAACTGCTTTATGGATAAAGGAATACTACAAACTTTTAGCAAAGGTCACTGTTAAATTTCCAAAAACTTTGATACCATCAATTTTTATTCTTTCTCCTTTTTTACCCATTTTTATTGTAAATTTCTTTTTTCCAAGCATTTCCTCTGAAAGTTTAGCAGTTTTATTTTTAACATTTTTAACTTCAAAATTAGGTTTCTTAATACCAACAACGTTTTTAATTTTTCTCATAGTACTAATGAAAAATTTAACTTTGCTTTTAGGAAGCTATGTAGCTGGCACCATTCTCTACTACCTTTTAGCAAGAAAATTAAATTACATGTTTAATCCTGCAGAATTTTTCCTCTTCTACTTTCTACTCTCACCATTATGGCTTCTAATAGTGGTTACAAGCATAATTAGGGTGCTAACTCAGTCAAACAAAAAACTTGAAATAGATTGGGTATACTAGAAGTATCTTGAAATTTCCTTTTTAAATTTGGTTTAAAGCAGATTAAGAAATTCCTCTAGGGTTCTGTTAAATTCCTTAGGTTTTTCAAGCATAACCATATGCCCTGAACCCTCGACTATCCTTAAAACAGAGTTAGCTATTTTTTCGTTAAGATATTTAGAATATTTTACAGGTGTTAATACGTCTTCTGAGCCACATATGATTAATGTTTTAACCTTTATATTAGCAATTTGATCCATAATATCAAATTTATCACATGCTTCAAAGTCTCCGTAAACTACTTCAGGCTTAACTTTTAGTAGCTCTTCTATAAACTGTTTTTTAATAGTTTGGCTTGTACTCCTTGAGAAAGCCATGTTAACAATGAGTTCAACAGCCTTACCATAACTCTCTTTTATCAACTTAAGTATTTCTGGTAAAACTCTAAGTCTTGCTCCAGTACATACTAAAACTAATGCTTTTAAATAGTTTGGGTATTTTAATGCAAACATTTGAGCTATAGCTCCACCCATTGAATGCCCAACTAAAACAACCTCTTTTAAACTTTTTTCGTCGAGAAAATGTTTAACATACTCTACATACTCGTCAATACTTCGTTTACCCCCTCCTCCATCGTGGCCAGGTAGGTTGATAGCTAACGAATTTTTAAAGTGTTGAACTTGATTTATCCAAATTTTTTGGTTTCCACCTGCACCATGAATAAACACTATTATAGGTGTCAATGTAGTTTCACCTACTAAGGAATATGCGAAGTATCAAATTAGTTTGTTGAATTTATAATCTTCAACCTACTAAGAAGTTTTGCTTAATACTTCGGATAAATTATGGTTTAACCTCTAACAATGAAAAAACAAGAATTAACAAGTTTTACTTTCCTAACTCTCAATCTGGAGTTTTCATCATTTTTCATGATGAAAAGGTTTTAAATTTTTTAGTTTTTTGCAGAAAAACGTAAAAAGGATGAAATGAAAATCTTTAAAACTCGTAGAGATTTTATCTTTTTTTAAATGGTGGGCTCTTATGGATGAATGGATTCCAATTATGCTGGTGGTTTTTCCGCCAATTATGGGGTTTATAGTTAGATGGTTGAAGAATGCTAAAGCTCGGATGATTTTCGTTAGTTTAACAACCATCATTCTGATAACAGCTTCACTTTTACTGGTTAGATTGGTTAACGGAGCATTATACACTCTTAATTTACATGAAATTTGGGACGATGTAATAGTCGCCTTAGATTTTGCACTTTTAGCTTACTTCCTATACATAGGTTTCAGAGTTAAACATCCATTAGTAGTTTTCTTAACTCTACTTCAAATTATACCTTTAGCCTACTTTGAATTATCTCTTCCTGTTGTTCATGTTAAACCTACGTTTATGATAGATTCCTTATCCATAATAATGGCCTTAATTGTCTGCATTATAGGTTCACTTATTTGTGTTTACGCTTTAAGCTACATGGATGAGCATGAAGAACATTTACATTTAACAGAAACCAGGCAGCCTAGATTCTTCCTATATATGATACTTTTTCTTGGAGCTATGAATGGTTTAGTTTTTGCTAACAACCTTTACTGGTTATACTTCTTCTGGGAAGTTACCACGTTATGTTGTTATCAGCTTATTAAGCATGATGAAACACCTCAAGCTGTAAAAAACGCTGTTTTAGCCCTGTGGATGGGGTTAATAGGCGGAGTAGCTTTTGTAGCTTCAATCTTTATAGGCTATTATCAAGTTGGAAGTTTAAGTCTTAACGAGCTTATGTTAGTCCCTCATTCACCTATTATACTCTTAGCCTTTGCCTGTTTAGCATTGGCAGCATTTACAAAGTCAGCACAAGTTCCATTTCATAGTTGGCTTTTAGGGGCAATGATTGCTCCAACTCCTGTTTCAGCATTACTACACTCCAGCACCATGGTTAAAGCTGGAGTGTATCTGGTGCTTAGAATTGTTCCAGCCTTTAAGGATACATATTTAAGCTTAGCCATAGCTGCTGTTGGAGGTTTAAGTTTTCTAGTTACAGCCATTTTAGCTATAACTCAAAGAGAATCTAAACGTATATTAGCATACTCTACCATAGGAAATCTTGGTCTTATAATTTTATGTGCAGGGGTTAATACATCATTAGCTATGGTTGCAGCTTTACTTTTACTTGTTTTTCACGCAATGTCTAAGGCTTTACTCTTTCTTGGAGCTGGAATTGTTGAGAATAGGGTTTATAGTAGGAATATTGAAGATTGGGAGGGTATTATGGCAAAACTTCCCTTAACCTCAACAATTATGCTTATAGGTATGTCTACAATGTTTCTCCCGCCATTTGGAATGTTGGTCGGTAAATGGTTAACTTTGGAGGCTGTAATATCTGAGACGCCGCTTCAATGGGCAATATCCCTTGTAGTTATTGTTGTTGTTGGAAGTGTTGCAACAACATTTTTCTGGGCAAAATGGATGGCGCATCTTCTTCTTCACCCACCTAGAACCGGGAAAGCTAAGGTTGAAAAACTTCAAGCACCATACTTAACCTCAACCATTACTATAACAGTTTTAGATATCATCGTAACCGTTCTAGCAGCAATCTTCATATCAACACTAATAATTCCAGGAATAAAACCATGGTACGTAGTTAAATTGTCACTTCCTCAGCTAAATATTTTAACAAATGTTGGAGCTTTTCCAATATGGCCGCTTTTCATAGTTTTAGCTTTAATTTTCTTTACAGGTTTTCTTATTGTTAGAGCTAAAGGTGGAAAATCTGTTCCTCCATATATGTGTGGTGAAAATGTTGCTGGTAAGGAATCAACAACCTTTCACTCCACAGCTGACTTGGAATATAAGCTTGAAATCTCAGGAATGTTCTTTGATAGAAGGCTTGGTGAGGCTCAAACCAACAAATATGTAACCTTAATTGGCGTATTTTTAGCAATACTTGTTTTCATTTTAAGTCTGGTGGTGTGAGGTTATGGAGTGGTATCTATCTCTTATACTTGTGGTTGTAGCGCCATTTATAGGTGGAATATTAAGTGGGATAGATAGAAAGCTTACAGCAAGAATACAAAACAGAATCGGTCCACCGATAATTCAACCATTTTATGATTTAATAAAGCTTTGGGGTAAAGAAAGTTTTGTTGCGAGCAATCTACAGGTTTTGCTTGCATTTTCCTACATGGCTTTTTCAGTTGTTGCTTTTAGTTTGCTAGTTTTAGCTCAAGACCTTTTGTTAATAGTGTTTGTTATTTCACTGGCTGATGTATGTTTAGTTGTTGGAAGTTTTGCTGGAAGGTCTCCCTATAGCTATATTGGGGGAAGAAGGGAGCTTCTTCAAATGCTTAGCTGTGAACCAATCTTAATCTTAACAATTATGGGGATTTTTATGGTTACTAAAAGCTTCCTTGTTTCAAGCATTCTTCAGCTTAATTTTCCACTAGTAGCAATGCTTCCAGCAATTTTCCTTACACTTCTAATAATTTTACCAGTTGAAGCTAGAAAATCACCATTTGATATTTCAGCTTCTCATCATGCACACCAAGAAATAGTGCGCGGAGTTTTTACAGAGTTCTCGGGCTTTTCTTTAGCTTTTATAGAGCTTGGTCACTGGTTTAAACTTGTATTTTTCTTGTCATTTCTTACAATTTTCTGGTCTCCAAACCTATGGCTTGGAGCTGTCCTCTCCTTCATCTTTTACTTTATAACTATGATTATTGACAACATCTTTCCAAGACTTACCTGGAAACTGCTATTGAAGATTACATGGATTGCAGGCTTTATTCTTACAATTTCAAACATTTTAGCTGTAGCTTTACTTAGAGGTGGTTAGTATGGGTTTAATGGCTAAAGCCAGACTTAAATCTCCTTGGATACTACATTTTAACTGTGGAAGCTGTAACGGTTGCGATATAGAAGTTTTGGCATGCTTAACTCCAAGATTTGATGTTGAAAGGTTTGGAATGCTTCACATGGGAAACCCAAAGCATGCTGACATTCTACTTGTAACTGGTCCAGCTAACAGGAGAAATGCAAGGGTGCTTAAAACCCTTTATGCTCAAACACCTGAACCTAAGGTTGTTGTTGCCATAGGTACATGTGCATGTTCAGGTGGTATTTTCCATAACTGCCCAAATATACTTGGTGGGGTTGATAAGGTTATACCTGTTGATGTTTATGTTCCAGGTTGTGCCGCAAGGCCTGAAGCTATTATAGATGGAGTAGTTTTAGCCTTACAAAAACTTGCAGAAAAAAAGGTGGGTGGTTAAAAGTTGGCCACTAATGTTGTTGATGTATTTGTAGATAAAGCTGACCTTATACCCAAAATCTACGAGCTTGCTGCGTCTAATGCTAGATTTATAACTATAACATGTAGAGATTTAGGTGAATTTTTTGAGGTTATATATCATTTTGAAGAGAACTTGAAGGTTGTAAATGTTAAGGTTAAAATTAGAAAAAGTGATGTTTTACCAAGCATAACTAGTATTTATCCTTGTGCATTTCTTGCTGAAAACGAGATAAAAGATATGTTTAACCTTAACATTGTAGGTTTAAATCCTGACCTTGGAGGGAGGCTTTTAAAAACTGCTGATGCATCTCAAACAACCCTTTTAAAACCTGCTGTAGGTGTTCAACCTCCAAAGTTTAGGGTAAAAGCAAGATGTGCTCAACAATGTCCCGCTGAAATAGATGTTCCAAGATATGTTAGACTTATAAGTCAAGGAAAATACGTGGATGCTTTTCAAACAATCCTTAAAAAAACTCCTTTCCCAGCCATTCTTGGAAGAGTTTGCTTTGCTCCATGCGAGGATGGTTGTAGACAGGCTAAAAATGGTCAGCCTATATCTATAAGACTGCTTAAAAGGTTTGTAGCTGAGTATGTTGGTATCAAAAATCTCAACATCAAAAAGCTTAAATCTACTGGTAAAAGGGTTGCTGTTATTGGTGCAGGTCCAGCAGGCTTAACCGCAGCCTACTATCTCGGCGTTTTAGGTCATGAGGTTACAGTTTTTGACGAGCTTCCTAAACCTGGTGGAGCTATGCTTACATACATACCTGAATATAGGCTTCCTAAAAAGATTTTAGAGGATGAAATTAATGCTAGAATGGAGGAAGCTGAAGTTGAGCTTAAACTTAAAAAGAAGATTGAGAATTTAGATACCTTCTTGAATGAGGGTTATGACGCTATTTTCATAGCTACAGGGGCACACCAGGATGCTAGGCTCGGTATTGAGGGTGAAGACCATCCAAAAGTTTTAAGCTGTCTTCAACTTTTAATGGAAGTCAATCTCCACGGTAAAAAACCTAAACTTGGTGAAAAAGTTGTTGTTATTGGTGGGGGTAATAGTGCTATGGATGCTGCTAGAGTCTCTTTAAGGCTTGGAGTTAAAGATGTAACAGTATTTTACAGAAGGACTAGGAAGGAGATGCCTGCATCACCAAGAGAAGTTGAAGAGGCTGAGGCTGAGGGTGTTAAATTCGAATTTCTTGTCGCTCCAACCAAAGTTTTAGGTGGAAGCTCTTCTGCAAAAATGGAGTTTATAAGAATGCGACTTGGTGCACCTGATGCTTCAGGCAGACCTAGACCTGAAGCCATAGCTGGAAGCGAGTTTACTGTTGAAGCTGACACGTTTATTAAAGCCATAGGTCAAGTTGCAACACCACCTAAAACTTCTAGGCTTAAACTAGATAGGCGTGGACAAGTTGAAGTTAACCCTAAAACGTTGGAAACAAACATACGCGGAGTTTTTGCTGGTGGTGATGTTGTAACAGGTCCAGCCTCAGTTACCGAAGCCGTGGGTGCAGGATGGAAAGCTGCTAACGCCATTGACAGGTATCTAGGTGGAAGTGGGCTTAAAGAGTATGAGCTTATTGAAGAACTTATTCCAAGAGTTAACGTTGAAGAAGTTTTAGAGTTAAGTAAGGTCCCCATAAAACTTCTTCCAGTAGAAGTGAGAGTTAGAGGTTTTAGTGAAGTTGAGTTAGGTTATAGTGTTGAGGAGGCTGTTAAGGAAGCTAAAAGGTGTTGGAGGTGTGATTGGTATGAGTGAAGGTAAAACTACGCGAAAGTATACCGTTTTACCTTTTGGCCCTCAGCACCCAGTTTTACCTGAACCAGTTCAGCTTAGGTTTATGGTTGACGAGGAGAAAATTGTTGATGTAGGTGTAAATATAGGTTACGTCCACCGTGGTATTGAGAGGGCTTGTGAACTTAACGATTATCAACGAAATGTATACCTATGTGAAAGAGTTTGTGGAATATGCAACTTTATGCATGCTTTATGCTACTGTATGGCTTTAGAAAAGCTTGTAAATGTTCAAGTTCCTGAAAGAGCTAAATATTTAAGGGTTATATGGGCTGAGCTTAACAGGCTTGAAAGCCACCTCTTATGGCTAGGCCTTTTTGCTGATGCTATGGGGTTTGAAAGTCTCTTTATGCAGTTCTGGAGAGACCGGGAGATTGTAATGGACCTCCAAGAACGCACAAGCGGAAACAGGGTTATAATTTCAACATGCATAGTTGGTGGGGTTAGAAGAGATATTTCAGGTCCATTGGTTGAGCATTTTAAGGAAAGTATGTTAGACCTTAAAAGAAGAGTCGACAAGCTTGCTCCAGTAATTCTCAAAGATCCTGCATTTAAAAAACGGACAGTGGGTAAGGGCTTCTTATCTTATGACGATGCTTTAAGGCTTGGAGCAGTAGGTCCCACTGCACGTGGAAGTGGCGTAGCGAAGGATATTAGGCTTGAGGGATATCAAGCATACAAGCATCTTAAATTTGAGCCTATAGTAGAGAAGGATGGTGATGCTTACGCACGAACACTTGTAAGGCTTTATGAAGTATATCAAGCTATAGACTTAATCCTTGAAGCATTAAAAACCATGCCTGAAGGTGAAATTGCTGTTAAACCTGAAAAATGGCCTGAAGGTGAGGCTGTAGCTAGGGTTGAGCAACCTAGAGGTGAACTTTTCTACTACGTTAAGGGAAATGGAACAAATAGGCTTGAAAGGGTTAAAATTCGAACACCAACCCTTGCAAACATTCCACCCCTTCTTGCTATGCTTCCAGGATATGAGATTGCAGACATACCTGTAATAGTTCTATCTATAGACCCATGTTTAGCTTGTACTGAGCGTATAATCCATGTTAAAAAAGATGGAGGGGTTTAGGAATGGTTTGGATGCTTCCAAACATACTGAAAAACCTTTTCTCAAAACCTGCAACAGTTAAACATCCCTTCATCAGAAGGGAACCCTTCTCTGAACATAGAGGACGAATAATAGTTTTTGACATGGAAAAATGTGATTTATGTCAAGATTGTGAACGTTTATGTCCGCCTGTAGCTATAAAAGTTGACCCTGAAGCTAAAACTATAACCTATGACCCCTACAAGTGTATATACTGCCATGTTTGTGTTGAAAATTGTCTTCAAAAAGCAATAAAGGCTGAACCAGCTTACCAACCTCCAGCCTACCAGAAACAGCTAGTATACTACAAACCTGAAAAGTAAGTAAAAAAATGTAATTTTTTTATCATTCAGCCAGTTTTAAATTTAACTCAACATTTCTCAACAAAAACGGGTTAGATGGTAGAAAGGACATCTTTTTCATAGCTTCTTGGAAACTCTGATTCTTCGATCAAAACCGTTTTCTACATAGATGCTTTATGCTGTAATCACTAAACACGTCTAAACTACAGGTAAACCTTTAATAAAACCAATTATAACATGCTTTAGGCAAATTTATAAACAAGTTTTTATGCTTAATTTGGGTGGAATTTATGCTTAATTTTTGGGGAGTCTTTCTTGAAGGCTATCATTCTAGCCGGAGGGTTGGGTCTTAGGTTAAGACCGTTAACTGAAAGAGTTCCTAAAGTTCTTGTGCAGTATAAGGGAAAACCTTTAAGTCAGTATCAAATCGAGTATTTATCAGGTTATGGTGTTAGGGATGTTATCTTTGCTTGTGGCTACCGCTGGGAAAAAATTAGGGAATTTTTTGGTGACGGCTCAAATTTTAATGTAAACATTTATTATTCCGTAGAGGAGGAAAAGCTTGGAACTGGTGGTGGAATAAAAAAGGCGATGAAAAGTTTTCCATCAAACGAATACTTGATTTTAAACGGTGACATCATCACCAACCTAGATTTAAATGATTTTATAAGTTCTCATAGAAAGAGGAAGTTTGAAGTTACAATGCTTCTTGTACCACTTACAAGCCCTTATGGTATTGTTGAAGTTTCAAATGATGGTGTAGTTCTAGGATTTAGAGAGAAGCCAAAACTACCATACTGGATAAATGGAGGAATATACTTGGTTAACGAATCCATTATTGATAAACTTCCAGATAAAGGTGATATAGAAAAAGAAACTTTTCCAAAAGTCAGAATAAACGGATACATGTTTAATGGTTACTGGAAAGCAATAGACACTATGAAAGACTTGTTAGAAGGTTGATGAAAAAGTTTTTCAACCCCTCCAACCTGGTTATGCTAAAACTTACAGATGTATACAACATTTTTCATAGGTACATGTTGTAGAGAGATGAACCATAAACCCTTACACTTAAGTTCATGATTATCTTAATCTTATAAAACTTTAACATTTTTACCTAACTATTTTTTAAACTTCTTGTCTTAAATAAGCCTAACTTAACCAACTTTTAGATTTAAAACATAGCTTTTGATGTTTTAACCATTAATATAATTGTTTAATGATATAGTGATTTGGTAGTTTTATCCTACCACTTAAGGGAAAACCTGATGGTTGCTTATCTTCCATGCATCCACTGTGGCTACCTAAATAGTGAGAAAACTATCGTATGCAGAGGATGCGGTAAAAAGATAGGAGAAGAGGAGAGAATTGTAGCTGTAAAAAGAAAACGTTTAAAAATCAACTATTTAACAAGCTAAACCTCTAATTTTAAACCAATTAAAAAGGCAACTCAATTCATCAACTTCAAACAAGGCTTGAAATTGTTGTTAAAACTTTTTGAACGGTACACAAAATAAAGCATCAGCAAATACTACGGTGTGGGCATGGAAAATTAAGGTGCTTAAAGCAGTAGACTTTTTTTTAAGTTTAGGGATGCTGTTTATTCTCGAGTAGCTATAAAAGGTGTAACTTTGATATTCATATAGTTTTTTGTAGACTATGTTATATGAGTGGTTAAATCATGATGAACGTTGATGTGAGTGTTGTGGGTAGTGGTGCTGGAGGTAGTACCGTGTCATACAAGCTTACACGTTGGGGGTTTAAGGTAGCTCTACTAGAGTCAAGCGGGGATGTAGGTCTCGAAAAAGCACATTTAGGCTACCACCCTACTCTATCTCCAATCGAGATACTTAGGTGTAAGTGTGTAGGAGGTTCAACACTTGTATCGTTTGGAAACATGCTTACCACAAAAGCGTTAATTAGCAGGTTTAAGAGGCTTGGCATCGACTTAACGGCTGAGGTTGATGAGGTATGTAGGCTTATGCACGTTGCTAATATTCCCCCGGATAAGTTGCCATTGTTTGCTGTTAAGTTCATCGAGGTTAGCAAGAGGATTGGGCTGGAAGCAAGAATTATGCCGAAGTCTATTGACTTTATCAAATGTGTTGGTTGCGGTAAATGTGCTTATGGCTGTCTGAAAAACGCAAAGTATACTGCTCTTGACCTTGTCAGGATGAGTGTACAACATGGTTTAGTTTTATTAAACCGTTTTACGGTTGACAGGCTACACAAGTCCGGTCAAGGAGAGATAGTTGTGGAAGGAGTTATGATGGATGAGAGGGTTAGAATTAAGTGTAAGGCTCTTGTTTTAGCTGCTGGTGCGATTGAAACACCTCAACTTCTAGCTCAACTTCATAATGATGAGAATATTGGAAAAAACCTCTTCATAGATCCGTTTGTTACAGTAGGTGGACCTTATGATGGACCTTCTGCAAGTAACGGAATTCCAATGGCTGCCTACGCTGATTGCGGTAACTTCTTACTCTCACCTCATTATTCAGGTCTTTTGTCGTCTCAGCTGACAATGAAGGGTATTGACCATGAGGGTAAGAGTATTGCATCCGTTATGGTAAAGGTGGCTGATGAAGGTAGGGGGGTGGTATGGCCTGACGGAGTTGTTGAACCTTACATGTCGAGGAGGGACATAAAAATCCTTGAAATGGGAATTGAAAAAGCCAAGAACTTGCTTTTTGAATTAGGTGTTAAGGATGAGGATGTTGTCCTGACTCATGTAAGGGGAGCTCATCCAGGTGGAACGGCAGCAATAGGCTACGTAGTTTCTAGTGATCTGACTATAAATGGCTGTGATGGTGTGTTTGTAGCTGATGCTAGCTTAATACCTCCACCGCTTGGAAAGCCGCCAATACTGCTTATAATGGCTTTGGCTGTTAAGGTTTCGAAGAGGATATGCGAGTACTTAGGAAAGAAGCCTGGTTAGGCTACTTAACACAGTCTGCATCTCTTTCAAGAGAGGTTTTGCGGTATTCATAGCCTGCTATTTTTATAGCATCCTTATATTAGCTTTTATTGACGATGTTGACCAAACTTAAGTGAAGGTTTACTTTTACTTTAACCTTCTTACAAGGGTATATGCATAAACAGTTATAACCAAAGCTGCCAGCAAGATTACTAGTTCAACATACCATAAAGGTAAATTTATGATGCGGAAAAGGTATGAGGCTATAAAGTCTACCATACTGTGAAAAGACACAGCAATTAAAAGAAGTCTCCTACCTGCAAAAAAACTACTAAAAACTATAAACGTTAAAGATATGTGCAAAAGTATTGCGATATTCCTCTCAACCACTCCTGGTAAAATATCCATTAATGTTAAGTTGTATCCAAGATAAAGAAGCGGTAAAAGTCCAAAAACATAAACAAGCAACGCCTCCATGAACCCTCAACCCAAACCAAAGGATAAAACGTTTTTTAAACTTAACCTTGTAAGCTTAACTTTACTAAGTAAAATGTAACGTACCACCTCTTCAAAAAACCCCGCCAACAATGCAGTATAGGCAAAATAGTATATACTGGAGATGAGAAAAGATGTGTCGTAAAAAAGAATTGGAACTTGAAGAGGAATTAAACGCAAGATTAATGCTCCAGCCCATCCAAACCCGCCGAAAATAAATGAAAACCATAAATTTTTGTTTCTTTTTGCAATTAAAATAAACACTAGCAAAGCGGGTATAACTGAAAGCAGAGTAGCAAATGTTAGTACCGATAGCGTTATCATCTGGCTGGTAAACATTGCCTGTCAACAATGCTAAGTAAGGATTGTTAAAGGTTATAGATAAATTTGCTAATCAAGTTTACGGAGAAAAGTTTTCTCCTGAAAAAAGGATACTATTTTAAACTTTAATTAACCCGCTATTTAATTGGAGGTTATGTTAAATTGAAGGAGGCGGTAATTGTTTCCTATCTAAGAACTCCAATTTCTAGGGCTCGTCCAACAGAACCTGAAAGAGACTTGTTTAACTGGATACGCTCAGACGAGCTTATCGTGACTGTTATTAAGGAGCTTGTTAAGAAAGTAGATATTAAACTTGAAGATGTTGATGAATGTATTCTTGGATGTTCCAATCAGACGGCAGAACAATGGAGTTATGGTGGAAGACTTATCAGTCTCGCGGCAGGGTTACCGTTAAAAACCTCTGCCATGGCTATTGATAGACAGTGTGGCTCCTCAATGTCAGCAATTCATGTAGGTGCTATGGAGATTATGTGTGGATATTCTGATGTTGTTATTGCTGGAGGGTATGAACATATGACCCATATACCTATGGGTTATAATGTAAACATTAACCAGAAATTTGTTAACGAAGAAAAAAGATTTGACTGGTCTATAGGTATAAGTATGGGATTAACCGCTGAAAAACTTGCTGAAGAATCTCATATCAGTAAAGAGGAGATGGACAGATGGTCTCTACGTAGCCATCAATTAGCCGCAAAAGCTTATGAAGAAGGATATTTTAAAGAAGAAATAATTCCCATAGAAGTTTCCCTTCCAGATGGACGGAAAATAGTTGTTGATAAGGATTTAAGCGTTAGACCTGATACAACCCTTGAAAAAATTTCAAGTTTACCCCCAGCATTTAAACCTAGAGGTGTAATTACTGCAGGAAATTCTTCACCATTAAATGACGGTGCTGCCGCTATCCTTTTGATGTCCAAAGAAAAAGCTAAAGAGTACGGGGTTAAACCTTTAGCAAAAATTAAGGGAATGAGTTGGGTTGGTGTTGACCCGACGCTTATGGGTAAAGGTTCTGCTGAAGCTGTAAAAAAGCTTCTATCTAAAACTGGATTAAGCGTTAGTGATATAGACTTTTGGGAGGTTAATGAGGCTTTTGCTGTTGTAACATTACATGTTATCAAAGAGTTAGGAATCCCTTATGAAAAGGTGAATATTAAAGGTGGTGCTATAGCATTAGGCCATCCGCTAGGTATGACAGGTGTAAGAATTGTTGGAACTTTAGCTAGAATATTAAACCTTAAAGGTGCAAGGTATGGTGTAGCCGCAGCATGCGTTGGTGGAGGGCAGGGGGTTGCAACTTTACTTGAAAGGGAGGGTTAATTTAAGCTTAAAACCCATAATTTTTAGACCATAAATAAGCTTAAAAGTAAACTTTAAATAAATAGTCCTTATAAACCTTAGGATAAGACCTAGCTGTGGATAAATGGTCATTGGTAGAATACTCAAAAATTCAAAATAACTAGAAAGAGGTGAGAAATGTTATGTCTCAGCAAGAATCAAAAACAAATGTTGTTTTAGTTGGTAAAAAACCTGTAATGAACTATGTTGTTGCATGTATAACGTTCTTCAACCAAGGTATTACAAACGTTGTTTTGAAAGCTAGAGGTGCAGCAATAAGTAAAGCTGTAGATGTTGTCGAACTTTTGAAAAGAGCTTTCATAAAAGACCTTGTTGTCAAAGACATAAACATTGGAACAGAAGTTGTTGAAAGAGAAGGCAAGAAATCAAACGTAAGCATAATAGAAATATCCGTAGAGAAGCCGTCAGCGTAGTTCGTGGAAGACTATAAAATTAAGTAAGAGAAACCTTAACCTTAACTTTTTACCTTTTAAAGTTTAAAACGTTTCCATCCTATTTTGGTTAAAATTGTTAATGGATTATGCTTAAAGTAGTATAGGTGTCCTTTACAGCCCATCCTGCAATCTGATGCTCCAAAGTCTTGTATAACCTTGTCAGCCAAACTTTCAACTATCTTTGAAACCTTACATTCAATTCTAGTTTTGGATGGTATAAGTATAGATTCTAAAAGTTTTGTGTGTTTACAAACGAGAAGGTAGTCTATATGCCACCTTACCCTTCCATTTTTCTTTTCAGCAATTTTTTTATATCTTTCAACACGGTTTTCTATGCTGATGTTTCTACCTAAAGCTGAACCAACATAGCAGTAATAACCTTTTTTAAAGTTTAAAAAACCTAAACTTCCAATTTTTAACCTGCAATCTTTCCCTAAACTTAAAATTAATATGTAACTTCCAATCAATTTATTCTCTCAATAATTGTAAGTTTTTATTTTATAAACTTTAAGAGTAAGAGCAACTTTAAACCTATAAAATGAACATCCTTATCTTGGGACCCGCAGGTTCAGGTAAAAGTTTGTTAACAAAAAATTTCGGTCTTTATCTTGAAAATGAAGGTTATAGTGTTAAGTATATAAATCTGGACCCAGGGGTTCTTGAAACTCCCTATAACCCTGACTTTGATATTCGTGAAAAATTTACTGTTGAAAAGATTATGCGAACTGATGGTTTGGGGCCTAACGGTGCTATTATTAAGGCTATGGATATGCTTGCTGATGTATGCTTTCCAAGCTTTGATAATGTAGATTTTACTTTTGTTGACACTCCTGGGCAGCTTGAACCATTTATTTTTAGAGACTCTGGAAGAAAAATTGTTGAAAAACTTAACGACTGTACCTCTATCTTTATTGTCGACCTTACAGCCTCAAGACAAAATCTTATAGGTTTTTATCTTTACTCGCTTGTAGCAAAATACACGTTAAATGTTGAATCTATTGTTATATTGAATAAAGTTGACCTTCTAAGCAAAGATGAAGTCAAAAAGACTAGGATGTTTCTTGAAAACCCCCTTCTTTTATTTGAAAGAAGTAAAAGTTTAAGGGAAGAACTAGATTTTGAGGTTGCAAACATAGTTAAAAAGTTTTTTCCTCCTCAAAGGATACCCCTAGTTTCAGCAAAAACTTGGAATGGGTTTAATGAACTTTTAACAATGCTTTATGAGGTTAAATGTGCGTGTGGCGACCTAACCTAGCCCTACTTATGTATTTAAATCCATGGTAAATGTAAACCTCCAGGTTGGTAAGTTAGAGTTAACAACCCTGTTAAGCCTAAAATAAACCCTAAAATTAGTAGTATGACTATAAACATAAAAACTGAGAGAACAGCAACTCCTAAAGCTGCAAGCCAACCTGTATTAAAAAAGTATCTTATTAACCAAAGCCAAATAATCATAGTTAGTATAAAACCTATAACCCTTCCAAGCAATGTTATGGTAAATATGGCGAAAAGACTAATTATAACTACACCTACGAGTGTTAACAGCAGCGAACGGGTAAACTTTGCTTTTTCGCCAACGATAACCCTTCCTGCAAAGTAAACTGCTAAGGACACTATTACCCATGACACTAAAAACGCGAAAAGCTTTATGTAAAATGTTAACGTAAAGCTTGGAAGAGGCATACAGTTAAATAGTTTCTAAAAGTTTATTAATTTTTATAAACAGTTTCTGTTAACTTGTCATTATTTACCGACAGCTTTTTTTACTTAATGTAAAAAATGTTAAATATTTAGATTTCTTCAAGAAGAAACTCTGCCACATCTAAAACTTTAATCTTATCTTCATTGCCCGTGGTTTTAACAGCATCCTCCAAGTTTATCATGCAGAATGGACATGAAACAAGAATTACCTCAGCGCCAACTTCAATGGCCTCTTTAACCCTAAATTCCCCAAGTCTTGGTGTTGGAACATCCATCCACATAAGCCCGCCTCCTCCTTCACAGCATAAACTCATTCTCCTAGACCTAGGTAGTTCTTTAAATTTAACTCCTGGAATACTTTCAATAACCTTCCTTGGCGCCTCGTAAACTTCATTAATTTTTCCAAGGTAGCATGGGTCATGGTAAGTTACAACTTTCTCAACTTTCCTTGAAAATTTAAGTTTACCCTTCTCAATCAATTCAGCTAAGTATTGGGTGTAATGTTGAACTTCAAAACTTATTTTACCATACCTACTCCTAAAGGCATTATAACAGTGTGGGCTTGTAGTTATAACTCTACCTATGTTGTACTTCTCAAAAAGTTTTAAATTAGCTTCTTTTAATTCATCGAACAACCCCATTTCCCCCACATTATAAGCTTCATTACCACAGCAACTTTCCTCATTCCCCAGAACAGCAAAATTAGTGTTAGCTTTTTGTAAAATCCTTGCTAATGCTCCTGCAACCTGCTGAACTCTTGGGTCATAAGCTGGAGTACAACCAACAAACCAACATAATTCTGCTTTTTCACCCTTTGAAAAATCCTTTATACTTAGATTCTGGTCCTGTATCCACGCTGACCTTTTATCTCTAATCCTACCCCAAGGGTTACCATGTAGATACATGCTTTCCAACGCATCTCTAAGAGTTGGCTGAATTTTACCTTTTTCTGTCATTATTGACCTTATGTTAATAACCGAGTCAACACCGCTAACCTCTTTAGGACAATTTAATTTACATGTTGAACAGGTTGTACAACTCCAGCAGCCATGGGGATACTCTTCCAAGGTCGGTATTCTTTTCTCAACACCCTCATCTCTAGAATCACTAATGTAGCGGTAAGCCTTAGCTAACGCTTCCGGACCAAGGAAACCTTCATTCTTAATTATTACCGGGCATGACGCATAACACACTCCACACGTAATACATCTAGTATAGGGCAAAATTTCCTTCAATTTTTCCTTAGGCTGTAGGTATTCAGCTTTAGGGTTAAACTGTTCTTTAACATCTTTCCTTATAAGGAAACTTTTAACCTTTTTATGCTTAGCAAAGAACGTTTTAAAATCGGTGATAAGATCCCTTACATGTGGAAAACTTGATAACGGCTGAATTTCTACAACATCTTCTCCAAGTTGAAGCACTTGTGTTTCACATGCAAGCCTAGGAATTCCGTTAATAATCATTGCACATGAGCCGCAGATGCCCATTCTGCACGAATATCTCATGGATAGCGTACTATCAAGGTTCTGCTTTATATATATTAAAGCATCAAGTATTGTTGTTCCTTTAACAATCGGGACTTCATACTCTATAAAATATGGTTTCTCATCTTTTGAGGGGTCAAACCTTTGAATTTTAAACTTTACAACTTTTTCAGCTTTTACCGTACTCATTTACCTCCCCTCAAAAACTAGTACTTTCTTTCTACAGGTTTCCACCTTGTAATCGTTACAGGTAGGTACTCAAATCTAATCCCATCAACCCTCCAGTATGCTAATGTATGTTTAAGCCAATTTTCATCATCACGTTTAGGATAGTCTCGTCTAGCGTGAGCTCCTCTAGACTCCTTTCTAAGAAGGGCGCCAGTCGCAACAACTTCAGCTATAGTGAGTAGGTTGTCAAGTTCAAGCATAGCTATAAGGTCTGTGTTGTAAACGCTACTTTTATCATAAACTGTGGCATTGTTAAACCTCTCCTTCAACTCTTTAATCCTTTTTACGGCTAGTTCTAGCTCATCCCCCTTCCTAAATATTCCAACATATCTATCCATAAGGCTTCTAAGCTCCCTTAAAATTCCATAACTGTTTTCTCCACTTTCCTTACGCATAAAACCATAAACTCTATCCTCCTCTCTTTTTAACATCTCTCCAGCTAAGCTTGATTCAGATTCATGGGACATGGCATATTTTGCTGCCTCCCTACCAGTAATCTTACCCCAAACTAAGCATTCCGCAGTGGAGTTTGTTCCAAGCCTATTTGCCCCATGTACACTTACACATGCACACTCTCCCGCAGCCCATAAACCCTTTACCGGTGTAGCTCCGTTAATATCTGTATGGATACCGCCCATGTTGTAGTGGGCTGCAGGCCTGATAGGTATAGGTTCGTTAACAATATCTATTCCTAAAAACTTAAGGCAAACTTCACGTATTTGAGGTAGCCTTTCAACTATCTTTTCCTTGCCCAAGTGTGTAAGGTCTAGGTGAACATAATCTAAACCATCAGGTCCTTTAAATCCACATCCCTCCTCAATTTCTCTTATGATTGACCTTGAAACAATATCTCTTGGGGCAAGCTCCATACGTTCAGGTGCATATTTTTTCATGAAACGTTCACCCTTGCTGTTGATTAAATAGCCACCTTCACCTCTTGCAGCCTCTGTTATCAGTATTCCAGAGGGGACAAGCCCCGTAGGGTGGAATTGAATGAACTCCATATCTTTCATGGGTACTCCGGCTCTATAAGCCATAACAATACCATCGCCAGTAGCTGGATGTGAATATGTTGTGAAAGCGTAACATCTTGCCCCTCCACCTGTTGCGATTATTCCAGCTTTAGACTTAAAAGCAATAAATTTACCTGATTTAAGGTCTAAAGCTGTTAAACCTTTAAATTCTCCGTTTTCAACAATTAGGGATGTTACATAGTGGTCCTCGTAAACCTTTACGTTCTCAAATGTTTGAAGAATGTCGTAAAGGGTATGCATTTCATAGAATCCTGTTCTATCTTCAGCATAGGTAGCCCTGTTAAAGCTATGACCTCCAAAAGGTCTTTGGTCTATTTTTCCATCTTCTCTCCTACTCCAAGGAATTCCCCAATGGTCAAGTAGAAATATTTCTTCAGGCATGCTTTTAACAAATATTTCTACGGCATCTTGGTCAGCAAGAAAGTCGCTTCCCTTAATAGTATCCCATGCGTGAAGCTCAAAACTATCTCCTTCTTCGGGCCTTAGAACAGCTGCTGTGCCACCTTCAGCACAAACAGAATGCGCACGCATAAGGTGAGTTTTAGATATTATTGCTATATCCAGCTTAGATTTTGAGGTGTAAGCTGCTTCAATAGCAGCTCTAAGACCTGCAAGACCTGAACCTACAATTACAAGGTCATGAGAAAGAGTTTCCATGGCAATATAAAGACTGTTTGTACTTATACATATATTTTTTTATCTATTAAGCAGTCATTCTTCATTTTTTCTATTCGTTATGCTGACCATCCATAACTTTTCAGCTAAACCTTCAATATACGTTTTACCCTCCAACCTAGCCAGCCATCTCTTAGGTATAGCTTCAACTCCATGGTATGCTCCTGCTACAGCTCCAGTCATTGCTCCAATGGTGTCAGCATCTCCTCCCAAATTTACAGCGTAAACAACAGCATCCTCAAAACTTTTATAGTTTGCTAGAAAACAGTATAAAGCTGTTACTACGGAGTTAAATGTTTCAATACCATTTCCAAGCTTGAATACAACTTCAGAATTATTTACACGTTTTTTAAGTAACTGTTTAACAAGCATAATCTTCTCCCTAAAAATGTTTTCACAACTAAATGTACAAAGTTTTGTGGCAAAAGCTTCAACTTCCAAGTTTTTATAAGGTTTCTCCGTAACAGCTAAAGCTACACCATAAGCTTGAATAGCCCCACCCTCCATTCCAAGCTTATTTGCATGTGTAATCTTAGCAACCCTGTAGGCAACATTTCTTAACACTTCAACATTATCATGGTAAAGCAATCCTACAGGTGCTATCCTCATAGCTCCACCGTTACCATATGATCCCTCTCCTCCAAAAAGTTTTTCAGCAGCTTTTTCCCATGAAACTCCTTTTTTAACTAATTCTAAAACTTTAGTAGGCCCGTAACCGTATCCTCTCCAAGGTTTAAAATTTTTAATAAATTTTTTAACCATATCCTCACCATTAAACCCTTTATTTTCTATAAGCGACTCTGCAACTCCTATCATCATTTCAGTGTCATCAGTGTAGCATCCAGCTGGTAATCTTCCATCCATCATCTCTTTAACTACTCCAAATTTCACTTTAATCTCTTCGGCAGTTAAACCTTCAACAGGCATCCCTAAAGCGTCTCCTACAGCTAAACCTAAAAGTGAACCAATAAATTTTGACCTTAAAATTTCAGGTTTAATGCTCATAAAGGTTGTCAGAAAATTTTTAGTTTTTAATGTTTATCTGTTTTTTGGCTGTTTAAAGTTTATTTAGTTTGCATGTGTTACAATCTACATCGGAAAATGTTGTTTCATAAAACAATCTTTACGTTATTCCTACTGGCCATATCCTTTTTCTTAACAACACCAATACAACAACCCTTACCTTATACTGATAAATGGATTCCTTATACTCCAAGCTCCGATACGGTTAACATTGATGTTGCGGTGTACAATAAGCTTGTAGAAGTTAAGATATCCATAATTTTTCCACATGGAGGTTTTAATGTTGAGTGGGGTTCTCTTAAAAAAGAAGGCTTAACATTTTATAGCGACAGTAAAGTTGATATGTGGACAGGGCCTTCAATTCAGGTTATAACGGAAAAATCTTACACTTACAATTTAGGTGAGCTTCCCCCCGGGAAAATACTGGTTTATATTTTTAGTTAATGGGAAAGTTGTTAAAGATGTTAGTTTTGAGGTTTTAAGCTGGAAATCAGATTTAGAAATTTTTGGCTGGAGAACTTTAGCCTTACTGGTTTTTCTTTTAATGTTTGTTTTTCCTATTTTTTCGGTAAAAAGAAGGAAAGTAAACTTCTATTTAATAGAAGATATCAAACAAAAACCTAAAAAAATTCTTCTAAACTTTTAGAATATTTCCTAGTTTTAACTATTTTTCCCTCTTCTTCTTCAGAAGAGATTATTGGTTTACCGTAAACACCATCATAACCTGCGATGTACCTTATTTTTCCCCCTCTAACCCTAATTATTGCTTCAGCAATTTTTTTATGCGTTATCTTTAAAAGCTCCTCTTTTGGAACATTAAGTAAGATGTTTAATTCGTTAGAAAATTTACCTATAAGCTTATTTTGTTCTTCAAGAATTGCTTTACTTGTAACCTTTCCACCGAAGGTGAAGAAGATTATCTCGTAAAGTGGAAGTAAAGATTTAAACGGTATAGCATTTTCAGGGGTAAATCCTTCAGGTCTATCTGCTAACTCTTCAACTCTATGTAGCACGCCTACAGTTAATGTTCTCCCACATTTCGGACAAATGTTGTTTAACTTTTTTGCTTCACTAGGACTTAAACTTACACCACATTCTCTATGTCCATCATAGTGATACTTGCCATAATTTGGATCTGTTTCTATTGTAAAAAGAAACTTACTTCTATCCTTGTTTTTAATCGCCTCATAAACTTCCATGTAAGAAAGCTTTCCAACGTTAAAAACATTTGCCTCTCGTCCTAGACGTAAAGTACTTGGTGAGTGTGCATCAGAGTTTGAAAGAAGAGTAAACTTGTCAAGTTTTGAAACCCTCCAATTCATTGCAGGATCGCTGCTTAACCCTGTCTCAAGACTAAAAACATGGTTTACTTGGTCTTGATAACATTCTTCTAATGAGTTAAACCCTGATTTACTGCCTAAACAACTCATCCAAGGCGTCCATGCATGTGCAGGGTAAATTAAGATTTTGCTATCCACCTCCATTAAGATTTCAACAAGCTCTGGACTGCTGATGTTCAATACTGGTCTACCATCAATGGACAGTTCTCCATACTTTGAAAGCTTTTCATTTAATTGCTCAGCTTCCTCAAACGATGGTAAATGTATTACATGGTGTACCCTTCTACTTTTTCCTTCAAACTCAAAATATGTTGCAACTTCCCCGCTTAACGTGAAGTATACCCCATTGTAGGCGTATATTCCGGAGTTGTCAACCTCGACAAGCTTAGATTTTAACTCATTAAACCATGCGGGATGAGTTATATCTCCAGTTCCTAGCAGAGTTAAGCCTTTCATCTTTGCACCTAAGGATAGACCATTCAAGTCCATTTGTTTGCTTGTTGCACGTGAATACTTGGAGTGGAGATGCAAATCCGCGATTATTAGCATTTTACCAGTATCCCTAACTTAAGGTGTTAACCAATAATTTATATACCATAGTAAGCTAATTTTTGTTTTGCTAATAAAAGCATAAGATTGTGGAGAGGAAATTGTCTTCAGTTGAAGTGATTAAAAAAATTAGAGAAGCTGAAGATGCAGCACGTAAAATAATAGAGGAAGCTGAAGCTGAAGCCAGCAGAATAAGACTAGATGCCACGATGAAGGCTGAAAAAGTTAAGGAAGAAATTGTTAAGAAAGCTAAAGTTGAGAGTAGTGAAATGCTAAAAAAGGCTGAAGAGGAAGCTGAAAGAAAGCTTAAGGAACTAGAGAAGGAAGCAACCATAAAAATCTCATCCCTCAGAGAAAGAGCATCTAAAAATATGGATAAGGCTGTTAAAAAAATAGTTGAAGAAGTTTTAGGTGGGAAAATATGAGCTCAAGTTTAACTGTTATTTCAAAAATTAGTGAAGAAATAATTGCTGAAGCACAAGCAGAAGCCCAAAAAAGGATTGAAGAAGCTAAGAAGGAGGCTGAGGAAATAGTTAACAAGGCTAAAGCTGAAGCAGAGAATGAGGCTGAAAAAATTAAGGTTAGGGTGGTGGAAGAGGCAAGGTTCATAGAAGCTAGAAAACTTAGTGAAGCTAGACGTCAGTTTTCATTAAAAATCCTAGAAGAAAAAAACAAGCTTATTGAAGAAGCTTTTAATGAAGCGTTAAATCGGCTTAAAAAAATTGTTGAAACAGAATTATACACTCAAAGCTTATCGAAACTTATTGAAACCATAGCTCCCCAGCTTGGTGAAACCAATTTAAAGATATCTCTAAACCATAGAGACCTTAAACATAAAGATGCTATACTTAGGATGCTTAACCTTCCTGCAAACATTAAAATAACATTTGATAACCATCCAATAAACAGTATTGGAGGCTTTATCCTATCAACATTGGATGGAAGAATAAGGATAAATGAAACATTGGAGGAGAGGGCTAAGGCGGTTAAAACAGCCATGAGAAGGGATATAGCAAAGCTTCTTTTCGGTGAGTAATTTACCCGCTACGGTCATCCTCACTCAACATCTTCCTCCCAAAAGTTAGGTAGCCTGTATGTGCCACTGTTAAAGTTTTGGGTCTTGTACGTCCAGTTTCTACTTGATATTCTCTAACCATACATTCAACAGTTTCAATACTGGTAAACCCTTCCTTTTTCATAGCTTCAACCGTCTTTATAACTTGCTCAATAGTTGGGCTAAAAGATGCAAAAACTCCAGTATTTTTTAATGCTTTATAGGCATGGGGAACAACAAGCCATGGAGTTGGCATGTCAAGTATAACAGCGTCAACATCAACTTCTTCTATTCCTTCTGTTAAATCTAAGTTTTTTAAAATGACGTAATCAATTAAACCAAGCTTTTCAAGATTCCTTTCTGCAATTCTTAAAAATTCTTTGTTAACATCGTAACTGTAAACTTTACCATTAGGTTTAACGTAAAAAGCTAGTAGAGATGCTAATGCTCCACTACCAGTACCACCTTCAACAACCCTTGAACCTGAACTAGTGTTGGTGTAAAGCAGGATTAATGCCATATCCTTAGGATAAAGAATTTGGGTTTTTCTTGCTATTCTTATAAGATAATCTTTCAAGGTTGGCTTTAAAGCTATAAAACTGGTATTCATATTACTTTTAACTTTGACACCATAAGGTTTACCTATAAGTTCTTCAAGCTTAATATATCCCTTATGAGTATGGAAAACCTTTCCACTCTCAACCTTAACCAAAAACTTTCTTTTTTCATCAAGATAAAGCAAGACATAGGTACCATTATTTATAAGTTCCAACCTCTCTAACCAGTTTAAAAAATTTAAACTTAGATTATATGTAATTATGTAATAAAGCTAAAACTTAAGCATATCCTAAATTTGTTTTTATGATTTTCTAAAACATTTTTCTATAAAGTTTTTAATCACTATTTTACCATCATTATTATCACTAACCTCTGGATGAAATTGAACACCATACTGAGGTTTAATCTTATGTTTTACTGCTTGAATTTTACATTTTTCTGAGCTTGCATAATTCTCTAAACCTTCTCCAATTGAAATTAGCTCATAATCATGAAGCTCGTAAACCTTAAGCTCCTTAATATTAGGTGCTAATGGATAATCTTTATGGAAAAAAATTTTAACTATACCGTTTTCACCCTCACTCATCTTCCTAATTCTGGCACCATACTGGTATCCTAAAATCTTTAACCCTAAACATATACCTAAAATTGGTAGATTTGTTAGAGATAAAAGGTTTCCATACCATGCTAAAAGCTCCTTGTACTTGTTTCTTGGCAAGAACCCGCCTGAAATAATTATACCTAAATAGTTTTCATGGTTGAAATACTGACCTGGACTTTTAACTTCAAATTTTACATTAAACTCTTTAAGTATCCGGTAAAGGTTGTCTATGGTTTCACTATTATTGTTAAGTATTAAAAAAACTTTATCCTCCGTAAATCATCTCCCTAACAGCCTGATTTAAAGTACGCTAGCAATCCTATCCATTGCGTTTTTAAGGTTGGCTATTGAATTTGAATAGGAAATTCTGATGTAACCATCCATACCAAACGCCACACCAGGACCCACAACGACATGAGCTTTTTCAAGTAGCCACATTGTAAACTTTAAAGAATCTTTTTCTATTTGAGATATATCTGGAAAAACGTAAAATGCTCCTTTAGGAATTGGAACCCTAATTTTTGGAAGCTTTGATAATGCTTCTAAAACAATCTCTCTCCTTTTTCTGTATTCTGTAAGCATCATTTTAACATAGCTATCAGAATTTTTTAAAGCCTCAATCGCAGCTTTCTGGGAAATAGCGTTTGCACAGACATTTACAGCACTTTTAATTTTAAGTATTTTCGATGTAATCTCGCTTCTACATGCGAGATATCCTATCCTCCAACCTGTCATTGCATAAGTCTTTGAGAAACTGTTGATAATTATTGTATGCTCAATGGTTTTGTCGTAGGAGGCTATGCTACGATGTTCCCCTTCGTAAACAAATTTATCATAAACTTCATCTGATAAAACATAGAACCCGTAGTCTTCTGCAAGGTCGTTGATTGTTTTTAAAACTTCTTCACCGTAGACAACTCCTGTAGGGTTGCATGGACTGTTAACAATTATAGCTTTAGTTTTATTTGTTACAGCAGCTTTTATGCTTTCCACGCTTGGTGTTAATGTTTCATCTTCCGGTGAAACAAAAACAGGTTTTCCTGAGGAAACTCTAACACAATAAAGGTAGGGAGGATAGTAAGGTTTAACAATTACTACCTCATCATCGTTGTCAACAATAGTCATCAAGGTTACAAATATGCCTTCAGCGCTACCGTTTGTTATAAGTATACCATCAGCATCAACTTCAATCCCTCTTTCGCCGCTAATCTTTAATGCTAAAATTTCTCTAAGCTCACTTAAACCTCTTTCTTCAGTGTAGTGTGTAAATCCTTCATCCATAGCTTTTTTAGCTGCTTCGACGACGTTTGGTGGACTTGGAAAGTCGGGTTCTCCAACATTTAGATATATTATGTCCTTATACCCCAGTCTGGCTGCATAATCTCTTATGACTCTGTAGGCTGGTCTCTCAATCATTGACTCTCTTTTGGCTACGCTCTTCATTGTTTAAACCCTTTTTTTAAATAATGTGAATCTACAAATGCAGGTTAAAAATTTTTTGTTTTATAGTTTTACAGCCGTTAAATACTGCTTATATATTTGGGTTGCTAAAACTTTTTTTGTCGCTGAAGCTAAGTTTGGAGGATTTTAAGATATGCATAGAGGGTTAAAAGTTGGAGATGTTGCGCAGAAACTTAAAGGTAAGCTTGAAGTTTGGAGGGAAATTTTACCTCCTCTCCGGAAGATTGAGCTTCATAGGCTTAAATGTAGGTTAAAACGTTATGCAACAATTTTCTCCTCCAGAACCAGAAACGGACATCTAGTTCTCTTGGTTGGCTATGATTCACATAAAAGTAGGGTGAAAAGCAGAGTTATACTTTCAAACTGGGTTGGAAAAGGAAACTACCAATCTATCAAAGTTTCACCAAGCCTATCATACAGGAGGAAAGTTAGCTTTTAAATTAAATCCTTATATAGGGATTCTGAATTTAGCTTTATCTTAGTGCACATGCATAGTAGAATTAGTATTAACTGTTAATTTAATTAAAAAGGGTGAAAAACGCGGGGGATTGTAAAGCATGTTTTCCAAGCCTATCTATGGCACAATCATCTTAAAACGCGGGTTTGCTAAAATGCAAAAAGGCGGAGTCATTATGGATGTTACTAATGTTGAGCAGGCCCAAATTGCCGAGGATGCTGGTGCAGTTGCAGTTATGGTGTTAGATAAACTCCCAGCCGATGTTAGAAAAGCTGGAGGAGTTGCTAGGATGTGTGACATCAAGGTTATTGAAGAAGTTATGGACCATGTAACCATACCTGTTATGGCTAAATGTAGAATAGGCCATTACATGGAGGCTAAAGTTCTTGAGGCTATAGGGGTTGACATGATAGATGAAAGTGAAGTTTTAACACCTGCAGATGAGCATCACCACATTAATAAGTGGGAGTTTAAGGTTCCATTTGTTAATGGTGCAAGAGACCTTGGAGAAGCTTTAAGAAGAATAGCTGAGGGCGCCGCAATGATTAGGACTAAAGGTGAAGCTGGAACTGGAAACGTTTGTGAAGCTGTAAAACATATGAAGCTTGTTATGGGTAAAATTAGGGAACTTCAAGGAATGAGTGAAGAACAACTTTTGGATGTTGCAAGAGAATTTAAGGTTCCATTTGAACTTGTAAACGAAACAGCTAAACTTGGAAGATTACCCGTTGTAAACTTTGCAGCTGGCGGTATAGCCACTCCTGCAGATGCAGCTTTGATGATGTGGCTTGGGGCTGATGGAGTGTTTGTTGGTTCAGGGATTTTTAAATCTGAAGACCCGCTAGAAAGAGGAAAAGCCATCGTTTTAGCCACAACTTACTGGGAAAAACCTGAGGTGGTTGCTGAAGCCTCAAGAATGGTTAGTGAAAGAAAATCTATGGTTGGTGTTGATATCAAAACTTTAAAGCCTGAGCAACTTATGCAGGTAAGAGGATTATAGCTAAATTATTCTTAACTTGTTAGGTTGGGTTTGTGATGGCTAAAGTTTTAATTGGCGTTTTAGGAATTCAGGGCGCAGTTTCAGAGCATATTAATGTTATGGAAAAAACACTTAAAAAGTGCAATGTTGAAGGTTCTGTCTTTCCAGCTAAAAAGGCTGATGATATTACCAACCTTGATGGGTTTATTATTCCTGGTGGTGAAAGCACGACTGTTGGTCGTGTGGCTGAAAAGACCAATTTGAGTAGTAAGATTGTTGAGAAAGCTAAACACGGTACCCCAATTTTTGGTACGTGTGCTGGCTTAATACTTTTAGCTAAGGAGGTTTATGATGCAAAAATTGGTGTTGTTAACCAGCCAACCTTTGGCTTGATGGATATTAGGGTTGTTAGAAATGCTTTTGGAAGACAAAGGGAATCTTTTGAAGTTGACCTTGAGATACCTCTTTTAGGTGAAAAACCTTTTCCAGCTGTTTTTATTAGAGCCCCTATAGTTGAAAAGGTTTGGGGTAATGTTAAAGTTTTAGCCAAATACGAGGAAAAAATTGTCGCTGTCCAAAATGGAAATCTTTTAGCAACAGCATTTCATCCTGAGCTTACAGATGATTTAAGGTTTCATGAATACTTCTTAAACCTTATTTTAAAGTTTAAAGGTTAAAAAATTACTTAACTACTTTTTCTAAACATACTTTAACCACGGGTTTTCTTTATGGTACTCGTTTAGCGATTTTATGTTAAGTTTTGAGCAGCTTTTCTCGGCTAAAGCCCTCATAAATGCTTTGGCAGTTTCAATTCTTGTTAAAACTGGAACCGAGAACTCTGTAGCGGTACGCCTGATAATATAATTATCATCTATAGTTTTTTCTTTTGTCGGAGTAGGTGTGTTTATAACTAAGCCTATGTCTCCGGCTGAAATCATTTTTGGTATACTTCTAATGCCTTCACTAATCTTTCCTAAGCTAAGAACTTCCATACCGTCCTCTTGAAGAATTTTTGCTGTACCATTGGTTGCAATTAATGGATATCCTATTTCTCTAGCGTATCTTGCAATTTCTAAAGCATCTTTCTTATCCTTTTCACGAACACTAATAAGGATAAACTTTTTTGGTTTAGGTATACTTAAACCTGAAGCTAGAAAAGCTTTCAGCAGTGCACCTTCAACACTATCATCCAAGCATGCTACTTCACCAGTCGAAGTCATTTCAACACCTAAAAATGGATCTGCCCCTTTAATTCTTAGAAATGAAAACGTCGGCATTTTAACTCCAACTATTTTCCTGTTGTTTTTATAGTCACTATTTATGTTAATGTTTAACTCTCCAATTTTTTTACCCATCATAACTTTTCCGCCAATATAAATTAGCGGCATTCCTGTACATTTACTCGTATAAGGCATGCTTCTACTGGCTCTAAGGTTAAGCTCAATAACGTAAACTTCACCATTCTTAACTAAAAATTGAATGTTAAATGGTCCTATAATGCCAATTTCCTTTGCAATCATGTTGGTATAATTCTTAATTTTTTCTGTTTCCTCGTTTGTTAACGTTTGTACCGGAATAATCATTGTTGCATCTCCACTATGGGTACCTGCAAGCTCAATATGCTCAATTATTGCCCCTATAAGGGTTTCCTCACCATCAGAAACAGCATCAACCTCAACTTCTTTTGAGTCCTCAATAAATTTGCTGATAACAACCGGGTATTCCGGTGAAATTAATGTTGCGTTTCTAATATACTCTAAAAGCTCTTTTTCATCATTAGCAACCCTCATAGCGGCACCTGAAAGAACATAAGATGGACGTACTAAAACAGGGTAACCTATTTCTTCAGCAAATTTTTTAGCGTTCTCAAGTGAGGTTACACTACTCCACTTTGGTTGAGGTATGTTTAGTTTATCAAGTAGGGCGCTAAATTTAGCTCTATCTTCAGCTCTATCAACTTTTACTCCAGAAGTGCCTAAAAGTTTAACTCCATGTTTTTCCAGCGGTAAAGCTAGGTTATTTGATGTTTGCCCACCAACATTCGCAACAACACCTATTGGTTTTTCAGCTTCAACTATGTCTAAAACTCTTTCAAGCGTTATTTCATCAAAATATAGCTTGTCGGACATATCATAGTCTGTTGAAACTGTTTCAGGGTTGTTGTTTAAAACTATAATTTCGTCAATTCCCTCCTCTTTTAAAGACCATGCTGTATTCATTGTACAGTAATCAAATTCAACGCTACTTCCAATTCTTATACATCCTGCACCAAGAATTAGAACCTTTTTCTTATTCTCCGAAAAATCAACATCATTTTCAACATCTCCATAGGTTACATAACAATAGTTTGTTTTGGAAGCCCACTCCGCCGCCATGGTGTCTATGATTTTAAATGAAGGTTTAATACCAAATTTTTTCCTAAAGCTTCTAACCTCTTTTTCACTAATTCCTAAGCATACCGCTATTTGACTATCTGAAAAACCATATTTTTTTGCTTCACGTATAACTTCAACAGACTCCTCATCTTCAAGAGAAAGCTTTTCCAGCTTTTTCTTTATCTCAACAATATTCTTAATTTTACAGATAAACCAACGGTCAATCCCTGTAAGCTTAGAGATTTCATCAACATCAAAAAATTCTTTTTCCAATGCCTCAGCAATAACAAAGATTCTTTCATCAGTTGGATGCCGCAATAGTTTTTCGATTTCTTCTTTAGACCTTTTAACAGGGTTTGACTTGTTGCATACAAGCCCTATTTTGCCTATTTCAAGGCCGCGGATAGCCTTTTGTAAAGCCTCCTCAAAACATCTTCCAATAGCCATAACCTCGCCAACAGACTTCATTTGTGAACCTAGGGTTCTATCTACAGGACCTGGAAACTTTTGGAAATCCCATCTTGGAATTTTAACAACAACATAATCTAGGGCAGGTTCAAAGCATGCTGTTGTTACACCTGTAACCTTATTTACAAGTTCAGGTAGGGTATATCCTATAGCAAGCTTAGCTGCAATGTAGGCTAAAGGATACCCTGTAGCTTTTGATGCTAAGGCGCTAGACCTAGACATTCTAGCGTTAACTTCGATAGAAACATAATCTTCACCGCGAGGGCTAAGCCCAAACTGTATATTACATTCGCCTACAACCTTTAACTTCTTAACAACCCTAATCCCTGCACTTCTAAGAAGATGGTATTCTCTGTTTGTTAACGTTTGGGTTGGGGCAACAACAATACTATCTCCTGTATGTATCCCTAAAGGGTCAAAGTTTTCTAGGGCTGCAACAGTTATACAGTTGTCAGCATAATCTCTCATAACTTCATATTCAATTTCCTTCCAATTTTCAAGGTATTGTTCAACAAGAACTTGACCTTCTAAGCTTAATCCAATAGCTTTTAACACAGCATCTTTAAGACTTTCCTCGTTGTAAACTACTGTTGAACCATATCCTCCAAGAATGTAGGCAGGTCTAAGAATTACTGGATAACCAATTTCTCTGGCAATTTTAACAGCCTCCTCAACTGAGTATGCTGCGTGACTTATAGGTACTGGAACATTGGCTTCAATCATTTCCTTTTTAAAAAGGTCTCTATCTTCAGTCTTTCTTATAGTTTCAATAGAACTTCCAAAAACCTTAACACCTTCTGCTTCTAACACTCCCATTTCATCCAGTTTAACTCCAATGTTTAAGGCTGTTTGCCCTCCAAAACCAAGTAAAATTCCGTCAGGTTTTTCTTTTCTAATAATTTCAGCAACAACTTCAGGTGTTAAAGGTTCAAGGTAAACTTTATCAGCCAATCTTAAACTTGTTTGAATTGTTGCAACATTAGGATTTACAAGAATGGTTTCAATCCCTTCCTCACGTAAAGCCTTTAAAGCCTGGGAACCGCTATAGTCAAACTCCGCAGCTTGTCCAATAACTATACCGCCACTTCCAATAATTAAAACCTTTTTAGGTGTTTCTCTCAGAGACATTTGAACCTTTTACCCCCCAAACTTTTTAACTTCCCTTACAAACTCATCAAAGAAAAAGTCTGTATCATAAGGTCCAGGCGAGGCTTCAGGATGAAACTGAACTGCAAAAACTGGTAAACTTTTGTGTCTAATTCCTTCAACAGTTTTATCGTTAGCGTTTATAAACGTAATTTTAATATCAAAAGGAAGGCTGTAGGGGTCTATTGCATAACCATGATTTTGACTTGTAATATAACATCTTACTCCATCATTTAAATCTAGTACAGGGTGATTTTGACCCCTATGCCCAAATTTAAGCTTGTAGGTATTTCCGCCAAAAGCTAAAGCCAAAACCTGGCTTCCCAGACATATGCCGAAGATAGGAATTCCTGTTTCAATAAGCTTTGCTACATTTTTAAAAAGGTATGGCACCATTTTAGGATCTCCAGGACCATTGGATATTAGTATTCCGTTAGGCTTATCTGAAATTATGACATCTGCAGGGGTTTCTATTGGATACTGGATTACGTTTAAACCTCTAGTTAATAGATTTTCTATAATACTTCTTTTAACTCCGCAATCTATAAGCGCAATATTACACTTTCCGTTAACGTTATGTTTGATGACATGTCTGGTTGAAACTTCTTTTGCAAGGTCTCTTTTATTGGGGTCAGGTATGTTTTTAGCCTCTCTAACAAGTTTTTCTACGTCAATATCTTCATTATGCTCATAAACCTGCAAAATTCCAAGCATAACCCCTTTAACTCTAAGT
This sequence comes from Candidatus Bathyarchaeota archaeon, assembly GCA_052246995.1. GTDB lineage: Archaea > Thermoproteota > Bathyarchaeia > Hecatellales > Hecatellaceae > CAZMUQ01. The sequence goes on along the minus strand of JBQPWD010000006.1, from coordinate 70,297 downwards.
TTTTTTGTGAGCATTCTAGTATCAACCCCGTAGATTCCAGGTATCCCGTTTTCTGTAAGCCATTCATCCAGTGTTTTTCTTGAAGCCCAGTGGTTTGGTTCTAAACATAACTCCCTAATAACGTATCCTGCAATCTTGGGTTTATCTGATTCAAAATGTTCAGGACAAACTCCATAGTTACCTATTAACGGGTATGTTTGAACAAGAATTTGTCCATGGTAAGATGGGTCTGTTATAGATTCAACATAACCAACCATTCCAGTATTAAAAACAACCTCCCCATAAACTTTAGAAGTTGAGCCAAAACCATAACCAGTAATTATTGTGCCATCTTCAAGTACAAGGATAGCTTTTCTAACTTTTTCTTTAACCATGTTTGCTGGAAACTTGTAACCCTCCTAAAAAAATTTGAAGTTTAGAATTTAAACTTTCCTTAAAGCTTAGTCCTAATTAACTTTACTGCCGGATTGAAACATTACTTACTCCATGGCAACTTTTGATACAAGCTTCTGAAGTTCTTCTTCAACCACGTTTAACCGTTTAACCTCCTCTTTTAAATTTTTCTCCTCTATTCTAAGCCTAACTCTACTTTTTCTAATCATCCTTAAAACTTCCCTAGGGTTGGGGCTTCCAAGTGATGTTTTAAGCTTTATGCTTTCTAGAGGATCTAAAACCTTTTTAAGCTCTTTCTCATCCATGTTAAGTTTTTTACCTAAAACCTTGATTGAAGCTTTGTTTAGGTCTTCAATTGTAACATTTTGTGGTTTTTTGCCCTCTTTTAGACTGTTTTTTACAAGAACTCCCACAACCCTGTAAGCTAACCTAAAAGGTAGCCCCGTCTTTTTTGCAATCATATCTGCTAAATCCACGGCTGTTGAAAAGTTTTCTTTGGTAAGCTCCAGCATTCTACTCTTATTAAACTTTAAAGTTGAAATAAACCCAACCATAACTCTTAAAATTTTTAAAGAATCATCAACAACCTTTAATGTTGAGATTTTTGATTCTTGAAGGTCTTTAAAGTATCCTGATGGAAGGCCTCTCATCAACTCTAAAACGCATGTAAGTTGGGATATTGCTGAAGCTGTCTTTCCACGTATAAGCTCTGCGACATCAGGGTTCTTTTTTTGGGGCATAACACTACTAACCATAGCATAAGAGTCGTCAATTTCAGCAAACCTAAACTCGTAAGTTGTCCATAAAATAATATCCGAAGAAAGTCTGCTAAGATGGATTAGCGTGAGAGTTAGGGAGAATAAAAGTTCAGCGGCATCTTCACCTCTTGATGAAATAACATCAAAAGAATTTTCCTGAACATCTTTAAAGCCAAGTAGGTTGGATGTTTTAACTCTGTCAATAGGCCAGCTTGTACCTGCAATTGCGCATGCGCCCAAGGGGTTTAGGTTTAAAAGCCTTGTGTAGGCATCCCTAATTCTTTCATAATCTCTAAAAAGTGCTTCACCATATCCATGAAGCCAGTGAGCTAATGTTGTAGGTTGTGCATGTTGTAGGTGGGTATATGCTGGTAAAACTGTTTTAGAGTTCTTTTCAGCTTTATCCAGAAGAATTCTAATAAGCTTTAAGAGAAGACCTAAAATATTGTTAACTTTTTTCCTAAGGTAAAGTCTTAAATCCAACATTATTTGGTCATTTCGACTTCTACCCGTATGCATTTTGCCTCCAACTTCAACTCCAACTTTGTCAACAACAAACTGTTCAATATTTAAGTGTACATCTTCAAGTTCAGGTTTAAGGGTAAACTTGCCTTCACGATATAATTTTCTGGCTTCTTCTAAAGCTTGAAGTATTTTTTTTGCTTCATCTTTGGATATTATTTTCTTATCAAGCAGCATGAGGACATGAGCTTCATTTCCAGTAATATCCTCCTCAACAATAAACTTATCACATTCAACATCATCCGAAACAAGAAAGTCTAAAGCCTCCTTTGAAAGTTTTTTACCAACCCTTCCGGCTAAAAGCCAATTCTTCATTTAAATTTCACCATTAATCTAAAATTTAATTAAACTTTAAGGCAGTTGTTTTTTCTCAGTTTTTAATGTTTTAGTTTCTTCATCATATTATAGTTTACCGTTTAACAGTGACCAGAAAATTTTAAGGTGAAGTGGATCCTTTTAATTAAAGGATGATTAGATTTTGAACTGGTTTAAGAGTAAGGAATGGTTTTTAAGAAAGATTAGGGGTATTGCAGATTACCAGTTTGGTTTAGGTGTAGGGAAAGTACTTTTTCCTGAAGATGTTTCTCTAAAATTTTCAAAAAAAACTGGAAGGGTTAGAGAAGTTTATCTTAATGGTAAGCTTCTTGCAACCCTAAAGCCTACAACAGGAAGTTTAAATTTAACAATTGAAGGATTTAAAAGAGTTATCCAAACATTTAAACCTCCAAGATTTAGAGTTATAGTTCAAGATGAGGTTAAAGATTTTGTTAAAAGGGGTGGAGATGTTTTTGCTAAGCATGTTGATGAGGCTGATACAAATATTAGACCTAAAGATGAGGTTGTAGTTGTAGATAAGCAAGATAATATTTTAGCTGTGGGTAAAGCTATCTTATCTGGGAGGGAAATGAAACTTTTTAAGCGTGGTGTCGCTGTTAAAGTTAAGCATTATGTAGAAGAAAAGTTAACATAAAGCTTTTACTGTTTTAATACCTAATTATTCTGATAGGCACAATATATATAGCTAAATAGTGTGCCTCTCTAACAGCTCAATTAACCTTTAAAACTTGGAGGTAGCTTTACTTTGAGTAAAGAGTGGATTAGTAAACTTATTTTTCCAAGAGTTACAGGGTTAATAACTACGTGCAGTAAAGATGAGAAACCAAATGTGGCTGCATTTTCTTTTCTTATGCCTGTAAGCTTTGACCCCAAATATGTTGCGTTTTCTGTTGCGCCTTCAAGATTGACATTTTCAAATTTAAGTGAGGTTAAAGAGTTTGTTTTAAACATTCCAGATGAAAGTTTAGCGGAAAAAGTTTGGATTTGTGGAACAGTTTCAGGAAGAAGGCAGGATAAGTTTAGCTTAGCCGGGCTTACAATTGTTAAGAGTGTTAAAGTTAAACCTCCAAGAATAGGGGAGTGTCCTGTTCAGCTTGAGGGTGTTGTTGAGTTTTGTGGAGAGTTTGGCGACCATTACGTGGTGGTTGGAAAGGTTGTTGAGGAGCATGTTAAAACCTTAGATTTTAAACCTCTTCTTCACCATCATAAAAACGTTTTTTATAGGGTTGGTGAAGAATTAAAAGTTTAGTTTCATCTTAGCTAAGGTTCAGCTGTACAACGATTCTATCTTTCTTGGTTTTTTTCCTGTAATCTTTCTGTAGCATGCAACAAATCTGTTAACAAAAATTTCTGTTAATACTATTATATCCTCTACAGGTAAACCTGTTTTTAAAATTTCAACCCCGTAAAGAATGGATGCAGTAGGTGGTATTCCATTTTCACCTTTCCAGTAGGCTAATCTAACTCTAAAACCGTTAAATACTTCCAACTCAAAAGCCCAGTCTGCTGTTAAATGTTGAACAACGTATCCATCCATAATTTTGCTTATCTTTAACATTAAAGTTTTATCTGCATCAGGTACTTCGTCGACAATAAAGTTAACAATTCTTTTCTCGTAAGTTTTAGCAGTAAAACCTCCATGTAGCATGGATATACTGGTAAATTTTTCTTCTTGGTTTAAAGGAGGATTTAAAACCCTTTGATTTAAAATTTTTGTATAGGTGAAGAGTAGATGGTTTAAATCTTCACCTTTGCTGATAAGGTCTTCAAAATCAATGTTTAAACTGTCTGTCTGAAAATCGTAAGTTAAATTGATATTAAACCCGAAAATTTTTAAGTTTAAGTTTACCATGTTAGGTGAAAGATTTAGCTTACCTTTACTACCTAAAATTTTTTGAAGTTGGCTTATGCTTATTTCGTTATCTCTTAACCTTAAAAATATCGTTTTAAATTTTTCAACCCACTCTTGTTTTAAACTTTCCATTCTCACCTTTTTAGCGTTGTTATTCATTTTTAACACCTTTACTAGTCTGCCATATGCATTATTTGCTAAATACCTAGATACTTTAACATGTTTACGCTAATTTTTATAGATGGTTGATGTTAATCTTAATTTTTCCTGTTAGAACATGAAACGTTTATTTCCAAACCTCCTAGTTTAAGTTTGTCTTTCATTGCTTTAACAGTTTTACGTTACCTTGCTTTAATATTTTTAGAAGAGTAAGAGATGTTGCTTAGAACGCTTGTAGATGTTTACAGCAAAGTTGCAAGTTTCTCCGAAAAGCTTAGAAAAGTTGATGTTGTAGCTGAATTTTTAAAGAATACTCCTGAAGAACTTTTATCAGCTGTTTGTTACATGCTTAAAGGAAGCATTTTTCCTGAGTATTCCTCGAAGGATTTGGATGTTGGATGGTCAACGTTATGGGGCTGTATTTTAAAGGCTGCTAATGTAAGTGAGGATAAGCTGGTGGAGGCTTATAACACGTTTGGTGATCTGGGATTGGCTGCTGAACATGTTTTTAAGGTTAAGCGTAAGGTTGGTATGTTAAGCTTGGATGTGACGCCTTTAACTGTTGAAGAAACATACAATACTTTACTGGAAATTGCTGAGATTAAAGGTGAAAGTTCCTTAAAAAGGAAGCAGAAAATTATAGTAAACTTGCTGGGTAAAGCTTCGCCTGAAGAAGCAAAATTTATAGTTAAAATTGTTACTGGAGAGATGAGGTATGGTTTTAAGGAGGGGTTGCTTGAAGAATCTATTTCAAAAGCCTTTACAGTTAACTTAGACCTTGTTAAAAGAGCTTACATGGTAACATCCGATATAGGTTATGTTGCACAGCTTGCAAAAGCCAATCCTACAATGCTTGAAAAGCTTAACATTAAGCCTGGAATACCTGTTAAACATATGCTTGCGGAAACAGCTGAAAGGTTGGAGAATGGTTTTGAAAGGTATGGTAAGGCTTTTTTTGAGTTTAAGTATGACGGGGCAAGGTTAACCGTACATAAAGGTGAGGATGGTTTAGTTAAAATTTTTACTAGAAGATGTGAAGACGTCACTTTATCTTTACCTGAAATTGTTGAAGAGGTTAAAAATACACCTCACTCCTTTATCCTGGATGGTGAAGTTGTACCTTTTGAAAGAAAGCCTAAAGCTTACCAGTATCTTATTAGAAGATTAAGAAGAAAGTATGATGTTGAAGAGTACGCTAAACTTATTCCTGTCAAGCTTTACATTTTTGACCTACTATATTTAGATGGCGTCTCCCTGATTGACCTACCCCTGGTCGAGAGAAGAAAAAGGCTTGAGGAGGTTTTTAGTTCAAGCAGATACGTTGAAGTTTCTAGGGGTATTTTGACATCAAATGTTGAGGAAGCTAAAAAATTTTTTGAAGAAGCTTTAAAACAAGGCTTTGAAGGTTTAATGATTAAAGATCCAAGCTCAAAATATACTCTTGGTAGGAGAGGTTTAGGCTGGCTTAAATTTAAGGGTGAAGCTGAAACTTTAGACCTTGTAGTTGTTGCTGTAGAGTATGGGCATGGAAAAAGAGCTAAAGTTTTATCTGACTATACTTTTGCAGCTAAAGATGAGAATGGTAGACTTATTCCTGTGGCTAAAGCTTACTGTGGTTTAACTGATAAGGAAATTGAGGAGATGACAAAGCTTTTTAAAAGTATAACTGTTAAAGATGAGGGTAGAAAACTTATAGTTCAACCTAAAATTGTTGTTGAGGTTGCGTTTGGAGAGGTGCAAAAATCCCCATCTTACCCAAGCGGCTACTCGCTAAGGTTTCCAAGAATAAAAAAAATTAGATGGGATAAAACGCCGGAAGAGATAGATACGATAAATAGAATAAAGGAAATCTATGAAAAACAAGTTAAAAGTGAAACATAAAAACAAAGAAATCTTTTGTAGCTTTCTAAACCAAAACTTAACTGGCTAAATTTACAGTAAACCCAAATACCCCTCAAAACCAGTTTACATAAGCTTTAGTACTCCGTTTGTTTAAAAGTACGACCTATTACTATTTATTTCAAAGTACTACATAGTATGTAATGGAGTTTAGGTTATTAACGTTTGAGGATGGAAAATGTCTTCGGAGAAGCTTTTTATTGGTTTAGGTTTTTTCCTTATCCTGCTCGGTATAGTTTTTATTGTAGTTCCAATAATTGCCAAATATTTGCCTTCAATACGTTTAGAACATGTCCCCTGGATTCTTTTATGGGTTTACCGTAAAGATAACTTTTGGATTGCTACCTCACCAATACTAATAATAGCTGGAATAATTTACATTTTCTACGTACTTTTACATGCAGGAATCCTTAAATAGCAATATAAAGTGTTTCTTGTAACGGTTATTTTAAATTTTCTAAAATTATCTTGGCGGCTAGCATTGCTCCCTTCCTTACTACTTGAGCACATCCTGATGGTCCATATGCTCCTGCTTCTTTAAACTTCATTCTATCCTCTTCACTTCTAAGGTTAAAGCTTCTTCCAAATAGTTTTTCTTGAATATTGCGACACTTTACGCTTCCAAATTCCTTTTTAAATTCCTCGTATAGTCTTATTGATAGCTCCATCGCCTTGAGGTATCCCTCAGATACTGTTGTTTCCTCCAGCCTATCCCTTCCATAAACTACGCTAATAGCCATAACTCCCCCCATTAACGCTCCACATTCCTCTCCGGCTCTTGCAATTCCACCAGCAAATGCTGTTGCAGCCTTAAATGTTAAGTTATCCCCAACATTCAAACTATCTTGTATAGCCTTTAGTACACATTGTGAACATCCATGATATGTAAGCTCATAGTAATAGGCTAGGTCACCTACTTTTTTAACAACATCATCAGTACTCATACAAGTATTCTCCTCAGAATTAATGTTAACCAGACGTTTTTAATGAATCTTTTCTTCAGTTACGTTAAGTTTTCTAGTCTAGATTCTCATTCTACTTACATCTTAGAGTAGAAACGCAGAAACATGCTACTACCACTTTCACGGCAACCATAGTTGGCGTCCTAATGTTTTAACGCTTCAAAGTAGCCCTTTACAGTTAACTTGTAAGTTATTAAAATTGATAATCTTTAATTATAGGTATGGCTGTAAACCAGCGTTATAAAGGTGAATTTTTTAGGTTTGGTAGAAAAGTAGGTTATGAACTTCTACTTGTGGAAAAGAGTTTGATTACGGATGAAACTGTAAGAGAAAGATGTAGGGTTGACAAGTCAAACTACGGTAAAAACTATGCATGTCCACCTTTTGCGCCAACAATAAACCAGTTTCCACATAAAAACGTTTTAGTCTACCTATTTTATGTTTACGGTAGAACCAAAGAAAACTGGGAGTTTTTAGCTAAATTAACCTATGAGTATGGTAAAAAAATCGAAAAAGAGCTTAATGGAACATGTTTTATAGCTGGTCAATGTAGGCTTTGTGAAAGGTGTAAGGCTGAAGATGGTAAGCCTTGTATCCATCCGGAGGAGATGAGATATTCTTTTACGGCTGTAGGTTTAGACTCAGAAAAGCTTAACAGGTTTTTGGAGCAGAAAATTGTTTGGAACTCTGAATATACCTTCGCTGTTGGTGGATGTTTAACAAACTATGAGAAACTAGACTTTAAACGTTTAACCTCAATTTTTCTAAACATTCAACCAACGTTAGGGTTGATTAGATAAAGATTAAACTTTTTCTAGGAAACTATAGGCATTTTTATGCCATTTGAATGTAAAGTTGCTTCTTTAAACCTTTAGAATTCTGTTTTCGACATAACTACTATGATAAAACATGTTCCTACCTTTCTTGCTTTACTGTACAAACAACATCCTTATTGGTTTCTAATTTAATATTCTTTTGTAAGGAAGATTTTTGATAACTGTAGATGTTAGTGAAATAAAAAATAAGAAAGATGAGTTAGCTGAATTTCTCCAGTCAAAACTTAAGACATCAGTCAAAATAAACGGGAATGTACTGCTCATAGAAGATTCAAACAATGCGATTAGAATTAGAGATGTAAAGGCAAGCCTCAAACGTTATCTTCATCATAAAGGTTTTTCGGAGAAGTAGGGAGTTATAGTTAACCGGAAAATTATACAAGTGTTAAAGGTGGACACGCGTAAAAAACGTAAAACATACAAAGAGAAGGGTCAAGTACCTCATCCCGCAGAAACAATGCCTTGGTTCTTTCCTTGGAGAACATAATAAAAACAAGCCATAAATTTGTTTAAAAACGAAAAGGATGGAATTCTTTTTTTGATGGGGCAGGGGGGATTTGAACCCCCGACCTCCAGCGCCCCAGGCTGGGATCCTAGACCAAGCTAGACGACTGCCCCACAGGAATGGACAAGTACCACATGCCTTATTTTCTTTTCCTAAACAGTTTGTAACCTTCCATTTTACATACATAATTCAAACTAGTTTTTAATTAAGCTTTTTGCCTCGTTTAACGACCTAGTAGCTTTAAGTATGAATTTATCACCCTCTCTCTCATCAACTCAATAAATTTATAACTCTAAGATTGTAGATTTTTAGAATCTTGACTAGTTTTTACGCAACCAAAAGTTCTTGAACCCTAAACCTTGGTGAACATAACCTCTAATTCTAATCCTGCATGCTTACTCAATGTTTTTTCTAACTTTGACGCCAATTTAACCCACCTAGGCCTAAACACATCTTCACCGTCTTTGGAAAAGAAACATCACTCAGGTGAAAATTTTTCCTGGATGTGATATTGGTAGTTAAAGCTAAAATATCAAGAAACTGAACATAAAGACAGGAAAACAACGATAGTAGGGCTAAAATAAGAGGAGTGTAAAGATGAAGAGAGCTGTAAAAGTTTGGCAGGACATTTATCAGGTTGGAGGGTCGAATATTTCCAGTTTTGATGATTGTTCAATCTATCTCCTTAATGCTGAACAAAAATTGGTTTTGATTGATTCTGGTGTTGGAAAAAGCTTTGAAACTTTAATAGCAAATGTTAAAAGCTTAGGTTTTAACCCTGAAAATATTAAACTGGTTATTGCAACACATGCTCATATCGACCATATTGGCTCCTTGGCAAAATTTAAAAAAAGATTTGGATCAAAGATACTAGCCCACAGCTTAGATGCAAGTAAGATAGAGAGCGGAGTAGGTGTTGGTGCTGAATGGTATGGTGTAAGCTACGAACCTTGTCAAGTGGATATAAAGATGGATAAGGATGAAGACAGTTTAACCATCGGAAAGTATGAGTTAAAGCTCCTACACATTCCAGGTCATACTGTTGGAAGTATAGCCTGCTATCTTGATGTTGGTGGAAAAAGAGTATTATTTGGACAAGATGTCCACGGTCCTTACAATCTTCCAGGTTCAGACCCTCAAAAAGCCAAAGCTTCTCTACAAAAACTTATCGATTTAAAATCAGACATTCTTTGCGAAGGACACTTCGGGATTTATCAACCAAGAGATGAAGTAGAAAGGTACATCAAAGCCCACCTTAAGAGGCTACAGTCTCCTTAAACTTGGCAAAATGGTGTCAAACTCATCCCCGCTTAAAAATTATGTTAAAATATACAACTGTGTAATAGGGAGGGATGGTTATCGTTATGCAAAAATTAAAAAGGGTTTATCACTAACTTAGATGGAATGGTGCAGTTGACCCTAGAAGTTTTGGAGGATTATCTTAAAAGAAACAATGTTAATGTAAGGTTTTTCAGGTTTGAAGAACATACAATGACTGTGGATGCTGCAGTTCACCGTTTAGGTGTAACTCGTGATAGAATAGTAAAAAGCATACTTTTCATGGATGATGCGGGTTTACCCATTCTAGCCATAGTTACTGGAGATAAAAAAGTAAGTGAAAAAAAGCTTGCAGCAGCATGTAAAACTAAAAAAGTTAGGAAGGCTAATCCAAGCGAGGTTAAGGAAGTCACAGGATACCATGTTGGCGGTGTACCTCCAGTTGGACATAAAAAGCGTATAAAAACTTTTATCGATGAAAAAGTTATGAAGTACGATAAAGTTATCGGAGGCGGCGGGGAAATTAATGTACTTCTCGAGATAAGTCCAGCTGACATAAAAAAGTTAACAAACGGTGAGGTTAAGGATATAAGCGAATAACTGAAAAGCCTTAAACTACCAATTGTTAAATCTTGTTCTTCCTCGTTTCTCTAACCTTAAATTATCCGCAAAATACACTCATAATCGACAAAATTTCTACTCTATGCTTTGGTCAGTTTTTAATGTTTTCTGAATTGTTTTCTTTTATACATCTCTGTTTTAACTTAAGCTATAACCTCCCTTAAGGTGGCTATAGAAATTAGGAAACAATGAGAAAGGTTTGACATTTTCACATTAATTGCAAAGTCAATAAACAGTTTTCTTAGATTGGAAAGGTAAACGTCGCATTGAAGTTTTAGCGATGTTTAAGTTTAAAATTTAAGATAATGGAATTTTTCGGTAAATTTAATTAGGATACTCTTGTTTAGGAATTTTTGGTGGAATGTTTGATTGTAAAGGTTGGTTGTTGCGGTTTTCCAGTTGCAAGAAAAAGATACTATGAAGCTTTTAAGGTTGTTGAGGTTAATTCTACATTTTACAATTACCCTAAACCTTCAGTTTTAGCTAAGTGGAAAATGGAAGCCCCTGAAGACTTTGAATTTGTTTTAAAGGCTCACCAGGATATAAGTCATAAGCATAGGCTTAAGCCTACCAAGGATTGTTTAAAATCTTTAAAGTTGATGAGTGAGGCATGTGAAAATTTAAACTCTAAAATGCTTTTAATTCAAACACCAGGGTCTTTAAAACCCTCTAAGGAAGTTTTAGATAATGTTGAAAAGTTTTTTAGTTTTGCTGTAAAGAATGGTAAACTTAAATATGCTTGGGAAACAAGAGGAGATGAGTGGTTTAAACCTGAAGTTAAAGTTAAGCTTAAAAAAATTTTAGAAAAATTTAATGTTTCTCATTGTGTTGATCCTTTAAAGGAGTTTCCAATCTTTGTTAAGGATTTTGCATATTTCCGTCTTCATGGTTTAGGTGAAAGGTTATACTACTATCAGCATTCAGATGGGGAGCTTAAAAAGCTTTTAAGTGTTGTTGAAGATTTTAAGGGGGTTGTTGATGAGGCTTACGTTTTTTTTAACAATCTTTTAATGTTTACTGATGCTTTAAGATTTCTTACACTTGTTAAAACTGGTAGCCTTCCAGGATTAACAGGATGCTATGGCCTAGAATCTCTTAAAAAAGTTTTAGAGAATGTTAAATTTCCCGTTTCTAAAAGTATGCTTATCAAAAAGTATGGATGGAAACTTTTTGACTTAGAACCTGGAAAACAGGTTGCTGTTGAGAAAGTTTTAAAAAATGTTCCAAAGGGCATGTACGGTAGCCTTGAAGAGTTGCTTAAGGATGTAAATGTCTAAAGTTTTAAGCTGAAATTAATGTTATTGTCCTGACAATACCTGGAACTTTACGTATACTTGTTACTATTTCATCAAGCTCTCTAAGGCTTTGGGTTTCAAGTCTAACAACAACATCATATTCACCGTAAACTGTTCTAGCTTCGGTAACACCTCTAATCTTTTCTAGCGCACTCCTGATTTCAGATTCTTTACCAATTTCACAAACAATTAAGACATATATCACCACGGGCAACTTAACATCACCTTATCTGCTATAAACTTTAAAGTTAAAGTTGTTATACTTAAAACTTCCCATAAAAAATGAGTAAACTTCCTAGAAGCCATCTCATAACCGACTTACTCTTTACTTTCTAAGCCCAACCTAAACTAATAAGGTAAAATCATGAAAACTTGCTAGTGGACTATCATAAGCTGGTAGAAAACACGTATATTTCAAAATGGTTATAGTTTAAGAAAATTTGATTTTTCTCAAAAAACTTAATTTTTTTAGTTTTTTATACAATAATAGTAGGGAAAAATAATGGAAAGTATAAAAGAAAAATATAAACGTGTATGTTTTAACCCTTTAACACCTTTATCCTTTCTTAAAAGAAGCGAGTACGTTTTCCCAAATAAAACAGCTGTAGTTTATAGGACTGTCCGCTATACATGGAAAGATTTTGCTGAAAGAGTCTACCGTCTGGCTAACGCACTAAAGACAAGAGGTATTGAAAAAGATGATAGGGTTGCTATGTTGTGTAGAAATAACAATGCAATGTTAGAGGCTTTTTACGGTATTGGAATGGCTGGTGGAGTTAGCGTACCAATCAATGTTAGGCTTTCACCTAAAGAAGTTGCATACATTTTAAACCATTCTGAAAGTAAAATTTTATTTCTTGATCATGCTTATGCAAAAACCGTAATACCAATTATAAGAGAATTGCAAACTGTCAAAGAAATTGTAAACATTCCAGACCCTGATAAAGGTTTAGATAAAGAGCTTCCTGGAGTTGAATATGAAGATTTTTTAAATCAAGCTTCAAGCAACTCCCTTGATATTCCCGTTCAAGACGAGATGGATATGTTAAGCATAGTGTATACAAGCGGCACAACCGGGCTTCCTAAGGGATGTGTTTATACCCATCGTGGAACCTACTTAAATGCTCTTGGAGAGGTTATTGAAGCCCAAATGAACTCTGATAGTGCTTACCTCTGGACTTTACCTATGTTTCATTGTGATGGATGGTGTTTTGTTTGGGCTGTAACCGCTGTTGGAGCAAAACATGTATGTTTAGACGCTGTACGGGCCGAAACTATCTATAAACTTGCTGTAGAAGAAAACGTAACAAATATGTGTGGTGCTCCAACAGTTTACCTTACAATAACAGAATACATGATAAGGCACAACCTTAAATTTCCCAATAAAATTCGAGGATTTATTGCGGGTGCTGCACCATCTCCAAAAATTATTAGGGATGCTGAAAGTATTGGAATAGAAATAGTTCACGTTTACGGTTTAACAGAAGTTTATGGTCCACATACCGTTTGTGAATGGCATAGTGAGTGGAATAGCCTTCCTTTGGAAAAACGTGCAATTCTTAAAGCCAGGCAGGGTGTGCCCTACGTTATTTGGACTCCTGTTAGGGTTGTAGATGAAAACATGAATGATGTCCCGCGTGACGGAAAAACTCAAGGTGAGATTGTTATGCAAGGTAACAATGTCATGTTATGGTATTTTAAAGATCATGAGAAGACAGAAGAAGCCTTCAAGGGAGGATGGTTCCATAGCGGAGATGCTGCTGTAGTTCATCCAGATGGTTATATTGAAATTGTAGATAGGTTAAAAGACATAATCATTAGTGGCGGTGAAAACATTGCAAGCATAGAAGTTGAAAATGTAATCTACGAACATCCGGCTGTTAAGGATGTTGCTGTATTTGCAAAACCAGATGAAAAATGGGGTGAAGTACCTAAAGCCCTTGTCGAATTAAAACCAGGAGCAAAAGCTACGGCTGAGGAAATTATTCAATGGTGTAGAGAACGATTAGCTCATTTTAAGGTTCCGAAGGAAGTTGAATTTGGAGAGATACCTTGGACGTCAACTGGCAAAAAAATGAAGTATATGCTAAGAGCCAGAGAGAAAGAAAAACTAAAAAAAGTGGCTGAAGAAGCAGCACAAAAATTTCTATAACAGAATAGGGCTTAAGAAAACCTGAAAATTTAGTTTTGAGTTAGTGAACTCGCCATAACTGGTAGAAAGTTGTGTTCATTAATTAATTGGGTATGAATAGAGGTGCTGTAAAGCTTACCGTCAATGTTGTGTTAACTAAGGTTGTATAAAGCAAATTTCTTTTCAACTAAGAAGATTTTTTGCTGCTTACATTTTTAACCCTTAGTTTGTTGTTGATAAAAGCATTTTGCATAAAAAATTTAAGTGCATGATTTTTCCATGAAATTTATTAACTTCATCCTATAAATAAGGTAATGGTGGTTGTTTTGAAGAAGTTTAGGGATGTAGCAGTTTTAGGTGTAGGTCATACAAAGTTTGGTAGGCATCCAGATAAGTCGCTTATGGATTTGTTTGGTGAAGCTGCAATAAAGGCGATAAAAGAATCAAATATTGATAAAAAGCAGATTCAAGCATTGTTTTTAGGGCAGCATGTTGGCGAGGTTACAGATGGTGCCTCAAACGTAGCAGGTTTCGCAAGTACTGAAGTTGGTATTCAAGGTGTTCCAGCTGTTAGGTATGAGGGCGCATGCGCATCATCCGCTGTTGCTTTTAGAGAAGCATACCTACTTGTTGCTGCTGGTGTTTATGATGTAGTTTTGGTTGGAGGAGTTGAAAGGCTTCTTTCCGCAGGTACAGCGCTGGGTACCAAAGCTCTTGCAACCTCTGTTGATAGTGTGTATGAGGGTAATGTAGGGTTAACGTTTCCAGGTGTTTTCGGCATGGCCGCAGTTTTTTACTCAAAAAAGTATGGGATCCCGTTGGATGAGTTAAGGGTTAAGATGGCTCATGTATCCGTTAAAAACCATAAAAATGGGGCAAAAAACCCGCTATCACAATTTTACGGAAAATATGGTGACCTTAAACCTGAAGATGTAGTAAATTCGCGGATGATAGCTTATCCTTTAACTCTTCTAGATTGTTGTCCCATGACTGATGGTGCTGCTGCATGTGTTTTAGCTTCAGCAGACATAGCTGAAAAGTTTCACACTAAACCTGTTTATGTTTTAGGTGTAGGTCAAAGCTCTGCAGGAGCTCTCTACAGACAGAAGGATATTACCGTACCTAAGGCTAGAGTAAACTCTTCAAGGGAGGCTTTTAAACAAGCAGGAGTAACACCTGAAGATGTTAATGTTGTAGAGTTACATGATTGTTTCACTATAGCTGAGATTATAGCTTTAGAGGCAATGGGATTTTTTGAGTTTGGCACAGCGGCGGATGCAACTGAAAAAGGAAAAACACAGATTGGTAGTAAACTTCCAGTAAATCCTTCAGGAGGCTTGATAGGCAAGGGTCATCCCGTTGGTGCAACTGGTGTTTCACAAATATATTGTATAGTTAAACAGTTAAGAAATGAAGTTGAACATAGAGATTTACAGGTTCATGGTGCAAAAATAGGTATGACGGACACGTTAGGTGGGGACTTTACAACAATATGTAACATAATACTTGGCAGAGAAAGAAGAGGTGAAGCTTAACCATGACTGGCAAGTTAACGTTTAAAGAGTTTTTTGATAGCCTAAAAAACGGTAAACTTCTTGGCTTAAAATGTAAAACATGCGGTAAGGTAACATGTCCACCGCAAACAGTATGTCAAGAGTGTGGCGGGGAGGATTTAGAGGTTGTTGAGATGAAAAAAAGCGGTGTAATACAGACTTTTACGGTTATTCATGTTGCACCTACAGGATTGGAAGATGAAGCACCATACGTTGTATGCGAAATTGAAACTGATGATGGACCTTGGCTGACTGGAAGACTTGACATCCCGCCTGAAAAGGCTGGTGTAGAGCTTTTGGGAAAAAAGGTTACCATAGAGGGAGTAGAGCTCCCTAGTAAGGGACACTACTTAGCCGATAAGGAAAAAAGAGTTGTACCGATTTTTAAGCTACAAACCTAACAAAACTTTAAGACAACTACTAAACTAGGTTCAATTTTTTTTAGTTGGTTGATTCTGTCATTTTTCTTACATTCCATTTTTACTGTTGATTTTCATCACTTTTTGTCTCTATTCTTGTTTCTAAGTCAGCCCGTGTGTTGTATAAAGGTATGGTGAAGTGAAAATATTTTTGTAAAGTACAAACAAAAGATTTTTTCTCGGGGTTAGGGTTTGGCCTGTTCTAGGTAGCTGGTTTAACTTTTATAACAAGTCTTTCATACAAGATACTATTGAACTTAAAAGTAGTGACAGTAAATGAGTGAAGGGTTAATTAACGTGTTTTTGGACAAGAGAAACGTTTTTGCTGTTGTGGGAGCTAGCCGTGATGCTCGAAAATATGGTTATAAAGTTTATGAAGATCTTAAAAGTGCTGGTTACAAGGTTTACCCTGTAAACCCTAATGTAAAGGAAATTTTGGACGACAAGTGTTATCCAAGTTTAGAAGAGTTACCTGTAAAACCTGACGTTGTTAATGTTGTAGTTCCTCCAGAAGTAACAGAGAATTTAGTAAAAACTTGCAAGAAACTTGGAATTACAAAGGTTTGGATACAACCAGGCTCAGAATCGGAAAAGGCGATAAAATTCTGCAAGGAAAACGGCATTGATGTGATATATGGTGTTTGTGTAATGGTTGAACGAGCAAAACATAACATAGGCTAGAGAAACGCAAAACCTCAAGGCTGAAATGAAAAAGGCTGGATATAGACTAAAAAAAGACTTTAATTTTTTGCCAGAACAATCCTTCATGATTTTTCTTTAGTCTAGTAAATCACATAACCTTACATAGTTTAGCGCAAAAATTGTTGCTTGATCGTTTTCACTGCCAGAATTTTTTATGTTTTGCATGTTTCAGGTTTTATGGGCTAGCGGGGCATTTAAGTCACCCGCGGTGGCTGAAACACAAATTTTCATCTAACCATCTCCTCCATCTAAAATTTATTGGTCATTTACCATCATGATATTCGCGCATCTTTTTGTTTAAGGTAGTGCTCAATTTTCTTAACAATTTCTGTAAATGCTTTCGAGGATGGTGAATCTGGTTGCCAAACTATGAATGGTTTTCCGTTGTCTGAGTCTTCGCATATTTTAGGGTCTATTGGTATTCTTCCTAGGAATGGGATGCCTAAGTCTTCAGCAATTTTTCTTCCACCACCCGTTTTAAAGATGTCTATTTCCGCTCCGCACTTTGGACAAACGAAACCGCTCATGTTTTCAATTATGCCTATTACTGGAACGTTTAGCTCCCTAGCGAACACTACCGCTTTTTTTACAACAATTTGTGAAACCTCGGATGGTATGGTAACTATGACCACACCGTCCATATCTGGAATAAGCTGCATAACACTTAACGGTTCATCTCCCGTCCCAGGTGGGAGGTCGATGAAAAGGAAGTCCAACTCTCCCCAATTAATATCAGATAAGAACTGCTGGATAGCTCTCATCTTTAATGGTCCACGCCAGATTACTGGTGAATCATCGCTTGGAAGCAGAAAGTCCATGGAGACAACTTTTATTCCTAGAGGGCCAATAACAGGGAAAACTGCTCCACTACCAAGAACTTGAAACCTTTGCCCTTTTAAACCAAGCATCTTTGGAATGCTTGGACCGTGAATGTCAGCATCCAATATTCCTACTCGGCTTATATAGCCATGCATTGCAAAAGCTATTGCAAGATTCGCTGTTACAGTGCTTTTTCCAACTCCTCCTTTTCCACTTATAACCGCTACTTTATGCTTGATTTTACCCATTTTCTGCTTTAGCTTCTGTTGTTCTTCCCACCTTTCCTTCCGTGGGTCTGAACATTCATTCACCTTTGAGCAGGATTCGCATTTACCGTCACATTTCACACTCATACGTATTCCTCTATGCTTCTTTCTTGTTGATTATCTGTTCTGGTCAAGCTAAATAGTTTAATACGTAAACTATATTAAATAGTTTTTGTTTAGAAAATAAACGGAGAATCAAGCTTTGGACGAAGTTGACAGGAAAATAATTTCCCAGCTTCAAATAGACGGTAGAGCCACTTTAGAAGAACTTGCCAAGAATGTTGAATTCACAAGCATGGGAGTTAAGAAAAGGTTGCAAAGGCTTATCCAACAAGGCGCCATCAAGGTGTCTGCTTCACTAAACCCATATTTTTTCAAGCTTTTTCCCGCTATAGTTCTGATGGAAATGGAAAACGCTGAGGCGATGCAAAAACTGCTTGAACGCTTCAAGGATTGTCCAAGGGTGGTTCAAATTTTTAAGACACTAGGTGGTTACAATCTAATTGCCCTAGTTATAGCTGAAAACCAAGACACGCTAGAAAGCATATCTATTGAAAAATGTTCCTTAAGAAGTAGCACGGGTATACGAAGGTCAGAATTTTACCCCATAGGTGAAATCCATTTTTCACCATTCCTCCCAGTAAGAGAACACCTTGTCCGTAAGGAAAGGAAAACAGCACCATGCCGTGTGGACTGCAAACCATGCACAAGATACATTAACGGAAAATGCGTAGGATGTCCAACAACAATCCACTACAGAGGAACCCTTTAATGACAAATTAATCTCTTAAACCTTTTTTAACTTGACCTATAAGTCTTAACATTTTCTTATGTTAACAACATTGCAGGTTTAACCTAAAAACCTTCTCACTCCCACTAACAACGCTTAAACCATGAAGCCTTTTGCAGTATTGGCATTTTATGTTCATGGCGTACTCATATTTGTGAACTTAAAAATTGGAGAGATGGTAACTACACCAGGACAAGAGATAATGGTGCGGGGGGTGGGATTTGAACCCACGAACCCCTACGGGACAGGATCCTCATTTTCGCCGCCTACAAGCTTCTTCTTATAGGCTCCTGCGCCTTTGACCAGGCTTGGCGACCCCCGCGTACTTCACTTTTTTAGAAAAATTTTTTCTCTTTAGAATACTTTGTTTATAGTAGTTCTTAAACTTGTTGTTGGGACTGGTTTACCATGAGTATAGGTTTAGAATTTTTGAAGAATGTTTCATTAAAAGTTGCTGAAGAAATTAAGCTTTTATCTGGTTCTGAGAGGGCTTTCAAGGTTATTGGTGTTGGTGCTGGTGGAGACGAATCTAGGTATGTTGATGTTGTTGCCGAGGAAACTGTTATAAGGTTGCTGAAAAATTACGGTAAACCTTGTGTTTTTGTTGGTGAAGAGAACGGTGTTATAAAAATTTTTGATGAAAAACCTCCTGAAGCATATGTTCTTGTTGATGGTCTTGACGGTACAAACAATTTTTTACGTGGAATACCGTTTTATGCTGTTTCTTTAGCTGTAGCTGAAAAACCTACTCTCTCATCAGTTTATGCTGCTGTTGTTCTTGAGGTTTCAAGTGGTAAACTTTTTTATGCTGAAAAAGGTAAGGGTTCATGGTTAAATGGTAAAAGAATTAAACCCTCAAGTGTTGAAGATTTTAAGAATGCAATTATATCTGTTGATATCCCCCCATCTGGTGAAGCCTTAGAAAAAAGCTTAAAAATAGCTAAAAATTCAAACCATCTACGACGTCTTGGAGCAGTTTCTCTTGAAGTTTGCTATATAGCTGCTGGAATGATAGATGTGCATGTAGACCTTAAAGGTAGAGTTAGGGTTGTTGATTTGGCGGCAGCATACCTTATTCTTAAGGAGGCAGGAGGATTGATTGTTGATGGTGATGGTAAAGAACTTGATATACCCGCAGACCTACCTACAAGACGTACAACGGTTGTTTCAGCGGCAAACCCTAATCTTTTAGAAAAAGTTTTTAAGCTTTTTAAATCCTAAAAAATTAATCTTTTATTGTTTCAAGCAAGCTTACTACATTCCAAATTTTTGTTCTTGTATAGGGGGGCATGTTTGGATCTTGAGAAATTTCATCAAGCATGGAAATAACGTTTGCAGACCTAACACCATAAGTTTTTGAGGTATCTTGAAGAGTATCCATTGCAGTTTTTGCAACCCTTCTAATGTTTCTTGGGGTTGTTGTATCCTCAGAGATGTCTTTAAGTATGGTTAAAGCCTGACCTATGGTTTGTTCATAAATTTCTGCTTTACGTTTACGTTTAGACAAGATAACCACCACCAAGTATGGTTTTAACAGGAATAACCTAAATATAGGATAATCTCATAAGTTATTAGCTTATAACCTGTCCGGTACTAACTACCTTACATTAAAAATCTTATATTAACTTTATAAATAAGTTTTAGTGGTGAAAAGTTGGATAGGAACATTAAAAGGATGGCTGAAGCCCTTAAAACTGGTGCAACAATGCTTAACCAATCCTGCCCTCAATGTAGCTCTCCACTTTTTAAGCTTCCATCAGAGGAAATATACTGCTTTACCTGTGACAGGAAAGTTGTTATTGTAAAATCCGACGAGGAAGCTTTAAGGGCAAATCTTCCATCAACTCTCATAAGACTTGAGGAATCATTGGTGGTTAAGCTTCAACAATTAGAGCAAAAAATTAGGGAGGAGAAGGATTTAAACAACCTTAAAATCCTTCTAGACTTAACAATTAGCACTTTAGAAGCCCTTAAAAAGATTAAGAAGATTGGAGATTAACCCGGAATTTAAAAACCATGTTAAAAAGCCGCTGGAAAGCTAAAATAAAATGGTTTAGAAATTAAGATTTTAAGACTTTTAAGAAAACTGGTAAGCCTGTAAAAATATGAGAAAATAAAAACTTTGACTGTTTGACATCAAAATGCCAAAGCATTAAAAATATTAAAGTAGCTACTTTAGCATTTTTTGCTGTTTTAGGTGTGAACTGGTTTTTATCCAGTATACTTTTCAGTTATAACTTTTCTAATTTTTTCAGCAATAACATCCCCTATACCTGGAACATTTTTTAACTCATCTTTTGAAGCATTAAAAACACCTTCAACTGACCCAAATCTTTTTAGAAGCCTCCTTGCCAAAGTTAATTCAACGTTAGGTAGGCTTGCAACAACATATTCTTGTTGTTCAGCTAAACTTAAAGGCTTCCTTTCTCCACGAATTGAAGGATAGGAGGCCCTTTCAACCTGTTCCTTCTCAGCTATCAATAGTAGGAAGAATGCTGTTTCTGACGGGTTTTTTGTTAAGATTATTGGTATTCCGTAATCCATTAAAAGGCTTAAAATGGCTCCCCTAATAGCATTTGCATTTATATTTGAAGCTGTATACAAATCTTCACCTTCAATTACAATTAACGGTTTTTTATAAGTTGAAATTAGGCTTTTTGCTTGAAAAAAAAGTCTTTTATCAATTATTGATGATGCAAAATCCTGAGCTGTTTTTCTTTCAACAGCAACTTTATCAGATAAAACATAGTCTCCTATTGTAAGATTCTCAACTTTAACATTTACCCCAAACTTGATAAGCTCCTTAATAACGGAAGAATTCCTTTCTCTACTATCAACAATGATTAGTAAGTTTTTATTTGCTTCTGCACCATACCTCATGCTTTTTTCCTCCAAAACAAATTTTTCAATATTTTGTTGTCCTAAATCTTGAAAACTCTTAACCTGAATTCTTCCTACAATATCCCTCATAACCTTTTCTCTCCTTTTAGCTAGATAGTAGTACACGGCATCCATTGTACCCTTAGTTACAAGAATAACAACCTTTCCAGGAGCGCTTCTTCCAGTTCTCCCCCTTCTTTGAATAAATCTTACAGCGCTTGGAACATTATCATAAAAAACAACAACATCAGATGAAGATATGTCAATTCCTTCCTCACCAATTTGGGTTGCAATTAAAACATTATACTTTCCATCTTTAAAGCTTGAAAGTATTTCAGCCTGCTCTTTTTGGGTTAAACCTGAATCATATGGCTTATTAAGTTGACCTACAAGCCTAACAGCTTTTACACATTCAACATCGTTAAATGTTTCTACAAGCTTTTTTGCTGTTTCCCTGTAATTTGTAAAAACTATTATTCTCCTAGCTCCAGTGGAAATTTCCCTTAGAATAACATCTTTAAGCTTGGCAAGCTTAGGATGCTCTAAACCAACATCCTCATAAATAACGCTAAGATTTAATATGTCTTGTATTCTACCATCCAAAATAAACTCCTTTGCTGAAGAAAATCCGCTTCTTCTAGATTTTTCCTCAACTCTTAAAAGAAAGTTTTTTAATGCTGTTAAACCTTGAGTTTCAAGCAAATTTAAAGCTTGGGAAGCGTATCTTACACACATTAAATCTAAAAGTAGATGTTTAAGGTTTTCAGGCGGTTTAGGTTGTTCAGAAATTTGTTTTCTAAATTTATCTCTAATTTCACAAAACTTTTTAAATGTTAGCTTATACCTTGTCTTCTCAAGCAAATTTTCTTTATGAAAGGTTTTAATCTTATCTTTAATGTAACTTTCAAGGTTTATCTTAATTTTTTCAAGAGTTTCATCAAGTTTAACTTCAACCCACTCAACTTTAATAGGCTTAACATAGGGTTTTACGTCTGGACTAGTTTCAGTTCTTGCTTCAATAAAAGATATTTTAAGGTTTCTTTTAACTTCCTCAACTCTTTCAATAGATGAACCTGGAGATGCCGTTAAACCTAATATCAGTGGATTTTTACTTGTTTTCATGTAAATGTCTGCTATAAAAACATAGGGATAGTTTCCAACAGCTCTGTGAGCTTCATCAAAAACTAGGAGTACAACATCTTCAAGTTTTATCCTTCCAGTAATAATGTCGTTTTCCAGAATTTGCGGTGTCATAAAAACTACTTTAGCTTCCCCTAAAACCCTTCTTGACGGGGAAGTTTCACCTGTAAACATGGTGAAGTACTTTGTTTCAAGGTTTAAAACATCTTTAAAAACTTGGTAGTGTTGAAGTATGAGCGGTTTTGTGGGTGCAAGAATAAAACACCTTCCCCAGGAAAACCTTAAAAGTCTTTCGGCTGTTAGAATTGCGGCTATTAACGTCTTACCTAAACCTGTAGGTAAGACAACAAGCGTATTGCCTTTAAGGCATGTTTTAACAATGTTTTGCTGGTACTGCCTGCTTTCTACACAGTTTTTCTTAATTAATGGATGAGTAAAATAATCCACCATTACCTGAAAACCATATATTAGTAACTTTTCCAGTAATATTTAAGGTTGAAGAATCCAATGTTTGGAAACTTTGAAGTATTTCCAAACATTGTTCAAGCTTTTTCGCAGGTGGAGTATAAAATTCCATTAGAGAAGCTTCAAATCCTTATAGTTGAAGCTTTTAAAGAATTAAACGGGTGCATAGAAACTTTAACTCCAAAAATTTTAACTCCAACACCCCGCTCAAAATGTATATTTGAGGTTGGTATTGCTGAAGGCACAACTTTCATTTTTTTAGGTAAAGATGAGGTTGAAAAGTTTAAGGAGTATGTTAAAAGGGATTCTGTTAAAAATATAGATTTCCTTGTCCGTACACTTTACAAGTATAAGAAAGGTGAAAAGGAAATTTCTCTTTGGTCAGACTTTTACTATGTAAGATTCATGTTTGAAGAGCATAATAAATTTAAGATTCTTATTAACCATTTTAAGGGTACAAGAAAGATTCCGCTTGACATTCTAATAAAGAAGCTTATTCAAACTATAAATAAGAGGTTAAAGGTGGAAGGTTTTAAACCTTTAAGAATTGTCAAAATTGTTGGACACTAAAACCTTTTTTCCTTAAAAGTTTGCAGACATTCCTGAAAATTTCTTCATGAACCGCCTTAACGTCTTTTACACCATCAACAATGATAAACTTCTCACTTTTAGCAATTTTTAAGTAAATTTTTCTCACTTTCTCCTCATACTCCAACTTTTCAAAAACACTTTTTTCACCTTTCTTTCTTTTTAACCCTTCCCTAGGTTTAATGTCAATGTATATTGTCAAATCTGGTTTTGGTGCAAAAAAATTTAATTTTCTAATCCATTCTTCATCTACACCAGCAGCTCCTTGGTAAGCTATGTTAGAGTATAAGTACCTATCTGAAACCACTATACACCCATTTCTCAATTTAGGTTTAATAAAAAATTTTACATGTTCAAACCTGTCAGCGGCATAAAGAAGGGCTTCGTAAATAGGTTCTCTACGCCTCATCCTTGACACATGTAGTCTTAAAATATCTCCTATACGCCCATAAGTTGGCTCCATTGTGTATTCAGCTTTTAACCCTATACTTCTAAGCCTCTCAACAAGCATATATGCTTGGGTTGTTTTTCCAGCCCCGTCTATCCCTTCAATAGCTATTAAAACACCTCTAACCAAGAATTAAATCCTCCACAACTAAACTTTAATCATTAACTAGGTAGTTAAATAATGCTAAGGTTGAAGCTAAAGCCTCCTCAACTCTTACGGTTTCAACTCCTTGATTGGGTATGGTGTTAACTGTAAAATCAAATAGCTCTTCAAGTTTAAATCCTCTACGCTCAACTATTTCTCTTAACCCTTCTGTTGGTGAACCAAAAGCTAAAAGAACCCTCTTAGACTTAATCCACCTGTCAACAATTATATTGACAATGGAGGATAGCTGTTCTCCATATCTTGAAGTTGCAATTTTAAGGTCAAATTTCTCAGATTTAACAACTTCATCCAATGTCTTATTTAGAGCTTTAACCTTGAAACCCCAGTAGGCTTTTACTTCCTCTAAAGAAATAACCTTCCCCTTCACCTTACCATTAACCTTAAAAAGTTTGACATTTAAAATTGTTCCAAGCTTAAATTTCCCTTCAACCTCTACAGGCTTATCAAGCCCAACGTCAATAATCGAATTTTCCCTAAAAGATTTAATTACCAACCCCTTTCTAACCTCACCATTCAAAACTTTATCCAACCCTTTTTTTAGTGGATGGTCTGGTGTTCTTAACGGTGGAAGAATTCCTGCATACAGAAGATTAGGTGAAACTTTAAAAACTCTTTTCCTTAGGTATTGGGGTGTTGCCATGTAGCTTAAAATTTCTCCAATAAGCTTAAGCTCTTGATTATACCTTACATCTTCATTATTATCCTTATCTTTGTAAATCAAAACTTCCTCAACCCTAAAAATTGCTAATACTCTTCCAATAAAGCCTGTTTTAAACGTTTTTTCACGTAAATGTGGTACATCTGCGGTTGTTGATGCAGGAATTGCAACAATTATTGACGTTTTTCTTTTAGGAGGATTTACTGGGAACATTTTCAATAGGGATTAATCTAAACATAAACTTAAACTAAAAGATTATGCTTAAATTCAAATCCAGAAAATTGATAAGTTAAACATTTAGTGGAAGATTCAACTTTAACCGCTTTCAGAACTTAACCTTATAAATTGAGTATAGATTCTACTTACTTGAAGTAAAAACTGTTATGGTGACAACTTTTGTCTTTAAAAGATGACTTAGATAATATTGAGCTTATTTCTACAATTGATAGCTTTAGGATGGCTGATGCCTTAAAATCTACTCCCAACTACTATGAAGATGCTTTTAGGCTGGCTGAAAATTTTGATGTGGAGTGGCTTAAAAACAAGGATTTTTTAAATGTTGTATTCCTTGGCATGGGAGGCTCCTCTATTGGTGGAAGCCTTTTAAAAGATTGGTGTTATGAGGAGGCTACTTTATCCATGGAAGTTTGCAGAGACTCTATAATTCCAGGGTACTTAGGCAGCAAATCTCTTGTTTTCGCCATAAGCTATTCTGGCAATACTCAAGAAACCTTGAATAGCTTTTCCTTAGCATCAAAAAAGGGTTGCACAATTATCGGTTTAAGCTCAGGTGGGCTACTTGAAGAATACTGTTTAAGGTTTAATGTTAAACATATTAAAGTTCCTTCAGGTTTTCAACCCAGACTTGCCTTACCCTACCTTTTTATACCGCCAGCATTAATTCTGGAAAAGCTTGGGTTAGTTAAGGGGTTTAGAAGTGAATTCATGGAAGCATTAAATGTTTTAAGAAGCCTTTATGAAGATTTAAAACCCTCAACACCTCTACACCATAATGAAGCTAAAATTTTAGCTTTAAACCTTAAAGACAAGCTTCCAGTAATTTACGGATTTAGATGGCTTAGTAGTGTAGCTTACAGGTGGAAAACTCAGATAAACGAAAACAGTAAGGTATTCTGTAAACACGATATTCTTCCAGAATTAAACCATAACGAGGTTGTAGGTTGGGAAAACATTAAACCTCCCCTTTTAAACTTTCTTTCAGTTATACTTTTAAGAGATAACGATGAACCTTTAGAGATTAAAGTTAGAATAGAAATCTTAAAGGAAATTTTGAAAGAAAAAACAGAGAAAGTTTTCGAGGTTTACGGCAAAGGTAAAAGTAAACTTTCAAAAATGCTTTCAACAACATACATCGGCGATTATGTAAGCTTCTACCTTGCAGTTATAAACAAAATAAACCCAACGCCAGTAAAAACAATAGATAAACTAAAAAAGACGTTAGAAAAAAAGTTAAAGTTTAACAAGATGTAATGAAAAGTTAAAGGAAAATTTATCTTAAACTTTCTATACCATATTCTTTTGCGGTGGGTCTAGGCGGGGAGCTAGGGGTTCCCTGAGAACCCGTAAGGGTTCGACCGCAAACCCCCTATACGGCGGGCCGAAAGCTAAGGTGAGGCGCATACAGCTACATCAAACTCCTCCAAAACCTTCCATGAACACCTGTCCCCTAGGGTCGGCGGAGATGGTTGCTCAACCTGTAGGGGTTGGGTAACCATCTAACCAGGTGAACCTGGCTAGGCCCGGGAGAAGAGGTATTCCATGTTACCTCTCCGGAAGGAGCAACCTAAACCTGGACGCTTGACGCTTAGGGGAGTGCGGGTGTGAGAAGGATTGAAGGGGTTTGGTGTAGTATGAGCGTCAAGCCTTAGGACCCACCGCGCTAACATTAATTTTAAATGATGTTGCTCCTACTTTTTGTGGGGTTGTCTTTGATGAGTGAGGTTAAAACGTTTAGGGTTGTGTGCAAGGCTAAAGTTAACTTTAAAGTTTTATTTTTTAGTAAAGAGGTTCGGGGTTTAAGTTTGAAGGAAGCTTTAGAAAAAGTTTACAGCGATATTGGTAGCAAGAATAAGCTTAAAAGGAATGAGATAAAAATTGTTAAGGTTGAGGAGATAAATCCTGCAGAAGCTAGGAATCCTCTTATACGTATGATTGCGGGAGTTGAGCTTCGTTGAGTGAAAAATATAGTCAGGAAAAGGATGTAGAAGAAAAGCTAAGAAACCTTGTTGTTGAACTTAGAATGCTTGAAAACGTTAGTAATGAGTTGCAGGTTAGAATCGGAATCGTGGATTCAGCGCTTAGAGAGCTTAGCATAGCTGCTACAACTATTCAAAACCTTGAAAAACTTAAGGTTGGTGATGAACTTCTTATACCTACTGGTGCAAATTCTTATGTTATAGCAAAAATTTCCAACGTTGAAAGGGTTCTTGTTGGTGTTGGCGGTGGTGTTGTAATTGAAAAGTCTACTAAAGATGCCGTATCTTTCCTTGAAAGTAGGGCAAATGAGCTTAACAATGTAAGAAGTTCGCTTCAACAACAACTTTCAAATGTACTGGAAAGAATGGAAATTTTAAGAAGAGAAGCTGAAAAAGTTGCTGGCGCCTTAAAAGCGTGAATTTTTGTATGTTTGAAAAACTTAAGAAGGCTTTAAACTCTTTTATTGATAAAGTTTCAACAACAAGCCTTTCAGAAGAGGATGTTAAACCACTACTTGAAGAGTTTAAGCTAACACTTATCGAGAACGACGTTGCATTCGAAGTTGCAGAAAAAATTATCGATGAAACAGCTAAAAAGATTAGCGAAATTAAGGTTAAAAGATTTGACAATAAGAAAAAGGTTGTTGAAGACTTAGTTAGGAACGTTTTAATTGAAGTTCTTACGTGTGGTGGAGAAAAAATTGAGCTTTTAAAACTTGCTGAGAAAAAAAGAATGGAAAGAAAACCACTTACAATAGTTTTTGTTGGTATTAATGGTAGTGGAAAAACAACAACTCTAGCTAAACTTGCAAAATTTTTCCTGGATAACAATTTTTCTGTTGTTGTTGCCTGTAGCGATACTTATAGGGCTGGTGCAATAGAGCAGCTTG
This sequence comes from Candidatus Bathyarchaeota archaeon, assembly GCA_052246995.1. Taxonomy (GTDB): domain Archaea; phylum Thermoproteota; class Bathyarchaeia; order Hecatellales; family Hecatellaceae; genus CAZMUQ01. Next base: position 42,751 of record JBQPWD010000006.1, on the reverse strand, counting down.
AATATCATGCTAAAAATCTTGGAGTTAAAATGATTAAGCATAGTTATGGTTCTGATGCAGCGTCTGTAGCTTTTGATGCAGTTTTTCATGCTGAAGCAAAAGGGATAAATGTTGTTCTTATTGATACTGCTGGAAGAATGGAAACAAATGTAAACCTTATGGAGGAAATGCGTAAAATTGTTAGGGTTGTTAAACCGGACCTTGTAATTTTTGTAGGTGATGCTTTAACTGGGAATGATGCCGTTTTTCAAGCTGAAGAATTTAATAGATATGTTCCTATTGATGCTTCAATTTTAACTAAGATGGATGCAGATGCTAAAGGTGGAGCGGCTATATCAATCTCGTACATAACAAAAAAGCCAATAATTTTTGTTGGTGTTGGAAGTGGGTATGAAGATTTACAACCTTTTGACCCTAAAATTTTTGTTAATCAGTTGCTTGGTAAATTTTAGGTCTAGGTAGAGTAACTTGAATCTTAAAGGTAGAGATTTTTTAACATTAGCAGATTTTTCTGTTGAAGAGCTTTGGGAATTTTTAAAGGAATCTTTAAGAATAGAGAAAAATCTTAAAAAATTTTCAAGAAAACTCTCCGGTAAATTTGTTGTTTTGTTGTTTGAGAAACCTTCAACAAGAACAAGAGTTTCTTTTGAGGTTGCTGTTAAACAGCTTGGTGGAAATACTATTACACTTAATTGGAGCGAATCCCAGCTTAGCAGAGGTGAAACTATTTATGATACCGGTAAAACTCTTGAGCGTTATGTTAACTGTATAGTTGCTAGAGTTAAAAATCATGCAACTCTTGTTAAGCTTGCAGAAAGCACTACAATTCCAGTTATTAATGCCTTATCAGACCTTTACCACCCATGTCAAGCCTTATCCGACTTCCTAACAATCTACAAGATTAAGAGTAGATTAAATGGTTTAAAGCTTGCATGGATTGGTGATGGAAACAACGTTTGCCAGTCTTTGCTTATAGGTTGTGCAAAATTTGGTTTAGATATGAGCATTGCATGTCCAAAAGGTTATGAACCTAAAAGTGAAGTTTTAAAACTGGCTAAAGAATTTGCAACAGCTTCAGGTTCAAAAATAGAGTTAACTTCAGAACCTGAGGATGCTGTTAAGGATGCTGACATAATCTATACTGATACGTTTGTTTCGATGGGTTTTGAATCTGAAATGGAGAAAAGACTTAAAGACTTTCTACCAAAGTACCAGGTTACTGTTGAACTTTTTAAGTACGCAAAAAAAGATTGTCTTTTCATGCATTGCTTACCAGCTGACCGCGGAAGGGAAGTTACTAATGAAGTTATCGATGGTCCATGGTCTGTTGTATGGTTTCAAGCTGAAAATAGACTTCACCTTCAAAGAGGCCTTTTATCCTTGATAGTGTAAGCTGACTTTTTGCTGCCACCATCCTCCATGTTCCACGGCTGGGTTTTTTCCTTCCTCATCGATAGCGTTCCTTAAGAACGAACGCTTACTAGGTTGGAACCGTCTCCGCGGGTTTCTGGAGAACGGTGGTTTCAGCATAAAAAATTATTGGTTAATTAATATTTTAACTTAAACGTGGAGGTTTACACAAGTTTTGAGTTAAAAAACGTTTTTTAGTAAAACGTTGATTGATTCATGGTTAAATATATGCTTAATGGTTTCATCAAGTTTAACTCGAAAGCTGCAACGGGATTTGGTAAGTTAATGTTTTCAAGAACCTTTGGATGAATTTCTCCTAAAACTGCTAAATCTTCACCATTAAACTTTATTTTTGCCACTCTTCCAGGAATAAAGCTTGGATGAGTGGTTTCCTCAACAATCCAATCATTAATATTAAGGTTTTTAAGTAGCATGTAAAGTATGGATTGAATATCTTCATAGCTTACCTTATAGTTACAGATTGCAGCTGCAACTCTTAACTCGTTTCTGGTTTTAGTTTCAGCTTCTTCATCAAACACAACAACATCCATACATTCAAAAATTTTTTGTGGATAATCCACATGCGTGTTGTGTGATAGAAAGATTAAGAGTCCTGGAATAAGCCATCCGCGAACAACTGAAAATTCTAGTGTTTTAGGGTTTAAAAGTTCAATAAGTTTTACATCCTCATCTTTTAAGTTCATCCTATAAATCTGGTTTTCCTTACTTGTTAAAACATAGTTTGCAATTTCTTGGAAACCGAAGCCAACCATTAAATCCCTAACTTTATCCATGAATAAAGTTTTAGGCATAAGTTTTCCTACTGTAAATGTTTTAGGTTCTTCAGGTTTAACCTTATCATACCCATAAGCTATTATCAAGTCTTCAACAACATCTACTGGATGTAGAATATCAAACCTGTATGGTGGAATTGTTAAATTTAGTTTGGTTTTTTCAACTTTAACATCAAAGCGTGATTTTTCAGCAAGTTTAACAGCATCTTTAAGACTTAAATTCAAACCTGAAACGGCATTAATATAATCTAGGCTTACATTAATTCTGGTTGGGTTTAGCTCACCAGCCCAAAAAACTCTTGGTTTATAGCCTCTAGGGTAAACAACCTTAACACCTTCAATTTTTCCTCCACGTTCGGCAAGACTTGTAGTAAGAATGTTTAAAGCTTGGTTTACAGCATTAAAACTCCATCCAGTAATGTCTAGAAAGAGTTTTTTTGTTTCAGGTTTAACCTTTGTATCCTCCGCGTTTATTATTGGAGGCATTGACAAAACCATGTTTTTAGCATCTAAAAGTATAGGATAGCAAGAATACTTTTCAATTATGTATCCATACTTCCTACCTTGAAAGGTTTTTTCAAGAATTTCACTTCCTGTTAAGGGTTTATCTCCATCTAAAGGTGTAAACACTATCTTCTCGGGTGGGATAGCTGTATAAGTTATTGGAGGCTTAATTTTATCAAAATTATGTACCCCAATAGCCACCCTTCTTCGTCCTCTACCAATAGTTTCATGAAGTTTTTCTTGAAGCTGGATAAGCTGCTGAAATCCATCATCATCCAGCTTAACATCTCTAATTACGGCTCCAACAACAAATGGACGGACGTTTTTAACCTTTTCATCAACATTAATTGTGACACTGCTTTTCTTAACCTTATATCTAGGACAACCTTTTTCTATTGATAAAAATCCTTTAAAAACTCTAGCAATTCCTTCAACCGAAAACATATCAGGCCTGTCAGAGTTAACCTCAACAGTTATAGACTCGCCAGTAACAGATTTAACTTCACATTTAATTAAAGGCAAAACCTTTTCTAGGGCTTCCAGTTTAAGCTTTCTACCTACCAGCCTGCAGACATCCTTATATGAAATATTTACGGTTGGCATTCTTTGATTTCACCTTGCTCTAAGGTAATCAAGCCTTCTAGTATGAAGCTCCCTTATATCGTCAACACCAAGCCTAACCATAGCAAGCCTATCAACACCTATACCCCACGCCAAAACAGGGCATTTAACTCCAAGTGGAAGAGTTACTTCCGGTCTAAATAAGCCTGCACCAGCACACTCCATCCAACCTATTTTTTGATGGTAAACAAAAACCTCAACACTAGGTTCTGTAAATGGGAAATATCCAGGTTTAAATTTAACTTTCTCAATTCCTAACGCATTAACAATTTTTTTTAACATTCCAAGTAGGTGTTTAAAGTTTAAGTTTTCATCAGCTACTATTCCTTCACAATGGTAAAACTCCATAGCATGTTTAGCATCCAACACATCAGGACGGAAAACCCTTGAAACACAAAACATTTTTACTGGAACCTTTTTTCTTTCAAAAAGGAATCTTGCAGAAACAGCTGTTGTTTGACTTCTCATAACAAGTTTTCTGGCGACATCAAAACTCCACTCATATCTCCAACCGGTAGAACCTGTAATCCAACCATTTTCATGTGTTTTTTTAACCTTTTTAACTAAGTTTTCATTTTTTAACACACCATACATTGGATTTTTAACCTGGTAACTGTCATGAATCTCCCTTGCAGGATGATCTTGAGGTTGAAATAAGACGTCAAAATTCCAAAATTCAAGCTCCACATAGGGTCCGTCAGCCTCCTCAAAACCTAGGGATACAAGTATGTTTTTAAGTTGCCTAATAAACTCTAGGAAGAAGTGTTTTTTCCCAGGATAGATTGTTGGTGGCTGAGCTGTTACATCGTATTTTTTAAATTCAACTTCACGCCACTTGCCAGAAGTAATAATTTCACTTGTTAAAATAGAGATTTCAGGTTTAGGTTTAAACTCGGCTTTTTTAACCTCTTCAACGTAGTTTAATCCTTCATTAGTTAACTGGACGTACCTTAATGAAGCAGTTTTTTCCCTAACAAGTCCTCTTTTTTTAAGCTCCAAAACAACTTTAAATTCTTCACTACTAAGATTTTTATCCTCAATTTCTCTTTCTTCAAAGATTCTCTTTAAAAGTTTTTCATCCAAACCTTCAACAGGCTTAATGGATGGATCAACCCTAACAGTTTTATCCTCCCTTAAAATTTTACCCCAACCTTTTTTCACAAGCCAACCTAAGGCGGCATCTATAAGCTTTTCTGGCATATCCAAGTGTTTAGTGATATTCTCTACTGGAAGAATTCCGCCAAGGCTAGCTACAACCTCATAGATTTTTCTTTCAAGTAACCCTTCACTTACACAACTTCTACCTTCATCAGTTAAACTGTAAAAAGTTTTTTTCTCTTCAAATGTTTTAACATAACCCTTTTTCTCTAAGCTTAAAATGTTTCGTGTAAGCGAAGATTCATCAAGATTTAAAGTTTCTTTAAGATTGTCAAAGCTTAAGCTTCCTCCTCTTTCCTTTAAAACGGTTAGAATATCGTAAGAAACTTTGTCTATGGACAACTTCTTTTTCTACCCTCAAACCTAGTTACTAGATGCTTATCCTTCAATTTATAAGCAAGTTAACTTTTAAACATTGATGTTTAAAATAACTGGGGGATTGTTGTGGCAGAGGAGGAAATGGTTGTAACTCCATGGAAAGTTTCTGGTAAGGTAGATTATGAGAAGCTTATAAAAAAGTTTGGTACCCAACCATTAGTAGGGGAAATTTTAGACAAGGTTAAAAAGTACTCTGGAGAATTACATTTTCTCTTAAGAAGAAACTTCTTCTTCTGTCATAGAGATTTTGACTGGATTTTAAATTTTTACATGTCGGGTGGAAAATTCATTCTTTATACTGGTAGGGGGCCTTCAGGTCCAGTTCATATAGGACATATACTTCCATGGGTTTTTACAAAGTATCTTCAAGATACTTTTAATGCTAAGCTTTACTTTCAAATGACTGATGACGAAAAATTTCTTATTCATCACAACTTTGAAGTTGAAACTTCAATAAGCTATATGTATGATAATGCTTTAGATGTTGTTGCAATAGGTTTTGATAAGAACAAAACTAAGATAATTTCGAATATTAAAAACATGGGTTTAATGTATAAGCTTGCTATCAAGGTGGCTAAACATATAAACTTCTCAGTTGTTCGTGCAGTTTTTGGTTTTGAGGATTCAACAAACATAGGTTTAATATTTTTCCCGGCAATTCAAATCGTGCCCTGCTTTTTAGAGTCTGAATTAACAGGAGAAAACATTCCATGCTTAATTCCCGCAGCAATAGATCAAGATCCCTATTGGAGAGTTGCCAGAGATGTTGCCTCTAAACTTGGATACTATAAACCTGCTCAAATACATTCTAAGTTTCTTCCAGGGCTTGGAAGGGAGGGTAAAATGTCCGCTTCAGAGCCTGAAACATGTATATTTGTAGTGGACCCGCCTGAAGTTGCTAGAAAAAAGGTGTTTAATGCGTTTACAGGAGGTCAACCAACTGTTGCGGAACAGAAAAAACTTGGAGGTTCACCTGAAATTTGTAGCGTATACCATTATCTTTACTGGTTTTTTGAAGAGGATGATAGTAAAATTAGGAGGATTTGGAGTGGTTGTAAATCTGGCAGCATGTTATGTGGGGAGTGTAAATCTTTACTAGCTGACAAGGTTGGAGCATTTTTACTGGAACATCAAAAAAGAAGGGAAAAAGCTAAAGATGTTGTTGAAGAATATTTTTTAGCTAATGTTTAAGGTTAAAAAACCTTTAAGTAAGTGGGAACTTAGAGAAGTCCTCTACGACGAAGATAGATGGGTTCTTCTTAAAAATTTACGTTTAAAAGCTTTAAAAATAATGGAAGTCTTTGTTAAGGGAGGTTTTTCACCAATAACTCATGGAAGTATTGCTAGAGGTGATGTAAGTAAGAGTAGTGATGTTGATGTTGTATTGACTGATGTTGTTCCATCCTATGAGGTTGAAACCTTGCTTGAAGCTGAAAGGTTTAAAATATATGATAGGATTATAGTTCAAGCATCACCTAGGAATGTTGTTAAAGCATACATTTACTTGGATGAGCTTACAGTTGTAAGCTTTCCACTTGTAAAGATGACAAAAAATGAAAGAGAGTTTTACAAGTTTGGTGGTGAAGTAGGGTTTGAAGAGTTGAAAAAGGATGTAAGAGTTGTTGGTGTAGACAAAAGGTTGATGCTCATTGAACCAACAGAAAAAGGACATGTAGAAAGTTCAATAATTGGAAGAGAAGCTAAGGTTGCATCCATGCTTGGAGTTAGTGTTGAAATTGTAAATGAAAGAGTTAAAGTTTTAACTAGAAGAGATAACGTTGGACGGACTGGAGTATACTTAAAATACCGGCTTAGGGAGGATGAAGTTTTTGAGGAAGTACTAAAAGAAATTTCATCAAGAAACCCTGCTATTCGCAGAATGCTCATTAATCGTGGAGCTTTTTAACAAAAACAAAAGTGTAGAAAATGTTTGTAGGCTGGTAAGCTAGCATCCTAAAAACTCTAATTCTAAATTTAAATTATGTTTAGAGGGTTGCAATCTCTTTTTTAAGTTTCAAAATATTCTGCAAGTTTTCATGAAATTCGCGATAGTAATCCTTTATGCAGCTTTTCCTATTTGCTTTTTCTTTAAAAGCTCCTACACACAATAAAGTTGCTCCAATAATGTCGCTAATGAACGGTTCGGGTACTGCTAAAATAAGAAAAAGCCCGGTTTTAACAAGCCAACTATTACTTGTGTTTAATCCATTTTCTTCTGTTATCTCTTTTACGGATACAACTTTTTTACGAGTTTCAAGAAGCAATTTAAACGTTCTACTGTAATCTGAGGAGAGTTGGAGAAGCGTGTTTTTATCTTTAATATATGCATGCTTGTTGATTGAGGATGCTGCTGGATTTGAGTTCTTACTGGTGTGATTTTCTAACTTCTTATCTAACTTTAAGCTGTTAGCCATAATACTCCTTCCTTAAGGTACAGCAAAGTTTGAGGTGAAAAGAGATAAAAATGGTTACTATCTAAAATTCATGAGAAAAGTTAAGTTTAAAGCTCTTAGCCTTAAATTTAACATGTTTTTTCATTACTAGTAGCTGTTAAGGTTGACGTTGTAGTGAATAATGTTTAACAAGCTTATGATTAAAGCTAGTGAAGGTTGAAGTTCTTATGTGATTGTTAAAACAATTTCATCCCTAAATTTTTTAAGGAGGGTTACTCCATCCCTTACTCTTACTATCCCAAGAATAAGATAGTTCATTCCTGCTTTTTTGTATTCTTCGATTTCTTTTACAAACTCGTTAAAGTTTTCATGTTGAGCCATGATACATGCAAATGTAAAATCGTTTGTTTTCCCCATCTTTTCCCTAATTTTCTTAACTTTTTCAGTAAGTTTATGGTAATTCTCACTTGTTACATAGTTTGGAGCCCATCTTGGTCCAACACTAACCAGCCCACTACCCTTTTCAGCTGTAAGTTTAAGCATTTTTTTACCTGTTCCTCCAAACCATAATGGTGGGTATGGTTTTTGAATTGGTTTTGGTTGAAGAACAGCATCCTTAACCCTATAATATTTTCCTTCAAAGTTAACCTTTTCCTCAACCCAGAGTTTACTCATAATGTCTAGAGCCTCTTTAGTTTTCTCAAATCTTACAACATTAGAATCCCAGCTACTGTATGCTTCAAATTCAGCTTGATACCATCCTAAACCAACTCCAACAATAACTCTTCCACCTGAAATTATGTCTAAAGTTGAAACCATCTTTGCAAGTATGGCTGGAGGTCTAAAAGGTATGGGTGTAACACATGTTCCAAGCCTAATTTTAGACGTTTTGCCTGCAAGGTAGGATAAATAAACCCATGTTTCAAAGGTTTCGTTACCCCATGGAAGCATGTAATGGTCCATTGTAAAAAAAGAGTCATACTCAAGCTTCTCAGCTTCAATTACAATATCATCTAAAATTTTAAGTCTGTCAATTAAACCTCGTTGCATGTTTGAAAAAGCTATTCCAAACTTCAAATTAAACCACCAACCTAATTTTGTTTAAAAACAATCCAAGCTAAATATTTTAAGGTGAAAAATTGTCTTAATTAACTCTAGATTTAACGGAAAAATGAAAATTTTTAGGTGAAGATAACCATAAAAAACTTCTTTTCACCAGAATCTTGTTTTTCTTACACGCTCAAATTTACCTTTAATTACAATTTTTTCACCACATTGTGGACAACGTTTATCCTCTTTTAAATTCCACTCTAAAACTTCAAAACCAACTCTTCTAACAAGCGTTTTTCCACATGACGGACAATAAGTGTTTTCCCCCTCATGTCCAGCAACGTTTCCGGTGTAAACGTAGCGTAAACCTTCCTTCAACGCTATCTCTCTAGCTCTAATTATAAGGTTTAATGGTGTTGGCGGTAATTTTATCATCTTATACATGGGAAAAAATCTGCTAAAGTGAGTAGGAGTATCTGGTCCAAGCTTATCTACAACCCATCTAGCCATTTTCCTTATCTCCTCAAAGTTGTCATTTAAGCTTGGAATTATAAGGTAGGTTACCTCAACATGCCAGCCTTTTTCAACCATTTTTTCGATTGCAGTTAATACATCATCCATCTTTGCTTTACAGTATTTTTGGTAAAATTCAGGATTGAAAGCTTTGACATCAACATTAGCGGCATCAATATAGGGTGAAAACTCATTTATGGTGTCTTCCGTGGCATAACCATTGGTTACAAGGATGTTTAGAAGCTTTTCTTTTTTTGCTATTATTGATGTGTCCAGAACATATTCAAACCATATTATAGGTTCATTATAGGTATAAGCTATAGAGATACAGTCATAATTTTTAGCAAACCTAACAACACTTTCAGATGAAACTTCTTCCATAGAAACTTCTTCAGGCTTGGCTTGAGATATACTCCAATTCTGACACCACGGACAGGTAAAGGAGCATCCAACAGAAGATATCGAGAAAGTGTAGCTTCCAGGCCAAAAGTTAAAAAGAGGCTTCTTCTCTATAGGGTCAACATTTAAAGCTGTAAGCTTACCATAAGTTAAAGCATAAAGAATCGAACCTTTATTTTCCCTAACTCCGCAAAACCCCCTTTTCCCGTCAGCTATATAACATCTTCTAGGACAAACTTTACATCTAACAATAGAATCCTTAAACTTTTCATACAGTTTAGCTTCAACAATCAAGAAATTCACCTAAAAATTTAGGCTTAACCTACATATGACAACGTGTTTGGGTAGTTTAAGGTTTCGGTATCTCAAAATACTTATCATGTACTTTATTAACATCATAATATTGGTCGGGGTAAAAGGGAAAAATGGTTCAATACTGTCCTGAATGTGGTGGGGAAATGTTTTATGATGTAAAAACAAAGCTTTATTCTTGCAAGGTTTGCGGTTTAACGTTAAACTACCACGAGATCGAAGAACTTAGAAAAAGGAACATTGCAAAATCTAGCGTTGATGAAGAAAAGAAAAGAGAGAAAAGCGAGTACCTAAAATGGTGGCTTTCTAAGAAAAAGTAGAACCTTCCCACCATAGAATTGTTAAGCCTACACTCTTTCTTTTAAGTTTTCAGTTAGTTTAAACTCTTACTCTTTACGGCTACAATATAAAGGTTTAAACCTGTAGGTATACGTCTTATCTTTTTTTCAATTTTCTCCGAAACAAGCCATAATGCTTCACTAAATCTTTTTCTTAAACCTGTGCTATTGAGAGAATATTGCTCAAAGCCTCCAATTTTTGGTAGGGTAAATGCTATTTTCCTTATTAGGTTGTCGTAGTAGGCTACCTCTAAAACCCTTGTATTAAGCTTTGAAAGATAGGTTGTTAAAGTTTCAGCTTTATAGTGTCTTAAATGTCCATGGTGCTTGTCTCCAACTCTATACTCTAGCTGGATAAGTATTAAGGCACGTTTATAGGTGTTTGGAGAGGCAACATACATTCTACCACCAAAATTTAGGGATGAAACTGCCTCCTCCATAACTTTAAAATCATCCTCAACATGTTCAAGCACATGGTTGCAAATGATGGAAGTAAAAATGTTTCTTCTAAAAGGTAGAAACCTTACATCAGCAACAACAAAGTCACATTTATTCTTAACATTTAACTCCTTAGCATACGTATACGCTTTTTTTAAGCCTTTAACGGATATGTCAACCCCCACACCGTAACATCCTTTTAAACAACATATAAAGGTTAAAACTTTACCAGACCCACAACCAACATCTAAAATGGTACTTTTACTTGAAATCTCAAGTTTTTCAATCACCCAGTTAATATATGTTAACTCGTAAAATGACATTGTAAAAGAGTCATCACTAACCTCATATATGGCATTGTAAAGTTTTCTCTGAGAAAAAACTTGTTTCCACAATTATGACGCCTGTTAACTAAAATTTCTTTCTTACCTTTTTCTTCTAATAAAACTTATCTTAAAGAAGACATTAAAAACTACAGAAAAAATGTATGCAATATTTATTGTTGGAACAGCAGGCTCAGGAAAGTCTATGCTTACCGCTGCCTTGCTAGAATGGTTTTTTAAGAAAGGTGAAGATGTAGCAGCATTAAATCTTGACCCTGGAGTTTTAAGTTTACCTTATAAGCCCGATGTTGATATTAGAAACTATGTTTCTGTTGACAAGCTTATGGAGAAGTATGGGCTTGGTCCTAATGGTGCTTTACTTTTAGCCTCGGATATAATTGTGGATAAAATGGAACAGGTTAATAGGGAAATTGAAGAAATTAATCCAAAATATTTAATTGTTGACACACCTGGTCAAATGGAACTTTTTGCTTTTAGGGTTAGTGGGCCTTTAATTGCTAAAGAGATTAAAGCTGATGGTAAAATTGTACTATACCTTTTTGATGCACCATTCTGTTTAAACCCATTTAACTATGCATCAAACATTTTTCTTTCAGCAGCAGTTTTTCTAAGATTTACCTTACCACAGTTGAATGTTTTATCAAAGGTTGACCTTCTACCAGTAGCAAAGGTTAAGGAAATTCTTGACTGGGCTTCAAATCCCGGCTCACTTAAATCTGCCCTTGAAAAATATGTTGTTGAAAGTGGTGTTTACCTTTTAAGTAAAGATGTTTTTGATGCTGTTACAAGGCTTAGACTTGACTTTTCTCTTATTGCATGTTCTGCAAAAACATTTACCAACTTTGTAGGTTTGCATGCCTCAATTTTAAGGGTTTTAACTAGCGGTGAGGAGGGTGCGTAAAAATTCCCTATCAACCTTGATGGATGGTAAAGCTTCTTTCAACAAGTTTTTTGGAAATTTAAATATTTGTGGTATGAGCGAAACCTCTCTAAAACAGTTTATAAAACACTTAGCACAGTAAACATTTTTCAGAAATTTTGGCTGATCATCCTCAAGAAAGTTAAAAAGTTTCTTCCCTAGGAAGCAGGGATAAACATTTCCAATCCAATCAATGTAAACAACATCCTCCCCACCTTTACAGCAAAAGTTTGGTTTACCATTTCCCTGAGAGTTTAAGATATCCTCAAGGTAGGTTAAGCTATTCATAATCATATAACCTGACCTTTTCATTTCAAGAATATTCATTACGGCTTTTCTCAGCCTAAGCTTAAGCTCATCCTCGTTAAATTCGCCATACAGCTTGTAACTGTTAACCTCCGCCTCAGTTGGATAGCAAAAACCAACGGGTACTTGAAGTTTAAGATTACAGTATTCCACAAATTTTTTGATGGAATTATCCTCAACTAGGTAGGGGTTAATGTAAGCTAAAGCATACACACTTAAACCTAAACTTTTAGCATAGAGTAGTGCTTCAACTTGCTTTTGCATTATACCTTTAACTCTCCGAATTTTTTCACACACCTCAGGTTTCCAGTGGTCTAGGGAAATGCTGAGCAACCTTAAACCTGCAGCTTTAAGGTTCTTTAACAAATCTTTAGAAATAGTGCCATTTGTTGTTAAGGATGTTAAGAGGCCAAGTTTTTCGGAGAATCTAACAATCTCCACGATGTTTTCATGAAGACTAGGCTCACCACCAGTAAAATAAACTATAAAAAAGTTGTTTTCTCTAAGTAATCTTAAAATTTTTAGTACATCATTAAGGTTGATGGAGGTTGGAGGTTGCCTCCACATTCCACACATTATACATCTACAGTTACATTTTGTTGTTAAAGCAAAAACAGCAATTTTTCTTTGTCCTTTAAGATAATTCCTAAGCATTTTTATGGCGGCTTTTGCACTAAGCAAGGTTCTTCAACATAAAAATTAAATCTAAACCCTTAAATGCTTAATCTAGTAAGGTTGAAGTAAAGTTGAATGAGAACATTGAAAGTCAAATTGAGAGTTTAAGTAAGGAGTTAGCATTAACCGAGATGGAGGCAGGTAAGTTAAAAGAGGAGTTTGAAAGAAAGGTTGACAAAAAAAGAGCTATTGAAAGTAAAATTCTAGAGTTAAAATTAAAGTCTAAGGAGCTTAAAAACGCCAAAAACGAGTTAAGCCTTAAAATTTCAAGCTTAAGAAGTGAAGCTGAAAATTTAAAGGTTGAACTTTCCTCCAAATTTGAGGAAATTAGAGTGTTTAAAAAGCAAATTTTTAACCTTAAAAAGTTTACATCTAAACCTGCTGAAGAGGTAAAAAGAGAGATTGAAAGTTTAGAATGGACACTTCAAACTGAGAGGTATAATCCTGTTAAAGAAAAAAATCTTATAGCTAGGGTTAAAAGCTTAGAAGAGGAGGCAAAAATTCATGAAAAAATGGATGAGTTAACGCATAAGATTTCTAACAGTAAAGACGGAATAACCGTGTTAAAGCAGAAACTTACATGTTTAGGAAGCGAAATCTCAAAGTTAAAGGATTTAAGAAGAAGAAAAATTGAAGAGTTAAACATGGTTTACAATGAAATTTTAAAGTTGAAGATGGCCAGAGAAGAGCTTGTCAAGGAAATTGGGGAAGTTAAAGCTAGGATGGAAAACGTTTACGGTGAAATTGGTAAACTTAAAAGTAAGCTTAAAAACCTTCAAGAAGAGCTTCTACTTAAAAAACTTGAAAAAAGTATAAGCAATGTAGAAAAGACTGTTAAAAACGCTGAAGAAAAGTTTAGGAAAGGTGAAAAATTGTCTTTTGAAGAATTTAAGCTTCTACTAGGTATGGGGAAAATAAGGTTTAAAGGTGAAGATTAAGCTAAATTTTTTAATCCAATGTTTTTTGCAAATTTTAAAGCTTCCATATATTCACTTTGAATTAAACGTCTTCTAAGTTCAGGGATTTCATATGCTTTCCATTCAGGCCTATACTGGTCCATGATATTTACTCTAACATCTGAACCTAGGTTATCCCTAATCCACTTAATAACAGGTTTTGCACAACATTGGATATGTTGAGGTAAAAGCAGAATTCTTATTATGAGTTCTCCATATTTTAATGCGTATAAATGGTTTTTTTGTGCAACCTCAACATAGCTAGGTGCGTTTGAAATTTTACTTGCACAGTCGTTTTTACCATATTTAAAATCTAGAAGATATACATCAACAAACCCTGCAAGAAGTTTAGCTGTTTCTTCGCTGTAGTAAGCATTACTGTTCCAGACCACGGGAATGTTAACGTTAACATGTTTAAAAACTTCAAGCCAATTTTTAAGCCAAGGTGTAGGGTCTCCTCCAACAAGATTGGCGTTACGACAGCCGTTTTTTCTAAGTTTTTCAACAATTTTTGCCAATTCTTCAGCCTTAAATTTTTCACCTTCTTCAATCCATTGCGAAATTGTCCAGTTTTGGCAGTGAAGACAACGCATACTACAACCACAAGTAAAAATTGTTCCTGATGGTACAAGTTCAGGCTCCTCACCTAAATGTTCAAAATAGGTTGAAACAGTAATCTCACTTCCGCAACCGCAAAATCCTGTTTTACCCTCAAGCCTGTTAACTCCGCACCTTCTAACACAAAAATGGCATTCCTTCAATATTCTTTTTGCAATCTCAATTTTAAGGTCAAGATATGACCTTTCCTGTTCAGGTAGGTCTTCAAAACTTAACTCTTTAAGGTCAATTTTATTCTCAAGCTTATAAAACTCCTCTGTTAATTTTTCGTGAATAATCCAAAGCTTTTCTGTTGAATCTTCAAAGCTAAAATCAGCTTTAATCCTTCTTGCTAGTAGAAATTTAGCATATTTCTTGTTAAAGACAACGTCAAAGTATCTTTTAAGGCTTGATAAGCACAGGTTATCTTCCAAAATTTTTACAGCGTCAGGGCGAACAATTTTCCACATTATCTATTCACTCTACTTGAGGGTAAACTTTAATGGTAAAAGTTTTCACTAGTAGAAAATATTAAGAAACCCTTAATAAACCTCTACTATTAGTGGTTAAGAATGATTGTTGTTCCTGGGCCTGCTTCAACAACTCTTGGTGAAAGTGTTGCTAAAGAGTTTGGAGTTGACGTGGTTAAGGTTGAGTTTAAAATTTTTCCTGACGGTGAATCTTACATAAGATTTACTCGGAATGTTGAAGGCGAAGATGTTGTAATAGTCCAATCTACGTATCCTCCGCAGGATACCCATCTTATCCAACTTTTTCTTATGATTGATAACGCCAGAAAGCTTAAATCAAGAAATATTGTTGCAGTTTCACCTTATCTTGCGTATGCTAGACAGGATAAGGTTTTTAGGCCTTATGAAGTTGTAAGCGTAAAAACAATCTTAAAGATTTTTGAAGGTTTAGGTTTAAACTTCCTTATTACCGTAGACATCCATGACTCAGGAGTTTTTGAGGATGTAGGCTTTAAATGTTTAAACCTTTCAGCTGTCAAGCTTTTAGCAGAATATTTTCAGAACAATTTCAACCTTGAAAGACCTGTAGCTTTTGCTCCTGATGAAAAGGCTGTTAAAATGGTTAAGGATGTTGTAAACATCTACGGTTGGGATTCAGGTTGGTTTAAGAAGGAAAGAGATAGAGTTACAGGTGAAATTTCTATGAAGTGTGAGGGTGTGTTTGATGTGAAGGATAGGGATGCCGTAATTTTTGATGACATTATAAGTACTGGAGGCACAACAGCAACGGCTGCAAAAATGTTGAAAAGTATGGGTGCTAAAAGGGTTTACTCTGCATGTGTCCATCCTTTGCTTGTTAATGGTGCCTATGAAAAAATTATTGAAAGTGGTGTGGAAAAAATTGTTGCAACAGATACTATACCAAGGAATGTGAGCCTTATATCTGTTAAGCAGTTAATTGTTGAAGCTTTAAAATCATTAAACCTTTAAAATGATTTTTATATTAGTTTCAGGTGAACATCCTACTTTACCAAAAGCAGAAGTTAAAGCTATTTTTGAAGCTGAAAATTTTTACTTTAACTTTTTTAACTCTCCCCCGCGTATTTTAAGGGTTGATGCTTCAGCTGAAGCTGGAAGGATAGTTTGTGAAAGAGCAGCTTATGCAAATATGGCATGCTTAGAGCTTGCTTATGTTAAAGATTCTTCTGTTGAAGAGTTTTTAAAAAACGTTAAAGATGTCAGTTTTGAGAGCTACCTGTCAAGTGGGGAAAGTTTTGCTGTAAATTTTAAGTGTATTGATAAAGGTTTAAAGTCTAGCGTTAAAATTGTTGAAAGCAGAATTGGAGAAATAATTTCAAAAAGGTTTTCAAATGTTAAGGTTAATCTTGAAAAGCCAGACAAAACCTTCTTAGTGGTTTTTTCAGGTGGTTCTTTTCTTTTTGGCTTAGTTTTATCTTCTCCTACTAAAAGTTTTGGTTTAAGGTCTCCAAGAAAAAAACCTTTTTTTCATCCATCAGCTCTTCAACCTAAGATTGCTAGATGCATGGTTAACCTTTCAAGGGTTAAGGTAGATAATTTAGATGAATGTATTTATGATCCATTTTGTGGAACTGGAACAATTCTTATTGAAGCTGGGTTGATAGGTGTTAAAAAGGTTTTTGGTAGTGATGTTGACCTTAAAATGGTTAGAGGCGCAAGATTAAACCTTAAATACTATGGTGTTGATGGAGACATTTTTATTGCTGATGCTTTAAACCCTCCAGTTTTAAGTGTTAGCCATATTGCTACAAACCCTCCTTATGGAAGAGCTTCAAAAACCTTTGGTAAACCTAGCAGTTTTTTAATTGAAAACTTTCTCATTAAAGCTTTAAAACTTCTTAAAGAGAACGGGATATTATGTGTAATTTCTCCAAGCAAAATTAATGTTTCAGATGTTGCTGAAAATTTAGGATTTAAAGCTTTAGAGAAACATTTTATCTATGTTCATAAGTCTTTAACAAGGGAAATTAGTGTTTTAAAGCTTTTGTAGGGGATGAGGCTTTGCAGATAATCTTTCTTGGAACTGGTGGAGGGGTTCCATCGCCTGTAAGAAGTTTACCAAGTGTTGTCTTAAACTTTGAGGGTAAACTTTTGATGTTTGACTGTGGAGAAGGTACCCAGCTTCAAATGTTTAAAATGAAGATTGGCTTCTCAAAAGAAATGAGAATATTTATAAGCCATTTACATGGCGACCATGTATTTGGGCTTCCAGGGTTAATTCAAACAATGTCGCTGCTTGGTAGGGAAAGGAAGCTTGAAATTTACGGTCCAAAAGGTATTAAAGATTTCTTTAAATGCGTTATGGAGAATGTAAAATTTAACTTAGGCTTTCCAGTTGAGGTTAAAGAAGTTGGTGAAGGTATCGTTTGCAGAGATAAACGATTTAAAATTGTAGCAAAAAAGGCTGAACATTCAATTTTAAACTTGGCTTACGCATTTGTGGAAAGCAAGAGACCTGGAAAATTTCACCCTGAAAAAGCTTTAGAGCTTGGTGTACCTAAAGGCCCTTTATGGCATAAACTTCAGCATGGTAGAAAAGTTAAACTTTCAGATGGAAGAGTTATTGAACCCATACAAGTTGTTGATGAACCTAAACCTGGTTTAAAAGTTGTTTACTCGGGGGACTCTAAACCATGTAAAAATGTTTTAAAGCTTGCAAAAGATGCCGACATATTAATTCATGAGTGTACATTTGATGATAGCTTAGCCGAGAAGGCTGAGGCTGAATGGCATAGTGTTCCAAGTATGGTTGCTGACTTAGCTAAGAAAGCTTCAGTTAAAAGTCTGTATTTAACTCACATCTCCGCAAGATATAGAGATGCATCCGTTCTTGAGGAGCAGGCTAAAAAAATTTTTCCAAATGTAAAAGTTGCTGAAGACTTTATGAAAGTTGAAGCTTAGCTTGTTAAAAACAAAACTTTTTATACTCCAAGTTTTTACATGAAGAGTAAACTGGTTGTTAAGTTCCAAATTGGAGATGGAAATTTGCTTGGAGAGGATGAAGCAAAAACTATTAGTGAGGTTGTAGAATTTATAAGAAGGGAGCGGCGGGCTGTTAAAACTTTACTTAAAAAGGTTGAACCTCAAGACCTCCCGCGCATAATTGAAAGATTACCTAAAGATGAAGGTTTACAGCTAATTTTTCTTCTGCCTGATGAAGTAATAGAGGAGTTTATAGTAGACCTTTCAACTGAAATTTTGAAAGATGTTGTAGTCGGTATGGATAAAAACAGGCTTGTAAGAATACTTACAAAACTTCCTGCAGATGAACTTTCAGACTTAATAAGCAAACTTCCCTACATTCATAGAAAAAGCTTGTTAAGCGAGCTTCCAGTATGGAAGCTTGAGGAGATTAAACCTCTTCTGGTTTACCCTCCAGATACTGCTGGTGGGTTGATGACCAATAAGATGCCGGTTTTTTTTATGGATGTTGAAGTTGGAAAGGCTGTTGAAGAATACAACGTTAAAACAAAGCTTGAGGCTTATGACACAAACCATAATATCTATGTTGTTAATGGTGGAGGAAAACTTCTAGGTGTTGTTAGCGTTAAGGATCTTTTAGTAACACCAAGAAATAAGAAGCTTAAAGAAGTTATGTCTAAGCCCGTTGCAACAGTAGACCCGTACGCAAACCAGGAGGATGCTGCAAAAATAATAGCTAGATACGACCTTTTAGAACTTCCAGTGGTTGATAAGGATGGTCGACTTTTGGGGGTTATAACTGTTGATGATGTTGTTGATGTCATAATAAGGGCTGGTAGTGAGGATATTGAAAAGTTTGGAGGTTTGATTAGAAAGGTTACAGCACCATATCTTGCCGCAAGCATAGCAGAGCTTGTTAAGAAGAGGGTTGTATGGCTTGTAGCTTTATGTTTACTTGAATCAATTACGGCAACAATTCTAAGCACATTTGAAAATGCTTTAGCTGCGGTTGTAGCTTTAGCCTTTTTTATGCCGTTGCTTTGTGATATAGGTGGGAATGTAGGGTCACAGTCATCATCCTTTGTGATAAGGTCATTAGCTACTGGGGACGTTGGCATCTACGACGTGTTAAAGGTTTTAGTTAAAGAGGGATTAACCTCCCTAGGATTAGGCTTAATCCTCTCGCCAATAGTTTTCATTTTGGGCTTTTTTATAGCAGGAAAGCTTGAAATAGCTGTGTTGTTAACCATAACACTGACAGCAATTGTTCTTGTTGCAAGCATGCTTGGAGGTTTGCTGCCTATGTTTGCAGCAAAAATTGGAATTGATCCTGCATCCATGTCTGCTCCGCTGATAACCAGCATAGCTGACATTTTAGGACTTACATTGTATTTCACGGCA
Source organism: Candidatus Bathyarchaeota archaeon (assembly GCA_052246995.1). Classification (GTDB taxonomy): domain Archaea; phylum Thermoproteota; class Bathyarchaeia; order Hecatellales; family Hecatellaceae; genus CAZMUQ01. The sequence goes on along the minus strand of JBQPWD010000006.1, from coordinate 23,814 downwards.
GCTCTCCTATTACTTGGTATATAGAAATAAAGCTTTTACCTAACATGATAAATGAGTGGGTGATAGTTTCACTTTTTGTTAGCAACCTTATTATTCATGGTTTTCCTGATTGATTTATCAATGTTTTTAGCGTTATTTTTATTGTAGTAATTGGCGGCTTAGTTATACGTTATTTAATTTTAACTTATGCCTACTAACTCTTTAAAGTTAGCCAGTTAATAAGCTCTTTAGGGTTTTCATGTTCAACTTCGACTTTTATAGGTCCAAGTGGAGATTCACCGTAAGGTTGACAAAAGGATACTCTACCAATGTAAGCAACCTGTTTGTTAAGGTAGAAGGTTACCTTATTTTCTTCAACATTTTCAAGCAGATATTTTTTAGCAGCATCTCTAATTTGCTCTTGCTTAAGAATTTCCCTAATTTTTAGAAGCGAATTTTTATCTTTAGATTCAAAAATTAAAACTTTCACATTCTTCTTATAACTATCCTTAACTTGGAAGCTTATGTAGGAGAAAATGTTTTCTACTGCGGTTTTAACCTTTTCTATATCTTCTGTTGGGTAAACTTCCACTTCACCTCTAAGATTAAACATTTGAAATAACCCTCCCTAAAATATCCTCAATTTTCTGCTTAAACTCACGTAGTGAACAGTTATTTTGAATGTTTAAATCTGCAAGCTTCATAGCATCCTCCAAACCAACCATAATTTCACGTTTTTCTCTTTCCATAAATTTTTCCCAAGATTTTGGGTCATCACTTCTTTCTCTTTTAGTGATTCTTTTAAACCTACTTTCTCTTGATGCATGAATAGCAATAAGCTTAAAGTTTTTAAGTTTTCTTCTAAAAAATTCAACTTCACTTGGAGTTCTAATACCATCAACAACTATAAGGGGGTTATCGTTTTCTCTTACAGCTTTAACTGTGAGTTTTGCTAAAAAATCGTCACCCATTTCTTCTCTAAGCTTAAACATAAGCCATCCTAAACTTTCATCATTTAGAGGTAAACCTCTTTTTTTTGCTTCTTTCCTGATAAAATCACCCATAATAATCGTGGAAAAACCTTTTTCTTTTGCTATTTTTGCAAATGTTGTTTTTCCTGCTCCAGGTAAACCTACAACTCCAATAACAATCTTATTGTTTTCCAGAGGTCTTCCCTCGTTAATACTGTTCATTTTTGCCGTTTTTAGTCAAACTTATTTATCTTTAAGCCTCTATAAGTGTTATTATAAAATTATAAAAGCAGGGGACTTGGTTGGTTGAGCTTATTAGAAGCTTTATATCCATAGATGTTACAGATGAGAATCTTGTAGGAAAAATTGTTCAAATTCAAGGTATGTTGAAGGAAACAGGTGGAGATTTAAAGCTTGTTGAACCTGAAAATCTTCATTTAACCTTAAGGTTTTTAGGGGAAATTCCGAGAAGCCTGCTTGAGGAGGTTTGCAGGGAAATTTCTAATGTAAAGTTTAAACCTTTTAAGTTAAAATTTAAGGGTTTGGGTGTTTTTCCAAGCTTAAGCAGGATAAACGTTGTTTGGATAGGTGTTTCTGAGGGTGAGGGTGATGTTAAAGAAGTTGCTGAAAAAGTTAATGTTGCATTAAAAAAACTTGGTCTTCCACCTGATAAAAAGGGTTTTAGTCCTCATTTAACTGTTGCAAGAGTTAAATCAAGCAAGAATAGAGACAAAATTGTTGAGGTTGTTAAAAGGTTTGTTGACTACGATTTTGGCTTATTTACTGTAAACTGTATAAGGGTTAAAAAAAGCACTTTAATGTCAAAAGGCCCTCAATACTCAACTATAATGGAGGTTTCAGCTTTAACTTAACACTCTTCTCAATACCATACGGGGTTTAATGTTTGACGATGAACGATGTTGTTAAAGTTTTTCAGGATGTTTTGGTAAGGGAAAAACCTTCAAAAAAAAGATACAGGGAGGTTTTAAGTTTAGCTGAAGAAATGGTTGGAAAGGTTAGAAGTACGCTTAAAAATTTTGGGTTGGATGGTGAGGTTGAGGTTGAGGGCTCTGTTGCTAAAGATACGTGGTTAAAAGATGAGGTTGATATAGATATTTTCATACTTATACCCGAATGGGTTGAGGAGGAGAAGCTTAAAACAGCTTACCTTAAAGCTGCCAAAAAAAGTGTTAAAGGTTTTAAATGGGTTGAAAGGTATGCTGAACATCCATATGTTGAGGCTATAGTTGACGGTGGTGTTAGACTTAATATTGTTCCATGTTTTAAAGTTAACCCTTTAAACTGGAAAACAGCTGCAGATAGAACCCCCTACCATACCAAGTACGTTAAAAGTAAGCTTAAAAGTGAGTTGAAAGATGAGGTTAGAGTTTTAAAGAGGTTTATGAAGGGTGTTGAAGTTTATGGTGCTGACATTAAAACTGGCGGTTTTAGTGGGTATTTAGCTGAACTTTTAATGTTAAACTACGGAAGTTTTCTTGAAACTGTTAAAAAAGTTGCAGAGTGGCGGATTGGAGAAATCATAGATGTTGAGGGACATTATACAGGTAAAATTGAGGATGCTAAAAAGCTTTTTGAAAACTTTTTAATAGTTGTTGACCCTGTTGACAAGTTTAGGAATGTGGCTGCAGCTGTTAAACTTGAAGTTTTTAACACTTTTAGGTCAGCTGCAAAATTTTTCCTAACAAAACCAAGTTTAAAGTTTTTTTATCCCCCGCCTGTTCGCCCTCTCCCGTCCAAAAAACTGGTTAAAAACCTTTCTAGTAGAGGTGGAAACTTACTTTTTCTCTTACTTGGTAGTGTGGCAGCTGTTCCAGATGTGTTATGGGGGCAGCTTTACAAGTCTAAGAGAGCCATGGAAAACCTTCTTAAACAGTTTGATTTTAGGGTGTTAAGGTCCTGTTGTTGGAGTGATGAAAAAAGTCTTAACATATTTGTTTTTGATCTTGAAAAGGTTTTTCTTGAGGATGTTAAGAAGCATTATGGTCCTCCTGTAGGTTCAATGGAAGAACAGAAATTCTTGGATAAGTATGTTAACTCTGAGGTAACCGTTGCTGGGCCGTATATTGAAGGTGAACGTTGGGTTGTACATGTTAAAAGGAAGTATACAGATGCATGTTTGTTGCTTAAGGATAGGTTAAAGGTTGATGGTGGTAGAAGTTTTGGTGTTGCTGATAAGGTTGCTAAAACGATTAAAAGCAGGTTTAAGATGTATGTGGATGGTGAAATCTTAAAAGTTTACAGGGAGAACAGGGATTTTGCCTTATTTTTAACAAAATTTATTGGTGGGAGACCTTCCTGGCTTGAATAGTTTAAGGTTTAAACCTTCAGAGCTTGGGGAAATACTATGTTATCCTCAATTTAATGTTGAGGAGTTTAAACTACGTTTAATGGAACTTGAGAAGCTTAATGTAGATTTTATAGAACCCTATGGTGGAAAAAATGTTGGTAAGTTTAGGGTTTTAGGTAAGGGTTGTGAAAGTCTTGTTGTTAAAGTTTCTGTTGCCCAGAAGCCTTACGCACTTAAAATACGTAGAACTGATGCTGGTAAGCCAAGCTTAGAGCGTGAAGCTGAGTTAACAAAAATTGTTAACAAGTTTGGTGTTGGGGTAAAAGTTTATGGCTCAACCAGAAATTTTCTTCTTTTAGAGTTTGTGGATGGTGTATATCTTAAGGATTGGGTTAAAAGTTTAAGCTTTAATGACAAGTTTAGGTTTGTAAAAGTTGTAAAGGCTGTTTTTTTGCAGTGTAGAGTTTTAGATAAGGTTGGAGTTGACCATGGTGAGCTTAGCAGGGCTTTTAAGCATATCTTGGTTGATAGGCTTGACAAGCCTTACATTATAGATTTTGGTAAAGCTAGTGTTAACAGAAAAACTTCAAATGTTACATCCCTATCTCAATACCTTTTTATTAAAGAGGGAGTTAGGGAAAGTTTTTTAGAGTTGGTTGGAAAGGTGGATAAAGGTAAGCTTATTGAGCTTTTAAGAGAATATAAAAAAAATCCTAGAGATTTAGAATTTAGCAGAATTCTTGAATTTTTAGGGTTAAACCTTTAAGTTTCCAACACATATAATATTTTAAACCAGGTAAATACGTCTGGTGGCTTGGTTGTTAAGCCAAGAGCTAAGCTATATTCAGCTTAAAAAGTTTGATGACCTTGTAAGGCTTGTGTCTTTATCGTTAACACCTGTTCTTCAACACGTAAAGCTGGATGATGGTAGACACGTATACTTCATACAGGCAAGCTTAATGGTTGGAAAACCCTTAATATACTTTTACGAGGGAAACGAGGAAGTTAAAGGTAAATACGTAATCTACAATAGGTTTAAGGATGAGATAACGTTTAGCGAAAAACCATCCTCAGATGCCCAATCAGTTCCAATACTCATCCTGGAAGTGGAAAAAACAAACGTTCTTGCCGGGGTTTACAAGCAGAGAGATTTACATTTTATCTAAAAATTTATATGAAAAGTTGTTCTTCATTACTTTTGAATGCCGCGGTAGCTCAGCCTGGGAGAGCGCCCGGCTGAAGAGATGTAGGAGTATAAGCAAGACAAAAGGCTTCTGCATCGTTGGAACCGGGCTGTCGCAGGTTCAAATCCTGCCCGCGGCACCAATACCCCTAGTTCTGATATCCTTCACATTCCCCCTCTTTTAACTCTTCGAGTACAGAGTTTAGTGTGACTGCGGATATGCATGGTGTGGGTAAGAGGCTTGAGGCATGCTAGGGCTAAGCTCGGTAGTCTTGAGGCCAAGTGAACTATTGACGGCGAAGATATAGTTTCCTGTTCCCGCACGGTGAGACTCCCGGCACCGTCTACAAGGATATCTCGGTAATCATTTCCCATAAGTTTTTAGATCCATGGTGTCCCTTGTAATAGGCAGCTTAAGCTTTCCACAAGCTAACCGGTTTTATACAACACGATACTAAACTAACAATGATCGTCGTGATGATGGTATTTGTAAGCGTCACAATAGCAGTAAGGCCATTTTTCTATTTTAACGGTCTGAATCTTTCTAGGAGCCTTGTCTAGCAAGGTAGCATTTATGGTTCGATTCTTTTCACTTCGATAAGGCTGTCAAAGTCCCTATCGTAGCTTACTATCGTGTTTATCTTGTTTTCAAGTGCAGTGGCCGCATGTATCGTGTCTCTAGGTTTAAGCCTATGCTTCTCCATGAGATCCTGCGCCTTTAAAATTGTCGTCTTTCTAACTCCAAAAAACCTTAGGAATTTTCTGCCATACTCTAGTGATAACTCGTTTCCAATGATCTTCTTAACTATCCATGTAATCTCATCCCACGTGATAAGTGATGTGTATGCTTCAATCTCGCCGAGAGCAATTTTTCAGGAGGAATTCTATACATTTCCTCGCTTCCGGCACAAACGTTTCATCATAGATTACTGGATATATGAAGACGTTGAATCAACGTAATACAAGTCTCTCCTCAACCTCTCCCTCGAGCATTCTCTCCAAATCTATTTTCTCAGTCAACTTCTTTTTTCCTCTCAAGCAAAACTCCTCAACAAATTTTACTGGATCTATCTTCGGCTTAATCAGAACCTCCCTGCCTTTAACCTCCATGATTACTTCGTCTCCAGGACCCACCCCCGGAAACTCCCTAATAATCTTTGGGATGACAAGCTGCCCCTTCCGACCCATTTTTCTTCTAATTTCCAAGTTTAACCGTCAAGTATGAAAAAGTCTTAACCTACAATTTAAACTTTTAAGTTAACATTTTCCTTAATGATTTCTCCTACCTTAGCTTTAACGTTGTCTTAGTGCTGGTGTGGTTATATTTTTGTCGTGTATGGCGTCGTTTAGACTATGTTCACAAGCTTTCGTTTATTTTCGTTAACTTTTTATTTCCGGTTGGCAAATTAAATTATGCTAGAGGGAATGTTTTCTTATGAGCTTTGTCGACGCGTTGAAGAGTCTTAAAAAGAGGTGTCTTAGGAGGGGTTTATGGTTTAAGGTTCTTGATAATGTTGAACGTGGTATAGTAGACCTTCTAATAAAAGTTAAAAAGAATGGTGAAATTAAAAGCTCAAAACTTTTAGCTGTGTTAAGCTTGATAGTAAAAAAGCTTGTTAAAGCGTTAAAAAACCCAAACAATGTTGAGATGTGGATTTATGCGTTTAAAACCGCTTTAACCTTAACCCAGTTGGCGAAAAGCTGGGGAAACAAAAACGCGGAAAAATGGGTTCAAGATATAGGGTATATAACCTACCTAGCAAAAGCCTCATGGATCCAAAACATGTTTTCAAAATAAACATTGCAAGGTTATACATAGGTATCCTGGTTCTGTAGCAATAATGAGTTGAGGGGTACAAGGGCCAGGTAGGTTGAGTGAAAATGCTGCAGATAGAGGTTGTTGAGGTTAGAGGTAGGTGTCCGGTATATAAGGTTGGAGACAGGATGGTGATTGATGGTCCAAGTGTGGTGATGAACAAGACAGATGCAGTTTGTATACATGCTTTCTCGGTTATACTTCACTATGCGGTTGCGCTTGATGAAGGTGTAGATCCCGTAAAGCTTGGATTAACAAAGCCTGAAGATAGGGAAAACGCCTATGTTCAGTGTGTTGACCCTTGGAAGCCTTACACGGAAGGGGGAACAGTTATCTTCAGAATTAAAAGAGTGTTGAAATGAAGGTTGCTATAGTGCTGGGTACTCGACCTGAAATCGTTAAGATGTCTCCGGTGATCCGTGAGTGTGAACGTTTAAGCCTTAACTACTTTATTTTACACACTGGTCAACATTATTCTTACAACATGGATGGAGTTTTCTTTGAGCAGCTTGAACTTCCTAAAGCGAAGTATAATCTTAATGTTGGTTCAGGAAGTCATGCTGAGCAGACTGGGAGGATGTTGGTGGGCATAGAAAAGGTTCTTAAACAGGAAAAGCCTGAGGTTGTTTTGGTTCAGGGAGATACAAATACAACTTTGGCTGGGGCTTTGGCTGCTGCTAAGATTGGGTTGAAGGTTGGACATGTTGAGGCTGGTTTAAGAAGTTATGATAGGTTTATGCCTGAGGAGATAAACCGTGTTTTAACTGATCACTGCTCAGATTTTCTTTTTGCTCCAACAGAAAAGTCTAGGAGAATATTGTTGTCGGAGGGGATACCTTCAGAAAAGGTCTATGTAACTGGTAATACTGTTGTAGATGCTGTTCTCCAAAATTTGGAGTTGGCTGCAAAAAAGAGGAGTGACGTGCTCAGCAACCTTTGTGTTGATGAGGGTAGCTACTTTGTGGTGACTGTTCACAGACAGGAGAATGTTGATGATGAGGTTCGTTTTAGAAATGTGATGAGAGGGCTTGAGATGGTGTATGAGGAGTTTGGCTTTCCAATAATCTATCCTGCTCATCCAAGGGCTAGGATTAGGATGGCCTCATTTGGTATAGCTGTTGGTTGTGGGGTTAAGATTGTTGAGCCTCTAGACTATTTAGGATTTTTAATGCTTGAGAGTAGGGCTAGGCTTGTTTTAACTGATTCTGGTGGTGTGCAGGAGGAAGCCTGCATTTTAAAGGTTCCATGTGTAACATTACGATACAATACCGAGAGACCTGAAACCATTGAGGTTGGGTCAAACGTTCTGGCCGGAACCGACCCGCATGAAATTGTTAAAAAGGTTCGGTTAATGTTAAGTGTAGACCGTTGTTGGGATAATCCTTTTGGCGATGGGAAGGCTGGAGCTAGAATTGTGGAAATATTGAAGAATAAGTTTAGCTGAATTTTTAGTGTTTAGAGTATTCAAGAATCGGAATTGTTTTATAATTTGAAAGCTTCAAATATTTTGGCGTGGAAAGTTGAGCCTTAAAGAGGAGTTTTTAAGTCTTATTGAAAAGGATAAGGAGTTTAGGTATGCTGTTGCTGGACTGCTTGGATTAGAGGAGATTTTAAGAAGGTTGGATAGGCATGAGGATAGGCTTGTTAAGATTTGGGAGGAAATTAAGAGTCTTAGGGAGGAGCAGAAAAAACTTGGAGAAGAGCAGGTAAGGCTTAGGGAAGATATGAATAAGCTTAGAGAAGATATGCTTCTAGGCTTTAAGAGACATGACGAGGAAATAGCCAAACTAAGGGAGGACATGCTTTTAGGTTTTAAAACACATGATGAAATACTTAAAAGGCATGGGGAGGAAATTGCCAAGCTTAGGGAGGATATGGTTGCAGGCTTTAAGAGGCATGATGAAATACTGGAAAAACATGCACAAGAAATTGCTAAGCTTAGAGAGGATATGCTTCTAGGCTTTAAGAGGCATGATGAAATACTGGAAAAACATGCACAGGAAATTGCTAAGCTTAGAGAGGATATGGTTGCAGGCTTTAAGAGGCATGATGAAATGATAGCAAAATTGAGGGAAGATATGCTTCTAGGCTTCAAACGCCACGATGAAGAAATAGCTAAGCTTAGAGAGGACATGGTAGCTGGATTTAAGAGGCATGATGAGGAGTTGGCAAGGCTTAGGGAGGACTTTAACAGGATGTACAAACAGTTCGACACTAGGCTATCCAGAGTTGAACGTACACTGGAGAAGGTTACATTGGATATTGAGGATGAGGCAAGAATAATAGCTGAGTATAGGCTCAGAGAGTTGGGCTACAAGGTTAAAGTAGGTCCATTAATACTTCCAGAAGTTGAATTAAACATTTATGGCACCTCGGATGAGCTATGCATATTGGGTGAAGCATCCATCCGAGCCTCTTCAAAGGTAATCGAAGAGCTAAACCTGAAAATTGATAGACTAAGAAAACTATACCCAAACATGCTTAAACCAAAGATAATTAAGGTTGTCTACACAAGCCTAGCCATGCCAGACTTAGTAGAAAAAGCTGAAAAAGAAGGGGTGTGGGTTTTAAAAGCTACAGGAGACATCGTTAAACTAAAAACCACAACCACTTAACACGTTACGTGTTCTCAAAACATCTACACAGGATTAAGTTGGGTAAGGTTTGTTTGGAGACAAACCAAGTTCCTGCTTTTTAAACATTCTAAAACCCTTAAACACCAACTTTTACATTAAAACAAAACACTCAATCATTATCTTAGAAGTTAAAAGTCTTAACAGGCTGTTTACGTGTAAAAAAGGCAACAGGTGTTGATGAGGGAGTGTTGGTAGGTGAAAGTTAACCTTTTAATTATTAGATGTAAAGCTTAAGTATTACTTTTACAGTATTACTGACTAGGTATACATTGAGCTACGTAACCATATCAGCCAAGATTAGCAGAGAACTGTATGAGAAGCTAAAGAGACACAATGTTTCCATAAGCAAGATTGTTAAAAAGGCTCTTGAAGAAGAAGTTAAAAGAATTGAGGAGGAGGAGGAGGTTAAGGAAGCCCTTAACAAGCTAGAAAGGATTTTAGCGAAACTTCCTCCAGAAGAGATTACACGCTTAATAAGGGAAAGCCGCGAAGAGAGATGACGCTCCTATTCGACGCATCCGCACTCTTAAACACGATAAGACTTTACGGAAATGAAGCCTACAAACTGCTTAAAGGCAGTTTAACTTTATCATTAACAAGGTACGAAGTTGGAAATGCATTATGGAAGGAAACAGTGTTGCTAAAACGAATAAACTTTGAGGAGGCGCTAGAAGCAATATTCATGCTGGATAAGGTTTTAAAGATAATGGTGATTGTAGAACCGTCAAGTAGTGATGTCATCTTTAAGCTGGCACACAGCCTCCAACTAACCTACTACGACGCATCATACATCTTTACGGCTAGTGAAAAAAACGCAAAGCTAGTAACAGATGATACAAAGTTAACAAGAAAAATACAGGAAAACATCAACACCATTGTTAAAATACTAGGTAGGGAGGTTGAAGCATCATCAAGTGATAAAATCTAATAACTATCTATAAGAAAGAACATTTATGCTAAAGAGATGGAAGTATTATTGTAGACTTTAAACCTGTAAACATGTACTGTTTAAGGTGTTTTACGTGGGTGAGATTAAAGATTACTTTTTAGATGGTATCCACGTTTTTAACCTTCAAGTTATACCTGACGAGAGGGGTTTTTTTGCTGAAGCTTTAAGACTTGACTGGAAACATCTACTTGACAACGACCAGATAGTTCAAGTTAACATTAGCTACAGCTACCCAGGTGTTGTTAGAGCTTGGCATAAACATGAAAGAGGCCAAGTAGACTACTTCCTAGTTGTTAAAGGTGCCATGAAAATATGTGCATACGATGAAAAAACAAGAAAAATGGTTGAGCTAATCGGAAGCGAAAACAAGCCATGCATAATAAGAATACCTGGAAAATACTGGCATGGAACAAAAACAATCAGCAATGAACCATCCACCACAGTATACTTTACAACAAAACTATACGACTACAACAACCCAGACGAGTTAAGAAAACCATGGAACGACCCATCAATAGTACCCGTAGAAATTAACGGTAAAAAATACGACCCAAGATGCAACAAACCATGGGACTGGAACTACCCACCACACAAGTGACACTTGTTGAAGGTTTTAATTACAGGAGCAAGTAGCCTTCCAGGATTTAAAACAACAGTTAAGGCTTTAGAAGGAGGCTACAAAGTGTTAGCCATACACCACAAAAATCCTATGCCTATTGAACATACAAATTTAAAAAAAATAAAGCTTGATATTTGCAACATAGGCAACCTAAAAAATCTCATCTTAAACGAGAAACCTGAATACATAGTTCACATGGCCGCTTTAGGAGATGTAGACCTATGCGAAAAAGATAAGAACCTAGCCTGGAAAACCACCGCCGAACCCAGCATAACATTATCCCGTTACGCATCTAAAGCCGGATCATTCATACTATATCTTTCCACAGACTACGTGTTCGACGGCGAAAAAGGTAATTACAGCGAAGATGAACCGCCAAATCCCATTAACTACTACGGACTGGTAAAGATGGTTGGAGAGGTGGCATCTAAATCATCAAGCGAGGAATACGCAATTGTTAGGACAAGTTCAATCTATGGTTTAGGACCTGGAAGAATAAACTTTGCCAAATTCCTTGTTGAAAAACTCAAAAAAGGAGAAAGGGTTAAAGCTCTCATAGACCAGTACACATCACCAACACATGCTCAACTACTTGGAGAAGCCATATTTGAAATATTAGAAAAAAGATTAACAGGAATATTCCATGTAGTTGGCGAAAGAATGAGTAGATACGAATTTGCATTAAAATTGGCTGAGACGCTTAACTTCAACAAAGATTTAATTGAAGCTATTGAAATGAAAAATATGAAGTGGATTGCTAAAAGACCTAGAGACTCAAGCCTAAACGCTGAAAAAACTCGAAAACTTTTAAAAACAAGCTTTTACCTCACGGATGTAGCCTTCCAAACATTAAAAAACGAGTATGAGGAGTTAAGGTGTTGAGGGTTTTAGTTACAGGTGGCGCAGGATACATAGGAAACGTTCTTATAGAGAAACTTTTAGAAAAAGGATTTAACATAGTTTGCCTAGACAAACTGTTTTTCGGAAACAACGGAGTCAAACAGTTTATAGGTATGAGTAATTTTAAGCTGATTGTAGATGATACGAGAACATGCAACCCAAAAATACTTGATTATATGGATGTTGTAGTAGATTTAGCAGCTATATCTCAACCAGACCCCTCAAGTCAAATAAGAAAGGAATTATTTTACGAAATAAACTACTTTGGACCTTTAAGGATAGCGACATTAAGCAAGAAGTATGGAGTTAAAAAATATGTTTTTCCTTCCACATGTAGTGTTTACGGCTTTCAAGAAGGATCTCTTTCCGAAGAATCACGTCCAAACCCTTTAGAAGAATATGCAAAAACAAAGTTAATGGTTGAAGAATCAGTAAAAAAGTTATCTTCAAAAAATTTTTGCGTGACAATACTACGATTTGCCACAGCATACGGGTTATCCAGAAAAATGAGGTTTGACTTGGTAGTTAACGGTATGGTCCTCTCACTTTACAAAACTGGAACAATCCGTGTTATGAGACCTGGAACCCAAGTAAGACCAGTAGTTCACGTAGCAGATATTGCCAACGCAATCACAAGAATCATAGAAACTGACAGTGAACTTGTAAATGGTGAAACATTTAATGTAGGCTCAAACACCCAAAACCATCAAATATACCAGTTAGCCAAGCTTATTGGAGACAACATGGACAAGCCGTATAAAATAGAGTGGTATGGTGAACCAGATACAAGGTCCTATACTGTCGACTTTACAAAAATAAGGAAAAAACTAAACTTTTCAACATCCTACACACCTGTTGATGGAGCCAAAGAGGTGTACAAAGCTCTAGAAGAAAAAGTAATAGTAGACTCCCCAGAAACAAAAGTAATCCAATGGTGGAGGCGACTTCAAGAAGAAGGAAAAATAACTACTCTCCAAAGTTGAAAATAACACTGCACCAGCATGTTAAGTTTAAACATGAAAACGTAGCCATTAAACCTAAAGGCCCTAATGGGTAATGGTGTAGTAGGAACATAATTAGGTGGAGAAACTAACCTTTAACTCATACATGAAAGGTGAAAACATTTCCTGAAAACTTTTAGATAAGAAGAATAAGTTAACTAAATTATTTAATTAATATTTAGGTTATTAACAACATGCGAGGAAGCGGTACTCGTGAAGGGTATTATTCTTCATGGTGGTGCTGGTACTAGGCTTAGGCCTCTAACTTTTACCGGTCCAAAGCAGCTTGTTCCGGTTGCGAATAAGCCTATCTCACAGTATGTTCTTGAAGACCTTGTTTCAGCCGGCGTCACGGATGTAGCGATAGTTTTAGGTGAAACTTACCCAGAGCTTGTTAAGGAGTATTATGGTGATGGGTCAAAGTTTAGGGTTAAGATAACATACATCTATCAGGGTAAACCTCTCGGAATAGCCCATGCGGTAATGTTATGCAGGGAGTTTGTTGGAGAAGACCAGTTTATTGTCTACTTAGGCGACAACCTCCTACAACATGGTATAAAACCATACCTAAAAAGATTCCTAGACGAGAAATCAGATGCAATGGTTTTGTTGAAAGAAGTGAAGAATCCAACGAGCTTCGGAGTAGCTAAATTTGACGAAAAAAACAACCTCATAGGTTTGGTTGAGAAGCCGAAAAAACCTCCAAGCAACTATGCACTTGTAGGAGTATACTTTCTTACACCAGTATTCTTTGAGGTTGCCAGGGACCTTAAACCCAGCTGGCGTGGAGAGCTAGAGATAACAGATGCCTTACAGATGATGATCAACCGCAAGTTTAAAGTGTCATATGAGGTTGTAAGTGGATGGTGGATAGATACAGGTAAAAAGGACGATATACTTGAGGCTAACGCCCTAATACTAGATGAGAGAATAGAAAGAAACATTCAAGGAGAAGTAGTAAACTCTAGAATCGAAGGTAGAGTAAACATTGAAAAAGGAGCAAAAATAATTAACAGCGTAGTTAGGGGTCCAACCATAATAGGAGAAAACAGTATAATAGAAAGTAGCTTTATAGGCCCATATACAAGCATAGGTAAAAACGTGCATGTCAAAAACAGCTCCATAGAGTATAGTGCAATATTAGACAGTGTCGAGATAATAGGAGTAGAAAGGCTTGAAGAAAGCTTAATAGGAAGAAACACAAAAATCAGGAAAAACGAGGAGAGGAAAATAATAAAACTTCATGTAGGAGACTACTCAGAACTAAACCTCTAACATTAAGACTACCCTATACTCTAGGCTTCTACATTGCCATTCCACTTTCCCCCAGCATTTTAAATTCTCTGACGTTAAAGCAATAACCCGATAGCGTTAATGAAACCTTAAGGTCAAGTGGAAGAAAAATAGCCTAGAGTTCATTACTCACTAAACTGGTTCACATAATCCACCAGAATACTTATATTTTCCAGGTTTTATTTTTTATTCTGGTGTTAGATTTGAGTCAGGTTTCAGTATCCAAGGTCGGTAAGAAGGGAGCTATCTACATACCTAAACATATATGTAAACAGTTGGGCATAAACGAGAATGATAAGGTTTTAATGAGGGTTGAAGATGGCAAACTGGTTTTAGAGTTTATACCTGACCCACTTTCACTGGCTGTAAAAACTAGAAAGTGGACTAAAACAACAGTTGAAGATTTTGAAAGGGAATCTGAGAAGGAGCAGGATGAACTCTACACCACTTAAGGTGCTTCTAGACTCAACCTATATTCTCCCAAGCTTCGGAATTGAGGTTGAGGAGCTTTCCGTTGACCACATCATTAGGCTTAGAGAGGCTGCTGTTAAAGGTAAAATTAAGTTTTATTGTTTATCAGTTGTTTGGGTTGAGGTTATAGGTAAAATATACAGGGAGAAAGAACGTTTAAGAAAGGATGTAGATGACGTGATAGATGTGGCTGTTAAATCCATTTTAGAATCAGACTTCTACAAATGGCTTACACCAACATCAAACACCGTTAAAATAGCCTTCAAGTTAAGGATGCTGGGACATAGAGACAACATAGACAACCTTCTCTACGCAACATCCACCGAGAACAATATGCTATTCCTCACAATGGACGAAGACTTTAAAAAATTCTTGTTAAAAAACAACTTCAAAGCAGATAACCTAATAGACCACAAAAACCTTCTGAAAAGGCTAAGTATAAGATAAATTTTAAACCTATCCGCGAGTTGAAAGAGTTTAAGCTTTAATACCGTGGCACCAATACCCTGATTTATCTTAAGAAGAAACATTAAAAATAATACCTTAACAAAAAAAATTCCAAAGAAAACTCATACATAATGGGTGAATATATCTACAATACCTTCTTCTGGTATAACTATAACTATGTTGATTGCAAATAATGAAAAGAAAAAGGTGAAATAAACGAAAAGCGCTATTGAAGCAATGATTAATTTCTTATTTGTATTCAGATTTTGTTTTGCGAACTTCAACAATTTTCTTCCTATAGAAGCAAGACCAATCCAACAATGAACGTTGCAATAAAAACTACTAGATTGTAAACCCCAGAACTTACTTTAGAAATAATACAAAGGGCAACGGGGTTTATTAAAAAATTTGCTGGTGAAAAAGAACTTGACAGTGGATTTAATGGTCATGTGGGTTGCTTAAGAAGTGTTTTGATAGCCGGCACTTTCTTATAGCCCCTGGTATTGGGATGACAGGAAAACTAAAACAATTATTGGAAAGCTTAACCTAAACATAAACATGTTTAATGAAACGATTAAGGCTACTCCTTTCCCAACCAAAAATAAGCTCATACAACCATTTATTTTTCCCTGTAACATCAAGAATAGTGACATATATATAGCTTTAAGAAATTATAACCTTTTGGATAGGTGCGTGAATGTTTGATGGATGTTGGTGAGCTTAAGGCTAAGTTTTTTGCTTTGCTTAGGGAGGATGTTGAGTTTCGTTATGCTGTTGCAGGTTTGCTTGGTTTTGAGGAAATACTTCGTAGAATGGATAAACATGAAGCTGAACTTGTTAAGCTTAGGGAAGATATGATTTTAGGTTTTAAAAGACATGATGAGGAGATAGCTAAGCTTAGGGAAGATATGATTTTAGGTTTTAAAAGACATGATGAGGAGATAGCTAAGCTTAGAGAAGATATGAATAGGCTTAGGGAAGATATGATTTTAGGTTTTAAAAGACACGACGAGGAGATAGCTAAGCTTAGGGAGGACATGGTTGCAGGTTTTAAAAGACATGATGAAATACTGGAGAAACATGCACAGGAAATAACCAAGTTAAGGGAGGATATGAATAGGCTTAGAGAAGATACGAATAAAGTTTTTAAAAGGTTAGACGCTAGGCTTTCTAGGGTTGAGAGGACGTTGGAAAAGGTAACTTTAGATGTTGAGGATGAGGCTAGGATTGTTATCCAGTATAGGCTTAAAGAAATGGGTTATGATGTTAAGTTGGCTCCACTTATACTGCCAAAGGTTGAAATAAACGTTTATGGTGTATCCGATGAAGTATGTATTGTAGGCGAGGCAACTGTTAGGGCGTCATCCAACGTAATAGATAAAATTAACGGGGATGTTGAAATTCTTAGGAGGATTTACCCTGAAAAGCTTAAACCAAGGATTTTGAAGGTTGTGTACACAAGTTTAGCTATGCCTGACCTGGTAGAAAGGGCTGAAAAAGAAGGTGTATGGGTTTTAAGGGCTACTGGGGACGTTGTTAAACCGCCAAAAGTGTAGATGCGGCAACAAAGATACAATGAACTTGTCTTTTTACAGTAAATTAGGTAAATAAACGGTAAAAGCTATTTTTGTAGTTATTGACCTTAATTTTTGTTTTTTGTGTGTAGAAGGGTTAGGGTTTGTTCGTATCTTAGCTGCTTGGAAATTTGCTTAGTATTGTTTTTGTGGGTTGAGTAGTGTAAAGAATGTTTTTACAATGTTTTGGTTTTCCATGTTTTTTGCTATTTCCTCTAAAACTCTTCCCTCAACTTCTGATACAAATTCTTCTGTAAACTTTGCTGATAAGCTTACCGCATTATCTACAAGGTCTAAGGCTATGGGGAGGTTTGTGGCTTCGTTAAAAAAGTTTTTCTGTCCAAGCATTTTTAAAAACTCATCTTCACGTATGGATGATGGATATTCAATTTCACATGGTGGTAGGTCCTTGTGGTATTTAACTTGGATTCTTCTCATTTCTTTAAATCCTTGTTTTTCAAGTTTTAAAGTTTCAAAAGGTGCGTACACCCTTTCCTCAGCTTCCATTACCACATCTTTACTACCATGTTTTTTAGATGTCAATAGTTCGGCTGTTGTTGTGTAGATTGGGGTTGGTGTTTCACCTAAAATTTTACGGTAGCTAAAAACCGATTTTTCAGGCATTAATGTTGAAAGTATAAGCTTGTCTATTATTGTTGTAAAAAGTTTATCTTCATGTTTAAGTGCAAGGTATCCTCCAATAGCTCTTGTATGGCTTCTTTTAACTACGCCGATAACCTTGCCACTTTTTCTTAAGGTTTCTGTTGCCTCAAAGGTTTTCCTTAAAACTTTATCCTCGTAGTCCCCATATAATCCTGACTTTTTCATTCTAAGAGCCCCATAAACAAAGGAGTAGAAGCTTCCATCTAGGATTAGTAGGTCGCATTGGTTTAAGGCTTCTAAAGCCATTTTTCTTTCAGTGTAGGTTGTTAGTAGGTTAAAAAAGTGTCTACTTTTGTCGGTTGAGAAGGCTTGTTTTCTTTTAAAAACTCCAGCTCCAAAATCCTCCTTCCTTTTTTCCACACCCTTAACAAGAACTATTCCTGTGGCAAATACGCCATACCTTACACCTAGTCTTTCACTTAAAACTGGAGATCTTGAGCTGTCTACTGCTGCAACTGTTAAGGTTTTGTCTGATGAGGGTAGGGTTTCAATGTATGGTTGAAGTTTTTCTTTTAAATCTTTAAGTTGCTGGTTGAGTTGTTGAACTGTTTCTGTTAGTTTTTCAGCCTCCCCCCAAGCTAGTTCAAAAAATCTGTGTTGTAAGTCTTGTGGAAGCTTAACCCATTCAATTAACTCTTCAGCCATTTTTCCTCATCGTTTAGGTGGTTTGTAGGTTATTAGTATTGGTATGGGTGAAGGGTTCATTACACCTGTAAAGTAGAATTTTCCAGGTTTTAGTTGAAGTAGCTGGTCTGGGGTTATTCCGTAGGGTGAAAGCCACTCTGAAGCTCCACCTTCACCACCAGCGTCTAGTGGGTGGATTCTGCCGAAAAAGTGTGTGTTAAGGTTTCTTCTAACAGCGGCGTTGATTCCAATTTCACCTTTAATTCCCTGGGCTATTAATGTAAGGTTAAGCATGCGTTTTCTACCTAAGGCTGCAAGGTTTTTAATCATTTCTGTTGTTTCACGTTGAATACCTTTAGGTTCCCATGGGGCGTATTGTGGTGCTTCATCTATTACTAAAGCCATTTTTAGGTCTTTTCCGTCTTCCATTAAACTGTAAAGGTGTTTGGAAAGTGATAGGAAAAATCCAAGTTTTGCTTCGGTTAAAGCTCCA
This sequence comes from Candidatus Bathyarchaeota archaeon, assembly GCA_052246995.1. GTDB lineage: Archaea > Thermoproteota > Bathyarchaeia > Hecatellales > Hecatellaceae > CAZMUQ01. The sequence goes on along the minus strand of JBQPWD010000006.1, from coordinate 5,887 downwards.
CCCATGTCTACAACAACAATGTTTTTGGTTTTAAGTTTATCTAGAAGTTCTTCAATGGTTATTAATCCCATTATGGGTTCTAGGTCTTCAGGTTTAAATCTTCTAAAAACTTTTCTTACAGCTCTTTCAGCAGCAGTTTTTGACCTTTTGTCGCTTATGCCTCCAACCTGTTCGGTTACATGGTTTTTAAGGTTTTCATAAAGAACTTGTTCAGGTTTTTTTTCTTCACGCATTGCTTCGTTTAAGGCTTTTTCAACCTTTTCCAGCCAACCTTCAACAAAAGAGTCAAAAGCGTCTTTAACGTTTTCGTTTCCGCCAAAATCGTCTGTTTTATCTTTAAGGTAGCTTAAAATTGAGTTTTCGTCAAGTGTTATGTCTGTAAGGCTTACAACTTCAGTGTTGTTTAGGTTTGTGTAGTGTGGTGTGTAGTCTGTTCCACTCCAGTCTAGTACAAGCACCTTGTATCCTGCGTTGACGTATAATGGTATGAGGATGAAGCGTGTAAACCAGGATTTTCCGCTTCCTGTGCTTCCGTAAACACCTGTATGGTATGGGATAAAAAACTTGTATACAGGTATTTTCCAAGATTCATGTTCCTCCATGAATGCATCCATCCATAAAACTTCGTCTTTCTTGGCTATCCATTGAAGTGGGTTGTCTTCCTCCTCTAAAAGGTACACTGGAGACCTTGGCTGGATTATTGCTAGGTTTGTTTCTAAACCTTCGTTGGTAACAACACCTATAGGTTTAACTATGAAGGAGTAAACTTCTCTGGCACCTGAAGGTTCTCCACCATACCTCATGTAGGCTACGTCAGGTCTGTAGGATGTTGGGCTTAAAAACTCGTTTTTACCTAGGCCTCCTCTAAGAACACCTAAAATCTGGTTTAAAGGGTTTTCTTCTCCTCCATTTTTAACAAGTACAAGTTGTTCTGCAAAAATTTCTCTTTCCAATCCTTTAAGCAAAATAACTCTGGCAAAGGTTTCTGTTGAGCCGTCGGCAATTCTACCAATAAGCTTCAATTTACATTCACCTAAAAATTTTGTTGAGAAAAAGTTTTTGTTAAAGATTTTACAGGTTAAAGTTTCTAAACTGGTATTTTAGTGTTTTTATTTTTAAAATACAACCATCAGTTTTTAGGTTTTTAACAATTCTAGAAGGGATGGTTCTGTCAACCTTTTTAAGTGTGGGTTTTATGTTTTCTTTTTAGTTTTTTAAAAGTATAGGGATCTGAAGATTGTGGGTTTAAATGGGAATTTACCTGTGGAGTAGACTTGTTCTCCTTTTTTGTCCAGTAGGATTTCAATAAATTCAGGTATAATTTTTTTGGTAAATTCTTCTGAAGGTTTACCGTAAACTATACCTTTACATTTTGTGTCTAGGTAGATGTGAAAGTTTTCTCCACTATAGTTGAAGGTTGACTCGTTAACAAAGCCGTATAAAGGTTTTCTGTAGATTTTGAAGGGCCAAAGTTTACATGCTTTAGGTTTAATGTCTTGGATTAGGCATAAATGTTTGTCTCGAATTTTAAACCTGAAAACACAACCGTTGGGGTTGCATTTAAGGTAAAAACCTGAAACGTTAAATTCAACATATTCAGGCCCAAACTTTCCAGTAATTTTTAACCATTCATCTAAGGTTAAAGGTACAATTGGGGAGTTGCAGCATATTTCCCCGCAGCCGTAACACTGCCAAGTTTTAACGTTTTTCCATGGGGTAACTTTCATCCCTTAATCCTCAAAATCCCGCCCTTAAACTTTCACCATCAATTAAGAATCAACTAAAATTTAACTTTTATAGGCTGGTTTGAAAGTGGAAAAGCTTTTTCGTCTACAAGGTTAAGCTTGGTTTATTTGGTTTTTAAATTGGGAAAGTTTACTGTTGAGGACGGTTTTCAGGTTCTTGTGGAATGATGTAGATGGGCTTTCCTTCGCTGAGGGCTTGAGCTGCCTTTCTTCTTGCTCTTTGGACAAGACGCCAGACTGTTCCTCTTGAAACTCCCATTCTTTGTCCAGCTTCTTCTTGTGTTAATCCTTCCAGGTCAACTAGCCTGAAGGCTTCAAGTTCGGCTAGTTCTAGGAAGATTGGGTCCATGTTGCTGGGGGGGTTTGGAATGAAGCCGTTGATTGGCGGTGTTGATCCTAACATAACTGGCTTGGGAAATCTTCCCCTTCTACCACATCTAAACCTACATCTCCACATGGATGTTTCATCCTTCTATTATTTTATTATTGTTAATAAGTGGGTGTAAACTTTCTCTAAAACCTGTAGGGAGGCTTGTTTACAGCTTTTCCTATAATGTTTTCCAGTTTTGTGAATGTGTTTTTGGTTTTTCTTTTTAAGCATTTACTTGTTCTCCTGGTTCAGCTTCATTTATGTGTGTTGTAGGAGTAAGATTTATATATTTCTGTGCTTTTTCATACAATTGAAAATGTGCATAAGCACAAAATAGTTAGAGGTGACAAAAATGGCGTGGGTTGGACCTTGGCCTGGAAGAGGCCCGTTTAGCTATTTGCCTCCTTGGCAAAGACCAGGATGGATTTTTGGTTTTGGTAGGTGGTTGTGGGGTTACCCGTATCCATGGGTTTGTGCTAGGTTTCCATGGCTTCCAAGATGTTGGTGGGCACATCTACAATACTGGTATGGGTATCCCTATGCTGGTTATGCATGGCCATACATGGCTCCAACTTGGGGTTTTTATGGATACCCCTACTGGCCTTCAACGTTTTACATGCCATATTGGTGAGGGGTGTGGGTTGAAATGACATGGCCTTGGCCTAGAAGATATAGGTGTTGGCGGTATTATCCACCTCCATATCCATATGCATACCCACCTCAGCAGTATCCTTACATGCCTTATGGTTATCCGCCGATGTATCCACATTATCCTCCACCTATGCCGCCGACTCCTCAGTCTTTGGAGGATGAGTTGAATGCTCTTGAAGACTATAAGAAGGAGCTTGAAGATGAAAAAGCCAGTATAGAGCAGGAAATAAGTAATGTGGAGGCAAGGATAAAAGAGTTGAAGAGTATGCTTGAAAGGGTTAAAGGAAAACCATCAGGGTTGTGAAAACTTTGAGTTTACCAGTAAAGCGTTTTCAATGTGGAGGTTGTGGGCAGATAATAGAGGTTCCTCAAGGGGTTCCAAAACCGGTTAACTGTCCAAGGTGTGGAGCATCGTCAATGATGATTCATAGGTTGGATAAGGGTTCACCTGGAGGGGGAGGTGGAAGAGGTAGATGTCCTTCATGGCGGCAAACTTCACCATAACCTTCTTTTTTTGGTAGGTAGGATGTTGGGGTTGGTTTAGGTTATGGGGAAGAGGGTGGCTGTTTCAACAAAAGGTTATGGTGGTTTGGAGGATTTTGTGTCGGAAGTTTTTGGTAGAGCTAAAACCTTTACCTTGGTTGAGGTTGAAAATGGGCAGGTTAGGGGTGTGCAGGTTGTTGACAATCCAGCTGCATCTTATGATTATGGTTGTGGTCCGGTTGTTGTAAAGATGCTTGCAGACTTTAAAGTTGATCTTGTGTTGGCTGCTGAGCTTGGTCCAGGGGTTTTAAGGTTGCTTGAGCGTTACCGTATAAAGAGTGTGTTGGTTAAGCCTAACATGAAGGTTGTAGATGCTATAAAAGAGTTTTTGTCAAAGATTGGTGGTTAACATGTTTTTATTTTGGAAGTAAGGTTTGAAAATAGGTTTTTAAACTACAGTAAGCATGTTTAAACCTGTGTTTTTGGCTTGAGTATCTTTAACCAGGCAAGCTTTCTCTAAAAAGGTTTAACAGAAAAGCAACAACACTCCAACTATTGTTGCAACAATGCCTAAAACTATGAGGACTATTGGAACGGTTACGGGTAAAAACACCAATGTTGCCAGTAAAAACAAACCAAAAAACATTCAGCACACGTAACAACACAACCTACTGTTAGTCGCTGTTTACAGAAAAATGAGTTTTTAGCTGCGACGATTTAATTGCATACATATTTTAAGGTGAATGTGAAATTATAAATTAAGACGTTGTCTAGGTGGGTTTTCAATCCGTGAGGCTACGATTAAACCTTAGGAACCCAGAACAGGGGCAAGTTGTTTTGCCAACAAGTTATAATTATTTAATCCAGGCTTGGATTTATCGTAATATTTCGCGAGAATTGGCCGAATTCCTACACGACAAGGGTTTCCTTTTCGGCAAGAGGCGATTTAAAATGTTTACGTTCTCAAGGCTTGAAGCTCACTGCATATCGAATAAAAACAAATATTTCATTTTTAAAGGTGACTTGACCTTGTATATTTCCTCTCCCATTGAAAGGTTCATTGAAGACCTTGCAACTTCAATTGTGAAGAAGGGCTTTGTTGCTTTAGGCAATCAAATGCTCAAGGTGATTGATTTGGCCTTCCCTGCGAAGCCGAATCTTAACAGCGGTCAGTTAAAAATACGCATGCTTTCTCCTTTAACAGTTTACAGCACGCTTATGGCATCAGATGGCAGGAAAAAGACTTATTATTTTTCACCATACGAGATGGAGTTTTCAAAACTTGTTAACTCAAATTTAAAAAAGAAGCATCTCTTACTTTCGGGTAAAAATATAAAGTCGAACATTAAAATTGAATCTTTAGGGGTTAAAGAAGTGATTACGTTATATAAGGGGACAGTCGTGAAGGGTTGGATGGGACAATTTCTTTTGGCTGGCCCGAAATCGCTGATCATGACTGGGTATGAAACAGGTCTAGGAGCTAAGAACTCACAGGGCTTTGGGATGTTCGAGGTGGTTTGATGTTCGGGGCCTTAAAGGAGATCGGCGAGACCGTCCTCTCCGCTGGCGGATGCGAGTTCAAAATTGAAAAATTGAAAGGCGGAAGGAAGGGCAGGGAGCCCTTGCTCGCAAAAGTAATCTTCAACTTGGACAACGGGAAGCTGGAGTGCGACTACAGATTTAAATGTGATGAAAAAGCAGCGGAGGAATATCTATGGATCGGCAATGCAGTAGGTCAAAAACCGCAGATGATGCTTACGACCGACAACTCCAAGTACCTGCTTGACCCAAGCAAGCCTAGGAAATGGACGATCGGCCAGATAATTCAAGCCTTTGACGGTAAACTCAGCGATACTGATGTGGTGAACCTTCTATCGCTCCTTAGGGAAGTTAAAGAGAGGTTCTTCTCTGAAAACAAAAGCTACGTCGAGGATCTAGATAAGTTGCTCGGCCAAGAAAAGGAGCAAGTCGCTCTATACACTGCTTGTGTGAAGAAAGGTGGAGCGATCGTAGACTTGGCAAGGGAGCCGGGCTACAAGAAACTCTTGTATTATGTGGCTTATGTAAGCGAGAGCGATGAATACCCGATAATGCGTGGAGTTTGTCACGTTTGCGGCAAAGAGAAAGACGTTTTAACGAACCCGTCTTACCCCGAGGGCACAATTCTATGCATATATAACCTTGACAAAGCAGGGTTCATGCCCCATTTGAGCAGAATACCTGAGTTCACGATGAAGGCGCATGCCGCGTGCGTAGACTGTAAAAGAAAACTACTAGTGGGACTGGCTTTCGTTGAACAAAGATTAACCGTGACAGTAGGTGAGACCACTAAGCAATCTGGGAAATTGAAGGCTTTCCTCATACCGAAAATCCTCGGAGCCAAATTGCCGCGCGAAACGCTCGACGACATCGCCCTAACGATGAAAAAGGCCTATTGGGCCGTCAGCGCCTACACAGCCTTGGAAAAAGTTGAGCAGTTCACAGAGGATCTAATGGAACTGGAAAGTATGCACGGTGCTCCATCAACATATTTTTTGAATATATTATTCGGTTATAGAGAGTCATCTCACTTTCATTTCCAACATTTAATTCAAGATGTACCCGTGATGAGGCTTATGGAGCTCTCACGTGCGATGAC
>JBQPWD010000005.1:0-196560 GCA_052246995.1 Candidatus Bathyarchaeota archaeon | reverse complement strand
TCAAAAGTATACTGATAACGCTGTATCAAAAACTGTAAACCTACCATATGAGGCAACAATAGAAGACGTTAAAAAAATATACATGCTCGCATGGAAACTTAAATGCAAAGGAATAACAGTCTACAGGTATGGTAGTAGGAAGCAGCAGGCTTTAACAATTACACCGCCAGAAATTTTGCTTAAAGCTGAAAAAGAACCTGTAACTGTTGACGCTGAATATGCGGGAGGTTGTCCTGTGGATATGTGTTTACATTAAACCTTGTTAAGCATGTTAAGTATCCCTAAAACTTTTTCTACAACCTTAAACGGGTTTTCACCTAAAACTCTAATCATAGGTTCTTTTCCAACATCTCCAACATCATAAACTACATCTAGCGGAGTTCCAGCGTTTTTTAAGGCTTCCTCAACACCCCAACTTAAACTTCTACCTTCAACAGTTTTAACATGTTCAGGTTCAGCCTTACGATTAAAACTTGAAACTTTAAGTCCTAGTTTCTTTGCAGCCTCAACAATTTTAGGTTCATATTTAATGTTTATTGCAGACCTTAAAAACGGGTAGTACTTCATAGCCGCTAAAACAACCCTACCAGTATGACTTGAACCTCCAAACTTTGGAGATGAAGCAGATGTAAGCTTCTCCCCATTCCATGTTAACCTTCCAGGGAAACCTGCAACCTCCTCAATTTTTTCTGCTTGAGGTAAAGCGTAAACAAAGTTTATTCTAACCTCAGGCATAAGCTGAATAATTCTTTTGTCATCGCTTAAAAGTTTAAATGCTTCTTCAAGCTGAGTTAAAACTTTAAGTTTTTCAGCTTCAAGATACAGTTTAGCTAAGGGATTTACACATCCAAATTCGCCTCCAACCTTTAACCCATGCTTAACAGCCTGGTAAACAAGGTTTCCAGCCTCATAAACAGCTTCACCAACATCTAAACCAACCCCTATAAAACCTGCAATTGCCGCTGAAAAACAGCATCCAGTTCCATGTGTGTTTATAGTTTTTACTCTTGGATGCTTAAAGAGTTTAAATTCTCCATCATGGTATAATACGTCAAAAATCTCATCTAAATCTTCATTTAAATGTCCACCCTTAACAACAACATATTCAACTCCAAACATGGAAATTTTTTTTGCAGCTTTTTTAGCATCTTCAACGTCTGCTATCTTCATATTTGCCAACTTTTCAGCTTCAAATTTGTTTGGAGTTACAATTTTGGCTATTGGGAAAAGCTTTTCAACCAAAGCCTTTACAGACTTCTCCTCAAGTAAGGGCGAACCTGACTTAGCAATCATTACAGGGTCAACAACCAACGGGAAACTGTATTTTTTAAGCTCATCAACAACAGCCTCAACAACCTCGTCATTATAAAGCATCCCGGTTTTAGCAGCTTTAACATTTAAATCTTCAACAACAGCTCTAATCTGCCTTTTTATAAGCTCAACATTAATAGGCTGAACACCGAAAACTCCTTTAGTGTTTTGGGCTGTTATGGCCGTGATAACAGAGGCACCGTGAACACCTATAGCGGCAAAAGTTTTTAAATCTGCTTGAATACCTGCACCACCACCAGAGTCGCTTCCAGCAATGGTTAAAACCGTTACTGTTTTTTCGTCATTCATCTTAAACACCAACTAAGCTATTAAGTTGAAAATGTTTAACTTAAGCTTTCTATGTTAAGGTTTAAAAATGTCATATTAATTCTATTATCCTAGTAAGTGGGTTTTAAAAGGAGGATGTTAGTTATGGGTTGGGATGAATTTTGGAGACGTAGACGTTCACCGTTTTTCAGGTTTTTTGAGGAGGTAGATGAATGGATACGTGAAATGGAGCGGGCGATGGAGGATATGTTTAAAGAGTTTAGGGAGGAAGCTTTACCAAGAGAACTTTTCCGTGAAAAAAGGCTTTCAGATGGGAGAATTGTAAGAGAGTTTGGGCCTATAGTTTGGGGTTACTCTGTAACAATAGGGCCTGATGGGAAACCTGTTGTAAGAGAATTTGGAAACGTTAAACCTTCACTTAGAGGAGTTAAACCATTAGACATTAGAACTGAACGTGAACCGCTTGTAGATGTTTTCTCAGATGATGGAAACATTAAAGTTATTGCTGAACTTCCTGGCGTTGAAAAGGAGGATATTAAGCTTTATGCAACCTCCAACACTCTTACAATCTCGGTTGACACACCACAAAGAAAGTATTACAAGGAATTAGATTTACCTGCCGAGGTTGACCCTAAATCTGCTAAAAGCACCTACAAAAACGGTGTACTTGAAGTAACATTAAGCAAGGTTAAGGAGAAGGGTAAAGGAGAACCTATAAAGGTTGAATAAACCTCTTTTTTAACTACTTTTTTAGGCTTTAAATTTTGAAGAAGCAGACAAAAGATGTCTTTAAAGGTTCAGAAAACTTTTTTGGCAAGGTTATTTTGGGTAAGGATGTTTGGGTTGGGTTAAACACCGTAATTTACGGTCCATGTAGAGTAGGAGATAAAACTTTTATTGGGGATGGTGTTGTTATAGGCTTTCCAACAAGAGGGGAAATTAAAGTTTTAATGGAAAACAACGATTTTAAAAAGTTTTTAAAAGTTAAAGGTTTAGTTAAAATTGGTTTAAGCAACGTGATAAGGTCGGGAACAATAATTTACTCAAATGTTTATTTGGGAGATAATGTTGAGGTTGGACATAACACTCTTATAAGGGAAAATGTAAGGGTAGGAGATAAAACTCTTGTCGGTTCAAATGTAACAATAGATGGAAACTGTAGAATAGGTTCAAATGTTTCAATTCAAACAGGAGTTTACATTTCAGCCTATACAACAATAGAGTCAAATGTTTTTTTAGGTCCCTACGCTGTTTTACTTAACGATAAGTATATGAGAAAGAAGCCATACAAGCTTAGAGGTCCAAGAATATGTGAAGGAGCATGTATTGGTGGAAACAGTATAATTATGCCTTCAATTACCGTTGGCGGGGAAGCTATTGTAGGTGCAGGCTCTATTGTAACCAAGAACGTTAAATCTAAAAGCATTGTTGCAGGAGTTCCAGCAAGAGAAATAGGCAAAGTTACATAAAATTGAAAACTTCATGAAAAGTTAGTAGTAAAGTAAAAGCTTGCTAATACTTATAACAGTTAGTTATATACCTTTGAAATTGGATTCTACTGCTTACAACGTAAGCGTAGTCTTTTTTGTTAAAAATTTTCCAGAAAATCTTTGGAATTGTAATTCTTGCATATTTGCCAACCCCTTTTTCTTCCAACTTTTTACAATTTTACAAATTTACATGTAAAGTTGGGTTTTTTCTTAAGTTTTTCAACAACCTTCTCCATCAACGTTTCCGTCGGGAAGACGAAAACGCGTACGTCAAAGCTGACAAGAAAAACGTAAAAGCTAGGCTTATGGAGGAGTTTGAGAGACTTAAGGGGCTTCTAGGTTTGGATTCTGGTCTTAAAGTTGTTTGGATGCCGTATGGTGGAAGAGGCTTATCCGGCGTTGAACGCTTACATACTCAAAGCGCCTCCAGTCCGAATCAAGCCTCAGAACTTTCTCAAAGAATCTCATTTCCCATCAAAAATAACAAGGGAAAAAGCTGTATCTAAAGTTACCAGCTTTAGGGGGTTGGTGTGTGGAAGGTAACCCGTCTTCTGTTTTAGGTGGCATATGGCTAAGCGGACAACCCGTATCTCAGGGTGGAGCTTCATCGATACCTATTTGTCCTTGCACTCCGCAACCCAACCGTTTCAACCATTCCAGCAGGGTCCGTCAATGTTTTAACCAGCCACATATCATCGCCACTCCCTGCTGGAGGTGCCGTTTCTATGTTGGGTTAGGGTTCTCACCCTACACCTTACGGTGCTGCGGATCCACCTTGTGGACGGAGCTTCCTCCAACCCTACTAGAGTTGGGAAGCCACCCCTCCACTCACCAACCCAAAAAATAGTGGAAATCGAGAAAAATAAGCTTTACTTTAAATGCAAAAATACAAAAAATAAGCTTTGCAATGATGCTACGCAGAGTTTTATGGTTGAAGGTAAAAGGGTTCCACTTCAACCCGACACCTTGGGCGATTGGGAGCGGCATGCTAAACACCTCGGGTCCAGAGGACCCTTAGTGCTTACACACCCGCCCCATCAACGGGGTCTTCTACCCCAGCCCTCGTCCACCATGCTTTACGCACGGTGGAATGGCCGCCTAGTTTCGGGGAGGGTTTCCCGCTTAGATGCTTTCAGCGGTTATCCCCCACGGCGTGGCTGCCCGGCGTTTGCCCTACCGGACAACCGGTAGACTAGAGGCCGCGGCACCCCGTTCCTCTCGTACTGAGGATGCCTTCCCCTCAGGCGGCCAGCACCCCCGACAGGTAGAGTCCGACCTGTCTCACGACGGTCTAAACCCAGCTCACGTTCCCTTTTAATGGGCGAGCAGCCCCACCCTTGGCGGCTGCTGCACCGCCAGGATAGGAAGAGCCGACATCGAGGTACCAAACCGCGGGGTCGATGGGAACTCTCGCCCGCGACGAGCCTGTTATCCCCGGGGTAACTTTTCTGACACCTCCAGCCCCCACCAAAGGGGGCATGAAGGATCGCTAGGCCCGGCTTTCGCCTCTGAACCCCCTGCTTTTAGGGGTTCAGTCAGCCCAGCTTTTGGCCTTGCCCTCCACACCGGGTTTCTGTCCCGGTTGAGCTGAGCTTTGGGCGCCCCCGATACCTTTTCGGGGGCGTGCCGCCCCAGCCAAACTGCCCACCTGCCGTTGTCCCGGAGAACAGGCTCCGGTTAGGGATACAGCCCCAGAAGGACGGTGTTCCATTGACGCCTCCTCAGTCCCCGAAGAGACTGGCTCAAGGGCTCCCGTCTACGCTCTGCATCCAGAGCCATACCCCAGCGACAGGCTGCAGTAAAGCTCCACGGGGTCTTCTCTCCCCGTCGGGGGTTCCTGGACTGTTCGTCCAGGTTACGTGGGTTCACCGGGTCCCGGGCGGGGACAGCGGGGCCCTCGTGGATCCATTCATGCGCGTCGGAACTTACCCGACAAGGCATTTGGCTACCTTAAGAGAGTCAGAGTTACTCCCGGCGTTTAGCGGCCCTTAGCCCAGTTGAACCCGGGTTTCAGGTACCGCCACTGGCCAGGATTCAGGAGCTGTACACACCCTTTCGGGCTTGCAGCTCCCTATGTTTCTTAACCGGGCAGGCGCGCCTTTAGCCTGTAAGAGGAGATTGTTTACATAATTTCATTTCTTTGCGGAAGATTTTTCTGTACACTTGTTAGCCCGTAATTTGCTCCAAAAAAGTGTTAATATGTAAATACTTTAAACCAAGTTCTCAAGTTTTCGCCTTATCAAAGTGATGACAAATAAATCCAAGTTATATGCAACAATATGTTTTGCATCATCCTACATTAAATAACGAATAATTGAGATTGAGTAATTTTTACACCCACATCTGAAGGGATTTAAAGTACTCCGCTGTCTTCTGGAGTACTTTATACGCCAATGGTTAAGTTAAGTTTTGAAGATTTGGCTGGCGCCCTTACCCGTTTATTAAACAGCCGGGACCCCCTTGCCACTGCGACCTGCGGTTCCAGCTTTAGGCCAAAACCGCAGGCACCCCTTCTTCCTAGGGTACAGGGCTAATTTGCCGAGTTCCCTCGCCACGGGGTAGACCCGACACACCTTAGGCTTCTCACCTAGGGCACCAGTGTCGGTTCTCGGTACGGTCCGCAGGGATTCCATTTCCCAACCTCCTTTTCACGGGCTCCAAGGATTGGGGGAACCATCCTAACGGACGGCTATTCCTGCCTCGAACCGGTTCTCACCATTACGGTACTCCCCGGCTCTTGGACAGTTAAACAGAGCGGCAGCCCTGCTCCCCCTACCTTGAAGCGTCAGAGGTTGGGCATGCGTTGCCGCAGTGGTACCCTGCGGGCACCGGAATTTTAACCGGTTTCCCTTTCGGCTGACTCGGTTAAGGTCAGCCTTAGGACCGGCTTACCCCCGGCTAACGACGTATTGCCGGGGAACCCTTGCCCTTTCGGTGGAGGGGATTCTCACCCCTCTTGGCTGTTACTACCACCGGGATCTGCACTACCGGCTGGTCCACTGAACCTCACGGTTCAGCTTCTACCCAACCGGTACGCCCCCCTACCAGGTTACGGTGGACTCCCCACCGTACTCCGAGGTCTCGGCGGCCAGCTTAGCCCCGTCCATTTTCGGGACCCCCGACCTCGGCGGGTGAGCTGTTACGCACTCTTTAAAGGGTGGCTGCTTCTAAGCCTACCTCCCCGCTGTCTGGGGTCGGAGATGCCCTTTGGTTTGACACTTAGCTGGCACTTGGGGGCCTTAACCTCGGTCTGGGTTGCTCCCCTCTCGGTCTAGGGGCTTACCCCCTAGAACCCGTTTCCCCCCTTCTACGGTGTTGGAGGATTCGGAGTTTGAAAGGGAAGTGGGGCCTTTCGACCCCTTGCTTCCCGATCAGTGCTCTACCCCTCCAACAGCCTCAGGGAGGACTGGGCTGCGACCCACTTCGGGGGGAACTAGCTATCCCCGGGCTAGATTGGTCTTTTGCCCCTAGCCCCAGGTCAGAGGAGCGAATTGCACGTCAGCACCCCTTCGGGCCTCCACCAGGCTTTCGCCCGGCTTCGCCCTGCCCAGGGCTAGATCGCCCGGCTTCTAGTCTCACGGCCGTGACTCCAGGCCCTTTCAGACCCCGCCCCTCACAGGTTAAACCTGCTGCGGGCATGTCGGTTTCCCTATGCCTACGGCTTTAAGCCTTAAGCTCGCCACAGCCGTGAACTCCCCGGCCCGTGTTTCTAGACGGAACGCGTAACCCTGATCCCCCAGCCTCGTACTTCCACGTCGCCGTGGTTTCCTTCAGCCGGGTTCAACTCTTTCAGGCTACGCGCCTGTGTTGCCGCTTGGTTTCAAGCTCTTTTCACACCCCTTCCGGGGTTCTTTTCAGCTTTCCCTCACGGTACTAGTGCGCTATCGGTCTCGGGACGTATTTAGCCTTGGAAGTTGGTGCCTCCCAGATTCCCACGCCAAAATCAAGGCGTGGTACTCCGGAAGCTGGCCAAATCCTCCCAGCATACACCTACGGGGCTTTCACCCTCTAAGGCGGGCCGTTCCAGGCCACTTCGGCTTCGCCGGGGAGGATTTATACGGCCAGCCCCGCTACACCACATCCGCCTAAAGTTTCCCTTAGGCGTTTGGTTTGGGCTCTTCCCCTTTCGGTCGCCCCTACTGAGGGAATCCCATGTTGGTTTCTTTTCCTCCACCTACTGAGATGCTTCACTTCAGTGGGTTCCCACTCCCTGCCGGGAGCGCCATGGGTTAAATTCCATGGCAGGATTCCCATTCAGGGATCCCCGGATCTACGGCTGCATGCGCCTACCCGGGGCTTATCGCAGCTTGCCACGCCCTTCCTCAGCGCCCGAGCCGAGCTATCCACCAAGCGGCTTAGTGTGTCGAGTCTCAGTGAAACCCTTTCACCTTCAATTTCCAAACTCTGCATAGCATCATCGCAAACCATGAAGGTTTGCTAGCTCTTCACCCCCAAGAAATTTTCTTGGGAGTTGCATCTAGTTAATAGTAGGATTACAGTAAACCATCCTTAACCCCCAGCCGAAAAATTTCGAAGGAGGTGATCCGGCCGCAGGTTCCCCTACGGCCACCTTGTTACGACTTCTCCCCCCTCGCCAAGCCTAGGTTCGACTTGGCCAACACGACCAAGCCTCACCTAGGCTTAGCTCGGTTGGAGCGACGGGCGGTGTGTGCAAGGAGCAGGGACGTATTCACCGCGCGATGATGACGCGCGATTACTAGGGATTCCATGTTCACGAGGACGGGTTTCAGCCCTCGATCCCAACTACGGCGAAGTTTAGGGATTACCTTCCCCTTTCGGGGTCGGAACCCATTGTCTTCGCCATTGCAGCCCGCGTGTGGCCCGGGGGATTCGGGGCATACTGACCTGCCGTGGCCCACTCCTTCCTCCGCCTTATCGGCGGCAGTCCCCCTAGAGTGCACGGAAACCTTTCGGCTTCCGTTAGCAACTAGGGGTGTGGGTCTCGCTCGTTGCCCGACTTAACGGGATACCTCACGGCACGAGCTGGCGACGGCCATGCACCTCCTCTCAGCTAGTCTGGCAAGACCTTCAATCTGGCCTTCATCCAGCTGTCTCCCCCGGTAAGGTTCCCGGCGTTGACTCCAATTAAACCGCAGGCTTCACCCCTTGTGGTGCTCCCCCGCCAATTCCTTTAAGTTTCAGCCTTGCGGCCGTACTCCCCAGGCGGCGGGCTTAACGGCTTCCCTGCAGCACCGGAACGGCTCAAGGCCGTTCCGACACTTAGCCCGCATCGTTTACAGCTGGGACTACCCGGGTATCTAATCCGGTTCGCTCCCCCAGCTTTCGTCCCTCACCGTCGGGCGCGTCCTGGCCGGCCGCCTTCGCCACTGATGGTCCTCCTGGGATTATAGGATTTCACCCCTACCCCAAGAGTACCGCCGGCCTCTTCCGCCCCCTAGCCTAGCAGTATCTCCCGCAGCCTGACGGTTATGCCGCCAGATTTAACGGGAGACTTACTAGGCCGGCTACGGACGCTTTAGGCCCAATAATCGTCCCCACCACTCGGGGAGCTGGTATTACCGCGGCGGCTGACACCAGGCTTGCCCTCCCCTTATTCACCCGGCTGGTTAGACCGGGCAAAAGTCACCCTCAGCGGGTGACACTCGGGGTGACCCCGTCACGCTTTCGCGCATTGCGGAGGTTTCGCGCCTGCTGCGCCCCGTAGGGCCTGGACCCTTGTCTCAGGGTCCATCTCCGGGCTCCCGCTCTCACGGCCCGTACCGGTTATAGGCTTGGTGGGCCGTTACCCCACCAACTACCTGATCGGACATGGTCCCATCCTCAGGCGGTGTTGAAAGGCATGGTTTCAATACCCTTTCGGTGAGAAACCAGTTCCAGGTTTTCTCACCTATTGGGGATTAACCTCAGTTTCCCGAGGGTGTCCCCATCCTGAGGGTAGGTTGACCATGTTTTACTGAGCCGTACGCTACGCCCCACCGTGGCCTGGGGCGTTCAACTCGCATGGCTTAGTCTCACCCCGATAGCAGTGGGGTCCGGCAGGATCAACCGGAGTTGGGCGGGGAGTACAACCGTCTAGGTTGTAGTTTTTCGGCTGGGTTTGGCTGGTGGTTTACTGTAACCCTACATCAGACCTAAGTAGCTGTTTTAGACTTAGGTCTTCATGTTGTACCCGCAACCGGAGGTCGTTATTTTCATCCTCAGATGAAACATCTTCATTGTCTATTCGACGCCGCCGCCGGATGGTTGCGGGTTGAATAAGCTTGTTAGCAATATAGTTTGAGGAGAGAGGCTTATATAAGCATTGCTATCAACGTGTGTTTTAAAATTTGGTTTTACACTTCTATAAAATTTTAATGTAGATTTAAATTTTCAGGAAAAACAACCTTAAAAGTTTTTTAGAGGGGTGGCCAACCAATTTTTTAGCCAGTTAAGATGCTAACAAATTAGTTCAAGCCTGAAAGGCGTGGAAAAAAGGCTTAATAAAAACAAAACTTTAAATTAAACAGTAAAGGGCCGGTGGTCTAGCGGTTATGATACCACCCTTACGAGGTGGTGGTCGCAGGTTCGAATCCTGCCCGGCCCACTAAACCTTCTAATTAAATCTAGGCTTATTTGTATCATAAATAGGGTAATAGCCAAAGTTTCTTCTGTTAGCGGTGGCTAAAGAAACGGTGATTGTTTGATTTATGGTGGGAGAAATATGAGTCTTTCTGGCGGTAATATTTTGTTTATTTGATTTGCTATGAGTATGTGTAATCCTTCTTTAAGCATGCTTAGCGGTGAGAAACTTTTTTCGAGTTCAGTGTTTGAGGAGAGCCTTTTCATCTGCTTTTTCGCATTAACCTCTATTTTCTTGACAACTTTTTTCATTAGATTTTCATAGGCTTTTGCAGCTTCTAAGCCTTCTTCCTCAGCCTTTGTTGTAGCTTTTACTGCTAAGCGTCCGCTGAGGGCGGCGTTATCCATTCCCACGCCTCGATATAAGTCAATTAAGCCAGCGGCATCGCCAACCAGCAATATTTGCCCATCACCCAAAAATACAATGTTTTTTAATGTTGAGGAGAAACCTTCCTTTTTGACAATTTCACCGCGAAGTCTATATTTTTCCTTAACATAATTGAAGAATCTTTCCGTATACTCTAACGGGTTTTCATTGGCTCCGGTGCCAATCACCCACTTATCGTCCTTCAAATAAATCCAAGCAAACATTAGAGGACAGAACTCTCGTTTATAAAACATGTAAAGCGTGTTTGGGTCTAGGTTTGCCTCTCCAACAAAATAATAGTTTATTGTAGCACCTGAGGCCTTTCTGTCAAAATCTTGTGGCCTCAGTTTTCTTCTGACTTTTGAAAGCATTCCATCAGCACCAATAAGATAGCGGGTTTTAACCTCCATATGCCTACCTTCCGCAGATAGTTTAACGGTTATTCTACCTTCGCTTTTATCTTCAACAAAATCAATTAATGAAGTGTTATCGTGAAAATCTGCACCAGCGTCCGCTGCTAACGAGTTAAGCCAACTGTCAAAGGTGGATCTCCAAAAGTTTAGCATCTTTATTCTACCCCTCAAAACCCTATCCTTTGGGGTTATCATCTCCACTTTAAAGAGTTCATTTCTGCAAAGTTTTTCGCGCGGTATCTTTTCACCAATAAGCTTCTCAAAATATTGAAACTGTATTCCAGAACAAGGCTTGTTCCTAGGAGTCTTAAACTTTTCAACCAACAATGTCTTAAACCCGCTTTTTGCAGCGAACCTCGCAGCAACGGAGCCAGCCACACCTCCACCCACAACAACCACATCATATTCTCCCATACATTTATTCCCTCAATCAATAATCTTCTACGCCTAACTAAAACTATAGTTTTCTGTTAAAATACGTCGCCGAAACATAAAGCGTTCTTCAACACTAAACTTTTATCTGCTTGGCTATTTCATTTTGTAACAAGCCAATGTCTCGTAGATTATAGTGAAGCTGAATTTTGTGAACTTGTTTGTTTTTAGGTGAATGAATTTGCATGAAATTTCAGGTCTGTTGCCTTTAGCGTGAGCCTAATCCATTTTAGGTTTAGTAGTGCGCGTTGACTAAGGATGCGGGGTGGAGTCACTTTAAGATAGCTTCTACGTTGCGGATTAGTATGTTTATGTTTATTTTGCTTGTGCTTGTAACTGTTACCACCAGTCGACCGAAACCTTCTTCCATGAAGAAGGCAACATTCTCCGGAGCGTCTTTTTGAAGAAGTGATTTTAGTTGTAGGATTGAGTTTTTTAGGTTAAGTTGGTTGTAGGAGAAGTTTAGTTTTAAACTAGAGGTTGTAGAGTTTATTAAAACTTGGTTTTGAGCTTTAAATTTTATTTCAACCGATCCTGAGCCGCTTACCGTTCCAATGTTGCCCCATGTGATGTTGTAAAGATCCAGCACCAGCGTGTCTTTGGCCGTCCAGTAGATTTGCATAGGAGATGGGATTGCCGAGGTTCCGCTTTGGAGTGCGGTTATCCCCCATGGTGTAGTTGTATAGGAAAGTGGGAAGTTGCTTGGTGTATAAACGATTGCGCCTTGTGCAATATAGCTTACATTTTTCGTGGTAGTTGTAAGGTATTTTAGGTATAGCGTGCATGAAGGGGAGTTTGTTGTGTATTGAACTTG
Source organism: Candidatus Bathyarchaeota archaeon (assembly GCA_052246995.1). Taxonomy (GTDB): domain Archaea; phylum Thermoproteota; class Bathyarchaeia; order Hecatellales; family Hecatellaceae; genus CAZMUQ01. The sequence continues at coordinate 184,845 of JBQPWD010000005.1, read as the reverse complement.
TGTTGTTTTGCGCAGGGTTGACGCTAACCCATATGGTGGGGAGAATAGGGGTAGTTCAACCGAATCGCCAGAAAATATAGTGTAGTTGTAGGTAACATATTTTAAGTTAAGTGTCACATGGAGTTGAATTTTCATTAAAGTTAAATTATTAGAGGTATACTTTATGGTGAGGATTTTAAGAAATATTTGCTCTTCATCGTTCACGAAGACAATTGCTGCTTCAATGTTATCCGATACATTTTTAAGCAATAACGACGCATCGGATAAGCCTTGCATGTTTATAGTTGAGCTTTCGTTAAGGATTACTTCTTCTTCATTTAAGATGGTTACGTCATCTACGTTAACATCGACTAATACTGATGGAATGTAGGATATTTGTCCCGGGTAAGTCGTCGCCGAAAAGAAGGTTGTACCTGTGTAGGCTAATGGTATTGTAGTTGTTCCTTTTACGTACAATTCTTTAAAGCTTTGAAGTATTTTTTGAGAGTGAATAAATGCTTGTTCACGGTCTAGTTCGGGAACAATAAATGCTTGAAAGGTTGTTGCAATTGTTAACAATGCGGCAAGCAGTATTGATGCAGCGATTACGGATGAAACCCCTTGGTTGTTAACAGCTAGTTTCAATTTTTTGTGTCACCTCAGCGAGAATTTGGGTTTTTGAGTATAGAATGCAACGGATTACACCACTACTCGTTCCTGTTAGGTTGATGCTGACTTGGAGGTGTTCTCCAAATCTGAAGGAGGGTATTTCAAATTGACCTTTTATGATTGGAATGGTTTTGTCTCCGTGTATAAGGTAGGCTTCAGGATTGTTTGAAGTGCCATTTTCATGTTCAAGGTATATGCGGCCTGATATTGTTACAGCATCTCCACCTGCATGGATGATTGCGAGGTTCATCCATCCGTTTTTTGTTGTTGACCATAACGTTATTGTGGCTAGTTCTTTGTTTGTGATGTAATAGGAAATGTTGCTTTGCATACCGACAACAACCGCGGTAGTTAGTATTACCACGATTGTCAACATGAGCATTTCAGATGTTATGGTGGATACTGCCCCTACTGGTTTTTGTTTTTTCATGTTCCCCACCCGAGAAAGGCTATTGCAATTATTGCCATGATGAAAAAGTGTTTTAATCCAGAGGTTATGCTACCTTCAACTATGATTCCTATGATTAGGCCGAGGAAAAAGGCTAAGATAAAGGAGGCATAATATCCTTGAACCATAATCGTGGAGAATGCTGTTACGGTAAATCCTGGCATTGTTGTAAAGGATGTGATAAACCTGTTTTTTAGGGTGTAGTAGACATATACGTAAACAATAAAACACACGTAAATTGCTACTAGTTGACCTAAAAGGCTTGCTACACGGTCTCGTCGTAGTTTGGTGTAGGTTTCCGCGTCTTCTGCTGCCATTAAAAGGATGTCTTTCATGTTTCTTGTTGATTCTGAGGATATTATTAGCAGGCTTACAACTCTTTTTAGAAGTATCGAAGCGGTACGGTATTCTACCATTAATAATGCTTGCTTGAGTGTTACACCTAGTTTAGTGGAGTAGATTCTACGCATTTCTCTTCCAAGCAGTTCTAACCTGCTTTTTAGGATAAGGTCTATTGCCCTGATTATCGAGCTTTCTCGTTCTACTGTTTCAGATAAGCCTCTTAAAAAGTCGGGTATTCTTCTTTCTATGGAAAGGACATAGTGAGTTCGGATTTCATGTGGAATGGCAACTATCAGACATCCGGCGAGTAGGCCGTATATGGCTATTTTGGTTGTTGCTGTTCCGTTTAGGTAGAGGTATGCTAGGTAAATGGTGAAAGTAGTTGTTGCAATAAGTGGGTAAAACCAAGGATACAAAAATAGCATAGTTGTCGGACTTTGGAGAGCGTGTAAAAAGAGAATCAAACGGTCACGGCGGTCTAGCCTTTTTACTACTTTTTGCTGGTTTGCTTGTACTTCAATATTTTCCATGGCTGGCAGAGTAGTAACTACTTTCGTTACCGAGGTTAGTTTGTGTTGAGGTAGAATTGCCCTTACATATAATATGAAGAGTATGGCGGAGAGAGGGAGAAATGCGGTTAGGTATAGGTTACACATGCTTACAATTTCCGGATTTAACACTCCCATGGAAACCCCGGTTGCAAGAACTAGGGTTGGGGCGACTGCAACTGTAACTACGGCTATTTCACCGAACGTGCTTATGTTTTCGTTGAGTGTTGTTCTTTCACGTTTTTCTTTTTCAAAATATTCCTCAAATTTAGTTTTAAAGAAGGCACTTATGGAGGTGGATTGTTCGGTGGCTGTGATGAAGCTGTAGATGAATTCTTTTAGTTTTTTGGAGCTTGTGGTGTTTGCTACATATTTTAGGGCAGTGTTTAGGCTTTCACCTAAGTAGCGGACACGTCTGACAGCTATTCCAAATTCTTCTGCTATCAAGCCGTAGATATGCTTGTGTTTTGAGAGGTGTTCAAGTGCGTCAATTGGTTGTAGTCCGCTTTTACTCATAGCATAGAGAAAAGCGGTTGCATGGTGTATGTTTTGGTCTATGTTGCGTCTTCTGAGTATCATGTTATACTTGGGTTTAAGGTAAAATAGCAGCATGGTTGTTGCCAAGGCTATGAATGGACTGTAGGTTATTGTTTGTACGATTAGGTGAAAGTTTGGGTTGATGTTTTGGATTAATCTTATCACACCTAACATATGGGCTAATGCTACGAACGGGGTAGGCAGTAATGCTGCTGTTATTGATTGACCGATGCTGGCACTTAGGTATAGTTCACCTGTTGTTGGTATTCGTGCTTTTGTCAGAGTTTTTTCTATCGATGCTGCAAGGCTGTTAAACGGGGTATATTTGAATAAACGACCAAAAAGTCTGAAGCTGTGGGAGTTTTTCATCGGATTTTCTCCTGTTGTAGTGTATTGTTAACGGTTGTTTGACGGTAGGTTTCTATGGCTTTTATGAAGTCTATGTAGCCTTGTATTCCACGTATGATTGTTTCTTCAAGGAATCTTTTTCTTTGGTCTATTTCTTGGTAGATTTGTTCTTCGGTTTTTACTGTTGTTCGTTTAAGTTTTTCCGCAACACGAGTTAGAGAGTTAACTTTTAGAAATTGGTCACTTTTGACGTCCCACATATATAGTGGTAGAAGGGTTACTTTTCTGGTTTCAATTTCTATTTGTTTTATTTCTGCGATGAATATGCATCTTCTAATTTCCTTGTTGCCTATTTGTACTAACGACTGAACTAGGACTAAGTCAAGTGGTGTTACCATTGCTGGTGGTACGGATATTGGAGGGTTGAATAGACGTATGAAGGCTTCTTCTACGCTGCCTGCGTGGATTGTGGAGAATACTATGTGTCCCGTGTTCATAGCTTGAAACAGTATACGTGCTTCTTCACCTCTGACTTCACCTACTAGCAAGTATTCTGGTCTTAGCCTTAGGGCTCTTTTTAGGAGGAACATTTCGTCGATCGCTGCTGCAATACCGTCAACTTTTTTTTCTTGGCGTACTACTAGCGGTACCCAGTTGTCGTGTAGTAGGCGTAGTTCTCGTGTGTCTTCTATGCTGACAATACGACGGTTTTTAGGTATAAAGAGGCTGAGGGCGTTTAGGGTTGTTGTTTTTCCTGAGGCTGTTCCGCCTATTATAAGCATGTTTATTCCATGTTCAACAAGAAACCAGAGTAATGCCATGATTTCAGCGTTGAATGTTCCAAGTCTGATAAGGTCTATTGGGGATAAAGGGTTTGTTCTGATTTTGCGGATGCTATAGGAGCTACCTCTGTCGCTTACTTCACTTTTCCAGAATGCTGTTAGTCTTGAGCCGTCTTTTAGGGTTGCTTCTACTACTGGTCCACCTAGGCAGAGGTATCTGTTTGCAAGTTCGGCGAGGTGTGAGACGAAGTCGTCTAGGTTGGGTTCTGTGTAGGTTATGTTGGTGGGTATGAATCCATAATTGACATGGTAAACATAGACTGGAAGGTTTGGACCGTTACATGTTATATCCTCAATAAAAGTGTCTTTGAAAAGTGGGTCTATGGCATCATAGCCAAAACATTTTCTTTTAAGGAAGTAGGTAATTTTTGCTTCTTGGATTTTGTTAAATTTCATGTATGCATTTATGATTTGGGAAACTTCTTTGTCAAACACCGTGTAGGGGTCTTGTTCTATTAGGCTTAAACGGTCAACTAGGCGGGGGTATACACGATTCATGACTTCGTACTCTGTTGTTGTAAGCGATGGTGTGATTATGTTGTAGGTGTAATCTGTTTTTTCTTTGGTTATTGCTGCAGCGGCGAATGGTTTATCCAGCCAATACCACTCTACCAAGTTGACACCGTGTAGAGTAGGGTTTTTGTTTGTTAAGTTTTTAATTTTTGTTTCTATTTCTTCTGCTATGGCTTTTTTAGGGTCTATATTGTCCTCTTTTTTTGTTTTAACTTGTTTTGTCTTGGTAAATTTAAGCCAAGGTGATTTGACCAGTTTTACCATGAAAGTTTCCTCATCAACACGTTGTATACCAACATTCTAAGAAAACGGTATTTTTACATTGATTATTGTCGCAGAAAAAGAGGGTTGATGTGAAAAGGAATGTTAGTTGGATGTTTAGGGTTGAACTATGATTGTAACGCTGGTTATAGGCTGGTTGTTGTAGTAAAGTTCAACTGTAAATTGTTCACCAGCAGAGGGAGCCATCAACCCATAAGCGCTTGACTGGAAAGCTTGGTTGAACTTTATGGTTAGGGTATCACCTGCCTGCATCAATGCAGTCCCTGTTGGAGTGTTATACTTCCAACTCCATGTACTATAGTCAAAATAAGCGTAAGCATTTTTTGGCACGTCGTAGACGACGCCTTTATAGGTTCCTGCGGGAATGTACGTTTTAATTGTGACACTGTCCAGGTTGATTGGGTCTCCGCCAAGATGGGTTAACACAATCGTGTTACGGGATATTGATGCTTCACCTTTTAGTTGAAGCTTGTAGAGGGTGGTTGTTTGCGGTGTAAGGGATAGTACTGTTGACCCTAAAGACACGGCAAGAATAACCGTCAAGGCGACTATCAGGGCTGCGGCAATTATTGTAGACACACCTTTATTGTTTACACGTAGTTTTCGCATCATCCTACCACCACCTCCCCCTGCCAGATCACCTGGTTTGTTGGTGTGTAAACCATCATGATTTTAACAGTATCACCAACCGATAACTCATCCCAGTTACTAATTACACCGTGAATATCATCTGTAAAGGCCCAAACGTTTAACGCCTTCATCACACTTCCAGGTCTAGTAGTGTATTGTCCAAAGCGAATTTCCGGCACATCTTCAGGTAACTCGCCTGTTTGAAGCCATGGAGAATTATACTCGTATATTGCTATGCTCACTGCATCGTCATCGTCTTGGTAAGGTGAACATGGATTCTTGCATTGGAAAACTACTCCTTGTGCAGATATCACTTTAATATCAAGATACTTCCCGCCTTCTGTAAGAGTGAAATTCTGGTATGTGCGATTACCAATCTGCTTAGTTGCATTTGGCACATAAGTCGCATTAACCCACTGCCTAGCTGAGTTTAAAACTTGCACTTTTATAGTGTTAGGGGCAGCCTTTTTATTGATGCTAACCATTATTGTTGGTGTCCCATCGCTTGTACATTTATTTGCTCCCCATGCGTAGAATGTGTTGTTTTTGTTTGGTACTGTTTCGGTTCTTACTCCTTTAGCTTCAACTATAAGTTTTAGGTTGCCAGTGTAGATTGGGTCTCCGCTAACCTGCCTTATTACAAGACCAAAATCTTTGGTTACTTGTACAGCAAAAACACCCTGCGGCGACCTTTCCGGAGTGGTGTTTAAATTTGTAGCGGTATAACTGACAGCTGCTACAAGCGCAATTGTTATGGCAAGCAGTAAAGCTACCGCAATTGCCGGTGAAAGAGCTTTTTTATCCAAAAACGGTTTCCTCATACATAAAGCATATTTCCCATTCATTGCTTTCCACCCTTTAAACATACATGCGTTCTATGTTGGATGGATTATCCATCCAACATATAAACTTAACTCTGTTTAACCATGTTAAACAAACAAAAACCGTGTGAAATTTGTTTTAAGTTAAAGGTTTAGGCTTGAAGTTATAAACCATAACCCAAAAAGTATTAGAAATATTGCGCAAAGTGTAAAAATTGTTTTGCTTAGTTTTTTATTTAAAAACTTTTTAGATTTAAAAATACCGTAGGAGACAAGTGTATACCATCCAGCGTCGCAAAGCCAGTGGACAACTACAAATATTAGAAAACCAGTTAGACCAAAAATTGCAGAGTTTACTATGAGGGTTAACCCTACCGTTGCCCACCATAAGAAAAAGTATGGGTTTGCGGTGGTTGTAACAATACCGGCAACAATTGAACTATGTTTAACATTTCCACCACCATTAAAATCCACTTTAAACTTAAACAAGCTAAAACCCATGTAAACCAGCATAAGACCTCCAATTAAACCGATAACCTGCCTTACAAGGTTGGAGGTGAAAAAACTTACAAATCCAAGGTAAATAAGAAGAATGAGGGGAAGTTCAACAACACCATGACCAACTGCAACCATAAATCCAGCCTTCTTATCACTATAACTTTTTGCAACCACCACGGCAAAAACAGGGCCAGGTGTCATAACTCCAGTTAGAGAAATAACCACAACTGAAGCTAAAAACAGTGTAAATTCCGTGATTAAGCTTCAGCAGCCCCCTAAACTTTAACTTTTTACCTTAACCCTACAGTATACTACTCCAACAATATTTTACTTTTAGAGTTTAAAGTTTCTACCATAAGCTTTTCAACGTCAACCTTGCTTTCCTCCTTCAAAACCATGTTTAAAACTGCTTTTGTTACCGGATGTTTGGGGTTGGCTGTACATGAGGCTACCTGCCTAATTGAAGTTTCATAAGTCCCTATTTCTCTTGCAATCTTAACAATTTCATCCTTATTAAAGCCTAACAAAGGTCTTAAAACAGGTATTTTAACAACCTTATCCTCAACATACAAGTTTTGAAGAGTTTGACTTGCAACCTGGCCAAGACTGTCTCCTGTAACTATGCCAGAGGCGTTAACCTCTAATGCAAATTTTTCCGCAACTCTAAGCATCATTCTTTTACATAACACACACATAAACCTTCTATTACATGTGTTAAAAAATTCTAGAAGATTTTTACCATGAGAAAAAACGTATAAAAACTTTAACCCAACCCTTTTACTGAGAATTTTACAGCAAGCTAAAACCCTTTCTAAAGCATCTTTTCCGGTAAAAGGGTTGTTGTCAAAAAACATGGGTAAAACTTCAACAAACCTACCAGTAAGGTAAACTGCAACTGGAGAATCAATCCCGCCTGAAATTAAAGCTACAACCTTCCCCATTTCCACTTAAACAGTCTTTTCTACTTTTTACCAGAATTTGCAGTTTTTAAAGCTTTTAGAAAAAAAATCAAAACCCCAGCTTAACTGAAAAGTCTGAGGAGGTTGAAGGGAAGGCTGCCGGCTATTTCCTACTTTTTCTCCTCTTTTTCATCTTTTACTCCTTTAACTAAACCTTTCCCGACACCTTTAACTATTTCAGCACCCTTCTTTACACCTTTGCCTACAACTTCACCTGTTTTTTCGGCAGTAGCTTCAGCTTTACCCTTTTCTTCTTTTTTCTTCTCGCTCATAAAACTCACCTCCATAAAATCCTTATTAGTAAGTACTAGCTTTAAGCTAGTTAAAGCTTTCCAAAAACATTTCATAACAATTTTTAATTAGATGTTTAAACAAATATAAAGTGGTGGTTTTTATGTCTAAGGATGAGGAAATTCTTCAAGTTTTAAGAGAGATTAAAGTTTTGTTAGAGCCTAAACCAGCCCCGCCAGCACCGCCGCCTAAAAAGGGTTTATGGAACGAGTTCATAGACTTTCTTTCCAAGTATAAGGTGTTAGGTCTTGCTGTTGCCTTCATTATGGGTGTTTATGTTGGCCAAGTTGTTCAATCACTTGTTAAAGACTTGTTAATGCCGCTTATAGGTTTAGCAATACCAGGTCTTGGAAACCTATCCACTCTTAAAATCGCCATTCCACCAACAATATTAGATGCTCAAGGAAACCCAGTAGATCCAACATGGACAGGCCAACTATTTGGTATTGGAAACTTTCTTGCAGCCGTGATAACATTCATAATAGTTGCCTTTGTAATATTTTTAATTGTAAAAATAAGCAAAAAATGGGGTATAGAATAACGAAACATCAATAAAATTTTTTTGTGATACGTGAAACGTCAAAAACAATGTTTCTTTCTTAAAAGTTAATACTACATTTCTGAGTTTAAAAATTCATCAAAAAAGGTAGGCTCCACCTAAGATAGCAACTTTAGACCTATAATGGTAAAAATTTGAGGAAGCTTGTTTTTAGGCTATGGCTAGCTTATCAATTCACTAGGATGGGTTATTTGGTTTACGTTTAAGTTTAGAACTATTTCTGCAATATCACTTGCATATTCTGCTATTCTTCGCATACTTTCCATAATCATTCTTATACTGGAAATGTCAGTCTGCTTCACCTTATTTTGAATTTCTTTTACAGCTTTTGCCTCAATATCCACTATAGTTTTTGCTTTTGAAATTACGTACTCAGCCAGCATGTAATCTTTTTTGAAGAATGCTTTTATTGACTCGTCAAACACATTTTTGGCAAAACTACTCATTTCCAAAATTTTTTGGAAAACTGTTTCACATACCTCCTCCTTTAAACTTATAACGTTCTCAGCAACCTTTGCAGCATGGTCTGCTATTCTTTCAACAAATTTAATAATAACTCTGTAGCCTAAACAGTCTCGTGGACTTGAAAGCCCTATATCCTTAAGGATTTTCTCATCTTGAACAGCAGCTTTTAACAGCCTTGTTATGTAGAGGCTAAAGCGGTCAACCTCGTCATCTAAATTAATAACTTCTCGTGCCAGCTTTTCGTCTAAAGTTTTTAAGGATTGTATTGCATCATCGTGCATTGAAGATGCAATCAGGCAAATCCGCCTTAAAGCACTCTCCACTGAAAGCTCAGAATAGCTTACCAAAACTTGTAGTTTAATTTCATTTGGAGATTCTGCTACAACCTCTGTACCTACCAACTTTTTTCTTACCAACTCTTTTACCGCATTTCTTTGTAAAACGCTTATACACTTGTCTTTTGTTTGTAGTTTAATAAAGTTGTATCCTGCTAAATATGCTGAAATAATTTTTCGTATAATTGTATCTGGGCCATCTTTGCTTGAAATTTTTATAGCAACTTCAACGTGTTGTGGTGAAGGTTTAACCATCCCCTTTGGAGTTAAAATTAACGAACTACTTTGTTGAGAGATTACCAGCTGGCTTCCTGCTCTTAAACCTAGAGAATTTACCCATTTTTTTGGAAGCGAAACAATGTATGTGGATCTTCCGGTAAACTGAATTTTTCTTACTTCTTCTCCTGACGATTCTGCCAATCTAAAACCTCCCTATTCTATATAGTATACTATATAATATATGTTACTTAGCTAGGTAAGTATATAGATTTTTATTCATCTCCAGATAAAGAAAAACTCGCTTACCGACAACACTAATAAAACAGAATCCAAGAAAGTAAACACTATTTAGCCACCTAGCGTTGAAGCAAAATAGCAGAGTGAAAAAACCAAGCAAGAATTTTAACATCCTTAGCAAAAAAGAGTAAAAAATAGCGAATTTTGATGTGTTAAGATGAAGTTCTGATGCGGGGGGTGGGATTTGAACCCACGAACCCCTGCGGGACGAGGTCCTAAGCCTCGCGCCTTTGACCAGGCTTGGCGACCCCCGCATTTTCTGTGAAAAATTCTATTTATTTAGCATAGTTTAAAGTTTTAATTCTTTCTTTTTTGTTTTTCTACTTAAATTAAACTGTTACAAGATACTTTTCAAGTTTTAACAACTTCAATTGCCAAGCCCAACTGACCTAACTGATATCTCAAATACGCCGACTGCTTAAACAATGCTAAGGCAGACATCATGAGGAAACTTCGGTATCAACCACGATTCTACTAGCCTTTTAACGCCTATAATTTCAGCGTCAACATAAACGTGACCTGTCAAAACCACCCACTCTAACATCGGTAATCTGGATAAAAGCATGGCTGGTTTTCCATTTTAGTGAAAATGAAAAATACACATCTATTGTTGTGGAAATTTTTTCACACTTAACTGCTTTTTTTTCTTACTTAATTAAACATGTTTATGTTAGATGAGAAGTTTGTCCTTCACTCTTTTTGCAGGAACATCCTAACTACATCAGTATCGTTAGAGAAGACTTAGAAAAAGAGATGAATGTTGAACCTTCACTTTATGATGGTACTTCTGGTGAAGCTGTAACTGAGGTTTTCCTGGTTTTGGAGTAGGAATAGGATGATTAGAATAGAACTTTATTACTTGTAGGTAAATTATATATGATACAGCTTATTTAGATAAACAACATAATCTAAATATACATCATAGTTATAATAATAATGTAGAGGTGATTCTATCTTGAATCCTATATCTAAAAAAATTTGGTGTTGGTTGTTGTTGCTATTATCATCATCGCCGCGGCAGGTTATGTAGGTTATATTTACACTGCGCCGAAGCCTACAGTAGCCAAACCTGTGAAAATAGCTGTGCTAACTGACTTTACAAGCCCAGTACTTAGAGCTGAGGGAGAGGCTGCAATACTTGCAATTGATGAGGTTAATAAGACTGGGGGCATACTAGGTAGAAAGGTTGAGTATGTATGGCTTAACACTATGAGGAAGGTTGATGTGGCTATTACGGCATACAGGAAGGCTCTTATGGAGGAGGGGGCGAAATACGTGATTCTTGAAGGTGTTAGTGAGGAAATGCTAGCATTAATGGAGGAGGGGACAAAGCTGTATTCTCAATATCCACATATTCTCATGTATTGTGGTATGGCTTCCGAAGTCACCCTCAAGGTTATTAATGAATATGACAAGTACAAGTTTGCTTTTAGGATATTTGATGTAGATTTTGACGCTAATGTACTTCGACCATATGATTATTTCCTACATGCTAGAGATGTTCTTAAGGTTAGTAAAATAGCAATACTTATCGAGGATGCTGCATGGACATATGGTGCAAGAGAAGGTTTTAGTACAACAACTAAGTTTGGGGACGTTAAACAAAAACCATTAAGAGAAATTGCTAAAGAACTTGGTTTAGAAGTTGTCTATGAGGCTAACATTGCTGTTGGTGAGAAGAATTTTGTTCCAATAATGGAAGCTATAGCTGCTAAGGGTGCTCAGTACATTTTTGTTATGTCAAGCTGGTATACTGACTGTGTTACATTAACCAAACAGTGGAGTACATCTGCTGCAAGAGATGCATACCTAGCATTATATGGTGGTCCAAACCATTGGACTACATTCTGGGACTTAACTGGTGGTGCTGCGCTTGGAGTGATTTCAGGGGTATATGATGTTGAAGATTTTCCACCAGTTTCTCCACTTACACAACAATTCATAAAGAAGATGCATGAAAAAGATTTAAGAGTTGACTTGAGTGCGCACTACTATTACTCTGCAATTTACCATCTTAAGAAGGCTATTGAGAAGGCCGGTGACCCAGATAACATAGATGCGGTTATTAAAGCATTAGAGGAAGTAGATTTTAAGGAGCACACGGTGCTTGTAGCTCCAAAGGTTACTCTTGGTGAAAAAAGCCCAATATTCCATTCATATCCTGGCTATGCAGGTTTTCTCTTCCAGTTCCAGGGGAAGGATAAGGTAGTTGTTATTTCAGATCCAAACGACCCGGTTTTACGTGAACGTTATCCGAAAGATTTACTTGAAAAATATTGCCATCCAGAACTTGCAAAGTCGCCTGCTGAATTGAGAAAGTAGGATGTTAAAGCGATGATTGAACTCATATATCTAACAATTATTTACACCTTTATTTTTGGTTCCCTCTATTTAGGTATTGCTTTAGGTTTTTCAATTATAACAGGTATTCTAAGAATTTTTCACCTAGCTTACCCAATATTATTCTTAATTGTGGCTTATGGTACTTGGCTGTTTTGGAAAGATTTAGGGTTAGTGTTTATATTATCAATAGCGTTATCATTTGTTTTAATAATCATTATTGCACCTATCCTATACAAGTTTGTGATAAGCAAGTTTGTAGATGCTGAAGACTACTTACTGGCAGCACTACTACTTGTATTTCTATCAACTGAGGAAGTAATCAACCTTGTCTACCCAGAATGGAAAGGTGTTTATCTACCAACTCTTGTACTACCTGGAACTGTTAATGTTGGGTTTACGAGTGTTTCAGGGCAGCTGCTACTTACCGCAATAGTATCCGTTATCATGGTTGCTTTCTACATAATTTTCTTTGTTAAGACAAAAACAGGTCTTATTATGAGGGCTATAAGCCAAGACTATTTCACGTCAAAAATGTTAGGTATTAATTTTGATGTAATGTTCATGATTGCCATGATTGCCGGGTCTATTCCTCCAGGTGTAATAATATTGCTCATATCTCCAGTATGGGCTTTAAATCCGTTCATAGGGTGGACGTTGTTTATGTTTGGAGTAATGGTTGCGGTGCTTGGGGGTCTAGGTAACCTAAAGGGAACAATCATAGCGGCATATATAATAGGTTTTATTCATGCCTTTACTGGCTTTCTAATTAATCCACGTTTAATGAGTTTAGCATCTTTAGTAGTTGTTGTACTTATTTTAACATTTAAACCTAGAGGTTTAGCAAGGGCTGAAACCATATGGTAATAAAGTTTGAGGAAAGAAGAGGAAGAATTATAATTCACTTTTTGGATAAGTGGAGGTTTGAATGGGTTGTTGAACCTAGATACTGGAGAAACCCGGCAATAGCTACTATTCTATGGGTTTGTATTCCGCTTCTTATACCTTTCATACCGAGCAGTGTTATAGGTATTGGTCCTATGAGCTTATTATCAACGTTAATTCTGGCTAACGTAATAGGTATTAGTGCGCTTGCCCATTCTCTCCAAACTATAGGAACTGGTAGAGTTAACTTTGGACCGCATTTCTTTGTTGTTGCGGGAGGCTATGTAGCGGCTCTTCTTAACAAAAACTATGGAATAGACCCGTCTACAACTTTTCTACTCTCCTTTGCCGTTACCTCGTTAATAGGGCTTACATTAAGTCCGTTAACTGTTGTGGCTAGAGGGATATACTTTACGCTAATTACGCTCGTGTTACCATTAATACTATCCGAACTTACCTACTGGCGTAGCGACATATTTGGTGCGGAGACAGGCATACCAGGAGTTGCCAGGCTAGTATCTACAGGTAATGCCATCTATGATGTATACATATACTTTTACATATCATTTATAATAGTAGCTACAATTCTTCTAATAATTGATAAACTTCTCAGGTCTAGATGGGGGTTTATACTTGGCGTTATCAACGAGGATGAAGATGTTGCCAGTTCGTTTGGGCTAAGTGTAGGAAAATTTAAAATGGCTATATTTACTGTTACCTCCGGTATTATGGGTATTTCTGGATGGTTTATAGCTCATTATTACGGTTCTTTTACAGGAACAGTGTGGCTTGAACCGTGGATGTTGATATTTATACTATTAAGCAGTGTTCTTGGAGGTAAGGCTGCAATATATGGCGCAGTTATGGGCGCATACTTTATAGTGCTACTTAGAGAGGTTTTAAGAAACTACCTTGGAGAGGCGGCATTGCTAGCGTTATACACCATTCTACTTGTGCTACTCTACCTGTTACCTGAGGGGTTATGGGGGTTGTACAGGAAGAAAAGGTATAGAGAGTATGTACCCAGCATACGTATAAGGAGGAAACTGTAGATGACAGCTATGCTTCAAGTTACAAATTTAACCAAAAAGTTTGGAGGAATTACCGCTGTAAACAATGTTTCGTTGAAGATTGGTAAAGGTGAAGTTGTCGGACTTATAGGTCCAAACGGCTCAGGTAAAACAACATTGGTAAACTTAATATCAGGATTTTATAAGCCGGATAGTGGAAAAGTAGTTTTTGAAGGAGCTGATATAACCGGAAAAAGAGCAGATGAAAGAGTAAAACTAGGAATAGCCCGCACATTTCAAATTCCTAGAGTAATAGAAAACATGACTACACTACAGAACGTAACATATGCGGTTATTGGAAGTAAAAGGTTTAAAGAAAAGAAAATGACTTTGGTAGAGGCCAGCGAGGAGGCCTTATACTATTTAGATGTAGTTAATCTGGTGAGGAAACGTGATATTCTATGTAAGGATTTACCGATATATGAGTTACGCTTAGTAGAGCTTGCTAGAGCTCTTGCATTAAACCCAAAGTTTATCATGGTTGATGAAGTCATGGCAGGCCTTAACCCAACCGAAGCAGATAATGTTGCAAAGCTAATAGAAAGATTGAGGAATGAGTTTAACCTAACTATTGTATGGATTGAGCATGTTTTAAGGATTATTATGAAATCCGTTGGGAGAGTTGTAGTAATGAGTGAGGGAAGAATTATTGCTGAAGGAGCACCTCACGAGGTAGTGAAGAATGTTGAAGTTGTTAAGGCTTACATAGGTGAGGAAGTGGTAAAAATATGATGCTAACTGTTGAGAATATTGAGGTTTGGTATAGCAAAATTAAGGCGTTATGGGGTGTTTCGTTGGAGATTGGTAAAGGTGAAGTTGTCGGACTTATAGGTCCAAACGGCTCAGGTAAAACAACAACACTCCATACAATAATGGGCATTCTCAAACCGAGAAGCGGCAAAGTGTTATTTAATAATGAAAGAATAGAAGGTAAGGAACCACATGAAATAATTAAAAGAGGGCTATTCATAGTTCCAGAGGGAAGAAGAGTCTTCCCATTTCTAACTGTAGAGGAAAACTTGTTTTTAGGTTCAATACATGGAGTTCACTGGGAGAGAAGGCGTGATACTCTTCAATTTGTCTATACGTTATTTCCAAGGTTAAAGGAGAGGAGAGAGCAATTAGCTGGAACTTTAAGTGGTGGTGAACAACAAATGCTTACAATAGCACGAGCTCTCATGTCAAGACCAAAGCTACTGTTAATTGATGAACCAAGTTTAGGTTTAGCTCCTAGAATAGTCATGGATTTATACAATGTTATAAAGTCTCTAAGAGATGAGCATGATATCACTATACTAATCGCCGACCAAAACGCGCATAGAGTTTTAGATATAAGTGATAGGGTTTACATAATTGAGAATGGTAAAGTCGTTATGGAAGGCACTTATGAAGATTTAAGAAGAGATAAAAGAATTAGAGAGGTGTATCTAGGCGTATGACCAACTACTTTGAATACGTGGAAAGTCTTTTTAAGAACGGGGAGAAACGTGGCCTTCCGCTTAAAGGTATTAAGGTTATTGAAATAACCCACTATGTTTACGGGCCATGTGTAGGGATGGTTTTAGCTCAATTCGGCGCCGAAGTCATCAAAATAGAAACTCCGGGAGATGGAGATAGACGTAGGTATGCAGCCCTATGGATGAGAATGTTTAAAAAAGCTGAGCCGAACTTCCTTATACTTAACTCAAACAAGTATTTTATAACTCTTGATATAAGAGTTAGTAAGGCACGTGAAATACTTTTTAAACTTATTGAAAAAGCAGACGTGTTCATAGAGAATTTAAGAGCAGGGCTTACTGACCAAATGGGTATTGGGTATCAACATATCAGTAGGGTGAATCCAAAAATAGTTTATTTAAGCTGTAGCGGATACGGTCAGTATGGCCCTCTACGTAGAGTACCCAGCTTCGACGTATCTGCTCAGGGAGTTATAGGATTAACCACAAAGAATGGATGGCCAGATATAGATGAATTTTACAAGCTACCTGACTACTTTGGAGACTATTTTCCAGCCATGACTGCGGTTGCAGCAATATTAGCAGCATTGTATTATAGAGAGAGAACAGGAAAAGGACAGTACATAGATATATCCCAAGCAGAATCTCTCCTTAGATTCTTCTACGACATCACGTATCTAAGTATTACTGGAGAGGAAATAGGTAAAACTGGGAACATAGATTCCATGGCAATAGCCTCTGGAATATTTAAGACTATTGATGAAAAATTTGTAGCTATTGCAATTATGGATGAAGAACAGTTATCCGCTATTTCAAAAGCAATGAATATCGAATTAGCTAATCTATGTAAAGGTAAACTTAGAAGTAAAGAAAACATAAGTAAACTGAGTGAGTTAATCTCTCAATGGGCTTCTTCAAAAACCTTAGATGAAATCTTGGGTTATGCTAAAAGTTACGGTTTTCCAGCCTCACCTGTTCTTACAGATGTTGAAATATATAAGGATCAATGGAGATGGAAAAGAGGGAGTATATTAAAGTTTAACGATAGAATATATGGTGAAATCCATATACCTGGACCTGTAGCACATTTATCTGCAACACCAGCTAAAATAAGATGGCTTGCAAGACCTGTTGGTTACCATAACAGGTTAATCCTTAAAAAGTGGCTTGGATGCACGGAAGAAGAAATAAAAAAACTTGAAGATGAAGGAGTTATAGGCTATTGGGACCAAGTTCCAGGCGTATGTCCACCAGCCACCTGGAGCCCTGAGGAAGATCCTGTGTTTAAGGGTGAAAAGGATGAGTGTAATGGATAAGAGAGATGAGCTACTAGCAAAACTATTCAGCTTTGAAGGCAAATCATCCGCATTAGAAGGAGTTAAAGTAGTAGAGATATCTAAATCCAATCTTGCTGGGTCGATGGTAGGTGCATTACTTAGGGAGTTGGGCGCTGAAGTTATAAAGATTGAGCCGCCAAACGGTGATCCTGCCAGAAACATTTCACCCTACGGTGTCACTGTAGGGGGAGTTGGAATACCTTACCTTATTGAGAATATAGGTAAAAAAATAGTCTACTTAGATTTAAAACAGGAAGAAGACAGAGGAAAATTAAAAAAGCTTTTACTGTCATGTGATGTTGTAATTGACGCTGTTAAACCTGGATATCTAGATTCAATTAAACTGGGATATCGACATGTTTCTAATGAAAACTCGGGAATTATATACGTGGCAGTGTCACCTTATGGACATTTTACAAAAAAAGCTGAAGAATTTTCTAATATTCCGGATTCTGATTTAACCGCACAGGCTTATAACGGATATCCGTCACTTATAGGAGATTCGCAAAAAAGACCTATTCCACTACGTGCAGGCGTGTGGGTTGCATGGATGATGACGGCTATTACTGTAGTAATAGGGGTACTGTTAGCGCTATATGAGAGGTTAAGAAGTGGTAAGGGGCAGTTTGTGGATGCTGCTACTCATGACGTATTAGCCATAATACATCAATTTCCAGTTTTAGTAGGCTTCTTATTTGGAAAATCAAGACCCGCGTACGGCTTCCTAGACTATCTAGTTTACCCGTTCTCTATTTTTAAAGTAAAAAACGGATATGTTAGTATAGCTACACCGTTCGATACAGATTTTAGGGGTTTGCTTAAAATTCTCAACAGATGGGATTTAGAGCCTGACTGGAGATACGGTGTTGATAGATTGTCTGATGATGTAGACCGAATAGCTGAACTACACAAAGAAATATGTAAAGAATTGGCAAAATACTCTGTTGAGGAACTTACTAAGAAAAGTGAATCGTTAAGAAAGGGGCCAGCAAGACTTAGAAGACTGGTAGGAGGCCCCATCATAGTAAAAGCTTACACACTTAAAGAAGTTGTTAATGAAAAACACTGGTATATTAGAAATTCGCTTCAAAAAGTAAAAATAGATAATAATGAAGTAATTATTCCAAACTCACCGTTCAGAATGTCTGAAACACCAGGTAAAATAAATATTCAAAAAACGTCTTAGGCACTTTTATGTTTATACACTTTAAACTAAAAAGTATTTTTTACGTAAAAAAATTTAATCACACTAAGTCTTTTAGCCTTTCCTCTCTTTCTTTTTTTGTTTTTTCTAAAGCTTTTTCTATTTGGATGGGTGTTGTTCCAAGGTAGTTTTCAGGTTTTAATGCTTCCTCCAACTCCTCTTTACTTAAGATTTTGTTTATTTTCTCGTCTTTTTCTGCTACTGTTTTTAGGTTTAGGTTTTCTAGGAGGCTTTTCATGGATAGGTCTCTTACAATTTTGTAGGCTTCCTGCCTGGTTACACCTTTTCTTGTTAATGTAAGCATTAAGGCTTCAGACATTATTCTACCTTTTGTTAAGTCTAAGTTTTCCCTCATCTTTTTTTCATCAACCTTTAATCCCGATAAAACATCTATCATAAGTTTTAACATATAGTCTGTTAGGATTAAGGCTTCAGGGATAAGTATTCTTTCAGATGAGGAGTTTGTTAAGTCACGTTCATGCCATAAAGGTATGTTTTCCAAGGCGGGGATTACTAAACCTCTTAAAATTTTAGCAAGCCCGCATATTCTTTCACATGTTATAGGGTTAACTTTATGAGGCATTGTTGAACTTCCAACTTGAGTTTTAAACTCAAAGGGCTCAAAAACTTCAGCCACCTCAGTTCTTTGTAAAAGCCTGATTTCTAAGGCAAACTTGTCAAGGGTTGAGGCTAACATTGCAAGTAGGCAGATAAGTTCAGCATACCTGTCTCTTTGAACTATCTGGGTTGAAACATCTACAGGTTGAAGTCCAAGCTTTTTCATTACAAGCTCCTGAACTTTTAACCCTTCTAAACCAAAACCTGCTTGAGTTCCAACAGCACCTGTAAGTTTTCCAACTAAAACTCTTTTTCTACATTCTCTAAGTCTTTCAACATGTCTTGAAACTTCCCTTAACCATACAGCAAATTTTAAGCCTAATGTTATGGGTAAGGCATGCTGCCCATGTGTTCTTCCAACCATTATAGTGTTTTTATGTTTTTCAGTCAACCCTATAAGAACTTCTTCAAGTCTCCAAAGCTTATCCTCTAGAATGTTTAAAGCCTCCTTAAATTGGAGAGCGGTTGCAGTATCAAGTATATCGTTGCTTGTAGCTCCAAAATGGATAAAACCTCCTTCTTCACCGCAAACTTCAGCTAAAGCTTCAACAACAGCCATAACGTCATGTTTAATCATTTTTTCAATTTCTTGTACACGTTCAAGTTTAACATATCTTGTTGAAGCTTTTTCAGCAACCTTTAAAGCTTTATCTTTAGGGTATAATCCAACCTCGGCTAAGGCTAAGATTAAGGCTGCCTCAACATCTAAAAGTTTTTGAAGCCTATACTCCTCATCAAAAATCTTAAGCATTTCTTTAGTTCCGTATCTTCCAGCATCTATAGGTAGGATTGGCAAGATTAAACACCAAACTTAAAAATGATTGTAAGGTAGATAAGCTTACCTTTCACCTATTTTCAACTAGTATGACTGAATTTTTCATGTAGGGATGGTTAATAGGTTTAAAGGTTAGCTTTAAAGTTTAATAGTTAGTCGGGTTTAACCTTCTTTTTGGAGGTTGCGGTGTTGAGGCTTTTAGCCGAGTTTAGGGAGCCTTTAATAGGTTATGAGCAGAAGCTTGTAATGGTCCCTGTTGAAGAGCTTTCTGTTATTGAGATTCAACGTAAACCTTCAGGCTACCATGTTAAAAGGTTGGCTGAATCTATGAGGAAGGTAGGTTTTACCACACCTATGATTGCCGTTGAAAAGGATGGTAAATGTGTAATTATTGATGGTCAACATAGACTTCTTGCGGCAAAGCAGCTTGGTATATCTGAACTTCCATGTATAGTTATACCTGAAAAGTATGCTCATGAGCTTATGGAGTTGAACATTGAGAAGCAGATGTCTCTTAGAGAAAAAGCCTACGTGGCTTTAAATGTTTATAGAATGTACTTGAAAGAGGATGATAGTATGCTTGAGGATGATCCTAGAATCTTGGATTCAATAGAGTTTCCATACTATGTTACGCTTGGTGTGGCTTACGAGAAAAATGAGAAGCTTTACGGTTCAGCATATGAGTCTATTCTTAGAAGGGTTGACAAGTTTTTAAGCTTACCCTTGGGTAGGGCTATAGGTGAAAGGGAGAAAAAGGCTGAAATGGTTTTGGAGGCTGATATGCTTACAAGGGAGGCTGTGGAAAAGGTTAAGGAGATAGGTATAAGCCATCCATTCCTACATAGGGAAGTTGTATCATTCTGCAGTCCAATAGGGAGGAAAAGAAAGCTTGATTTAACCCTTGAAGAAGTTTTTGAACAGCTTCAGGAAAACCTTAAAAAGCTTATAAAACAGCCAGAAAGGATAAGAACACATAAATTCTCTGAAGCAGGTTACGAAGGTTAACGTTTTTAATTTTTATAACGTTAAAGGATTGAAGTTTCAATTTTTTACTTAAAAGTTTTAGAGGCTTCTGACGCTGCAAATGCAAAAATATTTTACAGTAAACCTGAAAGCTGGTTTTTGACCATGATAAAATTTGAAGATGCCATAAAAATCTTGAAAAACCAGCAGCTTTAAAACTTTAAGCTTACACTGTTTTCTGTAGATGAGTGTTTTAAACACTAAATATTCCTCAATTTTTAGTAAAACCGTTTAAAATTAACTTTCCAGGTTGTTAGTTTTAGTTGTCTAAAAAATACCTTTACTTGTTGACTGTGGATAAAAGTAGAAAGATGGAAAGATGAGTAATTTTACAGGCGAGTTTTTCTGAATCTAGAAGGTTCAACTACTTCTTAAACTTCTCAGCAATTTCTCTTCTGAGCAGCTCCTTCATAACCTTGCCAACTGGATTTCTAGGAATTTCTTTTACGGTGAATAATACTTCCGGCCATTTGTAAATGGCAACCTTGCTTTCCTCCATAAACTTCTTTATGTCTTCCAACGTAACACTTGTTCCAGGTTTTGGAACAACGTATAACCCCACTCTTTCACCCAATCTTTCATCGGGTATGCCGACTACGGCTGCATCAAGGATGTTTGGGTGTTTTTTAACAATATCTTCAACTTCTGCTGAGCTTACATTAAACCCTCCTCTTATTATTATGTCTTTTTTCCTATCAAAGAACGCTATAGTTTTTTCATCAATTATCTGGAATAAATCTCCTGTGTGGAAAAACCCGTCTTCATCAAAAGAGTTTCGAGTTAATTCAGGTTGTCTATAGTAGCAGGGTATTGTAAAGGGCCCCCTCATACATAGTTCTCCTACTTCTCCAGGTTTTGTAAGCTCCCTTCCTTCAACATCAACTATTTTTGTTTCAATCGCCTCAAAAAATTTAACTCCCTCAAATTTTACTCCTTTACGAGGCCAAGGAAAAGCTCTCGCCCTCTTTTCAAGCTCAGGGATTGTTTTTTCATAGGAGAATAAACCTGTTCCTTCATTTTGTCCCCATATGTTCATAGGTTCTACACCCCTCTTTTTTAACTCCTCAAATGTCCATGGAGGTGGTGGTGCTGCTCCTTGAGCGAAGTATCTTAAACTGCTTAAGTCAATTTGTGCTGCGGCAGGGTGTTTAAGTATTGCAACCACAACAGCTGGAACAGCCAGGGTGAAGTTTACTTTTTCACTTATAAGTTGCTGAACAAACAAGAGTGGTTCAAATGGATGGTGAAGAACAAAAGTTCCACTACACATTATCCATGGAACTAAACCAACACCGATGGCTGTCATGTTAACTAATGGGGCAGGATTCATGATTACGTCTCCATCTTTTAGTATACCTCCTTCATAGTTCTCACCATCGTAAAGGAAACGAAGGAAACCCCAATTGTTATGGGTCATTGGACATGCTTTTGGCTCAGCTTCAGTTCCAGAAGTCCACTCAATGATTGCAACGTCGTTTGCATTTAACATAAGAGTTGCCTCATCTAAATCTTTTCTTATATTGTAGTTTTTGCATACATTACGCCATTCAGAAAAACTAATAACATGTTTAATGCTGGGAAACTCTTCTTGTAATCTTTTCGCCATATCAAGATGGGTATAACCCTTAAACAGCTCTGCAGCAATAAACATTTTAGGTAAGGTAATTCTACATACATGTTTAAGTTCATGTTCTCTCCACTGCATCGGAACCGGGGAAATAAAAGCTGATGCCCTCCAGCTTGCTAAATATGCAACAACAAGTTCTACAACGTTTGGAAGCTGAACAAGGACACAACAATCTTTAAATATTCCTTTATCAAGCATAAAGGAGGCGGCCCTATCCACCATTTCATTAAGTTTTTCATACGTAACACGTTCCGGTTCATAACCAACAAGGTCCTTCTTGTTAGGCGGGTCTACAACAGCAATCCTCTTCGGGTTTTTCTTTACGTTATTTTTGAAGCGTTGTATGAGAGTTATGTTATCCCACCAACCCTCTTTTGCATATTTATCAATCTGATCCTTAGTGTGCAAAACAACCATTTTACCCACCTAGTCTTAACTAGGGAAGTTAGGATTTAAAAGCCTTATCTGAAGTTTGCTAGGTCTTGGGTTTCTTTAACTCCCTCTCCCTAAGTATTCTGCGGAGGAGTTTTCCGGAGGGTGTTCGTGGCAGTTCATCGACAAACTCAACTTCCCTTATCCTCTTATATCCTGATATTCTTTCCTTAACCCATTCAATTATTTCGTTTTCACTAACCTTACCCTTAAACTGTGGTTTTAGGATGATGAATGCTTTAGGTACCTCTCCAGCATCCGGGTCAGGTTTGCCTACCACAGCTACATCCATAACTGCGTCATGTTTAAGTAAAAGTGCCTCAAGCTCGAAGGGTGCAATCGTGTAACCCTTATACTTTATCACTTCCTTAACCCTGTCCTGAAAAACTAAGAAACCTTCCTCATCAATAAAACCTATATCCCCAGTTCGGAAAAATCTTTTACCTGTTTTTGGATGTATCCACCAAGCCTTTTCGTTTTCCTCAGGTCTTTTCCAGTAACCTTTAAAAACGTTAGGACCAGCTATAACAATTTCTCCGCTTTTGTTAACTTCTTCTATCTCCTCTCCTGTTTCCAGGCTAATAATCTTCAGGTCTAAGTCAGGAAGGGGAATTCCTTGTCTTTCTGTTTTATCAAGTCGGAGTAGAGGGTTTGTTGTACACATTGGGCTTGCCTCAGTCATTCCCCAAACCTGGTTATGATGTAAGTTGGGATTGTTACACTTATCCGCACAAACCTTTTTCATCCTTTCAATTAATACCCTTGCAACAGGCCAAGCTCCTGTAGCGAAAACCTTCAGATACCTCCAATCGTAGGTTGCGTTAGTGTTTTCTAAATAGGAAACCAAGAAAGCATAAGCTGGTGGAACTGCCCAAGAAATTGTTGCCTGATACTTTTCAATGTTTTCTGCAAGCAGTTTTGGGTCAAACCTGCTCATCACAACATATGTGCCCCCAGCACCAAGAAGACAGTTGAAAAAGCCGAATTCAGCCATGTGAAACATTGGCATAGAACCGACATGAGTGTCAACATGGCTGATGCAGAGAGATATAGTTAGCTGAAACGCGTTTGCAACAAGGTTGAAGTGGGTTAACATAACTCCCTTTGGAGGGCCTGTGGTTCCACCCGTGTAGCAGATAAGGGCAAGGTCGTTTTCTGGGTTGATGCTTACGTTTAACGGCTTGTTTTCGCCTTTGACAAGTAAATCACCAAGGTCATAGGTGTTTGGCAGCGTGCCCCCAACCGTTATCACTCTTTTTACGTTAACCTTACCCTCTATATTCTTAAAAACAGGATATAGGAATGCGTGAATTACCAATGTGGAAACCTCTGCATCGTTAAGTAAGAATTCAAGCTCATACTCCTTGTACATTGGGTTTATTGGAATTTGTACTGCACCTAAACGCCAGTTAGCGTAGGTTGTAACAACATAGTCTAGGGAGTTTGGAAGCATAACTCCAACTTTTTCTTCCTTTTTAACACCAACCTCTAAAAGGGAGTTAGCCAGCTTTCTTGTTAACTCACCAAGAGATTCAAAAGTCAACAGTTTAGGAAGACTTGAGGGAACACTTGGCTCAGCCTGGATTACTGCAACTTTTTCACGATACTTCTCCACAGCCCTATCTAGGTACTCTCCAAGTGTGATTTTTGGATAGTAAAGAGATGGGAAAGCTATCCGGTAGGTTAGCTTTTTCGGGTCCATTTTCCCACCCCTTAAAACTTAAACTGGTAGAAACTTTCACAAATTATTTTATAGAAAAGTTAGCTTAAATAAAATTTTTTGGTAAAGTTTAAAAATTTTTTAAAATTTTACACGAAGTGTTGAAAAGACAGCTTAAACCATAAAAATAACGTTAACATTTCCCCTCACACTTTATTTTTAGCTTGTTGTTTTTAGTTTAAAAGTATGCTTTCCCAGAAGTTTTTAGATTTTTTCTTCTCGTAAACTATTACCAATGTAAACAGAAGAAGGAAGAGTGTATGGATGATAGTAGATGCCAAATCTGGACTTTGAAAAAGAACTAGGCTTTCCACGTTCTGGCTTGTAAAAGGATAGTAGAGAGGGTTGTAGGGGTGGTGTAAAGCGTCAACTATAACATGGCTTAAAACACCTAGAAGAGATGAAAAAATAATGGTTAAGGAAGGTTTGTTTTGAGTTTTAACTTTTAAGTTGAAGATGTTTCGGATAAGCCAAGGATAAATGTAGAGTGTGAGGAAAGTGGCAATAAGCGTGCCTACAACTCCTCCACCAAATATACTGTGAAGTATAAGTCTGTCATAAACTGTTGAGTATGTGAGAAAAAACATGAAAGGTGCCTCCAAGTCTGGTGTAAAGGAGCCTACAATAAGGGCTGGAAAGCTTAGCCTAGCTTTGCTGTAAAAACACTTGGTAAGTTTGTAGATTAGGTAGGCTGTAACATAATGTAAGGGTGTAAAAGGCAATTTTTTCCACCTAAAGCTGTAGAAACTTTAGCCAAAGCATGTTTTTATTTTTACGTGGAGTGTTGGAAAGATGCTTTAAAATCTTCTCATTCGTTGAATCATATCAGTCTTCATAGGTATCTGCAACACCCAAAAAATTTGTGAAAACGAAACTATTTTAAGCACTCCTAAATTAGGGTTGAATGCCTTCAAACATCCCCCTCATATTTGTGGCTTCATCAACAAAACCATTTCTCACCAGTTACCTTTTCAACCTACATGGTGAACAACAACTTAACTCTCAGCTTTAACAGGTTATACCTTATAAACTTTATCTATCCTTAAAATCATGTTTGCAGTTTCCGTTGAAGACTTTAAAACCTGTTTAACAACGTTTAAAACATCAAAAACACCAGCATCAACCACATCCTCAACCTTGCCACTTAAACAGTTAAAACCTATCCTCCAATTTCCCTCTTCATGTCTACCTACAATTTCAGGTAAAACATCAACAGGATTTAACCCTGAATTTAAAATCAGTGTTCGAGGTATTTCGTTTAAAGCCTCAGCATAAGCTTTCACTGCAAGCTGCTCTCTACCTGGCAGGGTTAAAGCATACCTGTAAAGATTTAAAGCCAGTTCAACCTCCCATGCTCCTCCACCAGCCAAAACACCATTACATTTTAAAGCGTTTGCAACAGTATACAAAGAATTTTTTAATGCACACTCATACTCCTCAACAATTTCCCATGAAGCTCCACGTAAAAGTATGCTTACAGCTTTAGGGTTTAAGCATCCTTCAACAAAAACCATTAACTCTGCTTTAACTCCTCCACCAACCTTTTTTTCCTCAACATTTTTAGCCCAACCTAAACAATCAGTTGTGGCGTCTTCAAGGTTTCCAACAACTCTACCTCCACAAGCTAAAGGTAGAAGGTTAAAAGCCTCCTTATCAACCCTTCTAACAACCATTACATTCTCCCTTGCTAAAAGCTCCTCTAACGATGGTTCAACCCCGAAAAGGTTTAAAACAACATTTACCCCTAAACCTTTAATCTTCTCCAACCAAACACTACTAAGCTTAAACTTCTCATCCAAAAGGTCCTTTAACCTTTCAGGTTTTTTTATGGTAAACTGGGGAACAAAAGCATCAAAGTCTTTAAACTTTTTTTCAAGATAAAGCTTTTGACTTAAAACCAGTATTCTTGCATTCTCAACTTTTTTAGGCATAGCTGGGTGTGCAACACCCTTATCAATAATCACACCATCAACAAACTCAGAATCCTCAACGCTTCCACCCTCCTTCTTCCTAATAAGAATCCGTTCATCAACATCCACAAAAACTTCTCCATCTCTCCTCTCTACTACACTTTTAACAGCCTTAACTGTAAGCCAGGCCATCTTATCCAAAAACCGCTGAACCCTGCTTGCCAAAGTTGAGTTGGCAATCTTGTAAAGAAGCTTCTCATCCTCAAAATCTACTGGAATCCTAAACTTTTCTAGAAGGTTTAAACAAAAATTTAAAGCCCTATTATACCCTTCAACGACAATGGATGGATGGATGTCCTGAGTTAAAAGTTTTTCAGCTTTACACAGTAAACATCCTACAAGTATAACACTTCTTTTTACTCCATCTCCAACCTCTCTGAAATGGCTTTTTACAAGTTCAACCATAAGTTTTGCAGCCGGATGGACAACCTCCAACTCTCCCAAAATTTTATGTCCATCCTTTGTAAAGCTTAACCTACCATACCTGTCAAAAATAAGCTTACCCATACCCTTAGGTCCAAAAGAGGTTTTTAAAATTTCGCTGATAAAGTTAACAGCAAAAACATTTGACCTGTAAGCTTGAGAAGGTTTAACCAATTTTACTCAAAAATTTAAAATCCAAAAAAGATAGAAATGTTTTTATTTTTAGTTTAAGCTTAAAATCCTACAAAACTAAACTACTTTTTAAAGTACTCTACAACCTTTCTTATCTCCTCAAACGAGCTTCTAGTTTTCCTATAGTCAAACACTGGCGTAAGATTCCAGATCACAGCATGCTGTAAACCAGCCTTACCATACTCCTCAAGCTTCTTAATAATATCTTCACTGTTACCGTGGAGATAGTAATGTTCTCCAAGCTCATCAGGAACCTTCCTTATTGCTTGAAGAATCTCCTCCCTACCATACCTTGTAGGTATATAATCTTTAAAAGCGTAAAATCCTAGGGGATGCTCGTATCCAAACCTTTTATACATTTCCGGCGGAGCAAGAACAGTATAAGATTTTCCAGCTAAACTGTTAAAAATTCTATGACTTTCTTCATGGGTTTCATCAGCAACAGTTGGTATGTACGCTGAGCCAACAATTTCATCAGGACTTCTTCCAGCCTTTTTAGCAGCCTCCCTGATAACCTTAAACCCTTCAGCATAATCTTTTGGTGTTGTTGGAACAGGAATCCACCCGTCACAAAGCTCCCCAACAAGTTTAAGCATCTTCTCCCTATGAGCTCCAACCCATATTGGCGGGTACTTTCCCTCATAGGAGATTAAACCCATAACAGCATCCTTCATCTTCCAAAACTTACCATCATAACTAAACTTTTTACCTGACCAGAAAAGCCTTATTAAAATAATCGCCTCCCTAAGCCTATCCACAGGATTTTTCCATTCAAGTCCATAAGGAATAATGTTTTCCCCTTCACCTGTACCCAAACCAAGGATAAACCTACCCTTAGAAAGATGATGAATAGTTAAAGATGCTTGAGCAAGCTCAGCAGGATGCCTTCTAACAGCCTCAGTAACAGCAGTTCCAAGCTGAATTTTTGACGTTAAAGCTGAAGCAAAGCCAATAACAGAAAAAACATCGTAAAATACGTGTGGATTAGGTAAAACTGCAGAAACCTCAAAAACATCAGGAGTCCATATTGAGTCAGGAGTCCAACCCATCCAATGGTCAGGCCACCATGCTGAATCATATCCGTACTCCTCAATCCTCTTAATAATTCTTACAGTATAATCGTATGGTGGAGATAAAGGACCAAGTAAACCAATCTTCATTTCCAAAATTAACTAACCTCCAGTTTCAAGTTAATTTAACATTAATAACAGCTTTCAAGCTTAAATAGTTAAGCATCATTTTTAACTTTACCCTGTTTAACAGCGTCCATCCAGTCTTATAGCTGATGTTTAAAACTGAAATTTGAAAACTTTTCCGGTAGGTTTTACTCTTCCATTACAAACTCTATGATGTAGATGTTTGTAGCTTTTGGAAGTTTCCCGTAATGTTTTCTTAACGCTTTTAAAAGTTCTTTTTTATCTTTAAACCCATCTTTTTCAGCATCCTCATCAGTTAATTTTGAAATTTCTTTTCTTATTATTCTTAGGATTCTCGCCTTCCCAAGTTTTTCTCCACCAGCAACTATCTGCACTTTTTCTCCTACTTTAAGTTTTGTTTTTAACCTTATAGTTGAAGTTTTTACTCCTGAAAGAATTTTGTTTTTATATTCTTTAGAGAAGTTTAATTGCCTCTCTTCCCACATAGTACCTAAACATCTCTTCCACAGCTTCCCTAACAGTTGATTTTATTGTTGTAGGTTTAACTCCCGAAAGTTTTGACGCCTTATCCCAACTTTTGCCTTGAAGAGTTTTAGCTATCAACACCATCTCAACCTCACGTTTAAGCTTAAGTTTTAATGTACCTGAACAAAGAAAATGAGATTTAACAAGAATTCTTATTGCATCTGAAGAAGCCTCGTAAGTTACCAGCCCCCTAGTATACGCTGAAATTCTTGAAAACTGTGATGGTGTAAGTTTAACTTCTGAAAGGTAGGGTTCACCAGTTTCTTTAAGTAAAAGCCAAGCTGTTTCTGTTTCAAGGTTAAAGTAGGTGTCTGATAAAGCCTCGGTAAGCCTAATTTTAAACTCCCTGTTTAGAGCCTCAACGAGCCTACAAGCTTCCTCGGTTAAAGGTTTAACAACAAAAACACTGTACTCCCCTGAAACAATGTTTCTTCCAGGGCTTAAATGTACAGGTATAAATCCGTTTTTAACCCAAAAGTTTAGAAGCTGATAGGTTAAACCAAAGCTTGAACCTACCCAGTCATATCCCTTTTCCTTAGCTTCTAGGCAAAGGTTTTTTAATGCATAAGAACCGAAACCTCTATCTTCAACATCAGGATGGACAGCTATCCTAACAACCCTAACTCCTTTAAGTTTTGCAAACTTACTGTAGGCAGGATAATACTTTACAATACAGCTGGGTATAACGTTTCCAGGTAAGTTTTCTCCTTCAATTACAGCTTTAATTTCACCATCAGAGGTTAATCTTTCATCAGCAAGATGCATACTTACAACAATCTTTCCATTTGGAAGCTTTAACACCCTTGCATGGTGGTGTGGAGCATCGCCAAGAATTGCAAGGTCATCAGGCCTATTTCTGTAGTGAGCCAGAACATATATACCAATAAACTCTTTAAACTCATCTTCACGCTTAGTAAACCATTCATCAAGATTAGGTTCTTCGTAAAGTGCATTTTCAGGCTTAAACTTTTCAACCTCCTCCAAGCTCAAACTTGCAGGTTCAGCATCTAAAAGTAAGGTATCATACAACCACCTTTCTATAGGGTCGCCCTCATCATACCTGATAGATGTCTCCATTCCAACTTCTTCAAAATTAAACTTCATTCCTGTTTTTATTGTTTTTAGAAATCTAAGCTTAAAACCACGTCCAGCTCCCTCATAACCATGGATGGTTGAAGAGTAAACTATTTTTTTAAAGCTTTTTAAAATGGTAAAAAGCAAAGGTATAGGTATACCTGCAGCCTCATCAACAAAAACAATATCCGCCTTTCTTTTAACTATCCTTGTTGGGCTTACACAGTCTATTATTCCAAGCTTAGACTTAAGAGTTAAAACTAAACCTCTACTTTTAATTTTTTCAACGCCAACACCTAAAACGTTTAAAGCTTTCTCAGCAAACTCTACAACTGTTTTTATGTTTGAGTAGCTTGGTGCGGTAACCCTAATTTTAACCTTCCTTTTTTGACCAAGAATGTAAAGCAATCCAGCTGCACCTAAGCCTAAAACTGCAGACTTACCTCTCCCCCTGTTGGCAGTAATAACCACAACAGTTTTCCTATAGCCTCCTGTAAGAAGTTTTTCAATCTTGGTTAAAGCTTCAACTTGGTCTTGGGTTTTAGCAAGATCGTAAAGTCTTAAAGGAAACCTTACACCAGGTGGAATTAAAATTCTTCTTTTAGATGGACCTTTTACTGGTAAAGGTTTTCCATGCAAAACTTTGCCATCTTCAACTATCCATATTCCTTCATGGTTAAGAAGGCTGTTGATAAAGCGTTTAGTAAACCTATGTTTAACGTCATTTTCACTGTAAGGTGAAACTATAAGTCTTTTTTGGAATCTTGTAACAGTTTTTTCCCATTCATTTATTCTAGGTGTTATAGCTACTACTAGCCCACCGCCTCTAACAACCTCTACAAGTCTGCCAATATCGTTTGGTTTTAGCTGTTCAGTTAAATCTAAAACTAGAATGTCGTATGTTAACCCTAAAACGTTCTCAGAATCTTTGTAAAGTATACTTTCAAACCTAACATTGTCTAAACTTTTAACAGCATCCTTAAACTCCCTGTAAACATTATTCAACTCAAGACTATCTGCAACATAAAGAATTGACGCATCAGAAGATTTAACAATTCTACAGTACTCTTTAACAAGTAAACCTGCATACAAACCGCTACTTAAACCTGAAAAAACAACAACTCTACGATGGAAGCATTCTTTAAGCTCCCTTAAAGGTACATACAACTCCTTAGGTAGGAGAACTTCAGCAACACCCTCCATCAAACCACCAAACAAGAATCAACCAACATAAATGGAAACTTAATAACGACGACCTTAAACTAACTATCCTAGATATTCAATGCTAAACCTTTAAAAACCATCCTATTAACTTTTAAAAGTCTTTTACACCATAACCTTAAAAACTCAGGAGAAAAAAGAAGGGTGAACTTTATGTTTGTTTGAACCTACTTATTCAGGATTGTCAAAGCTTCTTCTATTCTTTAATATAGATATCCTTATGTTGTTCTCTTATTACCTTTTTATCAAATTTTCCTACACTTGTTTTCGGTATTTCGCTTACAAACAATATTTTGTCAGGTATTTGCCATTTACTAAACCTCTTAGAAAGGTGTTCTTTAAGCTCGGATTCTAATTCTTCCTTAGATTTTTCCTTATATTCCTCCCTTAAAACAACTAACGCTAAAGGCCTTTCCTCCCATCTTGGATGAGGGAGCCCAACTACCGCAGCTTCAAGCACCGCAGGATGAGCCATTAAGGTATTCTCCACGTCTACACTAGAAATCCATTCACCACCACTCTTGATTAAATCTTTAATCCTATCCACCAGCTTAAAGTATCCTAGTTCATCGATAAACCCAGCATCTCCAGATTTCCACCATCCATCAGGAGTACATTGTTCCTTAGACCTAGGATCGTTGTAATACTCCTTTATTACCCATGGACCTCTCCACCAAGCTTCCCCTACAGATTTGCCATCCCAAGGAAGCTCTTTTCCCGTTGAGGGGTCGACAAGTTTAACTTCTACCCCAAATGCCGGATATCCTTGCTTTCTCATATGGTCCCATTGCTGCTCAACAGACAAGGATTTTATTTCAGGTTTAGGATGATTAAGGGTAAGCAACGGCGTAGTTTCCGTTGCCCCATAAGCGTGGATAATCCTAATCCCAAACTCAGCCAATCCTTTCTGCATAGCTAACGGAGGTTCAGTTGCTCCAGATGCAGCTCTTAATCCTTTAAAATCTGGTTTTGGTTTCATCTTCCTAAGCACTTCCAAGATAGGTATGAAGATAGCCGGAGCTCCTGCAGTACTAGTGATTTTCTCCTTAAGCATGATATCTACCAAGTGTTCCGGCGTATACCTACCTGGAAGCACAAGCTTACAGCCAACCAGTGGTCCTACAAACGGTGTACCCCATGCGTTTGCATGAAATAGAGGAACAATTACTAGAAAACTGTCGTCAACATCCACTGGAACTGCTGTGTATAGAGCCCATGCATGCAATATTAGGGCTCTATGTGAGTAGTATACTCCCTTAGGTAAACCAGTCGTGCCAGAGGTATAACATGCACAAGCCGCTGATTTCTCATCAATCTCCTCCCAATTCCGCTGAGAAGGATATTTATTCACAAGCTCTTCATACCCATAAATCGGCTCTAACTTTGTGGAGACTTGGTTTAAAGGTTTATCGCTCATTACAACAAAGAAGTCAAATTTATGGACTTTAGCTAACATTTCAGCAAGCGGTAGCAATGTATCGTCCACAAACAACGCTCTCGCTTCAGCATGACCTACAACATGTATCAACTCTCCAGGATGTAACCTTAGGTTAAGCTGAAGCATTACAGCTCCCAACCCTGGAATCGAAAAGTAAGATTCAAAGTATCTATGGTCGTTCCAGCCGAGCATAGCAACTCTATCACCTGGTTTTACACCCAGATCTTGAAGCGCATTCGCCATGGCGCATACTCTTTCATAAACCTTTCCATAGTTAAGTCTATGCACTTGGCCACCCTGAAGAGTTCTGTAGGATATCACCTCACTAGTTCGATGTACCCTACCGGCGTGCATAATTAACTTCCAAAGATTCAGCTGCCATTCATCATTCATTGTAGACGGAAAACCTTTAATCATCTAACCACTCCTACATTTACAATATTGTTATATTTTTATAACTATTTATTTTTTACTTATTTTATGTGCAAAACGTTATCTTCAGGGCTTACACCATGTCACTAATAGTCTTCCCCACACGGTTGTCATCAACCTTAGTTATTTGACTGGTTCGTTTAAGCAGACATTCTACGGTTAACTCACAATTAACACTTAAATCATGCATAGCTAGATTCAACTTAGAAGGTAGTTGAAGCTTCACATAGGCTAATGCTGTAATCCATCTCTAACACTTAAGCCTCTTCCATAACCGCAGATTTCTCAACCATGCCAATATCTAAAACATTAGAGATTGGTGAAAGCTTAAAATAAATAGAATTTAAACAATTTGTCTGGCGCCCTGGCCGGGATTTGAACCCGGGTCGTGCGGGCGACAGCCGCACATACTAGGCCGGACTATACTACCAGGGCATTTTTTCTAGTGTAGAATATTTTAGAAGACATTTATTTTAAGTTTTTGTTTTATTTTTCTTATGTTATTTTATAGTAGTATTTAAAGCCGTCTCGAAGCCATCTTACCACTATTGTTGCAAAAATTTCTCCTACTCTCTCCAACGTTTTTGATTTAGATAGGTATTTTTGAACCAGCGTTTTTGTTAGGTAGTTAAGGTCATCCAGCTTATTCCTGTTTGTCTCAAAGAAGTTCCAAAAATTTTCAAAAACTTTTTTTGCTTCACTTAGTATGTTTTTTGCATCATCTCCATCCCAGCATCCATAATGCCCTAAACATATACTGTTAAAGCTAATTTTGCTTAGCTTTTCCAATGTTAAATAAAACTGCTCCTTGTTAAACCATGGTGGATTGTGGGATGGTATAAACGTTGTTTCATCAACTTTGTTTCCTATGCTATCACCAACAAAAATATTCCTATTAGCCTTATCGTATAGGGCTATATGACCAGGTGTATGACCAGGAGTGCTGATAACCTCCAACTCCACGCCACCAAGGTTGATTACATCACCCTCATCCAGAGGTATCACATTTTTTACAGGCTCAACAGCCCCCATACCAAAATCATACTCAATTCTGCTTGGATCCTCCAGTAAAGGTTTAGCTATTCTTGAAGCGTAAACCTTAACCCTACCCCTCATAGCATCAATTAATGGTGCCGCACCTTGCATATGATCCCAATGTTCATGTGTTACAATGATGTAATCAACAGGAAATAAGCCTAAGTTTTTAAGCGAATTAATCACATCCCCTACAAACTGAGATACACCAGCGTCAATAAGAGCAACCTTATCTTCTTTCACAACATACAACGATAAAATTTGAGAAATTCCCGCTAACTTTCCGTCAACAAGGTAAGCATTATTAAGAATTTTACCAGGTTTATACATGTGACCCATAAAAACTCACCTTAGTTAAACTTTATTAAGCTATTTTGATAATCAGTGCCTAATAAAATTTAGATACAGCCTCTTAAGAAAAATGATAAATATTTATTGTGAAATATTTTTAAGGAAGAGGTTTTGAGGTGTTTTGCATGGCTAAAATGTTAGATGGTAAGGTTGCAATTGTTACTGGCGCAGGTAGAGGTATTGGTAGGGGTGAAGCTTTACTTTTAGCCAAGTATGGTGCTAAAGTTGTTGTTAATGACCCTGGAGTAGGTTTAGATGGTAAAGGTAAAGATGTGATGGTTGCTGATAGTGTTGTACAGGAAATTAAAAGTTTTGGCGGAGAAGCTGTAGCAAACTATGAAAGTGTTACAGATTTTAATGGTGCCAAAAAACTTGTCGACCAGGCTATAAATACATATGGAAAACTGGATATTCTTGTTAACAATGCTGGTATTCTTAGGGATAGAATGATTTTTAACATGAGTGAAGAAGATTGGGATATTGTAATAGGTGTAAATCTTAAAGGAACCTTCAACTGCACTAGGCATGCATGCGCATACTGGAGGGAGCTACATAAAGCAGGTAAACCTATTAGTGGTAGAATAATCAGTACCAGCTCCGATGCAGGCTTACTTTATAATCCAGGACAAAGCAACTATGGTGCAGCTAAAGCAGGTGTAACTGCTTTCACCCTTATTGTTGCTAAAGAAATGGCAAGGTATGGTGTTACAGCAAATGTTGTTGCGCCCATGGCTAGAACAAGGTTAACAACTGATGCTACACCATCTCTAGCTCCACTTATGGGTACACCTGAAAGTATGAAAGAAAAATTTGGTTACGATATTTTAGACCCTGAAAACATAGCACCACTAGTTGTTTACCTAGCGTCAGATGAGGCTAAAGATATTACAGGTCAAGTTTTCAGGATTGCTGGAGGCTATATATGGATTTTTGATTCATGGCGTACAGTTGCAAGAATAGATAAGCGTGGCAGATGGACACCTGAAGAAATAAGTGCAAAAATTAAAGAACTTCTAAGCAAGCTTCCGCCAAGACCGGACATAGCTAGTACGATGAAGGAAGTAGGATTAGTATAACACGATAACAAGAATAAGCTTTAAACCAGCTTCTAAAAACAATTACAACCTATTTTTATGAGCAAAACTTATAAAAACATTCTTTTTGTTTGCGATGCAAATACTTTTCGAAGCCCTATAGCTGAACTTTTGTTTAAAAAAATGCTGTCTGACAATGGAATCTGTGAAGTTAAAGTTTACTCTGCAGGAGTTGCCACTCATGCTCGTGACGGAAGTCTAATTTCTATAGATGTTAAACTTCTCTTAAAAGATGAGGGTGTGATTGTTGAGGACAACTTTTACTCAAAAAACCTTAGAAGCCATGAGGAGCTTGTAGAACAATCAGATCTTATCCTTACAATGACTAAAAAGCAGAAGGATGCTGTTCTAGTTTTTAAGGGGGCTAAAGATAAGGATGTTTACACTTTAAAGGAGATTGTTGGAGAAGATGGGGATATTGCGGATCCGAGAGATTTGGGTGAAGATGGTTATGTTAAATGTAAGGAAGAAATAAAAAGATGTTTAATTTTACTTTTAGAGAAGTTAAAAAAGAAGTAAAAAATTATTTTACTTTTTTGTTAAGTCAACTATTCTTACAAGCTTGTGGAGTATTTTTTCAAGTTTTTCGTATGGAATCCATTCAATTTCGACGTCTACGCCAATCGCATCTTTAAAGCTTTTAACTATTCTACTTTTAAGCTCTTCAGGATCCTTAGTTAACGCTGGGTTGTAGCTTGCCCTAAGCTTTAAAACATCCATTTGTTCAGCATATTTTATAATGTTGAATGCGGCTTCCTCTGTTTCAGGGTGTTTTTCAAAAATAACTCTAACATCATAAGGTATTACACTTTTATCTTTAACCTTTATAACGTACATAACTCTATCAAGAACCCTTATTCTTGGATGAGTTCTTCCACAACCACATTTATCTTCAGTCCACCATGCAAAATCTTCGGTGGCGTAGCGAATCCAAGGTATGCTTCTCATAAAAAGGTTAGTTACAACGTATTCACCCCTTGACTTACCAGGTTCATCAGGCTCTAAAGGTTCGCCTGTTTTAGGGTCTATAAGCTCAACGTACCAGTAATCAGCCCAAACATGTCCACCCTCATGCATGTAACATTCAGCTGTAGAAACAAAGGGTTCACTTACACCAGAAATATCGTAAAAATCTTTTAGATTAAATTTTTCAACATACCTTCTCCTTTGGTAGGGTGTTAAAGCCTCTCCAGCTTGAAACATATACTCAACTTTCATAGCATCCTTGGTTTCAACACCTCTTTTAGCACACTCCTCCACTATGTATGGAAGGTAGTCAGCTATAAAGAAAACATGACTTGCAGGAAATTTTGTGCTAGATTCGCTGAAAAACGAGACTCCTACAATGTTTCCAAACGTTGTGTAGCTTACATATTCGGATCCAAGTATTTTTCCGAAAGCCTTTCCCCAAATGGTTGACCACCAATGCCAGAATGGTGAAGTCCCTATCGCGGCAATACCTATATGTCTTGTTCCAGGTCTATGTCTCATCATCCATGCAAACCTAGCCATGGCCTCGGCAAGCTCTTCAGCCTCACTTTCAGTCATTGCTGTAAATGTTGGTATACCTGTTGTGCCTGTTGATGAATGAATTGTTTCAAGCTCCTCAAACGGAACCGTGAGCATGCCTGCAAAAGGGTCGCCTGTTTTTTCAGCTTCAACCCTTAAATCATCCTTCCTGAAAAATGGAATTTTACGTCTAAAGTCGTCTAAGGTTTTAATATCCTCAGGTTTAACTCCTGCTTCATTAAACCTTTTACGGTAGAAAGGTGAGTTGTTATAGGCATAAGTAATAAGCGCCTTAACCTTTTTTAACTGAATTTCTTTAAGCTCTTTTAAAGGCATTGTTTCAATTTTAGGATCCCAATACTCACTTTCAACAAATTTTAACATCTAAATCCCCCCAACCTAATCTACTGGAATTATTCGTGAGTGAGTTCTCCCACATTCACATACCTCGGTTTCGAGTTTAATATCCATATTGGTTTTAAACCTTATCAGCGGTGAACCTTCTGCCCAAAGATTTGTTATGGTAAGTTTTCCAGTTTCATTAGGTTTAACAGGTTGATTATCTTCATCTAAAGCTTCAACAATAAACATGTCCTCCCAGAAGTGTAAACCTTTATGAGCTTGACAATCTAAAGCATAGAATTGACACTCTGGAATGTAGGCTATGTTGTATGCTTCACATCCCCAAACTTCTTCCAACCTTTTTCTTGCAGCATCAGATAATCCTCTCTCCCTTGTTGTTAAAACAACTCTTTTAACTCCGCTTTCCTTTGGAGTTTTACCTTGAACCTTAAATGCTTCATTTAAAGCTGGAAATAGCTGTGGAAGGGCAATTATTGTTGAAACTTTAAAAAACTTAAGATACTGAAGAATTCTTCCAACTTCAACAGGCACTATGTGGGTAACGGTTAAAACTTTACAGTTAAGAATCCTGCTAACGTCAGGCCTATAAATAGGATTAGTTGTTGAAACCATACCTAACTGAGTGCCACCTCTACCATCTACTTGGAGAACAACAACATCCCCTTTACCTATACCCATCATTTTCCATTGTCTAACAAACTGTTCAGTTAGCATTAAAAAATCATCTACTGTTCCAGCTGTGTAGATAGGTTTTTCTCCAGGAAATCCTTTAAGAAACTGACCTATACTTATTTGTCTTCCATCAGTCCATACGCAACATATTCCACCATAGGGGTCGCCTGTTTTCTCCATGAAACTTTCAATATCCTCTCTCACCGTTACAGGTATTTTTTTAACATCATCCAGGGTTTTAATATCTTCAGGTTTAAAACCTTCAGCTTTAAACTTTTCATTATAAAGTTTTGAAAAGTTGTAGACGTAGTGTAGCTGTCTTTTTAAAAGTTTAAGCTGCATCTCCTTAAGCATTTCCCTAGACATAAGCTCAAAACGTGGATTGTAGCAAAAAACTATCTTCTCCAATTTTTCGCCTCCTAAAAGTTAATTATTGTTACTTTTTATAAAAATTTTGTTTAGTATGTGAGGTTACTGGTGAAAGCAAAATCTTTAAAGTTTTTGTAGATTACCCTTTTATTATTTTAAGCTTAAAATTAGAAGCTAATACAAACAGTGGAGGATGCTGGGTGGAAACTATCAATAGTAAAGTTGAAGAGGAAAGCCCAATCATTAAGGAGTTAGAGCCTCTTTTTAACCCTACATCTGTTGCAGTTATCGGTGCAACAGACAACAGAGAAAAATGGGGCTATTGGACTTTTTACAGCGTTATTGAAAGTTTTAAGGGTAGAAAGTATGCTGTAAACGTATCAGGTAAAGATGTTTTAGGCTACAAGTCTTATAGGCGGGTAGTAGAAATACCTGGTAAGGTTGATTTAGCGGTTTTTGTCATTCCAGCTCAAAATATCCCACAGGTTATGGAAGATTGCGTTGAAAAAGAGGTTAAAGCTGCAATATTAATAACTGCAGGATTCCAAGAAGTTGGGGAGTTGGGTAAGAAACTTCAAGATGAAGTTGTTAAAGTTGCGAGAAGGGGTGGAATTAGAGTTGTTGGACCTAACTGTATGGGTTTGTGGAGTGCTTCTTCCAATCTTAAAGCCTTTATGTTTCCTATACCAGTTTTAGATGGGCCATTAGGCTTTGTAACTCAAGGGGGTAATGTTGGTGTTAGCATTTTAAGGATGGCTTATGATAGAGGTATAGGCTTCCACAAATATGTCAGTTGCGGTGCAACGGCAGACCTTCAAATTGAAGATTACATAGAATATTTTGGTTATGACCCTGAAATTAAGGTTATTTTAGCATACATTGAGGGTTTAAACAACGGTAGAAGGTTTATGGAGAAAGTTAGAAAAGTTGTTAAAAGAAAACCTGTTATAGTTTTAAAATCCGGTAAAACGGAGGCTGCGGCTAAAGCTATTAAATCTCATGTTGGCGCTTTAGCAGGTTCAGATAAAGTTTATGATTCAGCTTTTAAGGAGAATGGAGTTGTTAGAGTTGATACTGTTGAGGAGCTTTTAGATGTTGGAGTAGGATTTTTAACTCAACCTCTTCCAAGAGGAAGGAATGTTGCTATTTTAACGGGTGGCGGAAGCTATGGTGTTATTTGTGCAGATGCTTGTGAAATTAACGGGTTAAATGTTGTTAAACTTCCAGATTGGGTTGTAGAAGAGCTTAATAAAATTCTTCCGCCAAGATGGAGTCATGGAAATCCTGTTGACCCTGCAGGTGACAG
Organism: Candidatus Bathyarchaeota archaeon; assembly: GCA_052246995.1. Lineage (GTDB taxonomy): Archaea > Thermoproteota > Bathyarchaeia > Hecatellales > Hecatellaceae > CAZMUQ01. Next base: position 145,644 of record JBQPWD010000005.1, on the reverse strand, counting down.
AAATCTTTACTATTACCTTCAAATTCCAGATATACTTTTAAGGCCTGAGGAAATTGATTCCCTCATTTTTATGGGTTTCGGTGGCTTCCATAGGTTTGCTTTTTTTATGAATATTAAGATCGATGGTGTAGAGCTTCCAGAAAATTACGAGGAGTTTTCAAGGCTTGTTGAAGAATACTCTACAAACCTTCTTCTTCAATGGAAAAGAAGATACAGAAAACCTGTAATAACAACAACTTTCCACGAGTTTGAGTCAAAACTTAAAAATGAAGTGTACCATTATAGTTCGCCTGAAAGGGCGGTAAAAGTTTTAGCTAAACTTGTAGAATACAAGGAATTTTTAGAAAAAGAAAACAACAAACGTAAATATACAACCTAAAAATTATTTCCGGTTATTTTTTGCTTTTAAAAATAAACTCTTTATATACTAAGGTAATATTAAAGGGGTAGCAAGATAAAAAGGTGAACTTTATGGATAGTTTTTATATTAAAATTCTCGGTATCTGCGGTAGCCCAGTAATAGGTGGAAATACTGAGGTTTTTCTAAGAAAAGCTTTAGAGTTTGCCGAAGCTGAAGGTGCAAAGACTGAGCTTATAAGGCTTGCAGACGTTGAAGTTAAAGATTGTATCCACTGTAATTGGTGTTTATTTAACCAGGTTGAAAATGATTTTTGTGCACAAAAGGATGGTATGACTGAAATTTACAGGAAGATTATGGAATGTGACGGTTTGCTTGTAGCTACACCAGTATACATTAGAAGGCTTTCTGGTAGACTGGCAAACTTAATTGATAGGTTACGTGCACTTGAACTTGGAAAATATTATCGCAAAAGATATCCGTTAAAAGACAAAGTTGTAGCATCTCTTGCAGTAAGCTGGTTTAGGCATGGAGGAACAGATACAACCCTCCTAATTCTTAACCAATCTTTTCTAGCATGGGATATGATTGTTGCAGGTTTAGGTGCAGCAGGATTTTCAAGCATAAATGGTACGGGCAAGTTTGACCCTTCAAATAAGCATCTAATTCTTAAAGATGAATTTGCTTTAAAACTGGCTGAAAAAACGGTAAAACGTATGGTTGAACTTATAAAAATGGTTAAGAAGTCCAAAGCACTATGATTTACATCGCCAGACAATTAAACTTTTTCTAAACTCTACATTAGCATATTCATGTTTCATTCGCGAAATAAGTGAATGCCCACTGCCAGCTTTTCCTGATACTTTGTTTTTTAAAATTATCAAACTACGTTAAACCTTGCACCGCCAACTTTAACATTCTAGTTGGAAAACTTAATGATTAAGTGACGCAAAGCTAAATTTAATAAGGTTCATAAACCTTTTTATCCACCCCTCTTCCGCTAACCTTATGCTTGAAAGCCTTACTGTAAAGGTTAGAAAAAGGTGATTTAAAGGTGAAGGTATGCAGGGTTGAAGAAATAAGAGAATTAGACCGCAAATCAGTGGAGGAATATAAGCTTTCTGAAGAAATTTTAATGGAAAATGCTGGGTTAGCTGTTTGCTCCGTTATTCTTAAGGAAATTGGAGAAATAAAGGATAAAAGGTTTATTGTTTTTTGCGGTCCTGGTAACAATGGTGGAGATGGATTTGTTGTAGCCAGACATCTTTCCTCTCATGGGGGAAAAGTTAAAGTTTACATTTTAGGTGGAAAGGAAAAGTATGGGGAAGCAGCCAAGAAAAACTTGGAAAGAGTTGAAAAGCTTCAGATTGAGGTTAAGGAGGTTTTAACAGGGTTAAAAGAGGTGGAAGAAGAGCTAAAACTTGCTGATGCCGTCGTAGATGGCGTATTTGGTGTTGGCTTGTTTAGAAATGTTGAAGGAATTTATAAGGACATAATTATGTTGATTAACAACAGTAAAAAGGTTGTTTTCGCCATTGATATTCCATCTGGAATTAATGGAAATACAGGTCAAGAAATGGGGATTTCTGTTAACGCAAACTACACCATAACGTTTGGGCTTCCAAAAATTGGAAACCTAATCTACCCTGGCTACGGAAAATGTGGGAAACTCTATGTTTCACCTATCAGCTACCCAACCAACCTTCAAAACTTAGATTCAATTAAAGTTGAAGTTCCAGAATTTACCCCGCTACCAGAACGCAATCCTAACACAACCAAGTTTTCCTACGGTCCAGTTTTATTCATAGCTGGCTCAAGAAACTATTTTTGGGCTCCTATTGCCTCAGCTTACTCCTTTTTAAAAGCTGGTGGAGGTTACGCCTACTTAGCCTGCCCCCAATCTATCACTCCATTTCTTGCTGAAAGAGGAAGAGAAGTTGTTTTTCTACCTCAGGAAAATGAAACAAAAGATGGAAGTTTAAGTTTAAAATCCAAAGAACCTATTTTAGAAGCTTATAAACAGAGAAAACCAAGGATGGTTGTAATTGGACCAGGCTTATCCATCAACGAGGAAACACAACAGCTTGTAAGAGAATTGGTTAAGGAGATTGATGGACCTATGCTAATAGATGGAGATGGGATTACTGCAGTTTCCAAGGATACTGGAATTTTAAGGGAGAGAAATGGGGAAACCATACTTACTCCACATACTGGAGAAATGGCAAGGCTTAGTGGAGTTGAAAGAGGAGAGATTGAGAAAAATAGGGTAGACTTTTTACAGCAAACAGCAGAAAAGTTGAATTCTATAATTGTTTTAAAGGGGCCTCACACCTTGGTCGGTTATCCTAACCGCAGAGTTTACATTAATCTAAGCGGGGATTCTGGTGGTAAAGCAGGGATGGCTACTGCTGGAACTGGTGATGTGCTAAATGGAACAATTGCCGCGATGTATTGTTTAGGGTTAAGCTTGGATGAAGCTGTAAAAGTAGGGGTTTTTATCCACGGATTTGCTGGAGATTTAGCTGCAAAAGAAAAGGGGCCGAATGGAATGGTTGCTTCAGATGTTTTAGAGTTTCTCCCTTATGCTGTAAAGTATTATCGGGAAAACTTTGATAAAATTGTTAAGAATTTCTATGGTAAACTACACGTAGTATAGAAAAGAAATAGTTTGTTGGTGAAGTTGAAAGCTCAAATTTTAAGAAAAAATACTTTACTTGAAGTTAACCCTGAACCTTTAGAGTTGGTAGACTTACCTACTCCTGAACCAAGGCAAAAAGAAATTTTAATTAAAATTTTGGCATGCGGAGTTTGCCGTACTGAACTGGACGAGATTGAGGGGAGAGTTAAGCCGAAACTGCCCATAATATTGGGTCATCAAGTTGTGGGTAGAGTTGAAAAAGTAGGTTTAGGTGTTAATAAATTTAGGAGGGGGGATAGGGTTGGAGTTGCCTGGATATATTCAGCCTGCGGAGAATGTTACCATTGTCGAAAAGGAAACGAGAACCTATGTAACTATTTTAAGGCAACAGGTTGTGATGTTGATGGTGGTTACGCTGAGTACATGGTAGCTTTAGAAGATTTTGCACACCCTATTCCTGAAGAATTTTCTGATGTTGAGGCTGCACCACTTTTATGTGCAGGAGCAATAGGTTACAGAACTTTAAAGTTAACTGGAATGGAAAATGGGGAAAATCTAGGTTTTTACGGGTTTGGGGCTTCGGCTCACATAGTTTTCCAAGTTGCAAGATACCTCTACCCTAACTCTAAAATTTTTGTTTTTACAAGAAAAAGGGGAGATGAGCCAAGCAAATTAGCCAAGAAGATGGGCGTCTACTGGGTTGGAGAAACAGGGGAAAAACCTCCTGAAAAGCTTCACAGAATAGTTGATACAACACCTGTAGGTATACCTGTTAAGGAAGCCCTAAAAAACTTGGAAAAAGGTGGCCGGCTGGTTATCAACGCAATTCGAAAGGAAAACCCTATCCCTGAACTAGATTACGCCGAAAATCTATGGTATGAGAAGGAAGTTAAATCTGTAGCAAACATTACAAGAAAAGATGTAGAAGAATTTCTTTCCATAGCTGCTAAAATCCCAATTAAACCAGAAGTTAAAACATTCAAGCTGGAAGAAGCAAACAAAGCTTTACTTTCACTTAAAAAAGGAGAATATAGCGGAGCAGGAGTATTAAAAATCTAAAAAATCCAGATTTGTGTTGTGGAAAGGAAGCAACATGTAGATATAGCGAATCCCAGTACAGTCACACAAACCAGCTTAAAGAAACGTCCAAAAAACTATAATCTAACTCACACAAACCCGTAAAAAGGCTTATTCAGGCTTCTTTGGTTAAAAATGGTGCGGCCGCCGGGATTTGAACCCGGGTTAGGGGCTTGGGGGGCCCCTGTCCTAGACCAGTCTAGACCACGGCCGCGGTATTACAGACTTTTCACAAAATCTTCGATTGTTTTCATTTAAATTTTTTGTCTATTGCTACTTAAGATTAACGGTGAATGCCTAGGAGTCCCAACAGTCTAGCAAGCTTCACATAGAATTAAACCAAATCTTTATTTTTCTGCGCGATTCTTATAAGGATTAGTTTTTTTTGAAGGTGGGGAAGAAAATTGAGAAAAACCTTGTTTTTGATAATATTCGTTTTATTGTTGCTAATGTTAGCAGCCCTTATAGTCTTCAACACGGAACCTGGAGGGAGGTATCAACAAAGAGGAGCTTACAGAATCTTTCCAAGGGAAACCGCTCACCTCTTTGGATGGGCAGGATTGACAATTTTTACAGCCTCAACTTTTTATTCAGCACTCAAAAGAGTTTCTCCAAAAAACGTTAAAACATGGCTTTTAATCCACTGTATAATGGGAGAGCTTTCTATAGTCCTTGTTTTCTTTCATACAATCAACAAAATACAGGCTTTAAAAACAGGATACTTCATCAGCATCTTCACCCTCCTCCTCATGGTGGTAATAGTTGTAAGTGGAATTTTAGGTCGTTATGTAAAAACGGGATTTATAAAAGACTATTGGAAAACGTTACACGTACCATTGACAATAATATTCTACGTCACATTAACCTTCCACATTCTCGAAAAAATGAACTTATTATGGTAGTTTAAGCTTTCAATCATAATATATGCCTTTAATTCTGTTTCCTGATTAAACTAAAACTAAGCCGTTACATTCCTAACAACGTATAGTTTGGTTAAGAAGGGGACATGTAAAACTTTAAAAAATCTTATGTCTACTACCGAATCCAGAAAACCCGTTCTTCACAACTTTCTTTATACGGCCTTATATGGTTATAGTTTCTTTCAAACCCTAGTTTGAGATTAAGCCTTTTTAACACGTATCTACATACCGGCTCCGAAACTACTTTACAAACGTATTTTGTATCAAGTCTAAGATAAAGTGTTAGGGTTAATATTGGACATGGATTTTTACAACGTGTTATAAGCTCATTTCTGTCAATTTTTACAACCTCAACATTAGTTGGCTTCACCCTGAGAAAGTTTATGTAGAAAAGTTTAAGAACATCCTCCAGCGAGGAAACTTTTCTAGGTTTAAGAGACCATAAAAAACCGTAAACATAAAAAATTACCTTAGCTACAAGCAGAATAAAGCTATTCATTTTTAAACCTCTTGCTGGTACAGTGTTCTGGGTGAATAAATTGTACACGTATTTGGTTTCATGACTTGTTGGAGATAAGCCTGAAAAGACATTGCTCTATCCCCTTATTTCCTAAATCCATTTTTAGGATGAAATTAACAGTATGGCAAGCATAGCTAAGATTATTCCCAGAATCTGTTTAAATGTAACTGTTTCATGGAGAATTAGCAACGACAAGGCGACTGTAACTACTGGGTATAGGGCGGTTACAGGCACAATTAGTGAAGCTTTCCCAACTTGAAGAGCAGTATAAAAAAGTATTGTACCGATGGAACCTAAAAGTCCAGCTGTAACTATGCAGATTAAAGGTGAAAGCGGAATGGTTAGCTGAGGCTTAAACCATAGATATAAAGCCAATGTTACAGCAAGGTAGACGGTGTTTATTATAATGAAGACTTGAAGCCAGCCAAGCTGTTCTGATGCAAGCTTAATAAGAAAAGCCCAAAAACCCCAAAACAGAACTGTTAGAATGGTTAGGATAAGCCAATTCAACCCTTAACCTCCCCGCCTTACATCTACTTAAGGTTATGAAGTTAAAAGAACATTTATTAGGTCCACCCTAGGCTTAAACTCAGCGTAGTTAGATTGGCCATTAAATGTTCTTATTTAAAACTTAGTTTGAACGTTGAAAACAAAATTTCCTTTTGCATCTGTTTCTTTTATGATGTAACACAAAGATGAGAGGATGGTTAGGATAAAATTTTTCTATGAATGAGAAATTTTTACTGAAGTTTTGGGATAGGTCTTAAAAGCTTCTTTTAAGAATAAAGTCTGCAAGGTTTAGTAGGGATCTTTTTGCATCTGTTTCTGGAAGTTTTTCCAGTTGCTTTTTGGCTTTTTCCACGCATTTTTCAGCTTTAACCATAGCATATTTAACAGAACCCAATTCTTCTATAACCCTTTTAGCTTCTAAGATTTCTTCTTGACTTGAATCTTTTCTCATGGCTGAAAACAAAATTTCCTTTTGCTTCTTTTTTGCCTTTTTAAAAGCATAAATTACTAAAATTGTTTTTTTACCCTCTCTTAAGTCACTTCCAACAGGTTTACCTAAAATTTTCTCATCAGCCTCCAACCCTAAAACATCGTCAACAATCTGAAAAGCTACACCAAGTAAACCTGCAAATTTTCCAAGCCTTTTAACTTGGGATACTTTCCCACCTCCAATAATTGCACCGACTTCAGCTGAAGCCTTAAAAAGTTGAGATGTTTTTCTGCTAACCATGTCAATGTAATCTTTTTCAGAAATGTTTTTAACATTGGGGAATGACACATCAAGTGTTTGTCCTTCACATATTGTTATAGCTGCATCCGTCAAAATATCAATAACCTTGATAATTTTTTTAGGTGGAACTATACCGTTAAGCTTTTCCGCTAAAACTTTATAAACTTCTGCAAAAAGTAAATCACCAGCCATAATAGCTACAGGCAAACCCCATTTGGCATGAACAGAAGGCACACCCCGCCTGATAGGGTCATCATCCATGATATCATCATGAATTAATGTGAATGTGTGAAGAAGCTCAATAGAGGCTGCTGCAGGTAAAGCTTTCTCCATAGCTCCGCCAACAGCTTCGCAAGCTTTAATAGCCAAGTATGGTCTAAGCATTTTACCTCCAGCTTTGATCAGGTGAGTTGAAGCTTCGTAAAGAACCTTTGGTTCTTTTAATGGTAAAACTTCATTTAAGAATTCTTTAACCTTAGCTGAGACTTCCTTTAATTCTTTATTAATTTGTAGGTTTAAACTTAAATCCGTATTCAATTACCCCCTCAACACCATCTTCTCTAATCCTTCTAAAAGTTAATTCAACAGGCATACCAACCCAAACTTCCTCAGGGATACAGTCAACAATTTGAGAAATAACTCTTAACCCATCTTTAAGCTTAACTATTCCAACTATGTAGGGCACGTTTTTTTCAAAACCTAGTGGAGGATTTCTACGGACCACGGTAAAACTTTCAACAACACCTTTCTCACTTAACTTATAATCCTCCATCTTCTCTGAGTGACAGATTCTGCAGATGCTTCTACGTGGAAAATATATCTTACCACAGTTTAAGCACCTACTACCAACAAGCCTATACCTATACCTAGCCTCACGCCAATATCTTGGTGGAGAAATTTTGCTCAAACTAAAACACCCCAAGAATGTTAACCACAGCAAGTGAACCTAAACCTACAATGTTTTGTGTTAAACCTATTTTTGCACCATCAACCTGATTTTCCCCAGCCTTACCTCTAAGCTGCCATACAACCTCAACAATCTGATAAATACCTGTAGCTCCAACCGGATGCCCCCTGCCTTTTAACCCACCCATCGTATTTGTTGGAAGTTCACCATTAAGGCCAATTTTTCCCTGCGAAACAAAGGATACACCCTCACCTTTACTACAAAAGCCTAAATCTTCAAGGGAAATTATGCCAGTTATAGTTGAAGAATCGTGAACTTCAACCACATCAACATCTTTACGGGAAAGGTTAGCTTCTTTAAAGGCTTTTTCAGCCGCGATTCTTGTAGAGTTAAATGTTAGCGGGTCGTCTCTCTCGGTTAAGAAAAGTTTATCTACCGCTGTTTTTGAAGCTAAAACTTCAACAAAGTCATTCTTAAACTTTTCTGCTTCTTCAACAGGGCATAAAACAACAGCAGCAGCCCCATCTGAAATGCTAACATACTCTAAAAGCCTTAAAGGGTCGGCGATGATTGGAGATTTTAAAACATCTTCAACACTAACAACATTTTTAAATTGAGCATAAGGATTTTTTAAAGCATTTTTATGGGCATTAACAGTAAACAAGGCTATGTCCTCATGTTTAACATTAAATTTTTTCATGTACATTCTTAGGAGAAGCGCGTACAGGCCTGCTTGAGTTACTCCTGTAAAAGCCACGTAATCTTGGTCTTCAAAAGACATTAAAGCCGAAGCTACCTCTGAAGGCCTGGAATCGGACATTTTTTCTACGCCAATAACAAGTGCGTAATCCACTAAACCTGATTTTACAGCGTTAAAGGCTTCATGAAAAGCTAAACCTCCAGAGGCATCACCAGCTTCAACAAGAACTGAGGAGGCATCATCAAAGCCTAAACTATCAACGATCACCGAGGCAAGATTTGCTTGATATTGGAGAATTGGAGATAAAGCATTTCCAACATAAACTTTATCAACTTTACTGACTCCAGCATCATTCAAAGCTTTAAGGGAAGCTTCAACCGCAAGCTCTTTTAAAGGTTTATTCCAAATTTCTCCGACGACAGTACACCCTACACCTACAACAGCAACCCTGCGCACGCTTGGATAACACCTTGGCTGCGTTTTGTTTATAGCATAGATGTAAAAAATGGGTTAAAATATTATTTTCCTTCGGAAGTTTGCATATTGACTATAAGATACGTATATTTTACGCTGAATAAGTTGATGAATAGACGGTACAGGATTGCCTCTACTTTGGGATGAATTTTGAACAACTATACTAAATGCGTCACTACCACTACCAGAACCGTAGGAAACAAGCAAAATTCTTTCTCCAGGTTTGGCAACCTCTAAAACCGAAGCGAGAGCAAGCAAAGAACAGCCGGCATAACTATTTCCAAGAGCTGAAACAATTAACCCATTTTTAAGCTGTTTTTCAGTAAAACCTAAAATTTTACCAGCTCTCACAGGAAATTTAAAGTTTGGCTGATGAAATATAACATGGTCAAAGTCTTCAGGTTTATAGCCAAGCTCATTCATTAGTTGTTTTGCAGCATTTACAACATGTCTAAAGTATGCAGGTTCACCTGTAAACCTTCCAGCATGACTTGGATATGGCCTTTCAGCCCTTCTCCAAAAATCAGGTGTATCCGTTACATAGGATGCTGAAGCTTCAAAGTAGGCTATACAACCATCAGTTTTAGGCCCAACAAGTATTGCCCCTCCACCAGAGGAAACAGTATACTCAAGTTCATCTGCAGGTGAAGCTTGACCAACGTCGACACCAATAGCCAACCCATACTTAACCATTCCTGATGAAACTAAGGCTATACATGCCTGCAAAGCCTCAGTTCCACCCTTACATGCAAATTCAAAGTCTGCGGCTGTTATATAGGGGGAGGCTCCAATAGCTTCAGCAACAATTGTACCTGATGGTTTAACAGCATAAGGCTTAGACTCGGAGCCAACATAAATTGCACCTATCTCTTTTGGATCGATTCTTGCCCTCTTTATTGCGTATCTTGCAGCCTCAACAGCCAACGTTACACTATCCTCATCCATGTTTGCAACGGCTATTTCATCAACCTGAAGCTCCTCTCCATCCCTACCCCAAACCTTAGCAATTTCCGACGTTTTAACTCTATAAGCTGGAACATACCCCCCGTACCCGACGATACCAACCAAGCTTTTAGGTTTCAACAAAAATCACCTAACTAACTGGTAAGTTAAAAAGCACTATTATAACAAGATACTAACCCTAAACATTAACTCCAGAAGTATATAAGTTTACCTATAAAAACAAAACAAGCTAAACCTCCATTCAATAGCTATTCAAATTACGCCTGTAGCTTTTGCCAGGTTTTTTGCAGCCTCCTCGGTTAAACCGTTTTCACCCAAGATGGTGTATCTTTGGGGGTTAACTTTATGGGCTAATGTTAAGGCTTTAACTACAACTTCAGGTTCAATATTAAGTTCTTCTGCGGTTATAGGAGAACCAACCTTTTTAAGAATTGCCCTTATTTTTCTCCAGTTTATTCTATGAAGATAAGCCATCATTATCGTTCCAACACCACACTGCTCACCATGGAAGGCACGATTTTCTGTTAAAACATCCAATGCATGACTGAAAAGATGCTCTGAACCGCTACATGGTCTTGAGCTTCCAGCAATACTCATAGCAACTCCGCAGCTAATTAAAGCCTCAACAACAACCCTTAAACCATTAACAGAGTTTTCCCTGATCAACTCCACATTTTTAGCTACAAGTTTAGCGCTCATTAGCGCCAAATTAGCTGCATAATCTCCATAATACTCATTTTTAATGTTATGAGCAAGCATCCAATCTCTTACAGCAGTAAACTTTGCAACGATATCTCCACATCCACTAGCTGTAAGCCTGTAAGGTGAATTCAGAATAACGTTAACGTCTGCTACTATTGCTACTGGTGCATGGGTTTTAATAGAAGTAACACTACCAGTGATTTTAAGCGAGGCTTGAGGGCTAGCTATACCGTCATGGGAGGCTGATGTTGGAATACTTATGAAGGGAGTGCTTCTTCTAAATGAAGCATACTTTACAACGTCGATTATCCTTCCACCACCCACAGCAAAAACAACATCAGAGCTAAACTCTGAAATCTTAGCTTCAACGAGCTTAATAGCTTCATCAACATTCTTACCAGTAATTAAACACTCAGCATTAAATCCTACATCAACAAGTGAGTCGTAAACAACTTTACCAGCAATATTCCATGTATGAGGACCTGAAACAACAAGTGTTCTGGAAAAAGAACCTAAACTTTTACAAACTTTTCCAGTATATGAAAGAATATTTTCTCCAACAACAACTTTTCTTGGAAGCTCCATAAAATGTGTCTGAAGGTTCCTTTCTGCCATTAAAATTTACCCTCCAATACTTCTAACAATTTCACTAATCTTTTCACGAACTTCTTTAACCTTTTCGATAAGGGTGCCTGTAACAATGATGTCTGCTCCAGCTTTAACAACCTTTTTTGCATCATCCGCAGACCTAATACCTCCACCAACAATTAAGGGAACATCTATATTCTTTTTGACAAGAGAAATGACACTAGTAGGTATAGGCTTTTTTGCACCTGAACCTGCCTCGAGATAGATAAACCTCATACCTAAATATTGGCCTGCAAGGGCATACATTAAGGCTAGTTGAGGCTTATCATAGGGTATTAAACGAGCATAACCAATAAACCCTACCGTTCCACCTCCACCCATAACAATATAGCCTAAAGGTATAGGTTCAACACCTAAATTTTTAACAGTTAAAGCTGAAAGAGCTTGGGCGTCTATAAGATAGTAGGTGTTTGAGGAATTTAGAAGAGACATGAAGAATACTGCATCCGCAAACCTGCTTAAGCCTGAAATGTTTCCTGGAAAAAGTATTAAAGGGATTTTTACATTGTTCTTAATTTCCTTAGCAACATTATCAACCTGATTTTGAGAGACTACAGTTGAACCGCCAAGCATAATAGCTGCTGTTCCCGCTTTCTCAGCTTCAAAAGCAATTTTTCCAGCTTCTTCGGCTGAAAGATTTTCAGGGTCTATTAAAGTTAAATGTATTGCATGATTTCTCCTAATCTCTTCAACAAGATACTTTTCAACATTTAAAAACTTGTTTACCAACATTTACAATTTACTCCAGTAAGGCTTTAGCTAAACGTAATGCAAAAACTGGATGTTTAAGAAGTTTTAAGGCTGCCTTTTTAATGTCTAAACCGCTAGCAAGATTAAGTACATCTTCACCTGTTAATATATCAGCAAGCTGGTTTAGCTCTTGGTCTGAGAGTTTTTCTAGAGCTTTTAAAACTCTTAAACTTTTCCTCATCCTATTACTCCAATAGGAATACCTTTTAGGATATTCATCTAAACTTAACCCGCTGGTAATATGTTCAGCTAAAACTTCACCTGCAACCTTACCCGAAACAACTGATGAATGAATACCTCCCCCAGTTAAAGGTATAACTTGACCTGCAGCATCACCACAAACCACAATGTTATCACCAAAAACTTTAGAAACTTCTCCACTAACAGGTACAGGTGCACCTTTAACTTTAACAATTTTGGCGTTTTTAAACTTTTCAGGGTGAGCTTTAATAAATTTGTCAAGATATAATTTAGCCGGACCACCCCTAACACCTATACCCACATTTGCAGTATGCTCATCTTTAGGGAAAAACCAAGCATAACCTAATGGTGCAACGTCTCTACCAAGATAGGTCTCTATTCTAGATGGATCCTCAATTTTACAGTTAACCATCTTATACTGAATACACGGTATAATGCTGTAGTTGCTTCTATCAAAAAACTTTTTAGCAACAATAGAGTTTACACCGTCACATCCAGCTACAGCTTTACATTTAACATCTAAAATCCTACCAAACCTTTTAATGTAAACGTTAAACCCGTTATTAGTCTGCTGGATGTCAACAACTCCACTATTGACCCAAACATCAGCACCAGCTTTAACAGCATAGGATACAAGTTCTTCTAAAAATAGGGGTTTATCAATAATACAACCTTCACCAAAAACTTTAACGTTTTTGCTTTCATCGGGAGCATAAATACATATTTCTTTAACCTTATTGCAGATAAATTTACTTGAATAGGGAAGTTCTGCATCCTTTATAGTTTCAGCTGAGCATCCCTCTCCACAGACCTTAACGCCTAAACTAGGTTGGGCTTCAACAAGTAAAACATTTAAACCTTTTTCAGCAACCTTTTTTGAAACCATAGCTCCCGCTGGACCTGCACCTACAACAACCACATCATAGTAATAGTTACTGGAAAAGCCAGTACCACTCAACTTTACTCAACCTAAAAATGTCAGGGTTCCTAATCTTTAACCTTAATCTTTAAAATTTAAAAGTACCTATTTAAATACGTTTATGGGATAAGAACAAAAAAATACCACATTGGTGATGCAAGTTTAGTGAACAAATCTTTAACCAAGAAGCTGGAGAAAAACTTTTAAAGGAGACTTTAAGTCTTTGTCCTGAATGTCTTAAACTTATTAACGCTAGAATATACGTCCAGGATGGAAAAGTTTGGATAAGCAAGAAATGTAGGGAGCATGGGGAATTTAAAGATGTTTACTGGTCTTCTTACGAGCTTTACAGGAAAGCTGAAAAGTTTTCTGTTGACTGGAGAGGTGTTGAAAATCCTTTAATAAGCAAAGAAAAGCCTTTATGCCCTGATGATTGTGGTCTTTGTAGTTTACATTTAAGTCATACAGCTTTAGCAAACATAGTAGTTACAAATAGATGTGACCTATACTGCTGGTATTGTTTCTTTTTTGCTGAAAGAGTAGGATATGTTTATGAACCTACTCTTGAGCAGATTAGGTTTATGGTGAAGGTGTTAAGAAGTGAAAAACCTGTTCCATGTAATGCTGTTCAACTTACAGGTGGTGAACCATGTTTAAGGGATGACCTCTTAGATATTATTAGAATTTGTAAGGAAGAGGGAATTGAACATGTTCAACTTAATACTGATGGTATTAGATTAGCTTTAAATCCAAGCTTAGCTTTACAGGTTAGAAAAGCAGGAGTAAACACCATCTACCTTAGTTTTGATGGTACAAGCGAAAAAACAAACCCTAAAAATCATAGGGAAATTCCAGCTTTACTGGAAAACTGTAGAAAAGCTGGTCTTGGAATAGTTTTTGTTCCAACAATAATTAAGAGTATAAATGACAATGAAACTGGTCCAATAATAGGTTTTGCATTAAAAAACCTTGATGTTATTCGTGGAGTAAACTTCCAACCAGTTTCTCTTGTTGGCAGAATTTCAAAAGTTGAGAGGGAAAGGTTTAGGATAACCATCCCTGAACTTATTATGCGTATAGAAGAGTACACCAATGGAGAGATATGTAAAGATGATTTTTATCCTGTACCAACAGTTTATCCTATCTCCATGTTTGTTGAAGCTTTAACAGGAAAACCGCAGTATGCATTAACAGCTCATTTTACGTGTGGAATGGCAACCTATGTCTTTGTTGATAAAAACGGTAAGATTACGCCTATAACAAGGTTTGTTGATGTTGAAGGTTTACTTGAATATTTAAAAAGTAGAGCTGAAGAGATTTTTAAAGGAAAAAATAAGCATATTATCATGCTTAAAACACTTCTAAAATTTAGAAGTTTTATAGATAAGGATAAACAACCTAAAGACCTTAACCTTCCAAGACTTCTTTTTGAAATTCTTGTTAAACATGATTATGATGCTTTAGGCAAATTCCACCATAAATCACTATTTATAGGCATGATGCACTTCCAAGACCTCTACAACTGGGATATTGAAAGGGTTAAAAGGTGCTGTATACACTACGTTGTTCCTGATGGGAGAATAATACCATTCTGCACATTTAACGTTATACCTCAATGGTATAGGGATAAAATTCAAAGAGAGCACGGCATTCCAATAGAAGAATGGGAGAAAAAAACGGGAAAAAAGTTAAAGGATGACTTGTATAGAAGAATTAACCCCTCATAACTTCAAAGCTAAGTGTAGCTTTTAAACAATAAACTTTTATAAATGTTCATACAACTTGTAAAACATAAAAAGAGTTGAAACTACCAATTTTTACACATTTAAATGCATCTAGGATTATTAGGTTTCATATTTTCTGGTGCCTATTAATAAGCTTTATATTGGGAATACAGAGTGAAGTAGAAGTGTATGAGCTCTGTAACAGCTTCTTTCACAACACGTAAAAGAATTAGCGGCTTTATGTCGTTACTAAGGCCTGTAAACTGTTTTATGATGGGGTTTGCAGTTATTATTGGAGAATTTATAACGTTAAACGGCAAACTTCAAGCAATACCGAGCATACTAGGATTTTTTACAGCTTTCACCTTAACTGGTAGCGCCATGGTTTTAAATGACTATTTTGACCGGTATGTTGACTTAAAAAATAACCCCAAAAAACCTATACCTTCAGGACTTATAACTCCTAGGGAAGCCGTAATTTTCGCTTCAACCTTAGCATTAGTAGGGCTTTTTATAGCAGGAGTTACAACTATTGATGCTTCAAACTTAAACATCCTTCTTATTGCAACTCTCGCTTACCTACTTTCAGCATACTATAACGCTGAAGGAAAAAAGTTTGGTTTTCTTGGAAACCTTATGGTTAGTGGGTGTGTTGCAGTGTCATTTATTTATGGAGGGTTCATTGTAGGACAACCATCAAAACTTCTTCTAATTTTTGCTTTTACAGCATTGTTAGCAAACACGGGTAGAGAGGTTGTTAAAGGAATTGTTGACGTTGAGGGAGATAAAATAAGGAATGTTAAAACTTTAGCCATAATAAAAGGTGAAAAATTTGCAGCAAAAGTTGGCGGGACACTATACCTTCTAGCGGTTATTTTAAGCTTAACACCTACAATCTTTAAACTAGCCTCTAACCTTTATACTCCCATTGTCGGAGTTTCATGCATAGGTTTTATATTATCGTCAATATCAATTGTAAAGAACTCTTCAGCTGAAAACGCCAAAAAAATTAAGAACATTTCACTTATATGGATGATGATAGGGATGCTAGCTTTTATGGTTGGAGGAGTAAGCTAGCTTATACTTGATGCTCAGATAATCTAGCCTTCATCATAAATCAGAACTAGAAGCCTTCCTCATAGCTAAAAAAGAGAAAAGCAACTTAATATTTAGCCTTTTAGGGGTAGTTAAATGGAAAAACCAAGTTTAAGAGAATTTTTTAATATATTAGAAAAAGAAAATAAAGCTTTAAAAATTAAAGAAGAAGCTTCAGTTAAGTTTGAAATTCCATTTATAGCTAAGAAGCTTGAACCCTACAAGGCAGTTATGTTTGAAAAAGTTAAAGAAGCAAAAATTCCTGTTGTTGCAGGTATTTGCGGTAGTAGAGAGAGAATTTGTAAAGCTTTAAATGTTAATGAAAAAGGGCTTTACGATAAAATTCTTGAGGCTTTAAAAAATCCTCTAAAAGCTGAGGTTGTTGAAGATGGGGAAGTTAAAGAAGTTAAGGAGAAACCTAACCTTGAAAGGTTTCCAATTTTAATTCATTACGAGGGTGATAAATATCCGTATATAACTTCAGCCATAGTTTCAGCTAAAAATCCTGAGAATGAGGAAATTGAAAATGTTTCTATTCATAGGCTTCAAGTTTTGGATAAAAACCATTTAGCTATAAGGATTGTTCCCAGACATTTATACAAGCTTTGTCAAACAGCTAAGAATAAAGGTAAAAATAGTCTTGATGTTGCAATTTCAATAGGAAATCATCCTGCAATTTTGCTTGCAGCTTCTTCTCCAGCACCTTTTGGTGTTAGTGAATTTGATGTTGCAAACAGAATGCTTAACGGAGAATTAAGGCTTATTGAGTGTGAAAATGTTAATGCTAGAGCTCCAGCAAACTCGGAGATAATTTTTGAGGCACGTATATTACTTGATAAGATGGTTAATGAGGGACCGTTTGTTGATATCACGGGAACATACGATGTTGTTAGGCTTCAACCTTTAGTAGAAGTTGTAAACGTTCTACGTAGAAGCGACTGTATTTATCAAGCATTAATTCCAGCCGGTTACGAGCATAAATTGCTTATGGGGTTGGCAAGAGAAGCTAAAATATGGGAAACTGTTAAAAATGTTACCCCAACAGTTAAAGCTGTTAGACTTACTGATGGAGGATGCGGCTGGCTTCATGTTGTTATATCACTTAAAAAGCAGGTTGAGGGTGATGGTAAGAATGCTATTTTAGCTGCGTTCTCAGCTCATCCAAGCGTTAAACATGTAATTGTTGTTGATGAAGATATTGATGTAGATAACCCTTTAATGGTTGAATGGGCTTTAGCTACACGCTTTCAAGCAGATAAAGATTTAGTAATTGTTAAAAATGTCAGGGGTTCCAGCCTAGATCCATCAGCAGAACAGGAAACAGGTTTAACGTGTAAGGCGGGGTTTGACGCTACAATCCCGTTTAATAAGCCCAGAGGAAAATTTGAAAAAGCTAAAATACCAGTAAACCAGAAAGTTAAGGATATTCTTAGCAAACTTAATTTTAAAGTTTAAAGGTTATAAGGGCTACAAACCTCTTTTACCTTGTTAGTAAATTGAATGTGTTAGAGGTTCTTCGCTTCTCCTTTGAAGCTTTAAAGGATAGAAAGCTTAGGTCAGTCTTAACAATATTAATGGTTATTATAGGCTCAAGTTTAATGGTTTCTATCAACGGCATGGGGGAAGGGATGAATGCTTACATTACTGAAGCCCTTCAGAATCTTGCACCTAATGTTTTAATAGTAACAAAAGCACCCATAATAAGGTCAGGTCAAGGTGGAGGTCAAACAAATCCTGTAGAGCTAAATCAAGCAACTATTACAAGAATTAAGCAAATACCTGGAGTTGAGGAGGTCATTCCAGTTGTAATGCGTTATGCAACATTAAAGACTGGAGGTCAAGAAATACAGACAACAGTGATAGGAATTGACCAAACAAAGGTTCTTAAAGTAGTACCAACATTAGAATTGGAGGAGGGTCAGTTTGTTTCACCCTATGATGCTACAGGGCTTGTTGTGGGGCACACGGTTAAACAGCCACCAGGAAGAAGCACGCCTCTTATTAGACTTGGACAGGTTGTAACGTTAGAGTATAATACCGTTAAAGAGGTTGCAGGTGTCCAAAAAGTTGAAACAAAAAGCAGAAGTTTTGTAGTTAAGGGTATATTAAAAGAGCAGGGTGTTGGTGCTGCTGTTCAATTTGAGCAGGCAGTAGTAATTTCCCCGATAGCTGCAACCTCATTTTTTGAAACCAGTGGAAAATATGATGCCCTCTGTGTTGTAACAAACTCTGCAGATATAACTGAAGAAGTTGCTGAAAAAATTAGGGAAGCATACCACGGAAACATTGGTGTTATGTCACAGAAGTCTGCCGTTGAAACTATTCAAAGGGTTATGTCAGGTGTCTCCGTCTTTCTTCTAGCTATTGCTGCAGTATCTCTTATTGTTGCAGCGGTGGGTATAGTTACAACGTTATTTACATCTGTTATGGAAAGAACAAGGGAGATTGGTGTTCTAAAGGCTTTAGGGTTTAAAAATAGCATTATTATGATGCTTTTTTTAGGTGAAGCAATAATGATAGGGGTAATTGGTGCAAGTTTAGGGTTAATAGTTGGAGGCGGGTTAGGCTATGTTTTACTTAATCTACCAACAGAAACAGGATACTTAACAAGAATAACTCCAGTATATTCTCCTCAAGGGTTGCTTTTTATCTGGATTTTTTCCATTATTGTAAGCGCTATTGCGGGATTTTATCCTTCATGGAGAGCTTCAAAACTTGACCCTGTAGTAGCTTTAAGAAGAGAATAAGAGGATAGTTTTCTTGCATCTCACACGTGAAGAAGAAAAAATGTTTGATGGTGAATATGGTGAAGCCCTAGCTAAATGTATGCGTTTACTTGTAACCGTTGGTGAGCTTTTTGAGGCAAAAAAACTTATCAAGGTTAAAAGTTGCCATATTTCAGGAATCTCCTACAAAAATATTGGCGATTTTGGTTTAAAACTTCTCGAGGAATTTACAGCTGAGAACGTTAAGGTTAAGGTTAAATCAACTATCAACCCCATGGGTATGGATAGAGACTTATGGTTTAAGCTTAACGTGGATGAAGATTTTGCTAGAAAACAACTTAAAATTCTAAGTCTTTTTAACAAAATTGGGGCTAGGTGTGAATGTACTTGCACACCTTACTTTGCTGGAAACAAACCTAAAAACAACGAAAATATTGCATGGGCTGAGACTTCAGCAGCAATTTACGCCAACTCGGTTTTAGCAGCTAGAACAAACAGGGAAAGTGGCTTATCAGCCTTAGCTTCAGCTTTAACAGGTAAAACTCCTTACTATGGATATCATATAAGCGAGAATAGAAAACCAACAGTACATGTTAAAGTTAAATTTAAATCTTTAAACCAATCAGAGTTTAGTATTTTAGGCTATTTTATAGGTAAAACGTTTCCAAGTAGTGTGCCAATTTTTTCGGATTTAAATGTGAAACATCCAGATGATCTTAAAATTTTAGGTTCAGGTTTGGCTTCTTCAGGAAGCGTGGCATTATACCATGTAGAGAACGTAACACCCGAATCCAAGCTTTTTAGTAAAAAGGGATTATTAAAAAACCTGGAAAAGTTTGAGGTTTCAATGTTGGAGGTTAAAAAATGTCTTGAAGAGTTGGATTGGGATGAGGAAGATTTTGACTCTATTTTTTTAGGATGTCCACATTACAGCCTAGCACAACTTAAAAAGTTAAACAAACTTTTAGGTAATAAAAGAGTTGTTAAAAGGCTTTATGTTTCAACTTCCAGGAGAGTTTATGCTAAAGCTGAAAAACTTGGGATTATAAGCAAAATTTTAAATTGTGGAGGCCTTGTTTTAAGGGATACCTGTATGGTTGTTGCACCAATTGAAAAACTTGGAGTTAAGGGGATTATTACAGATTCAGCTAAAGCGGCATATTACCTTAAAAATATGGGATTTAAAGTTAAAGTTAAAAGTTTGGAAGAATGCTTAAAAATTGCTGTTAAAAGTTGAGGATTATAAGGGCTAAAGGTAGAAGTCTAGTTAAAGGTGAAAGTGAAGGTCTTGCTTTAGTAACAAGACAGCCAATTTCCTTTTTTGGCGGAGTAAACCCTGAAAAAGGTTTAATCGTTGAGAAAGGACATGAGCTTGAAAATGTTAAAATCACAGACAGGATCCTAGTTTTTCCTTACGGAAAAGGTAGTAGTGTTGGAGCTTACATAATTTATTCTATGGCTAAACTTGGAACAGCACCTAAAGCAATAATAAATAGAGAAACGGAGGTAATTATCGCATCAGGATGTGCGCTAGCAAACATACCTTTAGTAGACAGGCTTGAAAAAGATCCTGTTAAGATAATTAAAACTGGAGATTACGTGAAAATTTTAAAGAATGGTTTCGTTGAGATAAGAAAAGGAAGACTTCATCGCTGATTATCTCTAGTCTCCAATTTTTTGAACGTGAAGAAGACTCCACTTTATTGGATGGTTTAGGTGTAACCTTACTCTACATAACTTAACCCTTGAGCTATCTTTTTTGCTATTCTTAAAGGTTCAGGTTTTTTTCCAAAGACTGTTAACTTTTTAACAGTCTCCTCAGCCTTTTCAAGGGATAAGCCAAACACGTAAATATACAAAATTTTACTATTAACGTTAATAGGTAAAGGTTGTCCAACTTTACAGAAAATTTTGAACCTCTCCTCCCAGTCTTTAAAATGGAGTTGAAGAGCCCTTTTGATCGTTTCAAGGTTAGGTTTTTTTGGGTTTACAATCAAGATTGGAATTTTAAAGTTTTCCCAAACTTGTAGAGGATTTACAAGATTAAAACCAGCATAAGCTATTGAAGGTAGCATTACTACATCAACTGTACTTTTATGCATTCTAAGCATTTCTGTAAGCTTTTCCGTTGCATCCCAACCATCAACCAAAATCTTAAAAATATAAACATCCTCAACCCTAAAATTTTCAACCAAAACACCAACAAAAAAAGCTTTAACATTTCTTTTTTTACTGGAGAAAGCTTTAATAGGAAAACCTCCATCCTCAACTGCTAAAACTCTAACCATAAACTCACCAAGCTAACTCTTTTCTCCACGAGGGCAGAACATTAAAATTGGGCAAACGTTGCATTTAGGTTTTCTAGCTACACAGTAATTTTTACCTAGTTGTAAAAGTAAAAGGTGGGCTTTACCCCTTAACTTTGAAGGTATAAGTTTCTCATAAGCAATTTTAACATTACTATAGTTGCTAGAATCTGAAATTTGAAGCCTCCTGGCTAGGGTAAAAAGATGCGTATCAACAGGAAAAACAGGTTTATCTAAAGCAAAAACGAGAAAAACATCAGCAGTTTTTTCGCCAACACCAGGAAGTTCAAGTAAAAGGTTCCTAACCTTTTTCAACGGTAAATTTTTTAGGCTTAAAAGGTCACCATTAAACTTCCTCAAAACAATTTTTGAAAGCTCTTTAATCCTTATAGCTTTAACTCTCCAGAGACCTGCAAACTTTATGGCTAAACCTATCTCCTTAACGCTTTTTTCTGCAAGAATTTCAGGCTTAATTCCGATTTTCTTCTCTAAATTTTTAAAAGCTTTAATACTGTTCCTATCTGAGGTGTGCTGACTTAAAATTGTTGCAACTAGAAGTTTGAAAGGGTCGTTAAGATTAAAATCAATTTTACCAAAATGTTTCTCCAAAGTATCCAAAATTTTAACCATCCACTTTCTCCTTTTAACCATAACTTTACCCTTAAATTGTATGGTGAAATCTAAATAGATAAGGATGGTTTCAGCCTTATGAGTTTCCCAAAAACTTCTATAAAATCTGTGGAATTCAAGGAAAAAAACTATGTAATCTACATTATGGAATTTGAAAATGCTGTTTTTGGATTTTTCTTTAAAAAGGGGGAAGTTAAGATTGGTACAATAGCTGTAGCCGTACCAAGAGTAGGTTTAATATCTCAAACCTCAGCAACAGTTTTTGGGCATAAAAACATGAATCTTACAAGACTTTTAGCGGAATGTTTATCCTCAAAATTTAACAAAATAGCTTTTTCATCCGTCTTTATTCAAGATGAAGATGATATTCATATTAGTAAAGTTTTACTTGAACTTGTAAAAAATCTAGAGTAGAGAGGATAACAGTAATGTTTTTGCTAAAAAAGGTTGGGGAAATAAAAGACCCTGTTCATGGTTATATTCACTTTACAGAAATTGAAAAAAGTGTAATTGACTCAGCACCATTTCAAAGACTTAGAAGAATAAAGCAACTTGCAGCTGCAGAATTAACATATCCAGGAGCAGTTCACTCAAGATTTATCCATTCTATAGGTGTTATGCATGTTTCAGGTTTAATTGGAACTCACCTTTTGGAAAAAGGGTATATATCAAGAGAGGAGGTTCAAGAGCTTAGACTTGCAGGATTGCTTCACGACGTGGGTCATGGACCATTTTCCCATGTTTATGAAGACATTTTAGATAAGTATGGTAATTTAACTCATGAAGATTTAAGTCAAAAAATAGTAAAAGAAACTGAAATTGGAGACATTCTTGAAAAATACGGATATTCTAAGAGAAAAATTTCAGAGCTGGCGGTAGGTAAAGCAGAAAAAAATGATAAAAAGTTTCTTAACCAGGTTATTGCAGGACATTTCTCCGCTGATATCATAGATTATCTCCTACGTGACTCGTATTTTGCTGGTGTTGAATATGGAAAAATAGACCTTTATAGGCTAATAGACTCGTTAGACCTTGTAGGTGACAATATAGCCGCAGACTACTCTGGAGCCTTTGGAGTTTTAGAATCTTATATCATAGCAAGAATTGAGATGTTTAATGTTGTCTACTTTCATAGAGCGGTAAGAGCAGCAAATGTCATGATATCTAGATGCATGGATTTTGCCCATGAAAAACTAGGTTTATATCCATTAAAATCATTAGAGGATTTTCTTCAACTTGATGATTACAAAGTTTTGGTTGGTTTAGAATCTTTAAAAAATGAAAAAGAAGAAAAACTTTCAAAATCCTATAAAATCTTTTCCAACCTAAGAGAAAGAAAGTTGCTTAAAAGCACCTATGAAGCAATAATTCATCAAAAAGACAACCTCCTAACAAACCTTATTAATAAACAAAGTATACGGAGAAAAATTGAGTCAGAAATAGGGGATGAGGCAAAGATTGATCCAGATTATGTTATAATTGATGTACCTCAAGTTCCATCGGTACCTGTAAACCCTATTGAAAGAAAACGTTCAGAGATTTTAGTATATAAAAGAACAGGTGAGGAAGTTGTTGCCTATAGGATTAAAGAGCTTTCACCTCTCTTAGCTACACTTTCAGAATTTATAGATATTGTCAGAGTATATACGTTGCCAGAATATCGTGAGAGTGTTATAAAGGTGTGTGAAAAACTTTTTGGGAGAAGGTCTATTTCCGAGAAGATTTCTATGTAAGAAGGTATGGTTTGATTTTTAAGTTTTTAGAAAGATAAGCTTATACCTTTTAAAATCGTATACAAAACTGTATCCACTGGAGGGGGGAGTGTAAAGGCCAGTTTGCAAAACCAAAATGAGTTACAAAATTTGCTAGAAAACTTGGAAAATGACAGAATATTAAAAATACTCTTAGAAAACAGTCATATAACAAAAACACAACTAGAAACAGTTCTAATTGAAATTTTATCAACAAATTATCAAGAAAAAAGAATAAAAACTGAAGAAAAAGCAAAAATGAGGTTAAAAGGAAAAGTTAGCAGAGGTGCATTCAATAGGACATTAAAACAAGCTAAAACTAACATAATAAGGTCTATCTTCACGATTTTTATATTAGGATACCTTAAAATAGCAGATTCATCAACTCTTTTACTCCAGGCAATAGAAGTCTCAAATAAGTTAAGAGAGTACACGGAAGAACAAGATCCTGAAGCATTGAAAAAGGTTCAAAGTAAACTTATGGAGGTAATTTCTGAGTATTTATCAATGAAGGGTCTGTGATATCACGTGACATCACAAAATTGTAAAATCACAGATAACATGAGGTGTGACATCAAAAGGCATAAATAGACATCACAATAAAGATTTATCATGGGAAAAATGGAGATTACAAGGCAAAATAAGGTTCAAAAACTATTAAAATATGAGAATGAAAATGCTGTGGAAGGGGGTAGAAACGTGTGATTTTCATTGTGATATCTAACATTCAATTAGTATCATGTGTGACATATCACGTGATATCACAAAGTTGTAGGAGGTAGAACATGTCAGTAGACTTAGTAACAGTAGTTTTAGTAATCTTAACAGGATTTGTCTTTATCGGAATCTACTTAATTTCTAAAGTTAAAGGAAAAAGAGAAATAAGTGATAGGTACACACCTATTTACCTCTCAATAGGAGGGTTGGATAGAAGAGTTAGAGAGTTAAAAAATTTTGTTGAAAATTTAACATTAAAAGTTGAGAAGTTATCCCTGGACGTGGATACCATAAGAAATGAAAGAGATACTCAACTCCTTGTTGAAAGTTTGAAGAAGACTATGGAAGCTCAGGTTTCTTTTTCAAAATCTCTTCAAGTCTTTAAGGAAAAAATCTTAACCTTAGAAAGAATGTTCAATGAAAACATTTTACAATTGAAGAACTCGCAAAAAAAAGTTACCAGTTTTAGAGAAGAAAAACAAGATAGTGAAATTAAAATTGCTAGGCTTACAGCAACTGAAATGAAAGTTCTAAAAGTTCTAGCAACAAGCGGACCTAAAACAGCATCAGAGATTAGAGAAATTATAGGTAAAACAAGAGAACATTCAGGAAGGCTTATGAAAAAGCTTTTCCTTGAGGGATATGTTGAGCGTGACACAACAACGATACCTTACACTTATAAAATAAGTAAAAAAATTAAAGATAGCCTTGAACTTTCAAGTGAAAGCTAGATTAATGATACGGACACCCCTTGATTTCCACTGGAAGACTTATAATAATAGCTTCCTTTTTTGAGGATTGTCTAAAAAATTATTGTCTAAGTTAAGAGTTTTTGACGGAAATATAAATACATAACTCCACTTCTTAATCAAAAGAAAGAGTCTTCTTCTAGTGGAAATTGAGGGGTATGGTTGTGGATGAAGCATTAAAGAAGTTTGCATGCTATATACCTAAAAGTGAAAGAATTAAGCTTTTCAATTATCTCTACAAGGAGTACGGTTTTAATCCAAGAGCAGTTGCTAAAGAGTTAGGTGTAAGTCTTCGTAGAGTGTATTTTTATTTACCAAAAAAAGAAGATAAAAAGGTGCGTAACTACCCAAGTGATTATACAACATATCTAATGTTAAAAGCACTTATGAAGAAGAACCAATTGAAAGCCTATCTTTTCCTAAAAAATATTCAAGAAGAACTTAGCAGACTTGAATCCATACTCTTTTTTAAAGATATCCATTCTAGAGTTGTTAATCTTTATGATGTCATGTTATGAATTTTTATAAATTGATCAGGATGTTCAATCTTGTTTTCTGTTCTTTTCTAAAATTTTTTTATATACAGCCCTTTATTTTTCCCTACGCTTAAATCTTTTTAGAGCAAACTTGGCTATGAATAAGCTTGAATCAATCTTTGAAAAATTCATCAACAATTCATCAATCTTCCTTAATCATGAGGCTCTTAGACACGACTTTATACCTGATGAACTTCCTCATAGAGAGGAAGAAACATTAAAGTTCGCTGAAATTTTAGCACCATCATTAAGAGGTTTAAAATGCTCTAACCTTTTTATTTATGGTAAAACTGGTACCGGAAAAACTGCTGTTACCCATTATGTTTTAAGGCAACTTCAGAAGAAAAGCCTAAAGCTCAATAGAAAGCTTCATGTATGTTACGTGAACTGTAGAACTACAGGCACGGAATATCGTATACTATCTTCAATGTGCTCTACCATTGGTGTTAAAATTCCATTTACTGGTTTAGCTACTGCTGAAGTTTTAAACAGGTTTAAAACTTATCTTAATGAGTTAAATACATCGTTTATTGTCGTATTGGATGAGATTGATGTTTTAGTTAAAAATCATGGAGACGATATGCTTTATGTTTTAACAAGGATAAACGAGGAGCTTTCTCAGAGTAAGGTTAGCATTATAGGAATATCTAATGACTTATACTTTAAAGATATGCTTGATCCTAGGGTCATCAGCAGCCTTAGTGAAGAAGAAATTGTTTTTAAACCCTATACTGCTGAACAAATTAAAGATATTTTGCTTCAAAGGGTAAAGTTGGCATTTCAGCCAAATAGTTTCCCGGAATCAATCTTAAACTTTTGTGCTGCTTTAGCCGCGGCTGAACATGGAGATGCGAGAAGAGCTTTAGACCTTGTAAGGGTTGCTGGGGAAATTGCTGAGAGAAGGGGTGAAAAAATTGTTAGGGAAGAACATGTGCAGGAGGCTCAACGAAAAATTGAGCATGACCGTGTTGTCGAAGTTTTAAATTCATTACCACTTCACTCAAAAATCTTGCTGTATTCAGCCTACATTTTATCAAAGGACAGTAATGAAGCCACAACTGGCTCTCTTTACGATGTTTATAAAGTTTTATGCAAAAAATTTGATGTTGAAGCTTTAACTCAAAGAAGGGTTAACAGTCTTTTGACAGAACTTATAATGCTTGGTATAGTTGATGGTAAAATAGTTAATCTTGGACGTTATGGTAGAACAAAAAAGATTAGAATAAATGTTTCACAGGAAATATTCAAAAAAACCCTCTTTACAGATGAACGCTTAAAATTTTTAGAAACATCCCGTAAATAGCTTAATAACCCACTCCCTGTTTTCCACAATATTTGATATTGTTGTAAAGTTCATAGATTTTTACCTCTTCACCCACCTCCATTAGTAGAGATTTATGAAGGCCTTTCCAGGGGGATGAGAAAATTCACCCTTCATCGTAGGTTTGGCTCTGCCACATATTAGGTACATTTCCTGTCCTATGCTAACATAAACCATAAACGTGTACCTAAAAACCTCTATAAAAAATCTTTCTATCCTGAAACTAATGATTTATCCTGCTCTTATAGATGGAAAGATGATGAAGCATTTCCATACCTAAAGTGGTTATTTTAGTGATTTGGTGGGGGTGTCGAATTTTAAGGAATGTTTCTTAGAATTTCTCTATGATTCCTAGTTTTTTGGGTTCTAACCAGTTTTGCTTTTCAGAAACATCCTTACTTGGTCTATCTGGCTTATACCGCAAACATGTACATAAAAGCATGCTTAACTTATGTTTTTACATGGTTTTAGTTCTAAGTCTTGCTACTTAATTAGGCTTTGTCTGAAAAGCAAATTTACGCTCTCTAATATCTGATAGGTATGGCCATCTTTTCCTAATTTCATCTATTTGTGAAAGGTCTAGGTCTAACTCGAAGACACCTTCTTCCTCTCCAGCTTGGAAGATTATATCTCCGTTTGGATTTACAATAAAGCTTTGACCTGCAACCCTTCTCCCGTTAGGGTATGTTGCCAATGTGCTGTTTATAAACACATAAAAAATTGTATTTTCCGAGGCTCTTACTCTTCCGATGCATTTCCAAAGATTTATCCGGTCTAAAGGTATGTTTGAAGGATTAAAAACAATTTTTGCACCCTTTAAGGCTAGAGTTCTTACAACCTCAGGGTAAAATGCATCAACACAAATAGCCACTCCAAATGTTACTTCATCAACGGAAAATACGTTTAATGTTTCACCAAAATTACAAAAACCTCTTTCACCTACAGCCAATGACGGAAAAATTTTGTCAGTAAAACCCTCAATTAGACCTTTATCATTAAGAATGGGGCATGATGAAAAAACCTTTCCCTCCTTCTGGATAAAAAGCCCTCCTAATATGAGATAAAAACCCTTCTTAGCTGCAATTTCGCCAAGAAGAAGGCAAATCTCTTCTAATTCTTTACTTGTAAGAATTTTCCCCCTTCCAGCCCAAGCTTCAGGTAGGCATACTATCCTTGAACTTTTAATCTTTAAAAGAAGTTCCTGTATTTTTTTAACGTTTAAATTTCCATCTTCCAACCTTGCAAATTGTACCAATCCAACCTTAATTTTCAAGTAAAAACACCTCGTAGTTATAAGTATTCCTTAATTGTTCTTTGACCTGTTCTTAGCTCCCTGATAACTATCTCCTTTTTTATTCTTCTTTTTTCAACAATTTTATGTTTTTCAAGTAGTCTCAGGTGATATTTTAATGTTGAAGTCCTTATCCCCACCTCCATCTGTAAGCTTTTTAAGCTGGCCTCTCCTTTGGCTAAAACATTTAGGATTTTTGTTCTTTTCTCTAAACCTGTGCGCTTATTTACCCTTAACGGTATGTAGGCATTGGGGTGGTAAGACATTTCTATCGTAATGCTATTGCACGTTATTACATAAAATCTGTTAGAAATTTGCTTTTTTCCTCACCTAGCATGTCTTTCAAAAAGATTGATTTAATCTCACTCATTATTAACTCAATTCTTTGTTTATGGTAATCTTCAAAGCCATAAACTTGCGTAAGCCACTCTACAACTCCAAGGTATTTCTGTACTGTACCTTTGTAAATGGTTAAAGTAAGTTCTCCTCCACATTTTAGACATCTACCTTTTAACGGTACTCTTCTATACTTTATATTACATCTTTTACATCTAAATGGTTGACTTGCAAAACCTTTAAGGTTGCCAACAATATCCCTCATAAAATGTACTTCAAGAACCTTTTTAGCAGCCTCTTTTGAATTTATACCTTCAATTCTGTCCATTAACAACATTTGTTTTTGAAGCTTATCTTTCATAGTTTTAAGCTTCTTATACGTGTTTTCATTAACCAAACAATTTATGTTTGATATGTTATGCGTAAAACCGTACCCCTCGTATTGTTCCGGCTTGTTAAGCTTAAACATAAGCATCTCCATGTTTTTTGAAACCCTCCTTGAACTTTCCTCTTCAAATGTTTTGTAGTAAAATTCTTCAGGATAGGTTATTGATAAATCTAGAGACCAAACTTGGTCATCAACTTCTAATGGATTAATTATTGGTGTTAAAAGTAGCGGAGTATCCATTATCCCCCCTATTTGCTCAGGGGCATATTCCCTTGAAAAGTTTAATAACGCATCCAACGCAAGCATTATAGAATCTTCATCACCATCACAATCTCTTCTTTTTGCAGCTATCCACAATGGATGCGCGTAACATACATTCAGTTTTGAAAAACCTGCAATTCTCCCAAGAACACCGTTGGATGTGTGGGGTGATAATCCTATTACCAAATGTCCAACTATGTCTTCCCTTTTTTTAACATTGTAAAATCTTGGTAGATTGTAAAACCTTTCTAAAAGTTCATCAACAAAATTAGCAACTTTAACAAGATAATTTGCACATTTTTCAGGGATAATTATGTCTTGAACTTTAAGTTCAAGAAGCTGATCCGGGCTTGTTAAGGGTGCACCTTTCCAGTCTTTATTATAACCTAGCTCTTTAAACTTTTCAACAGAAACACCAACTTCCGATGGCTTAAAATGTGTTAAAGGCGCGTTTGTAATGTCATACCTTATCGTTCCATCCTTAAAAACAGTTAAACCATGCTTTACCCTAAGTAAGCCCTTTTCAAGAGGTTCAGGAATTTTTTTCTCGTTTGTTAAGCCTTTAACTCCTTTTAAAACCTCAGGTGGATGTTGAATTCCCAAGTTCTTATAAGCATTTTCTAGTTCATCTTTTAGGTCTACAATTTGCTTCTTGTAAAACTTTCCCTCAACCTTGCAAACTGGACAAACATTTTTGTTAACAATATTTCTGCCACAAGCAGGACAGAAAATTTGAGAATTAGTTTTTTCCCCACAGTTAGGGCATATGGGCCTATACGTTTCTTTTGCGCATTTCCTGCATACCCTGTTAATTAGCTCAACCTCAATAACATTTTTTGATGCTTCAATAATGTTGCGTTGAGGCCCTCCACTTAGTCCAATTGGAAATAATACGTGTACAGGAGGCTTCATTTTTCTTTCTTTAGCCTTCTCCGGTCTACCCATTCTTGCTCCGACAAAAGTTGGATACTTATCCCTAACTTTAAATCCTGCAAGAAAGCTTACAATGTTAAGAACATTCTTCTCGTTGGGTGGAGGATTTTTGGGTTCGTGTAAACCCAAGCAGTAACATAAAATTTTAAATTCCTCGTTTAAAATTATTTTACCGTTTTCGACTTTATGTGGAATGATAAGTTTTTCAAGCAAATTCTTTAATTTTTCATTATAACCCAGTTTTAAGTAACTGTTGCTAGTTTTATGGATATCTTCACTTTTTAGATGCGCATTTAGAATTTCCCTAAGTGTGAAAAATTCATCTAACGTTAGCCTTCTCCAAAAATACGTATACTTGGGGTGGAGAGGTACATCTAATTTTAATGATATTTCCAAAGCTTCATCAACAGTAGGTTTAGTTTGTAAGTGTTCTCTTATGAGAGCTTCTAACCTTGTTGGTGGGATGTTTAACCTTTCCGATACTTTTTCAAGAGAATCATTAAACTTTTTCTTTATCTCTTTTTTTAAATCTAAAATCCACCATTCTTCAACATATCCTGAGGGTGCAAGACTTTTATCGTTCTCAAAAAATTCTGAGTAGGAAATTAGAAGGTCTCCTAGAAAAAGAATTTTTTCAATTTTATCCTTAACCTCCAACGCCTCTTCTAAACTTTCAACTCTAACAACAGACCCGTCTTTTAACCTTACAACTGGAGGTTCTATTGTTTCAACAGCACTTACAACACCACCTTTACATGGAAACTCTAAGCGTAGTTGTGTTCCAACGGCAATAAATCCGTCAACAACAACCATTGTGGCAGGATGAACTCCTACACAGGATAGTCCTGTATTTCTTGCTCTACCATATCTTAACCTAAATCCTCCAGAAGTATGTGTAAGGGATGGAGAGGAAAATACTGGTCTGCCTGCAATGACATCTTGAAGGTATCCCGCTTCTTCAACCTCAACTTCGGCCTCCTTTACAGTAATGTTTTTTAACCATTCCCAACCTTTAATTTTAAGCCCATCAACAACTTTCCAGATCTTTGAGGCTCTGCCAGCTATACCATCATTTATAACTCTTAAAGCTCCTCCACGAACACAATTTGTTTCAATTCCCGGAATATTTCTGAAGGATGAAACCTCTACAGGGTCTGTTTTAATCCCTGTAACCTCAACTGGCAAATGTTTAAGAATATAAGCTATTGTTTCATCATCAACATGAAACTGAAAGCGTGAAACTTCCCTTTCATACAGCCTTAACTCCTCAATAAACCTTAAAACTTCCTCCTCTGAAGCTTTATAGCTATCAAGCCCAAGTATTTTTCTAACGTGGTCTCCAAGAACAACTATTAAGCCTAGTTCTGTCCCTCCAGCAGACCTTATAGGTCCAGCAAAATAAATTGCAAGATATCTTGATGTCTCATGGTCTTTTTGACGTTTCTTAATTGAAACTTTAACTATTCCTTGTATAGGTGCTACCGTAACTCCTTCGGTTAATATTGCTGTACCAGTTTTTATTGCCTGCTCGGCAAGTTTTTCAGGGATTCCTTCTCCAAATCCTCCGTAAACAATTTCTTCAGCAATTTTAAATGCTAGTGGAACTCTTTCCATATGGCTAAGCTCTCTAATTCTTTTGGCTACAGCTGGAGGTCCAACCATGCTTTCAACTCTTTCAGCAAAGTCTTTTGAAATGGAGATCTCATCCTCAGCACGCGTTTTAGGGTCTAAACCTTTAGCCTTAGCAGCGTTTGCTATGTTAAAGAGCTGTTTGAGCTCTTCTTCAATTCTTGTAAAATAAGTTTTATACTCCTCACTACATGGTGGGAGGAGCAAGTTAACCTTCACCTAACCTATTTGTCCAGCATAGAATAGGTCAGCAAATTTGCAGTAGATATCTACAGGTTGAGTTAACCCTGTAACGGAAATTTCGCTGCTTAATCCACAACTTCCACATTTAACAGTTGCTTTATCTCCAGTTTCGCTTATTTTGACATTTACAGCAAAAGCACCACACCGTGGACACGTAAAGTACTTTGGAAGCCTTTTTTTTACAACTTTTACAGTTTTTCTTTTACGTCTCCTCCCCAAATTAACCCCATAAACTCTTTAAACTTTAAAGAATATTAGTTTATCTAAATTATGGTTTAGTAAGTTCTTTCCATGTTAGATTAACTTTACTTTTTAAATCTGTAGATTTTTTAATTTAAATGTGAACTTTATCTTTAGAGGTGAAGGGTGGATTGTTTAGGAAACTTCTTATAGTAGGTTTTCCAAGGCTTAGAAAGTCTTATGTTAAGGTTGGTGGTTGGATTAAGAGTATACGTTATAAAGCACTTTTTCTAGAGTTTCCAAAGCTTCTTACGGATGCTGTAAGAAGCCTTGGTGAAGGTTTACCTTACAATTACGTTTTATCAGAAGTTAAAAAGCAGGGTTTAATTCCCGAGCCAGTAGGCTCATGGGAATATTATGCTGAACCTATTCTTAAATCAATTCCTCAAGCTAAACAGAGTAATCCTAACATGGATATTTACTGTTATAGAAGTTCAGCATACGAAAAATTTTCTGCTGATATGGCTGTTAAGATAACCCTTTTAACTCTTAGGTCCATAATAACCGGGAAAGTGGAGGTTAAGGAGTGGAGAAAAATCTTAATTGAAGAATTAAAGTTTAGTTTTAAAGCTTTGGAAGAAGAGGTTGAGTATATTACTGATGTTGCAAAAAATTATGATGTAAATGTTTGTCTTGGAGGTTTAGCGGTAAAAAACATTGAAAACTTTACACGTAAAGCTGGGTTTGATGTTGAAGTAAAGTACATTGACACTCCCTACCATTACACTCCTCTTGAAGTTTTAAGAAATAGGCTTAAAGAGGAGTTAGAAGAAGGTAAGGAAAACCCTGACCATGTTTTGGAGAACCTTATTAAACAGCATATTTACTATATTAAAAATTACATACTTTTAAGTATGAATCCTGATGATGCATATGATAAATGGTTTAAAGCTGAAGCCAAAAAGCTTGAAGAGGTTGCTGGGAAAGATAAAACCGTTTTTACAGAACATCCTTCTGGAGATGAAAAGCTAGGTTGTTAAAAGAAAAGTTTGCAGCTGAAACAATAAATTTAACAAAAATTTATAGTTTTAATTCTCTTCATGTTGTTGCATTAAAAGATGTTAACTTAAAAATTCGTTATGGAGAGTTTATTTGTATTGTTGGGCCTTCTGGTAGTGGTAAATCAACATTGTTAAACCTTCTTGGGACTCTTGATAGGCCTACAAGCGGAAAAGTTTTGATAGACGGTGTTGACACTTCAAAGATGAGTAATTCTCAGCTTGCAAAACTTAGAAATGAAAAAATAGGATTTATTTTTCAAGCTTACAACCTTATCAACAGGACAAATGTTTTAAGAAATGTTGAACTTCCGGCGGTTGTAAGCGGCATCCCCCCTGAGAAGCGTTTACAACGTGCAAAGGAACTTTTAAAGCTTATGGGTTTGGAAGATAAGCTTTATCGTAAACCCTTAACTTTAAGTGGTGGTGAACAGCAAAGGGTTGCTATTGCAAGAGCATTGATAAATAATCCCGCAATAATCCTTGCTGATGAACCAACGGGAAACGTTGATTCTAAAACTAGTTATGAAATTTTTAACCTTTTAAAGAAGCTTGCTTATGAACATAATACCGCTGTGGTTGTTGTTACCCATAATTTGGAGCTTGCTAAAATGGCTGACAGAATTATATATTTAAGAGATGGTATGGTTGTTAAGGAGGAAAACCTAAAATGTTAAGGGTCAAAGTTTTAACGTTTATTCTATTGTTTACACTTTTTCTTAGTTTAATAAACATTAACATTGTTACAGCTGAGGCTCCAAGCTTTAGTGTTATCAACGTGTTTTGGGGGGTTGGAAGTTACCGTGTTGAGGCTAAACCTGGAGATAAAAATGTTCCGCTTACAATTAACATCCATAATACGGATGTTGTTGATATGCGTAGTGTTACTGTTACGCTTAAACTTCACAGTACTCCATTTTCCTCTTTAGGTGGAAAAGAAGCTGTTTCGGGTTGTCCCGTTATTTACGCAGGTCAAACAGCAACATTAACCTTTAACCTAGATATTGATGAAAATGCAAAATTAGGCACTTACATTGTTGAAATGGAAGTTAAATCGGTAACTCAAAGATACCTTACTGGTGTAACTTCAACAACACAAGTGTTAATTCCACTTTATGGTGAAGTTTCATTTTCTTCCTTCCTAAGCCCTAAAACTATTCATCCTGGTTATAACAACATAACTTTAACTTTGAAGAATGACGGTAAAGCTACAGCTAAAAATGTTAACGTATATGTTTTTTCAAGCTCATTGGCAGTTGTCATAGGTGAAGATAATCAATGGTTTTTCCCTAAAATTTTGCCATCAGAAGAAGTTGAAATAAACTTTGAGGTTTACGCTTCCATAGTTCAAACAGGTGTAGCTGTACCCTTTTCAATCATGGTTTCCTATGATGATGGTTATGGTTTTCCAAGAAATGTAACTAGATATGTTGGGTTGACAGTTGAACCTCCAAGTGTAAAACCTATACTTGATATAAAAATTGACAGTGAAGAGCTTGTGGCAGGGGTTGTAAACAATCTAACCGTTTACATTAAAAATAAGGGTACAAGTACAGCAAAAAACCTTGAAGTCTCCTTAAGTCTTCCAAGGCATGGGGCAACAATGACAACGATGGATGCAACCTCCCCCCTAATTCTTGTTGGAGAGGACAATCTCTGGTTTTTTGAACTTTTAAGGCCTAATTCTACAGTTACCTTCCCAGTTAGTATACTGGCTGGTAAAAATGTTGTTGGAACTTATACTGTAACTTTTACCTTATCCTACAGGGACCAGTATGGAAACCTAAATGTTGAAACAAGGGAAGTTGGGTTAAACGTTGAACCTAAACCTCCAAGTTCCTTCGTAAACATTCAAGCTTACAAACTTGAACCTGGAAATGTCTGTGTTGGTGAAGCTTTCAACTTAACATTAAAAATTAAAAATTTCGGCAACTTTAAAGCTCAAATGGTTGTTGTTCAACTTTTAACTCCAAGCTTTTTTGCAACATTATCTCCTTCCACTGTAAATCTTGGAGACCTTACACCTGGAGCTGAAAAAAATGTAACCTTCTTTGTCATGGCTTCACCTAAAGCTACTGTTGGTGTTGTATACAGTATGGAGGTGGATATATCCTATGTTGACAGTTTAGGTGTTATGCAGCTTACAAGAAACCTTATAGGTATACCTCTCCATGGAAAGGTAGACCTTACTATTTATGATGTTATAACAATACCCTCCCCCGCACCTGTAGGTAAAACTTCAACAATCTCATTTACACTTCTTAATAAAGGCTTATCCTCAGCAATGTACACAAGTATAACAATAGTTCCAGAGTATCCTTTTAAGGCTGTAGCGGAAAGCTCAGCTTATCTTGGACATATTGACCCTAATGCTCCTTTACCCACATCGTTAAATGTTCTTGTTGAAGAGTGTAAGGATGGTGTTTACCCAGTAAAACTTCTAATATCTTACTTGGATGAATATAGTAAACCTCATAGCCTAACTTACACGATTTTAGTAGAGGTTGCACATGTGAAAACGTTGGAGGAAACAGGATCTGTTAGAAAAGGTTTTGAGTTAAACTTCCTACTAGTAATTTTACTTCCTATTATTGTTGCTGCTTTAATAGTTGCTACGCTTGTTTTAAGGAGAAGAAAGAAAGTGTAGCAAAACTAACTTTCCTTGAGCTTTTCAACTAAACTTTTAACTTTACCATGCTCCTTAAACACAATTTTAGTTTCAAGCCTGACGTTTAACCCTAAACTTTTAAAAATAGCATAAAGTTCCTCACCAGTTAACTCTCTAAGCTTTCCCTCCACAATCAACTTTGCTAAATATTCTACAATCTTTCTTGTTGCCTCTGGAAATTGACTGTAGGCCGCTTCTAAAACTCCCTTCCCCCTTCCAATAAGAACCCCTTCAACAATCTTAAACGGTTCCTCCTTAGTTTGCTGAGCTTTTTGGTTTACAACCCTTTTTTGAAGCTCCCTAAGTTTTTTAAGCTTAAGAAATTCAAGCTCAATGTCCGACATTCACATCCTACCCTGCATTATATTCTTTCTAAAAAACTGATTGTAAGAAAGCTAAAATACTTTACTTCATTTATGTTTTAAATGAAAATTTTTTAGCCTTGGAGGTTATTAACCTGAAAATTCTGTTTTTATGTGGACATGATGTCAAAAATCTGCTGAAGATGGAGGAGGCTATAAAGGTTGTTGAGGAGGCGTTTAGGGAGAAGAGTTTAGGGATGGTTCAAATGCCTCCTAAACAATACCTTTTTTACAAAAAGTATGGTGGAGACCTTAGAGTTATGCCATCATATTTGGAGAGGCTTGATGTTTCAGCTGTAAAAATAGTTAACTCTCACCCCGAAAATGTTAAGTACAATTTACCTACGGTTATGGCTGTAATTGTTCTTATTGAACCTAAAACGGGTGCTCCCTTAGCCATAATGGATGGTACATGGATTACCGCTGTAAGGACAGGTGCTGCTAGTGCGGTTGCATCAAAATATTTAGCCCGGAAAAACTCGAAAACTCTTGGTTTAGTTGGAGCGGGTGCCCAGGCGTACACCCAACTTAAAGGTATAAGTTGCGTTGTTGATTTTAAAGAAGTTTGGGTTTGGAGTTTAAAGCTTGATGAATCAAAAGAATTTATTAAACGTGTAGAAAAAGAGCACCCTGAAAAAGTTTTTTATGCTGTTGAAACTGTTAAAGATGCTGTTAAAAACGCGGATATTGTTGTAACAGCCACACCATCAAGAAAACCTTTAGTAGACGTTGAATGGATTAAAGATAACATTCATATTAATGCTATAGGCGCAGATGCACCTGGAAAACAGGAGCTTGATCCAAGAATACTTAAAAAAGCTAAAATTGTTGTTGATGATTTAAGTCAAAGTTGTCATGGTGGTGAGGTAAACATGCCTTTAGCTAAAGGTTTCCTAAAAATTGAAGACATTTATGGAGAGTTGGGTGAGATTGTTGCTGGTAAAAAGGTTGGGAGAACATCAGATCACGAGTTAACAGTTTTTGTTTCCACAGGTTTAGCCATTCAAGATGCTT
Organism: Candidatus Bathyarchaeota archaeon; assembly: GCA_052246995.1. Lineage (GTDB taxonomy): Archaea > Thermoproteota > Bathyarchaeia > Hecatellales > Hecatellaceae > CAZMUQ01. The sequence goes on along the minus strand of JBQPWD010000005.1, from coordinate 108,709 downwards.
TTACTGCAAACCTTGTCTACAAAAAAGCTTTAGAAAGTGGTGTTGGCAAGTTTGTTGATATAAAAGAATTCTTATCACTTTAAAGTAGCTTATGCGGTATGTTGACTATGGTTAAGGTAAATTTGGTATGGAAACGTTTAGACCTAAAATATGTGATAAGCCGTTTTGTTGATACCTGCATCCAGATTAAATTTCCTTTATCTTACTATGGGATAATTAACAGGTTTATACGTGACGATGTTGAAGATGTGCTGGATGTTGCATGTGGTATGGGTCTTTGTATGTTCACTTTAAAAAATAAAGGTAAGCTTTACAGGTCGTATAACGTTGGGGTTGACATTTTTCTTGGATACCTAAAACATTGTAAGTTGCATGGAATTCATGATGATTGTGTATACTGTGATGTAAGATATTTACCCTTTAAAGAGAAAAGTTTTGATCTTGTCCTTTGTTTAGAGATAATAGAACATTTAACAAAGAAAGATGGTCTTAAGCTTTTAAGAGTTGCTGAAAAAATTGCAAAAAAGCAGGTTATCGTTACTACTCCTACTGGTTTTCAGCATCAAGGTGAATGTCATGGAAACCCCTACCAAGCACATCGTTCAGGCTATAGTTATGAAGAGCTTACTAAACTTGGTTTTAAGGTTGTTTGTCATACGTTTAAAGGCGTTTTTGGTGATAAAGGTTTAGCTTCGTATTTTCCTCCATGGATTAGATGGATTTTTATACCTTTAGCCTACCTTTTTTCACCATTAGCCTATCTAAGACCAAAATACTCTAATGGTATTATTGGGGTTAAAAAAGTAGCCTAACTTTTAAATTTATTTAAGTAAGCTTCAGTTTTGAGGAGTAAACATGTCTGCCACCTACAACGGAGATGGACTTGTTTGTGTACCTATAGTTTTACATTTTCATCAACCAATAGGACAAATTGAGAAAGCTCTTGAAAATGCCTATAGAAAAAGCTACCTACCCTTAATAAAAATGATTTTAAATCATGAAAAAGTTAAAGCAGTTCTTCACTACTCTGGTTGCTTACTTGACTGGTTTGAATCTAAACATCCTGAATACTTTGAGGTTGTTAAAAGGCTTGTTAATGAAGGTAGGGCTGAAATTTTAGCTGGAGCATACTATGAGCCAATTTTACCTGCAATTCCTGATGAAGATAAAATTGAGCAGATAAAGATGCATAAAGAAAAAGTTTGGGAGATTTTTGGTGTTAAAACCCAAGGGTTTTGGCTTCCTGAAAGGGTTTGGGAACCTCATCTACCAAAAATACTTGGTAAGGTTGGTATAAAATATGTTGTTGTTGATGACCGTCATGCACTATCTGCAGGGTTAACTGAGGAGGAAACTTGGAATGTTTATGTTACTGAAGAAGAAAACTACAGTTTAGCTGTTTTCTTTTCTAATGAGAAAATTGAACATTTAATTCCTTGGTCTCCCCCGGAGGAGACTTTAAAGTATCTTTTAAAAGTTTACGCTCCTGGAGTTGTTAGGTGTGTTTGTATTTTAAGTGATGCTGAAAAGTTTGGTGAATGGTTTTTTAGTGGGAAGGCAACATATGATGTGTGCTATTTAGAAGGGTGGCTTGATAGATGGTTTTTTCTTTTAGAGGATAAGGAGTGGATCAACCTTCTAACCCCATCTGAATATTTAAAAAATTTTGGAGTTTCAGGTTTAATCTATCTTCCAACAGAAAGCTACACAAAAATGAGTGTGTGGGCTTTACCAACAAAAACAAGAATAGAATTTAACCTTTTAGAGGATTGGTGTAAAACTCTTGATGAGGAGTTGTCAGAAAAACTTTTAAGGTTTCTTAAAGGTGGTTTTTGGCGTAACTATTTTGTAAAGTATCCTGAAAGTAACAACATGCATAAAAAAATGCTTTATGTTAGAAGTAAAATTTTGCAGGCTAAAAAAAGTGGTATGCCGCGGGATAAGCTTAAAAATGCTTGGATTGAGCTTTACAAGGGGCAGTGTAATGATGTTTACTGGTATGGGCTTTTCGGCGGAATTTACATGGCTTTTTTACGTCATAATATCTATAGGCATTTGCTTACAGCTGAAAGTTTAGCTGAAAGCTACACTAAATTTTCCGGCGGAGATTTAAGGTTAAACATTCTGGATTTTGATGGTGACTGGAAGCCTGAAATTATTCTTGAAAACAAGCATCTTAACGTTTACATTAAACCATCTGATGGTGGTTCGATTTTTGAGCTAGACTATAAACCCTCTAAAATTAACTTGCTTGATGTTATGGGTAGAAGAAGAGAGCCATGCCATTCTGATGTTGAAAAGCTTGGTTATAAGGTTTATATAGATAATGATAATTGTAGTAGAAGGTCAGCATTCAGAGACTACTTGTTAAACTTTGATGTAGATTTTGACGCCTACAAGTCTAATGATTATACTCCTTTAAACAACTCTTACTATGGATGCTACAACTATCATATCCCCATTAAAAGTAAAAACATGGTTAAGGTTTTCTTAACATATAATGATAAGCTATACCCAACCTACATAGCAAAAAGTATTCAGGTATCAAAAAAACCTAGCATAACAGTGGGCTACGAGCTTAAAAACTTAAGTTTGGAGAAGTCTGAATTTATTTTTGCATCTGAACTTCCTTTTACGCTTGTAGGTCACCCTTCAAAACAGCAAATTAAACTTTTTACCAAAGATAAAAACATTCTTAGTTTTCCACTTAAAGGTGACTTGGTTTACAAGGATGTTTGGATGGTTGAAGCATACAATGAACAAACAAAATTTGCCTTCCTCCTCTCATGGAATAACCCTTCACTGGTTTGGATTTACGACATTGAAGCTATGTTAACAATTGGAGGAAAACCGCATACTGAGTATCAGGGGACATCGTTAACCATTCTTCATAAGGTTAAACTTAACCCTAAAGAATCATTTAAAGTCAACTATAAGTTAAACTTAAAAAGGTTAGGAGAACCTAATTGGGACGAGTATTATGAATAGACAACAACCTGGGTTTTAAGCTTATCCCTTTATTAAAACTTCAAATGCTACAGGTTAAATTTTAATGTTTAGCTTATAAAATAAAATAGGATTTGTTTGTCGCAATAAAAATTTGTTAACTTTTCAAAATTTGGTTTAAAAGTTTACTTTATCCTTTCCTTTTAAACCTAAGATTTTTCTTGTTTCATCTGGTGTTGCAGGTTCTCTTCCTGTAATTTCATAAATTAAGTTAGCTACCTTTTTCACAAGTTCTGCGTTACTTTTTGCTAGTTGACCTTTTCCTAAGTATAGGTTATCTTCTAATCCAACCCTAACTCCATGACTGCCTAACGCTGCTGCTGTAGTACAAATTGCAAACTCCATTCTTCCCGCACCAAGAGCAGACCACATGTAGTTTTCTTCGCCAAATAATCTATCAGCCGTTCTTTTCATATGAATCAATTGCTCAATGTCTGCACCTATACCTCCAAGAATCCCCATAACAAACTGGATGTAGATGGGTGGCTTAAGAAATCCATCCCTAATTAGTTGAGCAGCATTGTATAACTGTCCAACGTCATAACATTCAAGCTCAGGTTTTGTCTCATTTTCATGAAATGTTTTACAGAAATATTCCAAGTCCTCAAAGGTGTTTCTAAAAACAATGTCTTTACTCATAAGTAAATACTGCTTTTCCCATGGATACTTGAAAGGCTCAAACTTTTTAACATACGGATGAAGTGAAAAGTTCATAGAACCCATGTTAAAAGACGCCATTTCAGGTTTAAATGTTGGCACAACTTTTAACCTCTCTTCCCTAGCCATCCCTAAACCTCCACCAGTTGTTAGACAAATAACAACATCACTACGTTCCTTAATTTTTGTAATTGCTTCACGAAACAAGTTTATGTCTGGAGAAGGCTGTCCGGTTTCAGGGTTTCTCATATGAAGATGGACAACCGATGCACCTGCCTCACAAGCTTTAACCGCTTCATCAGCAATTTGTTGGGGTGTTATGGGAAGGTAAGGAGACATTGTTGGTGTATGAATTGAACCTGTTATTGCTGCTGTTATAATTATCTTGTCCAAAACATACACCTCAATCTATTCTTCAACACTTTAACACTTAAACATTATGAAGACATCTTTCCATGAAAAGGATAATAAAAACTATAAAATGGCTTCATTAGCTGGTTAAAACGTTAATTTTGTAAAAAAACGTTGGAATTTTAGGGTTTGTATAGACTATGTCACCTTCCCACAACAACACCGTAAGGATCCAGTTCCCTTAAAACCTTTAATTCTTGGCTGGAAGGTTCAGGTTCAACTTCCACTTTTTCTGGTATTTTAAGCTTAAAGCTGCTGTTTTCTTGAATCTGGTCTACTGTTATTCCTGGATAAACTTTGAGCAACCTCATTCTTTTATCCTTCTCATCAAAACCGTAAATTCCAAGCTGGGTTACAACTCTCCAGGGTCCTGTATTACGTGGAAGTCCTGCCTTCTCCCTTGCACCTGGACCCGTTAAATATCCAGGTGTTGTAAGAAAGTCTAGTTTTTCTACGAATCTCTGCTTATCCTGTCTCATGATTACTATGGTTTTCCAGCATAGGGAGGCGAAGTCGTTAGCCCCCCCGCTTCCCGGAAGCCTAACTTTGGGCTTTTCATGTGGCCCTATAACTGTTGTGTTAATGTTTCCGTAAGGGTCTATCTGTGCCGCTCCTAAAAACGCATACTCACCATAACCTGCCTGAATAAAGGATATAGTGTAATCCATGCTTGCAGCCATTATAGCCCTGTAGGCTGTCATAGAATCCCCCACCGAGAGGGGGACTGTGAGAGGTTTTAGGGGACACATTCCTCCAGCCTCATAGATTATTGCAAGTTTTGGGGCGTGGGTTGCTTGGGCAAGTAAGGCGGCAAGAATGGGCATACCAGTTCCAGTAAACACTGTTTTACCATCTTCCAGCAACCTGGAAGCTGCAACAATCATCATTTCAATAGGACTGTAAGGCTTGTCTCCCATTTTCTACCCTACCTCCTTAACGTTTAGCCCACGGGTAGACAAACTTCTCTCTACCCTGTTCAAGCCTCCTTAAGTAACTAAGTTTTTTAACTCCTCCTATAAGCTCAAGGTAGTGTTCAAAATCTTCAACACTGTAAACATACCTCTTAAAGTACTCTTGGGTTCCCTCTTCTGTTCTTGTGAGTTGGAGGTATTCCGCTATATGTTCCTCGTCAAAGTAGTATAGGGTTGGCATGTTGCATGGATGACACCCGTAGGGGGCTTCCACTACTGCATCCACGTAGAAGTAGGGTATAACTGTTCTCCAAGGTTCCTCTCTAATTTTTTCGTTTGGAACGATTTCCTCTGTTGTTATTATCAGCCTTTTGGCTGCTCTTGCAAGCTCAAAATCTTCAACAAGAATTCCATCTATCTGAGCGTTTCCATACTTATCACACCTATGCACATGAATTATTGCTACATCTGGGTAGCATGCTGGAATAAGACATATTGGCCTCCCAGTAAATGGATCCTTAACAACTTTAGCTGAGCTATACTTAAATGTGTCCGTGCCGAGCATGACATAAGCTGGGATGAATGGTAGTCCTGAGGCTGCAGCTTTAAACCTCCACTGAAGCGCCGCATTACTCCACTCAGTAGCCACTTTTACCTTTCCCGTTTCTACAGCTCTTCTTGAAGCAGGCGATAAACCGCGAATTTCATGTCCAAATGAATATGCAGCTTCAACTCTACTTACACATCCTCCGGCAATTAAACAGTCAAGGTCATGAACTGCCGTTTTTCCAGATACAGTTAAATTTCTCTTCTGTTGTCTTATAATTTCGTAAATTGCCACCATGGAAACTCTTATATGACCAAAGCCTCCAGAAGCTAGATAACATCCATCCTTAACAAACTTTGACACCGCTTCCTTTATGCTCATTGTTTTTTCCTCTAAAGCAGACGACTTATTCTTACGAACCCATTCTCGATGTTCTTCAGGGTCATACCAACCCAAAAGTTCACCTTTTCCTTCAACTAGAACCTCCACTTTCCTCACCTATCCCAATAGAAGTATTCTTTTTTACTCTATATTTTTGAGAAATTAAGCTTAAAATTTTCTCCCTAGAAGGCTAAATTTTTGATATGGTTTTAGTAAACCAGATATACGCTCCCAGACATAAAGTCTTTTACCAAAGGTAATAAAAAAAATTTAAATTTTCTCTGGATAAGATTTATCTCGGTGGTTTTGATGGCTGAAAAACCCGTAAAGGAAAGCTGGATTGAACGTTTCGGCTCGGCTCTTTCAAGAAACGTTGAAAGCTGGATGCCTGACCCGTTAATTTTTGCATTAATCCTATCAATAATAGCAATAGTTATGGCTCTAGTGGTGATGAAGCCCTATGAAGTCATGGGGCCCTCTGATGTTTTAATGTGGATTTTTATGAAGTGTTGGTATGGAGGCTTCTGGGGACTTCTCGCCTTTGCTATGCAGATGTGTCTTATCCTAGTTACTGGGTATGCTATAGCTTACAACCCCTTAGTTTATAGGGGGTTAAGCAGGCTTGCTAGAGTGCCTAAAACCACTAAGCAGGCAGTAGTTGTAACAGCTGCGGTAGCCTTGTTTTTCTCATGGATAAATTGGGGTTTAGGGTTAATAATGGGAGCAGTGCTAGCTCGAACAATAGGTATAGAGTTTTATAAGCAGAAAAAGCCGTTACATTATCCTGTAGTATGTGCTGCAGGATATTTAGGTTTGGGATTAAACTGGCATTGGGGTCTTTCAGCCTCAGCACCATTATTATCAAACACCGCTGGACATGTTTTTGCTAAGCTGTTTAAGGAGCTTTTCGGTAGAGAGCTTATTCCTTTAAACGAAACGGTATTCCATCCTTACACGATAGCAAATGTCCTCCTAATATCCATTTCAGGAATTATAATCATGTGGGCTTTGGCACCTAAAAATGAGAAGCAAATGAAAGGTATAGATGTTGTTGCCCCACACGTTTTAGAGCAGATTAAAAGGGAAGCGGAAGAAGTTGTTAAAAAACCTGAAAAGTGGACAATAGCTGATAGACTTGAAAACAGTAAAATTCTTGCAGGAATAGTTGCGTTAATATTTCTGTTCTCCATGGCTTACTGGTTTGGAACCAAAGGGTTTATTGCTGGATTAGACCTAAACTCAGTAAACTTCATATTCATCCTGTTAGGTTTCCTCCTCTACCTGAATCCTATAGCGTACATGAGAGCTATATCTAGAGCTGCACCTGGCGTTGCTGGCATAATTATTCAATTCCCATTCTATGCTGGAATTATGGGGGTAATGCAGTATTCATCCGTTGTTTCAGGAGGACCTAACTTAGCTGCAGTTATTGCTATGGCTATAGCCTCCCATGCTACACCACTTACATGGCCTGCTATCTGTTGGCTGCTATCAGGCTTGATAAACATATTCATCCCGTCAGGTGGAGGGCAATGGACTGCTACAGGAGAAATATTAACAAGAGTTTCAGCTTTACTTAACGTACCCATAGGTAAAACCATTGTTGCGTATGCTGCTGGGGACCAATGGACAAACCTTTTCACACCCTTCTGGGCTTTAGCACTTCTAGGTGTAACTGGAACTAGGGCAAGAGATATATTCGGTTACTGTATAGCAGTAATGATAATTGCCATGATACCATTTGGAATTGGATTAACCTTCATACCCTACTAAACTAAACTTTTATACTTTATTTTTTTTCTATGAAAATGTAGACTCAGCAATTTTAAAATAAAAAAATAAAAGATTAATGGTTAAAGTGGGGCAAAAGTGAATACAACAACACCAAGTATAAACCAAGCAATTCCTCCAAGTAGCCCGTAGCCGTAGAATCTTCTAAAATCAAGTCCCGCTACTCCAGCGCAAACCACATACCAGAATGGTGCAATGTAGTTTCCTATCTGGTCTCCAACCATAAGGGACAACATCCCCCTCCTTGGGTCAACACCTGCTAATGCGGCACTTTTAACTATTGTTTCCCCTTGTATCATCCACTGGCCACCGGAAGATGGGACAAAAATAGCAACAATAGCCCCTGCAAGTGCAGCTGCTAACGGATATGTGAGTGGTGTTGTAACCCCTCCAAGGAACTGAGTTATTTGGTAACCTATTGGGGTACTGCTGATGATGGATGCTATACCCGCATAAATTGGGTAACAAATAATTACAGCCCAGGCGGCTCTTACAGATTCCATGATGGCTCTACTAAAGTTTAGAATACTTCCATGGAGGATTAACCCCAACAGGAAGAATATTGTGTTTATGGTGTTAAGTCCAAACGGTGTTCGAATTATAAACTGGTCATACAACACCCAACAGAGTAGCAAAATAGCTAACAGGTATGCTACTGTTCTACTTCTTTCTAATCTTTCGCTTAGTGAGAAGGAAGTTTTCTCTCCACCATCAGTTGCTGTTTCAATAAGTTTTACTTTTGATAGTGCTTCAGGGTAGCTAGATATCGGCTTTACCTCTTTTAAACGTGAATGGAAGAAAATAAATACTCCTACACAGAGGATTATCCACAGGATCTCCATAATTATTGATGCAGGTGCATAAAGTGTTGTTGAAATCGGCCAGATACCAGTTATTTTCTCCAGAAAATGACCTGGTGTGGCCATTAGCAAACCTTCACTTGATGAGAGACCATATTGCCATATTCCGTGCATGGTGTATGCAAAAGCAACCATCAATGTAACATCCAGATTGATGTTTTTCTTTTCCGCTTCCGTACATGCGTAGAGGGCTACCATGGGTCCAAGCATGATAGCCAAGCCCCAATGAACATAACCAAGGATGGCTGTTATAATGCCCACCATTATAAAAAATTGCGTTTTTGTTCTACAAGCGCCAAAAGCCCTTAAAATCGCTTTACTTACTAGAGGTGCCCTGGCTATAACGCTTCCAAGCGTTGCTATAAGAGCCATTTGTAAAGTAAAAACCATAAACGATGTTGTCCAAAGACCAGTGTAAAATGAATCTATAAAACCCTTAAACTTCATCCCAGCAAACTCTGTGCTTCCAATAACCGGTGTTCCGATGAGAAGACACCATATTAACAACGCGATTGCCATTAATAACGCCGCGGTAAGCGCATCAGGTATTATTCTGGAGAGAACCTCAGCAAACTTTTCAACAAACGAAACTTTAACTTTCTTCTCACCCATTTTTTTCGCCCTTCCTTAATACGCCTATGTTTTATAGGTGGAGAATGAACTGGTATTTATACTTTTTTTAAACTTTCTTTACTTGTTTTACAGTATAAAAATAGAATTTACGTTCTTCTTGAGTATTTGTTTAGCCATTTTTCTGAGAATTTATTCCTCATCTGGCATTAAATTTCACTTACAATTTTCTTTTTGTAGGATGGGAAAACATAACCTAGTAACATTTAACGTTTATAAAGAAACCATATTTTAAAACTAAGCTATAAGCATTAGGAAAGGTATGTATATCAGCATGTTTACAATTGTTACCCATAACCCTATCCTAAAAAACTCCTTAAAAGTGATGGTGGTGTTAAACCTTGTTTCCAATGTTTCCAGAACGATGATGTTGGAGGCTGCTCCAAGTATGGTTAAGTTTCCAGCAATGGTTGATGCTGCTGCTAATGTAAGCCATGCTTGAGTGTCAGCTCCAGCATATCCAGAACTTTTCATGTAGCTGATGTAGATGTTTGTGAAGGGGACATTGCTAAGCAGCTGGCTGACTAGGATGGAGGTTAAGGTTATCCCCATTATACCAGTAAAACCTTTTTGAGCTTCTGGAAGCATCAGCCTAAATAAAGGCTCAATCACCCCGCTTTTCCAAACACCTGTCATTGTTATAAACATGCCTATAAAGAAAACAATTGTTCCCCAGTCAACTCCTGCAAGCACTTTTCTAGGGTTAGTGGATATAAGGTATATTCCTGCTACTATAATGAAGGGAATAAATCCTTTTTCAGTTATGTAGGGATAGCCTAAAAGCTCAAAGCAGTCGTTTGCTACAAAAGCTACAAGAGTTAACGTTAATCCAGCTGCTCCTAAGATGGCGTCTCTTCTGTTTCTTATGGCTTCATGCGGGATAAGACCTACCTCAACTGGTGCATCTGTTATCCTGTAGAAAACTTTCACCAAGTAAGCAGTTACCAGCAGGTTTATCATGGTAGGTAGAAATAGTTTAGCAAGGAAGTTGATGAAGGGTGCTGGCGTGCCTGAGCATACTGCAATAAGCATGTTTTGTGGATTGCCTATAGGCGTCATAACAGAACCAACGGTTAATGAGAATGCTAGCAGCAGAAACATTGCTTTAAGCTCAATACCCGCTATTCTTGCTAGAAGGTAGGCTATAGGTACACCCATCAAAGCAACAGTATCGTTAACAGCAAAGGCAGCTAGCAACCCGTAAAGAAATGCTGAAGCATAAAGAATCTTAACTCTGCTTTTAAACATGCTAACAAACCAGTAAGAAACGGCTTCAAGTAGTCCAGAGTTTTCTGCTATACTAACCAGGCTAAACATTCCTATGAGGAAGAAGATAACATTCATGTTCACCGTGCTCTCGATATCATCAATGTTAACAAGACCTGTAACCACAACCACAAAGGATGAAAAAACCATTATACTCCAAATAGGTATTGCTGGTTTCCTGCTTCTAACTATAAGAGACACTATAAGGTAGAGAAGAACAAGCAAGCCGACTATAGCCTTATAATTAAGCAGCAGCAACAACATCCCCGCACTTTTTAGTTATTAAGTAAAACAATTAAATTATGGTAAACTTAGCTATTGACTCTAGGCTACTTTTCTTTACTTTCAACAATTTCTTGTTATAGTTATTCATAACCTTTTGTTTGTATTGCTAAAGCTAATTGTTGAGATTTTTCTAGGGTTTTGGAAAACAATGGAACAAGAATTGGCGGGTAAGCCTTAAAGATGTTTAAGGTTTTAAAGTTTAACCCTCTAACTTTTTGGACATTAACAATAAGCCAAACTAAATCTTTAATTTTTGGTAGAAGAGTTAGGGAAAGCATAAACATAAAAGAAAACTTTTTGGGTAAAAAATCAAATGCCTCAACAAGCTTAAAAGTTGGGGTTGTTTGGACAAAAATAAAAACAAGTAAAACAATTGTTAAAAATCTTAAGGAAAAAGTTAAACCATAAATTAAACCTTGAAAACTAAACCCAAAACCTGAGTAAGTAAATGTTTGAACTAAAACAATGAGTAAACATACCAAACCAAAAAATTTTAGCCAACTCTTAAGTTGACTGTAAACCTTAAAAACAAAAATCGAAACTAAAACTCCAACAAAAATTGGTAAAATAAGTTTTAAATCCCAACCTACAATTAAACTTAAACTTGTTAACCCTATAATTGTAAGCAACTTGATTTTAGGATTCAACCAAAATCAACCCTTGGAATTTTAATTCCCAACTTTTCCAGCAAAACTTTATCTGAAAAAACTTCTTTTGTTAAACCGTTTTTCACAATTTTTCCATCAGAAATAACCAAAACCTTGTTTGCGTACTCAGCTAGTAGGTCTGTATCATGTTCAGCGATGACAATAGTTCTTCCTTCATGGTTTAGTTTTTTAAGCAAACCATAAATGTTTTTTGTGTTTTTATAATCCAAGTTTGAAGTTGGTTCATCCAAAAGTATGGTTTTAGGTTGCATTGCTAAAACACATGCAATACAAAGCATTTGTTTTTGGCCTTGAGAAAGCTTGTAAGGTTCAACATCTTCTAAACCAGTTAAACCTACAAGTTTTAAAGCTTCTTTAACCCTTTCCTCAACCCTATCCATGTGAAGATTTTTTAATCCAAAAGCAACCTCGTCTTTAACTGTTAAACTAAAAAGCTGCCAATCTGGATCTTGAAAAACTATTCCAACCTTTTTAGCTAAATCAGAAACTTTACATTGTGTTGTGGAAACACCATCCACCAAAACTTCCCCAGAAAATTCACCTTTAATGCTGTTGGGTATAAGTCCATTTAAACAGTAAAGTAGGGTTGTTTTACCTGAACCTGTAGGGCCAACAATCCCAACAAAATCTCCATCTTCAATGTTAAATTTTACCTCATTCAAAACTTTACGTTTTCCACCTTGATAACTAAAGGTAACATTTTTAACCTTTATCCCCATGATGAAAACCTCATCAACCCAAATCTAAACACCAAGAGCCAAGCAACCAAAACTTCTAAGACTCCTTGAACAGCATTTAAACCAACAATAATATACCATGGAATTATTTGCATAGCCACCTCAGGAGTCAAACCAGTCCAGATAGGAATAGCAAAATAGTAGTTTACTGGAACAACGATTAACCCTCTAAGAACAACAGCTAAACAGATACAAGCCAAAACAATCTTTAACTTACTAAGGTCTTTAAACTTAAGCTTAAAAGCTTTAACCCAAATCCCCAGCATAAACCACATCGGAAAAGTTGCAACCCACTTCATAAATGCACCAAGCCATGTTGATGGACAAACTAAAGTAATAATTAACGCACCCAAAACAGAAACACTAAGCACCTCTCTCCAGCCAAAAAGGAAAAAAGCTAAAATCCATGGAATAGCAACAACATCAATCCACATACCCCAAGCTGTAGGATAACCAACATGCACAATTTGAAAAACGGCTGAAGTAGCTGCTAAAGCAGCGCAACCAGCAACCTCAAAAGAATCCATTTTTAAACCCTAATAAGATAACCTAGTTAAATATAAAAGAGTTGCTACTCAAAAAAGAGTAATCAAAAAAGTTTTGCTAAACTTAAACCAGCTTCTTCATTACTTTTTCATAGACGTTAAATGTATAAAGTGCTTTTTTAGGGTTGATTAGGAGTTAAAGATTATGTGGATTGACGATTTTAAAAAATGTGAATTATGTGCTTGGAACTGTAGAGTAAACAGGCTTAAAGAACCTGGAGTATGTAGGGTTGACATTTCTGAAGTTGCCTATCTAAACATATCTTACACAACAAGAAGCATAACAGTTACAATGCTTGGTTGTTGCTTTAGGTGCATATACTGTAACGCGTATAGATTATCTCAATATCCTGACGTTGGATGGTTTTACAAGGGATTTTTAGTTCCAGAGGATCTTGTAAATGAGGTAATAAAGTTATATGAATCTGAAAAATCAAGAATGTTAAATGTTAATTCATTAAGCTTTACTGGTGGAGAACCTACAATACATTGGCCATACATAAAAGAAGTTATAAATTTAGCTAAAGAAAAAATAGGCAATATAAAAGTTGGAATCGCAACAAACGGCTTTTCAAAAAGATTTAAAGAAATTTTAAACAAAGTAGATTGGGTAAATTTTGAAATAAAAGCATTTGATGAAGAAGTTCATAGGGCTATAACTGGTGCTCCTGTAGAAACTGTTTTAAGTAACCTGAAAATCCTTGTAAAGGAATTTCCAGAAAAAATAAGAGTAGTAAGAACTGTGGTAATTCCTAAAATTAATGAAACCCAAGTTTTAAAAATAGCAGAATTTTTAGCATCAATAAATCCTGAAACCCCCTACAGGCTGATTGCCTATCGTCCCAACTTTATCACCTATTACCATCCCGGGCCAAGCAAAAAATTAATGAAAAATCTTGTTAAAGAAGTTAAAAAAACTGGAGTGAAAAACGTTTCCTTTTCTGGTTGGTATCCTTATAAATGTAAAGTAAAAGCTGAGGAAATATCAAAATACAAAAGCGAGGAAGCAAGAGTTGCAGCTAAATACGCAACAGCTGCAGGCTGTATGTATCATCCTAGAGACTGTGGAAGCTGTAAATTAAAGCAAAAATGTCCAGCAATGATAATGGAGCCATGGTACATAAAAACTTAAAAGTTTAAACGTAGCCTACAGCTTTAAAACGAATTGGCTTAAACAATAAGTTAGTTTCTTACTTTTTACATGTTGCAAGAAAACCATTTACACTACTGATGAACACACATCTAAAATCTAAGGATACAAGTCTCTACATAACCAAGAGGTTAAGTCTTCAGGTTGCTGGAATCATGTTTACTCTGAAAGTACTTAATAGGTTAAAGAAGAAAAAGTTAGGTAAATTAAATCCCCTATACTTATTAGCCTAAACTGTGTGATGGTGGTTATTTATTGAATAAAAAACCTAAAGCCGTGGCTGTTGTATCAGGTGGATTAGACTCGATATGCTACACGGTTCAATGGCAAGCTAAAGGATACAGCATCTACCCTATTATCTTTTGTTACGCGCAGAAAGGATATAAAGAAGTCCAAGTTGCAAGAAGGTTATGCGGCAAACTTAAATTTGAACAACCTAAAATCGTCAACATATCTTTTATGCTTAACTTTTGGCGTAAGACACAGTTAACAGATGTAAAAGTTAAAGTTAAGAAAGAGTATGAACCTACTGTTGTTGTCCCTCTACGAAACGCCGTTTTCCTGACAATAGCTGCTGTCTATGCATACTCTATTGGAGCTAACGTCATTCTTTACGGAGCCCAATCTGATGATGTTAAGATGGTAAACGATGAACCATTATACCCTGATTGTTCCCTTCCCTTTATATCTTCACTTGAAGAAATGCTTAACAAAGGACACATACCCTCAAAGGAAACAAAGGTTACAATTTGGTGTCCAAACAAGGAAGGCATGGATAAGGCTAGAAACCTCATACGTGGATATAGAATTATAGGTAAGCTTGTTTACAATACATGGTCTTGTTATTTAAGTAAAAGGTATCATTGTGGTTCATGTGAAAGTTGTGTAAACAGGCATAAAGCATTCATCTTAGCTAACATTCCAGACAAGACAAAATACGAGCATCATCCTGTTGTTGATGAGAAATGTAAAACTGGTGAGTGTGGTGTAAAATGAGTAAACTATTTTGTTGCTGTTAAGGTGGGTAGTATGCTGGTCTGGATTATATGGGCTCTTGGGTTGACTATTTCAACATTTCTCGGAGCCTATATTGTTAAAAGGAGGAGGGAACTGGGTTATCCTCTGTTAACCGCTATTTACGTTTCATACATACTTGCAGCTAACATACTTGCTTCAAGAATTATGCTTGTTGACCTTGGTTTTACAACATTAGCTTTAGCTGGTGGAACCATCATTTTCCCATTTTGTGCCCAAATCATAGATATGATTAATGAAATATACGGTTGGAGGAAGACGTACACTGCTATTCTAACAGCTTTTTTTACAAACATCTTACTTGTAAGCTTCATTTACATAAGTGCACTAGAACCGCCAGCACCATGGTTAACTGGAATGGAAGAGGCATGGCGTTTCTTCTTTCTACAAGCACCTCGAATAGTTATAGCCTCGTTTATAGCGTTTATAACCGTTGAGCTTATAGATGCTAAAGTATTTGCGTCACTTAAACTGTATTTTGCACGTAGGTTTAAAGAAAACCCCTATAGCTCACTTAAATCCATTACAGCTTTTGTAACATGCCGATCTCTATCTAGTGATGTTGTTAACATGGTGCTTGACAGCTTAATATTCTTCCCACTGGCATTTGCTTTTGTAGTTCCTAATGAGGTGTTACTCTCGTTTATACTGGCAGGGACGCTTGCTAAATGCATCTTAACTATAGTAGATACACCCTGGTTCATAATTTACCGTCTACTAACAAGACATGTTGAAAGGGATTTCTAAACGTTAAATAAGCATCTTAACAAGTTAAGGTAAGTGAAATTTGAAGGGAAAAATTATGACACGCCCAAAAAATTTAGATTTTGAATAAAACACTTAAAAATTGTTTTCTGGATTGTTAGATGAAATTTTTATTTCCAGGATAGATTGAAAAAGAGCTAAAGTTGAAGGATTAACCTTTTGGTTTTACCGTTTAGGTTATTGCTCAAATAGTTTAAGTTTTGACGTTTTCACCAGGGTAGCCGTATTTTTTAAGGTAAAAAATCATTCCTTCAATACTGTTTATCATGAAAAATCTTTCTCTTTCATGTTTTGCAAGTTTTTTAGCATCCGCATCTACAGCTAAAATTTCATTAAAAACGTCTACACTTGTTCTACCTTCCCTGTAACCTTTTAAGGCCATGTTTATCCATAACTTAAGTTTTTCACCGTAAAAGTCAAGTTTTTCAATTTTGTCAGTAACACCAAAATGGCTGTAACATAACCTTTTAGGTTTTAACTTTTTAATCTTTTCTAGTGAAGCTAAACTTTGAGTAAAATTAAATCCTGGTGGAGGAGTTGAAGGTCTAAGAGCATCTAAATAGCTAATATATACTCCTCCAGCTTCACCAAGAAAGATTTCCCCAACATCTTCCCTGTACAGGCTTAGATGGTGGGGTGCATGACCAGGTGTTTCTAAAACTTTAACATTACATTCCCCTCCAAGGTTTAACGTTAAACCCTCCACACCAGTAACTATTCTTTCCACGGGTACAGGTTCAATTACACCGTAGGCTTCAGCAAGGCTGCCTAAAGCCTTCTTAGTGCTTTCCCAGAGTTTTTGAGGGTCTACCATGTGAGATACACCATTTTCATGAACAACAAGTTTTGCGTTTGGCAAACGTTTTAGTAGTGTCCCTACACCTCCAGCATGGTCAATATGAATATGGCTTACAACAACATATGAAACATCTTTAGGTGGAACACTAATTTCTCTTAACCCCTCTAAAACACTCTCAACTACACATGTAGGCCCGGTTTCAAATAATAAAACTTTTTCACCCAGAAGAATGTAGGATGCAAGAAAACCTTTAAACCCCTCAATTGGAGGGGTAGGGTCTAAAAGATAAAGCTCTTTAGAAATTTTCTTAACCTCCAACTTACCCACCTTTAAACACTAATAAGAAATTTTAGTAAATTTTTACTTTTTCTCTTTTTAAAATTAACCTTTATAAAAATGGAAAATTAGGGGAAATGAAAAAACAATTTACGATACTATTTGCCTGTAAGTTTTTTGTATGCATTTAAACCTGCGTTAAACACTGCTTCAACAAAATCTTCAGCTTCAACTAGTGGTGCTTCCCACTCTTTTAAGCTACAGACTTCCTTAACTTTTTTAATCATTGTATCCTTGTCGTTTACATTTACACCTTTTAAGTTTTTCTCGATTTTTTCAGCATACTCAAACGGTTTACAGTAGAAATCTCCTGAAAGCATTACATCTTTAATTATCCCTTCCTTGTTAACTAGGACATGGGCTACTATTAGTTTTCTTGCTTTATGTCTGGCAAACCCTAACATGCAGTCTTCAGGTATGCTGGAAAACCTTTTAGAGCTGCTAACCATGAAAAGCTGTTTGTCTCCAATCTCTTTTTCCGCTTTTTCATATAAATCTAGCCAGAAGTTTACATCTTCATCGGTAATTTTATGTTCAACAAGTTTTACACCTAAAACTTCATCATAAGCCTTGATAAGAGCGTTTTTAACCTCATCATTACTGGGTTTTCTTCCTGTTTCCTGTTCAACACTTGTCATTCCTGCATAAAGGTATTCTTCAATAGTTTTATACGGCTTATCCTTAATTTTCTCTTCAGGAATCCTAACAACATCTATAAAGTAGTCAAGGTCAGGCTTACCTATTCCTATAGTTTGATTCATTGCCAAGAAGTTTGCAACAGTTGTAAAACCAAAACCAGTAATTTTCCTGTTTTCTAATCCAACTCTAACATCTCCAATATGCTTATACCATGCATTTTTAACACCAAGATACTGGTATGTTCTAACTATAAGCTGACCAATTTTGCCAAAGGCAGTATCCATATCAGGAAAAATCTTCTTATTCTCCTCCCTAGACCAGTCACAAAGGGAGATGTGTGCCATACCCCATGGTCCGCCAATAATAGTTCCCCCGCCAACACCAACCCTACGTGAAACAATAATTCCCTTTCTTTTACAGCTCTCATAATCTATTTCTGTATCTATGTCTTGAAAGTGTCCAAGACTTATCAGGTAGAGTGGTTTACTCCGCCTATCTTGTCCGGAGAGGTAAACAACTCCTAAAGGTTTATACTTGGTGTAAAGGTATAAAAGGTACTGGGTAAATCCTATAGCCCAATGCTTTTCATATTCATATTTATACCTAGGATTTCCCTCAAGCTCATCTCCGTCAAAATATGCAAGTACCCATTCTAGCTTGGACATTTAAAAACACCTAGAATTGTTTACTTTTATGTGAATATACTATTATTCTATATTTATGTATTTTTGTGCAATTTTTAAAAAACGTTACAGTAATTAATTAACTAAATTTATGGTAAGTTTTTTAATCTTGAAAGTAACTTCTTTTTCATAGAGACAAAATATACCAAAATTCAGCATCAAGGGTTTAACACCCTAAAACCTTAGCTTAGGGTTGGTTTTCTTGAACGTTATTATTCTTTCATGGGAGTTTCCCCCAAGAATAGTTGGGGAAATGGCAATTTACGTTAACAGCTTAGCGTCAAATCTTGCAAGAAAGGGGTTTAACGTATATGTTGTAACATACCATGACTCTTTAAACGGGTTATCCCACTGTGAAGATGGGGTAAAAGTTTTTAGGGTTAACAATCCTGTCTCCCACCACACCAACATTTTAACTTGGAGCTTAACTTTAAACGGAAATTTTGAGAAAGCTGTTGTAGAAATACTTGAAAAGGAAGGCACTGACCAAACATTGATTGATGCACAAGAATGGTTAACAGTTAGCGCCGCAGTGTCATTAAAAAAAGCCTTCGACATACCTTTAGTTTTTACACTTCACACCATAGAGGATTACAGGTCAAATTTCTCTGAAACACCATTAAGTGTTGCAATCAAAAGTTTAGAGTGGCTTGGAATGTATGTGGCTGATAAGATTGTTGTTAGGTCTGAAAACCTGAAAAAGGATCTATGCAACCTTTACAGAGTTCCGGAAGATAAGATTAGGGTTGTTGACTGGTTTAATCATTCCAAATGGATTGACAACATAACTCTTCTTTACAAGGAGGTTCAAAAAACCTAGCTGGCTTGGAGGGTTAAAATGGAAGTTTTTCCAGCTAAGGTTGTTATTCTTTCATGGGAGTTTCCCCCGAGAATAGTTGGAGGAATAGCTTCCCATGTTTACGAGCTTTCAAGAAATCTTAGCATGCTTGGTGTTGATGTTACAATTATAACTTTTAGCTCTCCTGAAACAAAAAAATATGAAAACATGGATGGGGTTGAAATTTTTAGAGTCCCCCTATACGATTTTCCAGCACCTGATTTTGCATCAAAAATTTTGATGGGAAATTTAAACATTAAGCAGAAAGCTATAGAAATTTTAAAAGCTAGCAAAGATAAACCTAAAATTATTCATGCACATGACTGGCTTGTTGCAATTGCGGCTATAAGCCTAAAAAATCTTTTTAAAATTCCCTTGGTAACAACTATACACTCCACAGAGTATGGGAGAACAAACGGTTTACCGTCAAACTACAATAAAATGATTCATCAAATAGAATCGTGGTTAGTGTCAGAATCTTTAAAAGTTATATGTTGTAGCAAGTACATGTCCCAATCTATTCGTAAAGAGTTTGGTGTTGAAGATGGTAAGATTACCGTAATCCATAACGGTGTTAACTTTAAAAAGTTTAGAAGAAAAGGCAACAATTATAACCTTAACGAGGTTAGAAGTTTATTTGTGGGCTCTAATGAAAAGCTAATTCTTTTTGTTGGTAGACTTATTTTTGAAAAGGGTTTAAATGTTTTGCTTGAAGCCTTCCCAAAAGTTCTTCAAAAAGTTGATGCTAAACTTGTAGTTGTTGGAGATGGATACCTAAGAGAGGAGATATTAAAAAAGGCTTTAAGCTATGGTTTTCCGGATAAAGTGTGTGTTACGGGATTTTTAAACGAAGAAACCTTAAACCAGCTTTACATGGCTGCTGACGTGTGTGTTGTTCCAAGTCTTTATGAACCCTTTGGAATTGTAGCTTTAGAGGCTATGGCTGCTAAAACTCCTGTGGTTGTTTCTGATGTTGGAGGTTTATCAGAAATAGTTAGACATAAAAAAACTGGTATAAAGGTTCAACCAAACAATCCAGTTTTGCTTGCAAGCAGCATACTTGAGGTTTTAGAGGGAGGAAAACACGTAGAAAGAATGGTGAAAAATGCGTATAAAGAAATAGTTGATAAGTATAGTTGGAGGGTTGTTGCTGAAAAAACAAAAAGTCTTTACGTTGACATCTTAAATCATGTTTCCAAGTTACATTAGAAACAGATCCTACAAGCTAAAACTACGAGGTTTTCATGTTGACCGATGTATGTCTAGGTTTTAATGTACATCAACCTTTTAGGTTAAAGGGAGATTTTTTCTGGCTTCATCGTGAATTCTCACGTACACCTGTAAACAAGCTTTTTGACTACTATTTTGATAATAAGCTTAACAAGGATGTTTTAAAAAGAGTTTGCGAGAAAAGTTATCTACCATCAAACAATATTTTGCTGGAGGAAATTGAGAAGTTTAAAGGTGAAAATAAGAAGGTTAAAGTTTTTTTCAGCCTTTCAGGGGTTTTTCTTGAACAGTGTACAAGGTGGGCTGAACATGTTCTTGAATCTTTTAAGCAGCTTATTTTAACTGGTTGTGTAGAGCTCATTTCTCAACCATACTACAACTCTCTTTGCAGTCTTTGGCCTGAAAAGGACGAGTTTATTGAACAGGTTAGAATTTATGAGAAAAAGATTAGAGAAATTTTTAATTTAAATTTAAACGTCTTTAAAAATACTGAGCTTATTTACAACAATGAAATAGCAAAACTTGTTGATAGCTTAGGTTATAAAGGCATTATTATTGAGGGTGTTGAAAGAATAATTAAACCACACCTTCCAAACAACCTTTTTAAACCTAAAGGTTGTAGTAAAGTTTTAATCCTTCCCAGAAATCCTCAGCTTAGTGAGGTAGTGACATATAACTTTTCTAATCGTTTGTGGTTTGAATGGCCTCTTACACCTGAAAAATATGCTAGAATGCTTTCATCAACATCAGGTCAATGTATACTTATCCTTTTAGATTATGCTTTTTTTGGAGAACATTGCTCTTCAGAGGATGGTGTTCATAATTTTCTTAAAAACCTTTTTGAGGAGGTTGTTAAAAGGGAAAACTTGGAATTTATGCTTCCTTCAGAAGTTTTAGAGAGACATAAACCTGTTAAAGAAATTGATGTTAATGAGCGTGATGAAACTATTTCTTGGGGTGGGTTAAAGAAAGATTTAGATTTATGGCTTGGAAATAGTATGCAGGTTGCATGCTATACTTCTTTAAAAGAGATGGGAAAACAGGTTAAAGAATCTTGGAATAAAAATTTTTTAAAAGTTTGGAGACTTCTCCAAACAAGCGACTATTTATATTACATGTCAACTGTCGAGAATTCTGAAGATTTAAGTGGATACTTTAACCCTTACACTTCGCCTTACAATGCTTTTTTAAACTATGTTAGTGTAATCCTAGATTTTAGAGTTAAAGTTAAAAACTTCATCATCTTAGCCAAAAAACCTTTCAAGTTTTATTTGTCAAAAAACCATTATACAGGAGTAGCTGTTCAAAGTTTAAGTGGACTTTTACATGTTTTAAAGCTTGTTGACGCTAAATCTATAGAGTACAGTTTAAAGAATAGAAGTTTTGAAAACTGGTTTGCTAAAAGCCTAGAAGACCATGAGCTTGCTGAAAAGATAAAAGCTTTAAGGTTTAAAAATTGTAGTGGTGAAAAGCTTAGAAGAAAACTTTACAGTTTAATTTTAAACCATTACAAGAAGAAGCTCAATAAAAAACTTGTAAACTTTTATCCACTTTTTTCTCTTAAAGAGAAGGATATCAAAAATGTTTTAATGTTGCAACATGCGGAGCATGTTCTTAGGAAACTTCCAGTATGGAAGGTTTTCTGGTTTAACTCTGGCAAGGAAGGTTTTTACCACGTTTATGCTTCAAGTTTACCTGAGCTTTATGAAAGAATACCTGTTGTTGATGTTTCATCTTTGGAGCTTTCCATAAAAAACGGTTCCCTTATAAGATGGGTTAAAGAGGTTGTTGGAGATGATGAGCTTGCTGCAAAGCTGGAGAAAGTTAAAAATTTAAGTCTAACAGGAGAAGGGCTTAGGGAAATGGTTTACAAGACTGTTAAAGAAAGGTGTAACGAGCTTTTAAGAATTGTAAGAAATAAGCATTTAATTGTTTAAAAGAAGGATTAGGTTGCTTATCAAAAGAACTTTATTTAACTTTCATATTAATATTGTTGATGGTTTTAGCTGGAAAAATTTTTAAAGTTAAGGAAAAAGTGAACTTTAAAAAGTTGATTGATAAGCTTGAAAACCTTAAATCTAGTGAAACTTACACGGAAAACGGCTTCAGCTTTACCCTCATGTTGGAAGTTAAAGATTTAAGTTACGGGGAAGGGTTTGTTAAAGGTAGGTTGTTAAGAGATGAAGTTACTTATTTACGTCAAAAAGAACAGACTAAACCAGTGTTAAATACTGGCGAGTTTTTCTTTTCCTTCCATAAATATAAAAATACAGTATTGTTAACCATTTTAGGAAAGAAGTGGAAAGCAAATAAGTTGGCAAACATTTTAAGTGAAAAAATTTTTGGCGCTGCAGGCTTTATTGTAGAGGTTAAAGTTTCAGCTGAAAATCTTAAAAAATACCATGAAAAAAACTTTGAAGGAACAAAAATAGTGCTTTTTAACGGTTTAAGTTTTCCTGGCGTAAAAAAGCTTTCCCTTTATGGGGAAGACATTAAAAACTCATCTCTTTACAAAGATTTTCTTTCTCGTGGAGAAATTTGGTACATAGTTTTAACCTCTAAAAAGTATGGGTACACTGTGGGTTTAACTGGAAACGGAGTAGTAACAATTTTTGACCAGTTAACACAAGAAGAATTTTTAAACTACATTAAAGAGGAAGTTTTCCCACTAATTCAGATTTAAACGTTAAACAATTTTTGGTGGGACCGGCAGGATTTGAACCTGCGACCTACGGGTTTCCCCCGATTTCCAGCTCTTCTTCATCCTTTTGTCTGTAAACCCGTAGTTTTGAGCTGGAGCCCTTAACGACACCCCAGCCAGTAGGCTTAGGGTGTGGTCGTCCTACCTGGCTAGACTACGGTCCCACCAGTAGTATAAAATTTTTAGGTGGTAAAAATTAAGTTTTTCTTTTCCAAAATTTTTATAAAAAAGCTTTATTAACAGTTTAGGTTTCCTAGCTAAGGAAAAGTTGGTTGTTAAGTAAAAAGTTTTAGTTTTTGGCTTTATCGTACCACTACTGCATTTGCACATCTACGTGAAATTTTTGTTACTTTTATTTTTACATGGTCTCCTGGCTTTGTTTCAGGTACAAATATTATGAACCCTTTTATTCTGGCTATTCCTTCTCCACGTCTACTAACCTCAGTTATCTCAACGTCGTATTCTCCATTAACTTGAACTGGGCAAGGTCTAAAGCCTGGTCTTCTTTGCAAGTTTTTCACCTCCGTTTAAGGTTTAAAAAAATTAAATTTATTCTTGTTCCTTTAGAACTGTTAAGTCGCCAAACCTACCTATGTTAAGATGTTTTACTCCGCGAAATTCTGTGACGTATCCATTAGTTATCTGGATGGTGTCGTTAACCTTAACCTTGCCTATCTGTTCATTCCAAAGGGAAAGGTTGATTTTTCCGCTTTCATCAGCCACAACAGCGGTTGCAACTTTACTAAGTCTACCACTCCTCCTGGAAAAAACTTCTCTTGGCTCTGAAACCTCAACAACCTTAGCTTTAATGTTTATAGACCTCATACCAGTGGCTAAGTCAGATATTTTTAAAGCTTTATTCGTATCCACGTTTACTCCACCTGGTTTGGAAAAAACTTTCTTGGGATAGGACATTTTTACAGACTTAAAATCATGTTTAAACTTTTTTCCTTTAAAACGTTTTTCAGATTTTTCACGCAACTTTTTTCTTCTCGCGT
The DNA here is from genome assembly GCA_052246995.1 of Candidatus Bathyarchaeota archaeon. Classification (GTDB taxonomy): domain Archaea; phylum Thermoproteota; class Bathyarchaeia; order Hecatellales; family Hecatellaceae; genus CAZMUQ01. Next base: position 84,840 of record JBQPWD010000005.1, on the reverse strand, counting down.
TAACGTAAGCTAGCAAATAGGTGAAACGGAAAAGTCAGCTAAAAGCTGGCTTGACCTTCACCTACAGCTAGGCTTAAATCAAATAAGCCTACGCGCTATATAAAGATTTTTCTCCTAAGAAGATGATGCTAAAGTTCTACGTAGTTAAAGAAGGGTTGAATAGTAGGTGAGTTTAAAGCTTACCGCAAAACACACTTTTTTCATGAAAACGTTAAACTTTTAAGCCTCCTAAGCAGTTAAATTGAAAGTTAAACTACATCTACGCAATACTCTTATAAAGCTAAAGCTTTAGTTATAATTGGTAACGATGCTTGGAAGGTGTTAAATTTTGTCTACTATTGAAAAACTTGTTGAAAATGGTGTAAAGGTTAAGGAGATTATGGCTTTACGCACCTATCCTTTAGGAATTAAATTTTACAAAGAACTTAAGGAAGCCGAGGAGATGCTTAAAAGATCAAGAAAACCTTTAAAAGATTTTAATGCTAGAATGCCTTTTTGCCAAGTAGTAAACATTTCCAGAACCTATGGATGGGTTTTAGGTGTAACCATGGATGATATGTATTGTCTTGCTGGTGCAGCTGCAATGGGTTTACTGGATGAGATTCCGGATTTTTTAGCTAGGGAAATGCGTTCATGGCATAGTAAAAGTGAGGAAGCTGGAAAAGTCATTTGGGAGTCTGTTAAAGAAAAGTTTTTACCACAAAAAACTACTCAAGCTATTTTAATTGCCCCTCTTAGAAGGATAAGCTTTGAACCTGATGTAATTGTGATGTATGGATCTCCAACTCAGGTAGCTAGGATGGCTAAAGCATTTACATGGCATGGAATATTGCCAGAATTCAGATTTTCAGGGGTAATTTCATGTTCAGCTATTTCTAACGCATATTTAACAGGCAAACCCCAGGTTAGCATTCCATGTGCTGGTGAAGTGTTTTTAGGTAGAAGTGAAGAAGATGAGGTTGGCCTTATGTTTCCAGCAAAACTAATTGATAACTTAGTTAGTGGTTTAGAAGGCATAAAATTTATGTTTCCATATCCCCCAGCAAAGTTTATGTTGTATGAGCCTAGGGTTCCTGAAGGTTATAAGATCACCTACAAGGATTATTTGGAGTGGAAAAAATCAAAAAAGGAATCTTAACTAAAGATTTTTTATCTATTTTAAATTTTTGCTTGACATGGTTGTAAACGATTGTACTGTTTAAGCTTCCTTCACTTTTCTTAAAGTGAAAAGATAAAATTCTATAGGAAATGGTATCAAAAATTAGTCTTGTAAAACTTTCTAGGTAAAGGAATATTAAAATGGTATTAATGTATGTTATACACGTGTGGTGGTAACTATGAGTAGGGTTGCTGTTGTAGGTGGAGGGTTTTTTAGGCCTGATAGGGTTAGGTATGAGGTGGCTGAGGAAGGGGTGGCAGAAGCCTACAGAATGCTGCTTCAAGATACTCCTAACCTGGATCCGAGAGATATAGAGTTTGTTCAATGTTCATACTTTAGTGACCATTTAAATCAACAGCTTTGTATGAGTTGGATAATTCAAGATTACATAGGACAGCATCGTAAAGGGGGTTATAGAGTTGAGGCTGGAGGAAGCACCCCGCTTGATGCGATAATAAATGCCTATTTTCTGATAAAATCTGGCGAGTTTGACCTTATCTTGGTTGCTGGTTGGGAGTGGATGTCAGAGGTGGATACTGCAACAACAAACGAGTTTATCGCTGCAGCCTCAGATACTGACTGGGATTTTACAGTTGGCGGATACTATAATGGATACTATGCTGCTCTTGAATTAAGACATATGCAACTTTACGGTGAAACAATAGAAGATTTAGGGATGCTTGCTGTCAGAAATAGGAATAACGCTGTTCATAATCCATATTCTCAATGGAGGTCTGAACATGGAACAGGTTATGTAACACTTGATGACTACTTTAAAGATAGGATCATTGCCTGGCCGTATAGAAGATGGAATTGTGCTTTAATAAGCGAGGGTGCCGCTGTTTTACTTCTTGCGTCAGAAGAGGTTGCAAAAAAATATTCAGATTCACCAATGTGGATAAAAGGTGTTGGAATTGGAACGGACTCGATGAGGCCTGGAGATAGGTTGGCAAACTGGGCTTATAAAGGTGTTTTCCCGGATTGTGAAGCTATATATCCAAGCTTTGTTGAAAAGCCTTTAACACCCTACCCTGAAATGGCTAACTTTGGATTTGCAAGAGAAGCAGCAAAACAAGCATACAATAAGGCTGGAATATCCAACCCTGTTAGACAGCTTGACCTTGCAGAGTTGTTTGCACCTTATGATGGAGTTGAGATTTGCCTTTACGAAGATTTGATGTGGTGTCCTAGGGGAGAGGGAAAAACTTTGGTTAGAGATGGGACTACTATGAGGGGTGGGGAACTTCCATGTCAGCTTAGTGGAGGTCTTACAGCTTTTGCCCATCCTGTTGGCGCAACCAGCTTACTTCAAACCCTTTTCCTATACTGGGAGCTTACAGAACAGATACCTAAAAAATTTGGAGATCCTAAACTTCAAGCTTCAGGGGCTGAAAAAGCACTTATTACTGGTCATGGTGGCACTGGTTGCCAGGGTGGGGTTATAGTGTATTCGAGGTGAGGTTGTGGTGAGCGAGAAAAGAGTGAAGGAAAGGATTGTCGAGGATAAGGTTTCACAGGTTTTAAGGGAATGGGAGGAGTATGCAAGAAAAGGTAACTTAAGAGTTAGAGGTTATCAGCTAATAAGAGGTCCTTCTGGAAACACTAAGGTTGGAGAGGAGGAGGAAGACGAGTTTTTAATAGTTTACCGTCCTCATGGTGTTCTTTATCACCACAGCCTAGGTAAGGTTTCAAAGTTTTTTAAAGGGTTGGTTGATGGTAAGCTTTACGGAACCATGTGTCCAAAATGTAAAACAGTTTACTGTCCCCCTAGAGTTCACTGCTGGAACCCTGAATGTAAGGCACAATTAACAGAGTGGGTTGAGCTTCCTCCAAAAGGTAAAGTGCACACCTTTTCCATCATGCTTTTTTCAGCAGACTCATTCCTAGACCAGCTTCCCTTTGTACTTGGATATGTACAAGTTGATGGTACACATACAGCCTTACCAATCCAAATTTTAACCCCTCCAACTTATGTGTGGGTTGGACAGGAAGTTAAGATAAAGTTTAGGGAAAACAGGAAAGGCGAACTTATGGATATATACGCTGTACCTATTCCAGGACAAAAGCCTCCTGAGTGGTCATGCCTTCACAAGGATCAAAAAGCAATAAAGGACCTTGAAAGGGATTTAGAAAGGGTTTACCAGTTTTTAAGGGAGAGATTTGGAATCACAAAAGAAGCTGTAATTAAAAGGTGGGAGGAAGCCTTAAAGGAATAAAGAATAAGGGTTAGACGTGGGGTTTATATACCCCTATTTTTTATTTTTGCTTGTTTAAAAGCAAAAGCTTATTTTTTTAAATGTACCCCCGAGAAGTAAAGTTTAGAGTTAAATGCAATCTTAAGGTTTTAGAAATAAGAATAGTAAAAAGGGGGAAAAGAGGTAAACCAATTTTATTTCATTTTTCAATATTTCCCTTTCTTTCTGCAAGCTCCTTTAGCTTCTTTATATCAATATGATTCAGTAGCATTACTCGTGAAGCCTGCTCATGCCCCCCACCATGAACTGAGAGTATCAGGTTTCTAGCCCCCCATGAGCTCAGAAGCAAATCTTCAATCAACCACAACATCTTCATAACATTCTCAGATTTTACCGCTGGATTTCTTTTCAAATATTTTATAATCTGATTTTTAATTTCCGGGTTCTCATAGTCTTCAGGAGTTGGTATGGAAACAGGCATACCACTTGCCACATCAAGAAGTATACGGTATGCTGTATGCAACGTTTGAGTTGTGTGGAGTTTTGCAAGATTAGAAAATATTGGTGAAGGTACAAAGACACCGGGGTCTACTTTAGATCCTTCGTAAATTGCAGCGAGAGCTAATGCCCACGATATCTCGCCTAATGTGTATAAATCTATAAACTTGTCTCTAATATGTCCTACTCGCATAGGAACTAAACCATTATACTCGGCTATACAGAGTAGGGCGCCACAGAAAAGGTTGTAAAAACCCTTTTTACATATTCCTCCACATGTATGTCTATGAAATATTGTAAATAGGTCAACAAGCCTAAACACAAACTCATATTGGCCGCACAAGAATACACGTTCATAGGGTACGAGTACATCGTCAAAAATTATTAACGATTCCGAAGTTGCAGTTCTAAAATTTGTCTTTTTGTAGTTGTTTAAACCTCGTGGTCTTGAAATTATCTTTACTCCTTTAGAATCTATGGGTATAGCGCAACTTACAGCGAATTCTTTTTCTTCTTCTCTCATTGCTCTAGTTGGTGCAACAAGAATTTCATGAGAAAGTGGAGCCACTGCAACTGGTCCTTTACATCCGCGAATAACAATTCCATCGCTTTCTTCTTCCACAATTCTCACATAGGCATCACGATCTGGTTGTTTTGCCGGTTCTACGCCTCTTACCCCACCAGCATCTGTCATTGCCATAGTGCAGGTTAAATCTTCCTCTTGAACGTATTTAAGGTATTCAAGAAACCTCTTATGGTAGTCGCTGCTGTGTTTTTTATCAATCTCATAGGTAATTATACACAAGCTTCGCAGTAAATCGTTACCTACACATCTAAATATACACCCTGCCTCAGCCGTAGAAATCTTCATAGCCTCTGCCCATTTTCGTAAATCATCTGCGTTTTGGGGAATGTGGGTAAAGATGTTTATTTCTTTACCAGTAATATGTGATTTTGCTCTGAAGAATTCTTTATGTTCTCCAAAAGCAGCTTCATACGTAAATCCTATCGCTTCAGCCACATTTTTTAACACTGGTTCTTCTAGTGGATGTACCCTTTTTCCGTGAACGTAAACAACTGGTTTTAACTTTTTTAAACTTTCAAAATACTCATCTTTAGTTTTCATAATTTAAGAGTATCAAATTCAACATATATAAATATTATGTGATATAGAAAAAATATGTGATATAGAAAAATTAACGGTAATAATCACTAAACATCTTCCTGAGTTCTCTTTTCATTATTTTTCCTGAAGGTGTTTTTGGAAGTTTTTCAGGATCAAGTATAATTACTGCTTTTGGAACTTTGAATGGAGACAACTCTTTTCTACAAAGCTCAATTATTTCTTCTGGATTTATTTTTCTTCCTGGCTTCGGCGTTACTATGGCAGTTACAGCCTCTATCCACTTTTCATGAGGTAACCCTACAACAGCAACCTCCCATACATCAGGATGTTTGTAGATAACTTCCTCAACCTCTCTACTTGAAACGTTTTCCCCTCCAGTCTTTATCATGTCTTTCTTTCTATCAACAACTTCAATGAACCTCTTTTCATTCATAATTCCGATATCTCCACTGTGGAACCATCCACATGCGAAGGCCTTTTCTGTTTTTTCAGGGTCTTTGTAATACATTAACATTACATGCGGTCCCCTACCACAAATTTCTCCTGGAACTCCTGGTTGAGTAATTTCACCAGCTTTTGGGCTTGGATTAGCTTTTGCGGGTTTGACAGTCTTCTGCTGGCCACATGTTCTAATAGCAACATTGGGGATGAGAGAGAAGAAAACTTTGTTCCGGGTTACGATACTATGGTTATTAGTTGGAGGTTTTATTGTGTATTTAGGGGCTTTCCTATGGGGGAATCTGGTGGCCCCAATTTTAGCGCCAGGATTGACTGGGAAAGCAGCAGACACGGCTGTATTAGTATCTATTAAGAATTTTGCACCGCTCTCTGTCGTGATGTTTGTGATACTTGCAGTCCTAGCGGCGGCGATTTCCACCGCCAACACTCAGCTAATGACTGCGTCAGCTCTGGCCTCCAACAATATGATAAAACAATTTAAAACACTCTCAGATGTGCAGCTTATTTGGGCAACAAGAATTATAACGTTTGTAATACTCATTTTTGGAACCTTGTTTGCTTACACATACCCCATTGAAATTGCTAGAATGTTGGACTACGTAGCCTCACCAGGTTATTCTTTACTAACTGCAGCATTATTGGGATTGTATTGGAAGAGAGGGACAAAGGAGGGGGTTATAGCTTCTCTGCTTGTCGGACTTGTTTACTTGGTTGTTGCCACCTATGTTTATACTCCACTTCTCATGGGCACTCATCCAGCTGTGGTTCCAGTTATCTTAGCGGCAGTTGTATACGTCATCGTCAGCCTTATAACCAAACCCTCAGAAAAGGCGCTCGAAGCCTTTGAAAAGACAAAGCAGGTTTAAACTTTAAAATTTCTATTTTTTTTCTATTATTAAAATTGCCTCTAGTTATTGTAGGATATATGGCATGGTTATGTGAAGATAATAAAATTTAAGTAAAAAGCATACCCGTTCCGCTTTAACATAATACCAGTAGCAAATTTTTACAACTGTGAAGAAATTCTGAAGGTTAAGGTGCCTTTAAACACTACACCTAGCATGTTGTTAAGGCCTTGAATACTTGAGGAATAGTAGTCTTTACCGTGAGGGGTAATTTTAAACTTTTTCACGGACTCGAGAAGTCTACCTATGTTTAGCGGTTGAAAAGCCTTAAGAGTAAAGCGTGGAAAATTTGAGCCGCCAAATTTTAAAACGTTTTTCACACCTTGTTTTGGAAATCTTTTTATTTTCTAAACAATATTCTTCAAAGTGGTGGGATTTATGCCTAAAATTAGTGGGAAAGCGTTAGCTATTATAGTTGTAGTCATAATTGTTGTGGCTGCTGCTGGTTACTTTCTTGCCACGCCCCCTGGTAGGCCAATGCCTACGGGTAAGGTTTCATGGACTCTTGGCTCATGTACCTCCGGTTCTGTAGGATATTTAGCCAATGCTGCCACTATTGACATAGTTGAAAGGACATATCCTGAGTATTTCGGGATGACGTTACAGGTTGCTGGTTGTGCTGCGGCAGGGCATGCTGCTTGGGATGCTGGGCAGGTTGACATAGGGTACACCGCAATGAACATAGTATATCAATATGCTACAAAAACTGGAAGATGGGCTCCCGAGAAGGCGACAGCGCAGAAATACAATGAAATGTCCATTCTCGTCTACGAGTATCCACTTATATATACTGTGTTTGTGACTGAAGATCTAAAAGACCAGGTTACTTGTTGGAGTGACCTTAAAAAGCTTGGAACTACCGTGGGGATATATCCAACTCCAGCAGCCTATGCAAGCCATGAGGCTTTTAGAGAAGCTTTTTCAATATTGTTTGATGTTAAGTCTGAGGATCTAGACAAAATGTTCAACCTCCAGATATTTGATGTTAGCGGTGCAGCCGATGCGTTAACTACAGGTAAGGTTAAGGTTGTTTGGGGTTATGGAGATCCAGGTGGTCCTGCTTCATGGGTTTCAGAGGCATTTTCAAGAGTTGGATACAAACTGGTTGCTGTGCCGCCTTCTGAAAGCGAGTTGAAAAAAATATTGGATAAGTCGCCTGACCTTGTACCATTTACCATGGATTTAGGCCCATACAACGTTAAGACAAGAGATGGAAAAACATCTATTAACGTTATTGCTGTGCCATTTGGGCTTGTTGGTAGCAAAAATCTAAGCAAAGACCACGTTTACCTTCTCTTTAAGACTCATATAGAGCGTGCTAGCGAATTTGAGAAAGCCTTATCAACCTTCAAGAATTACAAAGACTGGTTCCTCTCATTTAACGTTGAATGCTTCAAAAAGCAATCCAAATATGGAGTTTCAATACACCCTGGTGTAGCTGAATGTTTAAAGGAGTATGGCTACAACCCTGATGCACTTGGGATACTTGTAGCTAAGCAGTAAACTCTAACTAAAATTTACCTTTTTTTTCCAACCCTTACCAGCAGGTGAGTAAGATGAGCGGCGGAACAAGCAATAAAATGTCGAAGTTGAGAGGCCTATACCTAGCTTTCTGTATAGCAATAATATGCTACGTTATGTGGTATGCTGGGTCTCTTGCCATAGAGAAGGAGAGGGCAGTTACACTGTATTTAATGCTTTCATGCATTATACTGCTGTTCCACTCAATTATGGGTCGTAACAGGTTATTTGGTTTAAAAAGTCTACTTGTAAACAGATTGCTGGCTTCTATACTTATAGTACTCATAGCTGTAAGTGGCGTATACTTCTTCATGGAGTACTTTGTCATCAGCTACTATAGAATGGGTGTAGGAAACATCTATGACATAGTTTTAGGTGCAATTGCTATAGTTATAGTGCTTGAATGTTGTAGAAAGGATGTTGAAAAATGGCTGGTCATAGTGGCTTTAGCTTTCATGATATATGCATATATTGGCCCCTACATACCAATAGAAGGTTTACGTCATGGTGGATTAAGCCTCCAAGTCCTCTTCAGGTCTCTTTCAGCAGACCTACCCATCGGTATTTTTGGCACTCTCACGCAAATTGCGTTTACATGGATTTCTGCATTTGTAATACTTGCAGCCTTTCTTAGAGCTTTGGGAGGCTATGACACTCTCTTTAACCTAGCAAGATACATGGTTACCAGAAGTCCCTACCTAGTACCCCAAACAGGAGTTGTAATGAGCGGTCTTTTTGGCATGTTTAGTGGTAGTGCACCTGCAAACGTTGCGGGAACAGGAGTTTTCACCATACCCATGAACAAGCGTATTGGAGTACCGGCAAAATTTGCAGCAGCAATAGAGAGTGTGGCCTCCAGCGGCGGTTTAATAGTTCCGCCTGTGATGGGTGCAGCAGCCTTTATAATGGCTGCCGTACTCGGGCAGCCATATATATTTATATGCGTTGTGGCTGTAGCTCCAGCCATACTTTACTACTTAACTACATCCATCGCCGTATTTTGCATAACCCGCAGATACTTAAACTTGCAAAAGGCTCAAGCATTTATGAGGGAAATGCCTCCTACAAAGGTTAAAGATTTTGTTAAAACAGGTACACCGTTTTTTCTTGCTTTAGCAATATTAATATTCTTAATGGCTTACTTTGGGCTGGATCCGCTGCTTGCATGTTTCTACACTCTTATAACCTATGTACCTTTTACCTTCATCTACAATTACTTTGTAGTGTTTAAGAAACCTTCAGAAGGCAGGAGCTTTAAGGAATATATTAGGGACTTTGTAAACCGTGTTGTCACCACCGTTGAAGAGGGTGGTTCGTTGGCGGCAAGCTCCGGAGTTATGTTGGCTACAATAAATATAGTTACAGGAGTTTTAACCGTCACCGGGATGGCTGTAAAATGGTCTATGGGTCTTACACATGCTGTAGGTTACAACCTAATGCTACTGATACTTGTCACATGGTTTATTACCACTATTCTTGGGTTTGGAGTTTCTGCCACAGGTGTGTACGTCATAGCAATAGCAGTAGCGGTAGTACCTTTCGCCATGTTGGGTGCTATCCCGCTGGTTGTACACTTTTTCATATTCTGGGTTGCGGTGTTATCTGCGATAACACCACCCGTTGCAATAGCATGTGCAACAGCTGCAAAAATAGCTGAGGAAAATTTTGGTGCAATTTCGTTTGAATCTATGAAAATAGGTCTTCCACTATTTCTGATATGTCTCTCATTTTTTATATGGCCAGAGTTGTTGGTATGGTCTTGGGAAACACCCATAGTATTTCTGTTGCTACTAGCCGCCTCAATCTCCCTGCCAATAAGCATTTATGGTATAAAGTCTTTAGAAGACTATACCAAGGTAAAAACGATTTACATGGTTGTAAGGTTGATGCTTGGAGTATTAGCCTTCATCATATTCCTACTACGGCCATTGTTACCGTTGCATGTAATCTATGCAATGGCTGCCGTAGCTGGGGGTATTTCCTTTTTCGCAATAGCCTCTGAAATTAGGGCATATAGATACCATACGAAGGCTTTACAACCCTAAAAGATTTTTTTTATTTTTAACGCCTTCTCAACTTTAAGAGGAAAAGCTGTATATTCCTTACAGGATCAGCCGTTTTTTCTAAAGCTAATTTCATCATGTAGTCTTGATCAAACTTTCCTTTAACATTTTTAAACCCTTTCTTTAAAAATTCTTTTAGAAAGTGTTTTAACAGTTTTGTTTGAATGCACAGTCATGTATCACTCTGAGGCTTTTCTTGGGAGAATATTGTTGTTAATGTTGCTATTATAAGTAGAAAAATACAAACTGTAAATGCTGTTTGATAGGCTTGAGGAGGATAAAGTTTAACATCTTCAACAATTTTTACAGGTCCTGCTTGGTCTAGAATGTAGCCTGTTAAAGGTTGAAAAATCCCTACACCGATAAACGGGAAAATGTTTATACAGCCCATAACGGTTCCAACCAAATGTTCAGGGAAAAACTCTCTAAGTAAAGCAATTGAAACTATTATTGCTCCGGTAAAAAAGCCAAACATGAAAAAAATTATGTAAAAAATTTCTTTTGGAATGTTTTTGAGAAAAACAAAAACAATCCAAGTTAAGGTGTAGCTTAAGTAGCCTAAAACGTAGATTGGTTTTCTAATTTTAAAAATTTTGTCCGAAAGGTATCCCCATAAAGGAGCTCCAACACAAACACCTACAGGAATTAAAGTTACAAGGTAGCTTGCATCAGACCTGCTATAACCATAAACTTGGATTAGGTAAGGTATACTCCAAAGTCCCTGAAAATTAACAAGAACTCCATACCAAACAAGAAGAGTAAAACCAACAACCCAAAGATTTTTGGAGGAAAGAACCAGTTTTAACCCTTGAACCAGGTTTATCTTGTTAACAATTGGAGAAAGATGTTTTTCTTCCTCCTCTTTAACAACTGGCGTTAAACCTATCTGGGTAGGGTCATCTTTAACAAAAAACCATACTGTTAAAGCAAGAAAAAAAGTTATACATGCTATTAAAAGAAAGCTGTTTCTCCAACCAAAATAAAGGGTAAGAAAAGCTAAAGGCGCAGCAGCACCAACAGCCCCAATATTTCCAATAGTGTTAAATACTCCGTTAAAAGTTGCAAACTCTTCTTTTTTAAACCATTTACTGATAATTTTTATTGTACAAACCCAAACAACAGAAACACCAACACCTATAAGAAGTCTACCTAAAACTGCAAGTTCAAAAGTTTTTGCGGTGGCAAAAATTAAGGTTCCAAATGAAGCAAGAAGAATAAAAAGTGAAACTGTTTTTCTTGGTCCAACAGAATCTGCAAGAAGCCCTACTGGAATTTGAAGTAAAGCATAAGAGTAAAAGTAGGCGGAGGATAACACACCTAAAGCCACTGCACTTACATCAAACTCCCTCATTATTTCAAGTGAAACAACTGCTGGTGAAAATCTATGAAGCATAGAAAAAAAGTAGGTTATAGAAAGAATAACAAAAACAACCAGCCTAACAGTTTTAAGAGACCTTCTAGTTTTCCATCCAACACAACCATAAACCACGCTCTTCAGCCTCACTATTACCCGCCAAGCTTGTTAAAAACATGGTTTTAACTCTGTTATCTAAATTTTTCACCTGCAACTTTAACCATGTTCCCCAGCTGGAAAAGTTTCTTGGCACCCTAGTAGAAATTAACTTAATCTTTCAAGCTGAAGTCCAAAGAAAGATAAGGCTTTAAACCTTTTCCTTAATTTTTTTAGTGGGATAAAGATGAAGGTGTGTAGTAAGGATTGGTTAATGTACACGTATGGCACATCAAAACCGCCAGCTTTATTTGTAGGTCAAGATGAGAAGTTTCAAGTTGAGACACATGAACGTTTCTTAGGTAGGAAAGAATTTGATGTAATATTGTCAGAGAAAGAAGACGTTTTAAATGCTGTAACTGGCCCTATATTCGTAAATGGGGCTGAACCAGGGTTTATCTTAAAAATAGATGTTCTTAAAGTAGAGGTTACTGGTGATAATGGTGTAATAGTGGCGGTACCGGGTAAAGGTGGATTTGCCAACAAGGTTTCTAAAACATTTAAAAAGATAGTTAAGGTTGATAAAGACTATGTATACTTTAACAGTCGAATAAAAATACGGTTAAATCCACATATTGGTAGGATAGGTGTAGCACCACCACCCCCTGAAGAAATACCTACTGGTGTTCCAGGTAGACATGGCGGTAACATGGATAATAACATGCTTAAAGAAGGGTCTACACTATACCTCCCCATATTTGTCAAAGGAGCCCTACTGGGTGTTGGCGATTTTCATGCAGCAATGGGTGACGGGGAGAGTTTATTGAGTGGTGTAGAAGTTTCCGGTGTGGCTACCTTAAGATGTAATGTAGTAGATAAACCATTAATAGACTGGCCTTTACTGGTAACAAAGGATTACGTAATGAACATGGTGTCAGCTAAAAGCTTGGATGAAGCGGTTAGGATAGCCTTGGATGACATGGCCAAACTAATTGAGAAAACTTGCGGCATGGATTATATGGATGCCGCTATGTTGATTAGTGTAGCTGGAGATGTAAGGATATGTCAAATTGTCAATCCAGCTGTAACCGTGAAAGTGGTTGTACCAAGAGAATACATCCCCCTATAAAAGTTTAACATTTTACGTGTTTACGGTTGGTGTTGGCAAGTATACATTGATAAGGATAAAATTTTTTCCAAGTTTTTATAAAAAATCCTTTTTTAAAGTGTAGGGTTAAGTTTATCCAGCCTGAAAATACCAGGTAGTTGCTGTTAAACTTTGTTGATGATTAGTAGGGTAAAACTGAAAAGTTAATAACGAGTTATCGTAAAATTATTTTTTGGTGTTCGTATAAATGTCTGTAGTCGAGGAGTTTTCTCCTATAATTGAGGAGTATCTTGAATGTATTTACAGGCTTGAAAAGAAATATGGTGTGGCTAGAACCGGAGACATTGTTAAGATGATGAAGGTTGTTCCGGGTACAGTTACAAATACTGTTAGGTGGTTGGAGAGGAATAGGCTGGTTACCCATCAACCCTACCGTGGGGTTAAACTCACAAAAAAAGGACGTAGTATTGCTATTCAAGTTTTGAGGAGACATAGACTTTCAGAATGTTTTCTTGTAAACATTCTTCGTATAGAATGGGAAAAAGTTCATGAATTGGCTTGTAAACTTGAACATAGCTTAACTGATGAAATAATTAAACCATTAGAAAAGGTTTTAAAACATCCTAAAACATGTCCTCATGGAAATCCAATTCCAACAAAAAGTGAGGAGTTTGTTGAGAAAAAATCAGTTCTTTTAACAGACCTTAAGGCTGGTTCACGTGGTATAGTTACAAAAGTGACGGAGGAGGGTAGAGATACACTACAGCACCTGAGTAGATTAGGAATTTTTCCCGGAGCCTTAATAGAGGTTTTAGAGAGAAATCCTGTAGATGGTTCTGTCATGGTAATGGTTGGGGGAAGTCGCCGTTTTTTAAGTTCTTTAATGGCATCCATTGTACATGTTAAACAACTAGGTTAAAAGTTGGTGGTTTTGTGGATAAGAAAAAGGTTCCGCTGACTGCGTTAAGAGATGGGGAAGTAGGTACAGTAATTTCTGTAGTTACAGCTGGTTTTGGCGGAAGGAGGGGTGGAAGATGGGGGTTTGAGAAGAGGCTTATGGATATGGGTTTAACACCAGGTGTGAAAGTTACAGTTGTAAAATCAGCACCATTCCATGGGCCTGTTGAGGTTCTTGTAAGGGGTTCTAGGCTTGTGCTTGGTAGGGGTGTAGCTGAGAGGATTCTGGTTGAGGTTGAGGAAAATGGTTGAAAAGAAGCTTCGTATTGCTTTAGCAGGGAACGCAAATGTTGGAAAATCGGTTATATTTAACTATTTAACCGGGTTGCATCAGCATATTGGTAATTGGCCTGGAAAAACCGTGGAGAAGGCTGAAGGAACACTTCACTTTAAAGGTTACACGATAGACATTGTTGACCTACCTGGTATTTATTCACTTTCCACGTATTCTATTGAAGAGCAGATTTCAAGAAAGTATATTGTTGAAGAAAAACCTGATGTTGTAATAAACGTTGTAGACGCCTCAGTTCTTGAACGAAACCTCTACTTTACATTACAGCTTATGGAATTGGAGGTTCCAATGGTTTTAGCGTTAAACCAGGTGGATATGGCTAAAAAAAAGGGTATTGAAGTTAACGTGAAGAAGCTGGAGAGGCTTTTAGGCATCCCTGTGGTTCCTACTGTAGCAGTAAAGGGGTTGGGAATTTACAAGCTGTTGGAGAAGGCTATCGAGGTTGCAGAAAAAAGGAATGTGGTGAAGTCTTCTTTTAAGTTTGGAAAAGAGGTTGAAGAGAGAATAACTAAACTGGAAAAAATGATTACAAACACTTCTTTCCCCTATCCTTCAAGGTATACTGCAATTAAACTGTTGGAGGGTGATGAGGAAATAGAGGGGGAAATGATGCGTCTTAACCCTGAAATAGCTGCCACAGCTAAAAAACTTTCAAGGGAAGTTGAGGAGCTTCATGGACATGCATGTCCAACAGTAGTAACTGCCGAACGATATGAAATTGCTGGCTATATTACTAGAGAGGTTCAAAAGCTTATTTCCCCAGTTAAACCGAGGCTTGGGGAACATCTTCACAACATTACAACCCATAAAGTTGCCGGATACCTTATAATGGCTTCCTCACTTCTTTTAATATTCTACTTTATTTTCACCGTAGGAGGATGTGTTTCAGAATTTTTGAACGAATCTTTTTATGGTGTGGAAACTCTCCTTTACAATGTTTTTGGCGTTGAAGTTACTGGTAAACTAACATGGGGTGTTGTGGAGGGGGTTATTGCTGGCGTTACAATTGCACTACCATACATTATTCCATTCTACATAATCCTCTACTTTCTAGAGGATTCTGGCTATTTAAGTAGAGTTGCATTTTTAATGGACAACATTATGCATAAAATTGGGTTGCATGGAAAGGCTTTTATCCCATTAATCCTCGGCTACGGATGTAATGTTCCAGCATGTTTGGGATGTAGAATAATGGAAACTCAAAGGGAGAGACTTCTTGCGGTTTTTGTTACAACACTTGTTCCATGTGCAGCCCGCACAGTGATAATTCTTGGTTTAGTTGGTAGGTATTTGGGTATTGAATGGGCCTTAACGCTTTACATTTTCAACCTAACAGTAATATTTATCCTTGGAAGACTGGCGTTTAAGGCTTTACCAGGTGAGCCTACAGCCTTAATCATGGAGATGCCTGATTACAAGCTGCCACATTTAAAAACTGTTTTAAAGCAAACATGGTTTAGGCTGCTTGAATTCGTCAAAATAGCCTTCCCTCTAATAGTTGTTGGAAGTTTTACAATTAGACTTATAGAAGTTTTTGGCATGCTTGAACCGTTGGCGTTAATTTTAAGCCCAGTAACAGTTACATGGTTAGGGTTGCCAATGATTGCAGGAATAACGTTAATATTTGGAGTTTTAAGGAAGGAGCTTACAATCATCATGCTTGCAACACTTTTGGGAACAACAAACTTTGCAAGCATCCCAGGATTTGGCCCTATTCAAATGGTTGTTTTTACAGTAGTAGCCATGTTTTACATACCATGTATATCAACAATTGCTGCCTTGATGAAAGAGATTGGATGGAAAAAAGCTTTACTTATAACAATTTTTGAAATAGCTTTTGCAATAACACTCGGTGGAGTAGTATATAGAATTTTTATGAGTTTACTTTCACCCATCTAATCTAGGACATATTTTTTAGGAGAACTTCATTGTTTACCGGGGTCAACCTT
The DNA here is from genome assembly GCA_052246995.1 of Candidatus Bathyarchaeota archaeon. Classification (GTDB taxonomy): domain Archaea; phylum Thermoproteota; class Bathyarchaeia; order Hecatellales; family Hecatellaceae; genus CAZMUQ01. Next base: position 69,158 of record JBQPWD010000005.1, on the reverse strand, counting down.
AAAGTTATCTTACAATAAACCTCTTAAAATCTATTTTTGTTGTGAAAAGTAGCAAGTACCTGAAAAATCAAGGTTTTAAAAGTTTTTTGATGAACCTAGATGTGGCAGCGTGTAGTCAGCAAAATTTTGAGCTAAAACTTGAATTACGATATTTTTTTATTAAAAAAGAATACTACCTATATTAGGAGGATTGAATAATGGAAACTCAAAATTACGGAAATAATGTGAAGCTAAGTAAAATAGCTGTAATAGGTGCAGGAATTATGGGACATGGTATTGCGCAAGTTTGCGCTTCAGCTGGTTATCAAACCATGGTTACCGATAAACAAAAGGAGGTTCTTAGAACGGCATATGCCCGGATAAGTTCAAACTTAGAAACTTTTGTGGAAACTGGAATTTTAACAAGTGAGGATGTTAAAAAGATACTTTCAAGAATAGTTTTTGTTGAAAATATTGGTGATGCGGCAAAAGATGTAGACTTTGTGATTGAGGCTGTAACTGAGAACATGAACATAAAAAAAGAGGTATTTAAAGAACTTGACAAGGTTTGTCCTTCCCACACCATTTTAGCCTCCAATACTTCGTCATTCAGCATAACAGAGATTGCCTCCGCAACAAATCGGAAAGACAAGGTTGTAGGTATGCATTGGTGGAACCCGCCACATTTAATGCCTCTTGTAGAAATAGTTAAAGGTCAATATACTTCAAAAGAAACCATTATGACCACTAAGGAGCTGGCTAAAAAGCTTGGAAAGGTTCCAGTGGTATGTAAGGATACACCAGGGTTTTTAGGTGTGAGGCTTCAAGCTGCATTGATTATGGAAGCAATTTTAATGTTGGAGGAAGGGTTGGCAACAGCGGAGGATATAGACACCGCTGTTAAAATGACTCTTGGCCTTCGACTTCCAATCTTAGGCCCCCTAGAAATAGTGGACTTGGGTGGTATGGATACCTTCCTTTACGCTTACACCTATCTTTATAAAACCCTTGGAGAGAAGTTTAAACCTCCAAGCCTTCTGAAGAGTAAAGTGGAATCTGGTGAGTTGGGAATTAAAACCGGGAAAGGTTTTTACAACTACCCTGGCAAGTCTATAGAAGAGGTGGTGAAACGTAGAGACAGGTGGCTTATAGAGCAAATGAAAAGCAGAGGGCTACTAAAGCCGAGAGCTAGAAGTTGAATCTAACGTTTAATTTAGCTTAAGAAAAAATTTTATAGCGATAAAATTGTAGGTTGAGTTTGTTTAGGGATTCATCTGGCTCGAGAGTTACCGCCGTAACCTTGTTTACATTCAAAGCAATATTCGCTGGTTAAAGGAATCTAAGGTAAAGAATACTACCTGTAAGGCATTTTTGAAAATCATTATTTGTTGGTTTTTGTTTTTAAGTATATTTTACCTCCAATGATTGTGTTGTTGGGTATTATAACTTTTGAACCATCCTTTTTTACAACTATTGTGAAAAGTGTGGAAACGTCTTCCACAACTCCCTCTTCTCCAGCTAAAATGACTTCATCACCTATTTTAAATGGTCTGGAGATCAATAGAAATAATCCGGCTATTGCCTGTCCAAGCACGTGTTGCGACGCAAAACCTACAACCATGCCGAGAAATCCTCCTAAGGCAACTCCAGCAGCCCCTCCAGCTACTCCGCCAGCAATGGCTGAAACTAGGGCTCCTAATCCTATTACTTTAACAACATTCCTAATGGCTGCTGCTGTGGAATGGTCATGTCTTGCCCTAACACTCCAGTAGGCGAATATGGCGATGCTGTTGAGTATCAAGTAACCAAAGGCTAGGGCTATAAGAATCTGAGCATATCCCATATAGTCTGACAGGTTTATTCCGTATTGTGGTAGGAAGCTTGTAAAGAGCCATTGTGTGGTTGCAGCAACATAAACATAAACCAAGATGTATACAACAACCCTAACAATGGCTAATCCACTCTTCTTGGCAACCTCTGCTTTGTTTAATTCTTCTTGAGAAATGCTTGACAACTCTACTACACACCTCCTGTTACAGGGGTATCATAAAAATGCTGCAAACTTGGATGATGTTAAATTAACCTGTAACTGGCATAAAAACTAAAATAGCCTAAACATTTTTTCTGTAAATCTTACACGACTAAACTTAAACAGACCAATTTTCTGGTTGCTTGTTTCTGAGCAAAAATGAGTGTAGTCTTATAGTTTACTACTTCACGTTTTAGATTATTTGTGTAAGTTTTGGTGTTGCATAACCCTTTGATACATCCATTTCAAGTGCGTAAATGTTTGTTCTGGGCTTTACCCCGTAAACAAGTATTGAACCATGTTCCCGTGTAATCTTCAGGTGGATGTCTGCGATTGCAGCAAGAATCTTTGCCAACCTCGGATAACCTGGTTTAAGTAACACTATACCTAAACTCCCAGTTTCCCTTATTCTTGTAGAGTCGATTCTAAGGGTTGAAAGCGTGTTCTTCAGCCCGTACAGGTCTATAAGCGTATCCGGCCCGTTGATTTTAAGTATTGGTTGACCTGTTTTCTTCATTAACTCACGCTCAACCTCCAAGTATTTAGCGTAATCCTCTAAGATGTTTTCACCCTTAAAAGCCACAACATAGGGTTCAGGTTTAAGGTCAGGGTGTTCTTTAACACAGACTCTTAAAAGCTTGTTTACCTCATCTCTGGTTAACCCAACCTCCTCACACCTTCTTAATATGAGGCTTAGGTCTACACCTGCCGAGGGAATTGCAATTATCCCTCTTCCTTGGGCAATAAAATTCCATGCTGTTGGAGTCGCAATTAGGTGGTACTGTAATGTCGATACATGCTTGTCAATCTCAATTAGGACTGATGAGCCTTTTGGATAGCCTCCTCCAAGCACTTCATCTAGGCTTTGTGAGCCTGTTGAGAAGTATTCTTCCATGTCTGGTTGAGGTTGGAATCTTTGTGTTTTTTCAACTTTTTTAGGTTTGAATGGCGGGAAAACCTTAAAGCCGCCTTTAAGTGTGAAGACTGCTTCTGTTTCTGGTGTTGGGGTTCCCCTCATTTTAAGCAGTTCCAACTCCCTCAGAATTCTTCCATCTAGCCTAGTTCTTCTAAGCATGATTATGCTGTCTGCAACAAACTCCTCTATGCCTAGTCCAATCTTGTCCTCACCATACGGAGTTTCCACTATTAGAAGGGTTGTACATCCTAAAAGCCTAGTAATCCTACTTATAACTGTGTGTAGAACAATTCTAACTTCACTTGGATCCTTGAATGCTTGAACTAATGCTGAAAAGGAGTCTATTACTAGACGTTTAGCTTCAAGCTTGTATACTTCCCTAAATATTGTTTCCACTACTGTTGGTGTAGCCCCCTCCCTCACAGTTACCATGTCTAGGAAGTGGAAGCTTCCAGCCTTCTCAAGCTTTTCAAAGTCTAAGCCTAGGCTTAACATGTTGCTGAAGAATGCCTCCTTGTTCTCGGCGAAGCTAGCATATATACCCTTTTCACCATGGTTGACAATGCCGTTGTAGAGGAAGCCTGCGGAAAACATTGTTTTACCTGTCCCCGGTTTTCCAGATAAAACTATTAAACTATTTTTCGGAAAACCTCCACCAATAAGCTCGTCTAAGCCGCTTATTCCAGTTTGAACTCTATTAGCGTTTTTAACACTCATCCTCCACATCTCCACTTTCTGGCTTTTCAGACGTCTTCTTTGCAAATAAATGTAACTTTTCTACCCACATCCAAAATGTTTAAAAAATTGTCTTTTATTAAATTTTTGTTTGTATTTATGGTAAAAAAGGGCTGAGGATAAAAGTTTTCTTAAATTATTAATTGTAGAAAAAGGAGAGGAAAATTTTTTAGCTTCTTTTACAGCTTTTTGACATAGTCAACTATAGATTCAAAGATTATCCTTCCATCACCGTAGGGAGCAGGTTTGTCGTTACATGTCCAATCTGGCATTTGCCACCCAAAATATGCACGTTCAGGGTGAGGCATCATCCCCATCACGTTACCTCTTAGGTTACATATTCCAGCTATGTCCAGCATTGAGCCGTTTGGGTTGTATGGGTATTCTCCGTTTGCTGAAGAACCGTCAGGTTTACAGTAGGTGAAAACTATAAGCTTCAACTCAACTATGCTGTCTAAAATCTCCTTAGAAGCAACAAACTTACCTTCACCGTGACCTACAGGTATCCGAAGAACAGTGTTTTTATCAATTTTTGAAAGCAGTTTACACTGTGAAGCTTGATGTTTCAGATAAACCCATCTACACTCATATTTTGCTGAGGAGTTGGTTGCTAACGCAGCTCCCAAATGTTTACCTACTTTGTTTAAGCCTGGCAAAATTTCTGACTCTACAAGTACTTGAAAACCGTTACATATGCCAAGTACTGCTTTTCCATTATCTACAAAGTTTTCAAGTTCTCTTCCAAGTTTAGAGACCAGCTTCTTTCCCCATATAGCTCCAGCCCTGACGTAGTCTCCATAGGAAAATCCTCCTGGAATTACGAGTAGATGGTAGTCTTCAAGGTTTACACGTTTTCTGAACAACTGGTTCATATGTACAATGTCCGCCTTTAATCCTAGGTCTTCAAGTGTAACCTTAGTTTCAAAGTCACAATTGGTTCCACCAACCCTTAATATACATGCCTTCACGTCGAGCAAGATGTCACCTCAACGTCAACGCTTCTCTCCAAGCTTTCCACATTTCATCCACGTTTATGTCGATTAAGACGTCACCGTTAAAGCCTCTTATGGTTAAGCTTGAGCTTTTACTCACCCTACCTATCCTTGAGTAAGGTATGCCCTTCATATGTTCTTTAAACTCCTCCTCCCTGTCAGCTTTAACTTCAACTATAAATCTACTGTTAGACTCAGAGAATAAAGCTAGGTCTTCTCTCATAGGTTCACTTAACAAAACCTTGGAAAGCTCTACCTCTCCACCATAACCTGAGGCTAAAGACATCTCCGCTACAGCTACTGCAAGACCGCCTTCTGAAGGGTCGTGGCAAGCCTGTATTAAACCTAAATCTATGGCTTTAACAACCCTGTCAAATACATCCCTTGCCTGTTTGTAGACTCTTGGCACTATGCCTACGTGAACTCCAAGCAGTTTATAGTATTCTGAGCCTCCAAGTTCTCTTCTGGTTAAGCCGATTACGTATAGTGGGTTACCTGGTTTTTTAAACTCCATTGTTATTGCTTTTCTCACATCTGGTATTATGCCGATGGCTGTTATAAGCAGGGTTGGCGTTACAGGTCCAAGAGGAGACTCGTTGTACAAGCTGTCTTTACCTGATATAAAAGGGCTTCCGAGAAGTTTGGCTGTATGGTAGCAGGCTTCAACTGCCTTTAGCAAACTACCCATTCTATCAGGTTTTTCTGGACTTCCCCAGGTAAAGTTGTCCAGTAATGCCCATCTTCTCCCTCCCACGCATATGTTGTTTCTTATGGCTTCGTCGATGCTTGAAGCCGCCATATGGTATGTGTTTATCTTCCCATAGCTTGGCTTTATACCACATGATACAACTACACCTGTCCAGGAGGAGGGTAAGGGTTTTAGGACAGCTGCATCGTTAGGGCCTGCTCTCCAACCTTGAAGAGGCTTTATGGCTGTCATTCCCTTAACTTCATGGTCGTAGGTTCTTATTACAGCCTCTTTACTGGCGATGTTAGGTGACTTTAAGAGTTTAAGCAAAACTTCATCTAAGTTTTTAGGTTTTTCAAATTCAACTTCACGTTCCAAGTTGTTTTCAACATTGGCTATCCATGTTACCCGTGGCGGGTTGAAAAGGAAGTCTAGTGATAAGTCTGCTACAACATAACCTTTATACAAAACTTTAAGTCTACGGTCATCTGTAAATCTGCCTATTTCTACAGCCTCCACATCTTCTTCCTCGAATATTTCAATTATCCTTTTAACGTTTTCTTGTGGGGAGGCTATGAACATTCTTTCTTGAGATTCTGAAACCCATATTTCCCATGGTTTCATGTCAGGGTCTTTTAGTTTTACTTTTGACAACTCAACAACTACACCACAATTATACTTGTTGGCCATTTCTCCTGTAGAACTTGAAAGCCCGCCTCCACCTAGGTCTGTTATCCCTGAACCGAGTTCTTCATCTCTTATCCTTATTATTGCTCTTTTTAGCTTTTCCTCTTCAATTGGGTTGGGTATCTGAACAGCTGACCTTGAAGTTTCCTCCGACTCCTCCGTCAACTCGGCTGATGCAAATGTTACACCATGAATTCCATCTCTCCCAGTTTTTCCTCCAGCTATGATTATTGAGTCGCCAGGTTTAACTTTCCTAAAATACTTGTTTTTGGGTAGAATGCCTACACAACCACAGTAAACAACCACGTTGCCAACGTAGCCTTCGTCAAAGTATATTGCTCCGTTAACTGTTGGGATACCCATGTTGTTGCCGTAATGTCCTATTCCCGCCACAACTCCTTTAAAAAGATATTTTGGATGTTTAACACCTGGGGGAAGCTTTGAGTAGTCGTAGTTAAGAGGGCCAAAACATAGAACATCGGTGTTGGCTATCGGGTCAGCCCAAACTCCAAGTATATCTCTTATTATACCGCCTATGCCTGTTGAAGCACCTCCAAATGGTTCTATGGCTGAAGGGTGGTTGTGGGTTTCAACTTTAACAGCTATGGCGTAGCCGTCGGAGAAATCTACTATTCCTGCGTTGTCCTCAAAAACTGAAATACACCATTCTGGTTTTAACTCCTTGACAACTGATGCTATGTACGTTTTAAACATGTTGTCTACAATTCTTCCATCGTTTGTCTTAACTATACCTTTAAACGTTTTATGGTAACAATGTTCAGACCATGTTTGACCTATGGTTTGAATTTCTACATCTGTAGGGTTTTTTTTCTCTTTTTGAAAGTAAGCCTTAACAGCCTTCATCTCTTTTAAGCTTAACCCAATCCCTGTTTCAACACTTATCCTCATAAGCATGTTATCGTCTGCCTCTAAGATGTTAACCTCGTAAACATCAAATGGAAGACTCAACTTTTTATAGGGGTTAGTCAGATGGTTGCACCTCCACCTTGTAAAGGTCTTTTGTTGGATTGGTCAGCAACCTTCTACACATCTCATCTACAAGTTTTTTGGCATCTTCAAGCGAAGAAGCCTTAAACTCTATTGAATAAAGCTTACTAACTCTTACGTTGTATACTTGATAACCAAGGTCGTTTAAGGCTTCTTTGGCAGCTTCACCTTCAGGGTCAAAAAAGCCAGGTTTAAGCTTAACCTCCACATTAGCTTTAAACATCATGTTTTCATCACCAGATAAGTTAAGATATAAAGTAAATTAACAGTCATCTAAATAAGTAGTTAGTCCAGCTAGATTACAACCTTTATTGGCGAGATGAAAAAGCCGGTTAAGAAGAAATCAGAAAAGAGGTGTTAATTGTCCCCACAAAATTCAGAGTGAAAGCTCCTTAAAAACCTCGATGGGGACAACAACCTTATACTCATTGATTATAATTATCGGAACCTTGTAAACTTCAAAAAGGGTTTTTGGGTTAAGCACGTCGTCAGGCTTTCCAGCCGCGAAAACCTTCCCGCCGTTTAACAGTAAAACCTTATCAGACACCCTGTATGCTTGGGTAAGGTCATGTATAGCCATAATTATGGCTAAGCCTTTTGAACGTAACGACTTTATCAGGTTTAAGGTTTCCAGCTGATGTTTAAGGTCTAGGCTGCTTGTCGGCTCATCTAGAAGCATTACTTCAGGTTCTCCGGCTAAAGCTCTTGCAATTATAACCCGTTGAAGCTCACCCCCGCTGAGCTCTTCCAAGCTTCTTTCTGCAAGGTTAACGGCGTCAACTGTTTTTAAAGCCTCGTAAACCTTCTCCTCATCAGCTCTTGAGGTGGTAAACTCTATGTAGGGTCTTCTACCAGTCATCACAAAATCGTAGACAGACAACATTCCTGAATTGTGAATTCTCTGCGGAACAACCCCGGTTTTACGTGCAACTTCTCTTCTAGGAATTTCGTTTAAAGGTTTTTTGTCAATGTATATTACACCCATTTGCGGCTTCAAAACCCCGTTAATAACCTTTAAAAGCGTGCTTTTACCTGCACCGTTAGGCCCTATGACAGAAAGTATTTCGCCAGCACACACGTTTAATGATACACCATCTAAAGCCTTAACACTTTGATAATAAACCTTTACATCTTTAACATTAATCTCTATAACCATGTCTCCCACCTTTAAGAAGAAGGTAAACAAGCAGTGGAACACCGACAAGTGAAGTCATTATCCCAACTGGAATTATTGTAGGAGCTATAATGGTTCTACCAACAGTATCTGAAAGGAGTAGGATTAACGAACCCATAACCATGGAGGCAGGCATTAAATATCTATGGCCTCCTCCAAAAATTAGCCGAGAAGCGTGAGGTGCAATAAGGCAAACAAACCCTATAACGCCTACAAAGGATGTGGCAAGGGCTGTTGCCAACGCCGCTATTACCGTTGTTTCAAACCTAATTTTCTGTGGGTTTACACCGGCAGATTTCGCCAACTCGTCTCCGCTTAAAATTAAGTCGTAATCCAAGCTTCTTAACAAGAAGTAGGGAATAACAATTGTCAAGGATACTATGGTTACAAGGTTAAACTCAATCCACGCAATTCTTCCCAAATCGCCGAAAGTCCAGAAAACAACTGTTGAAACAAGCACCTCGTTTAGGTAGAGGTACTGTAACAAGTAAAGGATAGCTTGGTATGCAAAGGAAACAGCGATGGCTGAAAGAACAAGAGCTCCTGAACTTAACCCGGCCTTGTATGCGAGGATAAGGATAACCATAACCTGGATGAGGGAGAAGATAAACGCAAACATGGAAACAACAAACGGGTTGTAAACCAGTATTTGAAACCTTTGAATTTCCCCTCCATGAAGAACTAGAAGGGCTGTTGCAACACCTAAAGAGGCTGCAAAGGAAAGCCCAAAGGTGAACGGAGAAGCCAAGGGGTTTCTCATAGAGGCTTGTATTGCAGCACCTGATCCGCCTAGTATTGCACCTACAACACATGCAGCTAAAACACGTCTAAGCCTTAAATCCCAAACAACTGTTGATAAGGTGCTGTTGTCAGGTATAAACAAAACCCGAACAATGTCTAAAAGCGAGGCTTTATACCATCCTGAAGCCACGGAAACAGGAATTAGAAAAAGGGTTAAAAAAATTAGGGTAGTTAAGGCTAGCTGCTTCTTCCTTTTTGAGCTTGATGTAGCCAAAGCTATGGCACCGTGAAGAATTCGGAGAGGTTCTTAAAACCACCATAAGCCTCTTTATAAGACTGGTAAAGTGGTTTACCAAGGAAAGCGTTGAATATTTCATCAGCTTTCTTTTCCGGGTCTATGTCGACGAATTTGTCTGGATACAATGCCTTACCAATGTAGTATGCGTCAGCTAAAGCTACCGCAATATTTGTGTGGTAGTAGTTGTAGGGAAGTGTACCGTAAACTTGGCCGTTTTTGAAGGCGTTTAACTGCAAGTATTTTGATGGATCTTTGTCAAAGTCTTGTTTTACTGTGTTTAAGTTTCCTTCGTCGATAAACACTATGTTAGGCTGTTCTTGGAGTATAGCTTCAAAATCCCAAAAGAAGACACCTGTTTGGTTTGAGTATTTGTCAGCGATGGAGGAAGTGTAAAGGAGGGTGAGAGGCGGGAAGGGTGTTTGGGTGGTGGTGAACGGTTGAGGACCTTTGTAGGATACTGCGCCAACATAAACCTTGGGCCGTGGAGAAGCTTCTCTGGTTCTAGCTTCTAAATCTTTACATAGGTTGTTTACAAAGCTGATTAGTTCTTCAGCTCTCTCCTCCCTGTTTAAAGCTTGCCCTAAAATCCTTAAGGCGTTAGCAAACCCTTTAACGTCTAATTGTCCAGCTGGACCATAATCCATAACAATAACAGTAGAGTTTGTTTCACTTTGCAGCCTATCTGGATTGTACATTTCTGCGTATGTACGTGACATTATTATGAGGTCTGGCTTTACGGTTAAAATTAACTCTGGTGTTGGAGGTTTACCTGGTCCTCCTGGACCTATTATGGGAAGATTTTCAAGTTTTTGGCCTAAAGCCATAGCATAGTCTCTACCTGTAAAGCCCCATTTTACCTCACTTTCCTCAACACCGACAAGTAGGTTGTAAGCGTTTAAGTAGCAAACCAGTCTAAGCATTCCAGGGCCGATGGCTACCACACGAGTAACTTTCTCGGGAAGTGTAACATTTCTCCCTAAAACATCCACGACATAATTTTTTGACGATGTTTTTTGTTCAGGTGGTGAGTGAAAATTAAACGTTAAATATGCTCCTACAACTGCAACAGCTATGATTATCATCAGGACTGCTGCTTGAATTTTTGTTACACCTTTTTTCTTCATGCTTTTCACCTGACATATGGAAGCTTAAAGTTTGGTGTTATACCTCTCCCGATGACGGCTTCACATTCTCCATGGCAACTTAGACATACAGGCTTTCCATCAACAAATTTAACCCTAGTTTTCATGGCTAGTTCTCCACATTTTTCACACCTAACACTTTCAAAAATTGGAGCCCTTTCAATTTCTTTCACATAAACCTCTTCAATTTTGAATTCTTCTTCAGGAAGGTTGCTCATTACATAGCCTATCTCTGTCCACATTTTCCGTAGCTTTTCAACGTCTTCAGCTGTTCCCTCTCTTTTTACAACAACTTTTTCAAAAAGATTTAATGTCTCTTTTTTAAAGTATTTATCACGAAGTTTATCCCCGTCAACGTAAACTCTTACACCTTTCCAGTCGCTTCTCTTGACAAGCGTTAACGCGTTTTTTCCAACATCTAGGTATATTAGGCAATTGTTTCCAAGGGTGCAACCTGTAGCCACTTGAACACCGTCAGCAAAACAGTTGTTACACTCAATAATGGCCAAAACCTCTTCACCCACGGTTTCCATCCCCCCAACCCTTCTTACTCCAAGCTTTTTCATGGCAATTTCAGAAGCCCTTAAACCCAAAACCACAAAGGGGCATACGTGGCCATGCAACTCCCTTGCCTTTTCAATTAAAGCCTGATTAACCATCCCTTCCACCTAGTATTACTTTTCTATAGGAAGATAATACTTTGCTTTAAATTAATAAATTTTTCCCAAAAAAAGGTTTGTTAATTTTGTAGCCCTTCTTAGGTGTGTTAACTGTTGGGGGAAGTAAGTGTTATTAGGGTGTATTTGTATTCGTTTACTTGGGTGGTTTTTTGGGTGAAATAGTTTTGGAGAAGGTTGAGGAAATCAGTAGGAAGCTTGATGAGTTAAGAGATTTTCTTGAAGATGTTTTTCTAACCGTTGAAGAGTACGTCTTACTGAAAGAGATTGATGAAATAGTTAAGGAAAAGCGTTTTGACGAGTTGAAATCCCTCAATGAAGTTTAGAGTTCTCCTCTAAAAGAGAGCGGATGAATTTTTAAAGAGAATCAACCTTGAAGACAAGCAACGCATGGTTGAAAAGCTTAAACAGCTGGAGAATTTTCCTGTTGTTAAACTTGACATAGTTAAAATTGCAGGTGAGGCGAACACCTTCAGGTTACGCGTGGGAAAATATAGAGCGCTACTCAAAGTTTACGAGTAAGAAAAAATAATAGTTGTCGCTAAAATAGACGTAAGAAAAAGAATTTATCAATAGCAACCTAAAATTTTTGAGATGTTGAAGTAGTAGCCCATGTGAAAAATCTTTTTCTATAAACAGGGTAAGTTATCTTGTATGAAATAAGGCTACAATACTGGTATTAACTTAACTTCTGATTCTTCGTTTGTATGAAGCTCAATGTTGAGTAGCGGGGTTTTGGGTTTCTTTCCTTGGAGGAAGACTGCACCATACCTTTCCCTAACAACCATATGGGTGTTGGCTAGAGACCTTAAGTGGGCAGCTATGGCACATTCTGGTCTAACAATATTCAGTCTAACATCTCCAAGGTTTCTTGTTTTTGCTAGGTCTTCACCTAAAACCTTTAAAATTTCATTTAACCCGTAAACGTATTCTAGTGTGTCAAAGCCGGCAACTGTTAAAACTGGTTTTCCACTTTTATTTCTAAGTTCTGAAATGGTGTCCCAGAGGTTTACCATATCCTTTCTTAACGACCTACCCTCAAACAGTATTACGTATGGCTCGGTAATTTCAACAGCTTCACCAACTACCTTAAAATCAACAACTTTAAGATTATCCTTTAAAGCATCCTCGTAAACAAGTGGTTCTAGCGACTTCCAAACAGTTGGTGCGCTTAAGCCTTGATGTGGAAGAATAACAACACAAGTTCCTTGGTTTAACGCGTTGGAGATGGTTACCCGTAGTAGATGTTCGGGTGGTAGTGTCACATCTGTTTCAACTTCTAGAAGGTTGTAGCTTCCACATTTAAACATTACACCTAACATGTTGTCAAGGTCTTGAATACCTGAGGAATAGTAGTCTTTACCGTGAGGGACAATTTTAAACTTTTTTATGGACTCGAGAAGTTTAACGTTTAGCGGCTGAAAAGCCTTAAACCCGCCTTTTAATGTGAAGGCTACTTGTGGCTGCTGTATTTCTGTTCCACGAGCCTTTACTATTTTTAGGGTTCTTAGATGTACCCCGTCAACCTCAACCTTAGAAAGGTGGATTATAAAGTCGGATAAAAACTCCGCCGACTCGTAGGTTTCCTCAACACTCGTTTTTTCAATTATTAGCATTGTTGTGCAGTCTACTTCCCTTACAATCTTACCTAGAACTGTGTGGATAAGTATACGTGGGTCGTAGGGTTTTTCCATAACTTGTGAGATTGCTGAGAAGGAGTCTATGACAAGCATGCTTGCTTTTACGTTATAAACCTCTTGTAGTATCTGTTCAAAAACAGTTGGAACACTAACCTCCCTAAGTGTAGCCATCTCCATAAACCTAAACTTTCCAGTATTTTCAAGCTTTTCAAAATCTAAGCCTAAACCATGCATATTCTTAATAAAGCTTTTATATCCCTCAATAAAGCTCATGTATACACCATTTAAACCATGTTTCTCAATACCATTGTAAATCCAGTTTGCCGCGAAAACCGTTTTACCAGAGCCTGGAGGACCGGTAACGGTTATTAGGCTTCCAGCTGGAAAACCACCGTTAAGGGTGGAATCAAGCATCACACTTCCAGTAGATATACGGTTTATGTTCAAAATATTTTTACACCCTTATACTACAGGTAAATAATGTTCATAACATGGACATATATTTTACTGGATTTAGATTATTAGTGAGATTAAGCCTATCTAAGCTGCTTATCCAGGTTGGAACATAATACTGCTAATCATTACGTACCCTCCCTCCTATACAACTCAGCTACCTTTTTTAAGAAGTTATGTAGCTCCTCAACACAACCTTGGCTGCCGCTACATATAAGCTCTAAAAAATGTTCCTGGTTTATGTTTAAACCACATCCCTTGTTAATTTCTCCCACTAGGAGGTTGATTAAAACCTCTGCTCCAACGCCGAAAACCTTTTTTATAGTGTAGTAGAAAGCTTCCGGGTTTTCCCAGAATATGTTAAACGGGTCACGTCCTAAATCCTTCTGTAGAAAAAACATTAAAACCTCTCCAGCAGATTCACCAAGTGAAGAATAAACAATCTTTCTAAAAATCTCGCGAAAAACCTCAACAGCAGGATTAACGTCTGTAGACATTTTAGCCAACTCCAAAAATTCTTAATAAGAATTTATAACTTTTTTGTATATAAGCAATTTTATCTGTAAAAACCACATCTTTTAAATTTCTTGGTAACATATAGCATGTAATCCATGAAAAAAGTGGTTGTGTTAAGCTTCATTTTGGGAGTAGTGGTAGGGATAGTTGCAGGTATGGTAGGGGTTGGGGGAGGAGAGTTTAGAATACCGGCTTTAACCTACCTTTTGAAGGGTTCTATGGCTAGTGTTGCAGCATCAAACCTTCTAATAGGCTTTTTTACGGTTGTTGTTTCCTTTTTTCTACGTTTATCGGTAGGTTTGGCTGGAGGTGATGCCGTTTTACATGGTGTTTATCTTTCTATAGGCTCAATTTTTGGAGCTTATTTAGGGGCTTTGATGGCAGGAAAGTTTTCAGATAGGATGCTTAGGTTGATGGTGGTTGCATACCTGTTAATAGTAGGGTTAAGGTTTACCTTTGAGCCTTTAATAGGGGAAATCCATGAAAATCTTTTGTTTCAAAAAAACATGGTTCCCTTCTACTTAATCGTTTTTGGCTTCTTGGTTGGTGTACTATCCACAATGTTTGGTGTTGCAGGTGGAGAGATACGTATCCCTATTCTTATAATGTTTTTTGGTCTTGGAGTAAAGCATGCTGGAACTGCCAGCCTTTTTGCATCCATGGCAACTGTTGGTGTAGGCTTTTTAAAACATTTCCGTATGGGTTATTTTAAAGTTAATTTTACATGGGTTACCTTATCCATGGCTGTTGGTTCTGTATTAGGAGCCTTTATAGGAACCTTTTTAGCGTTATTTACACATGAACAGTATTTAAAACCCATACTTGGGTTAGTTTTAATGGTTGCAACTGTAAGGTTTATGATAAGGTTTAAGTGAAATGTATTGGCTAGACTGGTATTTTTAGGTTATTTTGGAGGTGCTCAACCTTGCTTCTTCTTTTTTGTTTTTAGCCAGGTTGAGGAGGCTACCGAGTACCCTCCTCTTTGACACATCCATCACCTAAACGTAAAGAAGTTTCCACCTTTCAAACATCCCCTCTTACGGACAATATCCTCAATTTATCGCCACGTATTACGGTTACGATAAATATTTGTTGACCTCCTCCTACTATATGAGTTAAGGAACATAATCGTAGAGGGCTGCCGGATGGGAGACGGAAGACGCCGTAGCCCATACATGCGCCATGTGGAAAACGTTTTTGTTGAAAGTTTTGACGTTTTTGACGGTTTACTTTATACGGTATATACGTGGAAACCTTCCTTCACTATAAGTGTAGAATTAAACGTTAGGGGGGATAGTAGTTGAACAAAAAAGCAGTATTCTCCCTTTTTATAATACTTCTCCTTTTAATTCAACCGTTGTTTTGCAACTTGGCGGTTTGTTTGAAGGTTAATGTGGCTGAGGCGGCTGAAGTTGTTGATGGTTGGCTGGTTTACTATGAGGGTGACGATGAATCTGCATACCGCTTTAACGTCGGCAAGCATGTTTCAGGCTTGGAGATTTGGCTTTACATAAGCACGGATGACAGTTATGCAAAAGAGAATTGGCTGGTTTTCAACGACGACTGGATAGGGTTTACGCTTGTAAGCAGCCCTGTTTTGGTTGCGACTTCCGAGGGACAATATGTTGTGGAGCCGATAGTTGGACTTGCAAAGATAGGTTATAAGGAAGATGGTGAAAAAAGCGTCGGTGGAGTTCACGGTGTCTACTATGCCCTTCCAAAGGACAGTTTTGTTTCATACGTGAACATAACTCTACACGCCATCCACAGCAAGCCACGTTTGGACACATCCAGATCCTACATGAGGGAGTGGAATCCCTTTATGGACATTGTTGGGCCGATGGAAGTTGGGAGTAAGGGTTGGTACACGTACACCGTTTCGGATGATTGTAAAGGGAGCATGTGCCTTGTATCTTTTGGCACTCCAGTTGGAGACCAGCCGATGAGCTCCAGTCTTACATGGTGTTTTGGAAAAAGGATTCACCCACCAAGTTTGGCATATAAGCCTGACGTTTATGTTGAGGTTGGGTATGCGGGAGGCGTAAACATCGCGCCAGAACTTTTCGCTGGCCAGGGAAACTACAGGTGTAAGATCAATGTTGGAGTTGGTGCTGGCCAGACCCTCAATGAAGCGATTGCCTCTCACATCCAGGAAACAGTTTACATGGTTGAGAAAGGCGGCCCGCCGCTTGTCGCCGACGAGGCTGCCAGCGGAAGCGCCGACATTTTGATGGAAGTTGTCCAGGAAGTTGTCGAGTCGCCAATTGCTAAAAAAGCTCTTGAAGCTTTGGGTTATGTGAAGTTCATCCTAGACCTAGTGGATATAATCCTAACTTTAGGCTTTGACGAAACAGTGGCTGAAAGCAAAATTTTGGTCTTTAAGGATGTTTCAGTGGGTGAAAGCTTCATTGTCTACTTCAACTCTTACGCTGAGATTGCGTCGGCTGGGTTGAGCGGGGCAATAGTGAACTTCTGGGGGGAATGTCCCTTTGGAAGTTCAGTTTTTGACAACCTTGGGTTCAGCGTTGTCAACCTTCCAGATGGAGGGATGTGGATAGGTGGCATCCTCCTTGACTATCACGACCCGTATCCCGTGGAAAACGTTATAACCATAAGGTCGGATGGATGCGTTTCCCCACCTACGCTGTTAATTGTTTCCAGAGACTTTAGGGTTTACAGCCTCACAGGTGACGCTGAAACCACCATCTTGGTTGAAAGGGACAACATTGTCCTTGATGGACATGGTCACAGGGTTAACGGAGGAGTTGCTGTTGTGCAAACTGGTGGGACTTGTAGAAAGAATGTTACGGTTACGTCAATGAGGGTGGAGGGTGGCTTAGACGGCTTAACACTCTACCATATTGCCGGAATCTGGACGCTTACCTTAAACTCTTACGATAAACATGGCATTTTTCTGAATGATGTAGTTAACGTAACCATCTTTAACAATACTATTGTCGGCTGTCAAGTAGGTGTAGCCGCCGTAGGGGCGAGGTCATGTGTGATGTTGAGAAACAACATAACAAACACTGGCTTAGGAATTGGAGTTTACCTCCGTAACGGTCATTATTGTGTGTCTACAGAGCAAAACGTCATCTCTGAAAACATCATTCTTGCGTGTGAGGTGGGAATATTTGACGACGGCTGCTGGGGACCAAACAACATAACGCGAAACCTTTTAGTAGGCAACGGAGAGGGGGTGAGGGCGGAAGGAGTAATGGAGACGATTTCCCATAATAACATTGTTCAGTGCGCGCATGGTATAATTAGCACTGGACAAACTGGAGAGAAAGTTATCCTTGGAAACACAATTCTAAACTGTAGTTCAGGAATAGACATGCGGGGTTTCTCCGTCCAGATTTCACGTAACCGTGTGGCTGACTGTTCAGAATTCGGTATACTGTTGGAAGGTTGTAGTGTTTCTGAAAATGAGGTTTTAAGCTGCACCCGAGGCATAATTGGAGGTGGTAACATCATTGGAAACAGTATATTAAACTGCGTCTACGGTGTAAGCTACTGCTACGGCAACATCACAGGCAACAACATCGTCAACGCATCAATTGGAATCTATTTAACAGGTGAGGAGTTTTTCGCAGAGCAGATTCATTCTGTAGTTCAACAAAACAACATTACACGTTGCTGTAACGGTGTCTTTGTAGAGGGGTTGTCAAATGGTGTTGAAATCCGCGGAAACAACTTTATTGAAAACGACGTGGGTGTTTACATGACAGCTGGCTGGAACAAAAATCACGTGGTTGTAGAAAACAACTTTGTAATGAACAACTTTAGTGTTTTTGTGGAGACTGATTACCTTCCTGATGTGATTGTATACATTTTTCATAACAACTTTGTAGGGAATAAACAAGCATGCGGCGACCCGCCTAGATGTGTTTGGGACAACGGCTACCCCTCTGGAGGAAACTACTGGAGTGATTATGTGGGAGTGGATGAGAAAAGTGGGGTGGAGCAAAACCAGCCAGGTGCCGACGGTATAGGTGATAAACCCTACAAGGTTGGTGGGGATGCGGTTGATCGTTACCCCCTTATGGAGCCAACCAGCAACCTTCCTTTGATGACCATTAACCACACCATTCAAGAACGAACTATCTTGCTAACCTCCAACTCGGTGATATTGAACCTCAAATATGACTTGAAGAATCAAACCTTGTCCTTCTATGTTCAAGGAAAAACTGGAACAAAGGGTTTTGTCAACCTTACAGTTCCAAAAAGTATTGTAAGCGGGCAAACAAGTGTGTTGTTTGACGGTAAACCCATACATTTTAACGTAAGTGAAGGTGTTGGATATGTAAATATAACCTTTACATATGACCACTCAAAACATTACGTGGAAATTTGCTTCAGTACGGGGGAAGGTCCAACGTTAAAACCGTCTGAAGAAGGTGTACAGAACTATACCGTCTTCGTCATCATAGCCATAACACTGTTTCTAACAGTCCTGCTTTCTGCTTTATACTTGAAAAGACGAAAGATAACCTGACAAAAGCTGAAAACAAACCTTTCAGCCTAATAAGGTAGGTTTAGAGTTTTTACTGCTTTTTAGCTAAATCCTTTAATGTAGTTCTATCAAAGAACTCGTCATTGGATATTATTTCTTTCGCCTTACTACTTAATACAGAAGCCAAGCGTATCGCGTCTTCGTAGTCTAGGTTGTATTTTTTCATCAGTTTGGCTGCTTGGGTTATATCTTCCAGTGTTAGAGGTGTTATCCTCAAGCCGAGTAGGCTTTTTATCGAGTTTACCAACTCTTCAATTAGTTTTTGGTTTTTTAGGTTTTCCCTGTTAAGCCCGCCATTATTACCATTGTTTGGTATAGCGTTAAGGCTGATGTTACATATTTTCCTCGCGGGGCTTTCTTCAAGTCCTAAAAGAAGACCTCTTGATTGATGCTCGTCATTTATTGAACCATGTGCGCAAAAAGACTCGGCGGGGAAGTGGGATTGATGTATCCAGTGCGGGGGGTGGGATTTGAACCCACGAACCCCTACGGGACGAGGTCCTGAACCTCGCGCCTTTAACCAGGCTTGGCGACCCCCGCAATTAACTTTTAATTTTTATTAACAACTTTTAATTTTTAATGTTTTTAGATGTTTTTTAATGTTTTTTAAACGTAATGGTGTTTAAATATTTCCTTTTTGTTTTGTTTTTTAGGTGTCAGCTGCCTCCCAGCTTTTTCTTGTTTTTAATGCTGGGTTGTGTGGCTTGGTTAGTGGTTTTTATGCCTCATAAACGTTCTAAAAAAGCTGAAAAAATGAGGGAGATGTGTAGACTGGTTAGGCTGGAGAGGAGAAGGGTTTTTCGTGAAGCCTTCTATGATCGTGAAAGGGGAGAGCTTGTAGCCTTAAAAGACTATCATGTTTTGAATGTTGAATGTGGAGATGTTTTGTTTGCTTTTCCAAGGTATATTCATCCATGTTTGGTTGATTAGTTTTGACTGGAAAAGGCTTATACAGTTCACGTTGGAAATTGCCTAGAAAGCTTTTTCAAGGTCCAAGCTATGTTGGTAAAGACGGCTATAAGCTTGAACAAGCTGACCAGGATAAGATAAATTTACGTATGCAGGTTTACCTGATGTTTCCAAGAAAAACTGTTTTAGACCTTTTTTCAGGTAAAGGTTTTTTGGCGTATTTGTATGCGAAGCATGGTTGTGAAAAGCTTATCTGTGTTGAAAAGGATAAACGTTTTTTCCAAGTTTTAAAGGAAAACCTGGCTGAGTTTAAAAATAAATGTCCTACAGAGTTTTACAACATGGATAACATGGAGTTTTTGGAGAAAAACCTCAGCCTTGACGAACCCATAACCCATGTTGACTTTGACGCTTTCGGTTCTCCAACTGCCCAAGTGAAAAAGTTTTTCCAGGTTTACAGTCCTAAAAGCTTTCTTATATGTTTCCTGACTGATGGTTTTATCTTAAACTTTAGACGTTTAAGCAACACAAACCTGGAAAAACACTATTTACAAAGTTTTCCTGTTAAACATGGTAAGTTTAAAAGCATTCAGCATTTAGGTGAATATTGCCAGAAAATTCAGGAAAACTTTATGAATATTTTAGCTATGCATCATGGGCTACAATCCTACCCAATCTATTTCAAAATTAACGCTCGATGTACTTCAGCCTACAGTTGCTACCTTTTTTTGCCTAAAGTTGTTGGTAACGTGGATTTTAAACGTTATGTTGGCTTGAAAACCATGGAAAAAGCTGGGGAAAAAGGTAAAAAAGCCTTGGAGGGTTAATTCATGGCTGAAAAGCTTGAAGATTTTGAGGAAATTTTGAAAAAAGTTAGAAGACTGAGGAAAGGAGACTTCGTCATGATTATCTGGGAGGATGCTAAAGCCTTTAAGGAGGATCCTTTCGCCGAGATTGTTGATGTTGGTTTTGTTGTTGACGTTGTTAAAGGCAAATTGATTATAACAAGTGAAAGGGGTTTGGCGGAGCACTTCAAAGTTGCCATACCTTTAGGCTGTATTAAAAGTATTAAAAAGGTGAAGGTTGTTGAAAACAACTTTGAAAAAATGAGTTATGAAAAAGATTTCACGTTTAAAAGCCTAGTTTCCGAGCTGCCTTTAGAGGGTTTTCTGCTTAAGGCTAGGGATGTTTACCATGTTAGGCCTGGATAAGCTTTTAGAGTTTAGAAAAACAAGTAGGGAGGAGTCTTCAAAAGCTGAGGGTATTTTTATAACAAACTTGGTTTGCCTAACAGCTCTCCTAATATTAAATATACTGTATTATATACAGCATGGAGAGTTTGAACCAACCATCCTCAGCCTAACCATGGCCCTTATAGGACATTTAACAGGCATGGTTACCAGGAGTAAGACGTGAAGAGGGATTTAAATGCTTAAAATCGCTAAAGAAACCTTTAAAGCGTTTAGATGTGGAAGCTGTGAAAAAACATTTTACAATACTGAATGTTTGATTTTCTCAATTTTCACTAAAAGAGAAAGGCCAACAATGATTTTATGTGAAACTTGCAGCCTCAACCTGGCAAGCGAAGTTAAAAAACTGGTGGAAACTAAAAATCCAAAATACTGGAAAACAATTTAAAATTCAAAAGTCTGGAGGGTATGAGGGTAAAAGGGTAAATAGGGCATTGGGTAAATTTTTAAAAATCAACAAGGATAAAAAACGCATGAGAATTTACATTCCCAAAGAGTTTCACAGGTTTTTTGAAGATGTAAATTTTGCCTATGTTGAAACGTCCAGGGGAATATTATGCCTAATACCAGCTAAAGTTCCAACCATGGATTTTATTGGCAAACTTTTGGAGGGTTTAAAAGGTGAAACTGGAAAAACAGGTTAGATGTAAAATTGTAAACATTCTCCCCCCTGGTTGGAGGAAAATAGCTGACGAGGATGTTGAAAAAGTTAAAAGTAAAATCATGGAAACATTGAAAAATCTTGGTGTTGAAGCTGAAGTAGACGTTTTAATGGTTGATGAAACAGCTAAAAACCTGGTTTTACTTCAAAAACTACGTAAACTGATTTTTGACGAGTTAAACAAACCAGTTAAGGAGCTTAAACATGGTAAACTTTCCAGCTATGTTGGAAGTTATGAAAAACTTTGCAGAATAATTTTAGACTGGATTGAAGGTTTAGCTTTAACAAGAAAGGAAAGGCTAAGCCTAAAACAGCAGCAAAAAGTTGTTGACATGGTTGACAACATGGTAAAAGAGCTTATGGGAATGTGATGGTTGAAAAAGCTACGTCAAAACCACCAGAAAAATCGCTAAAGTAACATTTTTTGTAAGAATATCACTCAAAAACTCAATATTTTTGTATACAAAAATATTTTCGAAGCTTAAAACAAAAAAAGAAAACTTGGACAACTTAAAGAAGGTGAAAATTCTAGGTTTTAAACCAAAAATAAACTAAAAATTAAAAAAATGGAGAATAAAGTGTAGAATTGGTTAACCTTAGAGAATAGAATAAGATAAATAAAAAAATTCAATTAGAGGTTGTATATAATAAAAAAATCTAAAAATATTTTTGTATACAAAAATTTCCGGTTTTTCACCAAAATTCTTACAAAAATACTACTTTAGCCATCTAAGCTGACCAAGTTAAAAAGCAAGTGGTTTTTATGGGTAGAAAAAGGGTTGAAGATTTAAAAAAGAAGGTTAATTGTAGTTTTTCCATTCCAAACTATATTACAATTGTTTTCAAAAATGTTTGTAAAAAGCTAAAACTAGACTATAACGAGCAGGCTGCAACCCTACTTTCAAGCTTTTGTATACAACATTTTTCAACGTTAAAAGAACAGGATGGCTGTCTCTTTTTTATAAACGGTAGATGTGAAGCCGAAAAACGTCCTCAACCAATCTCCTACCCCGACATTCTAATCTGCTTTGGTCTCTACAAATCTTGCAACAAATATACTAGAGCAAAAGAAGAACTGGCTGAGATAGGTAGAAAGGGTTAAAAACCGTATGGTTGAGGTTTTACGTCAAAACCCCTCGCTTTTTGCTGAGAAGCTTCTTGGTTTTAAGCCGACATTTTACCAGGAGAAGCTTTTAAACGATAAAAGTAAACGTATATGTGTCATAATGTCGAGGCAGGCGGGGAAAACATCTACACTAGCCGTCAAGGCGATATGGTTTGTGGTAACCCATCCTAAAACTTTAACCCTAATCGTTTCACCCAGCCTAAGGCAAAGCATGATTATGATGGATAGGCTGCAAGTCTTCCTACATCGAATACCCAGACAGCTTCAAAAACATATGATAGCTAAAATGCAGCGGACAGTTGTAAGGTTTAAAAACGACTCGCAAATTGTTGCCTTGCCTAACAGTCCAAACCTTTTAAGAGGTTATACTGCCCACATGGTTATAGCTGATGAGGCTGCATTTTTCCGTGAGGATGAAGTAGTGTTTTACAATGTGCTTTACCCTATGCTTTCAACAACCGACGGCTACTTAATAGTTTCCAGTACACCCTGGTCCATAGATAGCGTTTTTTACAAAATGTTTCAGGATCCAGGTTTTTCCAAGCATGTTGTAACCTGGAGGGATGTGGTTAAAGCAGGCCTGATAAAGAAAGAATTTATTGAGGAGATGCGAAGGGTTCTCCCCTTGGAACGTTTTGAAAGGGAGTTTGAAGCCAGGTTTACAGAGGATAGTGATAGCTATTTGCCTAGAAGTTTGATAACCCAATGTATAGACGCAGAACTGGAATATTATGACTTTGAAGACCATGTTCAAGGAAACTTTTACATAGGTGTTGACCTGGGTAAAAAGGTTGACTATTCAGTTGTAAGCGTGGTAGATAGGCAGGAGGATGGGTTTAAACTGGTTCACATGTACAGGTTTCCCTTGGAAACTCCTTATGCTAGTGTTATAGGTTATGTTAAAACTCTTACAGACCGTTATAAAACTGTTTACCAGGTTTTAATCGACCAGACAGGTGTTGGAGAGTACATCTTGGAAGATATGAGAAACAGCGGGATTCCAGGTGTCCAGGGGGTAATTTTAACCATGCCCCGTAAACAGGAAATTTTAGGGTTTTTAAAACAACAAATGCAAAATAAAAACCTGAAAATTCCTTATGATGCTGAACTTCTAGCCGAATTGAACAATGAAAAATTTGAATTAGCCAAAGATGGAAGTATAAAGTTTTACCATCCTGAGGGTAGCCATGACGACCGTGTATGGAGTCTAGCCTTAGCCATTTATGCAACTAGGGAAGAAAAGCTTGAAGTTACAACTGCTGAACAATGGAAATGGTGAAAAGTAGTAAAAACTTTTAAATAACTATCTCTATATTTTTAAATGAAGGAGACCATGGCTAAGAAAAAAGAAGTGAAGAAAAAAGAAGAGAAGAAAAAAGAAGAGAAAAGTAAGTGTGCAAAATAAGCCAACACAACCCTCCCAGCTGAAACCTTAAAACAAAAAACTTTTTTTCACCTATAAAGCTACAAGCTTAAACTTTTTTTAAGTTTAACTTTTCAAAACCAGCTTTTTCCTGTTTTCTATTTTAATTTAGAGGTGTTTTTTTGGGTGTTTTTGAAAGACTTAGGAAACTGTTTATACGTGAACAGAAAGGTGTTGTAGAACCTTATTTTGAGTTTTGGTCTACATGGGGAAAACCTCAACCTGTAAGCTACAGTCAGCTTTATGGCTATTATAAAACCCATCCCTTGGTAAAATCAAGTGTGGATAGTTTGGCGGGGATGGTTGCAGGACCAGGGTTTTACACTACTGTAGATAATGGTGAGGATTCCAGGCAAACCAGGGCTAAAGAAATTGTTGACGAGTTTAACGCTAAAGTCAACATGGATGAGCTTTTACTGGAAATAGTGAAAGATATGCTTATAACTGGAAACAGTTTTCTGGAGAAAATTTTTAATGAGAATGGTAGGCTTACCAGGGTTAAAAGACTACCAACAGCCAAAATGAAAATTGTTAGGGATAGGTTTGGCGAGATTCAAGGCTACGTGGAGGAGGCTACAGGAGCTAGAGTTGAGTTTAATCCTGAGGAGATAGTTCATTTTAAATGGAATGATGTAGAAATGTCGGGGTATGGGGTTGGAATAGTTGAACCTGTCGCCCGTTTCCTTGATTTTGACATAAAAAACATGGAAAACATGGTTGAAGTTGTCTATAAAACAGCCTACCCAATCCCTGTTTTCACATTTAAGAATAAGGCTGATGTTGACTATTTCATGGAAGTTTTAAAGAAAAGGAAACCTGGAGATCCAATTCTGGCTACAGGAGAAATAGAAACAAACGTAATCCAGGTTGATAGCCGTGTAAGGTTTGGCGAACTCCTGGAGGCTGTGGAAAGAAAAATTTTTGAGGGGATGAGAGGTCCACTACTGTCCTATCTACGCAATGCAACTGAAGCCTCGGCTAAAGTTATGCTTGAATGTGTAGACCGTGACGTGAAGGCTTTACAACGTTATATTAAAAGGAAAGTGGAGGGTGAAATCTGGAAACCTCTTCTGAAGGCTTGTGATTTAAATGATGTCCACGTAAAACTGAATTGGGGTTATCCTAGAAGCGGCATAGAAGATTTGAAAATTTCCGACCTGGTAAACTTGGCTAAAGCGGATGTTGGAATTCTTAGCCGTTTACAAGTCATAAAGATGTTGCAGATGATGGGTATACCTGTCCCCGAACCAGAAATTCCCAAGGAAGGTTTAGAAGAACAATTCCAGGTTTGGACGCCAAGATGGTATAACTTGACAAACCAGGTTATACTTCAACTACAGGATCCAGACCAGGTTGACACTTCAACCATACGTTACCAGCCTTTAGACTCGGATAAAGGTGTATCTATGCAAACAGCATGGATTACAGGGTTAGGAAGAAGGGTTATACAAATCATATTTGACAAAAGCGTATACAACTGGACGTTAGACTTGGCTAAGGCTTGGTATAGGGAAAACTTTCCCCTAGTTTACGAGTTTTTAAAATGTTTGGAGGGTGAAGTTGAAAATGGATAGTTTTGTTTGGCTTGAAACCTTAGAGAAAACCCAAATCCAACCAGTTCTTAGGATTAGGGGAATAGCTGTAAAGGCTGGAGTTTCAAGAAACTATAACGTATACATCGAAGAAGAGTTGAAAAAGGCTGTTCAAAGCCTGGTAGGGCAACCAGTTTACATAGAGCATGTTTCAGCGGACAAGGCGGTAGGGAAAGTTGTAAACGCCTGGTGGGATGACAAGGAGAAGGCTATCATGTATGAGGCTGAAATTTACGATGATGAGGTAGCAAACAAGATTAAGACTGGTCTTATCCAGCATGTTTCAATTGCAGCCAACTATGAACTCATAGAACCAGTTAACGGGAGAATTCCAAGAGGCCTTGGGTTTAAAGAGCTTAGCCTTGTAGCCGTACCAGGTGTTCCAGAAACAAACATCCAGGTTTTGGAGAAACTGTTTGAAAAAGTTAACACTTATAAAACTGGTAAGGAGGTGGATAAAAAACTGGAAAACCAGGTTAAAGAAAAAGTTGTAAAACATACAAGAAACTATGATAAAGCACCAGAAGACACAGAATGGAGTTTCACCGCTGACGATGGAAATTTTATCCTGGACAAGGGAGGGTGGGAATTATATCGTGAAGCCCATGTATGGTACGATCCTGAAAAAGCTGATGTCAAAGCAGGATATAAACTACCTCACCACAAGTTTGTCGGTGGAAGGTTTAGCGTGGTTTGGAGAGGTGTGGCTGCGGCTATGGCTGCACTTTTCGGGGCAAGGGGAGGAGTAGACATTCCAGACGAAGATAGAAAAGGCGTGTATAATCATTTAGCTCAGCATTACAGAGAGTTTGAACGTGAACCTCCCACATTTGAATCAGCTACTATTGTCTTTAAGCTTGAGGATTTAAATGAGAGGATGGAGAAGCTGGTTGACGAGGTTGAAAGGTTAAGCGTAAAGGTTAACACAATCTTGGAAAGCCTTTTACCAAAAACAAGAAAAATCCGAATTAAAACCTAACTTTAATTTTTAAAGCTAACCCGATGATGACAGACCTAGCCAACAAACAAACCTGGAATTTTTTAATGTTGGTTAGGCTGTGTTGAGGGTTAAATAGGGCTGCCCTTCACCCCTCACCATGTTAGCCTTTCCAGGGTAGGGTTTAAGGTGAAAGTGGAAGGGTAAGCCATGTTATACGTGAAAAATATGAGTCAGGAGAAGAGGGAGGAGGAAATAGTTATAGACTTTTCACCTTTACAGGCTAGGCTTGACCAGTTAACCAAAGAGATAGCTGAAATAAGGGAGAAACTGGTTAAACATGACGAACCTAAAGGTAAAGGTATAATTGAAAATCAGGAAAAGTCAAGACTGGCTAAAATTGTTGAATCTTTGAGGGCTGGAAGCATACGAGAACAATGGGAGGCTCCTTTAAGTATACCACAAGCCCCAGTTGCAAGCTTGATAAACTATGTTACAGTTTCAAGGGCTATGCAAGGCCAGATGGGTGATGTTGTAAGCATACCATACGTTAAAGATGTTACAGGTTTAACCCTTTCAACTGGAGAACTGCAGGCAATTCAAACTGGAAACCTTTACGGGGTTGCAACAACAACACTTGACACACGGGGAGCCTATTCAGATATACCCTATTCAGATGTTGAAAAGCTAAGCGAAGATTTACTTGCTGAAATTGAAAACGCTTTCAGAGTAGGTATTATCAGGGCTGTAGATGCTGCAATAGTTTCAGCCGTCAACAGTGCTTCAGGTGTATCAAGCCTTTCAAAGGGTAGTGAAAGCGTCAATTTTGACGTTGACTGGATTGCTGAAGCCATGAATACAACAGGCAACGACATTAGGCCCCAGGACTACGTTCTTGTTTTAACTCCCAACCAGTATTTAGCATTGTATAAAGATGTAGCAAGTTCACAAGCACTTGTGTTTGCCAGGCCTGACATTGTAAGAGATGGCTTAGTTCAAGAGTTTATGGGTGTTAAAATACTTGTACTACCTAAAGACCTACTACCAAGCCACACATCAAACAGCAAAAAGTCAGCTGTTATGATTAACAGAAGGGCTGTAGTTTTCGCACCTAAACGGGAAATGCTTTTTGAAACTCAAAGGCTTGTTAAAGAGTTGAAAGTTAGAATAACCGCAAGCTACAGTTTTGGAGTAGCCGTTGTAGATCCAGCTGCAAACATTGTAATACAAACCCCTGAATCTGCAACATAAACTAGATAGAGGTGGTTGACCAATGCCTATTACACCTACAGACCATCCTGGAAGCCTACGGGGTAAAATTTTAGACTGGAAAACTGTATCAGTATCCAGCAACCAAGCCACAGCAACCTTTGACCATCCTGTTGAACGTGCATGGGTTCAAATTGTGGGAACAACAGACGGAGGAGGTTCAAGTGTACCTTTGGCTTCAATAAGCGGGAAAACTGTAACAATTAAAGTTACAGCAACAAACGGCACACAACTATATGTTTTTGCTGTTTGCACACCACAATAAAAACCAACAAATTTTTAGAATTTTAAAATTCTTTTTCAAAACTTTTTTTTAAAAACAATTTTTGAAAGCGTTGTTTTATGAGTTACCAGCCTAAATACACGAATGAAATGAAAATTGAGGCTTTACTTCAAATTGATATTGGCGAGGATAGCGTACCTACAAGTGGGCAGCTTTTAGACATTATTGAACGTGTAGATAAAGACATGGATACCAGGCTTTTAGGCGTATACACCTCTGAAAACGAGCTTGTAGGTAGTGATGGTGAGGCTTTTATCCAGCCTAACTTTCTACCCATAATCCAGGTTTCTAGGGTAGAAGTTAACTTTGCAGATCCAAGTCAAAAACCAGATTGGCAGGAACTGGTTGAGGGGCCAGGGGAAGGTTCAAGTTTTATAGTTGTCAAGAAAAACTTTGCTGGAAAGCTTTTAGGCATAGGTTTATATTTCTATGATAATATTCCTCCAAGAGGTAGGGCTAGAATCAGGGTAACATACACCTATGGTTTTAATTTTGAACAAAAAATTTTGGAAGAGTATGCAACTAAACGGGTGGCCTTGGAAGTTTTAATTGTCCGCAGCTTTAACGAAAATTACAGGGTTGACCTTTCACAAGGCTATATGTCCAAGTTGTATGAAGAGTTGAAAACCAGGGTTAAAGAGTTAGAGCAATTTTTTGAAAAACATGTTTCCATAGTGATGGTTTGAAAAAACTGGAGATAGTTGTTAAAACCGATGAAGTTTTAAAACTGCTTGGAAGGCTTAGACTTAACATTGAAAACATCCCTAAAAGTATAAAACTAGGTGAAGTTATTGCTGAAACTTTAAGACGTAATGTTACAGTTAAGACTGGTAGGCTTAGGAGAAGCATAACCGTAAGAGGCTTAAACATTCTAATGACTCCCCATTGGAAATATACGGAATATGGGGTTAAACCTTATACAATTCTACCTAAAAAGGCTAAGGTTTTAGTTTTCAAGGTTGGCAAAAAAACTGTTTTCACAAGAAAAGTTGAACATCCAGGTTTTAAAGGCCAAAAATGGGTTGCAAAAAGCCTAGGTGAGGCTAGACAAAGACTGGTTGAAGTTTTAAAACAACTGGTTATAAAGGGGTGAAAAATGGAAAACCAAAATAAGCCTAAAATAGAGGTTAAAGTTGACTTAAAAAAGCTAAACCAAGTTTTAAAGGAAATTGAAAAGCTACTGGAAAATTTAACGGTGATGGAGATTGTATGGATTTTAAAAGCATTAGAGTATAATATTTTTATGGCTTTACAAACCCTGGAAACCAGGTATTATACATATACCTATGGCGAGAAAAGTTGAAGGTTGAAGTTTTTGACGATGTTTGGAGTCTTATCCATACAGTGCTTGGAGTTTTAACCCTGATTTTTCCTTTAATTTTTGTTTTATTCATTTTTTACGAGTTTATCGAGTTTATTCTGAAACGTCCAAAAGAAAAATTTGAGTTTTTTATTGGAGACATTTTAGAGTATTCGCTTGGTTTAACATTTACAAGCATTTTTTTAACTCTCTTGTAGGAGGTGAATAAAAAAATGGCAGAAGAGGAGATTTTAAACAAGATTTTTGAGGCTGTAAAGCTTTACAACCTTTTCCTGTTGAAAATACAAATAGAAGAACCTGAAATAAAATATCAAAACTACAGTATAAAAGTTAAAAGTCTACCTGAAAGGTTAAGCGATGTCGTTTTCAAAAAAATTCTAGATTTAATGTTGGAAAAGCAAGGTTGATTTACACCTTTAAGCGTAATTTTGATACCTTCAGACTGGTTTAGGCTTAAAAACAAGCATTTTAAAGGGGTTAATATTTATTTGTTGTTTTTTATAAATTTTATTGAAAATTTAAAAGCCTGCTTTAACTCTAATATATTAGAGTTAAAAACTACAATGTCAGAGTTGAACTGTTAAAATGGTTAAAAAACTTGGAGGTTGATGGTTAAATGTTCAGCGAAGTATACTGCTACGAATGTCAAAAGGTAGTTGGCAATAGGGAAGACGTTGTTAAGGTTAGGGTAGACGGTAGGATCAAGTTTTACTGTAAAAGTTGTTGGAGTATGTTAAAAAGTAGACGGTTACATGCTCGAACACCTAAAACTCGGTATAGTGAAACCATAAAAACTGAAGAGTTAAGAACCGTTGTCAGATAGGTTAACTTTTTACTGTAAAAATGAGGAATGTGTAAACTTTCCAGCTTGTGAAAATTGGCTGTTTAAGCTTAAAAACAGAACATTTGGAAGGTAAGCTTTAATTACTTTTTGAAGGAAAATTTAAGGGATAAAAGGGGGTTAATGGTAAATGTCCAGCGAAGTTTACTGTTACAACTGCCAAAAAGTGATTAACAATAAAAAAGATTTTATTAAGGTTGAGATGGAAGACTACGTTAGATTCTACTGCAAAAGTTGCTGGGACGCATTAAAGGGATAGATGTTTTAACATTTTTCCAGTTTTTACTTTTTTATTTTTTTAGGTTGGTTTTAAGTTTAAGCTTAACCTTAAAGTGTTTTTTTAAATGTTTGAGGAAATCATAAACAAAATTTTAGATTTATTGAAAAATGATGAAGAACTTGCAGCTAAGGTTAGGAAATGGTATTTTGGTTTTCCAGTTGAACCTCAAGTTTTCCCTTATATTGGTGTAAAGTTTAGAGGGTGTAGGGTTACAAGTGAAACAACACTTAAGGAAAGATATGAAATGTTTTTCGAAATTCTTGTTGTGGATGCGAAAATGCGTGAAGATGAGGCTGAAATAAATGTTCTAAGTATGGTTGAAAGGGTTGACCAGGTTTTAACTGAAAACCTCAGCCTTGACGGTCTTGTTGATTATGCCTATGTAAGCGAAATATCAAGTGAAGCGGGAGGGTTGGAGAAGGGTGGAATTATTGTGGGAGCTTTAGTTACAGTTACAGCTTTAAAAACAGTTTAGAAGGAGGTGGAAAAAAGAAAAATGATTAAAGTTGAAAGTGTAGATTTTGACATGGAAAACATGCAAATAGTTGTAAACTTTAGCTATGACTTGGCAGGTGGAAATGTTGAAAAATCCAGCCTAGCTTTTCCTGTTGACGTGGAAAAAGAGGATATTGTAAAAAACATTAAAAAACAGGTTGCCATGAGAAGGGCGGAAGTGAAACTTACACAGCTTAAACGTGAACTTGAAAACCAAAACTTGGAGGAGGTGGTAAAGTAAAAAATGTCTAGATGGATAGGTGTAGCTGAGGAAACAAGCTATGGAACATTTGTATCCCCAAGCAGATACGTAGACATTCTACGGGAAAGGGTTAGCTTTGACAAGGGCTATATACCAGTTGAAACAGTCTATTCCAGGGATATTAGAAAGTATGTTGAAGGAAGGAGCAGGGTTACTGGAAGCATAGATTTTACAGTTGAACCTGAAAATGTCGGCCAATTTTTTAAGTGGGCTTTAGGTTCGGTTACAACCACAGGTACAGGACCATATCAACACACCTTTAAAGGTGCAGACACGATTAAAAGCTTCAGCATGATTGTTAAAAGCGAAACAGTCCAGAGAAGAATAACAGGCTGCCTGATAAACAGGCTTACAATTGAAACAGCCTTAGACATTGTCACGGGAGGCATAGACATCATAGCCAAAAAAGAGGAAAA
The DNA here is from genome assembly GCA_052246995.1 of Candidatus Bathyarchaeota archaeon. Classification (GTDB taxonomy): domain Archaea; phylum Thermoproteota; class Bathyarchaeia; order Hecatellales; family Hecatellaceae; genus CAZMUQ01. Next base: position 37,902 of record JBQPWD010000005.1, on the reverse strand, counting down.
GGACACTTCAAACTATACACCTACAATTTCAACATTAGCACCATTCGTTTTCAAGGAAGGAGTTTTAACCCTGGCTGGTATAGACAGGTCCAAGTATCTCAAAGCCTTAAGGCTGACAATAAACAACAACATTCCTGAAGATGAACTATACGGTTTTAGCGATAATACACCTACAACCATGGTTGTACGTGGTAGGACTGTTGAGGCTGAGTTGGAAATGGCTTTTCCAGATACAAGCGAATATGATAAATTCTTAGCTGGAAACGAGGTTTCACTAAGCTTAAAATTCACTAAAGGCACCTATGAGTTTGAAATTCACCTGCCAAAAATGGTTATCAGGAGCGACGCAGCACCCCATATAGACCGTAATGAACCTTTAAGGATAACTGCACCCATGCTTGTCCTCTACGATTCAACCAGCCAATACGAGGTTGCCTTAAAGCTGAAGAATAACATTTCAAGCTACTAGCAAAGTTTAAATTTTAATTGTTTGCCAAGTTTTTTGATGGTTTTTGAGGCTTTCAGGTGTAGACTGGTGTAACTATGTTTTCAACTTTTTTGCTGGATGTATTCATGACTGCCTTTACTGTTACGCTAAAGACATGAATAGGCAGGTAAGGTGGACTGATGACTGGAAAAACCCTAAACTGTTAAAAAATAATGAGGAAAGGTTTAGGGGGCTTGTTAAACAACCTAAAGGTAAAGTTTTTTTTGAAGATATAGGTGATGCCTACCAGGCTGTAGACTGGATTTTAAGGCAAACAAGGTTTTGGCTTGAAAGGCTTTTACAGTCTAAACATGAAATTTTAATTTTAACAAAGTCAAACCTTGTTGAAAAAGACTACGACTTAATATTGCAGTATAAAAACGTCCAGGTTGGGTTTACAATTGTAAGCTTGACAAAAAACCCTTATGAACCCTACGCCCCTCCGCCTGAATTGAGAATTCAAGCTTTAAAAAAGGCTAAAAACTTAGGTATTAAAACCTTTATATCCCTTGAACCTTGGCTTAAAGACTACACCAACCCTATAATCATAGTTGAAAAACTGATGGATACAGTTGACTGGTGGATTGTAGGTTCACACAACTACAAACTCAGGCCGCTACATCCAGAATACTATAAAACTGAGTTGCCAAAACTGGTTGAGTTTATGGATAAACATGGAGTAAACTACTTCATAAAAAAAGAACTATCCCCATTTTTAACGGAAAAAAGCCAAGGAAAGATTGAAAAATGGTTTTAACAACCATTTTCCCCTTTACAGTTTTTCCTTACCAGAAAAATGGAGGTGGTGAAACAATGCCCATCATAGTCTACATTGATGGGCTTTGCTAGTGAACCAGTCAATCCTGGAGGAGTTGCATGTTGGGGTTTTGTTGTTTACAAGCATAACGTTAAACTGTTTACTGGTAAGGGTGTTGTAGGCGAGGGTGCTGAAATGAGTAACAATGTTGCAGAATATTCAGCCTTAGTTAAGGCGTTAAAAAAGCTGGTTAAACATGGTTGGCATAATGAAAAAGTTGTCATATTCTCAGACAGTCAACTTCTTGTCAACCAGATGAACAGGTTGTGGAAGGCATATGAAGGCTTATACTACCCATACTATGTTGAGGCAGTTAAGCTTACTCAACATTTTTCCAACATTTTCTTTGTATGGATTCCAAGAGAACAAAACAAGGAAGCTGACAGCTTAAGCAGACAAGCATACGAAGAATACTGCAAAGCTAAGGGAAGAAAACCAGCATACCGTAAACAACATCAACTTGACCAAAAATAAACAGTAAAAATCCTAAAAACCTAGGCTGAAAAAGGTGGTGTTTTTATGGTTAAAGCCAAGAAAGTTTTTCTGGAGGATTATAGACGTAAAACTGTTAAAATTGTGAATACACCTAACGGTTTAACCGTGAAGGTTAGGGTTTTAACTGATTCAATCCCCTTTTTGGAGCTTTCAAGGAAACATGGTTTGGAAAAGCCTTATGAACTTGAAACTTTAGAGCTGGCTAAAAGGGTTAGAGAATTGATGAAAGAACTTTTCCAGGAATATGTTTTAGAACCTAAAATTCCAAGTGAAATAGGGTTTGACGAGATTTTTGAGGAGGATAGAGCGGTAATTTTCCAGGCTATAGTTGAAAAGTTAAGCTTTTTTCGGCAACCAGCCTTTGGAAATCCTGTTAAACCTGAAAAAGACATTTAAAATTCTAGCTAAAAACTATAATCTTCCACCAAGCTTTTTCCTGGATAGGCCTATTGAATTTTTAACTTGGGATTTAAAACTTCTAAGCGAAACTTTTGAAGAGGAAAAAGAGGCTTTAAGCTTACACCTTTCAGACCAAATTAGGTTAAAAAGGCGAGAATTAGGGTTAATAGTTTAATTTACAATTTTCTGCGTTTTTACTCTTAGTTTTTTATAAAAAAATTTTGAAAAGTGTTTTTCCATGTCCACACCTGTAGATGTGGCTATTTATTTAAAGGCTTATGACCAGACTAAGGAAGGGTTAGACCAGGCTAGGCAAAACCTTCAAGGACTTGAACAACAAGCCGAAAAAACTTTCACGGTTACCAGGGAGCAGGCTGCAAAAGCTGTTACAAGCATGGCTAACATGGTAAGCTCAGCCATGAATCTTTACAACGCCTACGACCGTATAGGGGACGCTCAAACCAGGGTTGCATCCGCTGAAGCCACCTTAATCAAGGCTAGGGTTCAAGTAGCCAACCTACAGGAAAAGCTGAATAAACTGGTTGAACAGGGTAAAGAAGGAAGTGAAGAATATAGGTTAACACTTGAACAGTTACAGGCTGCGGAACTTAGAGTTCAAGTAGCCTCAGACCAGTTGAAAAATGCACAGGAAGAGGTTAACAAGGCATATATCCAAATGGCTTTATCAACCGTCCCCCTGGTTACCTCAGCAATTCAAAATTTAAGCATGGCTAAGATTGCCACGTTTATACCTGCAACCAAGGCTGCGGGAGTTGCCATTCAAGGTTTTATGGTTAGCCTTGGACCTATAGGTCTAATTTTGATGGCTTTAACTGCAGCCATAGGTGTTTTTGCATTAGCTTGGGCAAATAATTGGGGCGGGATTAGGGAGAAGGTTGAAGGTTTTTGCCAGTTTTTCGGAGGGATTTATGAAAACCATATCAAACCTGGACTAGAGGCTATTAAAAACGGTTTTGAATGGCTTGGTAACCAGATATGGGGAGCTTTATCCTGGTTGGCTGATAAGCTGTTATGGTGGGTTGAAAACAATCCCCTTTTCATTGTTGCCAAAACACTCCTACCTGGACTTGATAATGCTTGGAAAACTTTGAAAGAAAACATTTTAGGCTACAATAAAAGCATTGAGGAATCCAATAGAAAAGTGGTTGAATCTGTTACCAGCGTTAAAACTTCCTTGGAAGGCTTAAACAAGGCTACAACTGAAGCCATGCTTAAGATGGATGAACTTGGAAGGAGAATGTTAGGGCAAAAACAGACGGCTAAAGATGTTGGTGAAACTTTAGGCTACCTGGATGAGATGACTAGAAGGCTTATAACTCAAAAAAACGTGGCAACAGTTGAAGCCGTTAAGCCTCCTGAAACCTTAGGTTATTGGGATGAGCTGGTTAGACGGATGGTAGGTGTAACGGTTACCAGGGAAAACCCTATGGAAATTAACGTGAATATTGAAAATGTTTCAAGCGAGATTGACATTATACGGCTTGCGGAAACACTTGGCGATGAAATAGAGAAAAAGAAGGGTGGATTATAGTAAATGTCTTTTTTTGAAGTTAAAATTGCTGAAAGAAAACATCCTTTTACAGGTTTAAGGCTTGATTTTGAACTTTACCCTCCCGAGAGTTTTGAAATCTCCATTCCAAGCCTGGAAAACATAAACATAGGCGACCAGGTTGAAGTTTACAGGAATGGTTTAAAGATTTTCACGGGACTGGTAGAAAAGAAAACTTTAAAACTTACAGGTCAAGGTCTGGTTTTAACTGTTTCAGGTAGAGATTTAAGCCAAAAACTTTTCTGGAAAATTACAGGCAAAAAAACCTATGAAAACAAGAAGGTTAAAGAAATTGTTCAAGACCTGGTAAGCCTAACAGACCTGACACTTGGAACCGTGCAGGATCCTTTTCCAGTTTACGCCCGCTGGGTTCAGGAAACAGATACGGAATTCTCTCCTAACACTTTTAACCAGACTAAGGTTTACGGTTCAGGTATAACTGCCTATGTAAGCTTAACAAACGAGAAGTTGCATGTTATCTATGATTCAGAGAATCCAGGTATGGATATTACAAGTTCAACACGAAGAGAAGCTCAAAGTTTTCAACTTCCTGAAAACGGCTATATCTATGGTTTTAACATATTTTTTAGTTCTACTTATGGACATAATGTTACCGTGCAGCTTAGGGATGGTTTAACAGGTAACATTTTAGCTTCAACAACAAAATTTGTCAAGTATAGTATTTGGCAGACATTTGAATTCGAAAATCCAGTTTACGTTTCAGCAAACACAACCAGATATGTAATTTTCTGGTCACCTGACGCATCATCAAGCAACCCACTTTATACTCCACGTACACCTATAAGTGTTTACGATTACGGTATGAGACACTACTCAGATAACTCTGGTCAGACATGGACAGATGCACCAAACAACGATTTAGGTGTAAAAGTTAGATATCAACCTTTAACTGGAGATATGGCTTCCAGCCTAATCCAGCCGTCAAACTTCATTTGTTGGGATAGGTTGGAGGCTGATTATACGCTTAACAATCAAACCTTAAAATTTGACATTCTAGATTCAAGTAATAACGTAGTTGTGCAGGATATCCTGCCAAGTCAACTACCCTACAACATGACAAACATATCTCAAACAGCAATCAAACTGAAAGCTAAATTCCAAACTTCACAAGCAAACTACCCTAGACTTCACGCTTGGCGTATAGTTTTCAGGCAAGACCTGGTAACCAAGTTTGAAGTTGATTTTGAAGTTGTTTTTGAAGCTTTAAAAAGGTTGGCCAGTCTAGTTGACGGAAAGTTTTGGGTTGACGTTGATGGAAGGCTGCATTTTAAGAAAACTAGGGGGCAAGATTTAAGTTCAAGTGTGGTTTTAGATGCTGAAAAAGACTATTTTAATCCTACTCTAGCCTTAGACGGTTTAAAAATTGTCAACAAGGTTAAAGTGATAGGGGAAGTTGTAGGAGAAAGTAGAATTGAGGCTTTAGCCGAAGACCTTCCAGGTCAAGCTTCATATGGGGTTAGGGAAAGTGTGAAGGTTGACAAGAACATAACAGATGTAGGTATGGCTTCAACCCTAGCCTTAAACCTTTTAAACCTGTATAAAAACCCAAGGGAAACAGTTACCTTGACAATTATCCCAACCAAAATTTTCCAGGTTGGAGATAAAATTACGGTTAAATGTGGAAAAATAGGCTTAAACAAGGCTTACCAGGTTCAGAAAATATCAATAAACCTTGACTCTGGTGGGGAAGTTTGGAGTATAACCCTTGGAGATAAACCTGAAACAATTTTGGATGAGGTTTTAAAAATCAGGGTGATTGAGGAATGGTTAAAATAGGCCTAGATGAAAACGTAATAGACCTTTTAAACATAGGCAACGTAACCAGAATAACCAGAAAACCAGTTAAAACCTACGCTAGACATCAAATACCCTTTAGACATACAGTTTTACAGCCTTTAGGCACGGCTGAAACGCTTTACACAATTGAAGGCTTGATAAGTCAAAATGTAAATGAGAACATACAGAAACTTTTAAACCTATATCAAAGCCAAAAAACCGTTATCCTGGAAACAAGCAGCTTTACGGTTGCAGGAAAAATTACAAACTTGGAGATTCCAAGTGAATCAGGGGAAAAGTTTACCAGGTATAGGCTTGAACTGTCTGAACTGCCTTTCTGGGGTACAACAAGCATACTTGAAGGTGAAAACGTCTATTTAACAGATTTAGACTACCAAAACAAGGCTAGAGAAATCTACCCTACACATGGCAGGTATAACTTTGTTGTCGACCGTACAAGTAAAAAGTTTTCATGGGAACTTATACTTGTAAACGAAAAAGAAGAATCAGAAAACTTCTATACTCTATTTGATGATAACCAAACAAGTTTTTGGAGTATAAGCGGAAGCGGTACAGGAAACAGGAGAATCGCAAGTATAACAAATGTAACAAACCCGTTGATGCGTGGAAGCAACTGTTTAAAAATTGTGTTGGATGAAAATGGGACATATTACCGTCCATCCATTCGTAAAGAGTTTTCACCTACAATTGACATTTCAAGCTATGATTATTTAGCTTTCTGGTTCTATGGCCAAAATAGTGGTACACAAATAGATGTTGTACTCCATGATGGTTCACTTGTTTGGATTGCCTGGACAACATACGATAATTGGGTTGGTTGGCGTAGAATAGTTTTACCTTTACGAAACCCAGACGGGAAAGGGGGAACATTCAACTATACAAGCCTTTACATCATGCTTATCTACTTCTACACGGGTTCAGGTGTCTACTACCTTGACCGTGGAGGGTTTGACTTTGGACATTGGACAAAACTGGAAGTCCAAACACCAGACAACATTAAAAAACCTTGGTATTTTTCACAATCAGGGGGGAACATTTACAGTTATGTGCCAAATGTAGGATATAAAAGCCAACCACAAGGCTATGGCTGGTGTAGCCATGGTGGAAACCCTGAATGCTGGAACGTCCCACCAAACGATGACGACACAAACAGGCCTTCATTAACATTCCTGGATGGAACAACAGTTTACAAAGCCTACGGCACAGGCTATTGGAACAAGCATTTTACAGGATGGTGTTCAGGTTTACGAGGACAAACAGCCAACCCTCTAGCCTATACATCAGGAGCGGCGGGACAAATCACTTACAGCCAAACCTACGGTTGCATGAAACGTATAGCCTTCGCCATATCCATGCCACCATGGACAGGATGCGACAATTTAACAGGCAGATTTGCAATCAACAAGGTTAGGCTAAAAATTGAAACCTTCTACGAGAAAGAAGAAACAAGCTATATATGGTGAGATTGTAAGATGTATCAACATGCATGGTAAAGCTTACATAGAAAAAGTAAAACATATATATTTGCGTTGTAAATTAAATGTACCGAGAAAATTTGTCTACACGGGATAAGAAATGGTTAAACTTTTAAAGGATAAGAAGGCGGTTTCACCTGTAATAGCAACCCTACTCATGGTGGCTTTAGCCGTAGTGGCAGCGTTAATAGTTTACGGGTGGGTTATGGGTTTTACAACAACAACAGTAACACAAACAGGAAAAGCATTAAGAATAGAAGCAGCAACGCTTAATTCTACTGGGAATAAAATTACTTTGTATGTGAGAAACGTAGGAACAACCAGCCTAACAGTAGATAGAATTTATGTAAACAACGTTCTTGCGGCTTCGAATCTCAATACAGCGGTAAATCCAGGCGAGGTTGCAGAGATAATCGACGAATCAATTAATGGTGTTACGTTAACTGCAGGGACAACGTATGTGGTAAGGGTTGTTTGTGTTGACGGCACATACACCGAAGGCCCGTACACCGCAACTTAACAACAAAACTTTTCCTAAACTTTTCTTTTTAAAAATAATTTTTTTTAATGTTTAAATAAGGCTAAAACTTCTAAAATTTTTTGGTGAATTGTTTTTGAGCCTTGTTTATACAGCCCCACCTGTAGATGTTGTTTCACCCTTTAGAGGTTTAAAAAAGGTTTTAGGAGAGTTTAACCTGGAAAACATGTTTAAAGGTAAGGTTGTCGCCGTAAAGCTTCACATGGGTGAAAGGGGAAACAGAACCCACCTCCACCCATCCTATGCAAGGGCTTTGGTAAGAATTTTAAGGGATGCTGGAGCCAAACCATTTGTTACAGACACAACAACACTCTACAACGGGCCTAGAGCTACAGGGGTAGGCTACTTGGAAGTTGCAGCTGAAAACGGTTTTACATCTTCAAGCCTAAACGCACCCATCATCATCGCCGACGGAATCTGGGGTGAAAACGGAGTTAACATCAAGGTTGAAGGATGCAAACTTGAAGAATCAATGATAGGTAGGGCATTGTACGAGGCTGAAGGCTTCATAGTCCTATCACACTGTAAAGGACACCTAGCCTCAGGTTTTGGAGGTGCTGTAAAAAACGTTGCCATGGGTTTTGCAGCAAAAAAACTTAAAGCATACATGCATAAAGTTAACCAGCCAAAAACAAACATTGAAACATGCAACGGATGTGGCTCATGCCTTAAAGCATGCGGCTTCAACGCCATAACCATAAGCAACGGTAAAGCCAAAATAGACTACAACAAATGTGTTGGATGTGGAAGTTGCATCATATCATGCCCAACAGGCTCACTAACACTATCCATGGAAAACCTGGAAGAATTCAACAAAAGAATAGGTGAATGCTGCGGAGCAATCTTGGAGGCTTTAAAAAACAAACCATTCATCTTTGTAAACGTTGCTGAAAAAGTTACAAGATTCTGCGACTGCGCCCCAGGCTTAAACGAAACCATAGCCAAAGACTCAGGTATACTTGCATCCCAAGACCCCGTGGCCGTAGACCACGCATCAATAGTTGAAATAGAAAAAAACCTTCTAGGATTTAAAAACCTAAAAGAAGTAAACAACGTAGACCCAAAAACACATTTAAAAGCCGCAGAAAAAACTGGAGCTGGAAAACTAAACTTCAACCTAAAAAAAGTTTAGCACACTTCACACCCTCTTCGTTAAGCCTAAAGTTGAATACCCCGCAACCCTACCTAGACAAAAACAAACAAAGCACAGAAAAATAAAGAAAAAGAGGAAAAAGCGTAAGCAATCTTCTACGAAACAACCGCTAACTTCCTGTTAACGCTTAGCTAAAGCCCCGCTAACAAACCTCTCCATTAAACTTGGAGTATTTTACGGAAACTTAATTTTAACATAGTTGAAAGTTTTTAAATGACATTTACTTAGAAATTATGATGAAACTGTATGAGAGTTGAGTTTGGCAAATACATAGTTGTGGATGACGAAATCTGCCATGGAAAACCAGTATTTAGAGATACAAGAATACTTGTTAGCGATATATTAGAGTTTCTGGCCGCAGACCTATCCATGGAAGAAATTATCCAAGACTACTATCCAACCCTAAACAAAGACATGATTAAAGAAGCATTAGACTGGGCTGCAAAAATCATCAGAGGCGAGCACCACGTCAAATACACTAAAGTTCTTACTTGACGAAAACATTCCAAAACTTGTTAAAAACTTCCTAGAATTAAAGGGTTATACTGTCAACTATTCACCAATGGGTGTTAAAAACCAAGAGCTAGCCTCCCTGGCAATTAGAGAAAGATGTATCTTACTAACCAGAGGTTTCGACTTCACCAACACCATCTCATATCCTCCAAAACAGTTTCACGGCATAATACTCCTTCACATACACCCTCCAAAAGCTGAAAACTAATAAAGGAAATCGAATCACTTTTAACTAAAATTAAAAATTTTGAGGAAAAACTAATAATTGTAAAAGAAGGAACAATTGAAATAATCGATGGGTAGAAGCTAACAACAAAAACATTCCACACATTTTTAAGCTTAAACGTTGATGTAAAAGTTGTAAACGTGCATGTTTAGTTTGAAGCTTATCGACGAGCCAAGCCTACGTAACAAGCTTTACGTTTTCAAGGATAGACTGGATGCTGGTGAAAAGTTAGCCTTACAACTTGAAAAAACCTTAGAAAAACCTTTAAACGGAATTGTTTTAGCAATCCCAGCTGGAGGTGTTCCTGTAGGCTGGATGGTTTCTAAAAAACTTAAAACACCCTTAGACGTCCTAATCGTCAGAAAAATTCAGATTCCATGGGATAGTGAAGCAGGGTTTGGAGCTGTAGGCTGGAATGGCACCACAATTTTAAACCAGCAACTGATAGACAACATAGGCTTAACAAAGGATGAGATAAACAAATCCATCAAGTTAACAATGCTAAAACTTGAAGAAAGAGTTAAAAAGCTTAGACAAGGTAAACCCATCCCAAACCTGGAAGAAAAAGTTGTAATCCTTGTCGACGACGGCTTAGCCACAGGTTACACCATGCTTACCGCCGTTGAAATCGTAGCCAAACATAAACCTAAAAAAATTGTTGTAGCATCCCCAACAGGCTCTTTAAGCGCAGTAAACCTGTTAACCTCAAACCCCAACATCAACCTTATAGTATGCTTAAACATACGTGGCGGACCTGTTTTTGCCGTTGCAGATGCATATGAAAACTGGTATGACCTAACAGACGAGGAAGTTTTAAAATACCTTTCCAGCAACACTTAAAGTTTATGTTAACATTAACCTTCTAACGCCGTATACGTTTCTATACCCAACTCCTCAGCAAACTTTTTAGCATCATCATCAATGTAGGGTGAAACTACTGCAAGTTTAGGTTTTACAAGCCTAACCTTCTCGTACAGCTGACCTATCCTCAAAAGCTTGGACACGTCCGCCTTTGATATGCTTGACTTAACCTCAACAAGAACATGCCCCATATCCTTAACTACAAGGTCAACCTCAACAACACAAGGACGTCCAAAAACAAAACCCTCAACATCATCATAAACCCACCTTTCAACCCTCCCACCAAAATACCTTTCAACCAAACCCTTCATACCGCTTCTAAAAGCATCCTCAGCCATCAAACCCCAACGTGCACCCAAAGCATGAACAAGCCTTGTAAGCACCTCTATCCTTCTAGAATGTTCACTTAAAACCTTAGAATGTTCTTTAACCACCTCTTGAAGAGACCTTATAGCCCTAGAATGTTCACTTAAAACCTTAGAATGTTCACTTATAACCTTTGAATGCTCCATAACAGCTTCCTGAAGAGACATAATAGCCTTTGAGTGTTCACTTAAAATCCTAGAATGTTCACTTAAAACCCTGGAGTGTTGTTCAACAGCTTCCTGAAGAGACCTTATAGCCCTAGAATGTTCACTTAAAACCTTAGAATGTTGTTCAACCTGTTCCTGTAAAGCTCTTATAGCCTTAGAGTTGTCTACAACCTGTTCTTGAAGAGACCTTATGGCTTTAAGAATCTCTTCTATACCTAAAAAGCCTAGAATAGCGTAACGAAACTCTTTATCAGTTTCCAGAAGCCTTAAAAATTCATCTTTTAAACTCAAAACAACCAGCTAAAGAATAAAGTGTGAAGAGGAATATTAACGTTGTTTTTGTTTAAGCTAAACTTTTTCAACCTTATTGAGGAAATTAGAAAATTATAAGCTCAGACTTAAATTTTCCACTTCAACTTTACATAAAATAAAACTTTAAAAGATAAAAGGTGAGTTAAGGCTTAAAAAACATTATACCTGCACCTACACTAAAAGTCTCACGTTTTCCATTAATAACGCTGACTTTCCAGGATTTTCATTGCATCTTCAAAAATTTTATCATGGTCAAAAGCCAGTTTTTCAGGTTTACCGGTAAAAACCTTTGCATCTTCAGCATCTGAGGAGGCTTTAAGCCTATCTGAAACTGCCTCTACAAGGTAAACTATGGAGACGTAGTGTCCTCTAGGGTCTCTATCAGGTTTAGAGTATATTCCAAGAAGCTTGATGATTTTAACATCTAAACCTGTTTCCTCTTTAACCTCTCTTTTAACAGCCTCCTCCACTGTTTCCCCGTATTCAACTACTCCTCCAGGTAAAGCCCACCAACCTTTATACGGCTCTTTACCTCTTTTAACAAAAACAAATCCATCCTTAAACTTTACAACAGCATCCACAGCTAAAACAGGTCTTTTCTTACCTTTAGCCAAAAACTTCACCTTAAAAATTTTCTTTTAACAGCTTCAACCAAGCCAAACGTTCCAGTCATCATTACATCTCCACCTGGAGATGGAAAGTAAACTTTAAAGTTTACGTTGCTAAAAACAGCCCTATTTGGCCCTGTTACTGCAACCGTAACATCATCAACTTCTACAGGTTTAAAGTTTTCCAAGTAGAATAGTCCATGCCCTCCATCGTTAAAAACATCCTCATCTTTAAGCTTTCCAGATAAAAATCCCTTTACAAGCCAATCTATTCTTCCACTGTTAAGTTGTTGAGTGTGATGTTCAACCATTCCAGCCACTTCCCCATCCAAGATTATGGAGAATAGGGTGTGAGCGTTACCTGCGTTAACAATTAAAGCATGTTTAACATTTTTAACTTTAAAATCTGTTAAACATCCTAAAATTGCCGCGGGAGCAGTATCCATAACCAAAACTTTAACCTTGGGAAGCTGGTTTTTAACAGCCTTAACTGCAGACTTCATCCTTAAAAAGAACTCTGGAACCTCATCCTCCTTAAAAGCTAAACTTTCAACTTTAGGGTTTTTTTCCAAAAACTCCTTCATCTTTTGAAGCCTAAACCTTCTATTTTCAACACCTTTAGGGTAAACTCCACTATCCTGAACCCCTACACCAACAAAGTCAACATCTAAAACTTTAACGTTAAAGTTTTCCAGAAAACCTGCAATTGGGTTAATCATGATTTCCCTTAACTCTAAAACTTCCCCGTCAAACTTCTCCAATTCACCTTCATCCTTAACAACCTTAATCCCGTAGGCTTCAACATCCTCCAACCTGTTTCTTACAGTATACGCTGCATCAACAGTCATTACAACCTTAAAACCTCTTCTTAAATGGTTTAAAATTGAAACCGTTAAAACCCCTCCACCAATAGTTTCACCTTTAACAAGCAGATTTCTACCTTTACCTGTTACCTGTCTAACCCTTTCAGCGTAAACCTTTGAAGGTGAGGGTAAAACAAGCTTAACACAGTTTTCAACGTTTACAGAATCATCATAAAGTAAAACATCCTTCGTCCCGGCGCCAACATCTAAAGCTAAAATCTTCAAAAAACCTCAACCTACACCTAAAACCTCTTCTATCTCCTTTAAGTTGTAAAGAGATTAAAGCGTTTTCTTTCCCTCAAACCTAATTAAACCTAAAGTTTAACTTTACCCTTCTCACCTACACCTCTACTGGAAAGTTTAAGAGGATGTAGCTACCAAGTTTTGTAGGTGTTTTTATGGGTAAGGCTGACTACATGGTTTTAGGTTTTAAAGGTTACTCTGATGCTGGAATGGTTGTAACCTTTAGTATTGAATACCTTTTAAAATCGCTTGGCGAAGTTGAAAAGGTTAAAAGTTTTGGTGAAGAATTTTACGATTACATGTTAAGTAGACCGTTTGTGGTTGTTGAAGACGGGTTGATTAAGGATGTTAAACCACCTGGAATAGACGTTTTCTACTCTAAAAACTTTAACATCTTGGTTGTTTACGGGTTTGAACCTAACTTTAAATGGTTTAAGTTTGTGGATGAGGTTTTAAACCTGGTTGAAAGTTTTAAGGTTAAAAGACTCTACTGCCTAGGCGGCCTTGTAGACTACGTTACAGAACCGAGAATTTCAGGTTTAGTAAGTAGTGAAAACCTGAAAAGTTTACTTAAAAGCTTTGGAGTTGAACCTGTAAACTATGATGGACCATGTAGCATCTACTCCATAATCTTGGATAGTCTTAAAAAGGTTAACGTTGAAGGTGTAAGTCTATGGGGTCATGTACCCTATAAAAACTACTTAGCTTCAACCCACCTTAAAACACCAGATGTTTTAACCGCATACCATCTACTTAAAAAGTTTACGTCAATTTTAGGTGTCAACATCCACCTAGACAACGTTTTAGATGAGTGTAAAAGGTTTAGGGAGAAGGTTGAAATGCTTACCGTAGGCGGGGTTTTAGACAACATCTTTAGAGGTGGAGACTTCTACGTTACATAAAAAATAGCTGGTAAAACCATGTTTGCTACAGCCTTACAGGTATACCCTTAACGGCTAAATACTCCTTAACCCGGTTAATCGTCCACTTTTCATAGTGAAAGATGCTTGCAGCTAAAGCTGCCGCAGCCTCTGTTTGGTTAAAAACTTCATACATGTGTTCAGGGCTTCCACATCCACCTGAAGCTATAACTGGAATTTTAACCCTTCTACTAATCTCCCCTGTTAAAGGTATATCATATCCTTTAACAGTTCCATCTCTATCCATGCTTGTAAGTAAAATTTCTCCAGCCCCCCTCTCCTCAACCTCCATAGCCCATTTTACAGCATCAACACCTGTAAACTTTCTTCCACCATAAATTGAACATTCAAACCAGCAGTAGCCTTCAGGTGTTTTAACAACAACTTTATCTTCAACTTCAGTTGGAGATTTAACATACCTTCTTTTAGCATCAATAGCTACAACACATGCTTGACTTCCAAAGTATTTAGCCATCTGGTTTATAAGGTTAGGGTTTTGAATTGCAGCAGTGTTGATTGAAACCTTGTCAGCACCAACATTAAAAACTTTTCTAGCATCCTCAAGACTTTTAATCCCCCCTCCAACAGTTAAAGGTACAAAAACATGTTTAGCTGTTTCCTCTACAACTTTAACCATTGTTTCTCTTTTCTCATGGCTTGCAGTAATATCAAGAAAAACAATCTCGTCAGCACCATCCTCATAATACTTTTTTGCAAGCCTCCAAGGCTCCCCAGCATACTTTATCTGTTTAAACTCTATCCCTTTAACTACACGTCCTCCAGGTACTGCAAGGTCACAGTCAAGACATGGAATAATTCTTTTACAAAACATTTTTACCCCCCACTTCTACGCATTTAAAAAGTTTTTAAGAATACTTAAACCATATCTTCCACTTTTTTCAGGGTGAAACTGTACACCGTAAACGTTTTTTTTCCAAACTGCAGCTGTAACTTTTTCTTCCCCATATTCTGCTTTGGCGGCAACAACATCCTCTAAAGGTTTAGCATGGTATGAATGGGCAAAGTAAACATATCCTTCACCAAGACCTTGGAAAAGTGGGCATTCAGGCTTTTCTATTTTTAGCTTGTTCCAACCCATGTGAGGCACCTTTAAACTTGTTTTAAGCTTAACCACCCTACCCTTAAAAAACCCTAAACCTTTAACTTTGCTTAAAGACTCCTCAGACTCCTCAAAAAACACTTGTTCACCTATACATATACCTAAAATTGGAACGTCAGATTTTAATGCTTCAACAATTTTTTGAGTAAACGGTTGAATGTTTTTTACGCCATCAGTAAAACCTCCAACACCTGGAATAACTATTCTTTCTGTTTTAACGTCTTCAGGTTTATCAACAACAACAGGTTTAGCTTTAATAGCCTTAAACGCGTTGTACACGCTTTTAATGTTACCCATCCTGTAATCTATAATTAAAACCTTAATCTCAACTCACCTATAAAATCCCATAATCCTCTTTAACTGTTGTTAAAACTATATGGGTGTTTGTTCTTTCAACATAAGGGTTTGAAAGCAGGTTTTTAACAAACTTGCTTAAATCTTCACGTGTCTTAAATTTTGCTATAACTATTGCATCTGTAACCCCTGTTGTATCGTAAACAGCGCAAACAGTAGGTTCCTTAGCAACTTTTTCATCAACCTCTAAAAGCTTTCCCTTAGCAACGGTAACCTCTATTATGGCTGTTAACTCGTAGCCAAGTTTTTCGTGGTCAACCACTACAGAGTAACCTTTAATCACCCCAGTCTTCTCAAGATTTCTAACCCTGTTAACCACTGTTCCAACAGCCATATCAAGTTTTTTTGCTATTTCACGAAAAGATTGACGTGAATTTTTAACAAGCTCCTTAAGAATCTTTACATCAACCTCATCCATCATTTTCCCCGAAAATTGAATAAAATTAGATAATATTTAAGCTAAGGTAAACGTTTAAATACTCTTCTCCTTAACAATTGAAAGAATATCTTGCGGCCTTAAAACAGAAATTCCAGTTAAACCTCCAACAATTTCTATTAACAAAATTTTGTCAGGATTTTTTAAATCAACCTTTCTATCTATTTCCTCAGCAACAGCCTTTATAACCTCCATTCTGTCAAGCTCAGTATGCCTTTTTTCAACAGTAACCCTAAACTTTTCCTCAACACCAATTTTTTCCGCAAGCTGTTTAACAGTCTCCTTAATATCTTCAATCCTAGTTTTTACAACCTTCTGAATAGGGATAACCTTTAAAGTATACTGAAACTCCTCAGGTTTTTCCTCCAAAAAACTTTTAAGCTTTTTAACAACCTCAAAAGGGTCTAAACTTGTTTTAGCAACAATAAGCCCCCTTACAGGTGTTATATCCGTTAAAGGTTCAGGGTCACCTACCTCCTTAAGCAAATACCAAAACTCGGAGCATGCAGCATTTTCCTCTCCCCTACGAGTTGAAACTAAAAGGTTAAAATCTTCAAGCATACCGTCTCACAACTGTTAAAACAGTTTAACCTAAAATTAAAGATAAAATTGAAAATTTTAAGTTTACCTAAAGCTTAACCAGTCCTGGGTTTTGGCTTATGATTATGTATTTTGCCAACCTGTATCAATCCTATTAGAGCTTTAGAGTGGACATCAACATAGTTTACAACAAACTTCATCACAACCATCATACCCGTGAGAAACCTAGCATTATATTGCCAAGCCTATTCCATGTTTTCTCATGAAGATTTTGAAACTCAACAAAAACATGCCGAGCTTACGCCAATAACTGGCTTTTTTTTCTATCTGGCAAAAGGGGGAAATAAAATAACTAAATTAAGGCCAGCCGTAGTTTATTCTACCAAAGAGGAAGACATCGCTACTGTAAATGAGTTGCCCCACTTAAAGGTTTGGTGAAAACATGTTTAAGAGAAGAGAGCTTGAAAGGTGGATTAATGAGGCAAAAAGAACTCTTCAATCCGCACAATCGGATTTAGACAGTGGCTACTATGAATGGGCCAGTTTTAAGGCTCAGCAGTCTGCTGAACTTGCAACAAAAGGGATTTTAAGAGCCTTGGGAATAGCTTCAACAGATCATTCTGTGACAAGGCTTCTTAAAGAACTGGAAAATTTCTGTAAGGTTCCAAAAGAACTTTTAAACCTAGCCATGGAGCTTGATAGAAACTACATTGCCCCACGTTATCCTGATGCATATGCTGAGGGTTCTCCTTTTGAATACTACTCTGAAGAAATAGCTAAAAGATTAATATCCTACGCAGAGAAAATAATTAGTTTTGTGGAGTGTACAGCCAATGAGTTTGGAAGCCCTTAAACCTTTTCTTAAGAGGTTATTGAAATACTTTGATGGAGATGTTACTGTAATCCTGTTTGGTTCCTACGCTAAAGGAGACTTTAACAAAGCCAGCGACTACGACCTGGTTCTAATCTCAAACAAGTTAAAAGGTAACCCTTTAGAAAGGACAAAACAGGTTTACAAGCTAAATGAAGAGTTTCTACCCTTGGACATTCTAGCCTTTACCCAAGAGGAGTTTCTGAAGGCAATGGAGAATCTTTCTCCAACAGCATTAGATGCAATCGAGGAGGGAAAGGTTTTACATGATAACGGATTCTATGATGAGGCAAGGAAGAGGCTTTTAGAGTTGAAAGAGAAAGGTTTAAGAAAAGAACGTTACTGGGTAATGATATAAGCAGCAACCTACCCGACTATTCTAAGCCATACTTGCCCTTCAACCCGAGGTCTAGGACCTTAGCTCTACATTGCTTAGATAAAAAGTTGTTGATGCTTTAGCTGTTAGCTAGATCTCCTTAAAGGAAGGATGAAGGTTAAAATTTAAAATTTAAGTTTAAAAGGTGGTAGTAGATTACTCCTCCACGTTCAACCTCTTCAACAACTTTTTTATCCTTTAAAAACTGTAAATGAGACATTGTTTCAGCAAACGCAAAATATTTTTGCATAAGGGGATACCTATCCCAAGATGAATACTTAACATTCCATGTAATTTTTGAAGCTATCTGGTAGGCTGTTAAATCCTCTTTTTTAAGTTTTTCAACAATTTCCATACATCTCTGTTTATGGTGTAAAAATAACTCTTCAACTCTACCTTTAAAGTTTGAGAAAATTTTGCCATGACCAGGTAAAACTGTTTTAACATCAAAATCCTTAATTTTAGCTAAACTGTTAAGGTAGCTTTTAAGTGGACGATGAACCTCATAACCTTTATCTGGTAATGCTATGTTTGGGGTTATGGTTAAAAGTATATGGTCTCCCGCAAAAAGAATTTTATCATCTTCATCATAAAGACAAACATGTCCAGGGGTATGTCCAGGTGTTAAAACAGCTTTAAAGCTTTTCTCACCAACCTTAACCTCATCCCCATCTTTAAGAGCCTTATCAACATTTAAAAACTGGTTATAAGCCTTAACAGTCCTAGTTGCAGGATGAAGTTTTAACATTTTTAAGGCTAAATCCTCCGGTAAACCGTTACTAACACAAAAATCAACTTTTTCCTGAAAATTCTCCTTAAAACCTACTATAAACTTTTTAAGCAACCTATACTCCAAGTCGCTCATCATTACTTCAGCATTAGACTCCAACTTAACAACTCCAGCTAAACCAACATGGTCAGCGTGAAAATGGGTTAACAAAACCTTTTTTACATCTTTAACATTAAATCCAACCCTACCCAGTTCACTTTTTAACGAGTTAAAAGCCTTCTCAGAAAAAATACCTGTATCAATCAGAAGGTTATCATCACCATTAACAATAAGATAGGAGTTTAAATAACGTAAGGGGCTTCTAGGTAGAGAAACCTTCAACTGAAAAATGTTAAATTCAGACTTCATCAAAAGTGACAGCCTCCAAACAGACTAACCTTGACAAATTTTGGTGTTAACAACTTAAAAAGTTATATGTTACTTAAAACTTTTAAAATGTCCTCAATTTTAATCGGCCCTACCCTTAAAACCTTAACCTCTCCTGATGAAAGGTCTACAACTGTTGAGCTTAAACCGTAAAATGTTCTTCCACCGTCAATTATCAAGTCAACATGCTTCCCAATCTGTCTTTCAGCTTCTTCAGCTGTTACTGGTGCAGGTTGACCGCTAACGTTTGCACTTGTCCCAGTTAAAAATCCCCCACAAATCTTTACAAGTTTAAGGGTTGAAGCGTTATTTGGAACTCTAACCCCCACAAACTCCCTACTGCCAAGAAAATCTGGTGTTAAAGGTTTACGGGGAAGAATAATGGTTAACGGGCCAGGCCAAAAATTTTCTGCAAGCTTTAAAGCTTTTTCCGAGAAGTAGGCTAGTTTTAACGCTTCATCTAGGCTTGAAACAATTATAGGTATGGGTTTATCTTCTTTTCTTCCTTTTACATTAAAAACTTTTTTAACAGCCTCCATGCTAAAAGGGTTTGCCCCAAGCCCGTAAACTGTTTCAGTAGGGTAAACTACAAGCCCATTCCTTTTCACAATTGATGCTGCAAGCTTAAGGTTTTCATCATTTAATGGAACAATCATTTTTAAATCATCTTTTTAACTCTTCAAGTGGATTAAACATTCTTTAGCTAAGAAAGAAGTCTACAAGCTAATTACTTTTTTTCTGTTAAAATCTACACAAAATAACTAAATACTCAGGGGGCTGTTAAAAAGTAACGGTAAAATTTAAGTAGTAGAACAACCTCTCAAAAAACAATGCTTATAGAGGTTGGGGGAAAAAACATGCTGAAGGATTTCGTAAAAATGGAAGAATTTGAGGAAGACGATTGGAGCGAAGAAGAAGAGTGGGAGGAAGAAGGATTAGAAGAGGAGGAATGGGGCGAGGAGGAAGAGTGGGAGGAAGAAGAAGAGGAATGGTGAAACTTTAAACTAAAATCAGATTAATTTTTTACCCTCCCCTTCTTCTTCTCAAATTTAACTGGTGTCTTTTTTTGGTTAGGGTTGCTGTTTTAGATAAGGATAAATGTAAACCTGATGAATGTGGAAAGGTTTGTCAACGTTTTTGTCCAATGGTTAGAACAAAAATTTATGCTGTAAAGTTTGAGGATGAGGATGGTAAACCTTCAATTGTTGAGGTTTTGTGTAGTGGATGTGGAATTTGTGTTAAAAAATGTCCTTTTAAAGCTTTATCCATAGTAAACCTTCCAGAGGAGCTTGAGGAGGAATGTAGCCACAGGTATGGGGAAAACGCTTTTAAACTTTACAGGCTACCTATACCGTTACCTGGAAAGGTTACAGGTCTTGTAGGTAAAAATGGTACAGGAAAAACTACAGCTTTAAAAATTTTGTCAGGTGAAGTTAAACCTAACCTTGGAAAACTTAACACCCCGCCCAGCTGGGACGATGTTATACAGCATTTTAAAGGTTCACCTTTACAAGAATACTTTTCAAGGCTTAAGGATGGTAAAGTTAAAGTTGTCCATAAACCTCAGCATATTGAAAAAATTCCTAAAATTGTTAAAGACGAGGTTAAAGATGTTTTAAAAAGGTTTGATGAACGTGGAAAACTTGACCATGTTGTTGATAAGCTGGAGCTTGAGGAGGTTTTAAACAGAAAAGTTGAGGTTTTATCAGGCGGTGAAGTTCAAAGGTTGGCTATTGCTGTTGCATTTTGCAGGGAGGCTGACGTATACATTTTTGATGAACCTTCAAGCTACCTTGACGTTAAACAAAGGCTTAACGCCGCCAAACTTATTAGAAGTCTTGCCGGGGAGGGTAAAACTGTTGTTGTTGCTGAACATGATATTGCCATGTTAGACTACCTTTCAGACCAGGTTTGCATAATCTACGGTAAACCTGGAGTTTACGGTATTGTTTCCCATCCACATGGAGTTAGAGTTGGAATAAACGTCTACCTTGAAGGTTTTCTTGTTGATGACAACGTAAGGTTTAGAGATGAACCTATACGTTTTCACGTTAAACCTCCAACATCAACATGGGTTGGAGTTCAACCACTTTTCAGCTGGACTTGGCTTAAAAAGTCTTTTAAAGATTTTACCCTTGAGGTTGAGGAGGGGGTTATCTATAAAGGTGAGGTTATAGGGGTTTTAGGTCCAAACGGTATAGGTAAAACAACCTTTATTAGAATTCTTTCAGGTGAAATTAAACCTGATGTTGGGGAGGTTTACGTGCCTTCTGGTGAATATGTAAGCTATAAACCTCAATATGTCTCCTTAAACCCTGAGCTTACAGTTGAGGAAATGCTTAAAAAAGCTGCTGGAGAAGAATTTAACACCTCGCTATACTGGTCGGAAATTGTTTCCCCTCTTGAGCTTGAAAAAATTTTTAACAGAAAGGCTGATGAGCTTAGCGGTGGTGAAATCCAAAAAGTTGCTGTAGCCTTATGCCTATCCGGAAAGTTTCAACTATACCTGCTTGACGAGCCTAGCGCTTTTCTTGATGTTGAAGAAAGACTTAGTATTGCAAAAATTATCAGGAAGAGGGTTGAAGATTTAGGTGCAGCGGCAATAGTTGTTGAACATGACGTTAGCGTACAAGACTTTATAGCTGATAAGCTTATATGCTTCAGCGGAAAACCTGGAAAACATGGATGTGCAAGTAAACCTTTAAGCCTTAGAGATGGAATGAACAGCTTTCTAAAAGACGTTGGAGTAACGTTTAGAAGAGACCCGTCAACAGGAAGGCCTAGGGTTAACAAGGAAGGTTCAAAAATGGATAGATACCAGAAAGAGATAGAGGAATACTACTACGTTTCACCTTAAATGCTGAAAAAACATAATTTTTACATCCAGTTTTTAAGTGGATGTGTTAAAAATTAGCCTTTACCCAACCTTTTTTAAGTAAGTGGGAAGCAGTTTTCCATCTAAATTCTTTATATCCTTTATTGTAAAATATCATTCCTGCTACAGTTTCTAACAAGCTTGGTAAGGTGGGAAACTGAGTGAAGCAGACTTGGTATTATGCTTTACTTCCAGGGGAAATGGCTTTAGGATTGCTTTCCATTCTTCTACCGCTTTACGTGGTTGGGGAGTTGAATGGAAGTTTAGTTGAGGTTGGCATGGCGGCTGCAGTTGCAGGTTTCTCATCAATTCCAGCTTCAATTTTTTGGGGTTATCTTTCAGATAAGATGAGAAGATGCAAGGTAATTGTAGTATCATCTCTTCTAATTTTAAGCTTCCTATTTATCCTTCTATCCAAGGTTAAAAGCATAGGTGAACTTTTAATTTTAAGTGCTATGCTTGGAGTTTTCCGTTCAGCTTCTCCTTCAGTAGCAGGAATACTTATTGCCGAGTCTACATCAAGAAGCGAATGGGATAGTAATGTTGCAAGGTACAGGTTTACTTTGGCACTTGGAAGCCTTATAGGATTGGTTACAGGTACACTTTTAGTTGCCAGCTACGGTTATCGTGGGCTTCTCATTTTAGGAGGGATTTTTATCTTCACATCCCTCATTCTTTCACTATTTCTGGTTGAGGATCCACCTTGGATGGTTGAGAGGAAATTTTTAAGGTTTGAAAGGGTTGTTGGTGTTGTCAACCGAGTATCCTTCATAATTGGCTGGGAGGATAGGCTAAAACCTCAGTTTATCAGGAAGTTTACAGGTTCGGACAGCCCCATCCTGTTTTGTCTTGGAGTGTTAATGTTTTCCTTTGCAACCCAAATGACGTTTACGCCTCTTCCAATCTTTTTCCTAAATGTTGGCGTATCTTCCTCCTCAATCTTCTTCGTCTTCCTATTCAACTCACTTGGCTCGCTTTTTGGCTACATTTTTTGTGAAGGCTGGATTGAAAACCATGGTGAAAGACGGGCCGTCCAAGTATCCTCACTTTTCCGTGCATTTCTCTTTCCCTTAATCTCGGCTTTTATCTATCTACCCTACACAGCTTCACTTACACTTGCCATCTTAATCCTAGTTTTAATAGGAGTTTTCTGGTCTATGTTTACAATTTCAACCAATGTTTTATGTATGGAAATAATACCAGAGGGGAGAGTAGGCTTTTACACAGGTGTTATTGAACTTGGAAGTGCAACCGGTATGCTTGTAGGAGGGTTTATATCCATGCTTCTGGGCTTTAACCTACTATTCATGTTAAGTGGAATACTGTTTACATTATCATTTATCATTTTTAAGTTAGGTTTAGGTTCTTCAGCCAACTGGTAAGTAAAAAGTTGATGTTGATGGTAAGTGGTGCATAGCTTGTATGTTTTTCATTTTCAGTTTTACTCCAATTTTGATCCCTTAAATGTTTAAACGTTAACCAGGTTAGTTTACAGTTAAACACCTTTTTTGAACATTTCTATCACAACATAGTTTGCAAGCAGTTCCGCCATCTCTGGTGGAATTGAAGCTAACAGTTGAAAAATTGAACCCATCTCCTTTGGAAAGCCTTTTTCAAGCCCAAGTGCCTGAAGAATTTTTTCTCCTTGGGTTTCAAGGATTTTTTCTGCTTCAGTAAAAAGCTTTGAAAGAGCTACAATATCCATCTCACCTGGTGAAAGTATACCTAGAGCAATGCTGAAGATTTCAAGCAGGTTTTCAGCCTCGTTTCGTGGAAACTTTTTCACAACCTCGGTACACACCTTCAAGTCTGATATCATAAGATCCGCTATCTTTTCATGAATTGGAGTTATTGTTAAATGAATACTTGGCGGTATTTTCATGTTTGCAATTCCCTTTTGCGGCATTAAAAACCATCCCCTTTTTGACATTTCATCCGAAAGCTTAAAGAGGTTTATCTCTGACGTGAACGCTACAATTACAGACGGCTCACCCATAACACTGTAACCAGCCTCCCCCAATCCGTTTACTATCTTGTTTTTTGCTGAAACAATCTTTTTTGCAAGGTTTAAGTAGCCATCTTCACCTAGGAAGTGCATTGTAGCCCATGCTGCAGCTAAAAGAGCCTCAGAACGGGAGGATAAAACTGCAGGGTTTACAATTGGATAACCTGGCCACCTCAAATTGGAAAATTGAGAAAACATTTTATGAAACTTTTTTCTAAAAAGCACAAGCGAGGCGCCTATTGGAGTGTAGGCGTATTTATGTGGATCCATTGAAATTGAAGAAACCCCCTCAATTCTAAAGTCAAAGTCAGGAATTCTTTCATCAAACTTTTTCATAAATGGAAGAACAAATCCACCTACACACGCGTCAACATGAAGCCATATACCTTTATCAACCGCTATGTCAGCAAGGTCTTTTATTGGGTCTATGGTGCCGAAGGGCCAATTTGGAGTTGAGCCGACAATCATTGCAGTATCCTTTGTTATCGCCTCGTTAATTGCCTCCGGATCTGCTGTGAAGGTTTTTTCATCTACTCTAACCCTCTTAACTTTTAAACCCATATACTCTGCAGCTTTATCATAACATGGATGTCCTGTAACTGGCATAACTATCTCAGGAACCGTAATTGAACCTTTCTTAAGCAGGAAACTATCTCTTGCGGCTTTTACTGCAAGAAAAACACTTTCAGTTCCACCAAAGGTAAACGTCCCCACAACCTGATCATCGCCATGCATCAAGCAGGTTGCATAATCTATTATATCCTTCTCCATTCTTATCATGCTTGGAAACTCTGTAAAGTCAAGCATGTTCTTAAATGCAAACATCTTAAACGCTTCAAACGCAACCTCACGCACTTCTTCAATTCCAGGCTCAAACGCAATTGTGAAAAGTCTTCCACTGTAGGGGTCAAGGTCATCCGTGGCATAGTTTTTTAGCTTATGTAAAACCTCTTCTTTGCTCAAACCTTTCTTTGGAAAAATACTTTTCATAAATAAGATGCCCCCACCAAACATTTTGGCAAATAAATTAATTGAACAAGCCAAATATATAGTTTGTAAGTTAAGTAGTTTTTATGTAAAACTTCAAACCACCTAGAAAATATGTGACTTGAAAATTTTACTTGAAAATAAAGCTGGATGGCAAGGTAGGTTAATGTTTTGTTTACGTTTCAAATCCTTATGTATTCCTAAACCATATGGTAAAGTAAGTTGGTTATTTTCCCTATTTTATAGCTTTTTGATTTTTGTTGGGTTGTAATAAAAGGGTTAGCAATGTTAGGTTGACGGTTACTTAGATTTTTGTTACAATTTCCCCTTTTCCAGTTTTTCAGATATGTTGTTGCTTAAAGTATGTAGAAAAGTTGTGGTACCATGTTTTTTATTTATTGTTTTTGAGAGTTTGTTTTTAATCTTATGAAATTGGCATTGTTTATCTTCCTTAAAAACCGAATTTTGGATACATATGATGCGTCTATCTTCTTATGCTTAAAGCTTTAAGCAACATGGATGTCGTTTAATAGTGTAAGAGTAAGCAGGCTTTACTATGTACTTTAATGTACATTAAAGCTTAAATATATGCTTATATGCCAATATTATGTTGATGTCTATGGGGAATTGTGTTTGGCCTATCTAAGCATTCTGAACATCCAATGCTTGTGAAGTTTAAAAGGAAGACTTCACCTGTTAACTTGTTTACCAAAATCTTTGAACATTACGATTACATCTACATTTTAGAGTCCGTAGAAGGCCCTAAAAAACTTGCAGAATACTCCTTCATCGGTTTTGACCCGTACATAGTTTTGAAGATAAAAGATGGGAAGGCTGAAATTTACAACAAAGTTCAGGAAGAAAAAACGTTTTTAGAAGTTAAAGATCCTCTACATACCCTAAGAAGAATTATCGGAAAATTGACTGTTACATTAAACAATTTCCGTTTTCTTGGCGGTGGTGTCGGCTACATCTCATATGATGCTGTCCGTTACTGGGAAAAGCTTCCAAACTTGGCTACTGATGATTTAGGTTTTCCTGACATTGAAATGGCGATTTTTCTTGATGGCATAATTTTTAACCATAAAAAGAAAGAAACCTTCTACTACTATCTAAACAGAAACAGGTTAGCGGAGTTATTAGCAGTAATTGATGAAAAATCTAACGTTGAACCCCTCCAACACTCTGACCTAAAAGTTAACATTACCAAAAAAGATTTTGAAAAAAACGTTGCTAAGGCTAAAGAGTACATAACTGCTGGCGATATTTTCCAAGTTGTTCTCTCAAAACGTTACGAATTTAAGTTTCATGGAAGTCTAATCCCGTTTTACAAGGTTTTACGGAAAATCAACCCATCCCCCTACATGTACTTCTTAAAAATGGGGCCACGTCAAATCGTCGGCTCAAGTCCGGAAATGCTTGTTAGAGTGGAAAACGGCTGGATTGAAAGCTTTCCCATTGCCGGTACACGTCCACGTGTTAAAGATGCAGTTAAAAACAGGGCTTTAAGAAGAGAACTTCTCCTAGACCCTAAGGAACGTGCAGAACATGTAATGCTTGTAGATTTGGCTAGAAACGATGTTGGTAAAGTTTCAGAATTCGGCACAGTTTCGGTTCCTGAATTTATGAAAGTTTACCAGTACAGCCATGTTCAGCATATTGTTTCAAGAGTTACTGGAAAGCTTAGAAATGGATGTGACAGCTACGACACGTTAAAGGCTGTTTTTCCAGCTGGAACTGTTTCAGGAGCACCAAAAGTTAGAGCAATGGAAATCATTGAAGAATGTGAACGTGTAAGAAGAGGCCCATATGCTGGAGCTGTAGGCTACTTTTCATTTAACGGGAATGCTGATTTCGCCATAACCATAAGAACGTTGATTGCATGTAAAGATTACGCCTACATTCAAACTGGAGCAGGAATAGTTGCAGATTCAGACCCTGAAAAAGAATGGTTTGAGACGGAGCATAAGGCTGAAGCCTTGTTTAAAGCTCTCCAACTTGCTAAGGAGGATGAAGTGTCGTGAAAGTCTTGGTTATTGATAACTATGACTCTTTTGTTTACAACCTTGTACAATACTTGGGAGAACTTAAAGCAAAACCCATAGTGTTTAGAAACAACAAGCTAACTCTCAAAAAAACCTTGGAGATTAATCCTGACAGGATAGTTATTTCTCCTGGACCTGGCACACCTGAAAAAAACCGATACTTCGGAATCTGTAGCGATATTTTACGGATTATAAGCCCAAAAATCCCAACTTTAGGTGTTTGTTTAGGATGTCAAGGAATAGCCTCCGTTTTCGGCGGTAAGATTGTAAGGGCTAGGAGGGTTATGCATGGGAAAACCAGCCTAGTAAAACATGATGGAGAAGGTATCTTCAAAAATGTTAAAAACCCCATTACCGCCATGCGTTACCACTCACTAGTTGTGAAGAAAAGCTCACTCCCCAGCTGTCTAAAAGTAACTGCAGAGGCTTTAGATGACGGAGAAATAATGGGAATCCGACATTTAACACACCCTGTTGAAGGGGTTCAGTTCCATCCGGAATCCATCTTAACAGAATGCGGTAAGAAAATTTTAGAAAACTTCATTTACGGTTGGTGAAAAATTGATTCATAAAGCCATCCAAAAACTTGTGGAAAAAATAGACCTCACATATGCTGAAGCTTTTGAAGCCATGAAGACAATCATGGTTGGAGAGGCCACTCCACCTCAAGTAGCCTCCTTTCTAACAGCTTTAAGAATGAAGGGTGAAACAGTAGAGGAGCTAAGCGCCTTCACCTCTGCGATGATGGAGTTTTGTTATAAAATCAAACCTGAAGTTAATGGTCGTCTTGTTGATACATGTGGAACAGGTGGAGATGTGCTTAAAACCTTTAACATAAGCACTACAGCAACCTTTGTAGCTGCTGGAGCAGGTGTTACCATAGCAAAACATGGAAACCGTTCAGTTACCAGCAAATGTGGAAGCGCTGATGTCCTTGAAAAGTTAGGGCTTAACCTAAACGTGAAACCTGAAACCGTTAAAAAGGCAATTGAAAACATTGGTATAGGTTTTATGTTTGCTCCAGCATTCCATCCAGCAATGAAGAACGTGGCTAATGTTCGAAAGGAGTTAAGCATAAGAACTGTTTTTAACATTCTTGGGCCATTGGCAAACCCTGCATGTGCAAACACCCGAGTAATAGGTGTTTATGAAGCAAGTCTTGTGAATAAGGTTGTAATGGTGCTTAAACATCTCAACCTTGAAGAAGCTATGGTTTATCATGGGTTAGATGGGCTTGACGAAATATCCACTACAGGAAAAACATTGGTTGCATGGTTAAGAAGCGGAGAAATTAAAACTTTAGAGGTTACACCCGAAGATTTTGGTGTAAGAAAAGCTAAACCTGAAGAAATTTCAGGAGTCGCTCCTGAAGAAAGCGCTACGCTTACATTTAAAATTCTTTATGGCATCTTTAAAAATGGAAACCCTAAAAAGGATATAGTGCTTGTAAATGCTGCCGCGGCGATTATTGTAGGTGGAAAAGCGGAAGACTATGGTTATGCCATGGAGCTTGCACGTCAATCTATTGAAAGTGGAGCCGCCTACAAGAAGTTAAAGGACTTACTACACTACTACGAGGGAAGCAACCTCTCAAAACTTGAGGAGTTGGAAGCCAAATATGGCTGATTTTCTCGACATTTTGGCTCAAGATGCCGTTAAAACCGTAATGTCCGGATACTACAACGTAGGTGAGGAAAACTTTCCAAGATGCCGTATAAGCTTAAAAACCTCTATAAAAAAGTGTAAAAATACACCTATAATTGCTGAAGTTAAGCCTCGTTCCCCATCTTATGGCGTTTTAAGGAAAATCAGCAACTTAGCAGAAATTGTTAAAGCATTGGAACGTGGAGGTGCTGTTGGAATATCTGTGTTGACGGAACCTAAACACTTTGGAGGATCCCTTAAAGCCCTTAAAGAAGCGCGAAACCACACCAACCTTCCAATATTGATGAAGGATGTTGTTGTTGATCTTCTTCAGGTGGAGGCTGCTTCAAAACTTGGCGCCAACGCTATATTACTTATATATGCAATATTTCAACAAGGTTACACTAACCATTCTCTTAAAGAAGTAATTCAGCTTGCCCATCAACTTGGCCTTGAAGTAGTTTTGGAAACTCATACTAAAGACGAGTTTATGGCGGCGCTTAAGACGGATGCCGACATAATAGGCGTAAACAACAGAGACTTAAAAACCCTAAAAGTTGATTTAAAAGTAACTGAACAAGTGTTAGCTGGTGTAAAAAATTGCGGAAAAATTGTTGTAAGTGAAAGTGGAATCCAAAATGCTTGTGATATAAGGTTTCTAAGGGCTTGTGGGGCTGATGCTTTTCTTGTTGGTTCAGCATTTATGTTAGCTGAAGATGTTGAAAAGAAGGTTAGGGAGCTTGTGCATGGTTTATGAGAACAGTTAAGGTTAAGATTTGCGGAATTACCAGTATAAAGGACCTTGAAGTAGTTTGTAGTTTGGGTGCTGACGCCGTAGGTTTTGTTGTTGGAGTTCCAAGTTCACCGCGAAACTTATCGTTGGAGAAAGCTGAAGAACTGTTTAGGAGTGTTCCAATTTTTGTGAAAAGTGTTTTAGTGCTCACTCCCCAAAGTTTAGAAACAGTTTTAAATCTTTATGAAAGGTTAAAGCCCGACATAATTCAAATTCATGGAGAATTTACCCTTGAAACAGCAACATTAAGAGAAAAACTTTCAGATGCTATTCTAGTTAAAGGTGTGAATGTTAAATCTGAGGAGGCTGTTCAAGAGGCTGTTAAAGCTGCAAAGTTTTTTGATGCTATCCTACTAGATTCTTGGATAGCTGGAAAACATGGAGGGACAGGTTTAACCCATAACTGGATGGTAAGCAAACGCATTAAAGAAGCCATCCATCCTAAGCCGTTAATACTGGCTGGAGGCTTAAATGCTGAAAACGTTAAAGAAGCCGTTTTAACTGTTAAGCCCTATGCGGTGGATGTTTCAACAGGGGTTGAGGCGAAACCAGGTGTGAAGGATTATGCAAAGGTTGAAGCTTTCATAAAAAACGCAAAACAAGTGTGTTTAGCAGATACCTAAGGAGGTTTTAAGATGTTAAAGGGAAGGTTTGGCAGGTACGGTGGGCAGTATGTAAGTGAAATTTTAATGCAAGCGTTAATAGAGCTTGAAGAAGCTTTTGAAAAAATCTATCCAACTCAAGAGTTTCAGCAGGAATTTACAGGGCTTTTAAGAGATTATGGTGGAAGACCCACCCCGCTTTATTATGCTAAAAACTTTAGCAAAACTGTTGGTTTTAAGGTTTACCTTAAACGTGAAGACTTACTTTGTGGAGGTTCACATAAGCTTAACAACACCTTAGGACAAGCGTTGCTGGCCAAGAAAATGGGGAAGAAACGTTTAATAACAGAAACAGCTGCTGGCCAGCATGGTTTAGCAACAGTTATGGCTGGTAATATTTGTGGTTTAAAAACAGAAATTTTTATGGGTATAAAGGATATTCAACGACAAGCCTCCAACGTTAAAAAGATGAAGCTTCTTGGGGCAAAAATAAGACCTATAAAAACTGGGGCAGGTGTTTTAAAGGATGCAGTATCGGAAACTCTTAGAGAGTGGGCTTCATGTTCCAGAACAACCCACTACCTGATGGGGTCTACTGTTGGGCCTCATCCGTTTCCAACAATTGTAGCAACATTTCAAAGCGTGATAGGTCAGGAGATTAAACAACAGATTCTTGAAAAGGAAGGCTGCCTTCCAGACGCCATAGTTGCTTGTGGAAGTGGGGGAAGCAACGCCATAGGCGCCTTCAAACCTTTTATTGATAATGCTGAAGTTAGGCTTTATTTTGTTGAGGGTGGTGGAGAAAACCTAAACGCGGAAAACAGCGCTGCAGCCTTTCAACTTGGTAGGCCTGGGGTTTTACATGGAAGCCTAATGCAGGTGTTGCAGGACGAGTATGGCCAAATTAGACCTTCAAAAACAAGGGCTGCTGGGTTAAACTATCCTGGAAGGGGGCCTGAGATATCTTATTTGTGTGAAATTGGGAGGGTTAAACCCTGCTATGCTTTTGATAAAGAGGTGTTTGAAGCTGTTAAAGTTATGTGTAAAACAGAGGGGCTTATACCTGCACTTGAAACGGCTCACGCCGTAGCCTACGTCCTAAACCATCCTGAAGAATTTGGTCAAAATGAGATTGTAGTTATAAACTACTCTGGAAGGGGAGATAAGGACATAGAAACCATTTTGAGGTATTTTTATGGAGCTTGAAGATAAAATCCAAACATTAAAAAAACGTGCAGAAGGAGTCCACATGGCACATGTTTACTATGGTGACCCAAACGAGGATTTTTCCATCAGCCTTATAAAAACTTTGGCTGGAAACGGTGCAGACATAATAGAGTTTGGCATACCTTTTTCAGACCCTATAGCTGACGGGGCAACTTTTCAAGCTGCCTGTGAAAGAGCCTTAAAAGCTGGTGTAACTCCTGAAAAATGTATTAAAGGTATTGAAAGGCTTAGGTTTGAAGGGTTAGACACGCCGATAGTTGTAACAACTTACTTTAACATACCATACACAATGGGTTTTGAAAAGTTTTTAGATAAAATAGCTGTAGCCGGTGTTCAAGCAGTTTTAATTCCAGACCTTCCATTTGAAGAGGCAAAACCCTTTATGGAGATGGTTAAAAAGCGAAAAATGCATTTAATACTTCAAGTTGCACCAACAACATCTCCAGAAAGATGTGAAAAAATATTGGCTGAAGCTTCAGGTTTTATATACCTTATAGGTCTTGAAGGTGTTACAGGCTCAAAAATAAGAAGCCTAAAAACCACAATTAAGCTGATAGAAAAAGTTAAAGAAACGGTTAACAAACCCCTAATAGTTGGTTTTGGAGTTTCAAAAAGGAAGCATGCTGAAACCTTGGTTTCTGCTGGGGCTGATGGTGTTGTTGTTGGAAGTGCATACGCAAGAATATACACGGAAAACTTGGAAAACCCTTTACAAAAACTGCCTAAAATAGCTAAGCTTGCAAATGAGATAAAAAACGGCTGTATAAGTGGATGTAGAAAAAGAAGCTACTAAAATTTTCTTCAGTTAACTTAAATTGCAGTGGGTTTTTCTTTTTATTCCCGCTATCTTGTTGAAAACTGTATCTTTTGAGATTATTATGTGGTCTGGGACTTGGTTTAGAGCTGCGGTGGCATAGTAAGCATCAAAATTGAGTTATATTATACTGCCTCATCAATGCTAAAGCTAAAAGGTTAACCAAAGTATGTTGTTTAGAAAAAGAAAGATTAAGTTAGTATTTGATGCTGAGGTAAAGTAGGACAATTAAGGCTGCAAAGGTGAAGAGGTCTGGTAGTAATGCAAACGGTCCTAAGCCAAAGAGTCTAAAGCCGAAGGCTCTTATTATTATAGGGTTAGATGCCAATGCGTAAAGAAGGAGAGCTGTCGAAAAAATTGTTAGGCCTAACGTGAATTCTGAGTGGATTTTTCTGTATATACTGATGTACACAAACACTAAGAAGGTTAGAATAATTGAGTTTATTGTGCAGATCACGGTTTTAGCTATGTAAAAAAATTCAATATCCCATGGAATGTATGGGGGGCGTTCCGGTGGTTGCCATGGAAGCCTTGGATACCAGAATGTTGAGGCTGCCCATATGGCTGTTAAGATGGCGGCAGCTACCAGAATTGAGAGTAGCACCAGCAGTAGCCAAATTCTTGGATTTCCATTCATTTCATGATTCATTTGCTTTACCTCCTTTTCTACTTTTTCCAAACTTTTTCAAAATTTCCTCAAACAAGGCGTAATTTTCCTCAATAATTGGGGATAGAAAATAGGTTTTCCCATATTCTTCACCAGCAGACACAATAAGCCTGTTTTTCTCAAGAACTTCAAGATGATGTCTTATAGTTCTATAATCCATTTTAAGCAGGTTTGCCAGTTGATTTGCGTTTCGCGGGGTCTCCCTTAAGGCTTGAATTATCTTTGCTCGTGTTGAGCCCCCTCTAGTGCCAGCTATCAACCAGCCAAGAAGATATTTAAGGGGGCGAGTGTTTTCAAACATCTGAACGGCCCCCAAATGGCTGACCTTTCTTATTAGAGTTTAATGATTAAAAGATGTACCGTCGCTTATTAAAAAGACTTGTCATACTGTACGTATGATAAATTTTGACAATGTTTTGATATAATTCTGAAAAATCCTTTAAATAAACCGTAGTGTTCGTCTTATAACACCTAATAGTATGGAGGTCAAAATCTTTTAAATGAAGGATACAACATTACACGTGTCAGGCCAATATTCGCAACAGTTGTTAAAGGAGATGGCGTTGTTGTAGATTTTGCTGTAACAGTTATTATAGTGCTGGGTAAGGATGTAAATGGACAGACAATAGTTTTGGTGGACTTAGAACAGGAAAAAACCGCAAAAATAGCTATTCGACATTAACAGTAATCGAAAAGCCTTAACAGTGGAAACATTCCACTTTATCCTGCATGTTGTAACCATGATGACGTATATTTTTGGTTATCTAGCTTCCTGCCTTACAAACAGCAGGTATGTGGCTATGAATATGAAGGCTGTTA
The DNA here is from genome assembly GCA_052246995.1 of Candidatus Bathyarchaeota archaeon. Lineage (GTDB taxonomy): Archaea > Thermoproteota > Bathyarchaeia > Hecatellales > Hecatellaceae > CAZMUQ01. The sequence continues at coordinate 4,740 of JBQPWD010000005.1, read as the reverse complement.
TAACTACTAGCACCAGTATATTTGGCCAAGTTGAAGACAAATTTTCCATGATGGAAACGGCTCTTTGAGTTTCACTTACTACACCCCTGCCAGCACCTTCAATGACAAATCCCCCGAATCCCACCCTTACATATGCTTGCAAAATGTACTGGGCAATCCTAGTAAAGTGGTAGTTGGGTGTAAACATGTTTACTGTCTCTGAAATAGCTGCTCGTTTGCTAAGTGCCTCCATTAATTGTTGTTGTTCGATAGTTATATTTCCAGCACCTTGGCGAATGATGGTGATGTTTTGGCCTGGTTGTATTCTGATAGGCACCATGGACGATGCAACTAGGGAGGCAACAATGGGCATTATAAACGTTAATGTAGCCCATAACATAACACTAGCAATAACGCTTACCGTTGTCTTTTTCGCAGCTGTTGAGATGAATACAGCTATACCATAGTAGGTCATGGTGTAGAGTATAGAGAACAACACGAAAAGTACAAGTCTAACAGTATCATCGATTGTAGGTGTTATTCCAAGAACCAGTATACATCCACTAACCTCTATAAATGAAACTACCGACACCGCCAGGGAGATTGCCAGAAAAGTTCCTAAAAACTTTCCGTTGATGAAAGTGTCTCTAAAAATGGGTTGGGAGAGAACCATCTTTAGGGTACCCTTCTCCCTTTCCCCTGAGATGGTGTCAACACCTAGGGCTATACCTAGTATAGGTGCAAAGTACGCCATCATAGTGGTTAAGGTGGAAGCCACTAAACGGAGGAAACCTCTTGACAGTCCAAGCGATGTGAACATCCCTTGAGTTTGTGATGTATATGTGCTCGCCACCGCGGCAGTCATTAAAAGCGCAAAAACAGCTAGAAGAATAATAAACCTTTTACCTTTTACAATGTCTGAAAATTCTTTTGATGCAACAACAAAAACGTCAGCCATGTTATCACCCACCCTTATAGTATTTTATAAAGATGTCCTCCAAGGATGGTATTAACAATTCTAGTGTGCCAACCTCCACCCCGCACTCCGACGCCAGTTTACCAACTTCAACTCTAACATCACCAGCCGCATTGATAATAACGTATTCCCTCTCCAACTTCACATTTTTCACACCCTTTAGGTTTACAAGGGCTTCAATAAATTTTCCAACATTCCCCCTTCCCAAAACTCGAATATTGTAACCCTCTTCAACCATAAATTTTTCAGCAATTTCCTTAACATTTCCTTGAACTGCTATTTTTCCGCGGTTAACTATTGCAACGTAGTCGCAGAGAGGTCCCACCTCAAAAAGCAGATGAGTGCTAAGCATCACGGTTTTTCCTTCACCTCTAAATCTAAGAACCATTTCTTTAAAGGCTTTAGCTGCTTCAGGGTCTAAACCTGCTGTAGGTTCGTCAAATATGAGGAGGTCAGGATCTTTTAGGAGGGTTTGAGCTATCCCTAACCTTTGCTTCATTCCCTTTGAGAATCCGCCAACCTTCCTGTCTTTAACATCCTCCAAACCAACAATTTTTAACACTTCCTCTACACGTTTTTCTCTATCCCCTTTTGGGATATCGTTTAAAGCAGCTATATATCGTAGGTTTTGTTTAGCGGTTAGATGGTCGTAGAAGTCGGCACCCTCAGGCAGAACTCCAACTTTCCTCCTGATTTTTAACGATTCTTTCACCACGTCAAATCCAAGAACCCTGGCTGAGCCGCTTGTTGGAAGAGTCAACCCGGTTAAAGTCATTATTAGGGTTGTCTTGCCGGAGCCGTTAGGGCCCAGCAGCCCAAACACTATGTTTCTTTTAACTTTTAGATTTAAATGGTCTAGTGCCAACACATTTTTACCCTCAGACTTGTATATCTTGGTTAAATCTTCAGTTTCAATTACATATTCCGTCAACTTTTTACCTCCTCCCAAACCTCCTGTAAATTAGGATTAACATTGTAATCATAACGATGAAAATAATTCCAGCGTATAAAATCCAGTTTACAGTCTGGAAAACCTCCACCCTTAATGTAAAGGGTAGAGGATCCGTTTGGTCAGACATAACTTGAAAGTTAACATAGTAGTTTCCAGCATTTACATTTGTTTCTGTTTGAATTGTGATTACAAAGCTTGCCTCTTGGTTTACCTTCAAAGATTGTATAGAATCTGGGGATACGCTTACGATGAAACCGTCAGGGGTTGACCCAGTTACTGCGGTTTTCACGTTTGTTACCTCCATGTTTCCAGTATTCTTTACATACAAGGTGTACGTGTTTTCACCGCCCACGCTTGTAGAAATGTAAAAGTTTTGGTTTGTCAACTCAATCTTGTAGAAGCCTAGAACGTTAAGCGTTAAATCTACGTATTCTTGAAGTTTATCGTTGAATGCGGAAACTCTAAATCTCTTTACACCTAGCTCCTGCCCCTTAGGTGTTGAAACAGACACATAAAACTCCTTTGATTGACCAGCTTCCACATAAATTGCTGTTATCTGGCGTCCTGCAGAGTCTTTGAAGGTAACCCTAAAGTCCGATGGAAGTCCGTCGGCGGCTAAATTAAGCAATACGTCAAGCCCGCCTGTATTTAAAACTTGGATTTTAAATTGCGCTTCAACTCCTCCATACGTGTCTAAATATGGTGGGACTGGTTTCAGCTTTATTTCAACAGGAGGGCTTTGCACTGTCACCCAAAAAGTTTGGATGACATTTACAGCTTGGTCTGAGGAAAACATGTAGATTTTAATTTGATAGTTGCCAACGGTTGTTGAGGGTGTAGTTAACTCAACATTTAAAGTTCTGGATAACCCAGCCTTTAAATATACACCTTGTACTTTGGTGTTTTCTAACTTGAAAATTGTTTGCCATCCCTCAGGCGCCTCCACGTTAAGGTTTACTTGTTCATCACAAGATCCCTCATTGCTTATGGTGATAGGTATGGATATGGTTTGCCCCTGCTGGATGGAGATGTTAGTGTAGGAAGAGCTGACTGAAATTTTTCTTTCAGGTGGTAGTATTGTGGCCCAAAGCTTAAGCTCGGTGCTGGTAGATTCATTATCTGAGGATGCGCCTACTACAATTTGGTAGACTCCATGTGTAGCGGTTAATGGTGTGGTTAACTCCATGATTAAAGATATAGCTGAACCCTTTTCCAAGTATATGGTTTGCACTTGTTTATCTCCTAGTTTAAATGTTGCCTGCCATCCAGCTGGCAGCTTAATGGCTGATATTTTAAAGGTGGTATCCGCACCGTAATTTATGAGGGTAATAGGATAGGAGAAAACGTTTCCAGCTAAGCCTGAAAGCTGAGGTGTAGCAGACTTTAGTTCAACGCTTGACTCGTAAATGTCTGCTCTAAGATTGAGGGTGGCGTTTACACACCCATCTTCTGATGTAGCAGTAACAGTAAAGTTTAACATTCCAGCCTTTCCGAGTTTAGGAGGATTAAATTCAACTGTAAGTTGTTGTGATTGGTTTGGCTCGAGACGTAATCCACGTATAGACTTTCCATCAGCTGTTAAGAAGTTAACATTCCAACCTGTCGGGAGAGTTGCATTTAAGGTTAAAATTTCATCTTTCTCTCCATTGTTGGAGATTGTAACAGGGTAGCTGAGAACCTCACCCACCCTTTTTGATAGGTAAGGGTATGCTGAACTAATTTTAACATGCCTTTCAGGTGGACGTATTGTGACTGTTAGTGGAAGTGATAAGTCGCTAGTTAAGCTTGAATGTGCAGTAAACGTTATATAGTAGTCGCCTGGAGCCGTGGTTGGGGATGTGGCGATATTCAACTTTAAGGTTACAGTTTCACCTAGCTTAATGTTGAGGGATGTTACTTCAACATTGCCAAGATAAAACTTCGCAGACCAGCCACTTGGCAATCCGGTAACCATGAAGGTGTAAACATCTCCAAACCAACCATCTATCTGGACTCCTGCGTATACAGATAAGGTAATGTCAAAGCTTAAGGTATCTCCAGCTTTAGCCACCACACAGTTAGATCTAGTCCAAACCGACCCGGCGGTTGCAGATGGAATTAGCACTCCTAAGGTGGTTGTAAGCAATAGTAGGATAATTCCCATCGGTAAGGTTTTCCTTAAAGAAAATTTTGCCGCTAACGGAGTTACATCAAGTAATTTTAACGGCACTAAGTTACACCATTACAAACTCAATACAACACTATCCAATTTTGACGCTGCTACTTAAACATTTTTCAGAATTATACCAAAATTGTGGAATGTAGGGAAAGCAAAATCATCCAAAGTTTAAAATGTAAGGTAGTGGGTAGGTTATTTATGTTTGTAAAGACCATGCTGGAAAAATCTCTAGAGAATAGAAGGCTTTTTTACATGGTTAAAGGTAGAAAGCCAAAAACACGTTGAATATGTAAGCCTCACCTTAATAATCCCTTCTACGTTTTCCTTAAAACTTTATGTTTAAGCCTACCTTTCATCTGCCACAAAATCCTTATTAGTGTCAGTTTGTCTCCCTTATATGATAGTTGGTTGTGATGGAATCTTTAAAAAAGGAGTTTTTAGAGCTGCTGGAAAGGGATTTAAAGTTTCGTTATGCTGTTGCTGGCTATCTTGGTTTATCTGAAATACTGAAGAGGCTTGATAGTATAGCTGAGGAGCAGGTTAAGCTTAGAGAGGAGCAGACAAAAATATGGGTAGAAATTGAAGGTTTAAGAAAAGAGCAGGTTAGTTTAAGGGAGGAGCAGACAAAAATATGGGTAGAAATTGAAGGTTTAAGAAAAGAGCAGGTTAGTTTAA
>JBQPWD010000004.1:0-201984 GCA_052246995.1 Candidatus Bathyarchaeota archaeon | reverse complement strand
TGGATAAACATGAAGCTGAACTTGTTAAGCTTAGAGAAGATATGAATAGGCTTAGGGAAGATATGATTTTAGGTTTTAAAAGACACGACGAGGAGATAGCTAAGCTTAGAGAAGATATGAATAGGCTTAGGGAAGATATGATTTTAGGTTTTAAAAGACACGACGAGGAGATAGCTAAGCTTAGAGAAGATATGAATAGGCTTAGGGAAGATATGATTTTAGGTTTTAAAAGACACGACGAGGAGATAGCTAAGCTTAGAGAAGATATGAATAGGCTTAGGGAAGATATGATGGAGGGTTTTAGGTTGTTTGATAAAAGAATAGTTTCGCTTGAGGGTGTTTATTTCTCCTTGGAGAGGAAGGTTGGTTCTCTTGAGAGGGCTATGGTGAGTGGTTTTGGTGAGATAAGTAAGTTTGCAGGGTTAACTTTTGAAGAGTTTGTTAGAAAATTTTTGACGGAGAGGTTGAGGGGTTCTGGTGAGATAGCTAAGGATGCTGAGCTTGTTAAGGCTGTTGTTGATGGTGAGGAGATAAACATGTTTTTGGAGGATCCTTTAATTGTTGGTGAGGTAACAGCGTACGCTGACTCTGTGGATGAAATGTTAAAACTGTTGAGAAAGGCTGAAAAGGTTAAAGCAAAATATTCTAAGGAGCCGAGAAAAATCTTGGTAATATTGTCAGCTAAAAACGAGGCGGCAAGGGAAATGGGGAAAATAGCCAAGGAAAAGAATGTTGAACTTGTAATAGGGAAAACTTTAGATTAACAGTTTTCCGCCTATTATAAGTAGTTTTTATTATTTTTTCTGTTACGTTTTGACTGGTTGAGTAGAAGTCTCTTCGAGAGTCATTGTTTCAAGATTTCTCCTATACTTATCGTTTTTACATAGTTTCCTACTCTTTTTTTGAGCTCTTCGTCTTCCGTGACAAGTAGGAGGTTTTTTGTTTTGGCGGTGAAAACGTATGCTGAATCGTAAAATGTTATTTTAAATTCTTTTGCTATTTTGAGTATATTCGTTTCATGGCATTCTATGTTGATTATGTTTAACAGTTTTAACGTTGTTTTTAGTAGGTTTGTTAGGCGGATGTACTCTTCATCGTCTACATCTCCTATTAGAGTTCTTCTTCTCCATAAGATGTTTCCAAGCTCGTATCTGGCAATCTCTACAGTGTAGTTGTTGTTTAGAACTCTTACACTCCCTTTAACAAGGGCTTCGAGTATTGAAGATGCATCAAAGAGGAACTTCATCTAGACTCCCTATCCTCTCTGATGGACTTTACAATAAACTCCCTTGAAAACCTGTTTAGGACATCCTTCAAATCTTCAAGTTGCCTTTCTATAGTCTCTATCTCAATTCTTCTTAGTTCTTCGTAGATTGCCCTCTTTAATATCTTTGAGGGTTTTATGCCGAACTTTTCAAGCTTCTCCTTAACCTCTACAGGTATCTTCACGGATACGGTGACATATCTTCCCATATATGTCCACCTAAAATGGTTACATAAAGGAAAGTATTTATGTTTTTACTAATAGGTAGGAAAGTTTACACCACTAAAAATATGGTGAAGCTTTTAGGAATACAAAATCAAAGTGTTTTACATGTTTTTATAAACTTATCCAATTTTTAAGTTCCTAAATTTTAGTTTTTAATTTTTTAACATGGTTTTTGAGTTTTAGGATTTGTAGGACATTTGTAGTGGATGTGTAAATTATGTAAATTCTAACCTGTTTTTCATTTTTATTAACCTTCACAAATTTCGCCAATTCGCCATTTTTCCTTTTTTCCTATTTTCCTCCAAACTTCCGAATTTTTAACCTTCAGCGGCTTTTTAACATTTCTTCTCCGGGGAGATGTTTGTGGAGGAAAAAGCTTCCATATTTAAATGTTGTTAACCACTTATTCACAATCAACTTACTTAGATTAGACTTTAGAAAAGTGAAAACTTGTAGATTTAAAAACTTTAATGTTGATGGCTTGTTAAGGCAATATTAAATAAATTAATGTAATGGTTTAAAAAAGGGAAATGTAAGTTTTGCTTTGGTAGTAAAACAGCTCAAACGTTGGCAACATCAAACAAATTGGTTGTAGCATTTTATTACTTGTTATCATCAAGGTATTAAGTAACATATGTAACCTTTACTTCAACGTAGTCAGTCAAAATTTTAGCGATATTATTTTTTGAATCGTCTTTGCAATAAGCCATAAGATAAATACACCCGTCTTCTGTAATATAGTTTAGCCTACTTATCCCGCTATATGTGGCAGAATATTCTGCCTCACTCTGAGTAATAGGGGTACCAATATCTTCCCATCCCGCCTTAAGATTCCAAATTCTAAACCTTCCAGCATCTTTATTATCACCCTTATACCCTTCCCAGCTTACACTAAACTCAACTATCGCCTTTGGATTAATATCAATCTTAAATCTGAATAGATGCTGTGATGCATTTCCTTTCGTTGCGGTTGTTTCCGCACGATTGTTGTCTGACCTCGCTATTTTGGCATACGTTTGATTATCAAATTCTGCGGGGTTATTCACCCAATTAATCTCATCTACACTCTCATCTATATTGGTATCGCCGTTGTCGTATAAGGCTATATGTGTGTTTGAGGGTTTTCCTATCCCATCAAAGTTATAAACCTTTGTTTGTGTGTCATACTTTGCTGGGATGAAAACTACTCCAACAATTTTGTATGCATCAGAAACAAGCTCTATTCTAAAATAGTTTGCGTAAGACCAGAGATTAAAGACCACTTCAGTATCAATCTCAAAAATTTTAGTGTCAATTCCTCCTGGAGGCAGCGTCCAATTTGTTTCAACCAGCATCGATAAAGGTTCTTGCTTTGCTACTGACCAACCATGTTTAAGTGTTGTCTCATTGTACATTGGCGTGACCGCAACATAACTTATTGTTATATCTTTATCTTCTAAAGTGTTCCATGCAGTTACTTGAACCCGTGTAACCTTTACTTCAAGCTCAACTCTTGTTTCACTAGGGTCTGGGCTTATAGACACCGGGTTTGTTTCTCCTTCTGCGTAAAATGGTACCAGCTTTGCTTCAAATATGTTTCCTCTCGAGGTTACAATCTTAAACTTGTATGTTGAGCTTAAGGGGTTTATTCCTCCAACCGAATTACTCAACTGCTGAATGTAGGTGGAGTTTATGTTAACAGCTTCCCCTACCGGAATATACGGGTTAAACTCAACCATCGCATGCTGTTCTTGGCCCCCACTAGAAACCTCTATTAGCCATAGGGATGCAAGGCTTAAGTCGATTGTTCCAGTATTTCTAACTCGTACAGTTACAATGTACCCCTCTTCATCCCTATATTTCCAAGTAGCGGAAACAGCAGCATTTTCACTTAACCTTTCCCTGTCAAAGTTGCTCATATAGTGGGTTACGGTTGAACTCCAAAGAAAAACTCCACCAATAATGAGCATGATAATCATAATAGCCATAACGGTGCCGACAACAGTACCAGTGCCACCCTTATCCCTAAAAAACCTTACTCCTACAGCTTTCATTTTACACCGCCATAAATACTAGTGTTAAAATGGAAACTATTAAACATTGCCTAGCGTCGGATTTAGGTAATGACAAAGTTTCCCTCAACATAGTATCCCCTCTCAGTTACAACTTTGATGTTAAGTTTATAAGTTCCACCACCCCCAACACCTTCTGGAAGACTTAACCATCCAGTTGACTTATGTTCACCAACACGTACTAAAAACGGCGTGAAACCTGATACAGGGTTTCCGTTAATGTATATGGCATTAACGGTTAAACTAACTTTACCATAATTGAAAAGAGTTATGTTTACCTTGTTGTTACCCTTATTAACCCATACATCTTCTATTAACAGTCTTTCCATGATTGCTGAGCCGCTTGTTGCTTGGTAGTTTGAAATGTAGCCTGCAACAAAACCTAGGACAACCGTTAAGGCTACAATGATTATGGCTAACATTAAAAGGTCGCTTACAACAACACTAACCCCAGCCTTACCTTTTCCTTTTCCTCTTTTACCCATTCTACTCATGGGAACACCTCATTTTAAACTCCTGGAATAAACATTTTAAACCCAACATAGCCTATAACAAGCATAATTAAGGAATGTTTTAAACCTAGAAGGGTTTTTCCCTCACCCATCTTACCTGCAACCAGTCCTCCAAGTATAGCTTGGATAACAGTCATGTGGAAAAGTATACGTACAAGCTCAGGTAGGCTTAACCCAATGTTTAAAACTCCAGGCATTGTTGACTGTAAACCAGTCATCGGGATGAAGAAGGATGAAGCCATTATTGCTATTGTAAACAGGAAGATAAAGAAACCCATGTAGATTATGACTATGTAAGCCTTCATCTGTTTTTTTCTTTCCTCCTCAACCTCAAAAAGCTCAGCCATAAAGTCTGCAGTGGTTTTAAGGGCTAAACGTATATCCCCCCCAGACCTACTAGCCTCGCTAATTAAAACACTAAACCTACGTGCAGTTAACGTACCAATTCTTTTAGCAAACCTTGCCAAACCCTCCTCAAAAGGAAGCCTCCAACCAACTTGAGCAACAAACTTTTTAATTTCAGCTGTTAAAGGCCCATAATCCATCTTTGTAGCCTCCTCCATGGCTCTAGGTAAACTCATACCAACATCCTGAGCCCCTGAAATTGAGGAAACAAACCTAGGTATAGCCCTATCCACAGCATCCTTCCAGCTTTCATTTGCATGCTCAATAAAGGCTATGGGGATAAGTAAAACAAACACAGCCAAAAACAAGGCATCATTAGACATAAAGTTTCCAGTTAAACCTGCAACAATAACATAGGCTACACAACCCATAACAACCGACACAACAGCAACAGTCAACCTTAATTTTAATGGAACCTTAAAAGTTAACATCAACCTTCACCCTCATCACTTAATTATGTGAAGTAAAAGTAGTACGCCTATCACTGCCACAGGCAGAAGAACGTAGGCCACAATGTACAGGAGAAACGTTATTCCAAAACCAAAAAGCCCTCCACCAAAAAAAGACATTATTGAAAGCATAACAACAAGCATCAACGGACCTGCAACAAGAACCGTAACGTAGGCTTCAGCAATAAAACCAAGGGTTTCAAGAAAATCTCTAAGCCTTCTCCTAGTTTCTCTGATGTAGTAGTTTGCAGTATCCCTAAGATATCCCGCCAAATCTCCACCTGCACGTGCATTTTCAATCATACCTTGAAGAAGGTTTGCAAAATTTTTTGACGGAGAATATTTAACCCCAAACTTTAAAGAATGAAGAATATCTAAACCTAAAAGCTCCATGTTTCTAATAATCGTCCTAGCCTCCCTACCAACACCAAACTCCTCCTCAGTTTTAGATAAAGAGTAAAAAATTTTTTCAGGTGTAACTCCTGCACTTGCAAGAATAGCCATAGCATTAGCTATAAATGGCAGGTTTGAATCAATCTTTTTACCTCTCGAAGATGCAATAAGCGAAGGATAAAAGTATATAAAAAGAAGCGAAGCCAAAAAACCTAAAAACCCTAAACATAAACTGTAGGTTAAAGAGTTAAAGATGGGGAAGCCCAGAAGTATAGAAAAAACTACTAACGGAATTGTAAAGGATATCCCTCCAACAATGGTTGAGAGAAGAAACATGGCGCCAACATAAGACCTAAAACTTATTCTTATACCGCTTTTAGCCAAGTTATCCCTTAAATCCTGAAACATGCTGGTAAGCCTTTTATTCTTGCCAGCAAAATGGTAACCTAAAACAAAAAACCTTTCTTTTAAACCCAAAAACTAACACCTTAACATTATCAACCAACCAATTTTTATGGACGTTTAAAACTTGTCTCCACACTTCCCATTCTAACCTTTCTGTAAAGAACCTCAGGATTCTCATGGTATTCCTTAATTATCTCTGACACGCTTCTATAATCCCTAATGTTGTTCATAGCCATGTAGTCTAAAATTTCCTTTCTTCTCTTAATCTCCCTCAAAACATCTTCAAGAGGTAAACCATTACGCTTAGCAATCTTCTCTAAAAGATAGCTTCTTCCACCATAGATAAAGACGTCTTTTTTAGGATCCCACCTGTAAACCTCGTTTGTAATAATCTCTTTGGATACTGGATCTAAACCTACAATTTCACTAACCATAATAACCCTTCTAACAGGTTCCCCCTCCCTTTCAACCCTTCTAATAAGAAGCATTGCATCCAACCCTGCAATCAAAGTTCTTGGAACATTCATAGGTTCAGACTCTAACCTGTAAACCGCCGCATCAATAGATTCAGCATGGAGAGTAGCCATACCAAGATGTCCTGTACTCATAGCCTGGAAAAGCGTGTATGCTTCCTCACCCCTAACCTCACCAACAATAATATAGTCAGGTCTCTGCCTCAGCGAAGCTTTAAGCAAGTCAAAAAGTGTTATTGAAGCCTTTTCAGAACCTGCACCAAAACCTATTCTTGTAACAGCCGGAATCCAGTTTTCATGTGGAAGGTTAAGTTCAGCAGTATCCTCAATAGAAACTATTTTTAGGTCAGGCTCAATAAACATTGAAAGACAGTTTAACAACGTTGTTTTTCCAGCTGCAACTCCACCTATAACCAGTATTGAAGCCTTGTTTTCAATAACATACCATAAATAGGCAAAAACCTCGGATGTTAACGTTTTAAACCTTATAAGGTCTATAACTGTTAACGGATCCAACCGGAATTTACGTATTGTAAAAGTTGAACCTTTTCTTGTAACCTCCCTTCCAAGTGTTAATTGAACTCTACTTCCATCTGGAAGAGTTGCATCAAGCATGGGTTGAGCTATTGAAACATGCCTTCCTGAAAGATATGCAAGCCTAATAACAAAGGAGTCAAGCTCCTCCTCATCATCAAAAGATATGTTTGTAGGTATAGACTCGTATTTACGATGCCAAACATAAATTGGAACTCTAACACCATCACAACTTATATCTTCAACCATCTGGTCTCTCATAAGCGCATCAATCTTTCCGTAACCTATAAAATCTCTTTGAACATAATACCAGATTTTAGGTAGATTTGCCCTTTCAACAGGTATCCTGTAATCCTTTATCACCTGCTTAAACTTTCCAACCAGGTATTTTCTTACTTCCTCCTTAGATTTTATCTCTTTAGGGTTTATATCTACCTCTTCAGTCAAAAACTCAGTAACTTCCTTTAAAACTTCCTTTTCATCTTCCGTTAAAGTTGGCTCCTCAACCCTGTAAATTATCCTTGACGTTGCTCTATGTCTTAAAATTAAAATGTAGGTGTAGGGTTCAAGAATAGGGTAGGCTTCAACAGTAGCATAATCTTCTAAAGGTGACTTAAGCTCCACACTGGCTTCTTTTTCCTTTAAACTTGATTCAGACTTTCCCACTTTCCCCACGTATCTCCAAGCAAACCAAATAGGATTAGCCTTCTCCTACTATATTAATTTTACCCATAAGAAGGATGATGGAAGAATGTTTTAAGGTTAAAAATACTCAACATATAATAAACACATTTTTTTAAATTCCTAAAAAGTTTTAGGAATGTTATATTTAAACACCATATAAACTTTTATGATAAAAATGTTACCAATAATATGTTTAAAGCAGCCTTGGGTGCAAGATACTTGACTTTAGACATTAGAACAGGCATACCAGGATTTGATGAAATTACTGGTGGAGGTTTCCCCTCTGGAAGTTTAATACTTCTTTACAGTAAACCTGGTTGTGGAAACTCCCTGTTTGCCGCCCAAGTTGCATACAACAGAGTTACCTTGGAGGGAAAACCTGTAACGTATTTTCTTTCCTATAAAAGTGTTGAGGAAGTTAAACGTGAATGGGCTACATTTGGCTGGAACCTTGACGAATACGTTAACAAGGGGCTTGTAAAGGTTGTTGAAAATTTTGACAGCCTAAGTAAAGTTAACCTTATCCTTGAAGAAATAGGTAAAGGATGCTGGATTATTCTTGACTCTTTTTCAAGCCTTCTTGTTTTTGAGGATTCAACAAAAAAAATTGTAAACTTTTTAACTGAAATTTCACATCAAGCTAAAAAGTTTGGAGGTTTACATTTTCTACTCCTAACCAAAGACATGCATAAACCTGAAGTTGAAGTTATGGTTCAACATTTTGTTGACGGTGTCATATTTTTTAGTTTTGAGGTTAGAGGCCTTATCTCGGTTAGAAACATGGTTATACTTAAAATGCTTGGAAAAAACATTCCACCAGACATAATAGTCTTTTCTATTGGTGAAAACGGTTTAAACATTGAAACAGCAACAAGAATAACATAGGAAAACTTGAAAATTTTTAAATAAATGGTTAACCCATAACTAAAAACATAGCTAAGCCTCATAAAAGGGGGAAAAATTGAAGAATAAAACCTTACTTTTAACAATCATCCTTCTACTATCAACATTGGCCGTTACAAGCTTTCCAGTAAACGTTAAAGCACAAGAAGCAGGAAAAATAGAAGTTTCAAGCTCAACATTCAGCCAATTTTCAGTTCTCGAGATAAGAGTTTACGACCCAGACATAGCCTACCCAGACAAAAAAGATGCGGCAATGCCCGTAGTTAAAGTTAAAACAGGATACGATGTTTACACAGTAAAAATGTACCAATCAGTTGAGGGATACTGGTTTGGTTATATTAGGGTTTGGAGTTGGATTGATAAAAATGGTAACAATTTATGGGATCCAGATGAACCCATAATCATAGACCTAGACCAAGATGGAAAATGTTCCCTAGGCGACTTTAACGTTACAGCCAACAGCTTTGTTACTAACCCCACAGGAGAGGATCTTGAAGGAGTTATTCCTCAAAATCCTCCAAAACAAGATGCTACTCTTGGGCTAGGTGAAGGTATTTGGGCTGGAGATTTTAAGAGTGTTACAAGCATTTATGCCAATCCTGGAGAGAAGATTACAATTGAGTATTACGATGAAAATCCTCCTGGTGTAAGGGTTGCTGAGGTTTTTTACATAACTGTTGAGGGTAGGGTTAGGTTTGACAGGGGAGTTTACCCTGAAAAAGCCAAAGTTTACCTTACGGTTGAAGATCCAGATTTAAACCAAGACCCAACAATAGCTGAAAGTTACACTCTCAACCCAGCCTCATTAAACTTTGGGGCAAAGCTTAAAGATTTAGGGGGAATTCTCTCAGTTTATGTTAACGATAAACTTACCTTCCCAAATTTAACAATTACTGAAACTGGACCAAACACTGGAACATTTACTGCTACAATATCTAAAGGTGATTTTAGGCCTCCAGCTGTTATCGCACCTGCAACATTAACAGCAAACTACATTGACTACTCCTCGTCAGTTCTACCAAGGCTACCTGACCCTGAGAAGTATAGTGTAAAAAAGGGTTATGCATCAGTTGTAACCTATACTGGTAAGGTAAGCTTTGACAAAAGTATATACAGGATTGGTGAAAGTGTTACCGTTAAAGTTGAAGACCCAGATTTAAATGTTGACTCAAAAGTAAAGGATACCACCACCTACGGTGGTCCAGGCTCCTTATGGATTACAAGCACCACAGACCCTCTAGGCTTCCCAATAATTCTTGTTGAAACAGATGTTAACACTGGAATTTTTGTTGGAAACTTTACCCTATCCTTAAGCGAAACAATTCCTCCTGACGTTTTAAAGGTTTCAAGCGGAGACTACATCTACGCAAACTACACTGATGAGAAAAATGCAGCTGGAGTGGAAAACTACGCTGTTACCGCTATAGCAATGTTTAAAACATTTACAGCCAACGTTACCCTTGACAGAAGCTTTTACGGTCCTTTACATATTGGTAAGGTCACTATCTACGACCCGGATGAAAATATAGATTTTAAAAGACCTGACATAATACCCTACACAGAAAACATTGTAACAGTTAAAAGTAGCTGGGTTGGAGGTACAAGTGGGCCTTGGGGTATCACCCTGGTAGAAACAGGAGACAATACTAATAAATTTGTAGGGTTTTTTGTAGTTTCTCCGTGGGAGGGAAAAAGCGGTTCAACACCAACAGTTAAAGCTCCACCAGGTGCATCTTTAACATTAGTTTATAATGAAAGAATTGACGAGTATGGTGGTCCTAGACCTCATGTCTTGGCAGCTATATGTAAAACTTTCAGAGGAAATGTTACACTTGATAAACCTGTTTACAGTCCAGGTAGGGTTCACTCAACTAGCTGTCTTGTTCCAGAACATGGAGGACTTGTAACAGTAAACGTTTTAGACCCTGACTTAAACAGAAACGTTGATGCTGTAGACTTTTACCGTGAAACAAACCAAACATTGCTTATAAACGTTTTAAAGCCAGATGGAACTGCCAGAGCACCCTATCCTATATGGCTAAACTTAACTGAAACTGGAAACAACACTGGCGTATTCTTCTCCAAACATTGGCTTAGCAGCTCAGTTAAAACAGGAGACATGGTTGAGGTTAAATATTTAGACAAGTTTGATGAGTCAGGTAAACCTTTAAACATTACAGTTAAAGCTCCCGTAAGAACTCATTCAGGTATACTGTCAGTTAGCAGTATTACTGTTCACCCCGGTGGAAAAATAACTGTAACTGTAAGAGATGAAGACTGGAACCTAAACCCATACATTAAAGATGTAATCCCTGCCGGGAATGTTGGAGATTGGGGTGGAGTAGATGTTTTATCAACATTTCCAGGTGCAACAGAAACACAAATAGTGCTTGTTGAAACTGAGCCTAACAGTGGAATATTTACCGGTGAGGTTAAGCTTGGCAGAACCATTCAAGCCGATGCTGGTGACACTATAACAATCAGGTATAATGACGAGCAGGATGCTAATGGTAATGGTGTTAGGCTGGTTGAAAAAGTTAAAGTTTCAGCCACAACCGGGGAAATTACACTTAACAAGCAATATTACCCATTAAGCGGCGTGGTTGAAGTTGAAGTTAAAGACCCTGACAGAAACAAGGATCCTAGTTTTGCTGAATCCATTGGGGTTGAAGAGGTTACCATAAAATCCACATCCCAAACAATTCCGGTAAACCTTGATAAACCTTTAATTGAAACAGGTCCAGACACTGGAATATTTAGAGGAAGTTTCCAGCTTAAATCCATACTTGAAGCTCAACAACCACCTGTAAGTGGTGTATGCTATGTTGCACATGACGATTGGATAGTGGTAACCTACATTGACCCTATAGGTGAGGACAATGTTAAAGAAATTCATGTAACAGCTAAAGCCCAAATTAAGCAGACAACAGCAAAATTAAGCTTTGACAAAACAAGTTACATGTTTAACGATACAGCAATAATAACATTGGTAGACCCCGATTTAAACGAGGAATCAACAACCATAGAATTTGTCAACGTTAACGTTTTCTCATCAACCGACCTTGCAGGTGTAAGCATAGTTTTAGCTGAAACAGGCCCTAACACAGGGGTATTTAAAGGAGAGGTTAGGTTTGCAGATGAAAGTATCGGTTCAAAACTTAAGGTTAACGTTGGAGACATAGTTACAGCCAAATATGTTGATAAAAACCCAAGTCCATCAGATGTTCCAGGATGGGTTAAAGACACACCAATACCCTTCCTTGAGGTTACTGCAAAAGCAACAATAGGTTTAGCCGCAGGGATTCCACCAGTAGATGTTTCTACACCTACACTGCTTGACTTTCAAGGTAGGGTTGTTGGAAAAGTTATCGTAGACCTACCCATAGTTATATCTTCAAATCTTACAAACAATGCTTTCGAAGATTTAAGCCTCCTCTACATTGTACAGGTTAAGGATGCCGATGGAAGAGTTGTTTACTTAAGCTTTATCTCAGGAACCGTTCCAGCTCAACAATCCTACACTTACGGTCTCCAATGGCAACCTGAAAAGTCAGGTATACATACAATTGAAATCTATGTTTGGAAAAGCTGGCTTGAACCTAGAGCCTTGAGTAAAGTTGTTTCCCTGTCTGTAATAGTCTTCCCACTATAAAATCAAATTCTTTTTTATTAAATTATTTTAAACTTTAAAAACATCTCCAATTGATGGAACATAAGCCGGTATACCAAGTTCAGTTTTTATCCATTCAGCAAGTTTTTCAGATTTCTCCTTACTTCCATGAACAAGAAAAACTGTTGGATTTCCTTTAACATTTTTTAAAAACTCTTTAAGTTCGCTTTCTCCAGCATGAGATGAAAAATCAAATTTTTCAACTTCAGCTTCAACATTAACTTTTCCTCCGCCAAAAAACATCTTCTTTTCTTCAAGAAGCTTTCTTCCAGGTGTTCCAGGTATTTGAAAACTTACAAGAAAAATGGCATTTCTACTTAATTTTGCAACCTCCTTAACGTAAAAAGCTGCAGCCCCACCTTGAAGCATTCCCGCTGGAGAAATTATCACACATGGTTTTTTAACAGCTAAACGCCTATCCTTCCACCTTTCAACCCATTCAACATTGTTTAAAGCATGCTTTAAAAGCTCATAATCCCTAAAATATTCATGATGTTCAAGCAAAATTCTGTTTACCTCCAAAGCCATACCATCCATAACAATTGGAAAGTTAAAATTTTGCTCAGCAAGAACACATAAAACCTCTTGAGACCTTCCAACAGAAAAAGCTGGAATAAGAACTGTTCCACCCCCCTCAACAACCTCTCTAACCCTTTTAACAAAAGCCTCCTCAACCTCACGTCTTGGCGGGTGGTCTTCAGTTGCATATGTTGATTCCAAAATTAGGCATGAAATTTCCTCACGGGGGATTTCTGCGGCGTTTAAAAGTTTTGTTTCCCTTAAATTAATATCTCCAGTGTAAACTATGGTTTTACCATTGTCTTCCTCTGCAACCTTAACAACTATTTGAGCACTTCCAGGAATATGTCCTGCATCCTTAAACTCAAAACTTAAATCTTTAATCCTAAACTTTTCACCATAACCTGTAGGCGTAAAGCATCTTTCCATAACATTCACGTTTAAACCTTCATAGGGAAGAAAATATCCTGAAAGTTTTATTAAGTCGTTTATAAGCACTCTTGAAAGCTTTAATGTTAGTTCGGTAGTGTAAAGTGGAATTTTTCCTCTAAGGTAAAATAAAGGTATACCTCCACTATGGTCTAAGTGTGCATGGGTAAGAAGTATTCCGTCAATATTTTTTGGCTGTACATGTAGGGGGAATGATGGCTCATGGTTTAAAAGAACACCATAGTCAAGTAAAACAGTAGTATCTCCACTACTTAAAGCTATGGAAGACCTTCCAACTTCGCCAACTCCTCCAAGAAACCTTAACTTTACCTCTTTATCCACCATTTTCTTCTATACTCTTTTACCCGCATCAATGTTAAACTAATTTGGCTACTCTTTAATGGTAGATGGTGGTTATAAGTCTTTTTAAATTAAACTTAATATAGTTAGGAATTAACACAACCATTAAAATACTATATAATGAATTAAGTAAGTTAAAGATAAGTCAAAATACGAATAACCTAAACTTCCTCCTCACTTATACATTCCTCACATACAAGCTTTCCGTTAGAGTCAGAAAGCGCCTCAGACCATTGCCCACAAACTTCACAGTAACCTGCTAGTGGTGCACCTTCCACCCTGCTTGGAAGAATACCCAGCCTAGCCTTCTCCAGAGTAACTTCAAGAAGTTTTGGTTTTATGTTTAAAATCTCCAAGCTTGAAACCATCCCAACAATTTCCCCTTTATCCATAACCACTAATCTTTTAACACCAAAGTTTCTCATTCTTGTAACAGCTTCATTAACCGTTGCCTGAGGAGGTATTGTTACAACAGGCTTACTCATAACATCCCTACTTTTAACTTTTGAAGGTAAAACATTTTTCGCTACAACTCGTTTAACAATATCTGCGGCGGTAATTATGCCAACAGGCTTCTTTACAACATCAACAACAACAACACTTCCAACATTTTTTTCAACCATAAGTTTAGCTACGCCACTTATAGACACATTTTCACCAATAGTTACCACTGGAGCTTTCATTATATCGCAAACTTTTACTACAGTTTTCTCGGTTTTACTCAAAAACTAAGACCTCCTTCAACATTAAAAAATATTTTCTCACCAACTTACAGGGAAAATCGTACGTTTAAATTTAGATTAAACATTAATTTTAAGCTTTACCTTTTACCTCTTTACCATAGTAAACTGTCCATTTAAGCTTTCTTGAATCTCTTCCAAGATTAAGAGAATTTTTTCTACACTTACTTGAACAAAACCATAAAATTTCTCCACTATTCTTAACATACATTAAACCCATTCCTTGGGGGTATTCTTTACCGCAGAAAGAGCATATTCTAGGTTTAGGCAAAACCGTCAACCTGTTTTAAGCTATTTTTCTAGCCTCCCTTTCAGTTTCACGTAACATCAATACATCCCCAAGACGTACAGGTCCACGTACATTTCTTGTAATAACCCTTCCTTTTTCTTTTCCACTTAAAATTTTAACCCTAACCTGAATAACCTCTCCAGTAACACCAGTTCTACCAACAACTTCAACAACCTCCGCAGGCGTAAGTTCTTCACGGCTCATCATTAAACACTTTAAATCATAACCTTTCTAATTTTTAACTTTTCCTTAAACCTTCAACCTTCTTTATTATCTCCTCAACTAAATCCTTAGCTTCACCAGGTTCAATAATTGTTGCAGATGCAGCTTTAACCTCTATTCCCGCAGCTTCACCAAGTTTTTCTTTGCTTGGAACATAAACATACGGTATCTTTCTCTCTTCACATAAAAGCGGTAGATGCGCAACAATTTCAGGTGGTTCAACATCCTCAGCTATAAGCACCAGCTTAGCTACACCTCTTTCAACACTTTTTGTTGTTTCATTTGTTCCCCGCTTAATTTTTCCTGTTTCCCTTGCTATTCTGAGGGCTTCATAGGCAGATTCGGCAACATCCTTAGGAACTTCAAATCTTACGTAAAATGGTTTAGGCGTACGCCTCACCCCCAATAAGATTCTATGCGTTCTGGTTTAAGTAAAAGCCGAACATATAAAATTTTCTCCTAACGATGAGTAAAAATAGCAAGAAATTCATCATCCACACGTTCAACCCTGGCAAAGCCAAATCTTTCAAACTGCACAACTTCTCCAACCTTAACGTTTTTAACTGCTGGTTCTACTAAACCAGCAACTTTTAAACCGTTAGGCATCACAACTTTTGCAGGATAGTTTTCATCTACTGGAAGATAATGAATTAAAGGTGTCTTCAACTTTTTAGCTTCATCATAACCCTTGCTATGGAAAGTTGCTTTAACAACGTTGTCTTCTTTAACCTCCTCAACCTTAACGTTTATAAAACCCATAAGTCTAACAACCCCTCCAGGTTGAAGTACACTTAAATCTTCCTTTGAAACATAAAATCTTGCTTTTCCATCGTATACCTTGACCTTTAATTCTCTAAATCCCCGTTCAGGGTTATCTGGGTGAAGATGAAGCTTAACTTTAAATTCCTCATCTTTACTTAAAAATAACTCTGAAATTTCAAGCAAAATTGGGTTTGAAACAAAAAAGTACCTATTAGCCTCCTTATCCACAATCTTCCTATTTAACGCGTAAAGGTTTTCCCATGAAATTGTTACATCAACAGGTTTTACCCCAACATCAATCATCAAATTAACAATAGCTTCAGGTTTAAATCCTCTACGCCTTAAAGCTATTAATGTTGCAAGCCTAGGGTCATCATATCCTTCATACACACCCTTCTCAACTCCAAGCCTAATTTTTGATTTACTTAAAACTGTACCTGTAACTTTAAGCCTACCATAATGAGTAGCTTCAGGGTAACTCCAGCCAAGATACCTGTAAAGATAGTGTTGCCTCAACTCGTTTGTAAGATGCTCCTTCCCTCTAATGATGTGAGTTATTCCTAAAAGATGGTCGTCAATTCCACATGAAAAATTATACAAAGGCCAAACAACATACTTATCACCAACCCTAGGATGAGGATACTTTCCAGTATCAATAATTCTTAAAGCAGGCCAATCCCTTATTGCCGGGTTTGGATGGTTAAGCTCAGTTTTAATCCTAACTACAGCGTCACCCTCACTAAAGCCTCCTTCAAGCATTTTATCCCATCTTAAAAGATGCTCCTCAACCGGTAAATTTCTACATGGACATGGCTCTCCAGCTAAAACCTTAACCTTAAAATTTTCAGGTTTACATGTACAAACATACGCAAAACAATCCTTAATCAGCTTTTCAGCATAGCTATAGTAGATTTCAAGTCTATCACTTTGAATAAACTCCTTATCCCATTTACATCCAAGCCAGGTAAGGTCTTCACGTATAAGGTCATAAAACTCTAGGGCTGGTCGTTTAAACCTTGGATCCGTATCCTCAAATCTAAGATAAAATTCCCCATTGTAGATTTTTTTAGCATAAAACCAAGATAAAATAGCTGCTCTTGTAGACCCAAGATGAAGAACACAGTCAGGGTTGGGTGAAAACCTTGTTACAATTTTACTGTACTTTTCCACGTTAGGTAGTGGTGGAAGACGTTTTTCCTCCTTAACCTTCTCTTCCATTAAAAGCTCTGGCCAACGTCTTTCCAGAATCCTTTTTTGCTCATCAATAGTTAACCTATTTACCTCTTCAACTTTAACATTAACCTTCTCCAGAATATCCCTAACCTTTCCACGGTACTCAGGAGCCTCTCCTAAAACCTTTCCAAGAACCTTCTCAGGTTTAGCTTTACCCCCATGTAGATAAGCATTCAACAATGCGTATTTTTCAATAAGCTCTTCTATCTCCTCACCGTTACACATTCAAGAACACCATAAAATTATATAGATAATGTTATGTTAAAGTTGTCTTAACAACATTTCTACATCCTAAAAGAAGTAGGAAACAAGAAAATAAAAGAATTTTTTAACACCCGTTTAGAAAGTTAAAGCATATATAACTTTCTTCTGGTAACATCATAATTAGTTTTAACAGTTTTTAACATTTTTTAGGGGTGTAGGAAAAGGTTGGCTAAACCAGAAGAAGTAAGCAGAAGAAAAGTTAACCATTTACGTATATGTTTAACAAGAGACATTAAACCAAAAAAGCTTACTACAGGTTTTGAAGATGTATATCTAGTTCATGAAGCTTTACCTGAATTAAACATGGAAGAAATTGACACTTCAACAGTTTTTTTTGGTCATAAGTTTTCCTTCCCAGTTTTTATTGCAGCCATGACAGGTGGAGTTAAGGCTGCTTTAAGGGTAAATTCAAACTTAGCTGAGGCTGCCGAGAAACTTGGTTTAGGAATGGGTGTTGGAAGCCAAAGAGCAGCTTTAGAAAACCCTAAACTTAAAGAATCCTTTAAAGTTGTAAGAGAAAAGGCGCCTAACACCTTTATCGCGGCAAACATTGGTGCTGCCCAGCTTGTAAAAGGTTATGGTGTTGATGAAGCATTAAAGATTGTTGAAATGGTTAATGCAAACGCTTTAGCCATCCATCTAAATCCTCTTCATGAAGCATTACAGGTTGAGGGGGAAGCTATGTTTAACGGTGTTTTTAGAAAAATTAGTGAACTTAAAAAATCTCTTAACATTCCAATCATTGTTAAAGAAACTGGTTCAGGTATTTCTGCTGAAACTGCTAAAAAGCTTGAAGAAGCAGGTGTCGATTGTATCGATATTGGTGGTGGAGGAGGTATAAGCTGGGCTGCCGTAGAGTATTATAGGGCTAGAGGTGTTGAAAAAAAGATTAAACAAGCTTTATGTTTAACATTTTTAGATTGGGGTATCCCAACCGCTGTAAGCTTGGTTGAAACTGTAAAATCTACTAAGCTACCTGTTATAGCAACAGGTGGAATTAGAAGTGGTGTTGATGTTGCCAAGTCTTTAGCTTTGGGAGCTCAACTTACAGGTGTAGCTTCTCCACTTTTAAAACCTGCATTTAAAAGTGTAAGTGCTGTTGTTTGGCATCTTACAGTTATATGTGAAGAGTTAAAAACATCAATGCTATTAGCTGGTAAAAAGTCGGTAGATGAGCTTAAAAAAGCACCTGTAGTTATTTTAGGTAAGACTTTTGAGTGGCTTAAAAATAGGGGGTTTAACGTTGAAGAATATGCTAGAAGAGGTTTTAAAGTTTAGCTTTTAACTATACTCATTGCACAATAACCTACAACACTACTCCTATCTCCAGTAACGTCTCCTGATGTTGCATATTTAAGAAGTTTAGCATTTTTTGCACCTAAAATTTTTGACGCGGTAAGCATTGCCACTGTTGGCCCTACCCCACACATCGAAATATTGTATTTTTCAACATTGAAATAAAGTTCTTTTTCATCAAGTTTTTTGATGGATTCAACAACCATTAAATCTTTTTTTTCAGCATTTTTTTGAGTTTCATAGTGGGTTAAGTCGCTTGAAGCAATAATAACCGCATCAACCATCCTACTTTTTAAAACTTTACCTATAGCCTTACCAACATCAACAGATACTTCAAAATCTTGAAGCATCATTGATATTGGAACAAAGTCAAAATCTCCATCTAACACATACTGTAAAAATGGTAGTTGAAGTTCAATTGAATGTTCATAAAGATGCGCCTGCTCATCAATATCTACATACCTTGATTCTGCCTGAATATCCCTTGCAATTTGAGAATTTATTACAACATCAGCAAAAGGGGTTCTCCAAACCCCTTCAACCATTATTGAAACTCCACTACCAAAACCATAATGGTTTGGACCTAGAATTACAACAGTTTTAGGTTTACCATCCTCAGCTAAAGCATGATATGAGTGAGCCGCAACAGGTCCAGAATACATGTAGCCTGCATGAGGACAAAGCAGCCCAACAATACTTCTCCCACCTTTAACGTTTAAACGTGGAATTTTTCCAGGACCAAGAAAATGAAGAAAACATTCCTCCTCAATTTGTCTTTTTAACGCTTGACTTGAACCAGCATACCATGAGCCTGCATTTCTAGGAAGCCTAACTTTCAACAACTTCAACCTCTGAAAATGTAAACCTAAGTTTGTGGTGATGCAAGTTTTGCCTCAAACTCTTCAACAGAAGTTTGTAAAGTTGCATCTGGAGGTATAGCCCCTTTTTCCCTTAAAAATTGTTGAGCTAAAAGCCAGTAAACCATTGCCAAAGCTTTTCTACCCTTATTGTTGGTAGGTATAATCAAATCTATATTTTTAAACGTGTTATCAGTATCACATAAAGCTACAACAGGCAAACCAATCTTTGCAGCTTCTATTAATGCTTGCTCATCAGCTGCAGGGTCGGTAACAACTACAACTTGAGGTTCAACGTAGCTTGGACATAACGGGTTTGTAAATGCTCCAGGTGGAAACCTTCCAACAATAGGTATTGCACCTGTAACTTCACAAAACTTTTTTACAGGTTGTTGTCCATAAAGTCTGAAGGAAACAACAACAATTCTTTCAGGCGGAAAGTTTGACAAAAACTTTGCAGCAATTCTAATTCTTTCATCGGTTTTTCTTGTATCAATAATGAATAAACCATCCGACCTAACCTTATAAATGTATGGCTCCATATCTTTAGTCTTAATTCTAGTTCCTATTTGAATACCTGAAACCATAAGGTTTTCTACAGGTATAAGGTAGTTATACTCGGATGACATACAAATCCTCCATCAAGCCTAAAAATAAGGTAAAATGGAGTATATTTAAGCTTAGACCTTAAAACACTGCCAACCAAAACTTTACGCCCTATGCCAATTTTAACATGTTCGCAAAGCTTTTAAACCTTAAACTTTTAACCTTCCTTTTGATGACTTATGCCTCTTCCAAAAGAAGTTGTTGAAACATTTAACGATTTAACTAGTGTTAAAGTCCTTGCAACAGTTGATAAAGATGGTGTTTGTCACCTATCTCCTGTAGGTTCACTTTCAGCTTCACCTGACGGCTCCTCACTTGTTTTTGCTGAATTGTTTGCCAGTGGAAAGACTGAACGTTTAAGATACATGAAAGAGAAGGGGCTTACAGCTACAGCAATTGCTGTAATTAGTAACATGCAAAAAAAGACCTTTAAAGGTTATAGTGTTAGGTGTAAAGTAGGTGAAAAACATACATCTGGTCCATTATTTGACCAAGTTTCAAGTGTTATAATGCAATTTTTAGGTATTAAACCAAGAGCCGTATACACATTAATACCTTTAGAGTATAAGGTTTGCACACCTGGACCTGAAATGGGTAAAACCTTTAAACTTTAAACTTAAACCTTTTTTTAACTTGTGTCAATATCTTAAAGTTTTTCTAAGGATTACTTTCACAATTAGAGTATACATAAAAATACAACCTCCAACATAGGCAAAACTTGGTATCCTTGATGTAGCCTTAAACTTGTAGCGTCAAAAAGTCAAAGTCAAGCTTATATCTAAACTAATCTTAACATCAAATACTAGAAAAATTTCTGAATATGAGGTGTAATTAGTGGGTAAACGGAATCTTTTAACCTGTCCAAGTTGCGGCTTCAGGTTTGATGTTTCATATGGACGTACGTTTGCATGTGGTAGTTGTCCATCACTTGTGCAATGTAACATGGCAAAATGTCCAAAATGTGGACATGAATTTAAACTCTACTGAACATTAAGTTTACATAAATTAAAGATTCCGTATTCATGCTGACTTTTTAAACGTTTTCTAAGTTTTTACATAAAACGGTAAAATCTGGTTGATAAACTATGACTATAAAGTTTAGGCTTAAAACTAAAGGGAAAGCTACATGGTTTAGGGTTAAAAAGGTTTTGGAAAAGGCTAACATTGTTTTGGAAGTTTTAGACTCCAGAAATCCTTTAGATACTAGAAGCTTAGAATTAGAAAAGTTGGCTAAAAGTCTTGGTAAAAAGCTTGTACTAGTTTTAAGTAAAACTGACCTTGTACCTAGGGATGTTGTTGAAAGATGGGTTAATTTTTTTTGTTTAAACGGTTATAATGTTGTTGCTGTTAATGCTAAAAACATCCATGATATCCGAAAACTTAAAAATTACGTTAAAAGCCTGGTCAAGGAAAAACTTGTGATTGTTGCTGTGGTTGGCTACCCTAATGTTGGAAAATCAACAATAATAAACGGCTTAAAAGGTTACTATGTTGCTGAAACCTCCCCAATACCAGGTTTCACCAAAGGAGAAAAACTTGTAAAAATTGATAAAAACTTATTCATCGTAGATACTCCTGGAGTTCTACCATTAACGAAAAAGTTAGGTAGTTATGAGCTTGTTGTTAGAGGATTTATACCTCCCGAAAAACTTAAAAACCCAGTCACCCCCGCCTTAAAATTTCTAGAGGAGGTTTTAAGCTTAATGCCCAATGTACTAAGGGAAACTTATGGTGTTGAGGCTGAAGAACCATACAAATTTTTAGAGCTGCTTGCAGCTAGAAGAGGTTTTCTGGTTAAGGGTGGAGAGGTAAATGTGGATGAAGCTGCAAAAACAGTTTTACGTGACTGGCAATTTGGAAAGCTTAAATTTTACAGAACACCAGTAACCTAAAGTTTATTGTTCTTAAACACCCATTTTTAACCTTAAAACTTTTAAACACTGGTTAATTAGCTTTTAAAAGAGAACTAAAACACTTTATAGGGTTGTAGTTTTGATGGAAAGTTTAGAGGAAAAATTCTATAAGCTTGACAAGCTTTTTAACCCTAGTTCTGTTGCCATCATTGGTGCTTCATTAAACCCTACTTCCGCAGGATACCATTATACCCGTCATCTTCTAGATTATGGTTTTCCAGGAAAAATTTTTCCAGTAAATCCAAATCTTAATGAAATTTTCGGGCTTAAAGTTTACCCGAGGCTTAAAGATGTTCCCGAGCTAGGTATAGACTATGTTATCTCTTGTATTTCAGCTGAAAAAGTTTTAAGCCTTCTTGAGGAATGCCACATTAAAAACGTTAAACTTTTACATCTTTTTACCGCTAGAATGAGGGAAACAGGAAGGGAAGATGGAATTAAGCTTGAAGAAGAGATATTAAAAAAAGCTAGAAGTTTTGGTGTTAGAATCTTAGGTCCAAATTGTATGGGTCTTTACAACCCAAAAATTGGTTTATCGTTCAATTATGAATTTCCAAGAGAGGAAGGTTTTGTTGGAGGAATTTTTCAGAGTGGTGGAGCATCAAGCGAGTTTGTACGTTATGGTGCTTTAAGAGGATTACGCTTTACCAAGGTTGTAAGTTACGGTAACGCGTTAGATATAGATGAGTCTGAACTTTTATATTACTTTGCACAAGACCCTAAAACAAAAATTATTGCCTTTTATGTTGAAGGAGTTAAAAACGGAAAAAAGTTTATAGATGCTTTAGCTTACGCCGCAAGAAGAAAGCCTATTGTTGTGCTTAAAGGTGGTAGAAGTAAAGCAGGAACATTATCAACTCTATCTCACACCGCCTCAATCGCCGGCTCAATGAGTATCTGGAGAGCTATTTTTAAACAATATAACGTTGTTGAAGTTCAAACTCTTCATGAGCTTGTAGACCAGGTTGTTGCCTTCAGCTTTCTCCCACCAGTAACAGGTAAAAAAGTCTTTATTGCTGGCGGTGGTGGAGGTAAAAGCGTGCTTTCAGCAGATATATGGGAGGAGGAAGGTTTTGAGCTTCCAGACCTACCTTTACAGGTTAGAGAAAAACTTAAAAAAATTGCACCAATCATCTGGAATTGGCTTAAAAATCCCATAGATGTTTCAATTCTTCAAGATTCTCCAATATCTCCTTTTGAACTATTAAAAATCGCTGGCGAAGCTTGTAAAGCTGATTTGTATGTTGCCAACCTAACTGAAGACGACCCTTTACCTGGTGAGATTTGGGATTTATGGGCTGGGGAACATGTTAAAGACATCATAAAGTTAAAAAGAGATGGTAAACCAGTTATTGCGGTTGTTGGTGTAGGTGAAGTTGATGAAGATGAACTTAAAAGATGGAAGTGGAAAAGTATTGGTAAGTTTAGAAGAAAACTGGTGGAAGAAGGTATACCGGTTTTTCCAACACCTGATAGAGCTGCAAAGGCTTTAAAAAGGCTTGTAGATTATTGGAAACGTAAATTTAGACAAACTACATAAAGTAAGTTTTAGAAAGCTTTTTCAATAAGGGTTTTCATCATTCCCGAAACTTCAAATCTTAACTCTTGAGGTAAATCTTCAAGGTTAAGTCTTAAAAACCCGCCTATAAGAACCGTTGTGGCTTCGTCAGGAGTTAATCCCCTAGCTGTAAGGTACAGTATTTCTTCTTCAGCAATCTTTCCAACAGCGGCTTCATGTGTTAAGTTTACATCTTTAGCTTTTGCTTCAAGCTCAGGTATTGCATGAATTTTTGCCGTATCTGAAAGTATTATTCCTCTACATTCTAAATGTCCCTTAACACCAGAACTTTCCCCTATAAGATGTCCCCTAGCATAAATTTCACCATAACCTTTTGCAACAGCTCTGGAAATTATGTTTGCTCTACTATTTCTGGCTTTAAGATAAACTCTTGAACCAACATCCATAACAGAGTTTTCTGAAGCTAAAAGTACAGATTGAAATGTTATCTTACCATTTTCTCCAACACAATAGGCTGTAGGATATGTTTGAAGACTTTTTACAGGTCCTAAGCAAACATAATTACTTATAAATGACGAATCATCCTCTACCAGCACTCCTGTTCTAGGTCTAACTTCAACCTCTTTACCCCAGTTGTGAACCATTGTAAAAGTTACTTTTGCACCTTTTTTAATGTAAAACTCTGAAACACCTACATGCAAAGCTGACGTTACATGGGTAGCTGTGGCGCATCCTGTGATTATGTGAAGCTCTGACCCCTCTTCAGCTATTATTATGTTGTGGACATGCTGAGAAATTTTAGGTTTAGATATGAAAAGGCATGCTTGAACTGGAAGTATTATTCTCGTTTTTGGCTTAACCCTTATAAAGTATCCATGGGTTAACTTTTCATCAGCTAGACGTGTATATTCATCCAAATTTGAAGGTAAAACTTTCCACCAATAATCTTTAAGTCCCTCATACCTTTCTAAAGCTTCAGTTATGCTTAAAACTTCAACACCACCAATTTTTGACCTTGAAAATAGAGGTGTATGGTCAAATTGAACATAAGACCCTGACCTTTCATCCTCATTAAAACTAAAACCAACAGATTTAAGTTTATCTTTAAACTGCTCAGGTATATCCTTTAACGAGGATGCAGAATCATCTTTTCTACTTTCCGTATTGTTCCTTAACTTTCCTCTATCTGGCATTTTTTTACACACTCTTCATAGCCTCTTTCCATAATGTTTTTTAGTATTTCTTCAGGTTCTCCAGAACAAGCTTTTCTACCATTAAGTAGAACATGAGCTCTATCAACTTTGACAAACCTTAAAATATGCCCAGAATGGGTTATTAGTAATCCAGCTTTTCTTCTTAAACTTGGTATCAAGTTTCTTTCAAGCAGTTTGCTTATTATTCCCCCAATTAAACCTATATTTTCAATATCAACACCAGAATCAGGTTCATCAAGAATTATAAAATCAGGGTTTTGAATCACTAACTGTAAAATCTCATTTTTCTTTATTTCCCCACCAGAAAAGCCAACATTAAAATCCCTTTGAAGAAAAACTCTAGGAATTTTTAATTCATCAACAAGCCTTAAGATGTTTTCATCAACCTCCTCACCAATCTTATTGGCACAGATGTTTACCATGTCTACAAGCTTTAATCCTTTAATTTTTGGTGGATGTTGAAATGCAACACCAATCCCCATTTTTACACGTTCATAGGTTGGAATGTTTGTTATATCTTTATCCTTAAAAATAATCCTACCCTTAACAATCTTATAACCTGGAAAGCCAAGAATAGCATAAACAATTGTACTTTTACCAACACCGTTAGGTCCAAAAATCACATGAACTTCTCCTTTCTCAATATGTAAGCTAAAGTCTTTAATCAAAACCTTACCATTAACACTGACTGTTAGGTCTTCCAGTTGAAGCAAAAAATTAAAACCTCCACAGATTAAGCCAAAATTTAATAAACCTGCATGTAAGTATAACGTAGATGAAGTCTAATAAAAAATTAGGGTTTAAATTAAAAAGTTTATCTTCTTCCAACAATAAGTACTGTTGCCACAGTGTATGCTCCACCAAGGTTATGAGCAAATCCCGCTTCAGCATTTTTAACCTGTAACCCTTCAGCTCTACCAAGCACCTGTCTTGTAAGTTCAACAGTCATTCTACAACCAGTAGCCCCAATAGGGTGACCAAAACATTTTAAGCCTCCATCAGGATTTATCGGAAAATCTCCATCTATTGCTGTAACCCCCTCACGTATAAGGCTTGCAGCCTCACCAAGTTTGCACAACTTCATATCTTGATAATTTATAAGCTCAGTAATGGTAAAGCAATCATGAACAATTCCAAAATCTAATTCTTTACGTGGATCTTCTATACCCGCTTCCTTATATGCTGCAGTAGCAGCCTTCACATTTGCAGGAAAGCTTAAGAAGCTTTCACCAGGCCTGTACCATGGCCCTAGGGTTTCAACAGCCATACCTAAAGCTTTAATTACTGCATAATTATCTCCAACGTATTTTTTAGCTATTTCAGGTCTAGTTAAAATAACAGCAGCAGCCCCATCAGACATTGCACAACAGTCATACAAGCCTAATGGGTAAGCTATCATAGGTGCTCTTAAAGCTGTTTCAATGTTTATTTCTCTTCTAAAGTGAGCTTTAGGGTGTCGTGCACCATTATAATGGTTTTTAACAGCAACTCGTGCAAGGTCCTCCCTAGTCCACCCCCAAACCTTAAAAGCCCTGTTTGCAGCTAAAGCAAACATTGCAGGTGCAGATGATAAACCCATTACTGGATGAAGTTCGCCGCCAGTTGAGGGTAATCCTCTTCCACCATAATCTAAAATCTTCTCAACACCACAAGCGATTACAATGTCATATACTCCTGATGCAACGGCATAAGCAGCATTTCTAACAGCATCCATACCTGAAGCACAAAAGTTTTCAACTCTTGTAACAGGTTTGCCGAAAACTTTTAGCGAATCTGAAAAAGTTGCACCTGACATTCCTGTAAAATGATATTGGTTTGCAACCCATATAGCTTCAACATCTCTTTTAAGGTCTACATTTGCTTCATTAACGGCTTCGTAAACAGCCTCTACAAGCAAATCTTCTTGGTCTTTTTCCCATAACTCCCCAAACCTTGTAACTCCTGTCCCTATTATCGCAACTCTATCCTTTATACTTCCCATACCTTTCCACCTCCACACTTAACCTCTTACGGGTCGCCCCCTCCAACTATAAAACCTAAAGTTTGTTTTCTCACTCATCAACCTAAATGTTAATTCTACAGGCATGTCTATATATATTTCTTCGGGCGAAGGTTTACAGTCTGTAAGTTCAAGGAAAAGTCTACAACCATCCTCCATATCCGCAACAACTCTTATTGCGGGGTTAAGCGCAGCATACTCTCCAACAGCATTTCCAGGGCCACATAGGTAGTCAAAAGTAAAGGTGTAAATTTTTCCACGTTTTGCAATTTTAACTTCTTCATAGTTATCCCTTGCACCACATACAATACAACATCTGCTTATAGGATAGGTTACAGAACCACAGTTCTTACACTTCATACCATAAAATGGAAGAAGAGCCTTTTCATCCCTCCAATACTTTACAATTGAGGCTCTATGATATTCTGGTTGTGCTCTTTCACGGAGTTTTCTAAAATCTAAGTACTCCTCGTAGGTTGTAAGCATACGCTTAGATTTTACGTAAACAGTTGTTGCTCTTCTACTACCCTTAAACTCTTCAACCTTTTTTCTTGTTTCAACATAAAAAGCGTCACAACCATCTCCATAACCTGCACATAAAATTTTTTCGTCAGCTTTTGCATTTTCTAAGGCGGCAACAAGCAAAAGTAGGGGATGTGCTGCGCCAGTTATCCCCACATTTGTAAATAGAGGATCTTGAATTTGCTTAATATCTGCTCCTATACCTCTTAAGACGTCAAAATAGCCTCTAGGGTCTGGAGCGTTAAAAGCAAGCTTAGAGAAATCTTTGATTGAGAGGTTAGTCTTTTTAAGAAGGTTTTGAATGGTGTTAACGGTTGAGTTGATAAAACCGTATCTTAAATCAAGTTTAGCCTCAAATCTTTGTGGAAGTAAATCTGTACTTCGCCTCCAAGGTCCAGGTATAGGTTCTACTGTAGATACAAAGTCACCTATCTTAGCTATACCTTCCCCCTCACCAACTAAGATTGCCGCTGCAGCATCACCACAAATTTGTTCAAAATCTGTTGACGGGGTTAAAACCATACATTCTCCAGCTATAACTAAAACCTTTTTTGCTGAACCAGCTTTAACAGCGTCAACTGCAGCTTTTATTGCTGTAGTGCCAGCTTTTGTCGTATCCGCAAAATCTATAGTTGTTACATCCCTTCTAAGGTCTAATGCTGAAGCTATTATTGAGGCTGCATGTTTTTCCCTAAATGGTGAGGTTGTGGATGCAAAAAACAAGGCATCAATTTCCTTAGGGTTTAACTGTTCACCTAGACAGTCAACTCCTGCTTCAACAGCCATTGATAAGCTATCCTCATCCCATGAAGCAACAGCTTTTTCACCACCAGCAGACGCAACTCCTGCTCCTCTAGCAATTTCATCTCTGCTAATTCTCCAAAGTGGAATGTATGCACCATAAGCTAAAATATCAACCAATTTTCTCCACCACACTTGGTTTATTTTTTCTCCTTGACTTTTTTGAATATGCTTTGAAGAATACATAGCATTTACCACACTTATATATTTAACTTTCAACTTTTGCATTACACCTTTTATTTTAATCTTTTTCCTCGTAATGCTCACATTTCTCAGCAATTTCCTCCAAACATTTAAGAGTTAGGATAAACATACATGAACTTCCACCGCAGCATAAGTCGCTAAAAGTATAAGCTGCAGGTAAGGGTCCTTTTTTTAAGCATAAATCTAGTGATAACCTATTTCTTTCATCATCTCCAATCATACTGTAAAATTTGCATTTTAAACATGTTTTCCTATTTTTAAGGCTTTTTTCCAACTTACATTCCTCGTTAAGTTAATGAGGATTGAGGTTGTATTTAACCCCATAATTAGTTACAAATTCGATGGTGCAACAACTAGTTATTTATGCTTGCTTTAACTTGTTTTACGTTAATGCTCCTAACACAAGTCCAAGCAGCGCCATCCTAGTAATTAAACCATATCTTACCTGTTTAAAGTATTTTGCATGTTTAGTTTCATCAACCTCAGGGCTAACTTCATCAACCCTTGGGAGGGGATGTAGAAGTATGAGGTTTTCTTTACACTTTTGCAAGGTTGAAGTTGTTACCTTGTACGCTCCTTTAACTTTTTCATATTCCGATATATCTGGAAAACGCTCTCTTTGGATTCTTGTTACATAGAGAACATCTAATTTTCCAACAACATCTTCAATATTTGAAGTTTCCTTAACCTCAATCTTGTTTTTAATTGTTTCAAGGACTTCCCTACGCATTCTTAGCTGTTCAGGCGCTATTAAATACAACACAATGTTGTACATGGATAGCGCGTACGTTAAAGAATGGACAGTCCTACCATACCTTAAATCACCTAAAATTCCTATTTTTAACCCGTCAATTCCACCTTTTTCCTTAAATATCGTGTATAAATCTAGGAAAGCTTGGGTTGGATGTTCTTCGGCTCCTGAGCCCGCGTTTATTATAGGTACTGATGCATATTCCGCAGCCATCCTTGCTGAACCTTCTAAAGGGTGACGTAAAACAATAACGTCAACATAGTTTTCAACAACTCTTACGGTATCTGCAAGGGTTTCACCCTTCTCAACCGAAGATGTTGTAGGTTCGCTAAAACCTACAACCTCCCCACCAAGCTTTTTCATTGCAACCTCAAAACTTAACCTTGTCCTGGTGCTTGGCTCAAAAAATAAAAGGCCCATAATCTTTCCAGGAAGTATTTTTAACTTTTCTTGCGGTGTTTTTTCTATTTCTTCAGCAACCTTAAGAAGGTGGTCTATTTCCTCCCTTGAAAAGTCTCTTACAGAAATTATATCCCTCCCTTTAAACATGGAAATCACTTTTTACTTAACCATCATTACAGTTAAATCTAGTTAAACTAAATATATTTTTATGATGACAGAACCTGAAAGTGGAAGACAACTACGTGTAGAAAAAATCCGTGAAGGTACAGTTATAGACCATATTACAAGCGGAACAGCTTTAGCAGTCTTAAGAATTCTTAACATTTCAGGGCGTGAAGGCTTTATTGTAAGCATTCTAATGAACGTTCCAAGCAAAAAACTTGGAAAGAAGGATATTGTTAAAATTGAAGGAAGAGAAATCAGCCCTAAAGAGGTTGCTGAGATAGCTTTAGTCTCACCAAAGGCAACAATAAACATTATTAGAGATTTTAACGTTATAAAAAAGGAAAAGGTTAAACTTCCAGCTATTGTTAAAGATATTATTAAATGTCCAAATCAAAGATGCGTAACCAACAGTCAAGAACCAGTTAAACAACTTTTTTACGTGGAAAACGAGGATCCGATAGTTTTACGTTGCCACTATTGTAATGTCTTGGTTGAAAAAGATGAAATAATAAAGCAGTTTTACATGGGGTAAAAACTGGTCGAGATAAAGACCAGTTTTAAAGTGGAGAAGCATTTTAACAGGTTTTTAAATACCTAATATAGTTTTTAAGCTTGGCTAAAACTTTTACACACCTCTCTATGCCTGGATACGTTGGAAGTCTTAATTTTTCCTCCAAAAATTCATTGATAAATTCTAGTACCTTTTTTTCTCCTAATGTGTGTAGTATAGCAGCTTTACCTGGGTTCCTTCTTAAACCTTCAACAAATATGTTTTCAACCATTTGTTTAACAAAATCCTCTGTAACCATTATATTCGGAAGAATTAGAAAAATAAGTAGAACACAGGTGATGTTTTGGTCATCTATTGCCGATTCAAAAGCAACCTTATAACCTTTGTCAAAAAGCTTTTCAACTAACGGTTCTACATCTATAAAAACCCCAACTCTTCCCCATTCAGGCATTAATGACTGAATATACTCTACTGTTTTTTGTGAAAATCTTGAAACATTAACACCATAGCGAGTACATGAATCAATAGCTAATACTCCTCCAGCTCCAGTCATGCTTACAACTCCAACATTTAACTTTTCAGGTAAAGGTTGAAACACAAGCATTTTTATAACGTCAAACATTTCTTCAAAATCATCTACCCGTATAATTCCTGCTTGTCTACATGCACAATCAAAAATATCATCTCTTACAGCTAGTGAACCTGTATGAGATTTGGCTGCTTCTGCACCTATTTGTGTTCTGCCTGACTTTAAAACTATTATAGGCTTTTTTCTTGAAACTTTTTTTGCGACATCAAAAAACCTTTTCTCCCCGCCCAGACCTTCAAGATAGAGTGCTATAATTTTTGTTTCAGGATCTTGAGCTAGGTATTCTAATGCTTCAGTTTCATTAACGTCACACATGTTTCCTAAACCAAAAACTTTGGCTAAGCCGTATTTTTGGGATGTTAAAAACCAGTTTAAGGTTACTCCTGCAAATAACCCTGTTTGAGCAATAAAGGATAAGGGTCCCACCTTTCTTTCAGGTACAACAGTGAATGTTGTTGTAAAACCATTTGACATGTTAAGTGTGCCTGTTGTGTTTGGTCCAACAACCCTCATTCCAGCTTCTCTAGCGATTTTGATAATTTCATCTTCAAGCTTTTTACCCTCAAAGCCTGTTTCTTTAAATCCTGAACTTGTAACGACAACTCCTTTTACACCCTTCTTAGCACAGTCAACCATAATGTCAGGTACGGCTACGTTTGGTACAATTATTGTTGCAACATCAATACTATCCTCTGGAATTTCTAAGATGGATTTATAAGCTTTTAACCCTTGGATGTTGTCATATCTCGGGTTTACAGGATAAATTTTTCCTTCAAACCTCAAATCTAAGAGATTTTTTACCACCTGGTAACCAAATTTTAAAGGATTGTTTGAAGCCCCAACAACAGCAACATTTCTAGGATAAAAAAATACGTTTAAACTGCTACTGCTCAATGTTTAACTACACCGTTAACATGTTACATGAAAGATTGCTCCAACCTTCTTACCTAGACCTGTTAACTCATTAAACTTTTTTACAGCTTCATAGGATGAGGCTGTAAAAACCTCTAAACCTTTGTTCTTAAGAAAATTACTACTTTCCTCAGAAAGTTTAGCTTTACCGCTTGTACCTGTACCCACAATGAGAATTTCAGGGTTGCTGTTGTAAAGTTCTTCAATTCCATCAATCTTAATGGTATGTCTTCCAAACAGGAGAAAACCTCCCTTTCTACGTTTAACTACCCCGTTAGGATAGATTATAACATCATGCTTGTACTTTTTGCCGTCGATAACAATAGAGCCAAAACTTAAATTGTCAATCTTAACCATAAGAGAACCCTTATATAGGTAGTTTATTGGGAATATTAATATTATAGGTAACACTATAAGATAAGTTTAAAGGCAGAACTATGAAAAAAGTTTTAATTTTTCCATAAACTTTTTTATATATCTTATTTACTGTTACTTTTACGTTT
Source organism: Candidatus Bathyarchaeota archaeon (assembly GCA_052246995.1). Lineage (GTDB taxonomy): Archaea > Thermoproteota > Bathyarchaeia > Hecatellales > Hecatellaceae > CAZMUQ01. Next base: position 170,434 of record JBQPWD010000004.1, on the reverse strand, counting down.
AAGCTTACTGGGGTAGGATGGGTTTACCTTGTCTTCCGTAGACCTTAAAAGACTTATTGAGTGCGTTGAAAAAGCTAAGAATGCCGGTAAGAAAGCAAATTTTACTCAATCCGTAGATTTAATAGTTAACCTTAAAGATATTGACCCTAAAAAGCCTGAACATAGGATGCTTGAGCTTGTTGAGCTTCCAAATCCTGTTAGCAAGGATGTTAAAGTTTGCGTAATAGGTTCAGGACAATTTGCTTTAGAAGCAAAAAAACTGAACGTGGATAGGGTTGTTGAGCGTGAAGAGCTGGAAGCTTTAACTAAAAACAAGAAAATGGCTAGAAAGCTTGCCCAAAGCTACGACTTTTTTATAGCAGAAGCACCTTTAATGCCTCTTGTTGGTAAAACTTTGGGTTCTATGCTTGGACCTAGAGGTAAAATGCCCACCCCAGTTTCACCCAGCGCATCTTTAAGTGAAGTCTTAGATAGACATAAAAAGCTTGTAAGAATAAGAGTTAAAGACCAGCCAACTATCCAGTGTAGGGTTGGCGTTGAAAATATGGGTAGTGAAAAGATTGCTGAAAACATTCTAACAATTTTAAGAAGGATTGAGGAGAAATTTGGCTCCCTCAGTAAGTATGTTTCAAGCCTCATTGTTAAAACAACCATGGGAAAACCTGTAAAAATTGAGGTTGGAAAGGGAAGATGAGTTTACAGCTTGAAAAAAAGGTTAAGGTTCCAGAGTGGAAAAAAAGGGAGGTTGAAGAACTCACAAAACTTATGGAGAAATATAGTGTTATAGGTTTAGCAAGAATGTACAAAGTTCAGTCATTCTTAGTTAATGAGCTTAGAAGAAGGTCTAGAGGTCAAGTTACCTTTAGAGTTGCAAGAAAAAACCTTGTAAAACTTGCTTTAAAGAGGCTTGCAGAAAAAAGAGTAGGAATAGAGAAGCTTGAAGAGTATTTAAAAGGTTCAGTCATGCTTGTTCTTACAAACCTAAACCCATCCAAGCTTTCCATCATGCTTGAAAAATCTAAAGTTAATCTTACGGCTAAGGCTGGGGAGGTTGCGCCTAAAGATATAATTGTAAACGAGGGAAACACTGGTATTCCTCCAGGTCCAATAATAAGCGAATTTAGCAGTTTAAAAATTCCAACAAAAATTGAAGCTGGAAGCATATGGATTACCAAAGATACTGTTGTTGTAAGAAAGGGTGAAGTTATCTCGGATAAAGCTGCAAGCATCCTCTCTAGACTTGGAATAAAGCCTGTTGAAGCATGCTTAAAACTGGATGTTGCATATGAAAATGGTGTTATATATACTGCAGACATTTTAAGCAAAACTGTTGAAGAATGGTTTAATGAACTTAAAGATGCGGCAACTAAAGCCTACAACCTTTCACTCAACATAGGCTACCCAACACGTGAAACGTTGCCACTCCTGCTAGGAAAAGCATTACTCGAAGCAAAAAACCTTGCAATTAATGCATCTCTCTTTGAGAAGGAAGTGTTACCACTACTAATAGCTAAAGCTTCACTAGAAGCCTCCAACCTACAGAAAAAAATAGAAGGAAAACTTTAACTAAACCTTTTAAAATTCCATAGAAATAGATTAACGTCAAAATGCACCGGTGGGCCCGTAGCTCAGCCAGGATAGAGCACCGGGCTTTTAAGAAAGCAAAGAAACCCGGGGGTCGCGGGTTCAATTCCCGTCGGGCCCGCCATAACGTTTATGGCACCATTTTATCATTGACATACAAATAAAAATCCAAAACTACTTTTAGACCTTGCCAAACTTTTAGGTATATACGACAGTCTTCAACTTGTCTGTAAAATAGTATAATGGCCTAACGGTTTCTTGGCAAGCCTTTACATGTTCTGGAACGATTGTCATGTGTAAAGTAAAATAGAATAACGTCAAAATGACCAAAAAATTAACACCTCAATTTCGCATAGGAATTTATAAATACCACTTTTCTGGATTTATTTATTTGGTAGGTGAGATTTTGCCTTTGGATTTTGAGTTGAGTGAGGAGCAGAAGCTTCTTCAGGTTTCTGCTCGTGAGTTTGCTTTGAAGGAGTTTACTAAGGAGAAGGCTGTTGAGTATGAGCAGAAGGGTGAGTTTCCATGGGATTTGTACAGAAAGTGTGCTCAGCAGGGTTATGTGGGTATGACCTGGCCTGAGGAGTATGGTGGGCAAGGTTTAAGCTTTGTGGATAGTATGATAGTTGCATACGAACTTGTAAAGGTTGAACCTGTTATTGCGTCAGCAATCATGGCTGGAACTTTTGGTTCTGACATTATTGCCTCCTTTGGTACTCATGAGCAGAAGGCTAAGTGGCTTCCTAGGCTTGCTAAGGGTGAAATTACCTCTGCAGGATGTTTTACGGAGCCTGCTGGTGGAAGTGACATTGCAAGGGTTTTAGATACTAAAGCTGTTAAACAGGGTGAATACTGGATTATTAACGGAACAAAAACTTTTATAACAAATGCAACAACAGCAACAATTTTTGTAACATTGGTGCAAACAAACATGGCTGCCCAACCACCATACCGTGGTCAGACAGAGTTTATCATAGAAAGGGGTCCAGGTGTTGATACAACACCCCTTACAGGAAAGCTTGGATGGCATGTTTCACCAACAGGTGAAGTTTCATTTAGCGATGTTCGTGTAACAGACAACGAAATTGTTGGTGGACCTGTAAACCTTAACAGAGGATTCTACCTGGGTTTAATGTTTCTCGACGCAACAAGGCTTGCAGTTGCAATACAAGCTATAGCGACTGCTGAGGCTGCACTTGAACGTGCAATAACATACTCCAAGGAAAGGGAGGCTTTTGGAAGAAAGATTGCAGCATTTCAAGGTTTAACTTTTAGAATGGTAGAAATGGCAACAAAGGTTGAAGCAGCCAAAGCACTATGCTTTAAAGGGGCATGGCTTACAGAAAAAGCAAGAAAAGAACCTGCACTCATGGAGGAGTCTGTAAAAATAGCATCCATGTGTAAATGGTACTGTGGAAGACTGGCTGTTGAAGCATGCGACCTAGCAGTAGACGTCCTAGGGGGGTTAGGATACTTCTCAGAAGAAGACACCTCAAGATGGTACAAGTTTGCAAAAATGCTTGAGCTTGTTGAAGGAACAAAAGAAATACAAAAAAACGCCATTACACGTATAATGTTTGGAAGAGAAATAGCAAAATACTTCTAGACCTGTTAAGTTCAGATTTTTATTATTTTTATTTTTTTATTTCCTGGGTTAAGGGTTGAAGGATAAGATTTATGAGAGCAGTAAAAGAGTTTGTGTAGTTGCCCAAATTTACAATGAAATTAAAAATTACTTGTCGATAAATTTAACTTTAATTTTAAGTGCGTTTACAACATAGCGTTTTTCTAGTTGTTGATAGTATAACAAGTTTAAAGTTAAACCTTCATGCTGTTAACGATTTTACAGAAAAAATTTAAAACTTTTAGTTTATGAGATTTGGAAAGAAAAATAGGTGATTTAGGTGGAATTTAATAAAAAAATTTTGATTGTTGGTGGTACAGGTAAGATGGGTAAATGGTTTGCCAAATTTTTTAAGAATAAAGGTTTTAACGTTACAATTTTCGGAAGAAGTAAAGAGAAAACTATGAAAGTTGCAGAAGAGCTTGATGTAAATTTTACCTCATCCCTAAATACTGTTAGAAGTTTTGCTGACGTTGTTATGGTTTCAGTTCCAATAAAAGCTACACCAACAATTATTGAGGAAGTTGTAAACTACGTGAAAAGGGGGACAATAATTTTTGATGTGGCGTCGGTTAAACAGGAAGTTTTACCTATGCTTAAAAAAGCCCAAAAACTTGGTATGCACACTTTAAGTCTTCATCCAATGTTTGGCCCTGGTGCTAACAACCTTCAAGGAAAAAATATTTTGGTAATTCCTGTTACCAGGCGGAGAGATGTTCTAAACTTTATTTTAAAACCCTTCCACGAGGAAGGTGCGAACATTGTCTTTGTTAAAAATGCTGAAACTCATGATAGGCTTATGGCTTACACTTTAAGCCTACCACATGTCTTAAACATTCTTTTTGCTAGAACGCTGGTCTCTTCAAATATTAACATAAATAGAGTTAAAGTGTTCGGTGGAACAACCTTTAACCTTCAATTAACTCTTGCTGAAGCAGTTTTAGCTGAGGATCCAAGTTTGTACGCATCTATCCAGCTTAATAATAAGTTTTCCCTAGCTATAGTTAAGATGCTGGCAGAAAACATTGAAAAATTTAAAAACATTCTTTTAAAAGGTGATGAAAAAGCTTTTCTTAAAATCTTCAATAAATCTAAAAGTTACGTTTTAAAAGATTCAAAATTTAAGGATGCGTATAAGAAAGTTTATGAAGTTTTAAGTTTTATAGGTTAATTTTTAAAAGCCGGATACGAACCTAAAATTTTTAGGTTTTCGCATAAATCTTTAGCTTCTCTTAAAGCTTCTATACATTTTTTATTTTTTCTATGTCCCTCAAGCTCCATAAAGAAAATATATTCCCAAGGTTTAACTTTGGATGGTCTTGACTCTATTTTTGTTAAGTTTATACCCCTGTTTGCAAACGGCTTTAGAAAGTTAAATAATGCGCCAGGTTTATCTTTTAACGAGAAGATTAAAAATGTTTTATCCCTTCCCGTAGGTTTGCTATCTTTCCTGCTCAAAACAAGAAACCTTGTATAGTTGACAGTGTAATCTCCTATGTTTCTAGCCACAACTTTCATTCCGTAGATTTTTGCAGCATACTCTGAAGCTATTGCTGCAGCATTACTTATGTTTTTAAGCTTTTTAACAGCTTGAGCGGTACTTTCAACCTCTAAAAGTTTGACGTTTGGAAAATTTTTAGCTATGAACCTTCTACATTGAGCTAAGGCATGTGGATGAGACAGAATGACCTTCAAATTTTTTATTTTTATCCTTGACTTGGCTATAAGGTTATGTTGAATGTTTTCTATGACTTCTCCTGTAATTTTAGCTTTTGATGAACTATAGAGCATATCTAAAGTTATATTTACTGACCCTTCAATGGAATTTTCAGCTGGGACAACACCATAATTTACCTTACCATCTTCAACAAGCCTAAAAACATCAGGTATTGTTTGAACTTCAATATATTCTGCACTACTTACATTTGAAAAGTAGTGTTTAGCTGCTATTTCACTGAATGTACCCTTTGGTCCAAGGTATGCAACCTTAACTTTCCTACCAATTTTTAAAATTGGCGGGTCATTACACCTCAACCCCTTTTAACCTAAAAAGTTCTAAACCACAGTTATGTACGTCTACAATACTTTACTTTAATTAATGGGCATTGGAATGTTTAAAAGTTTAACGCTAGGGTATTTTTTATCATAAATATTCATTTGTTGATGTTTGTGTTATAACACTTTCACATTAGTAATCAAGCCAAAAGGGAAAAGTTTAAAATATTGCGAGTTTTTTCAGATTTTACTGGTGGCTTAGGGTTTATGGCTTCAGAGGGCTTCAGGCATATAGTTCGTATTTGCGGAACTGATATTGACGGGTCAAAAAAGATTATGTATGGGTTAGCTAAGATTGCCGGTGTTGGAATAAATTTTGCCTACATTATTGCTAAAGCTTTAGGTTTCGACCCAAATATGAGAGTTGGCTTACTTACAGATGATGATGTTAAAAAAATTGAAGAAGCTGTTAATAAGCCTGAAAAACTTGGAATACCTAGCTTCCTTTTTAACCGTCAAAAAGACTTTGAAACAGGTTTGAATAGGCACTTACATGGCTCAGACCTAGCTATAAGGTGGAAGATGGATATAGATTTCTTAAAATCTATTAAATGTTGGCGTGGTATACGTCATAGTTTAGGTTTAAAGGTTAGGGGTCAAAGAACAAGAACAACTGGAAGAAAGGGAACAACCGTTGGTGTGCGTAGAAAAAGAACAGCATAAAATAAAGATTGGAGGTTAAAAACTTGGGTGACCCTAAAAGGCAGAGAAAAAAGTATAAAACACCTAGGCATCCATGGCAGGTTGATGTCTTAGCTGAAGAGCTTAAACTTATTGGTCTTTATGGGCTAAGAAATAAGAGGGAGCTTTGGATGGCAAAAACAATGTTAAGTAAGTATAGGCATCTTGCCCGAAACCTTGTAGGCAAACCTCTGGAAGAAAGAGTAAAACTTGAATCTGAACTTGTTTCAAAGCTTTACAGACTTGGTTTGGTTGAAAAGGAGGCAACGTGTCTTGATATTTTAGATTTAAAGGTTGAAGATATACTTGAGCGTAGACTTCAAACATTTGTCTACCGGCTTGGTTTAGCAAAAACTCCCACTCAAGCAAGGCAGCTTATAACACATGGACATATATCAGTTGGAGGTAGAAGAATGACTTCACCAGGCTACCTTGTTCAGCGTGGTGAGGAATCGCAAATATCTTACAGTCTTGACAGTCCTTTAAATGATAGTAATCATCCATTACGACTACTCTTAACTTCTGCAGGAAGCTAATAGAGGTGAAATATTATTTTGAGTAGTGGTGGTAGCTCAAAACTTGAAAAATGGGGGGTAGCTCATATCTACAGTTCATTTAACAATACGATAGTTCATATAACAGACCTATCCGGAGCTGAAACAATAGCACTTTCTTCAGGTGGACAGGTTGTTAAAGCTGATAGGCTTGAATCATCCCCCTATGCGGCAATGCAAGCTGCATCAAAAGCTGCACAGATAGCAAAAGATAAGGGTATTGTTGGTGTACATATTAAGGTTAGGGCTCCAGGAGGACATTTTCATAAAACACCTGGCCCAGGAGCTCAACCTGCCATTAGAGCTCTTGCAAGGTCAGGTTTAAAGATTGGTAAGATTGAAGATGTTACCCCAATTCCCCATGATACTACCCGAAGACCTGGTGGTCGTAGGGGACGTAGAGTTTAGTTAACTTTCAACTCCACCTTCTAAAGCTGGAACTGGTGTTTTTATGTCTCAAGCTTATCCTATACAACTTATAAGTATTGAAGACAAGGAAAAGTTGATGGATAGATACGGTAGAAGTTTCCTGTACGAGGTTAAATCTGATATCTATGGGTGTTGTATTAAGCTTTTAACAAACGATAGAAAAGTTAAGGAAAGGTGGGAGGAAAACTTTTATGCAATGTCTGCAAACATTCGTTCTCATGGACGTTTAATTGTTACTGAAGATAAAAGTAAGCCTACTGAAGTTTACTATGACCCTCAATCTAAAACAGCTTTTCTGATAAACTTTGAATATTACGGTTGGATTAAATCCATAGCTTTAAGTGTGGCTGGTGACGTTCTTGAAGATGAACATGATATTTACTCTGTTCATGGTGCCTGCTTGGATTATGATGGTCGAGGTCTCTGTTTTATGGGCACAAGCGGATCGGGGAAAACTACGCATGCTTATGGTTTACTAAGAGTTGGGGATGTACGTGTTGTCTCGGATGACTGGTTTTTTGTAAGAATATTTGGTAAGGATGCTTTAGCCTACAGTTCAGAAAAAAACTTTTACATTAGAGCTGATTTAGCAAAAACCTGGGGCGAGTTTAAAGACCTTGTAGAAAAAGCAGAGCTTGATAATCAAGGTAGAGCAATAGTGGACCTTAGATGGGTTATTGGTAAGGGTCGAATTATCCCTGTTACAACCTTAAAAGATATTTTTATTCTTAAGCGTGACACCTTAGACAATAGTATTCATAGGGTTTTAGGTTTAGAGGAAGCTTTAAACTATGTTGAATCTCAAAACTATTTTAACCCACATTTACTTGTAAAAAATGACTTTAAACGTAAACTTCGTAACAGCTTCTTTTATGAACTTTTTAAAAGAGTTAACGTTCACCTCATCAACACCGTTAAACATCCAGAAGAAACCCAGAATTTGATAAGAAAACTTGTACGTTTATAGTGAATAATAGAAGAAAAACTTTTTAATCTTTGGAAATCATTTTTAAAGATGCTTTTTAGGTTTGGGATAATGAAGGTTAAAATTTTAGAGTTAACGGAAAATAGTGTAAGGTTTATTTTGTCAGGATGCTCTACAGCATTTGCAAATGCACTTAGACGTATAATGATTAGCGAACTTCCATGTATGGCTATAGATGATGTCTTCTTTTATGAGAATTCATCTGTATTAACTGATGAAATGATTGCTCATAGACTTGGACTTGTGCCGCTAAAAACGGACCTACAAACATATGTTTTACCTGAGGAGTGTAAATGTAAAAGTGAAATGGGCTGTATGAAATGTAGGGTTGTAGGTTCTATTAATGTAGAAGCTTCAGGTTCAAGTGTTACAGTTTACTCTGGAGATTTAAAGTTTGAAGATCCTAGTATTCATCCTGTTTCGGATAAAATTCCAATAGTTAAACTTGAAGTAGGACAAAAGCTTAAACTTGAGGTGTATGCTAGGCTTGGCCTAGGTAAGTATCATGCAAAATGGCAACCTGTTTCTGTTTGTGCATACAAACACATGCCAGTTATAAATATCAACTCGGCTAAATGTGATGGTTGTGGGGTTTGTGTTGAAGCATGCCCAAAAAATGTTTTAGGGCTTGAAGATGGTAAACTTAAAGTTTTAAACTTACTTTTATGTAATCTTTGCTGTGAATGTGTTAAAGTCTGCCCTAAACAACCCTCAGCGTTGGAAGTTACTTGGAAAGAGGATGAATTTATATTTACTGTTGAATCTACTGGATGTTTACCTGTAAAGGAAATTCTTCTTAAGGCTGGAGAAATTCTTAAAAATAAGGCTGTAGAATTATCAAGGCAGTTAAAAAGTTTAAGGTAGGTTTAGTTGAAGCTTCCACCTCAAAACATTGAAAGAAGAAATCTTGTAAAGTTTTTAAGAAAAAAAGCTAAAGAAAATAACGCTAAAGTCTGGTTAAGCGTGGCAGAGTTGCTTGAAAAAGCTAAAAGAAGAAGAGTTTCTATTAACCTAAGTAGGATAAATAGGTATACTGAAAAGGATGATGTTGTGGTTGTTCCTGGAAAAACTTTAAGCTCAGGTTTACTTGACCATCCAGTTACTGTTGCAGCTTATGCTTTTTCAAGAAAAGCTAAGGAAAAAATTGAAAGTGTTGGAGGTAAATGTTTAACTATTAGGGAACTTGTTGAATCTAACCCTAAAGGTTCTCATGTCAAGGTTATAGCGTAAGAGGTGAGGCATTTACGGTTTCAAAAATCCCTCATGATGCAACAATAATAGACGCCTCAGGCTTAATTATGGGTAGACTTGCAAGTATAGTTGCCAAAAGGCTTTTAAATGGTGAAAAAATAGCCATAGTGAATGCTGAAAAAGCTGTAATTTCAGGTGAAAAAAGAAGCATAGTTAGGGAGTTTAAAAAGTTCCTTGAAATTGGTAGTGTTGTTAACCCAAAATATGGACCTATTCATCCACGTAGACCTGATGGCATACTTAGAAGAGTTGTACGTGGAATGCTTCCTATGGATAAAGCTAAAGGACGTGAAGCATTTAAACGTTTAAAAGTTTATATCAACATCCCGCCTGAAGTTTCTGGTAGAAAAATTGAAACAATACCTGAAGTTTCAATCTCAAAGCTTAAAGGTAAGTATGTACACTTAGGATTAATTGCAAAGGAGATAGGCTGGAAAGAAGTTTAGGTGTAAAAAATGTCCACTAGAAAGCTTCCAATAGTTACAGTTGGTAAAAGAAAGACAGCAATAGCTAAAGCTGTAGTTAAGCCTGGAAGTGGAAGGATAACGATAAACAGGATACCGCTAGAGGTCTGCACACCTGAAATTGTAAGATGGAAAATTATGGAACCTTTACTGCTTAGTGGAGACCTGTGGAAGCAGGTTGATATTGACGTAAAAGTTAAAGGTGGAGGTTTTATGGGTCAAGCTGAAGCTGTCAGAATGAGTATTGCCAAGGGGCTTGTTGAATGGTTTAGAAGTTCTAGGCTTAAAAAGTTGTTTACAAGTTATGACAGGTCGATGGTCACAGGAGACCCGCGAAGAAGAGAAATGAAAAAGTTTGGCGGACCTGGTGCAAGAAGAAGAAGACAAAAATCTTATAGGTAGTTTTTATCAATTTTCTTTGTAAATTTCACCATCTAGGAGAATAATTTTTTCGTTTCTTTACAACCTGGTTATCAAATTTAGCCTTATATCCTGTCTAGCTTTTAGGGTTACAAGCGAATACTCTTTGATTGTTGTATTTTAATTAGCTAATGAGCTATTTGATATAACTTGTTAAGAAGTTGGCGTGAATTTGAGGTTAAACCTTAAGTTTATATCTCTCCTCAACTCTTACCTAAAAATAGGAATGGGTTATCTTGATCATCCCTATTAGATGTTTTAGTTGTGGTGCTGTAGTTGGGGATAAGTGGGAAGAATTTAACAGCCGTGTTAAGGCTGGAGAGGACCCAGCAAAAGTTTTAGATGAACTTGGAGTTAAAAGATACTGTTGTCGTAGGATGCTTATATCCCACGTTGAAATTATTGATGAAGTTTTAAAGTTTTCAAGTGGTATACGTAAAACTGGTGAAGTTTAAAAATAGTCGTTTACCTTAAATCTTATTTTTTATCATTTACTTAGTACATGTAGGTGGGCAGTTTTGAATTCTCAGACAATTATAAACGACATTAGAGCTAGAAGGATTTTTAACAGTCGTGGTGAAGAAACAATAGAAGTTGAGGTTAAAACTTTAGGTGGTTTTGGTAGGGCAGCTGCTCCAGCTGGAAAAAGTAAGGGAATACACGAAGTTGTAGCCTTTCCTGAGGACAGCGTGAAAAAGGCTGTTGAAAGAGTTTACAGCATCATAAAACCTAAAATTGTTGGATTGGATGCGAACAACCAAGAACTTGTAGATAAAACTCTACATGAGGTTGATGGTACAAGCAATTTTAGCTTTATAGGTGGAAACACAGCATATGCTGTTTCTTTAGCTGTAGCTGAAGCCGCGTCTTCAACCTTAAAGCAACCTTTATTTTCTTCGCTTAAATGCTTTAAAGAAACATTTCTTCCTCTTCCGCTTGGAAACGTGGTAGGTGGCGGTAAACACGCTGGAAAGGGTGCGCCTGACATTCAGGAATTTCTTGTTTTGCCTGTTGGTGCCAAAACTTTTTTTGAGGCTTACCACGCAAACATTAAGGTTTATAGAAAAATTGGTGAGTTTTTAGAAAAAAATGTCCCAGTATTTACTGGTGGCAGGGGTGATGAGGGTGCATGGGCTCCTCCACTAAAAAATGAGAAGGCTCTTGAAGTTGTTTTTGAAGCTACTAGAGAGGTTGGAAGTGAAACTGGTGTTGAAGTTAGAGTTGGCTTAGATGTTGCATCTTCATCATTATGGGATTCTAAGCTTAAATGTTACAACTATGTTGGCGAGGGTAAGCGTAGAAGTAAGGATGAACAGATAGAGTATGTTTTGGAGCTTATTGATAGATTTAATCTAGTATATGTTGAAGATCCTCTTCATGAGGATGATTTTGAAGGTTTTGCTGAACTTACAAGAAAGGCAAAAAATTGTTTAATATGTGGAGACGACATTTTTGTTACAAACAAAGATAGGCTTAAAATTGGTGTAAACTTTAAAGCTGCAAACTCCTTGATAATTAAACCTAACCAGGTTGGAACATTAACCGATACGTTGGAAACAGTAAAGCTTGCAAAATCTGCAGGCTATATTCCAGTTTTATCTCACAGGTCTGGTGAAACCGTTGACACGCACTTAGCCCACCTTTCAATAGCTTTTAGCTGTCCAATAATTAAGACTGGAGTTGTAGGCGGAGAAAGAACAGCAAAGTTGAATGAGTTAATAAGAATAGAGGAAATGTTTAAAGATGAGTTTTCCATAGCAAAGCTAAGCATCTGATAAATTTAACCTTCCAATTGGCTTTAAACAAAAAATAATGATAACAATAAAGAAAATTTCTTATTAGAAAAAAGAAAGTTGGAAAATTGGAAGCTTTATGTTAAGCCGTAAGGTGAACCATACTTCAATATGTTTTCAGACATTACCTGAAGCTGTTGCGGAACTATCCCTTTTTCAACAAGTTTTTGACGTAACCTTTTAATTAACCTCGGAAGGTCTATACCCATTGGGCACATATCCTTACATCTACCACAAAGTACACATGTATATGCTTGAGGTGCTGCATCCTCTAAGCTTCTGGTAAATGCTGTCCATACAATCCCAAAAGCCCCCATGTATACATGTTCACCAAAGTATCCTGCAACAGTATTCCACATTGGACAATCCATTAAGCATGCACCACATTTTAAACATGTAAGCATTACCTGGAAGTCTGGATCTTTAAGCATTGCTGTTCTTCCATTATCAAGGAAGACAACATGTATTTCTTCATGTCCAGTTGCTGGTGAAACTCTAACTCTTTCAATATCGTTTGATGCACTTTTACCGCCAATAATGGTTATATTGTCTATGGCTGCGGCACCAGTTACATAGACAGGCATAATTGATGCGTAAAGCAAAGCAGCATATCTCGTCGGATAAACCTTTTCAATTCCAGCTAAACAAACATAGGGCTTTGGTTGGGCAAGTACAAGCCTGCCATTAGCTTCATTTTCCAGAACCCAGATTTCACCTGTTTCAGCAACAATAGCATTAGCACCGGAAAACACCGCGTCTGCCTCAGGAACTGCTTTTTTAACCCAATCACAAGTGGCTTTAGTTAAAGCTGCCGGATCCGCTGGCAGGTCTTTCCCAAGAAACTTGGAAAGATATTCTTTTGCAACCTCCCTAGCAACAGCAATAGAAACACCTGTTGGATGCATAGCTTTTCCATGCATTAACTGGAGAATAACAGCACCAACATCAGTTTCCCAAGCTTTAATTCCCCGTTCCTCTAAATACTCATTCATTCCAATTTCTTCGCTTGCAATGCTTTTAACCTTAAAAACCTTTTTAGCCCTCCAGCTACTAAACAATTCATAAATTATCTTGTTTGCTTCAGCCGCATCTTTAGCCCAATGAGTTCTAATATCTCTTGACTCCATCCAGTCTCTAGCCATCTTTACATAGTCTAGAAACTTGTCAAGAGCAACCCTTCTAATACCTTTAAGCTCCTCACACCATTTTTCAACATACTTAAGCTTTGGAAAGTTCACACGACGTCTATCCCAGTATGCTGTTCTTGCACGGACAATGGCTCTCTGCAAGAAAGCCTCATAAGATTTTTGGGTAAGATCGTCAAAATATTTATCAAAATTAACTTTAACACTCAATTTTTACACCTCCATTTTTGAGAGAACATACTGCGAAAAATCAAAAACCTCTATTCTTTCATCTTTTTTTCTTCCAGTTGCAACCCATCTTTTACCTGCAGCAAGACTTAAAGTTGAATAGCAGGCTGGACAAGCTGTAACAATTTTTTTGACACCTGTAGGCTCTATGTCTCTTTCAATCCTTATCTCTCCAACTCTAATACTTAAATCAGCCTTTATTGTAAGCATTCCTCCTCCTCCACCACAACAACGAGCCTCATCCTTTGAAAGCAAAGGTTCAACAACATCAGCAATACTACGTAAAACTTTTCTAGGCTCCTCGTAAACACCACTCCAACGTCCAAGCTCGCAAGGGTCGTGGTATACAATTTTTTCCTTTTCTGTTTGCTTAAACTTTATTTTATTAAGGTTTTCAGCAACAATGTGAACCATGTGTTTGGGTTTAGGAATTTCTACACCGTAATCCTCATACTCGTTAAAACCTCTATAACATCCAGCACAACCTGTAACAATAAGGTCAACATTAGCACCATTTACCATTTCAGCAACTTTTTTAGCATTTTCTAGTGCATATTGCGTGTATCCTGCTAACATCAACGGATCCCCACAACACCCTTCATTACCAAGTTTTACAACCTCGTATCCCAATTTTTCCAGTATTTTTAATGCAGCATTAACAGACTCAGGCATTCTTCTTTTGGCAAGACAGCCACTCCAGAAAAGAATTCTCAAAAAACCTCACCCCTTCTTTTTAAGATACTTCTCCACGCTTTTACGGTAAAGCTGTTTAATACCGTCTACACCATGAACAAGGTTTTTAATTTCTTCATTAAGTTTTTCGGGTTTAACTTTTATAAGCCAACCATCCCTGTAGGGATCTTCATTTACAAGTTTAGGCTTCTCAAGAACCTTGTTGTTTACAGCTAAAACCTCACCGGAAACTGGGGCTGTTACTTGACCAACCCATTTTTCAGACTCAACAGTTGCAAAAGCCTTACCTTGCTCAACTTTGTCTCCCTCAAATGGAAGGTCAACGTACCTTATGCTTTTAGCTGTCTTTTGGAAGAAATCATCAATCCCTACTGTTACACTTCCATCAGCTTCAATCCTTGCCCATGAATTTCCAACACCATCTTCAGGTGTATAGTATAAGTCTTCAGGAAACTCATAGCCATCTAAAACAACCATTTATATCCCCTCACACGTTTTTAACCGCCAATCACATAATATTGCTATTGTTAAGACTAAAAAATATTTTGTTCTTTTATCTCCTAACCAGTTTTTGGTTTTGTGAATGTTGTATGTCAACTTCTTTTATATGAAAAATTTTATATAAAAATTTTAGGATAAAGTAGTAGTTTGAAAATGCTTCTATGCCTTCTTGTGGTGTAGGATAAAACATGGGAAATAGTTTAGAGGAAAACTTGCGATTATACCCTTTAAGAAAGGATATTAAGGGTTTTCTTCCACATCAATTCAGATTTCCTGTATCTAATATCCTCTTAACAGGGCATGTTCAAGAATTCCTTGAGGTTTGGAAAGGTAGGCGGGTTAAGCTTGGATTGCCTGATATCCCCCCAACAGCATACAAACATACTTTTGCAACTAAGCAAATTCAGGATATTGCTAAAAAGTTAATGTTTGATGAAAAAATTGGTTTTGACTTGGAGAAAGGAAAGTTAAGATATTAGCGAAGATGAAAAGGTTGGAATATTCATTTTTTCTTGGATGTTTTATTCCATCGCTCCAACCTTATGTTGAATCTGCCACCAGAAAAGTTCTTGAAAAACTTGGTGTTGTAGTTTATGATGTTGAAGGTGCTTCTTGCTGTCCTCCAACAGATATTCCAAGGGTTGTTGATGAGTTGATGTGGATTACCTTGGCCGCTAGAAACTTAGCTTTGGCTGAGAAGCTTGGTTATGATGTTTTTACTGTTTGTAACGGTTGTTTTGAAACTTTGTTTGAGGCTAAAAAAATTTTAGAGAAGGATAAGGAGGTAAATGAAAAGGTTAATCGAATACTTTCAAATTATGGTTTAGAATATATTGGTAAAGTTAATGTTAAAAACATACTGGAAGTTTTATACGACGATGTAGGATTAAAAAGGTTGGAAAATACCGTGGTTAAGCCTTTAACAAACATTAAAGTTTGTCTTCAACCTGGTTGTAAGCTTAGAAAGTTTGATGAAGAGTTAAACCTACAGAAAAAGCTTAAAAAAATAGCCGAAGTAATAGGCTGCCAGATTTTGCCTTACGAAAGTGAGAGGATCTGTTGCGGTTTCCCAACAAGCTTTCTAAACCTAGATTACGCTTATAATGAACGGGCTAAGGTTAAGCTTGACGAGGTTAAAAAGGTTGAGGCTGACTGTATAGCCCTTATATGTCCTGCATGTCTCAACTTCCTTGAAATGGCTCAACTATTCCTTAGAGAAAAAGGCTACGTTTATGATATTCCATGTATGAACCTGCTTGAACTTGTAGCTTTAGCTCAAGGATTTTCAGCTACATCCCTAGGCTCTATTTTTAGGAGGATTCGTGCAACAAGACTTTTAAACAAGCTGGAGGGGAAAGGATAAATGTTACTATTACTTGCTTTGACACTTTTGTTCGTTGGTGCACCTGTTGCTTATTATGTAGGCAAGGTAAGTGGAAAAGTCTCAGGAATTTTTTCTATACTTGTTTCGCTAACCTCGTTTATACTTATACTTGCTAATTTTAGTGGAAATGTTAGGTTAGCTTCAGTCTTCTCTTTCTCCATTAATGATTTAACAATGTTTGTAGCTCTGGTTCCTGCGTTTATGAGTTTCTTGGTACTTATATATTCACTAGAGTTTACAAAGGAAAAAGCTGGTGAATATTATTGTTTTAGCTTACTGTTTACTGGCAGCATGGTTGGTGTTGCAGTTTCATGGGATCTTTTATGGCTTTATATCTTTATCGAGTTAACAACAATTTCCTCGGCAGTTCTTATACTATATTATAGAAGAAACTCTTCTTTGGAGGCAGCGTTAAAATACATTTTTCAATGTACATTGGCGGGCTTTATCGCGTTAGCCGGCATTCTCATTTTATATTTACAAACAGGAACGTTGTATTTATCATGCCTGTACAACACGCAACTTCAAGGAATGCTGTTCAAAACTGCCTTAGCGCTGATTGTAATAGGCTTTGGGGTTAAAGTTCCATTAATACTTCTACATACATGGCTTCCCGATGCTTTTTCCGAGGCACCATCCCCAGTGGGGGCGTTGCTTGCGGTTTCAACCATTAAGCTAAGCCCTTATGTTGTCTTAATTCCTCTAATTAGGATAGTTTACCATGCGTATGGTGTACTTAGCCCTGTTAACCATTTTTTGGCCTGGATTGGCGCAGGTGCAATGCTTGTTGGAGTTTTCATGGCTCTTCTCCAACGCGATGTTAAGAGACTCCTTTCCTATCACATTATAAGCCAAATGGGGTATATGGTTATGGGTGTTTCGCTGGGAACCCCGCTGGGTATAATAGGAGGTTTATTCCATTCGCTAAATCATGCAATCTATAAAGGATTACTGTATCTATGTGCAGGCTCTGTTGAACATGCAACTGGTGAAACAAACCTGGACAGGTTAGGTGGTTTAGCTAGACATATGCCTATAACCGCCGTAACTATGACAATTGCTTCACTTTCAATCTCAGGAATTCCTCCGTTTAGCGGGTTTAGCAGTAAGTGGATAATCTATGAGGCATGTATTCAGGCTGGTGCACCTTTACTTGCAGGAGTTGGGATGCTTGTAAGTGCACTTACGCTCATATCGTTCATGAAGGTTATACATTCCATCTTTCTTTCTCTACCGGGAAAACTCTCTAATGTAAAAGAAGTTTCTCCGCTTATGTACATTCCAATGGTGATACTAGCATCACTATGCATTCTCTTTGGCGTTGTTCCAGGATTTCCGCTTTCTTATCTTATTGTTCCAGCAACAACCATGCTTGTTAGGGGCGAGGTGCAGTTGGTTGCAAGTTTATTCTTCCTTGTTACGGATGTTGGGTCTTGGTATGCTGCGTGGGGGGCATTTCTACTATTTTTTGGAGTTGTGGTAATCTTTGCTATTTACAAGCTAACGGCAAAGCCTCTTAAATATCCTCCTACATCTGACAAGTTTTTGCCGTTTACTGGTGGATTGGTTACACCACCATACCTAAAGGTTGAGGAAGCAAAGGTTTCTTCATCACCCTTCAGCTTTGCAGCATATCCTTTTTTAAGGGTTGTTAGAGCAATCCATACAGGCTTCCTACCTCACTACTTGTTGTATATAGTGGTTTTAACTTTAATGATGTTGTTTACGTTTACCATGGTTTAAGGTGATTATTGTGTACGAGCTTATAGGAATAAGCATTTTTAGTTTTATCGTGTATCCAGGTCTCATGTTTTCTTT
Organism: Candidatus Bathyarchaeota archaeon; assembly: GCA_052246995.1. Lineage (GTDB taxonomy): Archaea > Thermoproteota > Bathyarchaeia > Hecatellales > Hecatellaceae > CAZMUQ01. Next base: position 152,822 of record JBQPWD010000004.1, on the reverse strand, counting down.
TCTGCTTGGAGGAATGTATGATTGGTTAAAAAGAAAGCTTGAAGCCAGAATTCAATCAAGGAGGGGGCCACCGTTTTACCAGTCGTTTGCAGATGTTTTCAAACTCTTCTTTAAGGAGCAGATAATCCCTATAACTGCCTATAAGCCGTACATGGTTATAGCTCCACTTTTAAGTTTAGCTTCTCTTCTTTGTGCTGTAACCCTTATACCTTTTGGTTTACCCTCTCCAGTAGGCTTTGCTGGGGATGTAATTGTCATAGCGTACTTTCTTATAATACCTTCAATAGCATTGGTTATAGCTGGAGGTTCGTCAAGTTCTCCGTATGGTGCTGTTGGAGCAAGTAGGGAAGTAAGTCTTCTTATAGCTGAAGAGCTTCCATTTGTTTTAGCAGTTTTAGCTCCAGCAATCGTGGTGAAGTCGTTAAGTCTCTGGGAAATTGTAAATTATCAAATTAGGAATACATGGTTCTTAGTTTTAAACCCGTTTGCAGCTGTAGTCTTATTTATCTGTTTGCTTGCAAAACTTGCTCTCAGACCTTTTGATGTATCTGAAGCTGAACAAGAAATTATTGCTGGCCCATATGTTGAATACGGTGGACCTCTCTATGGAGTTTTTAGACTTTCAATCTTTGTTAAATGGGTGGTTTTTAGCGCTTTGTTTACAAACCTCTTTCTTGGTGGTGGAGATGGTTTACCCTTCCCGTGGAATGTTTTATGGTTTCTGGCAAAAATGACTTTTGTTGTTGTTTTAATGGTTATAGTTCATACTGCAAATCCACGTTTTCGAATTGACCAGGCTTTTAAATGGTATTTAACTGGAATTTTAGGTTTGTCTCTTGCAGGCTTAATATTGGCTGTAATTATGGTTTAGGTGGGAAATTATGGATTTAACCCCTGTAATTATTGTTGCAACCGTTCTTGGTATGGCTATATGTGAACATAGAAACCTGTATGTATCAACAACTTGTCTTCTTGTTCAAGGTATTCTCTTGGTTTCAGTTTTCTATCAGGAGCTTTCAACTCAGAGTTTTCTTCTTTCAGTTATTTCTCTCATTATAGTATTTCCACTAGTTATTTACCTAACAATTAGAAAGACTAAAAGCCTCTCAGAGGAGCCTTTTATAGACGGATTAACATCGTCTTCAATTCTGCTCTTCTTAATTGGTGTCTTCACGGTTTATGCTTTTCTAAACTTTACCGACCCTAGGATGTTAACGGCTATTCCTTTATTTGTTATTGGAATTTATACAATGCTTGCTAAAGCTGACCTAGTAAAGCTTGGACTCGGTTTAACCCTCCTAAATAACGCAACTCACACTCTAATGCTAGGAGTAGAGTTTCCAGTTAGTGTTGAGATTAGCTTAGTTATAATAAAAACAGCGACCATTATTCTGGTTATGGGTTTAGCACTTCTTTTGTATAAACGAACAAAAAGTTTGGATGTTCGTAAGCTTATGCTTTTAAGGTGGTAAAAAAATGGAAAAACAAAAAGAAGGTACACTTTTAGAAGCAGTTATCTCAAGGTTAAGGGAAAAGTTAAAAGAAGATTACCTTGGCGAGTATGTGGGAAGGGAAAAAAGGGTTTATGTTAATGTTAAGAATAATGCTGTTAAACCAGTAGCCGAGCTTTTAAAAGGAGAGTTTGATGCTAGGCTTGTAACCATATCTGTAAACGACCTTGACTTTAAGGGTTTTGAGGTGCTTTACCATTACGCATTTGACTACAAGGACAAAACCTTTGATGAAAGCTTAACCTTAACCGTTAAAACAACACTTTCACGCGAAACACCTAGTGTAGACTCAGTTTCACCCATTTACTACTCAGCAGTTTATGCTGAAAGAGAGATGGGTGAGCTTAACGGTATAACGTTTGAAGAACTGATAGATCCTCGTCACTTTGTTTTACCTTATGAGTGGCCAGGTGAAGTTGAGGAGGTAAAAGTAGAAAAAGTAATGGAACATTCTGCAGAAGAACAGCGTAAAAAAGTTGGAAAGTGGATACCTTTACCGGTTGATGTTGAGGGTAAGCCTGAGTTGTCGATTGTTCCAATAGGACCTTTCCATCCACTTCTAGTTGAAGCTTGGTATTTTAGGTTAAAAGTTGATGGTGAAAAAATTGTTGAGGCAGATATGAAGCCAGGCTTTAACCATAGAGGTATAATGAAGCTTATGGAAAAAAGAAGCTACTGGAGAAACATATACATCTCGGAGCGTGTTTGTGGAATTTGTTCACATGCACACACTTCAGCATACTGTAGAACTGTTGAAATGCTTGGAGACATAGAACTGCCGGACAGGGGAAGGTATGTTAGAACGTTGATTAAAGAGCTTGAAAGAATCCACAGCCACCTTTTATGGGCTGGTGTAGGCATGGATTTGATAGGTTATAAAACAGCTTTTATGTGGTTCTGGAGAGACAGGGAACATGTTTTAGATATTTTTGAAATGGTTTCCGGTAACAGGGTAAATCACGCAATGAACACTATTGGTGGTGTTCGTAGAGATATAACCCGTGATATGATACCAAAAATCGAGAAAACGCTTGACGTGTTAGAAAAAGCAACTAAAAAGTATATTGATATTGCAACAAGCGAACCGTTAATCCGTAAAAGAACAATTGGAATTGGTGTTTTAACAAAAGATGCGGCAAAAGAAGTTGGTGTTGTTGGGCCTACCGCTAGGGGTTCAAACGTAAGAATTGATGTTCGAAAAGACGACCCGTATCTAGCTTACAGGGAAACTTCATGGGATGTGATCACACAATCTGATGGGGATGTGTACGCAAAGGTTATAGTTAGACTTTTAGAACTTTTACAGAGTATAAGTATATGCAGGCAATGTTTAGACTTCCTACAAAAAACAAGTGGACCGATTCAATCTGAAATTCCCAAAGAATTTCCAGAAGGAAAGGAAGCTATTGGCAGGGTTGAAGCCCCAAGAGGTGAATTAACATATTACATTAGGTCTAACGGAACCCATATTCCTGATAGAGTTAGAATTAGAACACCATCTTTCCTAAACAACCCATCAACACTTTACATGCTTAGAGACCAAACAATTGCTGATGCACCTATAATTATTGCAAGCATAGATCCCTGCTTGGCATGTACCGACCGCTCCATAATGATAGTTTTGGAGGATATTAAAGAAAAAAAGGTTAAACCTGTTAGCTTTAGTATGCTAGCTGAAAAATCAAGACTTAAGTCGAGGCGAGTGGAAAATGGTTAATCTAAAAGTTTTGGTTGAGGCATTTAAAAGCTTAGCTCGATGTGTAACAATAAAGTATCCTTTCGGTCCACCTGCTTACTTACCTGAAGGTTTGCGTGGTAAACCTGAGTTTGACAGAGAAAAGTGTGTTGGTTGTGGTGGATGTTTTAATTGCTGCCCCCCTGAAGCTATAACAATAGTAGAAGAAAACGGTAAAAGAAAAATAGAAGTTAACCTTGGAAAATGTCTTTACTGTGCAACCTGTCAAGAAGTATGCCCTGAAGACGCTATCATGCTTACAAGTAAGTTTGAGCTTGCAGTTTATGATTTAAATCAGGCCAAGGAGGTTGTTGAGGTAAACCAAGCTGTGTGTGAAAACTGTGGACGGTATTTTGCTCCAGAACCTCAAATTTTAAAGGTTAGAGATAGGGGTTTAAGTAAAATTAACGTTTCTCAAAAAGAAACCATAGAAAAAGACTTCCAAGTTTACTCTAAATATTGTTCAACGTGTAGAAAGCAGCTTAGTTTTAGACTTAATTACCATCCAAGAAAGTATTATTAAGGGGTTTACCATTTTGGGTTTAAAAGCCTGGTCAAGAGCCAAGTCTCCTTGGATAATGTTTACACCATGTGGCGGATGTAACGGTTGCCACATAGAGATTGTTGCATGTTTAACTCCAAGATATGATGTTGAAAGACTTGGTATAAGGCTTACAGGTACTCCTAGACAGGCGGATATCCTTGTTGTTGCAGGCCAAGTTTCAAAACATATAACAAAAGCTTTAAAAAGAGTTTATGAACAGATTCCAAACCCGAAGGTTGTTGTTGCTGTAGGTTCTTGCGCATTAACAGGAGGGGTGTTTTATGGTGAAGGTGATTATGTAAGCTATGGGTTTGGAGGTCCTGTAAACAAAATTATCCCTGTTGATGTTTATGTTCCAGGATGTCCACCTAAACCTGAAGCAATTATTCATGGAATAGCGTTGGCAATTCAAAAGTTAAAAGAAAAAGTCTAGTTAGGTTGGTGGAAAAAGGTTGGAGGTAACCTACCTAGTTAAGGATAATTTAAGGAGAATAGCAAAACTTTACGTAGGATACCATTTAAGAACAAAAATTGTAAATCTTTATTTAAAACTTTTTAGTGAAGCAAAAAACCTTGAAGAACTTGAGAAGCTGGTTAAAGATTTTTTCTCCAAAGTTGGTAGTGAAGAAGAGAAGGCTTTAGCCGAAAGGCTTGTAAAAGTACATGAAGAGTTTAAAACACTTCTGGGGAGGGGTTAAAAATGAGTTTTCAAAAAATAGTTAAACCTGAAGAGCAAGGAGTTCTCTACTATACCCCTGAAAAGTGTAGTGGTTGTCTACTTTGTATGGTTGTATGTTCTTTTAAACACTTCAAGGTCATATCTGAGGACAAATCTCATGTAAAAGTTTTTCCAAACCCTGATAAATTTGCATACTTTATTTCAGCACACTGTGCCCACTGCGAATATCCAGCATGTGAATCATCATGTCCTGTTAATGCTATAAGAAAGGATGAAAAGGGGATTGTCAAAATTAACACTACACAGTGTATCGGATGTAGGTCATGCAATTTTGCATGCCCAATAAGCATACCACACTATGATTCTACACTTAAAGTTTCCTACAAATGTGACTTATGTGAAGGAGACCCGTGGTGTGTTAAGTTTTGTACAACAGGAGCTCTCCGCTACATACCCAGAGGGGAAGCAAGAAAACTTATACACGGTTAATTTAAAGGTTTGTAGGCTGTTGGGGAAGAATAGCATTTTTCCTAGAAATTTTAGAGTTGCGAGTGAACTAAGTATTTTGGATACGCATCGTATAATTGAGTTTTCGTATCAGATTATAAAAATTGTTAACATTTTCAGTAGTTTAGTTTAAAAATTGGGCTTCCTATTAAATGTTTAAAGTGCATATGTTAGCTTCTTGTTGATGGTGGAAGATTGGTTGAGGCTGGAAGTGGTAGGGAAAGAAGCTTTTTAGAACACCTTGACGAATTGCGGACGAGATTACTACGTGTATTTATAGTTGTTGGTTTTTTAACGTTTTTTTTCTTTATGTTTAAAATTCAGAAGGCAGAATTTTCCAACAACATTACCTACTATTACCCCTACCCTGCAATATTTAACAGTACCGCCGCTGACCTTTTAAGGAAGATTCAGCAAGATTTGCTTCCCGAAGGTGTAAGACTTATTCAAACAACACCTGCAGAAGCAATAACCGCTACACTTTATGTTTCAATTTTTCTTGGCATATTGTTTGGTATGCCTGTAATAATTCATGAAGTTATGGGCTTTGTTGCTCCAGGTTTATATCCTCATGAAAAAAAGCTTATAGCTAGGCTTATAGTTCCATCAACAATACTCTTTATTAGCGGATGTATTTTCTCATATTATGCTCTTATACCCTTTATCATCTTCTTCCTTTATAGATACGGTTTTGCTCTTCAAGTGGCAACATTCATTACAATTGAGAGTTTTATTTCTTTTGTTACACTTTTTCTTGTAAGTTTTGGCTTAGCTTTTCAATTACCTATAATTATGGTTACCCTTTCATCTTTAGGTGTTATTGAGCCAAAAACTTGGAGAGAGTATTTTAGAATAGCTGTTTTTGCTTTTTTTGTCTTCGGCGCTGTTATTACCCCTGACGGTAGTGGTATTACGATGTGCATTGTTGCTTTCCCTCTTATCATACTATATCTGCTTGGATACATCCTCTCAGTAAAAGGTTTTGGCTTTCTTCCAAGGGAAGAAGTAAAGAAAAGTTTAAGTTAAAAAGTTAAAATACTACTATATATTAACTAAAATTGTCTCAATCTTAATTGGTGATAAATTTTGGTTATTGGTCAGGAATGGCTTATCCTAATTTTTCTTGCACTAATATTGATTTTTGGAGCAAAAAAGATACCTGAACTTGCAAGAGCTCTTGGAAGAGCTAGGATGGAGTTTGAACGTGGAAAAATGGATATTGAAAAAGAGCTGAAAGGGGAATCTACAGATAAGTCAAAACCGCAATCAAAAACTATAGATTTAGAAACAAGAGAAAAACTTGTTAAAGTTGCCAAAGAGCTTGGAATAGACCCTGAAGGAAAAACAAATGACGAGCTTAGAGCTGAGATAATTAAAAAGCTTCAGTAATAAGTCTACCTTCTAAGTTAATTTTTAGCTAAAATAAGAAGTTAGTTAGTACGAAAAAATTAAATAATAGTAGTTTTCCATTTGTTAGTTAAAGATTAAGTTAACTTAGGGGGTTTTCTATGTCTAGTGGTGTTGATACATCACGTAGAAAGTTTCTAAAGTATGGAGTTGCTGCAATTGTTGCCGCTGCTGTTGTTGGTGTTGGCGGATATGCTGCCTGGCAAGCTACTCAAAAGCCTCCAACAAAACCTACACCAAGAACTTTAAAAATATCCCACCAATGGGCAAGTGCTGACCTTAGACATGTTCTTTGCGAGAAATTTGCTAAGAGGGTTGAGGAGGAAACTGGTGGTACATTAAAATTTGAAATTTATCCTGCTCAATCTCTTTATAAGGCTGCGGAACAATATGATGCTTTAGTTGCAGGTGCACTTGACTTATCAGTTTATCCGTTAGATTATGCTTCAGGTAAGGTTCCACAGTTATCAATAACCCTCATGCCTTGTAGTATTACAAACATTGACCATGGAATGAAGTGGAAAGACGCTGAAATAGGTAAAAAGCTTCAAGAAATATGTGAAAAAAATGGGATAAAATTGCTTGTATGGTATGGTGCTTGGTTTGGTGGCGGTATTGGAAGTGTTCCACGTCCAATAATTTTGCCTGAAGATGTTAAAGGTTTGAAAATGAGGGCTGCGGGTAGGATGTTTGAGACTATGTTAAATGCATGTGGTGCGGCTATTACAAGCATGCCTTCATCAGAGCTTTATCAAGCATTGCAAACAAAGGTTTTAGATGCATGTTTAACATCTTCTGAGTCATTTTACTCTTACAGGCTTTACGAGGTGCTAAACTACTACACCTCTCCAAGAAAGGGTTATTGTATATGGTTTATGTTGGAACCTCTTGTAATGGGTATGCCCACATGGAATAGCTTAACACCTGAACAGCAGAAGGCTGTTTTAAAGGTTTCAGGTGAACTTGAAAGCTGGCTGGCTCAGGAGCTGAAGGCAAGCGATATAAAAACTGCAAACTTCTTTGAGGAGAAGGGTTTAAAAGTTCATGATATGACTATGGATGAATGGAATGCTTGGGCTAAGGTTGCAGAAAATACCTCGTGGAAGACTTTCTCAGAAACTGTTCCGGGTGGTAAAGAGCTTATAGAGTTAATGTTAAAAGTAAAACCATAACCAAAACCTTTTTTTTAAAAAATTTTATATACGTCTTTTGTATACATAACTTTCTTTACACAAAAGTCCTGGGCTATTCAGGAGCGAAACTACTGTTAGTGATGTTACCTATGAGTAGAAACAGAAAAAATGGTAAAAACATGTTTTTCCGTGTCATAGATTGGATAAATGAAACTGTTGGTAGGATATGCTTCATTTTTATAGTTGCTTCTGGTGTTATTCTAGTTTACGAGGTTTTGGTTAGATATATCTTTAGAATTCCAACCGTTTGGGAGATAGAAACCTCAATTTATCTAATTATGTTTGTTACTCTTGTTGGCGCTGGTTACGGGTTAAAGCATAATGCCCACATAAACGTAGACTTGGTAATAAGGCTTTTACCACCTAAAGTTAGGCATTGGCTTTTAATAGTCGGCTCTATATTGTCTCTAACTTTTGCTATTTTTGTTGCATGGAGAGGTTTAGTGTTGTGGTGGACTGCCTACAGCTTAGGTTGGAGAACCGGGACTCTCTTTAATCCTCCGTTGGCAATTCCATACGCGTTTATACCCCTTGGAATGATTCTTCTATCGTTACAATACATAGTTTATATTGCTGAGTTAATTTCTAAAAAGCCTGAAGAAGTTGTTAAAGAACAATTCTCAGAGGTGAAGGATGTAAAGTAGTGTAGGTGAGGTGGAAAAGATGGACTTACTTATATTAGGGATTATAGTTTTCCTTGTTGCATTAATCTTTCTTTTAAGTGGTATGCCTATTGCTTTTGCTTTAGGTTTTGTTTCCCTGCTTTTTATTGCTTTTATGCTTGGTTCTGCCGAGCTTAACCTTGTTTCTTTAAGGGTGTTTGAAGGTCTTAATGACTTTAGTTTACTTGCTATACCTCTATTTATACTGCTTGGTGCGGTTATTGGCGGTTCTAGAGCAAATGAAGATCTTTATGAGGCTGTTCACAGGTGGCTTTATCGGCTTCCAGGAGGTATTGGTGTAACAAACATTGTTTGTTGTGCGATTTTTGCGGCACTTTGTGGCTCAAGTCCAGCTACAGCGGCAGCTATAGGGAAGATGGGTATTCCTGAGATGAGGAAAAGAGGATATTCTAATACTCTTGCTACTGGTATAATTGCTGCAGGTGGTACTCTTGGAATTCTTATACCTCCAAGTGTTACCATGATAGTTTACGGTATTTCTACACAAACCTCTATAGGTAAACTTTTTATTGCAGGGATTATTCCAGGATTGCTGTTAACAGGTTTATTTGCTATTTGGACTGTTTTTTGTCAATACAGTGAATCTAAAAAAGCTGCGTTTAAAATGCCTCATGTTGTTGAAACCTCGTTTAAAGGTTACACTTGGAAGGAGAAATTTATTGCACTTCCTAAAGTTATACCCTTCGTAGTTATAATACTCCTCATTATGGGTTCTCTCTACCTAGGTTGGGCTACTCCTAGTGAATGTGCCGCTGTTGGAGCTATTGCAGCTTTACTCATTGTTAGCTTAATTTACCGTCCATCTAAAAAAGACTACACAACTATCCTTGAAGATGCTGTAAAAGATAGTGTTATGATTATGATGATAATTGCCACAGGCTATCTTTTTGGTGTAGTTTTAAGCAAACTTTACATTTCTCAAACTATAGCAAACACCATTATAGCCTTGAATCTTCCACCATGGAGTTTAATGCTAGTTATAAATCTATTTCTACTTTTACTTGGATGTTTTATGCCCCCGGTTGCCATCATACTTATTGTTTGTCCAATTCTTTATCCAATCATATTGGCTGCGGGATTTGACCCGATATGGTTTGGTGTTGTTGTTACAATCAACATGGAGGCAGGCTGCATTACCCCTCCTGTAGGGTTAAACCTCTATATCATTAAACGTATTGCTCCTGATATTCCAATATCTGATGTTTTAAGAGGATCTATACCATTCATAATTATGATGTTTATAACCATAATCATACTATACTTCTTCCCACAGTTAGCTCTTTGGCTACCAAGCCAGATGATTACTCGCTAAATTTTATTCTTTTATCCTTCCTTTTTAAAGTACCAGATAGCCTTCTCAAAGCGTGTTTCTATCATCTTTAAATAGAAATTGTTTTAGAGAGTGTAAACATGGCTTGCTTATTAAATATTACTATTTTTCATAATGGTAATATTTATATTTACCTGAGGTTATTAAAAATTAATTAAAACCTTAAATGGTGGTTTGGTGTGCATATTCCTGACGGTTTTCTAGATATCTTCACCGTGATTTTTACGTATGCCATTTTCATTGGTTATAGTGGTTTTGCCCTTAAAAAGGCTAGAAAAACGTTGTATTCTGAACAAGTTTCGCTAGTATCCATTGTTGCGGCCGCTATTTTTGTTGCTCAAATGCTTAACTGGCCTTTGCCCGGAGGAACCAGTTTACACCTTGTTGGCGGTGCTTTGGCTGGAATTATGCTTGGCCCATGGCTTGGATTTTTAACAATGTTTCTAGTTCTACTTATTCAATGTATTGTTTTTCATGATGGAGGAATAACCGCTCTTGGTGCAAATACTCTTAACATGGCGATTGTAGATGTTCTGGTTGGATATTTAATTTATACTGGTTTCATTAAGCTGTTTGGAGCTAAAAATTCTGTAAGAACTTTATCTGCTTTCCTCGGCGGCTGGCTGGGAATAACACTTGCAGGATTGGCATGCGGCTTAGAAATAGGCTATTCACAATCATTTCCTTATGGTGTTGTAATAACAGTTCCTGTAATGGTTGGATGGCATGCCATTCTCGGGGTTATTGAAGGTGTAATCACCGCATTGGTTGTTACCTACTTGGCTGGTAGAGCTCCTCACCTTATACTTTCAGAAAAGGGTGGTAGTAGTTGAAAAGCCAAAAAAGTTGGTTTTTAACTTTTAAAAAAGTCTTAATCATAATTATAACTCTTGTTTTTATTAGCCCAGTTTTTGGTGTAATTTTAGCAGATATTGTTGGATACCACGAACCTTTGGATGTTGCTGCAGAAACACTTAACCTTCAGGACTTAACGGAAAAAATCAACTGGACACCTTTTTTAGACTACTCAATACCCGGGCTACCTGCTGAGTTAGGTTACATTTTTACAGGTTTTATAGGTGTTGGTGTAATCTTAGCTTTAGGTTTTACACTTAATAAACTATTAAAAGGTCGCTAATGTTGGAAAAGCTAACTCAACGTTTCTTGGAAGGTTTGGCTGAAACTATCAATACTTTGAATCGTGAAGTTGTCAATCCACCTTTTAACCCAACAATAACTATACTTTCAGCTTTAGTATTTACCAGTTTAGCGGCATTTACCATTGATTTTAAGGCTCCTTTACTGGTTTTAGTTGTAAGTGTTTTTTTAGTTGTGTTAACACGAATACCCATGTACTCATGGATTAGAGTAGTAATCTTCACCTTTTTTTGGGTTTTTCTTGTATCCATACCTTTACCGTTTATAACATCAGGAAAACCTTTAATAGAACTGTCAATGCTGCTAACAACCTTGAAAGTTAGCTTTGAAGGATTAAATTTAATGATAAGTTTTATTGTTAGAGTTGTGTCTGCAACAGCTATTTTTACCTCTTTCATTCTAATACTTGGTTGGAAAAAAACTATGGAAGGTTTAAAAGGTCTAGGAGTACCGTATGAGGTAATATTCTTTCTAATGCTTTCTATAATACACATACCCTTATTCTTAAGGGAAATATCCAAAATGCTGTCGGCTAGAGAGGCTCGTATAATAAAAAAAGTTAAGTTTAGACAAGTATGGTGGATGCTGTCAACTGTAATTGGAGATATTTTACTGAAAACTCATGAACACTCATGGAGAGTTGAAAAGGCTATCAAGGCTAGAAGTTTAACATCCTCAGATTTACACTTTAAAAGTTCTGTAAAGGTAAGTATTAATAGGAACGAGCTAATGTTACTGTTACTACTTTTTACTTGTGTTTTAGTGTCCTTTATCAGGTTATGAGTTATGTTGCTAAAAGTTGAAGACGTATATTTTAGGTATCCTGGTGGTGTAGACGTTTTAAAAGGGGCAAGTTTTTTTGTCAACAGAGGCGAGGTAATAGCCATAATAGGTTCAAATGGGAGTGGTAAAACAACACTTCTTACGGTTGCCGCTGGACTACTTAATCCAAGTAAAGGTGTAGTCTTGCTTGATGATAAACCCCTAAAAAATCAGCTACCTGAAGCTAGAAGAAGAATAGGTTTAGTCTTCCAAGACCCAGATGACCAGCTTTTTAATTCAACAGTATATGATGAAATAGCTTTTACGCTTCGTCAAATTTTACCTGCAGAAGAAGTTGATAAAAAAGTTGTTGAAGTGGCAGAAAGGTTTAAGTTGAATAATCTTTTAAATAAGCCTCCCTACAAGCTTAGCATTGGAGAAAAACGTATGGTAACCTTAGCCTCTATACTTGCCTATAATCCTGAAGTATTGTTGCTTGATGAGCCTACTGCAAATTTAAGCATAAAATCTGTGGAAGAAGTGGGAAAAGTTGTGGTTGAAGCAAAAGATACTGGTAAAGCTGTTGTTGTAGCTTCTCATGACATAGAGTTTGTTGCAAAGGTTGCCGACCGTGTTTACATTCTTAACAACGGTTTAACCTTAGGAGGATCAGATACTAGGTCTGTACTAGTCAATAAATCTTTACTTGAACTTGCAGACATGCAGCCTCCAATAGTATTTCAAGCTATAAAGCTGCTTAAACTAAGATTTGAAAACGAACCTTTAACCTTAGAAGAATTATCAAAAATATTAAACTCAGAATGAAGGCTTACTGATGAATTTAGCGATTTAAAAGCGAAGAATTTATAATTATATAATTTTATAATCTTACTTAAGACCGACCAGAATTTCACCATTTTTATGGGAGGCGTTATCATGAAGATACTGCATGAATTTGTCCCAACACGTAAATTTCTTAAGCTTGCTGAAGAAACAAAGGATTTAGTAGATGGGTGGAACGTTACTGATAGTGCTGCAGGTTTTCCAGCACCTAGTGGTACAACTATAGGTTGTATTCTTAAAACAAAGTATCCTAATAAGATTGTAATACCAATATTCATACTTCACTATAAAGGTCCTGTTGAAGTTGGAGGTTTGGCTTTAGCCGCCGATGTCGTGGGTCTTGACGGTATTGTGCTTACAATGGGAGATATACCTAAGTACGGAGAACCTATAAAAATGTTAAAGTCTTCTGAAGAGGCTCGTGATTTTTTACGGGCAACAGTGCGTATAAAAAATTTAAAGCTGGGTTGTTTACTTTCTGCGCGACGTTCTGTTGAAGAGGTTATTGCTAGAGCAAGGGAGGCATGGGACTTTATCTTCTTTATGAGGCTTGAAGAGGCATCATTGCCTGCATTAAAACAATTAGCTAACGAATGTAGACGCCTAAACAAACCTATATACTCATACTTTCTAGTGGAAACGCCTAAAAATGCTGAAATGGTAAAAAGAATAGGCTGGCCAACTACAACAACCATGGATCGTGTTGAAGAGTTTGCGGCAAGGCTGGATGGGGTTGTTGATGGGATAATTGCAACATGTGCTGGAGACTATGAAGGTGATATTGAACTTTTAAAGAGGCTTCAAAAATTTAGAAAATAAAATCTTATCAAATAAACCTGTCCATAAAAACTATTACAAAGATAAAATTGGCTATTTTTTTCTTAATCTTTCCTAATTTTTAGGAATAGCTTAAAAAGCTGTAAACCTCTTGCGGTAGTTGTTGCTTTATTCATTTTCCTTATCTTTCTTTTAAAACAATAACTGTAATTGGCAACCATCAGTATAACAGAATTTACATGGTTATGATAATGAAAAAGTGAAAAATTTTTAAATTAATCGTAACTTTAACTTGAGTTAAAAGTTGTGGTTAAAGTTGGGTGGTTAAGCAGTCTTTGGAAGTTATGCAGCTTATTGCTCTTACCATATTTCTTGGAACCATTATTTTAGTGATTGTAGGTAAGGTTGACAGGGCCACTGTAGCCCTTATTGGTGTTGTTCTCATGGTTTTAACTGGAGTAATGAGTGAGGTTGAAGCTTTTTTTTCTGTTGATTGGAATGTGATAGTTCTTCTTATAAGTGTATGGATTATTGCAGGTTATTTTAACCATACAGGGTTACCGGAGTACATTTCAGTTTTAATGGTAAAATTTTCAAGGAATAGTTTGCCTATATTTGCATCCTTACTTGGAATCTTGGCTGGGTTTGTATCCATGTTTCTGGATAATGTAGTTGTTGTTTTAATTATGGCTCCAATAATTCTTCACGTAACTAAGCAGTTAAAAGTTAACCCCTTCCCTGCTCTAATATGTGTAGGTTTATGTGCAAACTTTATGGGAACAGCTCTTCTTCTTGGAGACCTTCCACCCCAAATGCTTCATAGCGTATCCGGAATCGAGTTTCCCGAATTTATTTGGTTTCATGGAAAACCTTCTTCTTTCCCCATACTTACATGCACATTTCTCCTTACTGTTCTGGTCTTTTATCACGTAAAGCTTAAAAGAACTCTAAGTTTAGATTTAGAAAACTCTAAACTACTTGTAGACGTTAACGCAAAGCAGTATTTAAAGGATAAACGGTTTATATTCATAGTAGTTGGTGTCTTTATTTGTACTATTCTTGCTCTCTCTTTAAGACAATTTATAGGTTTACGTCTTGGCTTTATAGCCTTAATTGGAGCTTTAACCCTTATCATCATCCTTGAGGTTGCTAAAAGCAGGGTTAACAGTCCAAGTTTTGAAGAAGTTCTCTCTTCGCTAGATTGGAGAGCTATATTTTTCTACATAGCTCTTTTCATGCTAGTAGGAGGGCTTGACCATGCAGGTATTCTTAAAATTGTGGCTGACTCTTTTGCACCATGGTTTAAGACAAATTTATTTCTAGGCGTAACCCTGCTTTACTGGGTTACAGCTTTTATTGTAGGGATAGTTGAACATGATGCCTACATTCTTACATTTCTTTACGTAATTCGAGACCTTGCCCAGTATAGTGTTGACCCTTGGCCTTTATGGTGGGCTTTAGTTTGGGCTGGAACGTTGGGTAGCAATTTAACGGTAGCAGGGGCCCCTGCTCTCTACGTAGTTTTAAGTGTCTGTGAACGTGAAACAAAAAGTAAAATTTCTGTAAAAGAATTCTTTAGCTACACCGTTCCCTATGTTTTTATCTCTTTAGTTATTTGTTATTTTCTCACAATTCTTGTCTGGGTTCCTCTTACAGGTTAGTGTAGAATAGGATTGGTGCTGAGTAATGTAAAACAGTAAAAGCTCCCTGATTTTAATGATTTAGCGTTAAGTGAGCCAACAAGTAGGTTGGAATTGGTATTCTCAATGTTTAACATCCACATGGTATGCAGATGTAAACGTAACTACTTGTCATTTTACAGAGTATAAGGTTCTATAGGTAAAAAAGGTAGGAAGTGTTGTTAAATCTTAATTTTACCTATATTTTGCATGATTTAAGGTATCTAAGTAATTTTTTAACTTTAATGGTTGCAACTCCTACTACCTGGTCAGCCCCTCCATAATACATGAATATTTCATCCCCTATTACAACTGTTCCACAGGGAAAAACAACATTATTAACTTGGCCAACTTTTTCGTAATCTGTTTCAGGTTCAAAGATAGGTTCATCTGTACGAGCAATAATTTTTAACGGGTTTTTAGGGTCTAAAAGTACTGCTCCAACACGGTAGACACGGTCTTCAGAAACTCCATGGTAGAGCAGTATCCATCCTTCATCTGTTTTTATTGGAGGTGAGGCGGCGCCAACTTTTACGCTGTCCCACCATCCCTTTCTAGGATATATCCATCTATACTCGTCAAGCCATGTTTTTCCATCAAAATCAAGACTTGAAACTAAGGCGGAATCTATATCATTACTGTATCTGTGAACAATAAGATACTTCTCCTCACCTGTTCCAGGATCCTTAACTTTTTCTGGGAAGATGTAAGCATCCTTATCATCCATGTAGGGTGCTGAAATTAGAACAGGTTTAGCCCAATTCCATTTTTGCTGTAGAAAATCATCCACCTTTATCCATGTAAGAGCTACCCTAGGCGGATCCTTACCGTTAAACGCTGTATAACACATGTAGATTCTGTCACCAATAACAGTAAGCCGCGGATCCTCACATCCTGAATTCCCACCTGGCACAAGCTTCTGCTCAAAAGATTCCCTTGGAACATAAATAGGTTCAGGAGAGCGATAGTCGATGTTTATTCCATCCTTACTGTATGCGTAGCCAAGAACAGACGTGTTATCTTGAGACATAGCACGGTACACTATGTGCACCTTACCTCCAAGATAGATTGCAGCTGGGTTAAAGGTTGCTTTTGCCTCCCAAGAATGGTTTCCACGTGGAGTTATTATTGGATTACGTGTGGCACGGATAAATTTTGGAGGTTCAGCCTTCCATAATAGCTTCTTAATCAGACTTGGCAAGTGTATGTATGCAAGGCAGCAAACCGTGTCAGCAGCACCATAGTAAAGGTAAATTTGATTTCCTCTGAGAAGAGCTCCTGAAGGAAAGATGGCGTTTGGCACGAGACCTACCCTTTCATAATATTCTTCAGGAGTCATTAAAGGCCATCTTGTCCTAGCGATTAACTTTAACGGATTGTTTAAGTCTAAAAGAGCAGCCTCCACCGTGAAAAGCCGGTTAGGTGTAAAGTAGCCTTGAATGTATGAGTAAAGAAGAAGCCACCCGTACTTTGTCTTTAAAGGCGGAGCACCTACTTCAAAATGGTCGAGAGGGCTACGTCTCAACGGTAAGCAGTATTTGTCAAAATTTTCATGAAATTTCTTCCAGTATATCTCATCCCATATCTCCTCCTCATTATCAAATGACGTTATGCATATGCTGGTAGGAGGTATATCGGTGTGTACACTTAATATAGCCCATATTTTTCCATCTATCCTTTCTGGGAAAAGTGTCATAGCTTTTGCATTAAAAGGTGTAACTAAATGTCTTTCACGGATTGTTTCTAAATCATCACTAATAGCCAACCCTACTCTTATTCCTTCATGAGAAGGTGGATATGTTGAAAGTGCGGTGTAAAAGATAAAGTATTTACCATCTAGCTTAGTTATTCTTGGGTCTTCGCAGCCAAACTTTTCCCAAGGTTCCTCTGGGGCGATTAGAATTCTTCGGTCATGAAAATCTACACCATTTTTGCTTGGAGCGGTGATACCTATGTTGGAGATTGCCAGTACTTTATCCGCCTCTCTTTTATAATGTGGTAGTGAGATGGCTCGGTAGACAAGCCTTATTTTTCCGTCAACCTTAACGGGACAACCGTTAAATACCGCCTGTGCTTCCCAAGAGTGAATGCTTTTAGGTTTTAGTATAGGGTTTCTTTCATACCTTTTAACTAACATTCCAAACACCTTTTTCCTGTTTAGCTTATTTTATTAAGGATTTTTAAAGAAAACTATCTCCAGTTAGAGGATGGATATGAAAGTTTAAATTTAACTTTTTCCAGCCTCTCGGCATGGGTGGATGTTAATGAAATAAGAATGTAATTTAGCTATTTAACAATATACGTAACCTGCACGTTAATAGATGAAACAAAGCCTTATACATATTTTTCAAGCTTTTAAACTTCAATTAGAAGTAATGCCTTCCTCTATTAAAGCCTGTAGAAACTCTTTTAAATCTGCGTATGCAGCACACACGTAACTGTCTGCACCACCATAGTAAACTATGATAAGACCGTCTTTAACTACTGCACCAGTGGCGTAGACTATGCCAGGTTTAAAACCGTAATTTTCATAAAAGCTAACAGGCTCTAGAACAGGTTTTCTTCCTCTACATAGTATTCTTGTTGGGTTTTTAACGTCTAAAAGCATAGCTCCCAACTTATACTTTGTAAAATCATCTTTAGAGTGTGCATGGTAAAAAACTAGCCAACCATGTTCTGTTTTTATTGGTGGTGGGCCTACACCCCTAATAAAGCCTTCCCAGCCTCCTCTCCAACCATCTGAAGGTATTCCATTATGGTAGCTGTTTATGGTAATTGGTTTGGTAATCTCTAGATTGTCAAGTAAGCTAATCTGAATTTTTGGGCTTATACCGTGCAAGATTGCGTATTTACCATTAATCTTTTCTGGAAAAATTACCCAATTTTTGTGTATTCTACCTGGAGGGGAAATTAGTGTAGGAGTTTTCCACCTCCACTTTTGACTTAAAAAATCTTCTACCGTTATGGAGGTTAACGCCAACCTTAACCCCTCATCACAAGCAGTATAAGTCACATATAAGATAGGTTCTCCCTCTACTTGCACAATCCGCGGATCTTCTGCACCACCAAAACTTCCACCTGAGGCGAGAGAATAGATGTAGAAAGGGTCGTGGTCAGCTTTATGTTCATAAACCGGGTTAGAAAGCCTCTCACTTACATGAAAACCGTCTTCCGAATTTGCATAGCCAAAACGGGATATTCCATCTTTTCCAATAGCCCTATAGATAAAATGAACTCTTCCGTTAAGTAGTATAACCCCAGGATTGAACGTTTGTGAACATTCCCAATCGTTTTCATCCCTAGGCATAATTAATGGGTTTTCTTTCGCTTTAGTTAATGTAAGGGTCATGCTGCTCACAAAGCTTCGTATGCTGGGCAGTGGAAAAATATACTTCTCCTTAATAAAGTTTTAGCAAAATATAAAAATAATTTTGCATACTTCATTTAGCTTTAACATTATACTAACAACACTTGTAGCCAAAATTTTATAAAGTTTAGCGTAAAGGGTTGATGTAACCATTCTATCAGACCCTGATTGCTAAAGTCGCAACCTTTTTCTATAAGGCTTAGGCTGCTTATAGATGCGTGTATACCTCCTCTTTAGCCATTTCAGAGAAAAATCGAGTACTTTATGGCTTATGCTTAATAGCTTTGGTAAGAAATTGAGTAAAAGATTTTTATCTTTTAATGCTAATGAAGAATGTTTCGCTGTGCTCCTTTTCTACAATAATTATGTTATGTTTTTTTAACGGTTAAAGTTTCTAATATTGGTTCTTTTTCCAAATTTTTTGCATGTATTCCTTACATTTATACGGCTTTTCTTTAAGTCACGAGTTTTATTGGTCTTAAGTCTTCCATGGGAGGTTTTTCTTTGAAACTTTTCTCTAGCTTTATTGGATAAACCATAACTCCATATTTGCTGAAAAGCTTAGTTATACCCTTAAAGTGGTAAAGGCTGCAGATGAATAAGCATTTAACCTCTTTTTTATCGATTTTTTTAGCATGTTCTGTTATTTTTTTAACCATCCAAGCCTCTCTTATAGAAGTTTTAACATCCTCTTCTTCCCTTTTAATTTCATCTTCAAGGTATCTTCCCCACTCCAAAATTTTTTGTTCCCAGTCATTTTCTATCTGCTTAAAGTTGATGTCGTAAAGAATACTAAGTCTAGATTTAATCTGGTTTAACAAAGAGATTTTAGCTTCAATTGCCGACTCAATGTAGTTTCTAATATCTTCAGGTATATCCACTGGAACAACCTGTGTAGAAAGATACTGAGATAACTGGTCTTTTTCGTAGTAGTCTTTTTCTGAGCGTACTCCCAACTCCTCAACTATAAAGTCTGGTTTACATTGTGCTACAACCTTTTTTACAAATTCACAATATCTTTTTGAGTAAATGTTAAGTGGTGAAGGCTTAACTTTTTGAAATCCCCATTCCTCTTCATACTCTTTTTGAAGAAGGTAGATAACAAGTTTTTTGTCTTCTAAAGGCTTTATTTCTAAATATTCCATGTATATATCACTACCACGGTAGTAAAATATGTAAAAAAGAAAATAATTATTTAGCTTAAATTATAAATTCTAGTATATACTTTAAGTATACTAGAGAGAAACATGGAAGGAAGAAAACTTCAAAAAGTTGGCTACTCAACTTTTACAATTTCTTTACCAGCAAAGTGGATTAAACAAAACAGGTTAAAAAAAGGAGATGTTATCATTTACTCTCAGGAAGAAGACGGTTCGCTTAAATTGGCGCCTATAAACATGGTTAAGTCTAAAGAAGATTCTAATCATGTGGTAGTTAACCTAGATTTGTGTGATAATCCTAAACTTTTAGAAAGAATTATTGTGGGATGCTACATTATAGGATGCCAAACTATAACAATATCATCCTCTCAAAACAAAATTTGTGGTGAATGGCTTTCCACTATAAGAAACATTACTTTTAAGTTGATAGGTTTAAGCATAATGGAGGAAGAATCTCATAAAGTTACCCTTCAATGTTCTATGGATGTTTCAAGCATAACCCTTACAACAATGCTAAGAAGGCTTTTTACCCTAACCATAACAATGTTTACGGAAGTTTTAGACGGACTTTTAAGCTTAGACCCAACCCTACTAAAAGAGGTTATAAACAGAGAGTCTGAGGCAGATATGCTATACTGGCTAATTGTACGTGCCATATTATGTGCGCAGCTTAACCATAACATAGCGGAAAAAATTGGTATAGAAGACCCTCGTAATCTGCTTGGATATAGAGTTATTTCCAAATGTTTGGAGAGTGTAGCTGACTACCTTGAAATTGCTGCAAAACATATTCTTAAACTGGTTGACGGACATGGTAGTAACCTCGACAAATCTATAGTTAAGGATTTACATCAAATGGGCGAGAAAGCTTTAGGCATCTACACCGATGCTTTTGAAAGTCTTATTACAAATGAATTAAAAAAAGCAAGTAATTCTATCGAAAAAAAGAAAAAGTTTGAGTTTGAAAATGAGAAATTTCTCGGTAAAATACTGGAAACAAATATAGAAACAAAAGTTGCAGTTAGCATTGCATGTATAAGCCAAGTTTTTGAAAGGATTTCTGATTATGGTGCTTCAATAGCCCATATAACCGTAAATAGGTATCTTGAAAAACCAAGTAAGATAGTTCTTTATAGTAAAAGGGAAGTATCAACAACTAAATAAAGATTTTAGAAAACCATTCTTAAAGTTTTTGGTTAAGAGATTTTCTTTTTAGAAAAGGTATTTAAGAATGATAGAGAATTCTTTTGGTGAAGATGGAAAAAGAAAAAATCCAAAAATTTCTTGTAAATTATATTCCATTTTTCCTCCTTAAAGAAGAAGAATTAAAAATACTTATTCAAAATGCTGTTGTACGAAAGTTTAAACGTGGAGAAACAATTTTTTATGCTGGTGAATCTCCAGTAAAATACTTGTATGTGCTTTATGATGGGCTAGTTTTTCTTCTTACAGACTCACAGATTGTTGAACATATAAAGCCTGGAGAAGCTTTTGGTGTTGTGTCCGCAATTTCTGGGGCACCTGTTAAGGTAGATGCTGTTGCCGAGGAAGATTCAACATGTATTTTGATTCCATGTGAAGATTTTAAAAAAGTGTTTAATTTAAATAAAAACTTTTCAGCCTATTACATAAGTCTGCTTGAAAGAAGACTTACAACCCTCTACAAGCTTTATGAGAAAGAGCTTGTTAGAGCTCCTGAAAGATATCCGGTTATTAGTAGAGTTGGAGATATTGTTACAAGAGATCCGGTTGTATGTTCTTCAACCACAACAATTCAGGATGCTGTTAACCTTATGTACAGAGAAAAAGTTGGTTCTGTTGTGGTTATAGATGAGGAAAAACGGCCTGTGGGTATTATAACCGCAAGAGACCTTAGAAAAATAATTGCCGAAAAAATAGATGTTTCTCAATCTATCTCAAAAGTTATGAGTTTTCCCGTTGTGTGTATTGATGAGGACCGTGCACTTTATGAAGCTTATCTTCTTCAAATCTCAAAATCCCTAAACCACTTGGTTGTTGTTAACGCTACAAGCAGGGTAAAGGGTATTGTAACCTCCAAGGATTTAATGGTTGCAATGGAGCCAACCTACTCCCTTTCCATTCTTTCAAAAAGGATAGTTAAAGCGGATAAAATTGAAGAGCTTAAGAAAATTTATAAACAAGCATTAAACGCCATCAACTCTTTGCTTAACCGTGGTGTTGGCTTTGTTGAAATGGCTGAGCTTTTTACTGTAATTAATGATATGTTTACAAGAAGAATTTTAGAAATTATGGAAAAAAGGTTGATGAATGAAAGTTTATGGAAACCTGTTAGATATGTTTGGGTTGTTGCGGGAAGTAGCGGTAGGAGAGAACAAGTATTACGTACAGACCAAGATAACGCTATAATCTATGATGATGTTGTTGATGAGAAAGGTGAGAAATTTTTGGAGGAATTGGCAAACTTAGCCAATGAGGGTCTTGTAGAGTTAGGTGTACCTAAATGTAAAGCTAATTATATGGCTTCAAACCCGCAGTGGAGAAAAAGCTTGAAGGAATGGAAAAAATATTTTGACGTGTGGATTGGTTTTCCAGACGGTGATAACCTCCTACGTTTGGCTCTCTTTTTAGACCTTAGACCTGTTTATGGAGATGAAAGTTTAGCTCAAGCCTTAAACACGTATGTTTTGAGTAGGATTACTATGGATTGTGCTAGGTCTCTAGCTGAGGTAAGTGCGAGTATAGCTTCTCCAATAAGTTTTTTTGGCGGGATAAAGTATGGTGAAAAAGGTTTAGACATAAAACATTTTGGTTTATTTCCAATAGTAACAGGTGTAAAATCACTTATAGTTGAGGTTAAATCTCCTATTACCAATACACTTGAAAGAATAGATTTTTTGGTTAGTAAAGGAGTTTTAACAAAAAAAGAAGGTGAAGAGTTAAAGGAAACCTACAAGTTTATTTTAACTTTAAGGCTTAAACATCAGCTAACCCAAACTTTAAAGGGTGAAGAGCCGGATAACTATATTAAACCTAGTGAGTTGACAAAGTTTGAAGAAAATATTCTTAAAGAATGTCTTATGGTTGTTTCTAAACATCAAAAATTTTTAGTCTCCAGGTTTGGGTTGATTATGTAGTAAAAGGTTTATTCTAGGTGGATTTTTCCCTCATTTTTTAAGTATTTTTCCACTCTTTCTAATCCCTCCTCAATTTCTTCCATGTTTAATGCGTATGAAAATCTAACATGGTTTTCTATTCCAAACCATTCTCCAGGGTAGGTGATTACCTTGTACTTTTTAAACATGTTCCACACAAACTCTTCTGATTTTTTAATCTTTGGAAAAACGTAAAATGCCCCTTCAGGTTTCCAAAGCTCTAAACCCATGTCTTTTAGGCGGCTGTAGATTAGGTCTCTTCTTTTCTTAAAAATTTCAACCTGTTTTTCAACAAAACTTTTTGGTGCTTTTAAAGCTTCAAAAGCCATTTCTTGTGCTAGAATGTTTGTGTTCATTGAGGTTGAATTTTTTATTTCAATAACTTTTTTTACTATGTCTTGGTCTAGTGACCATAGGTATCCTATTCTTAAACCGCAAAGTGCATATGTTTTTGAAAAAGAATTTACTGTTATCACGTGAGGACCTTTTATTAAATAGTTTTCTCTTACATAAATTAGGTCCTTGTAAACTTCGTCTGATATTACGTATACACCTAAATCGCTTGTTAACTTTTCAATTTTCTTTAAAGTTGTCATAGATTCTACCCTTCCAGTAGGGTTTGAAGGTGAATTTATCAGTACAGCCTTACAGTCTACAACTTTTTCCTCAAAATCTTTAAAATCGATTCTTCCATCTACAAGGTTGGTGAAAACAGGTTCCATTCCAGCTAGTTTAACCAGTCTTGGATAGGTGTAGTAGTATGGTCTTGGCAGTAAAACCTTGTTTTTCTTATTATTGTTTTTGTTTATTGATGATATTGCCCTCAAAGTTAAATCTAAGGCTTCAGATGCACCGTTGGTTATTACAAAGTTTTCATGGCTTGAACGTGGATATTCTTTTGCTAAAGCCCTTCTTAACTTTAATTCTCCTTGGATTAGGCCGTACTTAAAAACCTTAAAACGAGAATAAGCTTTTTTAATGTTTGGAGGTGGAGGTAAGTCAGGTTGTCCTGAACCAAAAGAGATTAACCCTTTTCCACGAAGCCCAATAAACATTGATGGTGCCAAGTTTTGGTTGCTCATTGTTTTCCCCTTTACTCTTTACCCATAATTTTTGGTTGATTTGTTTAATTGGCCATGGTTGTTATGTTACAAATAAAAAATTGATAATTAATTGTGTCTAATAACCTTTTTCATTTTAAAGCTAAAATGAAACCGTATAAGGCATCATATGGCCTTAAATGAGAGGTTGGTTTTGTATTTTTGCTAGGTGTTGGAGTGTTTTTTCGTCAAAAATTTTCCAGAAAACCTTTGGAATTG
Organism: Candidatus Bathyarchaeota archaeon; assembly: GCA_052246995.1. Lineage (GTDB taxonomy): Archaea > Thermoproteota > Bathyarchaeia > Hecatellales > Hecatellaceae > CAZMUQ01. The sequence continues at coordinate 129,034 of JBQPWD010000004.1, read as the reverse complement.
CCAATTCTTCTTCCAACTTTTTCCAATTTTACAAATTTACATGTGAGGTTAGGTTTTTTCTTAAGTTTTTCAACAACCTCCTCCGTCAACGTTTCCGCCGGGAAGACAAAACGCATACATCAAAGCCAACAAGAAAAACAATGTCTTCACCTTGAAGTGGGAGGCTGGTGGTGATAAGGTATTGGAGAGAAGCGAGAAGATAATGGTTGGTTTGACTATAAGTCCTTAGGTTTAACTATATCGCCTGTTGCCTTTAGAACCCATATACCCTCTTTTTCGGCTTTTTCAACTAGGTCTGGCATAGCTAGGCTTGTATAAACGACTTTCAGTATTTTTGGTTTCAGCTTGTCTGGGTATAGTGTTTTTAGTTTCTCGAGGTTACTGTTTATTTTGTCGATTATGTTTACTGGTGCTCTGACGGATGCTTCACCTATAATGCATATTTCATCTGAGACGCCGTAAATATTTATTTCGACTTCTGGCAGTATTAACGAACCTATTTCGACTTCGTAGCCCATCTCTCTAAGCCTATATTTAACTATTATTCTAGCCTCCTCCTCGATATCTAGCGTTATCTTCTCTAGTGTACGCTCAACCCTGGTAAGCCTAATGTCCAACTGCCTATACACTCTATTGAAATCTTCCCTCATCTTATTGAAGTCCTCTCTAAGCCCAGCAATCTCAACCCATATTTTCGTCTGTTCTTCTCTTAGCGCTTTTATCTCAGCCCATATTCTTGTCTGCTCTTCTCTAAGCCCAGCAATCTCAGCCCATATTTTCGTCTGTTCTTCGGCTAAGGCGTCAAGCCTCTTCAGTATTTCAGATAACCCTAGATAGCCAGCTACAGCATAACGGAATTCTAGGTCCTTGTCTAACAGTTCTAGGAACTCTTTCTTTAAAGACTTCATTATGAAGACAGCTCTTAAACCTACCTAGTCATTAGAAAACAAGAATATTTAAGGATTGGCATTTTAGTTCAGGACTAAAAAGTGGGTGGCTTAAATATTTCAAAAATCTCAGAAAAATACCTTAATCAGCCTTATCCAAGGGCAAATATTCCACCTGGAACTGTCCTAGGACTGTCCCAAACTGTCCCAGAAAATAAGCCTTTTTCGGGCTTGTTTTCAAATTTGGAGTGCTCCGGGCGGGATTTGAACCCGCGACCACCGGCTCGAAAGGCCGGTATACTTAACCGGGCTATACTACCGGAGCTTTTCTAGTTGTTTCAGAACTTCAAGGTTGATATAAACTTTTATTATTTAAGTTATAATTTAAGGCTTAAATATAACCCTTTATCCACTTGATAGGTAAGGTCTTATAAATGTTTCATCGTACAGAAGTAATACTTACATTTACCTCTTCTCCCCCTTCAAGAGAATATTGTTTGTTTAGTTTGGTTGCATATAAAGGTTGACAGTTTTGGAGGGTGAGAATGTTTTTAGAGCAGCTTAATTTAAGACTTAAACGTGAAAAATACCAGATTGTTGGTAGACATTCTGCTGTTAAAAAGTGTAGTTGGCTTCATCAAAGCCTTGTTTATGGTAGGGTTTGCTATAAACAAAAATTTTATGGCATCCCATCCCACCGTTGTCTCCAAATGACACCTTCCCTATACTTCTGTACTTTACGTTGTCTTTTCTGCTGGCGTGTTCAACCTGAAGATTTAGGCTTAAGCTTTGACGAAGCGATGTTTAACGTTAAACCTGACCTACCTGAACTTATTATTGACGAGTGTATTAAAGCTCAAAGAAGAATTTTAACAGGCTACAAACCCCATCCTAAAGTTGAAAGGTCAAAATGGGAGGAAGCCTTAAACCCCAACCATGCAGCCATAAGCCTTACAGGAGAACCAACACTCTACCCTTTAATTGGAGAACTTATAGAAGAATTTCATAAAAGAAACATGACAACATTTCTTGTAACCAACGGAACAAACCCTAAAGCTCTTGAAAACTTAAACCATCAACCAAGCCAACTTTACATTTCAATTCATGCACCCAATAAAGAAGTTTTTAACAGGATATGTAGACCTAGGATTCCTGATGCATGGGAAAGGTTAAACGAGTCTTTAAGTTTGCTTAAAAACTTTAACTGTCCAACCGTTTTAAGAATAACTCTTACAAAAAGCTTAAACATGGGTTATACTGAGGATTATGTTAAACTTATATCTAAAGCTGAAAGTAGCTATGTTGAAGTTAAATCCTACATGTATGTCGGTTTCTCAAGAAAAAGATTAACATACGAAGATATGCCTTCCCACGAGGATGTTAAAATGTTTGCTGAAAATTTAACCAAGCTAACAGGGTACAAGATTGTTGATGAAGCCCGGGATAGTAGAGTTGTACTTTTAAGTAGAGTGGGAAAACCTTTAAAGTTAAGGTAAAAAAGCATGTCTCTTAAGAGAATTCTTAAAAATGTTAAAAAAGAGTTAAAAATTAAAAGCAGTTTAAGAGAAAAAATGCTTTTAAACTCTAGAAAGATAACCCAAAAATCCAAAAAAACAATTCTGCTTTTACATCAAAACAAGCTTGAAAAAGCTGAAAAAACTTTAGATGAAGCTAGAAAGCTGTTAAACCTTACAACAGATTTTTTAAAAAATGCACCTGAACTTCAAACCAGCGGTGCATTGTTTACTGCAAGTCAAGAATATGCTGAAGCCTCAATCTTCTTCTGTATTGAAAAGGTTGGATTATATCCAACACCTGAAGAGGTTGGCGTTTCCTCCTCAGCTTACGTTTTAGGTCTTGCTGATGTTGTTGGCGAACTTAAACGTAAAGTTTCAGAGTGTCTTAGAATTGGAGATGTAAAAAAAGCTGAACACTACTTTAAACATATGGAAGACATTTACAAAATGCTTTCAGCCTTAAATGAACATGTTTTTCTGGTTGTACCTCTACTAAGAAGAAAATGTGATGTTACAAGACACCTTGTAGAGTCAGCTGGAAGTGAACTTTTACTTGAAAAAAGAAGAAAAGGTTTAGAGGAGTATTTAAAGCTTTTAGACAGGAAAAGAGTTAAGACTGGTGATTTTAAGCTTGGCCAAGTTTAACGTTAAAGAGATTAGAAAAATGGCTGAAGAAGATTTTGAAAAAGCTTGGATTGAAACTGGTAAGCTTGTTAAGATTGAAGGCAGAAACATAAACTGGGTTGAAGGTAAAGGCAAAACTCATCCAGTCATAGATTTAGCTTTAAAATTTAGAGAAACACTTCTTTCACTTGGTTTTGATGAAGTTTTAAATCCAAGCATTGTTGAGGAGGGTGAGGTTTACAGGCAGTATGGTCCTGAAGCTCCAATAATTCTGGATAGATGTTTTTATCTTGCAACCCTTCCAAGGCCGGATATAGGTATAAGTAAAGAGAAGATTGGTAAAATCAAAAGTTTAATACCCGAGTTTAACGAGGACAATGTTACTGTACTTAAAAAAATATTTAGGGAGTACAAGGAAGGAAAAATTGAAAGCGACAATCTTGTTGAAGAAATTGTGGATAAGCTTTCAGTTAAACCTGAAACTGCAACATCAATTTTAAAAATTTTCCCAGAATTTTTACAGCTTAAACCATTATCGTCAAAGCTTATTTTAAGGTCTCACATGACTGCTTTATGGTTTCCTGTTTTAGCAAACATTAAAGATAAACTTGAACTTCCAGTAAAACTTTTTTCCATAGGTTTAAAGTTTAGAAGAGAACAAAGTTTAGACTTTTTACACCTCTACGAATCCCATGTTGCTTCTCTTGTTGTTATGGCTGAAAATATAAGTTTGGAAGACGGTATGGAGCTTACAAAAATTGTCCTATCTAAACTTGGTTTTAACGATGTCAAGTTTATTATTAAAAAAGCTACAAGCAAGTATTATGCACCTCAAACCGAAGCTGAAGTGTTCATCAAGTTTAATGGTGAATGGGTTGAAGTTGGAGATGAAGGACTATACTCACCTGTTGCACTTGCAAACTACGGTGTAGAATATCCTGTTTTTAATGCTGGTTTTGGCATTGAAAGATTGGCAATGATAATTACAGGTGAAAATGATATTAGACGGTTAGCCTACCCGCATTTCTACCTTCAACCAGAATATAGCGACTTGGAAATTGCAAAAATGGTTGAAATTGACGAAAAACCTAAAACCCTTGAAGGTGAAAAAGTTAAAAATGCCATTGTTCAAGCCTTTTTAAGGTATGGTGAAGAAAAGGGACCATGCCAGTTTTTGGTGTATGAAGATAAGCTTCTAGGTAGAAACGTCAAAGTTTATGTTTACGAGTCAGATGTTAACGCTAAACTTTTAGGCCCAGCAGCCTTAAACATCATCTACGTTTACCAAGGAAACATCCTAGGAATACCTGAAAAAGGGTTTGAAAAAGAAAAACTTGTTTTAGAAGCCAGAGAGAAAGGTGTCTCGACAGGAATAACTTACCTTGAGGCTATAGCCTCAATGGCTGCCGCAAGATTGGAGAAAATGGTTGAAGAAGGCAGTGTAGGTGAACTTAACCTACGTGTAAAAGTTGTTAAACATCCAAGTGATGTAAACATTAAAATTAAACCTCAAGCTGAACGTTACATAACAAGTAAAAATAAAAAAATAATCGTTAAAGGACCAGTTTTCTTAGGAGTAAAAATACAGGTTAGCTAAAAACTAGTTTAGGTTGCTGGTTGAATTGTTTTTAAGTTTTCCCCTGCTGTAGTATAGACGAGAATAACTGCAACTATTGCCAATATTAAACCTATAAAGCTGACATAGGGTATTAGAGACAGTATTGTTGCTGCAAGGTAGATTATACCTGCAGTTTTAAACCCAGGGTTTACCTTACCATCCTCCGGAAGCCTTATCAGCATGATGGTAAAAAGTATCACCCCCACCACACCAAGAATGCCAAAAATAACCATGATAGCTAGAATCCCTATACCAACACCAAAAATTACAGGAAAAGCTTGCCTACTGACTACTATTAAAATAGACATTAACACAACTGCTACAACAACTGCTAATACTGGAATAAGCTGGAAAAACATTCCTATTCTTCCAATCCCCCATCTTGGATTGTAACGTTTAAGATGTCCTGTAGCTGTAAACCATACTATTATCGCAGTTAAACTAACCACTCCCCCAACAATTATTGGTATTAGCCCTACAATCACCATTCCCACTATTTCTATTATCCTAGTTATTGACGGGGTAATGGGCAGTGTTGGAATCATAAATATTAGGCTAATAAAGGTTGTAGCCACACCAACAAGTACAAGTATTGTTGCCACAAGCTCAAGTAAGGCACCTCTACGTAACCCTTTAAGCCCAGCAACAAGCTCCTGCTGATTAGACATAAATCCACCCAGCTAACCTTTTTAGATAAAACCATGTATAAAAAATTTGTTGTTAAATGTTATAAAAATCCTTTAAAACTTTAAAGTTGAAGGGGATGAGGTTAAGGTTGGAAGTTATCCTAGGCAGATGCTGTTTAGGCCTTCACTAGAGGCTACTTCGTGGAGTTTTTTGTCTGCTGCCAGAAATTGGGTTGCATGAGCATGTTTAGCTGAGGCTATTTGTAGTGCATCAGCTTGGTAGATGTGGCGTTTCTCCAATATTCTCCAAGAATGTATAAGGATAATGGACTTGACTGGAATCAGTATTAACAACCCAAGCCGTGTAAGCCTTCTTGTTTCTGAAAGAAAAGCTTTCCTAGCCTTTACGTAGTCCTTCTCGCTTATTCTGTCTAGTTGTCTGGCTCTATCTAGCACCCCTAAAACCTCACCGACGTTCCATACGCTAAAAGCAAGCTTTACATCACCAGCATACACCTTAACATACAGCTCTCTAACCTTATCAGTACCAGCTTCCTCAACATACCTTTTAACTATTACACTGGTGTCTAGATACGTTGTTTGCCCGTTCATCCCTCATCATCCTAACAATCTCGCTTACAACACCCTGCTTAGGCTTGATAGGCTTAAATTCTAACCCATAAAATTCAGAGCCTGCTAACTCCTCTAAGGCTTTATCCACATGGTCCATAAACTCCTCACGAATAACCTCCTCAAGTAGGGTGCTTAACTCTACCCCATCCTCCATAGCACGCTTTTTAAGCCTACGCCAAAGTTCAACGTCAACGTAGATGCTGCTTTTCTTTCTAGTCATAAAGACACCTATAAGTATGTACCGACAAACCATCTTAAGTTTTTCGGTAAACAAATTTGCAAAACTTATTAAAAAATGAGATTTAACCGCTCAGATTTTTGGAGATTAAGTAAAGTATGGAGCCCCGGGTGGGATTTGAACCCACGACCGGTGGCTTACAAGGCCACCGCTATAACCTGGCTTAGCTACCGGGGCTCTCTTCCCGTAGTTGCCTAAAATTTTAGCCGTATTCTTATTTTTTATGTTTAACGACTTCCTTAAATCTTTTTGCCGATTCTTTTAATGATTCTATTCCTGGTAAGGATTTTCCTTGAATGTATGCTAACATTGCTCCTCCAGCCGTGCTTATATGTCTTATTTTATCTTTTAACCCAAGCATTTCTGCTAGCCCTCCAAGATGTCCACCGCCAATTACCGTGTAAGCCTTGCTTTTCACCATAGCTTCAAGCATCCTTTTTGTCCCCTCTTCAAAACCTTTTTCCTCAAAAACTCCAAGAGGTCCTGTAGCCACTATAATTTCTGCATCTTTAAGAATGTTGCTGTAATTTTTAATTGTTTCAGAACCTAAATCCATTATCACACCTGAACCTGGAAGGTTTTTAACATCCTTTTCTACTCTTTTACCACCTACCTTTAAAGCTAAATCTAACGGTAAAACAATTTTTTCACCATACTTTTCAAGACACTCTTTAGCCTTCTCTACATAGGAGCCAAATTTTTCAAGCTTTTTCTCGTTTTCTACACCTAAACTATATCCTTTAGCTTTAAGAAACACTTCAGCTAAAACTCCACCAAGCAGGAAAAGGTCCCCTTTCCCGTGTTTTAACCCATATTCTATAATCCCAAATTTATCTTCAACTTTAGATCCACCTAAAACATAGATGTGAGGTTTTTTCTTGTTGTTTAAAATAAACTCTGAAGCTTTAATTTCCTCCTTTAACACCTTTCCCGCAACACCAGGTAAAACTAAAGGCAAACCCACAATTGATGCCTGGGAACGATGAGAAACCGAGAACGCATCATTAACATAAAGGTTAAACAGTGGTTTAAGCCTTTTAACAAAAATTGTATTAACAAGTTTTTGAGCAGAAGCTTCAATATTTTCCTCAGCACACAATCTTAAATTGTCAAGAACAAGAACCTCCCCAGCCTTAAGCTTTTTAATTTCCTCTAAAGCTTTAGGTCCAATAACATCATCAACAAACTTTACATAAACATCTTTAAGATACTTATCCAAAATTTCAGCATGTCCTTCCAACGTTGTAAAATCATCCTGTAAAGGTCTACCCTGATGAGATCCAACAACAACCTTAGCCTCTTTTAAAGCCTCAAGCGTAGGTATTGTAGCCTTAATTCTTAAATCATCAAGAATTTCGCCTGTTGACGGATTTATTGGAGAATTAAAGTCAACTCTAACAAAAACACTTAAACCTTTAACATCAACATCATCCAAGTACATAAACTCGTTATTTGCCATCGCGCCTCTTCCACAGCAAAATCAAAATTAAACTTTAAATCAATACAACCCTATTTAAATAATTAACTACCAAAAAGCCGGGGTAGCTCAGCTGGTTAGATGGGCTAAAACAGGCTAAAGCGCTGGACTCATAATCCAGAGGCCGAGGGTTCAAAACCCTCCCCCGGCACCAGTTATAGGATTTAAACTCGCCTTTTAACTCATTAGATCCAGTTCGATAAAGATATAAATTTGAGAAGCCAATATGAATGTGTTAGTTTGGTTAAATTACGAAGTGATTTAATTTGTTTAGTGGATGCTATACTGCGATAATAACCCCCATGAAGAAAAACATGGAAGTAGATTTTGAAGGACTAAAAAGCCTTGTCGAGTTTCAAGTTGAAGAGAGAGTTTCAGGTATTGTGATTGTGGGAACAACGGGTGAAAGTCCAACATTAACATGGGCTGAACATGAAAAAGTTATTGAAAAAGCTTTTGAGTATGCTGGTGGAAGATGTGTAACTATAGCCGGAACTGGAAGTAATAGTACTCAAGAAGCACTGGAGGCTACAAGACATTCATTAGATTTTGGTGTAAAAAACTTTCTACTTGTAGACCCATACTATAACGGTCCAAGCTCTCTTGAAATAAGAAGAGAATACATTGAACCTATAGCAAAAAGTTTTCCTGAAGCCCAAATAATCCCCTACGTTATTCCTGGAAGGACAGGTACTCAACTTTTACCACAAGACCTTGCAATTTTACATAAAAAACTTCCAAATGTTAATGCTGTTAAGGAGGCTACTGGAAACTTTGAAAACATGAAGCTTACAAGAAAACTTTGTGGACCTGATTTTGACATTCTTTCCGGTGATGATGACAAAACCTACCAGATGATTCTTGACCCTGAAATTAATGCTAGTGGAGTTATTTCCGTAGCTTCAAACATAGTTCCTAAAGCTATTCAAGAGCTTGTTGAATCGTTAAGAAACAAAAATCTTGAAAAAGCTAACAAGCTTTTAAAAGCACTCAACCCCCTATTTCAAATTGTTACTGTTAAAACAGACGAGGAAACTAGTTTTGGAGTTGTTTCATGTAGAGCTAGGAATCCTTTACCCTATAAAACTTTAATGAACATTCTTGGAATGCCAGCGGGACCATGTAGACCTCCACTGGGTAAACTTACTAAAAAAGCCTTAAACATTGTTTTAACTCAGGTAAAAAAAGTATACAACGAAAACCCGGAAATTCTTCAGCCTATAGAATCTTTTTTTGATGTTAAACTTGAAGAAAGGTTAAACGCTAAAAGGTATCTTGAGGGCTTATACTATGAGGAATATTAAGATTTGTGTTGTCGGCGCTACTGGAAGAATGGGTAGCACTCTGATAAAGGAGGCTTTAATTAGAGGAGGCTTTAAAATTGTTGGTGCGGTTGCTGCACCTGGTGAGGAAACAATAGGTAAATCTCTTTTTGAGCTTGGAATTGCAAACTTAGATTTAAAGGTTGTTGGTGCCGATAGGCTAAAAGATGCTTTAAAAGACGCTGAAGTATACATTAGCTTTACCACACCCCAAGCTGAAGTTTCAAACATTCCTGTAGTTGCTGAACATGGGGTAAAAATTGTTGTGGGAACAACAGGTTTAAACGATGAACAAAGAAAAATTGTTGAAGAGGCTGTTAAAGGAAAAGTTCCAGCAATATTTTCCCCAAACTTTTCTTTAGGTGTAAACATTCTTTTTAAGGTTATAAGTCAACTATGCAAAATTCTTCCAGCAGAATATGATGTAAGTGTTGTTGAAGCTCACCATAAGGGTAAGGTAGACGCTCCAAGCGGGACTGCTGAAAAAATTTTAAGCATTGTTTCCTCCATCAGAGGGTATAAGGAAAAAGTTTATGGTAGAACAGGGTTTAGCAAAAGAAAACCAGAGGAAATTGAGGTTTTCTCGGTTAGGGGTGGAGGTATCCCAGGAATTCATGAGTTAATTGTTGCAGGTCCCTATGAAATGATAAAAATTGAGCATCTAGCTTTTTCAAGAAGCGTTTTTGCTCAAGGAGCACTTTACGCCGCGGAATGGTTATACAGGCAGAGTGAGCCTAAAATATACACCATGGAAGATGTGCTTGAAAATCCTCTTTAACCTATAACTTATTGGTGGTTGAATGGAGCTTGCCGGAGTGTTTGAAAATAGGAATGGTATTTTATACATTGATGGAGTTTCAAGTTTAGAGTTAGCTGAAAAATATGGAACTCCATTATACGTTTTAAGCGAGAAGAAAGTCAGGGAAAACTATAAACAGCTTTACAAAGCTTTAAGCCTTAACAGTAAAAACTTTAGAATATACTACTCTGCAAAAGCAAACACAAACTTATCAGTCCTAAAAATTCTTAAAGATGAAGGTGCCTACGTTGACACAGTAAGCCCTGGTGAAGTTTTTCTAGCCTTAAAAGCAGGCTTCCCTCCTGAAAAAATTCTTTTCACAGGAACAAATGTTAAGGATGAGGAGATTAACTTTCTTGTAAAGCTAAATGTATCCATAAACGTTGACTCTCCATCTCAGCTTAAAAGGCTTCTAAAAATCACAACTCCAGAATTTCTTTCCTTTAGGGTTAACCCTCAAGTTAAAGCTGGACATCATCAACATTGTATAACAGCCGGAAGAAATTCAAAGTTTGGTTTCTGGGAAAATGAGGTTGTTGACGGTTACAGCATAGCTTTAAAAGCCGGTGTAAAAAAGTTTGGTATACATATGCATATCGGTTCTGGCATTTTGAATGTTGAACCTTTTGTTTTAGCTGTAAAAAAACTTTTAACAATAGCTAAAAAGGTTCGTAGAAAAGTTGGAGTAACCTTTGACCTTATAGATATTGGTGGTGGACTTGGAATACCCTACAAACCCGGGGAGAAAAAGTTGGATTTAAAGCTTTTCTCAGATAAGGTTTTTGGCTTCCTAGATAGGATGGTTAAAGAGCATGACTTAGGTAAACCTGTTTTATGCATTGAACCTGGAAGGTATATTGTAGGTGATGCCGGTGTTCTTCTTACAAGGGTAAACACTATAAAATCTAACCCCTACAAAAAGTTTGTTGGGGTTGACGCTGGTTTTAACATGCTTATAAGACCTGTAATGTACAACTCTTACCATCATATAGTTGTAGCTAACAAGTTAAACCATAAAGCTAAAGAAGTTTATGATGTTGTTGGTCCACTATGTGAATCTGGAGATTTTCTTGGAAAAAATAGAAAGCTACCTGAAGTTGAGGAGGGTGACCTTTTAGCAGTTATGGATGCTGGTGCTTATGGATATGTTATGAGTTCTCAGTATAACTCAAGACCACGGGGAGCTGAAGTTTTAGTTATGAATGGGAAACATGAGCTGATTAGGGAGGCTGAAAACCTTGAAAACCTACTTTTAGGGCAGAAAATTGCCAGCTGGTTAACTTAAAAGAAGCCTCAACTTCTTAGGAGGCCTATATTTTTGGTTTTAGCTGGTTTAAAATTTTGGAAAATGCACGCACTTGGAAACGACTATATAGTTGTAGATAACAGGGAAGGCATTGTTAGTGAAAGTGAAAAACCCAGTTTAGCTTCTAAGCTTTGTAAAAGAAGATTTTCTGTTGGAGCTGACGGATTAATCTTTGTTGAAAATTCATCTATGGCTGATGTTAAAATGAGGATTTTTAATTCTGATGGTAGTGAGGCTGAAATGTGTGGTAACGGGATTAGATGTCTAGCAAAGTATTGTTATGAAAACAATATTGTGTTAAAAGAGGAGTTTGATGTTGAAACCTTAGCTGGAGTTAAAAAAGTTTGGTTAAAATTAAGTGGTACTGAAGTTAAATCTGTAAAAGTTGATGTTGGCTATCCAATTTTTGAAAAAAGATACATTCCTATGGTTGGAGACGGTTTATGTGTAAACGAAGAGTTAAAAGTTGAAGATAAAAAATTTAGCATAACATGTCTTTCTCTCGGTAACCCACATTGTGTTATTTTCTTGGATGAAGTAGAAAATTTTCCAGTTGAAAAGTTTGGGCCGTTAATAGAAAATCATAAACTTTTCCCTAAAAAAATTAATGTTGAGTTTGTTAAAGTTTTAAATGCTGAAGAATTAAAAGCTAGGGTTTGGGAAAGAGGTTGTGGTGAAACTTTTGCATGTGGCACGGGGGCTTGTGCTATTGTTGTTGCTGGAAATCTGCTTGGAAAGGTTGGTAAAAAAGTTGTTGTTCACCTGGTTGGTGGAGACTTAAATGTTGAATACTCTGGAAGAGTTTTTCTTGAGGGTTCTGTTGAAAAAGTGTTTGAAGGTAAACTATTTTAGAGGCGGATAATCTTGGAGGAAAAAATATTTTTTGCTGAAAGAATAAAAAAACTTCCACCATACCTTTTTGCCGAAATTGAAAAAATAATTCTTGAAAAGAAGAGACAGGGTGTAAACCTTATCTCGCTTAGTATAGGTGACCCAGACCTTCCCCCTCCACAATTTGTGGTGGAAACATTAAAAAAGGAAGTTGAAAACCCGGAGAACCATAGATACTCTTTTAGTCAAGGAGAATTAGAATTTAAGGAAGCTGTTACAGAATGGTATAAGCGAAGATTTAGAGTAGATTTAAACCCTGAAAAGGAGGTTGTAGCCTTAATTGGCTCCAAGGAGGGTATTGCAAACATTACAAGAGCTTTTGTTAACCCTGGTGATAAAGTGCTAGTTCCTGATCCAGCATACCCTGTTTATGCTTATGGTGGAACAATTTTAAGCGAGGGTGTACCTGTTTTCATGCCTTTAACCGAGGAAAACGAGTTTAAACCTGATGTTGAGTTTTTAGCTTCCCAGAAAAATGTAAGAATGATGTTCTTAAACTACCCAAACAATCCAACGACTGCTGTTGTTGATAAAAAGTTTCTTAAAGAGATTGTTGAGGTTGCAAAGGAAAATAACACAATTATATGTTATGATAACGCCTACTCCGAGATAAGCTTTGATGGTTATAAAGCTCCAAGCATCCTTGAGGTTGATGAGGCTATGGATGTTGCAGTGGAATTTCACTCATGCTCAAAAACATTTTGTATGACTGGGGATAGGATAGGATTTGCCGTTGGAAGTAGAAAGCTTATAGAAGGCTTAGTTAAAGTTAAAACCCAAATAGACTCAGGACCACCAAAGTATATTCAAAAAGCTGCGGCAGTAGCCTTAAAAAGCTATCCTGAAAATGGTGAACAGCCAAAACATGTAGAAGAGTTAAACAAAATTTACAGAGAAAGGAGAGATACCTTAGTTAAGGGGTTAGAAAGCTTAGGAATAAAATGCAAAAAACCAAAAGCAACTTTCTATGTTTGGGTAAATATTAAACAAAGCTCAATAGAGTTTACAAAAAAACTTTTAGAGGCTGGTGTTGTAGCAACACCTGGAATTGGTTTTGGCAGATATGGAGAAAACTATGTAAGATTTTCCTTAACAAGACCAAAAGAGGAAATAAAAGAAGCTTGTGAAAGAATGAAAAAACTTTTTTAAAGTAAATTTAAAAACTTACAGTTTTCCACAAGCTGGACAATTTTTTAACCTTTTAATTTCTAAGGTTGTAAAATCCATTGCACCTCCATTAAACAGTAGAAGCCTACCTGCTAACGGTTCCCCTACTCCTGTCATTAACTTTATTGCTTCAACAGCCTCCAAACAACCTACAACTCCTACAGTTGCACCCAAAGCTGGTGTAGGTTTTACCTCTTCTAACTCCTTAACAACGTAACACTGGTAACATGGTCCTTTACCTGGAATTATTGTCATAAGTTCCCCTATCAATCCGTGAATAGCTGCATGAACAAAAGGTATATCTAGCTCTATGCACGCCTTGTTTAATAAAAATCTTGTTTTGAAGTTATCCAGTCCGTCAATAACAACATCCGCGTTTTTAATAAGCTTGTAAACGTTTTTATCGTTTATTTCACCAACAAACCCTCTAATCTTAACAGTTTGATTTATCTTTCTAAGTTTTTTGGCAGCTGAGTAAACTTTAAACTTTCCAACATCCTTTTCCCAATGTAAAATCTGCCTGTTAAGGTTGCTAAACTCAACCTTTTCCCCATCAACTAGTACTATTTCTCCAATTCCAGCCGCAACAAGGTACGTTGAAGCTGTACATCCTAAACCTCCAACACCAGCAACAACAACCCTAGCTTTCTTTAGCTTTTCTTGGGCTTTAACGCCAAAATTTTCTATTCTTATTTGTCTATCGTAACGTTTAAGCTCCTCCTGTGTTAACGTTACCAACTTGGTTAAACACCTAAATGCTAAAGTTAAAGGTTGGCTTCTGGCCGCCACCTATAACATGTAACCCTTTAACTATCAAAATATCGTCATCTTTAACCTTAAAATATATAGTATCTTATTAACTCATTGTTTTTTCCATCTTCAAGCAGATAATATCCCTTCCAGCAATATCCCTAAAATTATCATAAAATCAAACATGGATTTTCAAGAAATATTCTTTCACCATCAAATTTTTATAAAGAAAATTAACTTTAACTTTTTTCCCTGCCAACCCAGTAAGAATGTTTTTCCGTTACCTCCTTTTTCCATATAGGGACATCTTTTTTAACCCCATTTAACGCTTTTTTAACTCCGTTAAAAACGTCTTCACTGTGCTTTCCAACACCAACTATGAGTAATGTTTCATTTTTAGGAGGGACCTCCCCTACACAATGGTAGATTATAAGTTCAGCTAATCCCTTGTTTTCCTCCAAAATCTTTTGTCTTAAATCCTCTAAAAACTTTAGGGTATATTTTTCATCAACCTCATAGTATAGATGCTTAACCTTTTCACCATCCTGTCCTACACTTCTAACCACACCTATAAAACATAAAATTGCGCCATAATCAAAACTTTCTAAGTTTTCCTTAACAGCCTTTACAACTTTTCCTAAATCAATCTCGTCTTTACCTACAAGTTTAACTTTCTCCATAGTTAACATTATACTTACTGGAAAAAATTTATATTTCTCCCTTATTTTCTAAAGTGAAGGGTTAGCCTAACTTGAAGGTTAAATTTAGATTTTTTGCTTCCCTTAGAGAAATTGCAGGTGAAAAGGAAAGAACATTGGAACTTGATAAACCAGTAACCGTTTATGAGGCATTAAACATTCTTTCAGAGTTTTATGGTGAAAAGTTTAGAGAAGAAATTTTTGAGGCTGAAACCTTAACAGAAAATCTTACAATACTGGTTAATGGCTTAAACATAAAAACCTTGGATGGTGTGAAAACAGTGTTAAATGATGGTGATGAAATTTCAATATTTCCACCTATAGTTGGAGGTTAAACTTTTTTACCGGCTCTCTCTACTATGCCATTTTCCTCTAAAAGCATCTTAGATTTATCAAATTTCCTTTATAGTTTAATGTTACACAAAACAAATTTTAAATTGGCTTAATTTTTATTTCCATAATATTGTAAAGCAGTTTCAGTTTCCACCTTAAAATAGTTAGGTGTAAGGTTTGGTGAAATGAGGCTTTACTTCATATATGGAGACGAGTTTGGTGAGCGAGTTATAGGTAACCTGTTAAATTATTCAACTTTTTGCGAATCCTGCGGGTTGTTGTGTGAACATTGTAGAACTGTTTATCCATCTTATGCTTCAGATTTTGAGGGTGTTTTTAAAGTTGACACCAACTTGCCAACTTTTATTGATGAGCCAGAAAAGTATCTTCCACCAAATTTAGGTTTAGCTGAAGTGTTGATTGTTGTAGGGGTGCACATTGACCTGCTTTTAACAATTCCAAAACTTGTAATTGATAGTAAAGTTAAAGGGGTAATAGCTCCAATTGAAAACAGGCATTGGTGTCCTCCTGCTGTTAAAAATCGGGTTAAAAACGAGCTTAATGAAATAGGTGTTGAATCAGCCTTCCCAAAACCTTTCTGCTCCCTTGAAAAACCTGGAAATGGTGGAGTGATTGACAGGTTTATTGATAGGTATAAGATTGGAAGACCTGAACTTAAGGTTAAAATTTCTAAAGGTGTAATTCGTGAGGCAACGGTTTTAAGAAGCGCCCCCTGCGGTTCAACATGGTATATAGCTCGACAAATTAGATTGCGTGATGTTAAAGGTATAGAGGAGGTTACATCTAAAGCACATCATACCTATCCATGTACTGCAAGCATGGAAGTAGATAAGGAGATAGGTGATACTATTCTTCATAAGGCTGGATATATTATAAGAGAGGAAGTGTTAAAAGCTATAAAAAATGCACAACAAGCTAATAGTTAAATTGGATAATGTTATTTCTGCTGTTCAGAAACTCCTTTTTTAGGTGTTAAAATTGGTCATCTGCATTGCTTGGGGAGTTACAGGTGCAGGACATTTTCTTTTTGAAACTTTTTCGGTAATGAAAAAAGTTAAAGAGTCTTTTAATGTTAAAATAACAATTTTTGCTTCAAAAGCTGGAGAAGAGGTTATACGAATTTATGGGCTTCTACCTGAAGTAAGAAAAATTTCTCCTGGAAAATATTATGAAGAATTTTTTACTTCAAATTTAAATCAAAGTTTTCCTATTTCAGGTAGGCTTCAACTTGGTAAATATCAGCTTCTAGTAATTGCACCTTGTAGTGCTAATACTACAGCAAAAATTGCTCATGGAATTGCTGATACCCTGGTAACAAATGTTTTTGCTCAAACTCAAAAAGGAAACTTGCCAGCTTATATTCTTCCAACAGACTGGCTTCCAGGTGAAACAGAACTTCCCTACATGGTTGATAGGGATAATTGTAGAGGGTGTAACCCCTGCTTACCAATGAAAAATTGTCCGCATGGTGCTTTAGAGTTTGTTGAAGAAAAAGCTAGAATAAACCTTGAAAAATGTTGGGGTTGTGGTTTATGTTTACCCTTATGTCCCTACAACGCTGTTAGCTTTAGAAGAAAAATTAAGGTTGAGCCGAGAAGGGTTGATGTTGAAAACGTTAAAAGGTTGAGTAAATTTAAGAATGTTAAGGTTTTAAGTTCACCTGTTGAGCTTGAAGAGAACATTTTTAAATTTTTAAGGGAAAAATCCACCTAACCTATGTTTCCAAAATGTTTTCTAAAAACTTGGTGTATATCTTCAGGTTTTTCCAGTACAAACACCCCATCCATACTAATTAGCTTTTTAACATGTTCAACATCCTCCCCCCTTATTCTTAACTTTAAATCCTTTCCACTAGGAAGCCTTGTAACTACTATACCCTCCTTATAGTCAGATGGCATTATGTAAACCGGAACAAAGGCTTTTAAAGCCATAATTGCAGAGTTTGACAGTAAGCTATCTGCTATCCCCATTGAAATTTTTGCAACAGTATTTGATGTTGCTGGTGCTATCAATAAAAACTCAAATTTTCCTGTTTGTAGTAAACCAGCCAAGAACGGTGTATTTGGGTCAACTTCAACCCAAATTTTGCCAAAACTTTTGTTTAAATCGTCTAACAATTTATAGTATCTTACAACCTGGTTTGCAGCTTTAGAGAGAAAAACTTGAATCTCAACTTTATTTTCATATTCTTTCTTTACATTTTTCATAACTTCAACAGTTTCAACCAGTCTATCTCCGCTACCTGTAATTCCCCAAGCAGCCTTTTTCTTTTTTCCTTCTTCTCTTTTCTCCAATGTTTCTTGTTTCATGGCTAAAGTTTACAGTTTTTCTTCAAATTTAAACTTCTCTAAAAAATCAGCAAACTTTTTAACAGTTTTTCTTAAGCTTTTAAACCCTTCTTCATCCTCTTCCACACCTTTTAAAGAATCTTTTGACCAAAATGTTGCTCCCAAGTTTGCTCCAAAAAAGCCTCCACTAACTGGTATAATCCCATTTAAAATATAAAACGTTATTATCTGTTGTATTGCTAATTCCTGTCCACCTGCCCTGTCTCCACCCACTGCAATAGCCATACCAACTTTATACCTAAAAAATTTAGGGTTAGCTGCAACCAAGGCTCTACACCTATCCATAATAGCCTTTACTTGGGCACTGACCCCACCATTGTAAACAGGTGTAGCGATAATTATTCCTTTAGCATTTTTAAGTAAAGAGTAAAGTTCATACATGTCATCTTTAATTCTGCATTCCTTATTTTTTAAGCAGTAATCGCAATGTTGACAAAAACTAATATTTTTATCTCTAACGGTAAAAAACTCTGTTTTAAAATTTCTCTCCATTAACATGTTTAAAGCTTCTTTTAAAACATACTCAGTTGCTTTTTTCCTTGGACTTCCACATATACCAAGAATTATGGTTTGATCTTTCTCCAAGCTACTCACTTACCAATCTTTTCAGCTATTTTTACACCAAGCTCAAAAGCCTTTTCTAAATCATCACTTGTAGGCTTATATCTAACCTGCAACGGCTCCATAATTTCAAATTTTAACTCTTCAAAAACCTTATTTATTTCCCTAACCGCTCCTCCACCCCACCCATAAGAACTAAATGCAACTCCAATCTTATTTTTAGGTTTTAGACTCTTCATGTAAGCTAGAAAACCGGCAACGGGTGGAAAAACAGTGTTATGCATTGTTGGCGCTCCAATGGCTATCGCCTTAGCATCTAAAATTTCAGTTACTATTTCACTCCAAGAATCTTTCCTTACATGAAAAAGTCTAACCTTAACATTACCATGTTTTGCTCCATCTACTATAGCTTTTGCAAGAGCCTCCGTACTACTCCACATTGTATCATAAATTACAACAAGCTTATTTTCAGACCTAAATTCTGCCCAATCTTTGTATGCTGAAATTATTTTACTTGGATTTTTCCATACAACTCCATGGGCGGGGGCTATCATCCTAACCTGGATTCCAAGTTTCTCAATTTCATTAATCTTCATTTTAATAAGTTCACTAAAAGGCATTAAAATGTTGGCATAATAAGCTTTAGCCCATTCAACAGCTTCCTCCACGCCAAGTTCTTCATCATGTCTTTCTATGCTTGCAATATGTTGACCAAAAGCATCGCTTGAAAACAAAAGTTTATCCTCTTTAATGTAAGTTGCCATGCTATCTGGCCAATGAAGCATAGGCATCTCTATAAATGTTAATGTTCTTCCACCAATTTTTAGTTCATCTCCAGTTTTAACAACCTTAAAATTCCAATCTTTACAATCAAAATATCTGCATAAACCTTCCCTACCTTTAGAGGTACAGATTACTGTTGCATTTTTAGCAACCTCCATACTTAGTGGTAAACTTCCAGAATGGTCTATCTCAGCATGATTTGAAACAATATAATCAATTTTGGACGGATCTATTAATTTCTTAATTCTCTCTATCATCTCATGGAAAAACTCATGTTTAACTGTATCAACTAGGGTTATTTTATCATCAATTATGAGGTAAGCATTGTAGCTTGTTCCTCTTACAATGTTAAAGTTGTGAAAGTCACGTTCACACCAATCTACAGCCCCAACCCAGTATATGTTTTCACTAACTTTTAATGGTTTAAAGGCCATCTTTTTTACCACTAACAATAACTCTAAACTACTCTAAGTTTATTTATTTTTAGTCTAAGACCTCAAACTGGTCTTTAGAAGCTCCGCAAACTGGACAATACCAATCTTCAGGCAGGTTTTCAAATTTTGTTCCAGCTGGAATGTTATGTTCAGGATCGCCTTTATCCTCGTCATATACATATCCACAAATTGTGCATCTATACTTAACCATACTTAACCCCCTACATGTATTGGAGCAGTTTTCGGCACTCCCCCACCCTTTACTAGGTGATAATAAGCGTAAGTCATAGGTTCACCTTCCATTATGATGTCCGAGTCAACAGCCTCCCCAACAAAGATTGTGTGACTGTTAACATCAAGTTTTCCTGTGACTTTTACATCTACCCATGCTAATGAGTGGTCTAAAACTATTGGAACTCCTGTTTTACCGATTTTAAAGTTAACATTTTTAAGTTTATTAACATCCCTACCAGACCTAAAACCAAATTGACCAATAAAGGATAGTGGAGTATCCTTTGAAAGAATTGATACTGCAAAAGCTTTACTTGAATTAATGTACTCGTGAGTTAAGTTTTGCTTGTTGATGCATACAGCTATAATAATGGGCTTGGATGCAACTTGAAATACTGTGTTGGCTATCTGGCCATTAAATTCCTCACCCTTTCTTGAAGTTACCACGTAAAGACCGTAACTGATAAAACGTAAAGCTTTAACATCCATCTTTAAACACCACGTTTGCATAACTTCTACGCCCATATTGGATAAAAGTTTTTCTACTAGAGGTAAGCTTGAAATTTTACATGAAAGGAAATGAATGAAAATGGTAAAAGATGATTACTTTAATATTTTTTTAGTTTCTATATACCATAAGTATAGGTCTAATTCTGCCAAGTTAAGGTTTAATTTTTTTGCAATTTCCCTCATGATGTTTTCAATTTTTAAATACTCTTTTCTTGTTAACGTTTTAGGTTTTTTGGTTATCCTATATTTTGTAAGTATGTTTATGATGTGGAAATCTAGAATAGCAAAGTTTGTGTAGCCTATATTTCTAAGAAAGTGGCTTGCCTCCTTATATCCTATTCCCTTTACATTTTTAACCAACCAACTTCTTAATTCTTCCTCATCATTTTTAAAGGATGTAATAATGTTTTTTAACTTATCTTTATATTTTCTTGCTTCCACAATGTACCTTGCCCTTGTATACGGATACCTATGACCAAGTTTTTTTAATGTTTCAGCCAACTTTTCCTCAGGTAAGTAAAGGAAGCCATCCCCTATCTTATCCTGGATTTTTATGCATTTTTCAGCGTTAAAATTCGCAGTAAGAATGCAGAAGCAAAGCTCCTTAAAAACCTCCCTACTTGAGGCTTCCCCCATCCTCTTAAACTCTCTTAAACGTGCATCAACCAAACTTTTTACTTTACTTTTACACAAGCTTCTTACAATTTTTATCAATTTTTCCATCTTTTCACTAAGTGAAAGTCTTTCAAAGAGATTAGAGTAGTTTTTGATAACATAAAAAATGGAGTGGTTGGGTAGGTTTCCATAAACTATGGTTAACCTTTAACAATGAATAGAGTTGGGGCTTAAGTAAAAAAATTCTTAAAAAATAGGGAAAATGTTTAGGTAGTTTTCCAGAGTCCATGAATATTACAATATTCCCTTGCTTCAATTTTTTCTTCTTTTATCTCAAATTCTGCTTCTGCAACCCCCTCAGGCTTTAAAAATTTTCTATAAACTTTACCATCAGCAATTACCTCAATCCACTCTATATAGTGTTTTTTCTCCATAGGGTGGGGGGTTGAACCAACCTTCACCTTTACCCGCTCACGCATTTTCTCGATTACCGGAATATGTTTTTCTTTTCCAACATCTACAGTTTTTTCTGTTAACAGTTCCATCGGTTGACCGCAACATACAAGTTGACCTGCTCCTGCATGTAAAACCTCAACAATGTTTCCGCAAACATTACACCTGTAAATTTGTAATTTTTCAGTCAAATTTTCTACTCACCTTTAAACTTACAATAAAGCTTTTTCCATAATTTACTTAATATTTTTAATGTTAGTATTCCTCACACTTTAGCTGGTAGTAGCTTCTTGAATGGTTGCATGATGGACATACTTCTGGCGGCTCTTTTCCAAAGTGAACATATCCGCACTCCCTACAAACCCACCAAACTTCTTTTTCCTTCTTAAAAACCGTGCCAGCTTCAACTTCCTTTAACAGTTTTTTATATTTTTCTTCATGATGTTCTTCAGCTTTTGCTATTGCTCTTAACTTTTTAGCAACTTCAGGATATCCTTCTCCCTCAGCAATCTTGGCAAATTCAGGATACATTTTTGTGTATTCATAGTTTTCTCCGGCAATTGCAGCTTTCAAATTTTCTACAGTACTACCTATTGTTGTTGGAACAGCAGCCTCCACAACTATTTCCTCCATTTTCTTACCTTTTCCCTTTTTTAACTCGTTAATTAGCTTAAATATGTTACTTGCATGTTCCTCCTCATTATCTGCTGTTATTAGAAAAATTTCAGCTATTTGCTCATAACCTTCCTGCTTAGCAATTTTAGCGTAAAACTTATAGCGGTTTCTTGCTTGACTTTCACCAACAAATGCCTTTGCCAAATTTTTAATAGTTTTTTCCATAACTTAACCCTCTTCCAGTAAATTTTTATCCCAAATAGCCACTAAAAACCTATTTTCGGTAATCATAGTTGAAGAGGTCTAGAGATATATAATTTGTGGTTTAAACAAGAAACGTGAAACTTTGCTTCATAAAAACATTACAGAACATTTGAACCTTAAATTAGGCATAGTAAAGAATTCTTTTTGGAGCATGTATTAACCTACATGGTCAACTAGAAGTACCAATAGAACGTTTAAGTTGCTGTAAAAGTAGCTCTTTAAAAATCTTTATAAGGGTCCTTGCTTTTTTCTAAGCGGAGTTAATTTATGTCTTCTGTTGAGGATTTCAAGCAAGCGTGGAAGGAGTTGGAGCTTGAGGAGGCAAAGAGAGAATTTCTCTCACATCTCGCTGCCTATGTTATTGTTAACGTCTTCCTTATTTTCATTAATTTGCTAACTTCACCTGAAAGCCTGTGGTTTTATTGGGTGATTTTAGGGTGGGGTATAGGTCTTGCATTTCACTTTGTATTTTCCAGAAAACAGTTTGTTGTATCTGAGTGGGAGAAGAAGGTTGGAAGAATTGAAATTAGAGCCAGAGAAAAGTTAAGGAAAACTTAACAATTAATAGGGTGGATTAACCGAAGAAAAAGAATGGTAGGTTTTTCTTAAAAAGCTTAAGATTTTATTTTATATTGTTGTATTATTTGTCCAAATAAGTAAGTAGAACATTTTTTGGCGGTTTTTTATGCAGTATGAACATTAATAAATTATGAGTGCTTACGTCTTCTAATGATTATAATTAGGATTATAAAAATGCAGACTGCAACAACAGGTGTAAGAAGGTGTTGTGTTATTGGTGGTTGTGGAGGTAGCTTACTAAAGTGTGCAACCACCATGTAGCTTGTGTTAACAACTATTGTTGCAGACTTATTTGTTGAAAGCTCTACCCCATTAACTGTCCATTTTTTGAAGGTATAGTCTGGATTGGCTGAAGCATGTATGCTTACAAGTGACCCTGAGTTAAACCAGTGTTGACCAGGACTTGGAATTGTTGTTCCAGATTCAGGTGGATCAACATTTATTGTAAGTAGATATTCCACATTATATGTGGCAGTTACAGAGCTATTGGTTGAAGGTGCTACTATTTTTCCACTCCTAGAAGTTGATAAACCACTTGTCGAAATCCAAACATAACGTTTTTCTAAACCAACGTTTACACGATCAACCCAGCTAAAGTTGTGGTTAGAACCTACTTCCCAAGTGAAACTTTTTGGCATGTCAACATAGGAATAGCCAACCCCGTCAACTACAAGAATTGTACCTTTAGCATCCAAGCTTAAACCGTTGGCGAAGAAAGTTACAGTCACCAGTTTAGGTGGTTGCAGGTTTTGATATTCTACGTATAATGTGTACAATACGTCAGCCACGTAATTTACTGCTAGGTTTAAGGATTCACCTGCCCTGTTTTTAAATATCGGGTTGCCCCAGTCGTAGTTTTTATCCATCCACACGCAGGTTAAGTCTCTACCAGACTTGTCAAAAGTTGTATCGTAGGCAAGCTCCACAGCAGCCTCATAAGCCGATATACGTCTAAGTTCACCATCAAACGACAGGAAAATGTTGAATTCAGAGTTGTAGCTTGATGTTTTACCATCTACATAATCTTCATAGTCGCTATGATGTTTTTCAGCACCCCAATCTGTTTTAGCCCCCATAACATGGCCAAAAACAGCCATATCTGCTATGTAGTGCGACATTGCCCCTGCATATTTTGCAGCCTGCATATAGTCTCCTGAAAGTAGGTAGTTTAAAGCTTGTTGATACGTGGCCTCCGCCCTTACAGCTGCCGAATCGTCTATTAGGATACCATTGGAGCTAAAGTAGATGTGGTGTAGCTGCGTATCACCTATCCCATCTGGAGCTTGACTGTTGTCAGGAAGTTCTGTACCATAAAGAAAATAAACTTTATATTCAACAATCCAGCTTTTTACTTCGTTTGGAAGCCAATCTAACGCATGTTCAGCTATCCAGTCATGAGTTCCGTACTTTAAGGCTAATGGACTTTTGCTGAAGCCTCCGTTACTCCAAGAATATGAGGATTCTACAAAACTTAAACTAATTATGGTAAAACATAAAGTCATAAAATACAACGTTTTAAGCAGTTTTACCCTAGACAATTTAATCAACCTGTAACCTAGCAATAAGATTAAGGGAATACATAAAATTTTAAATTTGGTATATAAATAACAGTGGTTATTTACTATTTTCCCCTTTCAGCATAAAAAAATAAGCATGTATACTGGTTTTAAGGGTTCAAACCTGTAAAGGAATGATAAAAAATGTTTTAATGAATTTTTATCAACTATCTGTAGATGTATTGAGCTCCTGCTATATCTCCAGGCTCCAAGGAGCGTTTTATTTCTTCACCATAGCTTGCATAACCGTACATGGTTATTGCCCAGTATTTTGAGTCGTAGAGATCATTCAACCCAGTCCAGTGGCCAGCTTCATGGGTTACTATGTTTCTTATGTCAAATTTACCAACAAGGTCGCTTGTTAATTCATTTCCATCTGCTATTCCCCACTTGTAGTATGAGTTAAGCACCATGTCTGCGTCCACTATCTCCCCTGTGGAGGATTTATACCATATTACTGCATATGCCACAACACCAGCTTGAGCTCGCCCCCACGTAATAACATTTTTGTAGTCAGGGCTTACTGTGCTAGCCTTAGCCTTATAATCAATCTTCGAGTTATTATTATAAAGTTCGATGTTGTAGTTTATGTTATTTGGCGGTGTGTAGTCATCTAAGTCAACAGCCCAATCCCAAGATTCTAAAGCTTCCTTTATTTCTTTAATGATAGAAGCTTCTTTTAACCCCTGTTTAACTCCTCCACTTGGGTTTATGATGTAGGGGACCCCGTTTTGATATTTGCTAAGATTCCAATATACTCCCATTAGCTCGTAACCATCAGCAGCATTATCCATATCAGGGTCTCCAACATCTGTCAAATAATGAATGAGGGCAACTCTTGTATACACTCCAAACCTATCAACAACCTTCTTTTTTCCAAACCATTCCTTCGGCATTTCATCATCGTTGTTTGCTGTTGCCATTACCGGAGTAACATATGTTGCTGAAAACATTATTGTTATAAGGAGCATCACCATCAACAATACAGCTATTTTTTTTCAAGCTTCCACCAGGGAAATAAGTCTTGATTTAAATCTTGATTTAAATATTTAAGGTTTTTTCAGGCCTTTCAAGCCTGTAACTTTTTGCTTATAAACATTTATTAAGCTGTTCTTGGCAAAGGTATAGAATAGTGATTTTTATGGAAGAGTATAAAATGCCATTAATAGGTGACAGATTCCCTCAAATAGAGGTTAGAACTACTAGGGGTGTGGTTAAGCTTCCGGACGATTATAACGGTAAGTGGTTTATCCTTTTCAGCCATCCAGCCGACTTCACACCAGTATGCACAACCGAGTTTGTCGCGTTTCAAAAAAGGTATGAGGAATTTCAGAAGCTAAACTGCGAATTGATAGGGTTAAGCATAGACCAAGTTTTTGCACATTTAAAGTGGGAGGAGTGGATTAAAGAAAAACTTGGCGTGGAAATAAAGTTTCCAATAATTGCGGACAACACTGGTGAAATATCTGCAAAATTAGGTATGCGTCATAAGCAAGCTGCAGGAACACAGACGGTTAGAGCCGTATTTATAGTTGACCCTAAGGGTACTGTCAGGGCAATACTTTATTATCCAATGGAGCTTGGCAGAAACATGGACGAGATACTTCGAATGGTAAAGGCGCTTCAAATCGCAGACAAAGGATACGCTATACCAGCCAACTGGCCAAACAACGAGATAATTGGTGACAACGTGATCATCCCACCAGCAAACACCGTGGACATGATTCGGAAAAGAAGAGAACAAGAAAAGGCTGGAGAAATAAAATGTTTAGATTGGTGGTTATGCTACAAGAAGGTAGAGTGAAAATCATTCACTTAAAATTCTCACACATCTTTTTCTTTTTCCATGAACTCCTTGACCTATTAAAAAGGCAAATAAAATGAATATATGGCATATCTAAAGAATTTGCTTAAAAATTAAGTGGACCGGGCGGGATTTGAACCCGCGACCTCCACCTTGCGAAGGTGTCGCTCTGCCTCTGAGCTACCGGCCCTTTTTTGTAGAGCCAGCTTTTTAATTAGATTAAAATTTAATTTTAATTAACTTAATCCTTTTTTTGATGTAAAGTGAGGTTATGAATGCTGGGAGGAGGCTTAAGGCTGAAATTAAGGTTATTGCTGTAATTGAATAAGTTATGCTGGGTTGCTTTGTCTCCTCAACTTCTACTGTGGGGATTGTTTTAGCCTCCTCAACCCCCTGTTTGTATTCTTTAACTGGTAGGGGTGATGTTTCCTGCCTGAGTAAGGTTGGTTGTTGGGTAGGTGTAAATGTTAATGGAGTTATCATTACCACTACTCCAATTATTGCTGCTAAAATTACGTATAATGAGGTTTTTTTCAACATTTTTTAACCCTTTCCATCATTCTTATGGTTAGTTGTAGTTACTATTTATTCTACAGTTTAGAACAGTTTTCAGAGATTTATTTTTCAAAATGGTTTCCCTCTCCAAAGCTTAAAGGTTTCAAACCATAAAATTATGTTTCCGATTAACCCGAAAATTATGGCTGCGATGTTATGTATGCTACCTGTATGCCCATAAAGCAACAGATAAGTTATAAACATGGCTGAAAACCATATAGAATAAAACAAGTATCTTGGTATAAGGAAACCTCCAAACCTGGTAAACAACTTTAAAACTCCAACTTTAACCTCTTGAGTTAGGTAATATTCGCCTGTGGCTGTTTTACCTACAAGGCCAAGAGAATAAAGCTTATCTAAATGGTAGGCTGCAACACTTGGACTTGAAAAGCCAAGTTTACGTTGAACCTCTCTAACACCAATTGTTGATTTTGCATGTTTAAGTAAATACCAGTAAACAATCAAAGTTTTACCTTTAAGCTCAGACTCAATTATTGCAGCATCTGACAGTTCACCTTCTTCTTTCAAGGATACATCAAAAATATTTTTTCTCACTTGTAGTTTAAAGCTGTTCTGTTTTCTTGAACAAAATGTTTTAAAGCGTGGGATAATAGGCTTCCTTAACGTAACTATTATGTGGTGATTGTATGGAAAAGAGGGTGGTAAAGGGTAGAAAGTGGATATTGTTTGGTTTAATGGCAATGCTGGTAGTTGGAGTTTTAATTTCAAGTTTCTCAGTTGTCTACTGGTTTCCTGAAAAAGCTTACGCAAGTTCTCTTAAATCGTTTGAGTCTTATGATATGCTTGAAGAATTTGTTAAAGCAAAATTAGAGGAAGCTAATAGAACCCCACAGGTTTATACTTTTGTTGAAGGTCTTGTGTATAGCGTTACTGGTGCAAAGATTTTCAGCATTTCCAGGTCTTTAACATCACCATCAGCATTAGTGGTAAGCGAAGCTCCAGAATATTCCACAACCAACATTCAGGTTGTTGGTGTTGATGAAGCAGATATTGTTAAGACTGATGGAGAATACATTTACCTGGTTTCTAAAGATAAAGTTTACATTGTTAAGGCATACCCTCCGGGGGAGATGCGAGTAGTTTCAGAAATAATGGTTAATGGCACTTCTATAGGCTTGTTTATCAACAAAGATAGGCTTGTAATCCTTAAATACGAAGAATTTTTGTCAACAGAGCAGCCTTACCAAGAAAATTTAAAAGGAATTATTATGCCTACACCTTGGTTTTATGGCATTTCTGTTGAAGTTTACGACCTTTCATCCATTAATAATCCTACATTGGCTAGAAAAGTTTCTTTGAATGGTGGGTATGTCGGCTCAAGAATGATTGGAAACTATGTTTATGCTGTTGTATCCCAGCCGTTAATTAGACCTTTAAATGAGAACTTTGGTGTGTTTTATCCAAGTATAGCTGTTAACGGTATTGTTAAGAATATTTCTCCAACAAAAATCTACTACTCAAACGAAACCATAGTTCCATCAAGCTACACAGTTATAGTTGCAATAAACATTTTTAAGGATGGTGAAACGCCTGAATGTAAAGCTATATTAACCGGCTATGCAAGCTGCATATATGTTTCGTTGGATAACATTTATGTTGCTATGCCAAAATGGGGCGGCAGATCGGATTTAACAGAAATTCATAGGATAAGCATTAATGGTTCAAAGATTACATGTGAAGCAAGCGGAGAAGTTCCAGGTAAAGTTTTAAACCAGTTTTCTATGGATGAATATAAAGGCTACTTTAGGATTGCCACTACAACAGGTTCCGTTACAAGATTTCTTGGTCAAGCTGCAACTTCAAACAATGTTTATGTTTTAGATGTTGAAAACCTAAAAATTGTTGGTAAACTTGAAGATTTAGCTCCTGGAGAGAAAATATATTCTGCAAGGTTTATGGGTGATAGATGCTACATTGTAACGTTTAAAAAAGTTGACCCATTATTTACAATAGATTTAACTAACCCTAACGAACCTAAAGTTTTGGGTAAGCTTAAAATCCCAGGATATTCCGACTACCTACACCCTTACGATGAAAACCATCTTATAGGCGTAGGTAAGGAAACGGTTCCAGCTGAGGAGGGTGATTTTGCATGGTATCAAGGAGTGAAAATATCGCTTTTTGATGTTTCCGACGTTACAAACCCAAAAGAAGTTGGTAAGGTTGTGATAGGTGATAGGGGGACTGAAACACCTGTTTTACAGGATCATCATGCATTCTTGTTTAACCAGAAAAGAAATCTGATGGTTATACCGATCCTTGAAGCAAAAATATTTCCCGAAAAATATGCTGAGAAGATTCCGCCATGGACATATGGAGAGTACGTTTTTCAGGGAGCCTATGTTTTCCACATATCTCCTGAGGATGGTATTAAGATTATAGGTAAAATAACTCATCTTGAAAATCAAGAACTACTAAAAAGTGGATACTACTTTAAATCTGACTATGAAATTAAAAGAAGCCTATTCATCGACAACATACTTTACACAATTTCAGATAGTAAAGTTAAAGCAAACAGTTTAACCGACCTTTCACTTGTTTTCGAAATTAAACTTTAACATTATTTTTAAACAATGTTTTTTCTTTTTATTGTTAAAAGTTAAAATAGTTTTCCTCTAAAATTAGGAAGTGGTAAGATTTAGTAGTATGAGTAGTAAAACATTCTATCTTATGGTTGAACTACTCAGATATTTACATGATTACTGTCGTGAAGCAACCATGGTTTATACTTTTGTTGCTTAGTTTAGTTGTAAAAGCCTACGTTAAAAATTCTTCTAACCCAAGCTTAACTAACTTTTCCTTTTCAAGTTTACCTGTTTTAGGGTCACACCCTCTTTCAATGTAATAATCTTTTAGAAGTTTTTTCACATCCTCCTCTACAAGCACTTTAGTTTTAAAGTAATCCATCAGGTAGATTTTTTCTCCCTTGTGTGTTTCTAAGGGTTTAAACCATATTTTTGGTGGTTTTTCATTTTCTTTTGAGTATCCCTCCCTTATGTTTAATATTCTGTAAAGATTCCAAATTCTCTCTCCAGCGGTTTTTAAGTCCTCAGGGTTCAGCTTAACACCTGTTGTTAACGTGTAGAGTTGAGCTAGATTTTCAAGGTTATAGTGCATAAGAACTGGAACTCTGTTACACAATCCAAGGGAGGCTGCAATTGCCTGCCAATCTTCAACATGTTTTTGAAGTATTCCAACATTGAATGGTGATGTAAAAATCTTATTTATAGCTTCTTCAGGCATGCCAATTCTTTTACAATACCTTTTTAAAGTTTCTTGGGATGTTAAAGTATAGGTTGCTGAAGTTAAAAATCCACTCCAACCTCTAGGGTTAACAATTTGACCAAAACTTTCAGTACCAAAATTTAACCTTGCATCAAAAAGCAAAACTGTTTGAGGATTGCTAGGGTGATACCAGCCAATGTACGTTTCGGTTTTGATACCCTTTAAAAGGTTGATTTTTCTGATAGCTTCAGCTAAACCATCAGCTAAAACATCCCCAAAACCTTCTCTTTTAACAATTTTTTCAGCCAATGTTAAAACGGTTTTACAGTTTCTCTTTAAACTTAAACCGCCAGTATCATTTTCACTTAAAACTCCCTCCTCGTAAAGATAAATAAGATACTCTAAAATCCTGCAGAACTCAAATTCATCTAAACCGTTTTTATCAACAAAGTTACTACACTCAAGAATTTCGCTAGAATTTTCCGCATTAAAAATTGAGCCGTAAACATGGAATGGCCCCCAGCCTGTTGAATGATAGCTTACAAGACCAGTTTTTTCATCCTTAAAAACATCTTTATCAGCCATAAGGCATGAAGGGCATGCAACACCTTTTTTTACCGATTTTCTGTAAACCTCTGGACCTGCAACCCTTTCAACACTTTCTTTAGGTATTGTTATACTGAATCCTCTATGATGATGAATGTACGTATCTCTATTCCAGTTTAGAAAGTGTTTAAATTTTAACCATGCCTCTCTAATAGGAGCATTAACCATTCTTTTAGAAATTTCATTAACAGTTTCCAGGAAACCTTTTGGATTGACAACCTTAATCCCCTTCTCACCTTTAATAACTATTGCTTTAAGTTTCTTAAAACCTAAAATAGCTCCCAAGTCCCTTCCAAGATGGGAAATTTTATCAACAAAAACTATGGAAAACTTTACAAGGTTTTCTGCGGCAGGTCCAATAGCCAAAACGCTACAACTTTTACCATGTTTTTCCCATAAAATGTCTGTTGTTTTAAAAATATCTTTCCCCCAAACCTCATAAGCCTCACAAATTTCAACATTTTCATCAAAAATTTTTAGGTAAACAGGTCTATCAGCTTTTCCCGTTATGATAAGATGGTCGTAACCTGCCCACTTTAACATTGAACCAAAACTACGTCCACCAGTTCCACTGGTAATCCTGTTAGAAATGTAAAGTTCGTATGGAGCCTTGTATGTTACAACACATTTAACAGCTCCAGGTACGAGTGTGCCTACAAGTGGTCCAGCACCAAATATTATGAAGCTTTCGGGTGATAGTGGTGGTATATGAGGTTTAATGTAGTTGTAAGCTAACACTTGATTTAAACCAAAACCTCCAATAAACTTTTTAGCTATATCTAGGTTAAGCTTTTCCGTAGAAACTTTTTCTGTGGTTAAGTTTACATGTAAAATTTTTCCAGCATAACCATAATACTCCTGACTCATTTACCATCCTCCTTCTCCACAAGCTTTAAAGCACCATAACCACAGTACTCTACACAGCTTCCACAGTTTGTGCACTCATCTTTAAAGCTGATTTCACCATCAACCCAGTTTACAACAATCTTTGCTTTAAGAGGATTAAAAACTCCTTCATATGCAAATGAACAGATAAGCTGGCATCTTAAACATCCAGTACATTTTTCAGGGAAAACTTGGATTTTAATCTGCTTCAAACCACTTCCCTTACACTTTAAGTTAAGCACCAAAACTTAAAACTTTAAGGTTTAATAATTTTAAATTTAAAGAGGTTTATGATATGGGTTTAACTGAGAAGCTTAAAAACGAGAACGCGGATTTATGGAGTAAAATTTTAAATCACAAATTTATCTTGGAGATGGGTGAAGCTGCTCTTCCACTGGAAAAATTCACATACTATCTTTCTCAAGACTTCTACTATCTTGATGGTTTACTTAAAACCTTTGCCTACGCTTCAGCTAAAGCTCCAACTAGGGATTTAACCAAGTTTTTTGCTGAGCTTATCGTTGGAACTGTTAAAGGTGAAGTTGCAATGCAGGATAAAATTAGGCTTATTGTTAAAGTTGAACCTAAACCTGTAAACAATGTTTGTAGGGAATACGTTGAATATCTGTTAAAGGTTGGTTTTGAAGATGGTTTTTATGAAATTGCTTCATCAACCCTACCATGTATGTGGACATATCAGCTTATAGGTGAAAAGCTTAAAAAAAGTAGAGGAGCTAGACATAGTGTTTACGGGTTGTGGATTAAGGAGTATGCATCAAAAGGATATAGGAAGCTTGTTGATGAATTAAGAAGAATTGTTGATGAAGCTGAAGAAAAGTTAAATCAGGAAACGTTAAATAGGATAAAAAAACATTTTAAAACTTGCTCAGAATACGAGTTAAAGTTTTGGGATGCCTCCTACAACCCTCTGTAAACATAGCTAGGTTAAAAACCTGGGCCGGTGGTCTAGCCTGGCTATGACGCTGCCCTCACACGGCAGTGGTCGCAGGTTCAAATCCTGCCCGGCCCACCAATCTTCTAAGCTATAAGAAGCCTTTTATAGGAATGTTTTAGTATAATTCTTTTGCTGTTTGGGGGTGTTTATTTTGCGCGATGTTGCTATTGTGGGAGTTGGTCAAAGCTATTTTGGTAATAGGTTTGATGTTAGGATTGATGAGCTTGCATGGGAGGCTGTTAGCGAAGCTTTAAAGGATGCAGGTCTCTCAGCTAGAGACATTGGGTTTTTAGTTACTGGTTGTGCTGGTGGATGGAGTGCTGAAAACTTGCCTGCAGTTGTTTGCTCCGAATATTGTGGAACACTACCATCTGGTAGTATGAGGGTTGAGGCTGCATGTGCAACAAGTAGTGCTGCTGTTGCTGTTGCATACAACCTTGTTGCAAGCGGCTTTGTTGATGTTGCTTTAGCTTTGGGTGTTGAAAAGATGCATGAATCTCCAACACCCGTTCAAATAGAGTTTATTGGTAGAGCTGGAAACTACTTCTGGGAGTTTGAAAGTTTTGGTATGACCTTTCCTGGATATTATGCTATGCATGCGACAGGTTATATGTGGAAGTATGGTGCTAAAGAGGAGGATTTAGCTGAGATAGCCGTTAAAAACCATTATTATGCCTCAATGAATCCTAAAGCCCAGTTTAAACAGAAAATAACTGTTGAAACCGTTATGAAGTCTAGGTATGTTGCATGGCCGCTAAAACTTTTTGATTGTTGTCCTCTTACTGATGGTTCTGCAGCTGTGATTTTAGCTAGTGAAAATGTTGCAAGAAAAATTACGGATACACCTGTATGGATAAGTGGTATAGGTGTTGCGACTGGAACAGCAAATCTAAGTAAAAGAGACATGCTCCTAAAACTTGAGTATTCAGGTTTGGAATCTGCTGTTGAAGCTGCTAAAAAGGCTTACAAGATGGCTGGCTTAGAGTATGGCAACTCAGCTAAATACTTTGATGTTGCATGTGTTCACGATTGCTTTACAATTGCTGAGCTTATGGCTTATGAAGATTTAGGTTTTTGCAGGAGAGGTGAAGGCTTAAAACTTGTAAGGGAAAAGCAAACGTACAATGGTGGTCTTATTCCTGTGAATATTGATGGGGGTTTAAAGGCTAAAGGGCATCCTATAGGTGCTACAGGTTGCTCAATGATGTACAGCTTAACTAAGCAGCTACGTCAAGAGTATGGTAAATACGCTAATCCTGAAGCTCAAGCAACAATTAAAAATGGTAGAGCCTTAGCCCACAACATTGGCGGGACAGGACATTATGCATATGTAACCATACTTTCATTGGAAAAACCGCGTAGGTAGGGGAGGTGTTTTTAAATGTCTAATCTAGGTGAAATTGCTAAAAAAGTTATTGAGGAGAAGGGTTTACCTTTAATGGAGGACGCTAAAACAAAGCTTCCACTTTATATTAGTACACGTGAACTACCATTAAGATTTCAGTTTGGTGTAAACAAGATTCAAAAGTTTTTTGATGGGTTACGTGAAGGTAAAGTTTACATAACACAGTGCAAAAAATGTGGTGAAAAGTTTTTCCCTCCACAGGCCGACTGCCCTAAATGTTTAACATCAGACATGGATTGGATACCTTTAAGTGGTGAAGGGGAGCTTGTAACATGTACAATGATATCAGTTAAACCCTCAACTTTTGCACACTACAAGGATTATATTGTAGGTATTGCTCGGATGAAGGAAGGTGTTAAAGTTTTAGCATGGTTAAACATTGATGACCCAAGAAAAATTAAACCCAAAATGAAGGTTAAACTTTCAGTAGTAAAAAGGACGCCTGAAGGACTTTTAACCTACGAATTTTCTCCAGCAGAGTAATCCTTTAAAATAAAAATTATTAAATATTTCAGCAGGCAATTTTTTTTTGTGAAAACATTATGGAGTTATTTAAACCCATAACAATTGGAGGAGTGGAGGTTCCAAATAGGCTTGTACTTCCACCAATGGCTGTAAATGCTGGAGTTGAAGGATACGTTACACAAAAACACATCAACCATTATGTAATGTTTGCTGAGAATGGGGTTGGACTTATAATAGTAGAAGGTGCGGCTGTCGATTCGAGGTCAAAAGACTTACAGGCAGGTTTAGCAATTTATGATGACAAGTTTTGTTTTTTATTAAGTGAGCTTGCTGAAAGCGTGAAGTTAAGAGGCTCTAGGGTTGCAATTCAGCTTTTCCATGCAGGGGGCTGTTCAACTCCTAAGATAACAGGTAACATTCCTTTAGCCCCCTCACGAGTGGGGTATCCTATGTTTATGCATGGAAGGCATACTTTTACCGTGGAAGCCAATGAGTTAACGCTTGAACAAATAAAAGAGCTGGTAAGGATGTTTGGTGAAGCAGCTGGCAGGGCGAAGGATTGTGGTTTCGATTTTGTTGAGGTAAACGGTGCCCATGGATGGCTTATTAGCCAATTTTTATCCCCCAACACCAATAAAAGGTCTGATGGTTATGGTGGAAGTTTTGAAAACAGGATAAGGTTTGCGGTTGAAGTTGTGGATTCAGTGAGAAGCGTAGGAATTCCTATAATTTTCCGGATGGATGGAGTATTTCCCTCCTATGGTGGTATAAGCGATGAGGAAATAGTAAGATTTGCTAAGGAGCTGGAGAAAAGTGTAGATTGTTTTCATGTAAGTGGCTCTCTCGCCATAACCCCAATGATTGTTCCAAAGGGAATTTTGCTTAAAGGGGCTGAAATGGTGAAAAAGTCTACAAAATTGCCAGTGATAGGAATTGGAGGAATTTCAGCAAAAATGGCTGAAGACTTGGTAAAAAGTGGGAGGGTTGATTTGGTAGCTCTTGGAAGAGCTCTTCTTGCAGACCCGGAAATACCTATAAAGCTTAAAGAAGGCAGGGTGGAGGATATAAGACCTTGTTTACGTTGCAATGAATGTATAGATACAATATTTAGTTTAAGACAGTTGACAGTAAAATGTGCAGTAAACCCGGCAATTGGAAGAGAATTTAAAGTTAAGCCAGCAGAGGTAAAAAAGAGGGTTGTGGTTGTTGGGGCTGGACCTGCAGGAATGGAAGCTGCAAGGATTGCTAAAATAAGGGGGCATGAAGTTATTCTTTGCGAAGCTTCATCAGATTTAGGAGGAAATTTGATTGCCGCCTCAGCGCCAAAGTTTAAGTCCGACTTTAAGGACTATCTTGAGTGGTTAAAGCAACAAGTACATAAGCTGGGTGTTGAGGTTAGACTAAACTTTGAGGTTGATACAGGCAGGCTAAAAGAGATGAAACCTGATGTTGTAATAGTTGCAACAGGCTCTAAGCCGGATAAGCCTAAAATTCCTGGAGTTGAGCAGGCTGTAACCGCGGTTGACGTGCTTTTGGGTAAGGTTGAGGTTGGCAAGAAGGTTGTAATATTGGGTGGTGGAAGAGTTGGATGTGAAACTGCTCTCCACGTTGCAGAGGGTAGAGATGTGACAATTCTTGAAGTTTTACCAGATATATTGCTAGATGCAGAGAGAAATTATAGGCTTTCCTTGTTAAGAGAGCTTAGAAGAGCTGGTGTAAAGTGGACTTGTAATTTTAAGGTTGAGAAGATTGAGGGTAACTCTATTGTTGGGAAGCTTAATGGCGAGATAGCAAAAATACAGTTTGAAACCTTGATTGTTGCTGTTGGTATGAAGCCTAGAAAAGTGGAGTTTGAAGTTGAAGCCCCATGCATTTTTATTGGAGATTGTGTTCAACCTCGCAGGATAATAAATGCTGTACATGAAGCCTTTTTTGTAGCATGCAAAATCTAACATTCTCCTTTTTTCATAGGAATGTTGCTTTTTAATCTTTAATAATTTAATTTTTTGGATTCTTCAATTCTTAATCAACCTTTACACCACCTTTTCAGCCAATTTTACCCTTTAACGTTGATAGAGTTTATATAAGCCCTACGTGGAGGAATGTTTAGGGTGTTTTATTTTTGAGGGCTATGCGTTTATACGAGTATGGACAGCCATTAAGGCTTGTGGACGTTTCTGTACCTAAGGTTTCAGGTGAGGAGGTTCTTATAAAAATTGGTGGGGCAGGGGTTTGTCATAGTGATCTTCATTTTGTTGAAGGTCACTGGAGGAATATTCTTCCAACAACTCTTCCAATAACCCCTGGTCATGAAAATGCTGGCTGGGTTGCTGAAGTTGGAGATAAGGTTGTAGATTTTAAGATTGGGGATCCTGTTGTTGTACCTGGTGGTTGGAGTTGTGAGGCATGTAGATATTGTCGTAGTGGACGGTCTGAGCTTTGTGATGTCCCAGTTATGATGGGGTTAGTTGGTGCGGATGGTGGTTATGCTGAGTATGTTTACTATAAAACTTATAGAGGTTTAGTTAAAATTGACGGTTTAGACCCGGTTGAAGCTGCACCCCTTACAGATGCAGCTTTAACTCCCTATTCTGCAATTAAAAAGGTTTTGGGTAAACTTTATCCTGACAGTTTTGTTGCTGTTGTTGGTGTTGGAGGTTTAGGTCAGTATGCCATCCAGTTTTTGAAGGTTTTGACGCCGGAAACAAATGTTGTAGCTGTGGATGTTTCTGATAGAAAACTTGAAATCGCGGCTTCACTTGGTGCAACTTATCTGGTAAATTCTAAAAAGGTTAACGTTTTGGAGGAAGTTGTTGGAAAGATTACTGGTTTTAGAGGTGTAAACGTTGTTTTAGATTTTGTTGGTGCAGAAACTCTTCCAACAAGTGTACGTATGCTTTGTAAGGGAGGTACGCTTGTTCCTGTTGGTCTTTCAGGTCAGACATTTACCTTACCAGTTTTTGATACAATAATCTTTGAGTATGAGGTTGTTGGAAGTTTTTACGGAGGAATTAATGAACTTCGAGAGATTATAGTTTTAGCAAAAAAAGGTAGGGTCAAATCGTTTATTAGAAGGTTTAAATTGGAGGAGGCTAATGAAGCTCTTGAAACGTTAAGAAAGGGGGAAATTGAAGGTAGGGCTGTTTTAGTACCTTGAAATAAAGCGTTAATAAACCCTAACAACTCAATTTTTTGGTGCATTTTTTTGACAGGCCCAGCTTACGGTAAAATTAACATACCTGGTGAAGTGTTACTAGCCTACCCTGATGGTAGGGTGTTAAATCTTGATAATGCCTTAATTTACATTCACGTTAAGGGTTATGCTTTAGCTAGGGTAACCCATTTAGACATTGAAAATGAAGCTTTAGGTAGGCTTTTACCTCAAGGTGGAGGAAAATTTTTGAATATTGTTGGAGTTGCTGATGGCTTAGAGATTCACATGAATGGCGGGTTGAAGGTTAAGGTTAAATCACAAACTTTAACTAAAGTGCTAAAATCAGGAGAAAAAACAAGAACATGGGTTGGAGGAAAAATCGGTGGAGTCTATGTAGGGTTTAGAAGAACTGAGGTAAGAAAGCTGGAAAAAATAGCTGAAGAAAAATACGCGATAAAGCCAAAGGAAAAATTATGAGAAACTGCAAGGGAAAATTTTAACAGTAGAAGAAGTAGAATAGCTGGTAGGTATCCAAACATTAAAAAAATTCAAGCAATTAGTTAAAGAAAGGGGTTAGAAAAATTGTTTACAACAAATGAATAAAACAGAAAAAATCAAAATTTAGTCATAGTAAAATTGGATTGCCTTAATACCCAACAAGCATCTTAATTTTGTCAATTTATCTCTATTGTAAGTTGGATTTATTCCATGAACAACCTTCAAACCAAGTATTTCTCGCTGGAATTCTTCACCCAAAAATCTATCAGCAATTAGAGTAATCTTACAATCTTCACATTTTATTTTGCATATATTTCCATCAAACACTACACAAGGATCGTACTTCATCGCCGAGGATCTCATTACAGGATCCCATACAAATGCTTTCTTCATCATAAATAATAATTGTCCAAAATCATTTAAGCAGTATGTGGAGCAAAAAGAATGGTGCGAGATAAAAATTTCCTTAACCAAAGACTAGTGTTGTAAGTCATTTTGGATAAGTTCATTGTTTATTATTTTAACTTGGTTCTGTTAATTGGCGGTTTAACCTATAAAAGTCAAAATCCTTAGGGTTTGGTGATTTACGGAAAAAATAAAAATTGGATGTTTAGACGAGTATTCCAATTATTCCGAGTATTCCAAGTATTATGGCGATTATACCAATTATTGTTTGGAAGCTGCCAAGCCACTTAACAACTTTGGCCAGGTCTTTGCCTATTGCAGGTATGCTCGGCAAAAGACCCAAAATCAGTATCAGCCCAGCTATAATTGCAACTATTCCTTGCAACCCAAAATACCAAATCCCAAATATTATGGCTATAATGCCAATAATCGTCTGAAATCTTCCAAGCCATTTAGCAACCTTTTCCAAGCTTTTGCCCACGGCTGGTATGTTTGGCAGAATTCCCATCGCAAGAATAAGCCCAGCCACAATATTTATTAACTCTATTATCAAATGGTTCACCAATAACTTTATACTTCCCAGTCATTTATAAAACTAAAGGTTTCTAATGCTCTTATTTTTAAGGTTTCACTTAAAAAATAAGCGGGCCCGGCGGGATTTGAACCCGCGACCCCCGGCTTAGAAGGCCGATGCGCTATCCATGCTGCGCCACGGGCCCTTTAAATATTCTTTATTTATCCTCTAGGTTATAACTATGTTTTTCTATCCTTAGAGTTTACCTAATGTAAGATTAAAAGCTTTAGTTTGTACGGGTAAACTTAGGTAGTTAGGCTTTAGCTTTATAAGTCTGTTGTCAGCGGTTTTGTAAACATTTAATTTACTGTGACATCTATAATGGTATTGTTAACTAAATACTTTAACAGTATTTGGATGTGGTTTTATGGTTCAGATTTGGAGTTTACTGAGATTTTCCGGTGTAGCTGCCATTGTTATAGGTTGGGTTACAATACTCTTATCAGTTTTCCTGCATCCCTGGTTCTCGCTTGATAAAAATGCTTTAAGCGATTTAGGAGCACTAAACGTGCCTGATAACTACATTTTCAATTTTGGGCTTATGTTATCCTCAATCTTGGCTTTTCTTTACAGTTTGTATCTCATTAAAACTCTTAACAGGCTTGGTTGTGTTGGCGGGGTTTTCCTAACCCTAGCTTCAGCCAACCTTTTCCTTATAGGATTCTATCCTGAAGGTACTTACCCACACTTGCTTGTTTCAGTTGAATTTTTTGTTTTAATTTTGATTGCATGTTTAGTTGTAAGTCTCTCACTGTTAACATCTGGGTTTAAAAAACATGGATTATCAGGATTAGTGTTAACCCTGCTAAGTATAATCCTGTCTTTAACCATTCCATGGCCCTCCGTAGGTGCATTGGAGGTTGAAGTTTTACTTTTTATAACAGTTTGGCTTATGGTAATGGTTCACTACCACATTAAACAGGAAGATAGGGTTTCTTTTGATATCACCAAAAAACAAAACTTTTCATCGTGAGAGTAAAAAACTTAAATTTTCAGGTTGAAAAGAATGTTGAGATTATAACTGGTGTGATAAATGCCTCAACAACTGCTGCTACAGCAAGTAACGGTAAAATCTTATAAAGATATACCTTCAAATCTTTTTTAAGCTCACTTCCAATAGAAACATTTTCTCCTTTAAGTTTTAGAAGAGCAGTTAAACCAACCCTAACACTTAAAGCTGAACTTAAGAATACTGCCGGAATCTCAAAAATTCCGTGGGGAGTAATTGCTACAAGAATGTAGAAGAATCCTGCCTCCCCAAGCTTCTCAACTGATAGGCATGTAAGGGCTCCAAGAAGAAAACCGTTAAACATTATAAACACTACCGGTGGAACTACCAAAAGAACACCTAAAGGTATTACTAGCAAACATTTAAAGGCATTATTCACAAGTATGAGAAACATAAGAAAGAAAGGGTTTATTTTATCAGGGCCTTTTCCACCAAAAATCTCCTTTAAAACTTCCTCTAAAATCTTTGCAACCTCTTCACCATAAAGGTACCCTAACAAAACTGAAAAACTGAAACATAAGGTAATAAAAGTAAGAATAACCTTTAAAGATAAAAACCCCGTAGGATAACGTTTTTCCTCCATCTTACTTTCCCCAACTAGATTTGTACATGCCTGTATAATGAATCATAAATCCCCAGTAGATGAAGATTTCCAATATGTACATTTTTTAGGTACTTTTTTGCAGCCTCATAACACTTTTTAACTTGCTCTGGAGGTGTTATAGGCAAATCATTCATCATAAATTCAGGGTGAAAAACCAGTAAGGAATATGGAATTTCAGGGTTAATTTCAGCTATAAATTTTGCAATATTTTCAACCTCAACATGGTCAACGTACCATGGAACAAGTAAAGTTGTTGCTGTAAGTATGGGTACATCTTTACGTTTCTCGTAAAAATCTTTTGCAACCATCTCAAAATTTTTGTAGGCTCTGTCATTTGAAACTCCGCTTAAAGCTAGGCTTAAATTTACGTTGTAGGTTTTAAGATCAAACTTTAAATTTCCACCACTTATAAAAGCTAACTCTGCAGCCTCACGAACAAGTTTTGGGTTTCCACAACCATTCCACTCAAAACATATCCTTATTATACGTTTACCACCAATAGCTTCTAAAACCTTTTTTGATGCTTTAATAGCAAAAGGTAGTTGAGGCTCTGGTGAACCTCCAAAATAGCATATACAGCTATAATGTGGATTTCTTAAAACCCTTTCAACAAAATTATCAACAGAAACAGTAAATCCCTCCATAAAATTTTTATGGCTCGAATTCTGACAGAAAAGGCAGTTAAAATTGCAACCATAAAAGAAAACTGCAAGATTATAGTAGCCAAGTTCAACACCATCCTTGTAGGCATACTTCGGGTAGCCTAAGCCAGTACCTGCAGGGCAAAACCATGATGCACAGCAATTTGTTGGATGTTTATCTGGATACACGTAGAGTAATGCCTTATCTGGTTTTGCAAGAGTTTTAAGTTTTCCGTCAACATTCTCCCTAATACCGCAAAAACCTTTTTCGCCTACACCAATAATACACTCGTTTGAGCATAGGTTACATGGTATTCCTCCAGCAGTTTTTGGTGGTTTAACAGGTAACCCGTATCTTTCTCTACTTTTCCTACACGCCTCTAAAATGTGTGGTAAAGAATCTTCAAACCTGTTTCTGATGCAATTGACGCATACTCCTAAAATTTCTGCAACCCTACCTTTACCGCATACTTTGCAAAAATTAACCTTAGAAAAGTTAAACATGTTTAAGCTATACAGCCCTTCTCCAGCTTTTAAGTTTTTGGTAACGTTTTTTAAAGTATTATTTTCTTAAGTAAAATCTACAAAATATCTTTTATCCTAACATAGTGACGTTAATAGGTTTGGGTTTTTAATTAAAAGGTTGAAATTTAAAAAATAAGAGTTTATTCTTTAAACTGCTTCTATCCTAAGTTCTGCCTTAATTTTCTCCCTTACTTGGTCAGAAAGCTTCCCTTTTTGCTCTATTGTGCTCGCAAAAACCCTGAAGACCTCGCCTAAAAATCTTGGAGCTGAAATAAATACGTTGCTAGAACGTAAACGTAAAGGCTCAACCCCGTATTTTCTTATATCCTCCTTATATCCACGTTGTCTTTTTTCTGTTATTTTTGCAACCTCAGGGTAAGAGTCTGAACCCTCACCGCCATCAATCATAAGTACACCGTCTGCACCATGAGCAAAAGCGTAAAGAATGTGTTTTAAGCCAACTCTTGCAGAAGATGGCACCCGAATAACTCGGATTGATGTTGGATAGGAGTCTCTTGTAGAACCTAGTAAGTCTGCTGTTGTATAGGCTGTTCTATCATCCAGAAAGGCCAAAATTACTGGTTTATCTGTTTTTTCCTTTAAAACTCCATAAATTTGCGCATATAGCTGTTTTTCTGTTGAATGTTTTAAGTCTAATGCCCCAACTTCACATTCTGGGATACATGCACCACAACCATTACAAGCATAAACGTCCACTACAGCTTTACTATTTTCAAGTTTTATTGCTTTAATCGGACATATCTCAACACATTTACCACAACCATTACACAAATCTAAGTTTACTTGAACCTTTTCAGGTTTTATTCTTACCTCTCCAGTACCAAGAAATGCATCAACTCTTGCTGCAGCAGCCCACGCTTCAGAGACGCTTTCTCTAATATCTTTTGGTGCAAGTGCACAACCACAAGCATACACACCTTCCTTTAACGCGCTTACAGGGTCAAGTTTTGGATGTTTCTCGGTCACAAAGCCATCTACACTTGTAGGAAGCTTTAACTTTTGAACAACAATATCTAACCATTTACCAGGAATAAGCGCTGGACATAGAACAACCATGTCAAAATCGTTTTCAAAAACTTCTCCAAGAAAAGTATTTTCCGCTCTAACAATTAACCTTCCACTACTCATGTCTTTGTAAACTTCTGCACCTCTTCCTCTAACAAGATTTAACCCAGCCTTCTGCACCTCTTCATAAAACTCTTCGTACCCTCTTCCAGCAGCTCTAATGTCAATGTAATAGTACCAAACATCAACATCTTGGAAAAGCTCCTTAATCAATTTTGCTTGTTTAAGCGTATACATACAGCAAATCTTACTACAATAGGGTACACCTCTATGCGGGTCTCTTGAACCTACACATGAAATATATGCTATCTTTTTTGCTTCTTTCCATTCGCTAGGCTTTTTAGGGTCACCTGGGACTCTTAAGTATCCGCCAGTTGGACCTGTTGAGGAGAGTAATCTTTCAACGTGTAACGCTGTGACAACCTCAGGATATCTTCCATAACCCATTTCAGGATATTTTTCCTCAATGTTTATAAGGTCGTAACCTGTTGCAACAATTATTGCTCCAACATCAAACTCAACAATTTTTTCTTTGTCATCAAAATTTATTGCACCTGCAGGACAAACTTTTTGACATACCCCGCATTTTCCAGTTTTAATGTACGCGCAAACTTCAGGATCTATAAGGTAAATGTTTGGAACTGCTTGAGGAAACGGTATATAAATTGCTTTTCTCATACTTAAGCCAAGGTTAAACTCTGAGGGCTTAAACCATGGACACTTTTCTGCACATGCTCCGCAACCCGTACATTTTTCAGGGTCAACGTATCTTGGTTTCATTAAAACTTTAACATGAAAGTTTCCAGGAGAGCCTGTTACCTCAAGAACTTCAGAATAGGTGTAAAGCTTAATGTTTGGGTTAGTTGCACAATCAGACATTTTTGGTGTAAGTATACATTGAGCACAATCCATCGTTGGGAAAACCCTTCCAAACATAGCCATGTGGCCGCCTATGCTTGGTTCTTTTTCAACCATGTAAACTTGGTAGTTTAACTCAGCAAGGGTTAAGGCTGCGGATATGCCTGCAATTCCTCCTCCAACAATAAGGACCGATTTATAAGCTTTTTCTCTTCCCTCTTCTAAAGGTTCAAGATACCTTGCCCTAGAAATTCCTCCACGTACAAGGTCTGCAGCTTTTTTTGTATTCTCTTTTATGTCATCCTTTGTATGGCTCCATGAGCATTGCTCCCTAATGTTTACATGTTCAAGGTAGTAGGGGTTTAAACCTGCCTCCTGAATAGTTCTTCTAAAGGTTGTTTCATGAAGTTTTGGGCTACAGGCAGCTACAACAACCCTGTTAAGGTTGTATTCTTTAATCTTTTCTTGAATCAGTTGTTGAGATGGTGCTGAACATACGTAGGTTTCAACAGTTGTAAAAACAACATTTTTTTCTTTTTTTGCATCATCCGCAACAGTATTAACATCAACCCAGTTAGAAATGTTTCCACCACATTTGCAAACAAAAACTCCAATTCTTGGTTCTTTCATTTACTGGCTCACCCTTTCCTAAGTTTCCGCCCCGCTTTTCCTTTTTATGTCCTCGTTTTATTAATGAAATAATTTTTTAGATTTAATATTTTCTAGAGGCTTACCTAAAGGGCTAATTTTGATACAGTTTCAAAATTTTCAAAAATTTTTATTCCTCAAAAAGGTTGTAGTGTACAAAAAGCTCTAATTGTACGCTGAGAAGGCGTTTCTGGTGTTGGTTGTAAGAGTTTTACAGGTACATGTTAAACGTAAACCTGGTACAGGTAAGTAAAGTTAAATCTACGGTTTAAGAATTTTTTAGGGAAGCGGGCTAGGCTGAAGAAAGTTGGAGGAAGAATTTTTAAAACTTATTGAGGAGGTAAAAAACTGTACTAGGTGTAGGCTTTGTCAAACAAGAAAAAATGTTGTTTTTGGTGAAGGTTTTAGTGGAAGTAGGATTATGCTTGTTGGTGAAGCTCCAGGATACTGGGAGGATTTAAAAGGTAAACCTTTTGTTGGTGAGGCTGGAAAATTTCTTGATAAATTGTTATCTTTAGCAGGGATAAGTCGAAACATGGTGTATATAACTAATGTTGTAAAATGTCGTCCACCTGGAAACAGGGAACCTAAACCTGATGAGATTGAGGCGTGTATGTTTTATCTTGAGAAACAGTTAAACTTTATTCAACCTAAAATTGTTTGCACTCTTGGAAATGTAGCCTCAAACTTCTTCTTAAAAAAATATGGTTTACCAGTTTATCCTATGGGTAAAATTCGCGGAAAAATTTTTGATGTAAACCAGCTAAAAATAGTTCCACTTTATCATCCAGCTACAGCTCTTTACAAGCCTTCGATGAAAAAAGTTTTAGAAGAAGATTGGTTAAAACTTAAAAAAGAGTTTTCCATTTTAATTTAGTCCTCCTCTTTTTTCT
The DNA here is from genome assembly GCA_052246995.1 of Candidatus Bathyarchaeota archaeon. Taxonomy (GTDB): domain Archaea; phylum Thermoproteota; class Bathyarchaeia; order Hecatellales; family Hecatellaceae; genus CAZMUQ01. The sequence goes on along the minus strand of JBQPWD010000004.1, from coordinate 84,362 downwards.
CCTTTTCTTTTTCCTTCCTTTTTTTAGGAGAAGAAGCCCTATAAAAACTAACACCATATTTTACCATTTTACTGGCTACACTACCCATAACCCATAAAAGGAGAAAAGCAACAGCATAGCCAATTAAGACATTAAATTGATGAAATGGTTGATCAACATCTACACTCGGTATAAGAATGTTAAATCTTTTTAAAATTTCAGGATTAACAAAAGCTGAATAAGCTAGGTAAAACGTAAATCCCAAAAGAAAAATACCTAGCAAAATTATAGCTAAGCTGAGCATAACAAACTTTTTCAAAGCCTTTCTCCCCCTCAAACTTTTTATTTTTAAGTTATAGGTGTAAGCTTAGCTAAAGGATAACCCTGAGATGTATCCATCTCCACTGCATGTAAACCTCTTCTAGGTTTAATGCCGTAAAGAAGCAGGACTCCATGTTCCCTAACTAGCTTTAAGTGAACATCTGCTAAAGCTTTTAAGTTATCACCTAAATTAGGGTAGCCTGGTTTGAGTATAAGCATAATTAACGAATCGTTTGTCCGTGCAATGTGTGTTCCAATGTTTATAGCTCGCAGTACTTTTTCCGGCCCATAATAAGATGCAATAGTGTCAACACCTATAATTGATAATACTGGTTGACTGGTTTTTTCCATCACTTTATATACTTCATTTAAAACTTTTTGCAAATCCTCCTCTATGCTCTCGCCTTTAACCTTAAAAATACACGGTTTTTCACGAGTTTCTACAAATTCAAAGCTACTAACTCTTAAAAGATTTTTTACCATATCCTCTGTAAATCCTCCTTTTTCCGCTTCTCTCATAACAACATTAATAATTTACACCTATAGAGGGGATAATCAAGACCCACCTATTATTCACCACAAAATTCCAAGCTGTGGGGGAGATTAGTAGGCTGTACTGGGAGGTTGTGATTTTTTCACTAACTTCAAAAACTACTGTACCACCTCTGGGATAACCTCCCTCTAGCAAACGGTCTAAGTCTGGGTTTCCTGTGGAGAATTTTTCAGGAGGATCTTTAATGGGGTTAAATTTTGCTTGTTTTTCAATAGGCTTAGGTGAAAATGGTTGAAAAGCTTTAATTCTTCCTCCATTGAGTGTTAAAACTATTTTATTTTCCAGTAGTTGACGTCCCCTAAGTTTTTTAATTTCTAAATCTCTAAAAATATGACCTTCTAATTCATTCATTCTGAGCAAGATGACCCCGTCGGCTACAAACTCCTCTATACCAAAACCAATACGTTCTTCTCCAACTGGTACTTCACATATAAGAAGAGTTGTACATCTAAATTGGCGTACCATCCTACTTAAAATTGCATGAAGTATTATTCTAGACTCTACTGGGTCTTTAAAAGCCTGAACCATAGCTGAAAATGAATCTATTACAAGTCTTTTAGCCTCACTGGCCTCCGATAAAATTAAATCTAAAATTGCTGACACACTTTCCTTTCTTGTTACAATCATATCAAGAATCTTAAGTTTACCACTTTTAACATACTCCTCACAACCATAACCCAGAGTTTTCTCCATATTACAAATTAAGGTGCTTTTGTCCTCAGCAAAAGAAACATATACTCCAACCTCCCCCTCCTCAACGCCTTTACAAACAAATTGAGTTGCAAAACTAGTTTTCCCAGTACCTGGCCTTCCAGCTACCAGTATTAGGCTACCAGGCTCAAAACCTCCTCCAATTAACTTGTCTAAAGTCTCAATTCCTGTTAAAACCGAATCCTTAACCATTAATCAAACACCTGCAACTTCTTTCAGAATCTCCTGAAGATTAATTTTTGATTGCTTACTTCTACCTTTTTTTATTAATTTGATAACTTCGTCAGGTGGAAGATTTACCGAGCATTTTCTTATAAGGTTTTCTGCTATTACACGAACAACAACCTCCCCACCACTACCAAAAACTTCCTTTAATGTAGTGTAAAAAGCATAAGGATTCTCCCAAAGCACCTCATACGGACTACATCCATACTTTTTCTTAAAATAAAAATTTAAAACCGAGTTAAAGGATGAACCAAAATTTTGCTCTAAAACATTTTGAAAAAACTTTGAAATTTTCTGCTGTAATGTCTCCATAAATCTAAGATAGGTAGAACTAATTTAAATTACTTAAGCTTAAAAATTAGACTCTATTATAACCCTTCTAGCCATAACCTGTAACCAGGTTTGCAGTTTCTAAAATAGACAGTTACTGATTTCAGGTATGATTAACCAAAAGTAAAAGACTTAATTTTCATAAGAAAAATAACGGAATGGTCCCGCGGGCAGGATTTGAACCTGCGACACTCCGGTTTCTGTTGTTCGCTTGGAAGGCTGAGGAGGCTCGCCTTAAAGGCGAACCCTACAGCCGGAAGCTCTTCCAAGCTGAGCTACCGCGGGCTTATAAGAAATTATTTTTCTAAAGCTTTTAAGTTTAACTCTGGCAAAGTCTACTAACCACCTAAACATGTTTTTACAACATCTTTACTGCTTCACCTAATCTTTGGATTTTTGTTTTTATGTTTTGTAGTATTGTGTTTAAGTGGTCTATTAGCTTATTTAGATTTTCCATGTTTATAATTACCCTATCCTCAATTACAAGCGGTAAATCTATTCTTTCACTACCCATAATTTCAACAAAAATTCCTATCTTCCCTTTTGAGAATATGCTTGAATATCTAAAGCCGGAGCTTCTAGCCTTTCTTACAAGTTTTATTGCAATTTCAACATTTTTACATGAGACATGTATTATTGGCGATTGAAGAATAAGCCATAAGCTTAAATCTTTACCACATGGTTTAATGTTTTTAGTTATTTCCTCTAAACTTATCCTTTCATGCCACTTACAAATAATTGTAACGTTACTTTTATTCCAAGGTTTTGATGCCTTAAGAAGCACAATCCTTCCACTACATGAGCTTGTAGTATACATCTCAGGATGCTTATTAATCTCCTCAACAAGGCTTAACATATCTTTATCAAAATATCCACTGGAAAGATCTCTATGAATTCTTTTCATAAACATTTTTTTCCTATTTTCCCAGCTATCCAACCTCTACGAACCTTGCATAAACTAGAACCAGTAATAGTGTCAAGGATCTATCAAAAACTTAAAAACCCTCCCCAAACCTATTAAGGTTTAGGGAAAAATTGTTTAATGTTTAGCTTAGATTTTTCTAGGTGCTGACAGTGAACTCTACTATAAATTATGAATCTATTGGGTTAAAGGTTGGTCTTGAAATTCATAGACAACTAAACACAAAATGTAAGCTTTTCTGTAATTGTCCAACAAAGCTTTCAATAGGAAAACCTGAAATTACCTTTGTTAGACGTTTACGCCCAACACAATCTGAACTTGGTGAATTTGACCCTGCGGCTTTATTTGAATTTCAGAAGTGTAAACTCGTTGTTTATGAAGCCGACAGAGAAACCTCTTGTCTTGTTGAGTTTGACGAGGAACCCCCCCATGATTTAAACCTTGAAGCTGTTGAAATAGCCTTACAAGTTGCAATTTTGCTTAACTCAAAACCTGTAAATGAAATACATGTTATGAGGAAAATTGTCATCGACGGCTCCAATACTTGTGGTTTTCAAAGAACCTGTATTGTTGCTTTAGAAGGTTTTTTAGATGTTGATGGTAAAAAAATACCTGTTCAAGCAGTATGTCTAGAAGAAGATGCCGCTAGAAAGGTTAGTGAAGATGAAAACAAAGTTACCTATAGGCTTGATAGACTAGGTATTCCTTTAATTGAAGTTTCAACAGCCCCAGTTATCTCCTCCCCCAAGGAAGCTGAAAAGGTTGCTTTAGCCATAGGTGAAGTTTTAAGAAGAACAGGAAAAGTTAAAAGAGGATTAGGTTCTATCAGGCAGGATTTAAACATATCTATTGTTGGCGGAGGTCTTGTAGAGGTTAAAGGTGTTCAAGAACTTGAACTTATTTCGAAAGTTGTTGAATACGAGGTTCAAAGACAGCTTAAGCTTTTAGAAATTAAGGAAAAATTAAAGAGTCGTGGATTAACTGCTGAGGAGTTGTTAAAAGAAGATTTTCATGATTTAACAGAGATTTTTAGGAATACTAAGAGCAAGGTTATTAGAAAGGCCTTGGATGGTGGTGGCGTGGTTTTAGGAGTTAAGATACCTAAAATTGCCGGTATACTTGGTATTGAACTTATTCCAAAGGTTAGATTTGGAACAGAACTTTCAGATAGAGCTATGTTTTATGGTGGTGTTGGTGGAATATTTCATACAGATGAACTTCCAGCTTACGGTATAGATGTTGAAGAGTTAGAGCACGTTAAACTTAAACTTAAACTTTCAGAGGTTGATGGAGCTATACTTGTAGCCGACAAACTTGAGAAAGCTAAAAAAGCTCTTAAAGCTGTTATTGAAAGAATTATTGAAGCTTTAGACGGGGTTCCTGAAGAAACTAGAATGGCAAAACCTGATGGTACAACAAGGTATATGAGGCCTAGACCTGGTGCTGCCAGACTCTACCCTGAAACTGACATTCCACCAGTAGTTGTAAGTGAAGAGTTAATTGAGAAAGCTAGAAAAAATATCCCCCCTGAACCAGAGCAGGTTGTAAAAAATATTATGAGTGAGCATAACATTAACAGAAAACTGGCGGAACAAATTGTTAACTCAGATTACTTAGAGTTGTTTAAAAAAATAGCTAAAAATGTCTCTATTTCTCCAACTTTTATAGCTTCATCGTTAACAGAAACCGTTAAAAATCTTGAAAGAAAGGGTATCCCTGTAGAGAATCTTTCTGATGAAGATTTTCTTGAAATTTTTAAGGCTATTAATGAAGGTAAAACTGCAAAGGAATCTTTTTCAGCTGTTGTTGAATGGTTAGCTAAAAATGGTGGCGCGGTGTCAGAGGCTTTAGAAAAACTTGGACTTAAAAGCTTAACAATAGAGGAAGTTGAAAAAGTGGTTGAAAGTAAAATTTCTGAAAATCTACAACAAATTAAAAGTAGCTCTGAAAAAGCCTTGGACCTTATTATAAAGAACGTTATGGCAGAGTTTAGAGGCAGAGTTGACATTAAGGTTCTTGTTGAAGTTGCCAGTAAAAAATTGAAGAATTTTTCGTAATAAAACGTAAAATTACAATTAAAATTTCGTAAAAAAACGTATTATATATAAACTTTACGTTAAAAGTTTATATATGTCTTAAACTTATTCTTTTTCAGATAAACTTGAAAGTAAAGTTAGTACTTAGACGACCTTATGGTGAAATTGTTTTTGAAGGTGAAAGCCTTACCGAGCTTGCTGAAAATCTAAAATCCCTTCCAGAATGGTTAGATATTATAGATGGCTTAGTTGTTAGGTCTGAAACTCCTATCGATAAAAAAGAATCTCTAAAAGGTTTAATTGAATATACTAATGAGGGTACACTTTTAACCCTTCCAAGAGACAGGATAAATGATAAGGAAGCTATTGGATTAATTCTTTATGCTAATGACCCTAACCTTCTTACACCAAGAGAAGTTGCACGACTTTTAGCTCTTTCAGGTAGACCTTCAGCGGGTTTTGGTGCAAGACTTAGCGAGCTTAGGAATGAGGGTTTGGTTGTAAAGGATGGAGGAGCTTACAGACTTTCTCTTACAGGTAAATCTTGGGTTGAAGACCTTATTTCAAAGTTAAAATCTTAAGTTGGGGTGTGTTAAAGTTTGGAAAGTATTCGTGTCTATTTGGAATGTGGTGAACTAAAACTTAGTTTTGAAGGTTCCGTTGAGGATGTTACTCGCGCCTTGATGGAGTTTCTTAGCAAACACTACCCAAGCTATAGTTTAATTAAAAACCTTGTTATTTCAGTTGACTTTGAAGAATTACTGAAAAAAATTGAGGGAATCATCGGTATATCCAGCGAGGGAGTTTTCCTTCTTATTCCGAAAGAGAAACTTGTAAAACAACTATCTCTAAGAGAGCGTATACTTTTACACCTTTTAAAGGCTTATATTGGTTACGAGTTAAAGGTTTCAGATAAGCTCTCTCTTTCTGTTGATGAACTTTTAAGAATTACTGGAAGTGGTACTGGCGCTTTAGCTGGAAGACTTAGCGAGCTTTCTGATGACGGACTTATTGAAAGAATTGGTAGAGGCGAATATAAGGTTACAACACTTGGGCTTAAACATCTTATGGAAGAAGTTTTGCCTAAAATAAAGTCGGAGGGTTAAACTTGAATAACGATAGTGGAAAAATAATTTTACGTTTAAAGATAGGTAACAGCGAGCTTCAACTTGAAGGTTCAAGACAGAACATTCTTGAAATGATTGAAAAAGACTTACCAAAAATATTCGAAGCAATTTCTAAAGCTGAAATTTTTAAAGGTAAAGAAGAATATCCTTCGCCTCTAACCAAGCAGGAAGAAAGTTTTCCAGTCTCCCATAATTTATCTGAACCATACCCGTCGATTAGTGCTAAAAGTTGCCCTGAAGCTGTTGTACAGCTTCTTTCGACTTCATGGGGTAAAAAGAAGCCTAGAACACTTTCCGAGATTAAAGAGGTTTTAGATGCTAATGCTTTACACTACTCAAACAAGGTTATAGGTTTTACTCTTACAAGATTAACTAAAAAACAGAAGGTCCGAAGATGGAAAACTGAGCATGGCTATGTTTACACTTTGGCTTCAAGTGGTGTTGAAGAAGGTTTAACGGAGGCACCATTCAATGTTTAAACTTGAATTTAAAAATTTTATGGAAGATTTACCGGAAAATCTTCTTAACGTAAGTTTTAAATCTCTATCTAAGGTTAAAGGTGAAATTCTTGATGTATACGATACGCCACCTACCGACGTACTTCAGGATTACTCTATTGAAGATAAGATGCTAACTGTTGAAAACATGCCAATAAATGTAGATGACAGGCTTATAAGACTTAAACCCCTAAGTAACTCTTCCACTCTTATCATTAGTTTAGATACCTCTCAAAGAAGGATAGGCGTAACTAGGGATGGTGTAGTTTATGCTTTTAGAGGCGCTGTTGTGTGGAAAGATGTTTACGCTTATAGGTATGTAAGATATGGCCCTTTCATTTTTCATTTTACAGGCTTAGATGAAGTATTTGAAAGGAATAACGCAGAACCAGTCAACAATTCATTAGATTTCAAATCTCAATCTCAAAATATTTTTGAAAAATTTCTTCAATGGCATGTAGCACAGGCTACAAGCAACTCTATAATCATTTTTGATGGTTGTCTTTCAAACCAATCAACTAACCATAAAATATTAGAGTTGGCTAGAAAAGAAGGTAATAAGGTTTTAGCTATATCAAAAAAGAGTAAGGTCTATATTGACAGTAAATCTGTTCTTTTAAGATTAAAAAAAGAGTTTCAACCTCCGTGGATGCTTCGTGTAGATGACCTTTTACCTAGCACTATTTCCTCCTCACTCTTGGGTAAAGTCTTTATTGCAAAGTTTTCAAACGAAAACATGGAATTTAGAGTTGATGTTGATGGAAAACTTAGTTTTGAAGACATTGTTAACTCTGTAGGAGAACTTATTGGTAATGATGTTCTTACTCAAGGATATCCTGAAACCCTAAGATTAGCTCACATTCTTTCAACATTCACAAAGATAGAAATTTTAGGTATTCAACGTTTAATAACAAAAAAACTTGGGATCAAAGTTAAGAAGCTACAAAGTACAAGGAAAATACTTTTTGGACCGTTTGCAAAATAGTGAAGGTTTAGCTTATGAAGTTGTTTAGAAAAGAAGGTGAAACTGTTGAAATTTTATGTTTCCCCCGAGAAGAAGTGAGTAAAGGAGATTATCTTCTAGTTGAGGATACTAGAAACAAAAAAAGCCTCCTAGCTCAGGTTATAGATATTCAATTTATTAATTTTCCTGGACTTGTTGAAGAGCTTGTTAGGGAAGAAATGACTGAAATAAACGTGTTTGGAGATGATTTTGACCCGCTAAACCTTGAGTCACAAATAACACTTTTAAAGGATGTTAGAATTCTTATATGCAAGATTAGATGTTCAATCATTAACAAAGTAATAAGCTTAGACACTTCTTGGCTTCCTTCAAGAATCTACTCAAAAATTTATAGAGTTGATTTTAACGAACTTTTTAAGCTTCTTGGAATAGGCTTAAAAAGACCGATAAAAATAGGTTTTACAAGAGATGGTTCAGAACTTAAGGTTGATGCAGACGCGTTAGATGGCGGCCTATCAATTATCATTGGAAGAAAGGGTACAGGAAAGTCACATTTATGTAAGCTTTTAATGCTGGGCTTAGTTGAATATGGTGCTCCATGTGTTGTTTTTGATGTTAATGGTGAGTATACAGGTCTGGGTTTGTATAATAACGGTGAAAAAAACAGGTATTATAACAAAATTTTCGTTTTAGAGCCTGGAAGAAACTTTAAAGTTACATTAGAATATACTGGTAAGGCTGTCTTATCAAACATTTTACTTCACGTTTTAGGTTTAACTGAACTCTCTTTGAGAGAGCTTTTTAGAGTTTGGGATGAGGTTAAAAAAACCAAAAATTTAACATTTAGAAATATTTTGGAGACTTTAAGGTTTAGCACTATCAATGACCGTGTTAAAGAAGCTATAATCTCACGACTTTATACTCTTGAACATTCACACCTATTTACCGACAATTCTCATGAACTTTCAAAATTAGAAGACGTTTTAACCAAAATTTCTAATGGTGGAATTATTATCTTAAATCTTAGCAAAACATCGACACTTGAAAGAAAAATTGTTGTAGAATTTGTTTTAGGAAAGCTTATTGAACTTTTAAAGATGTGGCTTGTTAAAGCTATCTTTCTTTTTGCTGAAGAAGCCCACCTATACCTTAGAGAAACATACTGGGACGATATAGTTACAAGGATGAGACATTTAGGAATTTTTACATTTTTTATAACAAATCAACCAGCATCAATACATGAAGATATTTACAGGCAGGTTGACTCTGTTTTTCTCTTTAACTTCAAGAATGAAAATGACTTAAACATGGTTTCAAAGGTAGCTAAAATTGACAGCGAAACAATGAAATCTATTGCATGTTCTCTTGAACCACATTATTGTCTAATTATTGGTCAAGTTACAAAGGAGGTTCCACTCATAGTCAAAGTTAAAGAATTGAATGTTAAAACTATGGGTGAAACAAGAAACTTTTTTAACTAGTTTTTTGGGGGTTAGCAATGAAACCTTTTAGTTTTGTTCACCTCGCCGATACCCACCTTGGGTATATGCAATACAACCTTCCTGAGCGCAAAGAAGATTTTACAAGAGTTTTTATCGAAGCTGTAGACAAGATTCTTCAATTTAAACCATCATTTGTGATTCTAGCTGGAGATATTTTTGATGACCCTCGACCATCAAACCAAACTTTAGCAACAGCCATTAAAGAGTTAAGAAGACTTAAAGAAGCTGAAATAAAAGTTTTTGCTGTTGATGGTTCACACGACCTTGAACCAAATGTGCTGACAGGAACCATTCTAATCCCCCTACATAATGCTGGTCTCCTAACCTATCTGCCAAGGCTTGATGGTGGATGCTATGTGAATGAAAGCTACTATATTTACGGTATTAGAAGTTCAAGAAGCTTAAGGGAAGCTGACGAGAAAATTCCAGAGTATTTAGCAAGAAACCCCCCAAAACCAAATTCAAGTCTATTTAACATTTTTGTTTTTCATGGTACATTAGACGTTTCAGAATTTGTCTCTCTAAACTTTAAGCCAGATCTTAGAGCTGAATATCTTAAGACTGGCTTTAATTACTATGCTGGAGGCCACATTCACCAACCCATTCTAAAAAATTTTAAGAATGGTTTGCTTGCCTATCCGGGATCCTTGGAAACAACAACCTACATTGAAGCAGAAACTCCTAAAGGTTTTTATTATGTTGAAGTTCCTTCCTTAAAGGAACCTCCAACTGTTAACAGAATAAAAATTGATAGCTCTAGGAAATTTATTGTTAAGGAAAAAGATATTTCAGGTTTAACTACTGAAAAAATTTTTGATGAACTATCTAAAACCGTTATAGAAGCCGATGTTGAAAGTTCTGTGGTTGTGCTTGTGATAAAAGGAGTTCTTCCTGAGGGAGTTAAAAAAAGCCAGCTTGACATTCCAAAAATTAGAAGCTTAGCAAAAAAGGCGTTATACGTTAGCATAGTTAACCAACTTACTGAGAAGGGACAGTATAGACTTCCTGTAGAGTTAAAGGAGAGTAGAGAACTTAAAACAGCTGCATATGAACATTTCTTAAAAATTTATAAAGGCTATGGTTTTCGAGAAGAGTTTAGTGTAAAACTTGCAAAAAAAACTTTAGACTTGATACCTCACCTTTTAAAAGGCGAAGAGGAAGAAGTTAAAAAAATACTTGAGGTACTTGCGGATGATTATAAAAAGGATTGAAATTCAACATATTCGTTCACATCTATCCTCAAAAGTAGAATTTAATGAAGGTTTTAACTGCATGGTTGGAGGTGTTGGCACAGGTAAAACCTCCATACTTCTATCTCTCCATTTTGCTCTTTTTGGTGAACCGCTTTACAAGGATTATGGATACCTATTAAGAGAAGATAAGAACAACTGTAAAGTTTCTGTTGAATTTGAACATTTAGGTAAAATGTACAAAATTGTTAGAGGCTTAAAAAGGGAAAAAGGTGGTAGAATTAGTCAAGACTCAAGCACACTAACACTATCAGAAAACGGCAAGCTTCTGGCATGGGGAAAAATTCACGCGGTTCAAGAACAACTTAAAAACATAATTGGTATTGACAAGAAAATGTTTGAGGAGTTCATATGGATTCAACAAGAAAGGCTTAAAGAAATATTAAACATGACCCCACGTGAGAGGCAAAATCTTCTTGACGAACTTTTTGGTTTTACAGATTTTTATGAAGCATGGGAAAACCTTCTCCAATATAAAAAGCATTATGATGCTGTTCGTCTTACTCTAGAAAAAGACCCTGATGTTGTCGGTTTTATTGAGCTTAAAAACCAGTACGACAAACTTTTAGTTGAATATGTAAATCTTCAAAGCGAAATTGAAAACCTTAAAGGCCTAATTGTTGAAGCTGAAAAAGGCTTTAAAGATGCAGAAGAAAATCTAAGGAGTTTAGAAACTTTAGAAAAAAAGATTGAAGCTTTAAAAGAAGAAAAGTTGAAAATACTTACACTTCTGGGTGAAAATGTTGCGTATATTGAAAACTCTAAAAAGCAGATTGAAGATAAAAATTTTGAAATTGAAAATTATAGTAATAGTTTAGAGAAGATTAAAGACGAAAAAGAGAAGATTTTAGGTAATTTTTATGTTAAAAGCTTATCCGAGCTTAAAAGCTTAATTGAAAGATTAGATAAGGAATCTTTAAAAATCAAAAATGAACTCTCAAGTTTAAAAGGCTTTGTTGATAATGCTAAAAAATCTTTAACTATTCTTGAAAACGAAGATATATGTCCCACATGTAGAAGAAAGATTGAACCTTTTGAGAGGTATAAAATAGTTAACCAAATTACAACTGAATACTCTGACGTTCAACAAAAACTTTTAACAGTAGAATCCAGGTTAAACGAGGTTGAGCTTAAGCTTAAATCAGCCTCCGAAGCAAAAAACAGAGTTGAACTATTAGAATTTAAGATAGGCGAGGTTGAAAAACTTCTTTCTGATAAGAAAAAAGAGCTTAACAAACTTAAAGATGTAGTTAACGAAAAATTAAGGCTCCAGGAGAACCTATCATCAAAGCTTAAAAACATTGAAAACGAAATTTCAACTTTCAATGTTGATGAAGTTGAAAACGCTAGAAAAGTTAGGGAAGAAAAGCTTCTAAGATATAAAAACCTTTTAAACCAGCTTAAACACCAAGAGGAAATGGTTAAGGAAAAGTTAAATCAGTTAGAAATTATTGAGAAGAGGTTTCAAACTGCTAGGGAAAAAATTAAGCAAAAAAATTTAGCTGACAAGGTCTGTAAAATTATTGATTTACTAAGGTTTTCCTATAAAGAAATTGTTCCACTACTTAGGCAAGCTTACATTGATAGTTTAAGAGAAACTATACAATCTGTTATGGATAGTTTAACATTAGGGTCTGAAAGAAGCTTTTATGTTGAAATTGATGAAGAATACACGCCGATTCTTATTGATGAATCTGGTTTTAGAAGAAATGTAAACCAGATTTCTGGCGGAGAAAGAACGTGGCTTGCTTTAGCTTACAGAATTGGTCTTGGAAGACTTATAATGGAGGCTAAGACTGGCCAAAGTTTTGAATTGCTTATTCTTGACGAACCAACAGAAGCTTTGGGTAAAGAGGATGGAAGTATTGAAGCTTTAGCCAAAGCCATGTCAAACCTAAAAATGGTTAGACAAATTCTTGCTGTTACTCACTCGGAAGAACTTGCAAAGGAAGCTTCAACAAAAATCTTTGTTTCAAAAAGAGACAACATAAGTTTTATTGAGAAACTTTAACCTCCTTATTTTGTTTCTTCACTCTTCTCTTCTTCAACCTTACCGGTTTCAGGTTCAGGTTCAAGCGTTACCGGGCTTGGTGCAGGTGTAGTAAGTAGAGTATAACCAACCCAAGCTATTATTACACATACTGCTCCAACAGCAACAATCGCAACAATGCTGATAGCCCACCACCACGCTACCCCGCCAGCGAAGAATAAGGCCCAAGCATAGATAATAAACACTATAACCCCTCCAACAAACATTAAACCACCTAGAACCTTATCACTAACCAATTTCTTCATCACCACTTGTACCTAGTTATTCCAAATTACTATAAAACTACCATAAGCAAATATAAAACATTAACTCTTTAACGTCTGCTAAACAGAAAATTTTTCTATAGGCTTCTTATAACAACTAATTTAAACCCTAACTTAGCATAACTATCCTTTGTGGGATTTTATGTTTAAAAACATAATTTTTGAGAAAAGTGGTGTTGTTGCAAAGATAATTATCAATAGACCCCGAGTAAAGAATGCCTTAGACGAAGAAACAACTCGAGAAGTAGTTGAGGCCCTTAAAAATGTTGAGTTTGATGAAAATGTTAAGATTGTTATTATATCTGGTGCTGGAGGTTCCTTTTCCGCTGGCGCGGATTTTTCTCAACTTCAAATTTTCCACCAACTTGAACCAGCAGAAATTAAGAGAAGAATAGATTTTTTTCATCTAGAAGTTATCCATAGAATTGCAAATCTTCCAAAAATTACTATTGCTGTAGTTGATGGAGATGCTGCTGGTGCAGGTTTTTGCATTGCATTAGCATGCGACTTTATAATCGCATCTGAAAATGCAAGATTTTCGCAGATATTTAGTAGGATTGGGCTTATTCAGGATAGTGGTGCAACATTCTTTTTACCGAAGATTATTGGACTTTTAAAAGCTAAGGAACTTATCCTAACTGGTGATATTATTGGCGCCTATGAAGCTGAAAAAATAGGCTTAGTTAATAAGGTTGTCCCGAAAGAAAAGCTTGAAGAGGAAGTAAACAAGTTAGTAGAAAAACTAGTTAAAAATCCAGGGAAAGCTTTAAGTTTAGCTAAAATGGTTTTAAACATGGGAATTAGCTTAGACTTAAAATCCACTTTAAATCTTGAATCTACTGTTCAAAGTTTATGCCTAAAATCTGAAGAACATTTAAAAATTGTTAAAGAATTTCTAGAAAGGAGAAGGAGTAAAGAACAAGCTTAAAATTTTTTCAGTATTTTATATGTTGTTGTTCTTTGAGCGGGTATCCTTCCCAAATCTCTTATCAACCTGACAACCTCATCTACGCACATGTTTTCACCTGCAGTTGCACCTGCACTTTTTGAAATATTCTCCTCCATCAATGTTCCGCCAAAGTCATTTGCACCTGCGGTTAAAGCTACTTGAGCAAATTTAGCTCCAAGCTTAACCCATGAAACTTGAATATTGTCTATTACTCCGTTAAAAAACAACCTTGAAATAGCGTAGAGCTTAAGGTCTTCTGCACCAGTTGCTCCAGCCTTAACCCCACCTTTAAGGTATAGGGGGGTTTTCCAGTGGACAAATGTTAAAGGAATAAATTCCGTAAATCCTTTAGTTTCTTTTTGAATGTTTCTTAAAACTTTTAGGTGTGTAACTAAATTCTCTAAACTTTCTGCATGCCCATACATTACGGTTGCGGTTGTAGGTATCCCAAGTTTGTGGGCGGTTGTTATAATTTTAATCCACTCATGGCTTCCAATTTTTCTTGAACAAATTTTCCTTCTAACCTCATCAACAAGAATTTCTGCCGCTGTTCCAGGCATACTATCAAGTCCCGCTTCTTTAAGTCTAACTAAAACTTCATCAAACATTAATCCACTTTTCCAACTCATGTAGGCAATTTCCATTGGTGAAAATGCATGAATATGAATTTTAGGTATTTCTTTTTTAATCGCTTTTAAAACTTCCTCATAGTAGGTTAAATCTAAAACTGGGTTTATCCCTCCCTGAATGCAAACTTCGGTTGCTCCTTTAAGCCATGCCTCCTTTGCCTTAGCCAGGACATCGCTAGGCTTTAAAAGGTATGCATCCGGTGAATTTAAATCTCTACTAAAAGCACAAAAATCGCATCTAATTTGGCATACATTTGTAAAGTTAATGTTTCTATTACAAACAAAGGTTACAATATCGCCAACCCTCTTAAACCTTAACCAGTCTGCCACGAGAATTAATGCATGAAAATTTATACCTTTCACAGTAAAAAGCTTTAAAGCTTCTTTTTCAGAAATTTCCTTCCCATTTAAGGCTTTATCTAGAATACTTGAAGTATCAGAATCTAAACTTTTAAAAAATTCTTCCTTAAACGTGTACAACTATGATAAATCCTCTCTTACGTAGCCTTCTTCATCAACTACACTTAAAACCTTATCTCTAATATTTTCCGGAATAAATTTAAATTCCTTTGTAATGTACTCTGGGTAAATTGGTAAACGTTCTTTTAAAATAAACCCACAGCTAAAACTTAAGTTTTTAAGTTCACAAATTTTGGGCCAGGGTTTTTCAGGGTTAATATAGTCTGATGTTACAGGAGAAATTCCACCCCAATCATTTATCCCGCAAAATGGTAGAATGGTTAATGCTTTTTTTTCTGGAAGGTTTGGTGGTGTTTGGATGTTTATTTCATCATCAAGAGCTATCCTAGAAATAGCTATAGCCTTAATAAGGTCTAATGTTGATGGTTGCGGATGCCTTTCCATGGGTGTTCCAGTTTTAGCTACAAACGGTTGAATAATAACCTCTTGAATATGCTTAAATCTTCTATAAACATTTCTTAAAATTAAAAGTGAATCAATAAACTCTTTCCAGTTTTCACCAATACCCAGAAGAATTCCTGTTGTAAACGCTATTTTAAGTCTGCCTGCTTCTTCTAAAACTTTTAACCGTATTTTAGGATTTTTCCCTGGACTAAACTCATGAGGTCCACCCCTTTTACAAAGTCTTATACTGATATTTTCAAGCATTAAACCCATGCTAACGTTAACCTCCTTTAAAATCTTTAATTCATCACTCTCTAAAACTCCAGGGTTGCTATGTGGAAAAAGCCTAGTTTTAGATAGAACCAAATCACACATATCCCTTAAATATTCAATAGTGCTTCTATATCCCATCCATGCTAGTTGTCTTTTTGCTTCAACATATTTTTCTTCAGGTTTTTCTCCAAGAGTAAAAAGTGCTTCATGGCAATTACACTTCTCACCTAACCTTGCAATTTCCAAAACTTCTTTTGGTTTTAAAAACCTCCCCCCATTCCAAGGTGTTTTCCTAAACCCGCAGTATTTACAAAAGTTTCTGCAAAGATTGGTTAAAGGTATGAAAACTTTTTTTGAAAAGCTTAGCTTTTTCTCCTTCTTTTTAATTTTTATTAAAAATGCAACCATTAAAAGCATTGGTAATTCTTCAAATTTAGTATTCTTAAGCAGGTAGCATTCATCAGCACTTAAGTATCGTCCTTCAACCCTTCTAAACAGAATTTCCCTAAGATTGCTATCAACTTCTCTTGAAATTTCATCCAAGCCTTTAGTTAAAAGAACGTGTTTAACTCTATCCAAGTTTTTTAAAGTTAAAGCTTCATTTAACTTATTCAAATAAGTTGCAATCCCTCTTTCACTCGTAGTAGTGGACAGTAGTTATTATTCCTCTATTACCCTTTTATAGGTCAATACAACAACATCACTGTTAATCACCTCAACATTTGTAAGTCTAAGCTTAAGTCCATCCTTAACTCTGTTGTATCCTTCCCCTTCAACAATAGTTAAAGAATCTTTACCTCCAACAATGATAGGTGCTACTGAAACTCTGACTTCATCAACCAAACCCTCACTCACCAAGCTCCAGTTTAACGTTCCACCTCCTTCAACCATAACACTTCTTACCCCCATATCCCATAAACTTCTAAGAAGATGCTTAAGGTCAACCCTCCTACCGGAACCAGCAAAAATAATTTCAGCGCCAGCTTTTTTAAGTTCTTCAACTTTATCCTTTGGCGCATTCTCAGTAACAGCAATAACAACCACACTTCCATCCTTATTCTGAAGGATTTTTGCATCTTTAGGCGTTTTCGCTAAACTATCAACAACAACTTTTATAAGTGGTTTTTTTCGAGGATACTTCAGAGTTATCTTTGGATTATCAGTAAGTAGAGTGTTTATACCTATCATTAATGCATCAACCTCAGACCTTAACCTATAAACTCTCTCCCAATCCTCTAAACTTGAAATTTCAGAATCACGGGTTTTTGTTGCAATTTTACCATCTAAAGTCATGGCTGCACTTAAAATTACATAAGGCTTTTCCTTCTGGACAGTCAATGTTAACCCTAACATATTTTAGGTTTAAAAAACTATAATATTTAATTGCATCATTATGTTGAGGTGAAAATTGTTGACTTTAAGCTTTGAAAATATAGTCTATGAAAAGAAAAACAAAGTTGCAAAAATAACATTAAACAGGCCGCGGGTTTTAAACGCTCTGAGCATTAAAACTCTTAAGGAGCTTTGTTTAGCTTTGCAGGATGCTCGTGATGATGAAGATGTTAAAGTTATAGTTATTACAGGAGCTGGTGACAGAGCCTTCTCAGCTGGATTTGACATAGGTGATTTTAAAGGTAAAACCCCATACGAATTCCGAGTTTCAGGCGAATTTTACGGCTTCTACGATGTGATACGTATTCTTTATCATTCAGGTAAACCTACAATTGCATCGGTAAACGGCTTAGCTCTTGGAGGAGGATGTGAGCTTGCATGCTCCACAGACCTTATAATTGCCTCAGAAAAAGCCATGTTTGGTTTACCTGAAATAAATGTTGGAGTTTTTCCAGGTATAGCTGTAGCTCAGCTTCCACGCTTAATTGGACTTAGAAAAGCTTTAGAGTTGATGTATTTTGGGGATATGATTCCAGCTAAGGATGCTGAAAAAATAGGCTTGGTTAATAAGGTTGTACCTCATGAAAAGCTAGAAGAAGCTACAGCAGAGTATGTTAATAAACTTTTAAGTAAAAGTGCAGCAGCTCTTAGGTCGCTTAAATCAGCTGTTTACCGCTGTCTTGACACGGAGTACTTTAAAGCTTTAGCTATGGCTGGAGAGATACTTGCAACCCATATAAGTTCAGAAGATGCAAAAGAAGGTGTAACAGCTTTCCTTGAAAAAAGGCAGCCTGCTTGGAAAGGGAAATAGCTATGGAAATTTGCTTTAAAAATTTAAGAAATTTTTTCTCTTTGAAAAACGGTTTCACCATGGTATGTTACAAGTTTAATGTTTTCATTTCTTCCCCTAAGAATAATAGTTGTTAAAAGCTTACTTGTATATTGAAGGTTCAAATCGTTTGGGTTAATAAAAACTAGGTTCGCGATTTTTCCTTCTTCAATTGAACCAAACTTATCCTCTATTTTTAAAACCTTGGCAGCATTGATTGTTGACATTTTAAAAACCTCTTCAGGTTTTAAGGTTGACGGCTTTTTTTCCAAGGCATTTGTAAACCTTAGGATGTAATCCATCTCCCTAAACATGTCAGGCTGATTAACCATAACATTGTCAGAACCTAAGGCAACATTCACATCCATGTCCATAAGTTTCTTTACTGGTGGAAAACCTACACCAAGTATGCTGTTAGCTCTTGGGCATACAACAACTCCAACTTTTTCATCTTTAACCATTTCTAAATCATCCTCTGATGCATTGGTTAGATGAACTAAAACATCTGCCTTAAGAATTTTTAAAGCCCTATATACTTCACTATAACCTGACCTTTCAAATGAAATCTTATTAGACTCTGGATGTTCCGCGGCATGAGTTGCTATAAGCTTCTTACCTTTAAAGATGCTTGAAATTTGCATTAAAGCCTTATCAGTATACTCATTTGGACTGCTTAATCCTATACCATCAGCAACCTCTAAAAGGTTAGAAACCTCCTTTAAAATTTTCCAATGTAACGGTTTCAAATTTTCTTTAAGTGTTTCTTCATTCATATATATGGAGGGCCTACCAAAGATTATAGAGTAAACCTTAAATTTTTTTAGAGCCTCTCTTAAAATTTCAACTCCTTTAACTCCATTCTCCCTAAAATCTGCAAAGATCGTTATACCTGAAGCTAGCATATCCTTTAAAGTTGTTTTTATGGCTTCAACAACCGTTCTAGCTTTTTCCTTTTTAAGAAGCTTATGCTTCAAACCATTTGGAGGTTTTACAATTTTTGTAAATTCAACACCATACCCTCTTTCTTTTGCAAATGAATCTCCAATATGTGAATGAGCATTAATAAAGCTCGGAATGGCAAGCAGCCCCCTACAGTTAACAACATCACTACCCTCAAAACTTCCTTGTCCTATTTCAGCGATTTTACCATCTTCATCTATTAGAATGTAGCAATCTTTAACGAGTTTAAATTCTTCACCATAAAGCACCTTAACACCTGAGAAAACTCTTCTCATTTTATCCCCGTGTTTCTAAAACTTTTCGGTTGTTTTTCCTTTAAAATTCCTACTAAATGTTAAATAAAAGCAATTTAAACTTTTATAACCTTCCAAGTAGGATGCTTATTGAAGGAAAGTATTAATCGCCTGATCACAGTCTCTGACAAAAATTAGTTTTGGTTAATAAAAATTTACTTTAAGAACTCTCTTATTAACCATCTAACATAATAAATAGTTTTTTCTACACCCTTCTCTCCACATTTTGGGTTTACTTCAATTGTTAGTGGTCCATTGTAACCTAGCCTTTTAAGTTGAAGAAGAAATTCTTTCAGTTCTGGTATGTTTTCCTTTTCTATTAGTGAATGTTTAAACATGCTTAAATGAACGTTAACCAACTTTTGGGAGAATTTTTCAAGAAAATCTTTTGTTTGATCTAGTGCTTGGCTATGAGCATAATCTAGCGTTAAAAACATTTTATCCCTACCTACAATATCCAATATTTCTTCAACCTCATTAACAGTTCTACCATAACCTTGGCTGTAAGGCGCGGAGTTTTCTAGAGCTAGTTTTACATTCAAACCTTCAGCGTAATCTTTAATGTAGGGAAAAGTATCAGCCAAAATTTTTCTTCTTAATTCTTTCTCTACGTTTCTTGAAATGTTTGAATGAATTACAAGAATTTCTGATGATAGCTTAGATACATAGTTTAATGAAAGTTTGGCGATATGAATAACGTCTTTAACGTGTTTTTCATCTTCGGCATAGATAACGATACTGTGAACCGAAGGACAATTTATACCGTAGGTTTTAACTATCTCTCCAACTTTATTTAAGCATTCTAAAGCTTTGTTTTCAACGCATTTCATGTTAAACTCCATGTTGTTTAAGTTAAAATCTTTAACTTTTTTAATGCTTTCATGTAAAGGATAGTGGAAAAAGGGCCAGTTTGAAAGACTTAAAATCAAAAACTTCCCCTTAAAAATATTAATGGCAACAAAGTTAAGCTTAACTTCTCTTTAAGAATCTTTACCATCGTTGGCTATATAGAATTCACATTTATGAACTACGAGTTCTCCATCTATGCCATTCATGTTTCTAAGAATCCATTTTCTACATTTGTTGTTAATGCATTTTTCACATAGACCCTTTAACTCTAAAACCATGCTCTTCACCAATTAAAGCGTAAAATTTTTCCCATTAAAATTTAATGTTTTAAGTTAGATTGGAAAGAACCTACTGTAAAATGGTTAAGTATGGATTTTCACCTGGAAGCTGTCTTACGCAAATGCTTGACGGGTCGTATAAGCCTGCGTGTTTGTCAACTTTAAGAAAAGAGGGTAACTTATGGTTTAGACTAATAAAATCTGCTCACCTATCTAGACCTGAAGACTATTTTAGTATTTACCAAAGTGGTTGTAACCATAGTTGTTTAAAGTGTCATTCTTGGAGCTTTTCCAAGCGTTATGATGGGTTTTGGGCTTCAACTGATGAGATAGGTGAAATGGTTGCTGATTATAGTGAGATTGTTACTGTTTGGGAACCGCGGGAAAGAGCAACAATGTTTCATGCAACAGACTTATGCCATCATTGTGGTTTATGTGTAACAAAAGGCGTTAAAGGTGACCTTTGTCCAGGAAAACTTAAGCCAGAGCAGGTTGTTCTTAGCCCCCAAGGTTATGGACCTGCAAGAAACATTGTAGCTTTTACTGGTGGAGATGTTGTCTGTCAGGCTGATTTTTATGCTCAATCAACAGAAAAAATTAAAAAAATATGCGGAGAAAATATTTGAGTTCTACTTGAAACTAACGGTTATGGTCTTACCTTGGAAAATCTTGATTTACTGGCCAGCTCAGGTTTGGATTCGTTTTGGCTTGATATAAAAGCGTACGATGAAAATGTTTATAGAAGGCTTTGTGGAACAACAAATAAATGGATACTTAAAACACCAGAATGGATTGTTGATAAAGGATTTATTCTTGAAGTCTTATCTTTATACATTCCTGGTTGGGTTGAAATAGACCAGATAGTTAAAATTGCGAGGATTATTTACGAGGTTAAACCCGAAATACCTTTTACCATTTTAGCTTTTTTCCCAGCTTATAAGCTAAAAAGTATCCGCCCGCCAACTCTGATGGAGATGGTTAAAACCTATTTAGCTGTGAAGGATGTTGGTTTAAAAAACGTTAAAATTGGAAATTGTGGAGTTTTTGTAAAAACTCGTGAAGAATGGAATCTTCTTGTTGGGGTTGTTGGAAAAGAAGCTGTAGGTTAGATTTTGTCAAGAATCTTCTTAGCCAATACCAGAGTTTCTTCAATTTCTCTTTCTGATGTTACTCCCAAAGCTACAGCGTTTACACAATTAAGCCTAGCAATATACTCTAACGCATCTTTTGGTTTTAATTTTCCAGCGGCTAAAACTTTTTTTGCAATTACAAACCTGTCTAACTCTTTTAAAATTTTAATTAAATCTTCAAGTTTTCCATCTATGAATTCTCCAGTAATGTTTAGTGGTGTCATTACTATATCGTACTCTAGGTTTGTATTTTTAATCCAGCTTAAGGTTTTTAATGGTTGATGAGTTGCAAAACCAGTTAAATATCCTTTAAATTGAATTTCTCTAAGTAAGTTCTTAAAAAGGTTTTCATTACATCTATCTGCAACCTCAGCATGCAGTAAAATAGCTACTGGATTTAACTTTTTAACCTCTTCTAATAAATTCTTTTTAAAACTTTCAAATGTAACAGTACTAACAATTTTAAACTTTAATCCTTCCTTTAAAAGCCCATCAACAGCGTCAATAACTGGTTTAAATGGTAAAAGCTGAATACCATTAACTCCAACTTCAAAACTTTTTCTAACAATTTTTTTAATGTTTGAAGGATTAAGATAAAAGTTTTTATAATACTCTAAGGCTTTTAAACCAAACTGACCTGCACCAATAAAAGGTGAGGTGCCCAGAAGAACTTTAGGAATTTCTTTTAAACTTATTTTAACCATAATCCAAAACTTTAAAAAACCGTTATACTACTCCTAAGTTTTACTTTTTGAAATATAAGGATTGTTTTTAACATAAAATCTCCAAAGTTTATCTAAACCAACCTTTATGCCTACCCTTCTGCCACATTCTACCTCAAATTTTTCATTGTTTTTAGGCTTACAAATAAAAAGTTTATTTTCCCTTGTTAAATCCAAACCATTTAACTTTGCTGTAATGTTTAACGCCTTAGTAAGTTTACCAGGTCCATTAGTAAGATTTCTAACATCATTTACACCTCTAAGCTTCAGCATAGTTTCTACTCCAACTAAAGGTTCTAAAGCCCTTATCAAGACTGCTCCTGGCACTCCAATCCTTTCTGTTTTAACATTCAAAAGATAATGGTTTCCATATGTAAAGTAGATGTACGCATGTCCTGCTCTTCCAAACATAACTTTGTTTCGAGAAGTTTCACCCCTGTACGCATGACTTGCAGGGTCTTCAAATCCTTTATAAGCTTCAACCTCAACAATTTTACCGATAAGCATTTTTTTACCCAATCTTCTTACAAGAAGTTTCCCAAGTAAAGCCTTTGCAACAACAACTGTATCTCTAGCATAGAAGTTTCTTGTAAGAGGCTTCATCCCAGCCTCAGGAGCTGACTTTTTTATACATCTTTCTAACTTCATCTAGGAAACGTTTTGTTGTTTCTACAGGATTTACCGAGTTATAAATTGCACTTCCAACAATTATAATTTCAACACCACAGGAGGCTATCTCCCCAGCTGTCCCCTCCCTTATACCTCCGGCTATAGCCATTGTAAAACCATTGATCTTCTTTCTAAACTCTGAGATTAAGCTTTTCTGATCGTAAATTCCTCTACTTCTCATTTGTTCACTTATTCCTCGATGAAGACAGAAGATAACCCAATCCTCTTTTCCTTTTAAAACTTTAATAAGCTCTTCAGCCCTTTTAATAGGGTCTTCACAGTCTATTAAGTCTATCAAAATTGCACAATCATTCCTAATAGCTTCTCCTAAAGCTTCTTTAATCTTCTCAACTCCACCAATCCCTAAAACGGCAACAATATCTGCTCCTGCCCTTAAAGCTATTCTAGCCTCTAGTTTACCTGCATCAGCTATCTTCATGTCAGCAACTATTAAAGCTTCAGGTGCCACCTCTCTTAAGGCAGGTATAAGTTTTTCAACTCCATGTCTTTTAATTGCAGGCGTTCCAGCCTCGATTATTCTTGCACCACCAATATAGGATTGTTGTGCAACTTTTACGATGGTATCCAACTCGGCATCCATGTCTAATGCAACTTGAATCTGTGGAGGTTTAAGTTTCATAAGAGAAGTAATTGCTAACTCTCCTCTTCCGGAATATTCAACCTCACGCAAGCTTGGTGGAAGCTGAGGCTTACCTTCAATCCATCCTCTTACATTATAATATTCTACTAAAAGTTTGCTTAGGTCTAAGTTAAACCTTCTAGGTAGTTTATCATCCTCAACAGTAAACCCTTCTCTAGAGTTAAAAAGTCTCTCTACATTGTAAATTCTTCCTCCAATCTCATGGAGAATGTTATTTGTAAATCTAAATCCTGTCAAGCTTGTTAAAATTCTTGCCAAATCTTCAACTTCAAACTTTAGGCTAGTAAACAAGGATAAGCCATGGTACTTACATATAATGCTACTATCATAAACAGCAAAAACATCTTGCATTCTCTTCACAATTTCCGCTTTACCTACCTCGGTGGCTGGGTCAACGTAAACAGGATTGCTTAAAATTTCAGGTGCAATGGTGTACGCCCTAAGATGACATCCTCCTCTGTTTGATGTTGCATAAGCTAAAGCTATACCTAAAGCTCCTCTAGGATCGTATGCTGGAATTTCTAGCCCTTTAACCTCAGCAGCATCTCTACCGAAAATTTTTGCCGCATTTTTTAAACCTTTAGCGAATACCGACCTATGATAGGCTATCTCCTCAATTAACTTTAACGCATCTTTAAATGTTGAAATAATGCCAATCTGTCTGGCATAACCCAGAATATTTCCAGTAGAAATAGTATCCAAACCAAGCTTATCACACTCTAAAGCAAGCTTAGTTATTTCTTCATAATCATAAAACCCAGAGTTTGGTCCAAGCATAACTATTGATTCATACTCTGGACCTTTAACGATGATATTCTCAACTTTAACTCTTCTTCCACAGGCAGTGGGACATAAGTAACATCCCTTTCTACCAAAATAAAACTTCTCTCTAATACTTTCACCGGAAAACTTGTCAGCCTCCTCAAAGCTTAGCATTTTACCTGAAAAATCTTCCACAGGCAGAATTCCTGCACTTCTAATCCTATGAACAATTCCTGCTGTACCAAACTTTGAAAGAGTTCCATCAAAACCTGTGAATGGATCATTCTCGATTATGAACCTAATCTTTTTTAAAAGAACACGGTATGCTTTTTCATCAAAAATTTTTACTTTTTTCTCACCCTTAACAACTATAGCTTTAAGGTTTTTAGAACCCATAACAGCACCTAAACCACCCCTACCAGCTGTACGTCCCTCAGACATTATATTTGCAAGGTAAACAAGGTTTTCACCAGCAGGACCAATACAAGCAACTCCGCAAACTCCATGCTGGCTTCTTAACTTTTCTTCGGTGGTGAAGGTGGATGCACCTTGTAAGCTAGATGCATCTTCTATAAACACTTTTTCGTTGTCAACGAGAATGTATGTAGGGTTTTTAGCTGCACCCTCAAGAATGATTCCGTCATATCCTGACCTTTTAAGATATGTTCCAAAAGACCCTCCCATGGAAGAGTCAAAAATTGTCCCTGTTAAAGGGGACTTTGTGCTTATGGAAATTCTACCTGACCCTGGAAAGTCTGTTCCTGTTAGTGGACCAGTCATGAAGATTAGCTTGTTTTCCTCACTTAGTGGAGGAATGTTCGGTTTAAGCTCATCATAAAGAATCTTTGCCGCGTAACCCCTTCCACCAAGGAAATTGTAAGCTATTTTGGGGTTTAACGTTTCAGCTTTAATACTTCCTGTTGTAAGGTTTATTCTTGCAATCTTTCCGATGTAACCGTAAAACTCCATCTTAACCTTCCTTAACCTCACTATAAACCTAAAAAGCTAAAAACTTGTATATTATACTTCCCAACTCTTAAGTAGACAAATTATCCGCAATACCCTAAGATTAAAAATTGGAAGACAACTTTTTTCATATTTTAGTAGTTTGATCAATAGTTAACATGCTATGTGTCTAGCGAATCTATCAAAACTTTTTTTCTTTTTAAAAAAATGCGACAACAACTATACAAGAAAAGGGCTTTGTAGAATGTCCCCTGTATGGAAAACTGTGTGTAATGTTAAGTTTTTGTGTTGTTTTTCTAAACCTCATCTTTCATGAAGATGGTGTGAAATTAACCCTCCTATTTTTTCTTTCTCATTTGTGTACTTTGGTTTACGTTTTTCTGCAAACGCTTTTGGGCCTTCATAAAAGTCGTGAGTTAAAAGTAGTGTGTTGAAAAGCATGTTTTCTATTCTCAAACCTTCTTCTAAATCTTTACCCACTCCTCTAATTACTGCCTCTTTATCTGTTCTTATAGAGCCTTGAGGATATTTACATATAGTTTTTGCAATTTCTTTAGCTCTACTCATAAGTTTATCCTTGGGTACAACCTCGTTTACTAGACCTATCCTATAAGCCTCATAAGCGTCAATCTCTTTTCCAGTAAGAATGAGTTCTAGAGCTCTACCTAACCCAATAACTCTTGGAAGTCTTTGTGTTCCACCATCCCCTAACCCCACATTCCATCTTCTGTTTAAAACACCAAATTTTGCATGTTCTGCAGCCAATCTTATATCTGTTGCAAGAGCAATTTCCAAGCCTCCAGCGTAGCACATGCCATTAATAGCTGCAATTATAGGTTTAAAAACTTCAATACCCCTAGTTATGCCTCCAAAACCAGGACCATAGTATGCCCGTTTTCTTAAAAAATTCACATTACGGCTTTTTAGATATTCAGGCCAGCTTTTTAAGTCTGCTCCTGTACAAAACGATTTTTCTCCAGCTCCAGTTATTATTGCTACATAAGCATTTTCATCCTCTCTAAATTTAATCCAAGCGTCAGCTAGAAGAGCATCTGTTTCAGGGTCAATACAGTTTAAAACTTCAGGTCTGTTAATTATTATAGTTACTATGTGCTTTTCTTTAATGTATAAAAGCTTAGATGGTTTACCCATTTAAACCACCACAGTTATCTTCTTATTATCAAAGTTTTATCTATTTTTCCACCCTAGATGAGTATAGTCTAACGAGTTTTCTAGCCAGCAGTAAGTCTCTATCTGTGTTTATGTTAAAAAACGTGATTAATTTAGGATCAAAAACCTTAAGTTCCTCGACGGAAATGTATAAGACATTCTTTAATTTTCTCGTTAAGCTTAAAACTGAGAATTCTCCATCTTTAATATTTTCCTCTAACACCTTGACTGTTGAATTCCTTTTGTATACCGCTTGAAGAGGCTCCTTAAAATTGTTAGGCCAAATTGGGACAACAGCGTCTACCGGGCTCTTGGCTTTCTTAAAAAGGTATTTTAAGATTTCAGGGTTAATAAATGGAGTGTCTGATGGAACAGTTAACACGTAATTTGCCTCAATTTTCTGCATACCTGTTAACATTCCAGATAGAGGCCCAACATTCTTAACCACGTCAACAAGTATTGGTATACGGTCTGAAACAATGTCTCTAAAAGCTTTTTCATCCTCCTCCTTACTAATAACAATAACTACGTTTTTTGAAACTTTTTGAACTTTTTCTAAAACATGCTCAATAAGAGTTTTTCCATGAAGTTTTATAAGCGGCTTTGGAAGTTTTCTTTTAAGTCTAACTCCTCTACCACCTGCCAGTACGACGATTCCTTTTTTACTCAATAGGCCTCAAAAATTAACTATGCACGGTGGAAATATTTGTTAGTTATCAAGCCTAAATTGTGAGTTAACTAGGTATAGCGCAGCTAAAGTGGCTCTTCTTTAATTAAGTTTTTTCCGTAATGCTTAATTTTCCAGTAAATTAATAGATAGTAGGTTTAAAAACGTGAAAACAGAATAAGGAGTGGAAAATTGGATTTAGAACACCTTCCAATGGAAGGTGATTATCTTGAAAGTTTAGAAGGTATTATTTTTGCTGTAAAAGGAAACATTCATCCACCAACTTACGTTATAGCTTATCCCAAGTACATTCCAAATGGTGAAAGAAAAGGTTACAAAAAATTTTTGTCTTTAACCGATTCTCTCCTTTTTTTAAAAGAAAAATTTCCTGAATATTTAAGGTTTGATCCTGTTTTTAATAGCATTTTGGCTGAGGTGCCAAGAACCAGAATTAAAAGATTTTACCACCCACAAAAATTTCTACAACTACTTTTAACCAAAATTAATCTTGATAAGCTTGAAGAAGATTCTGTTAAGTTTGTAAAACTTATTTGTAAATTTGCTTCTATCTCCCCGTCGAGTTTAGGTGTTTCAGGCTCGGTTATGGTTAGTTTACATAAAGAGGATTCAGATATAGATTTAGTTGTTTATGGTACAGAAGAATGTAAAGCTGTGCATAGCGCTCTTAGAAAGCTTTTAAGTGAGGGTTTAATAAAACCATATGAAGAAGACCAGCTTAAGAAGCTTTATACGTTTAGGGTTAAGGATTCCCCTCTACCTTTTGAGAAATTTGTTAAAGTTGAATCAAGAAAACTTTTTCAAGGATTTTTTAACCAAAGAGAGTACTTTATTAGGTTTATTAAAAACATCTGGGAGGGGGATGAAAGATATGGTGAAAAATACTACAGGTATGTGGGGTCTATTGAGCTTGAAGCTGATGTTGTTGATGACAGCGAAGCTATATTTACACCATCAAAATATAAGTTAGGAAATGTTTCGGTGATTAACAGAACCCTTAAAGACCCTGGTATGGTAAAAGAGGTGGTATCTTTTAGAGGAAGGTTTTGTGAACAAGCTAAAAAATTTGAGAGGGTTTATGTTAAAGGCAAACTTGAAAAGGTTTTATCCGTTAAAGGTGAGTACTTTAGAGTTATTATTGGGGAAAGTGGTGACCTTTTTTACCCAAAAGATTAAGCATTTTTGAGGGGTTTATCTCAAATGTTAAGGTTTAAGGGCGAGTTTAAGGATAGAGATTATGTTCAAACCGTTGAGAACCTGTTTTTTTGTGTGGTGGGATATGTCCATCCTCCTAGGAGGGTTATTTCCTATTTAAAGTATGTTCCAAGAGATAACCTAAAAGGTGGTTATGAAAGAATTTTAACATTTTACACTATACCTCAGATTGAAAAAACGTTAACCTACCTTGAAACAAACTATCCAAAGTATATTACTTATGACGAAACCTGCGGCTTTAAATTTTCAAGTGTACCCTTAAACAGCATTAAGCTTCATCTACGTCCTGAGGAAAGAATTTCGGAAATTATTGCCCAGAATAAAAAACTAGACTATTTAGAGAATAAAGCTTTAAAACTTATTTTAAAATTGTCTGAGGTTAGCGGTGTTCCCGAGAAGTTTTTCGGTGTTACAGGATCTATTTTACTTAAAATACATAACCCAGATTTCTCAGATATTGATATAACAGTTTACGGTTTAGAAAATAGCTTAAAAGTTAAAGAAGCTGTGCTTGACCTGTACAAGAGTTCTTCTTCAGGTTTATCAAAATTTACAGGAAAAATACTTCAAGACTGGTGTAGTGACAAAGCTAAACTTTACCCTCTAACAGTTGACGAAGCTAAGGAGCTTTATAGACGTATATGGAATAGGGGTATTTTTGAAGAAAAAATGTTTTCAATCCATCCAATTAGGCTTGGTAGTGAAGTTAGAGAAAAATATGGTGAAAAAATTGTTCACCAAAAAGATTTGGTTGATGTTGATGCAAAAATTTTAAATGTTGAAGAATCAATATTCATGCCCTCAACCTACAAAATTGAAGAAGCAGTATGTAAATTTCCTAAAGCTAAGGTTGATATTGATGAAATTGTTTCGTATGAAGGCTTATATTGTGGAATTTTTTCTGAAGGTGAATGGGTTAACGTAAGAGGAGTATTAGAAGAGGTTGAAGATAAAAGAAGTGGTAAATCGTATTTTAGGGTTGTTGTTGGCTCTTTAAAGGCTAAAGGTAAAGACTATATAAAACCCAAAAAGTAGTGTAGACAGTTTTAACTTAGCTTTTTTGAGGATAATGGTAGAAGTATGTATTGTAAATTTTCTATCCTTGATGATTTTAGTCTTTTAACCAGTTTTTTAACCTTGTCTACACTACCCCTCACCATAAGATTTTCAAGGCAATTTTTCTCGTCTAAATGTATATGTAAAGTTGAGCTAATGATGTCCGAGTATCTATGTTGAATTTCTGTTATTCTATCCGGTAAACCTCTAACTTCGTGATTGTAGGTGTATGTGATAGTTCCGGCGCAATCGCCCAATTTTATTTTCTCTAAAAGTTTATGCTCAGCTATAAATTTTCTAATAGCCTCACTTACAGCTCTTGAGCGTTTCCTGTACCCGACCGTTCGGCTTGTTTCATCGAATTCTTTAAGAAGCTCCTTAGGTATGGTTATACTAATTCTTGTAACCTTCTCCAATTTACCATCCTCAATAATATTTGCTTTTTACTAATAAATACATAACTTCTCCGTTGTTATGAGAAGCTGAAAACATGGCTTTCAAGGGCATGAAGATTTTTAAAATAGGAATCTTTAGCTTCCTTAATTAGTAAAAAGTTTTAAACGTTAAAATGGTAGGTAAAAGAGAAACTGAAAGCATAATTTATAATTAGTTTAACAAACAAAAACAACTCTAAATAAATCCAAGAATATAAGCTAAACCTTCAGCTTAAATTTATCGGAGAATCATTGTAAAAATCCAGGAAATAATGTCTCCTAAAAAAATCGAGGTAATTATCCCTGCTTCTATGAACACTATCATTGGTATGGTTGGGGTAACCCATACATCATCAGGTAGCTCTTTAACGTTGTTGGTATTTTTCCAGTAAATAGGTTTAATAGAAAGATTTAATTTTCTCCTAGTTTTCCCATCCTCAGCTGTTTGTTTTTCCTCTAAAACCGTAAACATGTAAGGTCTTGTTGTTACCATCTCTTTTTTAACTTTAAACCCCAAAAATAGAGCAAAAAACTTTTTGTAAACTTTTTCTTCCTCGAAACCATCAAAAAGAGAACCCCCCCTAATTTTGAATAAAAAATTTTTAAAGAGTATTGCTGGAATTAAAAGAAGGCTTAAAATTAAGCTGTTAGTAAAAATTGAGAAGGAAAAAGGAAAAACTTGGTTAAAAGCCAGTAATGGTTGAAAAGTTTTAAGAGGCCATGGAAAAGTTAAAGCTAAGCATAAAAACGCTTTAACATCCGCTCCGCCAAAGAATCCAAGATAAAAAGCTGGTATGGATAATCCTGATATAACTATGGTCGATATCGCTAGAGAGTATAGCAGCACAATGTTTCCACTAAGATGTATCTCCAAAAATGTTAAAGCTAAACCTACTGGTGCAAAAATAACCCAAGCGTAGTTAGTAACTTCCCTAGTTTTCCAGTCAGACCATGAAGCATAACTAAGTATGGCTAATGTAAAAGCTAACTTAAAAACTTCTAAAGTTGTAATAAGCGACAAGTGTGACTCCGTAAAACTACACCTTAAGAAGGTTAAAGCTTTAAAGCTTTAATTTATGCCTATAAACTTTACCGTTCAATATATGGTTAACTTCAAATCCAAGATTGGTTAAAAAATCAGCAATAAACCTTCTATGACAACGCCAAAAAAACTTTTCACTACACATAATGGCTATTGAGCCTTTATTTTCTTCTAAAATTTTTAAAAGTTTTTTAATTCCAACCTTAAACTCAGGAGTTTTCATAAACGTTTTATACCCCCCTCTTCTAAAACCTCCAAGCTCTGGAAGATGAAAATAGTTTATACCTAGATTACCAAGCCTTTTGCTAAGATTGTCCTTGTTAAACCACGGAAATTTACTGCTAGTAGGAAATCTTCTTACATCAATTACGGATTTGATATGATAAGAGGACAAAACTTTAAAAAACTCTCTCATTTTTCTTGTGCTATGACCAATGGTGTATACTGTCAAAGCTGGGGTGACCATTTCATTTTTAAAGATATTATGCAATTAGACTTTTAAATCCCTTAAATATTCGTAAGGCAGAAAAATTATGGGAGTAAAAAGATGAGTGTGAGGGTCAGACATTTAATTTCTGAGTTAAGTTTAAGTCAACCATGCCTGTTATGCGGAACAATGGATAGCAGTTTAATAGCCAAGCATGTTATTGACTATCTTATAGAGAAGCTTAACGCTAAACTTTTTAGGGAGATTTACTCAAACTACTTCCCATCCTATGTTCTTGTTAAAAACGATGGAACTGTTGAACTGATGAAAAATGAACTATATTTTTGGAGAAATAACACGCAAAAAAACGACTTAGTACTTTTTACTGGAAACACCCAGCCTTTAACACCAGAGGGTCAATATGAGGTTGCATATGAAGTTTTAAACTTAGCTGAAGAGCTTAATGTTAAAAAAGTTTTTACTTTTTCAGCTTATCTTGTTAAAGGATACTCTGACAATGGTAAACCTAAAGTTTACGCTGTTGCAACAGAAAAAGAAACGTTAAACGAGCTTAAAAAGTACAACATTAAAATCTTAGATAAAGGTTATGTTAGAGGTTTAAATGGCTTGATTTTTGGATTGGCTAAGCTTAAAAAGATAGAAGGAATATGCCTATTTGCTGAAACGGTGAGCTATTTAACACCTTCAGGAAGAATGGTTGTGGACGTAAAACCTGTTCAAACAATTCTGGAAACTTTAACTAAGATTTTAGATGTTAAAATCGACTTGGCAGAAATAGAAAAACAGGTAAAACTAACTGAAGATTTCATCAGAAAATTAGAGGAAATTGAACGTCAAGCGTTAGAGGAGCTTTCAAGAACGTTTGACCTTAAAAAACAAACCTACTATATTTAGCCTTTAAAGCGTGGTTAAGGTTAGTAAAATTGGGTGTGCAAGAAAAAGATAATCTAGAAATTAAACTTAAATTTTCACCTCCATTAACCAACCCAATAGCTATAGTAGGTTCACCTGGTTTACGCTCTGTTGGAAAACTTGCTTTAACCAGCTTGGTTAAGAAGCTTAAAGCAAAACTTTTCCTACAAATTTATTCTAAGAGTTTTCCAGTATTTTATGATACTAAGCCTTCATATGCTCCTATACCTGGTTTTCTTGGTGATGTAGGTGTTAAGTTTAAAGATTCCAAGATTATACTTCCAAGGGTTAACTTTTACTTTACAGCTAAACCTGAAATTATACTTGTAAGAGGTTATCATGCAAATTTTCAGGGACAATATGAGGTTGCATGGAAGGTTGTAGACATGCTTGAAAAGTTTAACGTCAAAAAAATGATTGTTCTTGCAGGCTACGGTATGGATGGTCCTGAAGTTTGTTGTGCAGCAACAAAAAAAGAACTTTTGGATGAAGCCAAAAAAAATTTTGGTTTAAATACTGGCTATGAAGGTCCATTTATGGGTTTTTCTGGACTTATTTTTGGGTTAGCCAGTCTTAAAAATATCGACGCATTATGTCTTTTTGGTAAAACTCAACCTCACCCAGAAAATCCTGAGAAACCCGATCCTGAAGCTGCTGAAAAAGTTTACCTGAAACTTTGTGAAATGTTAAGTTTAAATCCTAAAACCTAAAAGCTTTAGTCTATTTTACAACTATTTATACAACTGTTACAGATTTTGCTAGATTTCTAGGCTTATCCGGATCTAGGTTTTTTTCTACAGCCATGTAGTATGCAAAAAGCTGGAGTGGAACTATGTATGGTATTGGTGTTAATACTTCAGGTATACCTTTAGGTATTTCAATGTAACTATCAAGGTTTTTTAAAACTTCATCATCCTCTTCAACAACACCTATAACCGTTGCCCCTCTACTTTTCATTTCAACAATGTTATTAACCATAAGTTTGTATGTTTCACCTTTAGGACATATACATACAACAGGTATTCCAGGTTCTATTAGACTTATAGGTCCATGCTTACTTTCCCCAGCAGGATAAGCAATGCATGGAATGTAGGAAACTTCCAAAAGCTTTAGTTTTCCCTCTAAAGCTGTTGCAACATTAACTCCCCTAGCAAGAAAAACAAATAAGTTTTTATTTTTAAGTTTTGATGCAATCTTTTTAACATTCTCTTCTTGTTCATCAATAATTTTTCCGACAAGTTTAGGCATCTCATAAAGCTTACCTTTAATATTGTCAAAATCTTCTTGGGAAATTTTACCTTTAACCTTTGCAAGGTTTAATGCTAAAATTGTTAAAACTGCAAGTTGAGCTGTAAAAGTTTTAGTTGCAGCTACACCAATCTCAGGACCTGAATTTTGACATAAATAGGCTCTTGAGATTCTTGTAAGAGTTGAACCTATAACGTTTGTTAATCCTAAAATTGTTGCAGCTTTAAATCTTGCATGGTCAATGGCTCTAAGGACATCAGCTGTTTCCCCGGATTGGCTTACAGCAAGAATAGTGGTATCGATGTTAACACAGTCCCCAAATTGTTCAATAAATTCTGAGGCTATCACAGGACATGTTGAAGTTTTTGCAAGCTTACTAAAAATGTATGATCCTGCAACACATGCATGATAAGATGTACCTGAAGCTAAAAGAAAAATATCTTTAGCTTTACCAAGAAATGTTGTTAAAAGGTCTACATATTTTTGCTGAACTCTTAAGGCTTCACGTAAAGATTCCTGTTGTTCATGAATTTCTTTAAGCATGAAATGTGGATACCCACCTTTTATGGCGTTTTCAAGGGTCCATGTAATAGTTTTAGTTCTTCTTGTAACCAGAGAACCGTCACCAATCTTTTCAAGAATTAAATTTTTAAAACTTAAAATAGCCATTTCTCCATCGTAAACCTCTAAAATACTTCTTGTTAGCGGTAGCAAGGCTGGAATGTCTGAAGCACAGAAATATCCATCCTCCGATAAACCAATTATAAGCGGGCTTTCTTTTCTTGCTACAATTAGAAGGTCTGGTTCAAAACTGCAAATTGCAGCTATAGCATACGAACCTTCAAGTCTTTTAACAGCTTCCCTAAAAGCTTTAGGAAAATTTAACCCATTTTTAATGTTTTCCTCTATAAGATGTGGAATAACTTCAGTATCTGTTTTAGAAATAAAAATATGGCCTTTTGCTTCAAGCTCTCTTTTAATTTCCTCAAAATTCTCAATTATGCCGTTATGAACAACAGCAATCTGTTCTTTACAGTCTAGATGTGGGTGAGCATTAATTTTCAATGGTGCTCCGTGTGTTGCCCACCTTGTATGGGCTATTCCTATTCTTCCTGGAAGTTCATCAAGATTAAGGGCTTTATGAATTTCGTCAATTTTTCCAGCATCTTTTTTTACGTAAACTTTTCCGTTATGAATTGTTGCTTCTCCAGCTGAATCATAGCCTCTATACTCCAACATCTTTAAGGATTTATGTAAAAGTGGTGCAACATTCCCAGTTTTAAGTATACCTCCAAAGATTCCACACAATTTTCTTCTTCCCGCTAAAAGAATATTAATAGAATTTAGGTGTTACCGAATAAATATGCGTTTGTTCTGGTTAAACCTCTTTTTACTTTCCTTCTTTACTTTAGTTGTAATCACCTGTTTTTAACCAACTAGGTTTAACTTTATTTTTGTTGTTAACATTGTAGTAAGATTTATTTTAGGTAACTTCTATATAGGTTTAGGTTTATTATCATGGCTACATCCAGAATCAGCTTGCTTTATATTGAAGGTTTAAAGCTTGATTTAACTGGGGTTGTTGAAAAACATGTTGAAAATGTTTTTCCAAGTTTTAGCTGTGTAGGAGGGTCTATTAGTAGGAGCATATTGGATGGAAGTTTTAATCCTGCTAGGAAACAATATTACTCAACAATTATCATTAAAAATCTTAAAGAGCATACATGTAAAATGGACGCTGAAAAGTTTTTATCAATAGTTGATGTTGACCTTTACGTTCCAGGATTAAACTTTGTTTTTGGTGAAGCTTTATTTCCTGGAAAATTTGCTGTAGTTTCAATTTTTAGGCTTAAACCAGAGTTTTATGGTACACCTAAAGATGATTCACTATTTCTTTATAGGCTTAAAAAAGAGGTTGTGCATGAGCTAGGACATACCTTTGGCCTTCCTCACTGTAAAAATCCTAAATGTGTAATGTATTTTTCTAATAGTATAGAGGATACTGATAACAAGCTTCCAACCTTCTGTAGTAGCTGTGATTTAAAACTTTTAAGGTTGATGGAAGAGCTTAAATGAGCCGCTTTAAAGTTAAAATTCACCATTCTTTACCATTTATTTTAACAATCTTTCTTTCAATATTTTTTGCCCAAATTCTTTTAACAACTTACGGCACCCCTCCCTTAATGTTAACATTTCCTGTTGAGCACTCTTTTCTTTTTGATGCCCTATATTTCACCCTTATCATGGTTTTTGCTGGGCTAGTTGTTTACGTCCTTAGCAAGCATAGACGTGTTAAAATTTTAAAAGTTCTTATCTCTTTAAGCTACTTTACCATAGTTTTCATCTTCTACATTTTCTATCTTCCAGCTTTCTTATGGATTCTAGGATTTTTTAACCCACCTTTAAACTTGTCAGTTCTCTTTTTAATATGTGTAGTAGCAACACTTCTTACCCTTTACTGCATTTTTATTATTAGAGGTCTACTTAGAAACATCCTCATTCTAGTTTTTGCATCAAGTTTAGGGACATTTTTTGGATTTATAATTCCAACTTTAAGTCTCATCACGATTCTTTTAGCCTTATCATTTTACGACATCTTTGCCGTAGGTGTCGGACCAATTAAAAAACTTGTAACACTTACCGATAACAGGAGTAAACTGGTTTTAACCGAGCTTACTATCACGTATAGGGAACTTCTTATAGGTTTAGGCGACCTTTTTCTTTATTCTTCTCTAATAGCTCATGTCTACATATTCTTTTCAATAGAAACATTCATGGTATGTGTTACAATGATTTTTTTAGGGATATTTCTATCCTTAAAAATGCTTGAAAAACGTGGGCTGTTTCCAGGACTACCTATAGCAATAATTCCTCCACTAATTGTTATTCTAATATCCATTTTTAAATCAGTTTAAACATAAAACAGGAAAACATAACAAGAAAACAGTTAAAAACTGCCTTTTAAGCGAGAAAGCTGTGGAAGACATACTAAAAATTTCAAGGTTAAAACCGTGAAAACTAAAGAGAATGACAACTCTAAAAGGTTGTATGTTTCATTTCCTGGTAGGTTTTATGGTTAAGGTTCTGGTGAATTTTAGCATCCATAGTGTGCACTTGTTGCTTGGATGATAGTATTCATGTGCACCTATGTTTCCTATATCAATCTTATTCTGAATTTAGAAAATCAAAATCCAAAAATTTATAAAACTCACTACCTAACGACGCATCTTTTGGGATAGCTCTCTGTTATTAACAATCTTCATGGCATGGTTATGGAATATCTTCGCATATCACATAGACTTAACCAAAAACAGAAATTTTTAAAAGTATCTTCAACAACTTTAAAGCTAGCTTATAAAGTAATTAGAAACATGGTAAGATAGAATTTTTAAACGCGGCCGTGGTCTAGACTGGACTAGGACAGGGGCCCTCCAAGCCCCTAACCCGGGTTCAAATCCCGGCGGCCGCACCACGTATCTGATAATGTTAATTAAACTCGTCTTCAAACAATTTTAAGACGTCAATTAATTGCCAAAATAGGATGAATTTTAAAAAACATTAGCTTTAACATGCTTCTTAAATCTATGTTTAAACGTGTTCTCAAAATTTCACATGGAAAAGTAGAAAGGTTTCTCGGCGAGTAGGAATAGATGGTTTTTTAAAAAATAAATACTTTGAGGTTGAAGAATGTTAAAAAGATGATGAATAAATAATAATGCCTAAAACTATTAAAGTAAAATCTTGGAAACGCTGTAACTGGGGCTGCTCAAGTATAAAGGTGGAATTTTGAGTAAAAACGAGGTTAGGGTTCAGTATTCTGGTTTTATTATTTTTGCTGCTAAAATAGTCAGCATAGCTACTGGTTTGGCTTTCCAGTACATGGTGGCCCGCTCAACCAGCCCAAATGAGTATGGGGTTTTGTTTAACGTAAACGATGTACTAACCTATTTCACAACAATGGCTGGAATTCTTCCCTTCTGGGTTATGCGTTTTGTGGCGAGAGGGGAAGAAGGTGCAGTAAAAACAGGAGTGATGGCAAACCTGGCAATATCCTTAGCCACAACGGCAATCTACATATCCCTAATTCCGTTTATAGCCTCAGCATTAGGTGTCCAAAAATATGTTAACCTATACATTCTTGTTTCAATCCAAATAGTTGAACTTCATCTACTTAACACTCTTGAAGCATGTTTAAGGGCAAAAAAACCTCAAACCCTTGGCTACGGGCTACTAATAGCTGAGGTATGCAAGGTTTTACTAGGTTATGTTATCATAATTGGGTTTAAAAAACCCTTAGAAGGAGCAATAGTAAGCATAACTGTTGCTATTGCCTTGCAAGTTCTCTACTACCTAAAACTACTCGTAGAAGACTTTAAACAAGATGTGAAATGGGCGTATGTAAAAGAGTGGTTGAAGGGTTCTGTTGTAAACGTCTACAATGTTTTAGGCAACCAGATAGCCGGCTTCATCTTTATAATACTTTTTATCTATGGTGGAGAAGCGGCAAGAGGCAACTACGGTGCTGCATACCAAATAGCCACTATAATAACATACTCATCTTTTCTGGCCTTTGCCCTCTACCCAAAACTTTTAACGGAGAAAAGCAGCCAACAGATAACAACATCCATAAAAACAGTCTTAATGTTTGCAATACCCATGACCGCTGGAGCTCTCACACTACCAGAACTTTACCTCTCAATCCTCAAAGAAGACTATCAACTAGCATGGCCAGTGTTGATGGTCTTAGCTGTGGATTCCCTTGTGACGACAATATCCACAGTGTTTAGCTTTATACTTTACGGACTTGAAAGAATAGACGAAGAGGCAAAAATACCGTTTAGAGAGCTTATGAAAAGCCGGCTTTTTGTAGCATTCTCCCTGCCATACGTTCACTCAGCCATAACTATACCTTTAACATACTATGTGCTAACAACATACACGCAAAACCAGCCGATACAGTCCTCCCTTGCAGTGGTTATAATAAACTCAACAACACGCTTTGTAATGTTTTTAATATTGTACCTTATGGTTTGCAAAATGGCTAAAATAGAAATTCCATGGAAAAACATCACCAAATACGTTTTCACCTCAATAATTATGAGTGGTATCCTCATCTTAGTTAAGAACATGTTTGAACCAGTCAGAGTATACCAGATTTTAGGCCTAACAGCCTTCGGCGGAATCTTCTACCTTGCTCTACTTTCCGTAATAGACGTGGATACAAGAATGCTTGTAAAATCGGTCTGGCAAGAAATAAAGATGGTGAGGGTAGGTTAAAGTTTAACGTCTTTTAAGGCTTTTTATGAAGCATCATATTTTGTTGATATGTTTAGGGGTTAAAGGTTTCGATGGAAGCTTAAACCTACTGGCAACATCACTCATTTTTCATGAAGGTTGGACGTTTTACGAAGTTTAAGGCTAGTCTTCCTTTTTGGTAGTTTGATTTTTTTATTACTTTTTTAGGATGATTTTTCTATTGCTGGTTGGATAGGTCTTACCTAATTCCAGCTATCTCTTTTGCAATTTTTTTCTTATACTCTAAATCTGTAAGTCTTCTAATCATCACTTTTTGTGTTTGGGGTGAGCCTGCACCATGTAAAGATTCAACCAGATAACCTACTGCACCAAAACCTAGGGTCATGTTTTCTATTAATCTTAGAATTCTTGTTCTGTGTTCCGTTGGAATGTCTATCTTACCTTTAAAGTATTTATTCAAGTATTTCCCGATTTCTGGATGTTTAAAATCTTTTTCTGACGGTAAAGTTACCATTAAACCTCCCGCAATGTCTTGAGCTAATCTAGCTATTTCGTAGGGATTTCTTGTAACGTTTAGCTTACAAACGTTTGCAAGCATTAAATCTATTAGGTATGCTCCTGAATCAGTTTTTTTACCTTCAACTGAGGCTGCTAAGCCACAAGCCCATAATGTTTCATTTAAATGAATCATTTCAGCAATTTTATCTCTTACATGACTTGCATCAGCAATACCGTTATATTCAGCTATAAGAGCTGTTGCACCTATAAGAACATCTCCACATCCAACCTTACATCCACCATAACTATGTCTGTGAAAACCTGCAAACCTCTCAACCAGACTCCTACTAAACTCGTTTTCTCCAAACATGAAGATTCTTTCCCTAGGAATGAAAACGTCATTAAATACTATTAGCGCTTCTTGGCCTCCAAAACTAGCATTCCCAAGGTCTATTTCCGCATTTTTCTCCATTTTTCTAAGGTCACATGATTGCCTACCATAGATGTAGATTATCCCATCAGCATCGCTTGGAATTGCAAAGGATATAGCGTAGGCTTTTTCATCATTATTCATAGCTAAAGTTGGCATAACAATTTTTTCGTGAGAATTAAGTGCACCAGTTTGGTGCGCTTTAGCACCCCTAACAACAACACCATCTTTTAGTTCTTCCACAACATGTAGGTATAGGTCTTTATCCGGTAAAGTTGAGGGTCTAAGACTTCTATCTCCCTTAGGATCTGTCATGGCTGCACAAGCAGCAAGGTCTTCCTGTTGAAGATATTTAACATATTCTTTAAGGTTTTCATGGTATCTTGTTCCATGTTTTTTATCTATCTCATAGGTTACGCTGTATAAGGCGTTGATAGCATCCCAACCTGGACATCTTTGAAAACACGTACCTGTTAGTTGACCTAAAACTCTAAGCAATCTAAGTTTCTTAATCAAATCTTCAACATTTTGGTGGATATGTGTAAACCTGTTAATTTTTTCACCTGTAAGATGCGAATTCGCTGTTGCTATAGAGGCATATTCTGGTTTCTCTGCAACCTCGTAGGTTTTAGCCACAGAATTTATTGAAGGCTTAATTATTGGATGTTCAACAAAATTTATGATTTTCTCACCAAACATGTAAACGTTCAATTTAAGTCTTCTTAAACTTTCAACATATTCTTGGGAAGTTTTTAAAACCAAACTTAACACCCAAAACTCTTCTCATTATAACAGTAGGGTAACTAACTTTTAAGCAAATTCCTAACTAAAAGTATTATATTCAACATCCAAACTTTACTTTTTAACGTTTTTCCGAAGGGAAAACAATAAACTTCACGGACGGAAAATCAGAAACAAAAATAGAAAAGTGTTTTTACATCGCCTTAATAATTCATTATTACCTCATTTTTCCATTAAATAGAGGGCTTTAATGTTTCTATTTCCTGGAAAAGCAAAATTTGTGGTACAGAGTAGTATGCTGTGGTGTTTATACATAACCTTTAGGTTGAAAATTTTAAAGCCTGCGGGGAAAATGGAAAAGTGGAAAACTGGTAAATTTTCCACTTATTGCTGTTTAATGCACATAAATCTTTAAAAAGTTGTTATTATAGTAACAGATTAAACTATTCAAAATAAGGCGATGTTGTATTTTTGCTAGTACTTTAGTCCTCCTTCATCAAAACTAAAATTGTGGAATAAATGAACGAGTATCAAAGATTTTTAACCAGAGGTTTTAAGCCTTTTAATCCTTTAGAATTAGCAAAGGAAACTGAGAGAATGGTAACTAGGAATTGTAATGATGGCTTAGAAAGAAAATATACTGATTTTTATTCTATTCCTGTTTATAGAGGTATAGCTACTGGTTACGCTGTTGGTTGTTGTTTGAGGTGTATTTACTGCTGGAGTGGTTGGTCAAGGGATTTTCCTGAAAAATTTGGTAAATTTTATTCTCCAAAGCAAGTTTCTCAAAACCTGTTTAAGGCTGCTGAAGAAGGGATTGTTTACTCTGATTATTGGAGAACGCTTATTCCAAAAGTTAACAAGCTCCGTTTATCTGGATGTGAGCCAACTATTGGAAAGGAGCATCTACTGGCTGTGCTTAGCTTTGTTAAAGAATCAAAATATTCTCTTTTTATTTTGGAAACAAATGGAATAATTTTGGGAAATGATAAAGGTTATGTGAAAAGGCTTGCAGAGTTTAAGAATAAGCTTTATGTTAGGGTTTCTTTCAAAGCTGCAACCCCTGAAGGTTTTACTCAAAGAACTGGAGCAATGGGTGAATTTTATGAACTTCCTTTTAAAGCTTTAAAGTACTTGCTGGATGAAGGAATTTATGCAAGAGCAGCCGCAATGACAGATAAAAGAATAATGCCCAAAGAGGAAAGAGAAATTTTGATTCATAAACTTGATGAAATAGATCCTAAAGCAAATTATGCTAAAACTTTGGAGGAAGAAGTTATTGATGCATATGATACAACAGTAAAAAGGTTAAAAGCTTTTACAGATGAAAAGTATGCAAAGAGGCTACTGCAAGAACTTTATAAACAAAAACTTGTAAATTAATTTAAACTTAGCATTTTTAAATTGTTAAGAACTATTCAGAACTAAAGAGTTCTTAAACGTTCCACAGTCTACGCGGAGGTAAGGGTATTTAGAGTTTAGAAGCTTCCTACTTACTAAAACCTGTAGAGGCTTCTTTTGAATTTGATGGACCGGGCGGGACTTGAACCCGCGACCTTCCGCATGCCAAGCGGACGATCATTCCATGCTGATCTACCGGCCCATTTCAGGTTTCTCTACCTTTTATATGACTTCCCTTTTCTTATATTTTTATACCTTTGTTTAAAAATAAATCCTATCTTGTTTCATACCGTTTCTTTCTTTAATTCCCTCTTAAGAATTTTTCCTGTAGCGCTAAGCGGCAACTCCCTCCTAAATTCAATAATTTTTGGGATTTTGTAAGGTGCTAGAAGTTTTCTTAACCATTGTTTAATTTCCTCAGCTAGTTCAGGGCTCGGTTTATATCCCTCTTTTAGCACAATATAAGTTTTTACGACCTCGCTTCCTGGCCGTTCAGGGTCTGGAATACCTATAGTTGCCGCCATGCTAACTGCTGGATGCTGGAGTAGTATGTCGTCTACTTCTCTTGAGGCAACCTTATAACCTGAAACATTGATTATATCCTTTTTTCTATCTACAATGTAGAAGTAGCCATCTTCATCCATGTAGCCTACGTCTCCAGTGTAGTACCATCCATTCTTTAATGCTTCTGCTGTTTCCTTAGGCTTTTTCCAGTAGCCTTTATAGAAAACTTGTGGACCTTGTGCTATAAGCTCACCTTGTTCACCTATCGGAAGTTCTTTAACCCCGGTTTCCATGTCTACAACTTTAACCATAGTATCTGGAAGAGGTATCCCTACCGAACCAGCTTTTTTATGTCCCTTAACAGGGTTTGCTGTAAGCACTGGGCTAGCTTCGGTCATTCCCCAAACTTCAATCATTACGCCATTAGTCTTTTGCTGGTACTCCCTTAAGATTTCTGTGGGAAGTGGAGCTGCTCCACTCACAAACATTCTTACCTTCCCTATAGCTGAACTATTGAATCTTGGATGTCTTAAAAGCATAATGTAGATTGTTGGAACATTACATAAAATTGATGGATGATGCTTGTCTATGAGGTCAAACGTTGTTTCAATATCTCTTGGATTAGTTATAAGTACTTGTGCTGCTGTTGCAGCCACAGCAACCATGTTAAAAGCCAAACCAGCTAGGTGAAAGAATGGAAACGATGAACAAACTATTTCCTCTCCCTTCTTAAACTCTAACCATGCTAAGATTTGAGTTATGTTTGCAACGATATTTGCATGAGTTAACATTACCCCTTTAGGTAAGCCTGTCGTTCCGGCAGTATATTGAAGAATCGCTAAATCATTTTTTGGATCTATTTTAGCTTGAGGAGGATTTGAATCATGTTTAAGTAAGTCTAAAAATGATATTGTACCTATTATCTTTTGAGGCTCCGGTAAAGATTCATCCCCCGGAAAATCATTAAGCCTAGTAACTATGACATGTTTAAGACTAGTTTTTTCTTTTACCTCTTGAACACGAGGTAGGAAAAGGTCTAACGTAACTAGTGTTTCGATATCCGCATCAACCAGTATATACTCTAGTTCTCTTGGTGTAAGAAGCGGATTAACACCTGTTGGTACAGCTCCAATTTCCAGAGCTCCATAGAATGTTATGAGATATTGAGGTGTATTTAAACATAGGATGCCAATCCTGTCCCCCTTCTTAACGCCCATTTCATCAAGGGCTGCGGCAAATCTTGCAATATAATCGCCAAACTCTCTATAGGTTACTTTTCTATTCCCATAATATAGTGCAGGTTTTTCAGGAAAATCCTTAACAGAAGATTTAACGAGGTAGGATATGGGAACATTAGGATATTCAAGAGTTTCTGGAACAAAGGAGTTGTAGTTCTTCAGCCATGGTTTTCTTTCATAAATATTTCTAGACATTTTATTGGCACCTTATCTAATTTGATACCCTGAAAATATCCCATTTAAATTTTAGTTTTTAGAAATTCAAAAGTATAGAAAACTGCTAAAAACTAACATATAATTCTCTTGCTTTTTTGCAGTAGTCAACATAGCTTGTATACTCTGGAAAATTTGCTAATTCTTTTCAATCAACTTCAAACCAGTCCTGAATTTTTTATGCCTTATTTTAGGCAAAGAAACACACATTTTCATTTT
Source organism: Candidatus Bathyarchaeota archaeon (assembly GCA_052246995.1). Lineage (GTDB taxonomy): Archaea > Thermoproteota > Bathyarchaeia > Hecatellales > Hecatellaceae > CAZMUQ01. Next base: position 40,696 of record JBQPWD010000004.1, on the reverse strand, counting down.
CAGTCGTGTTTTTGCCTAGTTTGAAACACGTGTTTCACAGTGTTCTTTATCTCTTTTTTTTTACATACTTCTTGATAGGTGATGTAAAGTGAAGATGAAGGCTATACTGTTTACTATGCTTGGTTTAGTAATAATTGCAGGATCTGTTGCCTACCTTACCATTCAACATGTATATGGGTATGGCACGTTATGTGCTATGATGACGGATCCGCCTAGAGAATGGGGGTATGCATCAAACATTTACATTCATTATGGTGAGGTGATGGTGCATAGAGCAGAGGCTGGTAATGGAACTGGATGGTACAAAGTTGCAGACGAGGGATGGATAAACCTGTTAAGCGTGGTAAACATGAGCAAAGTTGTTGGAAATACAAATCTACAAGCAGGAAAATACAATCTAGTTAGATTTCAAATAAAAGATGCAATTGTAACGGTAGATGGAGTAAACTACACGGCTACTGTTCCACCAGAAAAACTAACCATAACCATAACAAAGGGTGGAGTACAAGTAAATACAGGTCAAACCTCATACCTGTTAATAGACATAAACCCAAAAGTTACAGGTTCCAAAACCTCAGGCTTCAAACTAGTACCAGCAGCAACAGCCTCACCCACATAAGTTTGCGGAGGCATCCTCCAGTTTTAAGAGGACATTTCGTCTGCTAAACCAAGCTTAAGGCAGAAGTTATAAAGTAAAAGGCTAAAACCACTAACATAACACCTACTATAAAGTCTAAAAGTTTTCCATACGTTACAAGCTTATCCTTTATCCTCCACTCAGCCGCCATTACTAGGATTAAAATAGGTAACACCATCAACTGTGAGTAGATAAGCACGGCGATGGCAGAAGCCAGAACATTTCTGGTGTTTGACAGGATTATGAGGACTGAAAGAAGAAAAGGAGCACCTCTACCAATTGTTAAAACACCGTATGTTAGCCCTAGCACGTAGTCCTTTGAACCAAAATTTCCATGTTTTAACTTCCTTCCCCATTTAAACTTTAAGATTCTAAACATAAAAAGGCTTAGAAAGAGTAGAAGAACTCCAGACACTAATTTAACATGTTCCGTGTCGAAAAGGCTTCCAAACTTACTTATGGCAACTCCAATAAGGATTAATGGTATTGAAAAGCTTAAGGAAAATTTAAAAACCATACTGAAACCCCTTCCTCCACCAAATAGTTTAACAGCAAAAGGTGTGAGAAAGGCTACTTGAATGGGGCAGAAGCCAGCAGCCAACCCTAGAATTATGATGGAAATCAAATATTCAAGCAAAACTAGTTCTCTCCCTAATAAGTTTTCGTTATAAAATTAAAAGTTTTATGTCCAAGTAAACTCAGGTAGTCGTGGTAAAATTCGTCAATCCTACTCCACAACCCTCTTTTAAATTAAATAACTTTACGAAATCTTGAATGTCTTAGAAACGATGCAAATTGTTGAAAACTTTACTAGGCTTAACAATCAATTATTAAAATACGGGGGAAAAATGTAGAACCAAGCAGGGGAGGAGTACCTAAAATTTAGCTTTTTAATGGTTTAAGGTTTTCCTCTTAACCTTGTTAAGCTTTTTTTAAGCCTACTTGTTTCACCATACCCACATGCAGCACACCTTTTTTTTGATACATGATATGCCCTCCTACCACATCTTCTACATCTTGCATGTGTTGGTTTGTTAAACTTACCCATAGATATAGCCATAAAACTTCAACCTCAAAATCCTGAATTCAATTAATCTACCTTTTAACACAATATAATAGTTTTTTGTTACCTTCCTTACCTGAAACTTTTATTCCTTATTTTATTTAAAAATTTTTGTCTCCATTTTTTAAAGTAATGTCATTTGAAAATGCTAAGGTAATAGAAAAATATGGCTTCTACATCGTTAAACCCTGCCCGGCCTCTTTATCTAGAACTTCTGTTTAATGTCCTCTAAACCCTCTTCTTAGTTAACGAAGTAAAGCATCACTGCTAGTTAAATCCAATTCTCAAATTTAAACCAGCCAAAATTTTTACATTCTTGTTTTGAACCTTTTTCCAAACAGATAGAACCTCCATAAGTTGGATAGGCAAAACATTTCAACCATTATCTTTTACACCTTACTTTGGTGGAGAAATGAGAATTACATTATCTCCTCTCACTACTATTACTCCAAGCTTATCAACCTTATCAGGGACAGTAATATCTTCAGCATCTCCAAGTAGTAGGTTCATATGCTGGTCAAATCCTTGAAGTACTCCCCTGATGCTTTTTCCACCCTTAAGTTTTACAAGAACAACTTTTCCAACACTTTCTTCGAGAAGTTTTATCGCCATCTCGTTTGGCATTGGAATCAACCCAAATTTTCTTCTCTTGTTAGAAGAGAGAAACAGCTATAATTTAAAAATATCGCTTTAAAGTTTAAACTAAATGTTTTAAAGTCAATGAATAATATATTGTAAACGAGTTGAGGAGTATTAAAAGATGTTTTATTAAGGCTAAGGATGCCGTTAAATTATACTACTCTTTACCTGAAAGTCTATCTCAAGCTTTAGTAGATAAGCTATCCATTATCAAAAAACACTCTATGGAAAAGGTTGAAGCAGAAAACTTCCAAATTTATGTGATAGATGGCGCTCCGTTAATACTTAAAATGGATGAAAAGTTTTTTCCTACACTTATTTTTGAGGGCGGACTTGCTAAACTTCCAAAAGTTGTGGTTGACCAAGCTGCAATACCTTACATATGTCGTGGAGCTGATGTTATGCGTCCTGGTATTGTAAAAATTGTTGGAGATTTTCAGTCAAACTCAGTTGTAGCAATTGTTGATGAGAAGTATAATAAACCGTTTGCTGTTGGTTTAAGCCTATATTCAATGGAAGAAATTATGAGAATGAGTAGTGGAAAAGTTATAAAAAATATTCATTATGTTGGAGATAAAGTTTGGTGTACAATTCAAAACATTAAAACCTGAATGTAAGGTTTACAAGTCAAGTTAAACGTTTTTATAGGTAAACATCATTTTTAATGTCTTCTTGTATATTACTCTAGCGTAAAGCATAATCCAGGACTTGCGAAGTAGGTGCAGTTTACCGAAAAAAATCTTTTTAAGTTTCAACCTTAATAATGAACTAAGGTATCAAATCAGTAAAAACAACTATCAGGTAGAAGTGAACAAAAATGAGTGTAGCAGATGGAGGAGGGTTTAGAAGCGAAAAACCTGTAACCTATATTAAGGCAATTTCTTTGAAAGATTACAGCGATGTTGAAAAGATTAAAGAAGAACTTAAAATGGGAAATGTTTTAATCATAAAGATTACTCCTTTAGCGATAAAAAACATTGAGGAGGTTAAAAATGCCATAGACGAACTTAAAGCCTTCTCTCAAGTTATTGATGGAGATATAGCTAGACTTGGAGAGGAGAGAATTGTAATGACACCCTCATCAATAAAAATTTGGCGGGGAAAATCACCATCCTAAAAGCTAGTAAACTCTTGTTGTTTCAAGTATTGGTGGAACACTACACTTAATCTTAAATGTTTTTTCAATTGCCAACGAAAGACTTAAACTTTTTGATTTTTCACCATGGCAGATGATAACCCTTTGAGGTTTAGGAGTTATCCTTTTAACATAATTTAAAAGCTGGTTTCTGTCACTATGTCCTGAAAAACCTTCAACAGATTCAACTCGAGCTTTAACCTTTACAACTCTAATTTTACCTTCAGAATCTACCATCGAGACTTCTCTAAGACCGTTTAATATACGCCTTCCAAGAGTTCCTTCAATTTGATAGGACACAAACATTATAGTGTTTTTTTCATCAGGGGCAAGCTCCATAAAGTATTCAAGAGCAGGACCACCTTCAAGCATGCCTGATGTTGCAAGGATTATACATGATTTTTCGCTAAAAACTTCTTCTCTTCCACTTGCGTGCTTAATTATAAAAAACTGTTCAGATTGGAATGGATTTACATCTTCATGCAGTATTTTATTTTGCAGCTCTTTTGAAAGATGCTCTGGAAAGGCTGTATGGATTGCTGTGACTTCATTTATCATTCCATCAATAAAAACCGGAACTTGGGAGATTATCCCCCGCTCCATATACTCGTTAATGACAACCATTATCTCCTGAGCTCTTCCAACAGCTAAAACTGGTATTAAAACTTTTCCGTTATTGTTTATTGTTTGGTTTACTATGGTTGCAAATCTCTGCTCAACTTCAAACCTCGGAGGCATAATATCTTCAGACCCACCGTATGTGCTCTCCATTATTAATGTTTCAACTCTTGGAAAAGTTGTTGATGACGCTTCAAGAAGCATGGTTTTCATGAATTTAAAATCTCCAGTATAAACTATGTTATGGAGTCCATCACCTATATGTAAATGTACAACGGATGAACCTAAAATATGTCCTGAGTTGTGTAAGGTTAACCTTATATCTGGGGATATGTCTGTAACCACACCAAAACTAACAGGAATAGTATGAGTTACAACCTCCCGCACATCTTTCTGGTCATAAGGTAATGTTTTACCTTCTCTTTTTAGAACATCTAAGTAATCTAGTTGAAGCAAAATCATGAGATGTAAAGTTGGCTCAGAACAGTAGATAGGACCATCGTATCCGTACTTGAATAATATTGGAAGTAATCCACAATGGTCTAGATGTGCATGTGAAATAACGACAGCATCAAGAGCTTCTACATCAAACTCTTCAACATCAAGTCTAGGGTAAGCTTCCTCAGGGTTTGTGGATGCTGGGTTAATTCCACAATCAACAAGAACCATACTTTCCCTAGTTCTTATGAGCATTGCTGACCTGCCAACCTGTTGAAAACCTCCTAGGGGTGTAATGAGTAGCTCCTTACCTTTATGCAATGGTTGTCTAAAAATTCTTTCACCAACGTCATGAAGTATTTTCTTTCTCTCTTCAGCTTCATTATAAAGGTAGTATCTCACATGAGCAATAATTTTGGATGATATTGGCGGAGTTCTTAAAACACGTGGTCGCCATTTAGTTGTTTTAATAATCTCTTGGAAAGTTAAACCATTTTTGGATATTACAAGTCCAGGTTTTCTAGCCTCAATGATAACTTCGCCAACTACCGGGTCAAAAAACATTTGAGTTATTTCAGCCTCAGGGCTTACAATCTTTTCTATAGCTTTCTTAGCTTCTTCTTCATTCATCCTTATGGACGGATCGCAACGTAAGATAACTCTCTTTCTTATCTTGTTTACAAGGTCTGTTATTATATAGCTTTGTTCAAGTAGAATTTCAGGCTTCTTTGTGTATATTGCAAGTCTTGGTCCTTCAAACTCTATTCGTGAAACTTCAGCTTCTTTTGGAATATACTGAAGTACAACATCAATTATACTTTTTATACTTTTTCTTGACGAATCTACAGTTTCTCTTTTCATCTCTTAAAAATCCCTCAATACTAACCGTTGTAGTTGCTTTTTATTACATGTTAAATCTTAAATTGGCGGAAACCTGGTAAGTAAAGGGAATTGAATTAATAGACTTAACCATACTTTTGCTTTTCCTCTTCACTTAATTCCATATAACCATCTTTAGTTACCACCGAAACATCAAAACTATCCCCGCTTGCAGCATCTCTTTTCATGGCTGATTTAATAGCTCTAACAACTAGAGGTATAGCATCCTTAATAGTTAACCCATCTCTATAGCCATCTTCAAGTATTCCTAAGGCAATAGGTGAGCCTGAGCCTGTAGCAAAAAACTTTTTCTCCTCCGTCAAACTTCCCAAGGGATCTAGTGAAAATATGTGCGGTCCATCATCATCAACTCCAGCAATAATTGCTTGAAGCACTAATGGAAAGTATCTGCTACGAAAGAGTATGTTCGCTGCAAGTCTTGCAGCAGCATTTACTGTTATCGGTCTACCATTTGTAAGCTTAAACACCCTTACATTAGCCTTTAAAACATCAACAACATTTTGTGCATCAGCAACAACTCCCGCAATAGTCATTGCTAAATGGTCATCAATCTTGTAAACCTTTTTTCCATGTTTGTGAGCTATAAAATACCCCATTGTAACCCTTGTATCGGTAGCTAACACAACACCGTCTTCACATATAACTCCTACTGTTGTTGTTCCTTTAAGTTTTAAGTTTTCTAGCTGTGAATGGTATGGATGTTTATTACCGAGCATGAACTTACCCCATTAAAATTGTTTCTAACTGGTAAAAGGTGAAAAGCTTAAGGCATATTAGCTAGTTTAGAAATAACCTTGTTAGTTAATAAATGTTTCCAAAGAACCTATATGGCTACCAGTAAAGTTAGAAGAAATTTAACGCTTATCAGCGTCGGTAAGGCTAAAAAAGGGTACACCTTTATCTATCAAGGTTTGGCTGTGGAATGTTTAAATTGTTCACTTTTAAAAGTTTGTCATAATCTTCAACCTGGGAAATGTTATACTGTTGTTGATGTAAGAGACAGAATTTTTGAGTGTAAACTTTCTGGTGGGGAGGTTTGTCTTGTTGAAGTTGAATCTGCAAGCTTAAAAGTAAATATTAAGCAAAAATTTGCAATTGAGGGTGCTATCATAGAGTTTAGTCCTCAGAAGTGTAGTAATATTCAGTGTGAAATGTTTAACGATTGTGTCCCTCAAGTACTGCAAGCTGGGTTAAAATGCAAGGTTATTAAGATTTACGGAACTGTTAAATGTCCTGTTAATGGTCAAGTTTTTGTTCAAGTTTTGATTCTTCCTCTTTAGGTTTCCCTTCCACACTATTTCTCCTTTTTCTTACATAGTTGTCAACAAACGTTACAACTTCAACATCAGGAAAAAATTTTTGAACGTCAAAAGCCAAACCTCTTTTCGCAAGCTGAAGCCTATCAATGTTTAAAGCTTCTTCAGGCATTTCTATTGTTACATTTTTTTCTAAAAATTTAACATTAAACTTTTCAGGGTCTATTTTTGGTATTCTGCGACGAATCAAAGCCTTAACTTTTTCTAATGGTGTTTGTAAGACTTTCTTAACTTCAACCTCGTAAAGTAAAGTTTTACCCGCAAGTGGAGGGTTGAAATCAACCTGAACTCTCCCGGAACCAACACTTCTAACAACAGCAAGTTTACCATCAACTTCAACCTCCATACCGGGATAGGGGTTTATTTTTTGCTGCTGAAATTTACGTAAAGGGACAAGTTTAATTTTGTTTGAATCCCTTGGGCCAAAAGCTTTCTCAGGTGGGAGTTCAATAACCGTTTTTTCTCCAACCTTAATTCCAACAAGTTTTTCATCAAGTCCCTTTAAAACCCATCCCTCTCCCACAACCACAAGCATAGGTTCGTACATTCCGTCTTCCTTAAAAATTTTCAACTCCTTTGCAATAGAGCTGATGTTTGTGTCAAATACTGTATCTGTCTCCTTTATCTTTGCAACATAATCTATAAGTATGAAGTCTCCTTTACCTACCGTGCTCAACGCCTTATTCCTCGCCATTACTTTATGAGATAACTTACCTTTAAAAAGTGATTTATTAATATTTCAGTTTTTTGGACATAAAATTTGTGCTTAGAAAGTTAAAGCAGTACCTTCTACGATTATGTTTGTTTTATTTGGTTTAGCGTTAAAAATAGATGGAAAAAATATGAAGTTCTTTAAAGGTTTTGTAGGATATCTTTAAGTTTTACATTAATAACTAACTTTTCATTAAGTTGAAAAAAGTTAAAGCCTTCGCACCAGCTCATATAACAGGTTTTTTTATTATAAATGATAAATATAAAAATTTGCTAAGGAAAGGTTCTCTTGGCGGAGGTTTTTCGCTAACCAAAGGTGTGTACACCGAGGTTGAGGTGGAGAAAAGTCATAGGTGGATTGTAAGCATAAGCATAAATAGTTCTCCAACCAAAGCTGACGTGTCTCTAACACTGATAAATGAGCTTTCAAAACTTGTAGAAAAACCTTACAACATTAAAGTTATACATAAAACCGATCTACCAGTAGGAGCTGGTTACGGTACAAGCGGAGCCGGAGTTCTAGGATTGTCACTAGCCTTAAATGAGGCGTTAAATTTAGGATTATCTAAAGTCGAAGCAGCACAACTTGCACATTTAGCTGAAATCAAATGTAAAACTGGTCTTGGGACTGTTATAGGTGAAACTTTCGGCGGATTTGAGGTTAGAGATAAAGCTGGTGCTCCAGGGGTAGGCTCCATAAGGAAGTTTAACTGGTCAAGCTTTAAGGTTGTTTCTTTATATTTCTCAGCTTTACCAACAAAGACCTTCTTGAAAAATCGTGAAGTTAGGTTAAGAATAAATCTGGCTGGAAGAAAAGCTTTGAAACATTTCCTAGCAAAACCATCAGTTGAAACTTTCATAAAAGCTTCTAGAATGTTTGCTGATGAAGTTAACATTTACACTCAAAGGCTAAGAAATGTACTAGATATTTTGGATAGGTATAACGGACAGAGATTTTCAATGAACATGTTTGGTGAAGCACTATTTACACTTATAAAGGAGGATAAACTTGAGGATGTTTTTCCCTATGTTAACTTGTTTAGAAAGGTTGGTGGTGAAATTATCACTTCAGATGTTGATTTGATAGGGGCGAGGATAATTGAGCAATAAATTTCATATACCTGAAAATCATCCAAGAGCTGAATCCTTAAGAATCCGTGAAAAACTTGTAGAGGGATTTGAGAAGGGTCTTGTGGCGTTAGCTGGACTTATTGCTCACGGTAGAGGAGAATGCTTTGACTACATTCTTGGAGAAAAAACCCTGCCATTTGCGTTTGAAGCTGAAAAAGTAGCTGTAGCTATGATGCTTTTATCTAAATATCCTGTTATCTCGGTTAACGGTAATGCTGCGGCTTTATGTGTTGATGAGATCGTTAGGCTTGCGAAGAGTGTTAATGCAAAGGTTGAAGTAAACCTTTTTTATAGATCTTTAGCGCGTGAGGCAAAAATAGCTAAACTTTTAAAGGATAGAGGTTTAGAGGCTATTTTTGGTGTCGGGTATGAGGCATCATCAGAAATACCTGGTTTATCCAGCTTAAGACGTAAGGTTTCTCCTAGGGGTATCTTCTTAGCTGATACCGTTCTTCTAGCTATTGAGGATGGTGATAGAACAGAATGTCTACGAAAAATGGGTAAAAATGTTATAGCTATAGATTTAAACCCGTTTTCCAGAACAGCACTGTGGGCTTCGGTTACGATAGTTGACAATGTTGTTAGAGCATTGCCAAATATGATTAAAATTGCTGAAAATTTAAGGTTTGAGAACAAGCTTAAGCTTAAAAATATGGTAGCCTCGTACAACAATTGTGAAAATTTATGCAAAATTGTCGATTTTATGTGTAAAAGGTTAAAGGTATTTGCTGAGAGGAGGCTTCTAAAACCTGGTGTACTAGCCAGAGCTGAAATTCTAGAAAAAAGGATAATATCTGAAATAATAAAGGGGGGTTAGTAAATATCCATGTCCAATCTTTTTAAGGAGACTAAACTTCAAGTAGCGCTAGATTTTACAGACCTTCATAGGGCATTAAAAGTTGCTGAAGAAGCTGTCCGCGGAGGAGCAGATTGGTTAGAGGCTGGAACACCACTGATTAAGAGTGAAGGCTTAGATGCTGTTAGAGAGTTAAAAAGAAGGTTTCCAAGCTATACCATCCTTGCTGACATGAAAACCGTGGATACAGGGTCAGTTGAAGTTGAGACCGCTGCTAAAGCTGGGGCTGAAGTGGTAATAATCCTTGGAGTTTCGGATGATAGTACTATTAGGGAGGCTGTTGAGGCAGGGCGGAGGTATGGTGCAAAAATAATGGTTGACCTTTTAGGCGTTGAAAATCACGTTAAAAGAGCTGTTGAGCTTGAAAAAATTGGTGTAGATTATATCTGTGTTCACGTTGGTATAGACCAACAAATGAGAGGTATTAAACCCTTGGATGTTCTTAGGGGTGTTGTTAATGCTGTAAACATTCCTGTTGCTGTAGCTGGGGGAATAAATAGTGAAACAGCACCCTTAGCCGTTGAAGCTGGAGCAAGCATAGTTATTGTTGGTGGAGCCATAATTAAGGCTGAAAATGCTGAAGAAGCTACAAAAGTAATCAAAGAGTCTATAAGACAAAGAAAGCCCATTCCAACAAAACTTTACAAGAAGTATGGTGAGGAAGATATTCAAAAAGTGTTTATGGAGGTCTCCTCAGCAAACATTTCTGATGCTATGCAAAGAAAAGGTGAGATGTTTGGAATTTTCCCAATAGTTACTGGTGTTAAAGCTGTAGGTAAAGCTGTAACAGTTAAAACAGCTCCTGGAGATTGGGCTAAACCTGTTGAAGCCATAGATGTGGCTGAACCCGGCTCCATTTTAGTTATTGATGCGTGTGATAGCAAAAAGGCTGTGTGGGGTGAGCTTGCAACTTTAAGTTGTGTGGTTAAAGGATTGAATGGTGTTGTTATTGATGGTGCTGTTAGAGATGTCGACGAAATAAGAAAGATGAACTTTCCAGTATTTGCTAAATATGTAAACCCCACAGCTGGAGATCCTAAAGGTTTTGGAGAAATAAATGTTGAAATTTACTGTGGAGGGGCTAAAGTTAGGCCTGGAGATTGGATTATTGCTGACGATACGGGTATAGTTGTTGTGCCTAAAGAAATTGCCGTCGAAATCGCAAACAGGGCTAAAGATGTTCTTGAGAAAGAGCAGAGAATTAAAGCTGAAATTAGGGTAGGTAGTACACTTTCGCAAGTTTTGAGAATTGAAAAGTGGGAAAAAGTTACGTAAAAAAGTTGTAGTTCTGGAGTTTTTCCATGAAAATCCTTGTTATGGGCGCTGGTTCCATAGGAAGTCTTTTTGCAGGTTTACTCGCATCTAATGGTGAGAACGATGTTACAATTGTTGCTAGGGAAGAACATGTTAAAGCTATTAAAAGTTATGGATTAAAAATGGAGGGATTGGTGGAAAAAGTTGTGAAAAGTATTAGGGCTGAAACGTCAATACAACCCTTAATAAAAGAGGCATGGGATCTCATTCTTTTAACAGTCAAAGCCTACGATGTTTCTGAAGCTTCCAAGCAGGTATGCCCTCTAATCAGGAAAAAAACCATGGTTCTATGTTTACAGAATGGTATAGGCGTTGAGGATGAGGTTTTAAAGATGATTGGAGAGGCGAACATTATACGTGGAGTAACGTTTTGTGGAGCCTTCTTAGAGAAACCTGGTGTTGTTGTTTCAACAGGTTTTGGTAAAACCTTTCTTGGAGGATTGTCTAGAAAAAGTCATGATGGTGTTGCTGGTGTTGCTAAAAACCTTAAAGACTCTGGTTTTCAAGTAGAGATTTCTGATAATATTGGCTCAGTTGTTTGGACAAAGACTCTTGTTAACGCGGGAATAAATCCGTTTGGAACCTTAACTGGTATGAGAAATGGTGAACTTTTAGAGTATGCTGATTTAAAGCAACTTATCGCTGAAACAGTTTTAGAAGGTGTTAAAGTTGCAGATAAACTTAAAATTCGACTACAAGAAGACCCTGTGGAATTAACATTTAAAACAGCAAAAGATACTGCTGAAAACTTTAACTCTATGCTTCAAGACATTAAGAGGGGAAGAAAAACGGAAATAGATTATATAAATGGGGCAATATCTCGTTTAGGTATTTCCACTGGAGTTCCAACACCTCTAAATACGCTTTTAACATTTTTAATTAAGATGTTAGAAAAAAATAGTATGGTTGGAGGTTTATGGAAAAGAGCCATCCATCAAAAGATATTCTAGGTTCAAAGAGCACTAAGCTTTACGGTAAAAGGGTAGCTTTATGCATTACTGGAAGTATTGCATTAACAACTGCACCCAAGGTTGCAAGAGAATTAATGAGAATGGGTGCTGAAGTTTTTCCTGTTATGTCTCCAATGGCCCAAAAAATGCTTAACCCTGATGTTTTAGAGTGGGCTACAGGTAATAAGCCTGTTGTTGAGATGAATGGCAGTATTGACTTTCTATCTTTAACTGAAAGTTCAGGTAAAGTTGACCTTGTGCTTATTGCTCCCGCAACACTAAATACAATAGGAAAACTTGCTTCAGGGATAAATGACACTCCTGTAACCGCCTTAGTTTTAGCTGCTTATAGTGCTGGAATACCCATACTTGTTGTTCCAGCTATGCATAAGGTTCTCTACGAGTATCCTATTAACAAGGACAACATTGAAAAACTTAAAAAACTTGGTTTTGAGTTTATAGAGCCTAGGATTGAGGAAGGTAAGGCTAAGATTGCTGATGTAGAAGTAATAGTTGAAGCTGTTGTTAAAAGGTTAGCCGTTAAGGATATGGATGGGTTAAAAGTTTTAGTGGCTGCTGGACCAACCTACGAGTACATAGACCCTATCAGAATAATAACCAATAAAAGCTCTGGAAGAATGGGTGTAGCCCTCGCGTCAGAGGCCTCTAGAAGGGGTGCTGAAGTTACACTTATTTATGGACCTGGCATAGTTAGACCTCCAACAAATATTAAAGTAGTAAATGTGGAAACGTCAAATGAAATGGCTGACACCGTGTTATCACAGCTTAAATCAGAAAACTATCACTTATTTATTTCGGCTGCAGCTGTTGCAGACTTTACCCCAATAGAGTCGTATAACCAGAAAGTTTCCACCGATGATACATTAATGCTTGATTTAAAGCTTAAACCAACATTAAAAATTGTTAAAGAAGCTAAGAAGGTTAGCCCTAAAACCTTTGTTGTTGGATTTAAAGCTGAGTATAATTTAAGTGATGAGGAACTTGTAGAACGAGCGTATAAACGTCTTAAGTCTGCCAATATAGACCTAATTGTGGCAAATGATGTTGGTAGGAAAAATGTGGGCTTTCGACATGAAACAAATGAGGTTCTTGTTGTTGATAAGAATAAAAGTTTTGTAAAACTACCTATGGCAAGAAAAGAAGAAATTGCAGAAAAAATTTTGGATATAGTCTTAGAAAAGATGGGAATAAAAGGAGAAATTAAAACTTAAAATCTTTTAGTTGAGAAAGCACTTCTTTAGCTTCTAAAACAGTTTTTTTAAATTGTTTTTCAGGCTTGTAGTTGAGCATCTTTAACGTTTTAATTATACCATTAATTGTAGCTAAAACCTCGTAAGCTGAAACAACCCCCATACTCCCTATCCTAATAACCTTGCCCTTAAGCTTACCAACTCCCCCTGCAACAACAACCCTAAACCTTTCTTTCAAAATTTTTCTAAATTCATCAACATTTATGTTCTCAGGAATATATGGAACAATTATAGTGTTTGACCTAAGCTCATCTTTAGCAACGATTTTTAAATTTAAATTTTCAAACGTTTTGTAGAACGCTTCAGCACAAGTTATATGTCTACGGATTCTATTTTCTAACCCTTCTTCAATAAGAATGTTTAATGCTTCATCTAAAGCATAGTACAGTGGAATACACGGTGTAAAGGGTGTTTCAAGTTTAGCTTTAAATTCCCTCCACAATAAAAAGTCGTGATTAAATGGTCTAAACTTGTTTTTTTCGGCAGCTTCATAAGCTTTTTCACTTACAGAAACCATTGCTAAACCAGGTGGACATGCAAAACATTTTTGACTTCCGGCGACACATAAGTCCACATTCCACTCATCAACAGGTAAATAATCTCCAAGTAGAACTGAAACCGCGTCAACAATCAATAGCACACCCCTTTCCCTTGTAATCTTGCCTATATCTGGTAGGCTTCTTAATGTTACACCAGTTGAAGTTTCATTATACACCACAGCAACAGCTTTAACATTTTTTTCTACATCAAGAATAGCCTTAATTTCTTCAACACTACACGCAGAACCCCATTCCGCCTTAACCTCAATAACCTCGCCACCAAAACGTCTAACGGTTTCACCCATTCTTTCACAAAACTGTCCAAACATCGGAACAATAACTTTATCCCCCCTAGAAATAACATTTCCAACAGCAGCTTCAACTCCACCAGTACCTGAACATGTTAATGGGTAAACATCATTTTTTGTCTGGAAAGCATATTTTAGTTTCTCTAAAATTCCCTGATAAAGACTGCGAAACTCAGGCCCACGGTGGTTTGTCATAGGTTTCTTAAGTGTTTTCATAATTCTTTCTGGAACATTTGTCGGTCCAGGAATCATTAACAAAAGTTCTTCTTTCCTCTTCAACCCTTTGAACCCTAAAGTTAAACTTTTAAAGTTAGTAGCTAAAACACTGGTAAATAAATCTTTTCAAATTAGAAGGCAGTAGCTATGATTAAAAAGCCAATAGTAACTTTGCTTACAGACTTTGGGTTAAGGGATTCTTATGTCGCAGAGATGAAGGCTGTAATTATGTCAATATGTCCATCTGCGTCAATCGTTGAAATATCTCACAACGTTGAGCCATACAATATAAGGATGGCCGCATACCTTCTAGCGTGCAGGTTTCCTAGAGTTCTCAGCAAACATGGCTAATGCGGCAAAAATTTTAAAAGTTAAACCTGGTATAAAGGTTAATGTTTTTCTTTAACAAATTTGGCCTTACTAGGTTCATCTGTTTGAGCTAATTTTCTAATTCTTTCAACACCATTTATCTTTTTAATAAATTCCGCAACTGCTGATGGTACAAGTTCCTCCCAACTTTCACCATTCAACATTTTTATCCTTATACTTGTTGCACTATACTTTTCTCTTTCAAGCAAAGGTATATTTTCAACCTTAAATCCAGCTTCAAGTAAAAGCTGGGTGCTTAAAGGGTCGTTAGTGAATGCGATATTAAATCTTGGTGTATAAGCTATAACTTGGGCAACCCATAGGCTATGTATTTGTGTATCTGGTATTGGAACGATCAAGTATGTTCTTCTGTCTACTTTTGCCTCATCTAATCCAAGTTTAAGCATCGTAATTCTTTCTCCAGCTGTAAAGGGGTTTTCAATTTCATGGCTAAACTGAGCACTACCAACACCAATAATCAACTCTTTAACTCTACCTAAAGCATATTTAATAGCATAAATATGTCCATTATGGACTGGTTGGAATCTTCCAATGTAGAGACCAACAAATTCTTCCTTCAAATCCGTTTCAACCCGCTTTTACATCCAACTAATATATCGACTTTAATTAAACTTATAAATCATAAAAACCTATTTTCCCACCCAACACCTTCGCATGTTATTCTTGCAGGTTTATCAATCTCCCCCTCCACGACGAATTTTGAACCTAAAATTTGCTTACAAATTTCAATCGAGGTTAGGGTGTGAAGAGTAAGCCTAGAAGTGTAAAATTTTGAGGTACCCTTAGCAAGACTAACCCAAACTATAAGCTGGTCTGCAAGATGAAAATCTACTGAAGCTTTAGCCTCTAATTGTTGAATAAGGTTTAAAGTAGCCTCTTCAGCAACCTTTTCAGCTGGTTTTCCTATTTCTCCTAAACTATCAGCACCGATTCTTAAACCTCCTTCAAATTCGGCTACAAGTAGAATTCCACACCCTGGATCTAGGGAGCATTGTGGATCATCCTTCTGTAGGCTGTCAATTTTAACGTCTACATCACTATAACCTTTATCAGCTAGGATTTTTTTTGCTGTTTTAACCATTCTTTCAGGAATATGGTTTGGCAATCTACAACTGTAAGCCAGACCCCATACACGTAAAACATTACTTGCTTTATCGATGTTTAAAGGTTTTAAATATGCTACGGGATTAAACCTTGCTCTTACAATTCCACCACCTTTAGGATAAAATCCTCTACGTAAAAGTGATATAGAACCCTCAAAACCCATCAGCTTTAAAACTGGAATGAAAACGTTCTCAAAATAATCTATGGGTGGCGCCCATTGATTATTTGTCCCTCCCTTAATTTCAACGAAAACATCGGCAGGTGCGTATGCTGCCACAGGTGTTAACGCTTGAAGCACAAGAGTTACACTTCCAGCGGTTCCCACATCAAACTTGAACTTTCCACTCTTAATTCTACCGGGTCTAAAAAGGACTTCTTTTGAACCAACACTTAAACCTTCAACCTTACCATCAACAAGTAATGCAACAGCCTTTATAGCAGTTATATGTTGCATTCTAAGTCCTGGGGGGCTACGTTTGGCTCTGACATTAAAAATTTTTAATGGTTTGCCTATTATAGCTGATAATGCCGTAGAAACTCTAAGAATCTGTCCCCCTCCTTCGAGTATGCTTCCGTCAATGAGGATCTCCTCCAAAGCAAGGTCACCCGTGCGGAAGAAAAATCTTAGGTTTGTACTATTAAATGGTTGTGTTTGTTATGGTAATAAAAGATTTAGAAAGAACGAATATTTCAATCTAAACTTAGGTTATGTAAACCTTCTTAGTACTATGAATGTTTAAACCGTTTTTAAATTTGAACAACTTGAATAAAATGAAGAATTATGGCGCTAACTTTTTTTCTTCTTTTTAGAAATTTTTATTATTGATTCAAATCCAGGAGCAACTTTCTCCAATGCTTCACTTCTAATCAACCCTGCAGCTGTACACTCTTCAAAGATTTTCCTACCTATTTCACTTCTAACAACTACTGTTGACCAACCATCAGCCGAACCTATACTTCCAACCGATATGTCTGCAAGTTCAGCTGTAAAATCTGTGCAGTTATTACAGCTTTCTCTAGAGTATGGTCTTATCTCCTTTAGCGGCACATTAATTGCCTCTTTTCCATCAACGGTTATAACCATAAATTTTCCTCCTTTAATGGAAAATTTTGAGATTTTTGAAAGGTCAACCTTGTCTTTTAAGTATTTTCCAATAAGCTTATCGTAATAAAAACTTTCCATGCAGAATAACCCTATAGCCAAAATAACTTTGGAACCGTACTTTAAAGCCCCTTTTTCTGTTGTTTGCATTTTTCTTAAAGCTTTAATTTGACATGGTGTTCCAACGAGAGCAATTCTCTCCTTACCATACTCATCTACAGCCGAACCTAAACCTAAAATTGTTGGACTTACGGTATATCTTGTACCTGCAGTTTTAAGTAATTCATCAATTGTTGAAACAACTTTTGGAACTGTTTTCCAAGGTTTTTTCTCATCTATCCCTGAAACAACGGCGGCATCAATAATTCCTTGCTGAAACATGTAAGCCAAAATGGTTGTTACCACACCTCCATCTGTTGCAACTTTAGCTATTTCCTCATTTGTTGTTCTTGCTGTATAAACAGAGATATATGCTCCAAGCTCTCCATCCTCTTCTCTTTTTCTACCAAAAATTTTTTCCTCGGAAGGGTATGGGGGAACCCAGGGACATTGATAATAACAAAATTCACATAATATACATCTTCCTACCATTGTTGGCTGTTCATCTTCTTCTGGAACGCTTTTCATAGAAATTATATTAACCGGACATACTGCTACGCATGCTCCGCATCCACAACAAATTTTTTTTCTGATAACTTCCGTTAGAAGAGTTCCAAATATTTTTGGTTTAGGTTTTTCTAAAGTTGTTGCTGTGCTACTCAAAATGTTATAACCTCCCAAATTATAGTTAAATCCCTAGTAAACTTATTCTTTTGCAGCGGAAATAAAAATGTTTTTCATTTTAAATATGATATTAAAATTGAGGATTATGGCTTTTTTGGAGGTGGAAAATCAATTAAAAAGTTGGCTTTCAAGTGTTAAAAAACTTGTATTTTTAGGTGTCGGTAATCCTTTAAGACGTGATGATGGGTTTGGTCCAGCTTTAATTAAAGCGATAAGCAAATACAAGCTTCCAGATAAAGTTAAACTTGTAAATTGTGAAACAGTTCCAGAAAATTTTCTTAACGCCATAGTACGTTTAAAACCGTCACATGTGATTGTTGTTGACTCCGCTCAGATGAACTCTCCACCAGGAGAGATTAAGTTGTTTCCTCCTGAGGATATTGGTGGTATAGTCTTTTCAACACATACCCTTCCTCTAACATTCACAATAAAGTACATACAACGCTTTACTAGGGCAGAAGTTAGGCTACTTCTTGTGCAACCTGAAAACTTAGATTTTGGTGAAGGACTAACTTTAAAAGTTGAAGAGGCATTGAATAATGTTAAAAAAATTTTAATCAAGATTCTTCAACAGATGAACTAAATTTTTACAAGTATTTCCAAGCCATAGTAAAGCTTTTATTTTAACAATTGTATTAAGGAATATCCTGAGGGAAAAGTTAAAATGCTTGAGGGGATTATCGCCTCGCCGCTTTTTATCTTCATAATTTCACTTCTTGTTTCATTGTTTCTATTCTGGCTTGGCGGGTTAATTGGAGTAAAAGGAAGAAAAACATCTGATAAACTTTCTCCATATGCTTGTGGGGAAGATCTTCCACCATTTAAACCTCAAGTTAACGTTCAAAGATTCTTTATCTATGGGTTATACTTTTTAATCCTTGACGCTTTTGCCTTTCTAATAGCCTTATCCTTCACAAACCCGGGGATTTATCCATTAATCCTTGTCCTAATAGTCCTCCTAACTATTGTTGTAATGGTACCAGTAAAATGGTACTAACTAAAATAAAACTAAATCTTTTAATGTTCTCACAACTAGAGCTATAAAATTTACTGGTTTTTGCTTCACCTGTACTTCTCTCCCTAAATGTTGCTTTAACCTTATGTTCTTATTTTCCTCTCATTAATACTTGCTTTTCTAGATGTTGCCATCTTTTCAACAAGGTTGAGTTGGGTATTAACGAGATTAATCTCGTTATACTAGTGTCATATATTTTATCCTCTTTTTTAGATACAGTATTTCTAAAAGAACCCTGAGAAATTTGGTTATGCTTTCGCTTATATTATTTAAACTTTACAACAATTATCTGTTAAAATATGCTTGTTAGTATTTTGTCAGCACGGTATTTAACATTCCAGAAATTTTTTCATCCATTTTTACTGTCTCAATCACATCTTTACATGTCTCGTAGGTTTAGTTGAGTATTGTAAGCAAGAAACTTTAACTTCTCTAAAGTTAGTTTTGGTTTACTATGGTTTTCAAAAGATTAACATCAGCAAAAAATTGATGATGTTTACGTCATCTTAGCTCACTACCTTTTATTTTTCTAACTTACTGACTAACCCAAAAATTTAAAAGTACTCTTACAAATAGGAGATACGTACCGATGGGCTTAATAAAGTGGGCTTTAACAAAATCTCCTTGGATTCTTCACTTTAATACTGGTGCTTGTAATGCTTGTGATATTGAGGTTCTTGCAGCTTTAACTCCAAGATATGATGTTGAAAGGTTTGGCATACTCTTAAGAGGTAGTCCTAGACATGCTGATGTCATGGTGGTTACAGGATCCGTTACGAGACAGATTAGAGACCGGCTTTATAGAGTTTATGAGCAAATGCCTGAACCTAAATTTGTTATGGCTGTTGGTACGTGTGCAACTAGCGGAGGAGTTTTTCAAGGCTGTTATCATGTATATGAAGGGGTTGATAAAGTTATTCCTGTTGATGTTTACGTTCCAGGTTGTCCCCCCAAACCTGAAGCAGTTATTTATGGTGTAGTTAAGCTTTTAGAGAAACTTCAAAAAGCTAAAATTTAGGTGATATTTTTCTTGGTTGGTTTGGAAGAGGGTGTTGAAAAATTAAAGTCTTATCTTGATGTTGAAAATATTTTAGATGTTAAGTTTCAACCTCCAAGAAACTGTTTTATCCTTATAAAGAGTGGCAAACTTAGGGATGCTGTTTCTTATATGGTTAATGAGTTGAACTGTAAACATTTAATTGCTATTACTGGAGTTGACCTTGTAAAGGATAATCAGTTTGAGCTTCTCTACCACTTAAACGATGGTATTAATACCTTTTCCTTAAGAATTAGAGTTCCACGAGAGAATCCAAACTTGGTTAGTATAGTCGATATTGTTCCCGGAGCAGTTCTCTATGAAAGAGAAATTTACGAACTTTTTGGAGTTATTTTTGAGGGTAATCCCCGAAAGGAAACCTTTATACTTTCAGATGGATGGCCTGCGGATGTGTTTCCACTGAGAAAAGATTGGAGTATAGAGAAGATACGTGAAAGATTGGAGGAAGAACGAAGAAAGGGTGTTAAGGGTATTTAAGAGGTGTTAAAGCTTTATGTCTGAAAAAGAAGTTGAATCTGCTTTTGAAATACCTATAGGGCCTCAGCATCCAGCTTTAAAAGAACCGATACTATTGTTGTTTAAGGTTGATGGAGACATCATCGTTAACGTTTGGCCTAGAATTTATACTCATAGGGGAATTGAAAAAGCAGCAGAATCCAGAAACTACATTCAAAACATTTATCTTTGTGAGAGAGTCTGCGGTATATGCTCATTTATACATACACTTGTTTATGTTCAAGGAGTGGAACAGCTTTTAGACATCGAGGCTCCACCGAGAGCTCAGTATATTCGTGTAATTGTTGCTGAGCTTGAAAGACTACACAGTCATACTCTTTGGCTTGGTGTTGCTGCTCATGAGCTTGGGTTTGATACCCTATTTTACTATGTTTGGCGTGACCGTGAAGTTGTAATGGATTTATTAGAGCTTATATCTGGAAACCGTGTTAACTATGCAATGTCAACTGTTGGAGGAGTTAGAAGGGATATTTCATCTGAAGTAGCGGATAAGATTAGAAAGGGACTTGACATTATAGAGAAAAGGATGAATGTTTATAAGAACGTTGTTGAAAAAGAACCAACCCTCCATGAAAGGGTCGTTGACGTTGGTAAGCTTTCCCAACAGGATGCAATAGCTTTATGTGCTGTAGGTCCAACTTTAAGAATGACTGGTATTAAAAGGGATGTTCGTGCGGATGATCCTTATCAAGCTTATGATGAAATTCCATTTAACGTTATAACCTATCCTACTGGAGATGTTTTAGCCCAGATTATTGTAAGGGTTGGGGAAACATATGAAGCAATAAACATTATACGTTATGCTTTAGACCATATGCCCTCTGGGCCAATAAGAGTTAAAACTCCATGGTATATTCCACCAAATGAAGCAGTCAGTCGTGGTGAAGCGCCTAGGGGTGAGCTTTTCTACTATCTTAAATCCAATGGAACGGAGAAGCCTGAAAGGGTGAGGATTAGAACACCGACCTTTGCTAACCTTCCATCAGTATGTAAAATGCTTATTGGTTGTCATGTTGCCGATATACCAATAATATTTGCGGGGATAGATCCATGTATGAGTTGTACTGCAAGATTTGTTTTTATTGATGAGAAAAAAGATAAAAGTTGGATTTGGAATAGTGAGGAGCTTAGGAGGTATAGTTTAAAATGGTATGGACGAATTTAATTGGTATAATTGAACTGCTTGTATTTCCAGGAATTTTTTTCATATTTTGGTTGTCTTTAACTTACGAGTGGATAGATAGAAAATTTTATGCTAAGCTTCAAAATAGGTATGGTCCTCTTCATGTTGGTGCTAAAGGGTTCTGGCAACCCTTAGCAGACTTTATAAAGCTGATGGTTAAGGAGGATATAGTTCCAGCTGCGTCAGACCGTCTACTTTTCACTTTAACACCAATATTCCTTTTAACTCTATCTTTAGCAGCCTTCTTTTTTATACCTACAGTTCCGCTTTTAAGAAATGTGGCTTTAGCATCTTTTGACGGAGACTTAATTTTAGTGATCTTTTTGTTGACAATGGTGGCCGTAGTAAAGTTTCTTGGGGCTTGGGGTTCAACAAATGTTTTTGGAGCTGTTGGAGGGGTTAGGCTTGCATTCCAGTTGCTTGGATACGAGATTCCTTTAGCAATCTGTCTAGTTTCCGCTGCTATGGCGGCTGGAAGCCTAAATATTAGCATTATAGCTCAGTATGTAGGTTCAAACATTATTGTAGCCATAGCCTTGCTTCCAGCTTTAGCGGTGTCGATAGTATGCTTCCAAGCTGAGCTTGAAAGAATACCTTTTGACATCCCTGAAGCTGAGCAGGAGATTGTTGCAGGGTGGCTTACAGAGTTTAGTGGGCGTAGGCTTGCCTTAATTAGGCTTTCAATAGATGTTGAACTTGCATTAGCTTCAGCCTTACTTGCAGCGCTTTTTCTTGGAGGGCCTTATGGACCGGTTATACCTTACCTTCCAATTCAGGTTTCATACTTTGTTTGGTTTATCATTAAAGCAACAATAGTCTTGCTGATTTTTTCTAACATTAGAACATTGTTTGCAAGATTAAGAATAGACCAGATGGTTCATTTTTCGTGGAAAAATCTTGCTATAATTTCCCTTCTTGAAGTTATACTTATCCAAGCATTGCTTGTGGGAGGTGTTATCTAAAAATGGCTATGGAGCCTGAGCTTGCAAAACATTTGTTTAAGAAACCTATAACTTTAAAGTATCCGTTTGAAAAGGTACCTCCTCCTGAAGGTTTTAGAGGTAAACTTAGCTGGGATGCTGATAAATGTGTTGGCTGTGGTTTATGTGTTACGGTTTGTCCAGCGTTTGCTCTTGAAATGGTTGGAAAGGGCTCTACTGCAGAATTTAAGTATCATGTTGCAAGATGTCTATTTTGTTCTCAATGTGTCTCAACTTGCCCAAAAAATGCTTTAAAAATGACAAACGAATATGAGCTTGCAGATTATAAACCAATAGTTGTAGAGTTTAAGCGTGAGAAGGTTAAAAAACTATAGGTTTGAAACAAAAATGTTTTATACTGGCTTACCTCTGGATTTAAAGTATTGTAGGAAAACTTCATGGTAATGTGGTATGACTTTTCTTCTAACAGTTGTTGTTCCAATTCTTCTTGCAGTTATTTTTGCCATCTTAACTGTTGTTGCGGAGGATATAGTATATGCTATTCTTTGTTTTTCTCTTATGTGTATATTTATAGGGGTTTTCTATTTTGCTGTTAATGTTGTTTACGTTGGCGTTTTTCAATTCCTAATTTACGCTGGGGCTGTTGTTGCCCTTGCTATTGCCGCTGTAATGTTAACAAGCAGAAAGGAGGTTAAGAAGTCTAGATGAAATTGGACGGGTTATCCTTAGCAGGAGGAATTCTAACCGTAGTACTAGTAGCAGTACTCTTTTCAGTGTTCTTCAGCAAAGTATTTCCATTTCTTCAACCTCCAGCAATGATTGTGGTTTATGCTTTAGCCAACAAAGCTATTAGTACATCTCTTTGGAGTTTAAGAGTTTTAGATGTTATAATTCTTGGCATTATTTTCTTCTCATCCAGTATTGGTTGTATAGCCTTATTTAGGCTGGAAGGTGAGAAGTAGTGGAAGCTTTTACGGTAGGATTGGTCGGAGCCTTTTTACTTGTAGCTGTAGGTCTCTATGCTCTTGCAACTCAAAAAAATATGATTAAACTTATTCTTGGTGTTGAAATAATGACAAATGGGGCTATCCTTGCACTTATAAGCTTTGCTATAAGTAAACCTGTAGGTATTGATCCTGTTATTCCATCCTTAGCTATTTTAGCTATAGGTATTGGTGGTTGTGTTGCTGCTGTAGGTTTAGCTATAACTGTTCAAGCATACAGGCATTATAAAACTCTTGATGTACGTGAACTTAAAAGGTTAAGATATTAATAAAAAATTTTTCTTTTAACATTTGAAAGAAAAAAATTGTAGATTTTTTTTAGGCTTGTTTTTTTAACTTATCCCTGGTATATGGTTAGGTGGACGTACAACCTTCATCTTTATTGCTTGTTGAGGACATCCAACAACACAAACACCGCAACCAAAACATTTTTCAGCATCAACTATTGCCTTATACTTCTTGCTTTCCTCAGGTTTTACCAGTTTTATTGCATCAAAAGAACAACGTTCTATGCATGTCTGGCAGCCAGTGCATTTTTCAATGTCAGTGTAAGCTACGTATCTGCTTTTCTCAACCATGCTACCTAATGGTGTTTTTGCTGCTTTTGAAGACAGGAAAAATTCGCAACAATCCCCGCAACAGTTACAGTTTGTGTAAACTCCTGCACCTTTCATTGTAGCAGTATTAGGCCATGTATGGATAAGACCATCTTTTTCAGCTTTATCTAAAACTCTGATCGCCTCATCTAAGCTTAGCCTTATACCTGAACCTCTTTTAACTGCGTATTCTGCTCCACGTCCAAGTTGGATGCAATGCCATTGTTTTAACTCTTCTGCATAATTACATTTTTCTCCAACTCCAATTTTAACCATACGACATGAACATGGAACAACAGCGATAGAATCTTGAACTTTAAAGAGTTCACGTATATTTTCACATGGTAAAACATCAGGTAAATCTTTAATGGCGTTGTACGCTGGAATTATGCGAAAGAAGGGTTTACCTAAACTTGAAAAAAGTTCACCAAGCTTTTTATATGATTCATGAACTCCAAATTCATGCCAAAGTTTAAAGTAATCTTTATCTTTTTCAGGGTCAAGTTGCTTTGTTGCAAGGGTGGCATCATGAAGCTGAACAATATCTCTAGCAAATCTGAAGTAGTCACGTTTATCAAAATCTTTTGGAAATGTAACGCCCTTACGGAATAGGTTATCAAGCACTTCTTTAACCCTGTCTGCGGGCATATTTGTTTTTTGTGAAATTTCTTCGATGCTTCCAGGAAGTTCTACAGCTATTCTTGCTTGTTCTGGAGTCATTAAATGTTTAAGGATGCGGTGTAGGTAAACTGAGCCTGGAAAACCTAGACGTTCTGCAAGTACTTCGTAAGGGTTTTTTTCCAATTTTTGCACCCCACTAAAGATCTTAAACTTAATAGTTTATTAGGTGGTTTTAGTCTTTAAGTTTTTGTAGACGTATGTCCTTCCTCTAAGCTTCGTTTTCTGCATTTTTTAGCGGATTTTTTTACTCTCTAACCCAAAATTTTATAAATAGGAGCATTATAGTGATAACAAAATCAAAAGAGTTAGGCTTAACGTTGGTGGCGAAATGTTTCCTCAATCATCTTTCCTTGTTTGGAGCTTACCCCTAATATGTGCGTTTTTGGTTCCTTTGACGTCTTTACATCCAAAGGTTAGAGATGCCTTTGCAGTTGTTATCGGCTTTTTAACAGCTTTAATTGCAGCTACTCTTATTCCTGTAGTAATGCACGGTCCACCTTATCCTAACCCTAAAATTACATGGGTTTTTATTCCAAACCTCTTCAACATTGAGGTGGGTGTTCTTGTCGACCCCCTTAGTGTTTTTATGTGTAACGTTGTAACATGGATCGGTGCGTTAATTTTACTATTCTCGCTTGGATACATGGCTGGGGATAAAAGTCTGACTAGATACTGGTTTTTTATGCTTCTTTTTATAGGTTCAATGGTTGGGCTTGTGATGGCTGATAACTTTTTGCTTCTTTACATTTTCTGGGAGATGGTTGGCTTATGTTCTTACGCTTTAATAGGTTTCTGGTATGAACGTCCCGAAGCCAGAAAGGCTGGTATGAAGGCTTTCATAGTTACAAGGGTTGGAGATGCCTTCCTTCTGGTTGGAGTAGTTTTGGTTTATCTTAATGTTGGCAGCTTCAGCTTTTCGGATTTAGCTGTAGCACTTAAAACTTTAGCACCGCTTCCAGCAGTTTTCAACTTTATTCCTCTTTTACTTTTAGGTGGAGCAATAGGAAAATCTGCCCAGCTTCCTTTACATACATGGCTTCCAGATGCAATGGAAGGTCCAACAACGGTTAGTGCGCTTATCCACGCCGCAACAATGGTTAAAGCTGGAGTTTACCTTATGGCTAGAACTCATATAATTTACATGATGGTTGCACCCGAAGTTTGGCTTACAACCTTAACTTGGGTTGGTGCAATAACTGCTTTTGTCTCAGCAACGGCTGGGCTTGTTGCTGTTGACATTAAGCGTGTATGGGCATATTCAACTATAAGCCAATTAGGTTGCATGATGACTGCATTAGGTTTAGCTGTTGGTGCAGGGGTTTTTGTAAGTCAGTTTCATTTAATGAGTCATGCAGTATTTAAGGCTCTTCTCTTTCTTAGCGCTGGTGTTGTTATTCATTCACTTGGGGGTATGAGGGATATGCGTAATTATGGTGGTCTTAGGAGTGATGCACCAATAACCTTTGTTACGTGTCTTATAGGTGTTCTTGCTTTGAGTGGTATATTTCCATTTAATGGTTTCTGGTCTAAAGAGTTAATACTTAAGGTTTCGATGGAAACGGGGAATGTTTGGATATCCATAGTTTTTTACCTCACGTCAATAATCACGGTTGCCTACTCTTTTAGAGTTGTATTTTTAACATTCTTTGGCGAAAAATCTGAGTATGCTAAGCGTTTTCACATTCATGAACCAAAAGTTATGACTATTCCACTCTTAATATTGGCAGCCTTATGTTTTATAACAGGTTTCTTTGAACATGATTTTGCGCATTTCCTTGGTGTAAGTGTAGACGGGTTTGGCGAGGTTGATTTAACAATTATTAGCTTATCTGTTTTAGCATGGATTCTCGGTATCTTTCCAGTATATTGTGTGTATGTTAAAGGTAAACCTTCTCCGCTAATGTTTGGTAAAGGAATTTTAGGTATTATTCAAAGAATGCTTTACGAATGCTACTATGTTGATAGATTCTACTACTATGTTTTTGTTGATAAGCTTGTTGCAGGTATTCAAAAGTTTAGGCGAACCCATCCTGGAATACTGAACTACAACATTAGTTGTGTAATTGGAGGCTTACTGTTGTTTATAGTTCTAGTATTTTGGCTTGGAGGTGTGTGATAGATGTTTACACCAGTTATAGATTGCCTCATACTTTTTGCTTTAATTTCACCCTTAGTAGGGGTTGTTGCTAAAGGCAGAGGAGTTGACAAGTTTTTAGGAGTATTTTCGTCTGTAGGCTTTTTAACATCATTATATCTGCTCTACAATCTTTATAACAACCTAAAATTGACAAAAAACTACATTTTAGTTTACTGGTCTCCTTTAACACCATTTTCAGGTTCATGTTTAAAGATTGACATGTTTAGCATCTACATTTCAACAATTTTTATTTTTATTGGTTTAATGGCTTCAATATTCTCCATAAGGTACCTGGAGCATGATACAGGTCATTCTCTGTATTACAGCTTATTATTAGCTATGGTTGCAGGCATGGTTGGAGTAACATTTTCAGGCGACTTCTTTACACTTTTCCTTTTCTGGGAGCTTATGTGTTTAACCTCCTATGTTCTTGTTGCATTTAGAAAGGGGCTTTGGGAGCCTGTTGAAGCTGGGTTTAAATACTTGATTATGAGTTCAGCTGGAAGCGCACTTATCCTGCTTTCTATGGCTCTTATCTATGGTATGACTGGTTCGGTGAATCTTTCATCCATTGCTAAAGTTTTTGCTCAAGCTGAAGCTGCTGGTTCTGTTAAGGCTTGGACTTACCTAGTTTTTGGACTTCTTCTAACGGGATTTGGAATAAAAGCTTCAGTTGTACCTTTACATACATGGCTTCCAGATGCACACCCGGCTGCACCAACTCCGATAAGCGCAATGCTTTCTGGTGTTGTAATCAAGACAGGTATTTTTGCCATGGTTAGGGTATTTTTTACCATTCTTCATCCAGCACCGTTAGACTGGAATATTATAGTCACAATTTTAGCTATCTTTGCAGCTTTAACAATGACTGTTGGAAATGTTATGGCTTTGCTTCAAACCGATATTAAAAGGCTTTTAGCTTTCAGCAGTATAGCTCAAATAGGCTACATACTTTTAGCTATCTCTGTTGGATTTGTTGGTGGAATCTACGGACTTTATGGTTTAACTTCAGGTTTACTTCACGTTTTAAACCATGCAATAATGAAGGCTCTTCTCTTTCTTACAGCTGGAGCTATTATCCATGCTGCTGGAACAAGAAATCTTACAGAGCTTACAGGTATTGGGCATAGAATGCATGCTACAGCTGTAATTCTTACTGTTGGAGCATTAGCAATATCTGGTATCCCTCCACTTAACGGATTTATTAGTGAACTTGCAATACTTCTGGCAGCAATAAATGCAGGATTAACTATATTTGCAGCTATAATGCTTGCAAACATAATAATAGGTTTCTCCTACTATCTACGTCTTCTCTACATTCTTGTGTGGCAAGCTCCAAGAAAAGAATTTGAAAATGTTAGAGAGGCTCCGCTTTCAATGCTTTTACCTATGGTTATACTTATGCTTCTTTGTATCTTAATAGGTGTTTGGCCTCATCCATTCATATATTTTGCATCAAAGGCGGCTGAAGCTGCAATAAACACGATAGCGTATGTAAGTGCCATCTAACCTAAAAATTATAAAAATTTACATTAACCATTTACCGAGGTGTATAATGCTTTATGTGGCTTCTTCCAGAAGACTTAAGAGTTGAACTTAAAAAACCTTTGGGAGAGCTTTTAAGAGGGTCTGAGGACGAGGTTAATGTTAAGCTTAGGGAGTGGTTTAGGGTTCATAAGCCTAAAACCGTCATTGCTGTTGGTGATAAGGTTTCCTCAACTTTGGCAGTTTTAAACATTGCTGCTAAGCTTTACATTTATGATGAAAAAACAAAAAGGGCGGAAATAAAGAAACCTAAAATTAAGGCTGACAGGTTTATTACTGTAAAAAACCCTCCAGGTGTGTTAACGGAAAACTCTTTAAATACCATTAGAGAAATGTTAAATCTCGAAGGTTCGACAGCCTTGAAGGTTGATGGTGAGGAGGATCTTTTAACTCTTCCAGCAATATTTTATGCTGAAGAAAATTCTGTTGTTATCTATGGTCAGCCTGATGAGGGTGTTGTGGTTGTTAGCGTTAACAAGGAAAGGAAAGATTTTGTGAAAAATGTATTTAGGAGGATGGGTGTAAACTTTGAGTAGTGGAAAAAGCAAGAAGGAAGGTGTATGGAAGTTATATACCTATAATTATGAGACTGGTGAAATTAATCTAAAGAACAAGAAATGTCCTAGATGTAGAGAAAAAATAATGGCTCATCATCTAAACCCTGAAAGATGGGCTTGTGGTGGTTGTGGCTATACAGAGTACTATGTTGAAAAGAGAAGACGTTAACTCTTAAATTTCACTTTTTCTCCTGTGAAGTCTTTGGCTTATTTTTGTTTATGATATGTTTTGGTAGAATTACTTTTGCACTTTCTTCATATATGTGCGCTGTGCCCACAGTTATCCATGAATTTGTTTTTGTTTTCATGCTTAAAATGTAAACCTGTTCAGGTTTAACCCCGAATTTTGTTGCTATCTTCTCCTTAATCTTCTCTCTTTCTGGAGTTGACAATCTTTCATGGAAGACTTCAAAGGTTATTTCTCGTCTACCCATTAAAACATTCTTGTAATCGTTTATAACATTGATATCATTAACCTTGACCATAATACTTTACTCCTCTAAGACTTTCATGTTTACCTGCACAATATCATCAGTTATGATTCTTCCTCTAACAGTTTTTTTCCTCCTTTCCCCTTCAAATCTAGGATGGAAACCAACACTCTCGCTTAGAAGAAGTTTAGCCTTAACTCCACCATGTACATCAGGCTTCATAGGGAAACCATCCTTATCTGTCCCGCCAGTTATTAACAGTTTTTTAAATTTTAAACCAAGTATTGTTCCGTCTACAGTATCACCAATACTCTTACCTATTAATGGATAAGCTTTTACCCCTTCAACCTCAATTGTTTCACTTTTACCATTTTTGTTTGAAATAATAACCTTAAACTTTACCATATCATCAACCCAGATACTTACTGATTATAGTTACAACAAAGGTAATATGTGATTTTAAGTTTTTTCTTTCAGTTTTTCGAGAAAAACCTTATACTCGTACAGTTTTCCTAAAGCCTTAATAGCTCTTTCAACAGACGGGTAAACTGGTATATAGTTTCTTTCCAACTCTTCAACTATTCTATCCTCCTGTTTACCCATTGTGGCTCTCCAAACAACAACAGGTTTATCCAGCTCTTTTAGCTTTAAAAATGATTTAACAACTTCTTCAAGTTCTGGTGGAGGAATAAATGCTGGAAGCTGGATGGCCATACAATCAACATTTTCATCTTTAGATATGCTGCCCAGTACTACTTTACAGACTTTAGCATTTCCATGAAACTCTATACATGGACCCATATCAAATGGGTTTGAAGGAATGTTCCATGGGGGATAAACTTTTCTTAGCTGTTCAATTGTTTCACTTTTAATTTCAGCTAGCTTAAAACCATTCTCTTCGCAGCAATCTACAGCAATAACTCCTTCACCCCCACTTAAAGTTATAATTCCAATTCTATTACCTTTTGGAGGTTTAAGAAACTCGAAAATTTTAGCAAAATCAAAGAACTCCTCTAAGGTTTGCGCGTGGATAGCTCCAGTCTGCTTTAATACAGCTTTAAAAATTGTGTAGTTGCCTTCTGACAATGATCCTGTGTGTGTTAAGGATGCCTTTGCTCCCATGTTTGTACGTCCACCTTTAATAACTATAACCGGTTTTTTTCTTGTAGTTTCTTTTAGAAGCTCAACAAACCTTTTACTGTTTCCTTTAATATTCTCGATGTGAAGTGCTATTACGTTTGTTTCATCGTCCTTGCCTAGATATTCTAAAACATCAACCTCATTTATATCCGGCTTATTACCAACATCAATAATCTTACTTACACCAAGATGAATACCGTCAAAGATCCATCCAAGTTTAGGTTCATACATTCCAGATTGAAAACAAAAAGCTAAA
This sequence comes from Candidatus Bathyarchaeota archaeon, assembly GCA_052246995.1. Classification (GTDB taxonomy): domain Archaea; phylum Thermoproteota; class Bathyarchaeia; order Hecatellales; family Hecatellaceae; genus CAZMUQ01. The sequence continues at coordinate 10,216 of JBQPWD010000004.1, read as the reverse complement.
GAACCTTTTTTAAGTTCTTTTACACCCCTAAAGCTAACTATAAGTTTATTTGTAGGGTTAATGGGGCTTAACGTGTTTGGACCAAGAAGTCTCATACCGGTTTTTCTTAAGATTTCACTAATTTTCTTTTCTAACTCTCTTCCAACTTTTCCTCCTTCAGAAAAACCTCCTGCAATAACAACAATCCCCTTAACTCCTTTTTCAGAACACTCCTCTACTACTTTTAATATTGCTGACGCTGGAACCAATGAAATAACAAGGTCTACCTCATCCGACACATCTTTTAAGCTTGGATAGCATTTTAACCCTAAAATTTCACTAGCGTTAGGATTTATAGGGTAAATTTTTCCCGTAAAGCCTAGTTTAACAAGGTTTTCTGTTACATAGTATGCTGGCTTAGCTGGGTTTCTTGTAGCTCCCACTATAGCTACACTTTTTGGGTAAAAAAATATATCTAATGAGTGTGTACTCTTCATTTTACTTTACACCTTTTTCTAACGGTAAACTCTTATCTTTGCTTGATAACTTAACCTAAACATGGTAACTTTGTTAAAACTTGGTCTATGTAGTGTAGACTCTTAATTTATATCTTTCTCTTTTCTACTGTTTAGCTACTGAAATCTTTTTATCGTTAACGTAATGAAGTTGTGTTGCTTAGCGTTGTGCAAAATAATAAGTAAAATTAAACAAAAATATTACAATATATACTTAGTCAACCATAGTTTTAATATGGTGATGAAGATTTGGTTGCTCTTAATACAGGGTTTGTTATTGTTGGAGGTTATGCTGGTAAAGTTAGAAAAACTCTTTTTGCTCAGTTAAGAACTCAGGTAAAGGACGGTAGTATTCCAGCTCAAAATGTTGCTAAAGCTATTGCTGAACTTAATAGAATACTTTACATTTTACTTGTTGAAAAACTAAAAGCTGAAAGGGGAGATGTAGTTAGAGTTAAGGTTGAGTATGACGTTAAGAATGGAGAAGTTATTTGGAACTATAACACCTTAAAGCTTGAAGTTTGTAGAAGATTTCCAGATGAAGAAATTGAAAAAATTGTTAAGCTAGAAGTACCCAAAATTTTAGCTTTTTCAGCTGGGGAGGTTAAAAAACCTGAAGTTTACGTTTTTAAAAAAATTTCGACTACAAGTCTTGGAGATGATGTCTATAGAGTTTTAAGTAACGATGCAGACATAGGGCTTATTTTAGTTAGTAAGATAGATGATGGTATACTTGTTAAGGGTGTTTTTCTGAAACCTCAACCAGTAGTTGTTGAGCATAAAACTTTAACGGTTAGAGGTAAAACGGTAGATGATGTTTTAAACGAAAGTGTTCAAGAAATTGTGAAAGCTGGTAAACCTGTTACACCTGAAGAGGCTGGTAAAGTTAGAAAACGTCTTGAAACGTTGATTGAAAGTTAGCTTTTAAGTTAACTTTAAAATTTCTACACCAAGTTTTTCTGACTCTTTCTTTATTTCTTCTATTGCAGATAAAACTTCAACTTCATTTCCTACAATCCTTATAATAAGCTCCATTTTACCGTAGTGAGGATACATTCCTATACAAATCTTTCTATATTTGTTTTCAAGCTTCTCCACAATGTCAGAAAATTTTGACTCCTCACTTTTTAATACTATTTCTTTTACAACCCTTCTTTCCCCAACTCCAATTCTGGGTTCAACTTCTTCAGCAAAAATAGTTTTCATTTCAACTGGGACGCCTGGAAGCATGAATATGTTTTTTCCTTTAAATTGTAGGAGAATACCTGGTGCAAGTCCAAGGCTATTTTTTAGAGGTATGCTTCCCTCAGGTATATATGTCATTTTGGTTATCCATTTTGACTGGTTGATGTCTACTATACCTTTTCCTTTTAAAAAGGAAATTTTTCTTGAAATTTCATCCAAAACATTCTTATTCTGTGTAAGTTTAATGTTAAAGTGTTTTGCTACAGCTTCAACGGTTTTATCATCTGGAGTTGGTCCTAAACCTCCGCAAACAAATACAAAGTCGAGATTAAGTTTAAAAGTTAAAGTTAAAGCTTCACCGATATCTTCAATAACATCTCCAACAACAAGCATGATTTTAACATTATATCCTAAATCTGTAAGTTTTCTGGCGATCCATCTTGAGTTTGTATCTTGAACATATCCTTGAAGAATTTCGTTTCCAACAATGATTATTCCACAATTTTTCATTAAACTTACAACACCACTACATTTTCTTTAACTTGTCCTCTATAGACTTAACTTTTTCCATCATGTTTCTTCTTTCAACATCCCTTCTGTCATCAACTTTTACACTTGTTAAAACTCGTTTTACTCCTTGTTTGATAAACGCTTCATGGCATGCTTTAACTATGTTAAAGGCTTCATCTATGCTTTCAGCTTCAAAAATTGTACACATAGGGGTAATCTGAAATTTAATGTTCATTTTTTCTAACTCTTTCAATGCGTAAGCTAAAGTTTTGCTTAAACTTTCACCAACTCCTATAGGAATTAGTGAAAACTCTACAATAACAACCATAAGCAACACCAAGTGGAAAAAATAGTGTTAACAAGATTTAAAGTGAATTCTTTTATTAGAACTTCTTAAATTTTAAGTTTTTGCTTAAAAAATGGAAGTTTTTGGTTTTGGGTAGTTGTTACATTTTTCCTATCTATTATCCTTATTGGGAAAATTTTTTCTGGCAGTTTTCTTCTTATTTTAATAGTTTATCCTTATATTGTTCAGATGCTTACAATTTTGTAGGTAGACTTCAAATTTGGTTTTGGAGCAAGCAAAAATTGTTGATAAAGGACACGTGAAAGTTGTTGTTAAAAGGTTTTTAGATTTACCCAGTGTAAAGTGGCTTATTTCGTTACCGTTTAAACCGTTTTATCCGTTTACACTTTTAGCTGAGGAGAGGCTTAAAAGAGAATATGAGTTTTTTACTTCACCTCATAATAATTTTAGGGTTCCAAGAGTTTACCTTGTTGATTGGGAAGGAAAAATAATGGAAAGGGAATTTGTTGAAGGTGAAAAACTTTCAGAGATGGATATCCTTAAAGCCACAGAAAATTTAGCTGAAACGCTTGCAGCCATCCATAAGGAGGGATGGTGTTTAGGGGATAGTAAACCTTCAAACTTTATTAAAAACTGTAATGAAGTTTATGTGGTTGATGGAGAACAGGCGATAAGAAGCTTTAACAAGTCCTTTATGGCTTGGGACTTGGTCGTTTCACTTTTGTTTCTTAGTTTTTACAAACCGTTAGAGTCAACAGTAAACTATGTAAAGATTTTACATAACTTTTCTGAGAAGTATTTAGAGGTTGGAGGAGATTTAAAAATTTTAAAGTTAACCTTAAAATTTTTAGATTCTCTTGAAATCATAAAGGAAAAAGGTAAAAACTCTTTTACTAGTTTAAGGCTGGATAAGAGGACATCTCATGATTAATGATGGTAGAAGTATGAAAGTTGTTTTTGTTGTTCATTGTATACTTAATTCTAATGCTGTTGCTGTAGGTCCAAAAACTCCAACAATCTGGCCTGCGATGATAAATGAGGTTTTAAGTTTTCTTATGGAAAAAAAGGTTAGTATTGTTCAGCTTCCATGCCCCGAACAGCCTATATTTGGTTTTATAAGAAAGTCTCAAACTAAAACCGACATGGATACATTAGAATATCGTAAACATTGTAGGGTTATTGCTAAAAATGTTGTAAGTCTTGCTGAGGGGTATGTTAGAAGCGGTTTTAAAGTTTTATGCTTAATAGGTAAAAGAGGAAGTCCTAGTTGTGGTGTGGAAAAAGTTTGGATAAAAAAGGATGGGAAGGATGTTGAGGTTGAGGGTAAAGGTATACTTATTGAGGAGCTTTTGGATGAGTTTAAGAAAAAAAGGCTGGATATCCCGTTTATTGATTTTGAGAGGACAGAGGTTGAAGAATGTCTAAAAAATCTGGGTAGGCTTGTAGGTGGAAGTTAATTTTTTGCTTAAAATTAAATAGTACATAAAGGCTAAATAAATATTTTAACAATCAACTTAATGTAGGTGGAAAAAGTTTGAGTCTTAAAAATGTTTTTCAGCCAATAGATATTGGTCCTTTAACATTAAAAAACAGGATTTTAATGGGGCCTATGGGTACTGGGTTTGCAGATGAGAATGGTCATCCAACCCAGAAAATGATTGAGTATTATGCTGAAAGGGCTAAAGGTGGCCCGGCAATGGTTATTGTTGAAGCAACATCCATAGATCCTGTTGGAGGTTTTGGTCCGTATACGTTAAGAATAGATGATGATAAGTATATTGATGGGTTAAGTAAGCTTGCAAAGGCTATAAAGAAAAATGGAGCCTATGCTGCTATCCAGTTAAATCATGCTGGAAGATATGCTTTATCTAGGATTATAGGCACACAACCTGTTGCACCCTCACCCATACCTTCAAGGTATACTGGTGAAACACCTAGAGAGTTAACAAGCGAGGAGGTTGAAGATATTGTTGAAAAGTTTGGTGATGCTGCTAGAAGAGCTATGGAAGCTGGTTTTGATGCTGTTGAACTTATGGGTTCTACCGGATACCTTTTAAGCCAGTTTATCTCGCCTATAACAAATAAGAGAACGGATAAGTATGGTGGAGACATTAATGGTAGGTCAACGTTCGCCTTGGAGGTTATTAGAAATATTAAGAAGAAAACAGGTGTAAACTTTCCAATATCTTATAAACACAGTGTTTCCGATTATTTTCCAGGTGGTCTTACAATGGAGGAATCTAAGATTTTTGCTAGGAAGGTTGAAGAAGCAGGGGTGCATATGTTTCATGTTTGGGCTGGGTGGCATGAGTCGCCTGTACCCATGTTAACAATGGATGTTAAACATGGGTTTTTTGTATCGTTGGCTGAAGAAATGAAGAAAGTTATTAAGATTCCTGTTGTTGCTGTTGGAAGAATTAACGATGTAAGAATTGCGAATCAAATTATTGGTGAGGGTAAAGCTGACCTTATAGCGTTATCTAGGGCACATTTGGCAGACCCCTACATAGTTAAAAAATCTGTTGAGGGTAGGTTTAACGAGGTTAGGGTTTGTATTGCTTGTTGTAGGTGTTTTGATGAAATTATAATGGGAATGTTTCTTGGTGAACATAGGGGGGTTAAATGTGCAGTTAATGCTGAGGTTGGAAGAGAATGGGAAAAAATGGTAAAACCTGCTGAAAAAACTAAAAAGATTTTGGTTGTTGGTGGTGGTCCTGCTGGGATGGAGGCTGCAAGAGTTGCAGCTTTAAGAGGGCATAAGGTTACCTTGTGGGAGCAGTCTGATAAGCTTGGAGGAAATTTGCATGCTGCATCTAAAGCTCCCTACAAGGATGAAATTCTTAAATTTGTTGATTATCTGGTTAATCAGCTGAGTATGCTTGGTGTTGAGGTTAAAACTGGTAAGTATGTTGATGTTGGAGATGTTGTTAAGGGGGGTTTTGATGAGGTTATAGTTGCAACAGGCTCTAAACCGTTAGTTCCAAAAATTCCAGGGATAGATAAAAAACACGTTGTTATAGCTGTTGATGTTTTAATGGAGCGTGTAAGTGTTGGGGGTAGTGTTGTTGTTGCTGGAGGAGGAATGGTTGGATGTGAAACTTCAGAATTTTTAGCTGAAAAAGGTAAAAAAGTTGTACTTGTTGAAATGCTTAGCAGGATAGCGTCAGATGTTGGGCCTACATCCAGATGGGTTATTGTTAAAAGACTTAGAGAAAATCCGAACATTAAAATAATGACAAACACAAAACTTGTAGAAATTGTTGATGAAGGAGCTGTTGTTGAAAGAGAAGGTAAACGTGAAAACATTAAGGCGGATAACGTTATTTTAGCTGTTGGTATGGTTGCAGACCAGGAACTTTACAATAAGCTTAAAGATAAAGGTTTAACCATCCATAAAGTTGGGGATTGTGTGGAAGCTAGAAGAATTTTGGAGGCAGTTCATGAAGGATGGGAAGTAGCCTGCAAAATCTAGATGAAGGTTTTCTTAAACTTTTAACTCTCATCTTAAACAACTTTTTTAGTTTTTAAATAGCTGTGGAATGTTGTGGTCAACAGGTTTTTAGGAGTTAAAGTGATGGATTACTCTCTCAAACAGTTTGTAGTTTTGCGTTTAAATGGTGATATGTTTTATTTATTTTGAAGTTTTACTAACCGTTTTCTACAACTTTTTAATTTTTTCATAAAAGTCTATGAGAACTTTAACCTTTTCAGATTCAAGGTTTAAAGCTAGAATCTTCATTTGTCCTGAAATTTGCTCGTAAAGTATTATGCCTTCTTGGACTAGGGGTTCAATAATTCTTGCAATGGTTGAGGGAGAACATCTAAGAAAACGGGATAATCCTGCTTGGTTAAAAACTTTGGTATGGTTTTGTAAAAGATATTCTACAAGTCTTGTTTGCATTTTACTGCCAAAAATCCTTTCTAACCTCATGTTTTACGCCTCACCTGTTTAGACGGGTTTGATGTATGTTCCAGTTTTTTCTCCATTTAAAATCTTTAAAAAGTTTTCCGTTTTTCTTCCATCTATAAAGTAGGTTGGAATCTTAGATCTTTCAATGATTTTTATGGCTAATGGGTCAATTTTATATTCTCCTGCCCATAGGTTTCCTTTTACAGCTATTTTGAAGGCGTTTTTTGTTGTTACAGTTTTAAGTAGTTTTGCATCTTTAAATGTTGTTGGGTCTTTGTTGTAAATACCTTCAACATCGCTAGCTATAATGTAACAGTCAGCATGGATGGCTTCAGCGGCTAAGGCTCCAACAGTTGTGGTTGAGTGGCCTGGTGTTAAACCGCCTAAAACAACTATTCTCCATGATTGTACAGCAGACATTAATTCCTCCAGGTTTTCAGGTATATGTTGGCAGGCGTAATCTTTAAACATTGAAGCGAAAAGGTAGGCGTTAACTCTTGAAATTTTAATTCCTATAAGGTCGCAGATGGATTCGTTAAGTTCTCCTTCTCTGGCGGCCTTAATATATTGTTTTGCCAGTTCACCTCCTCCGGTGATGATAACTGTTTTACCTCCTTTTTCGGCTAGGTTTTCAATGATTGTTACGTACTCTTTGAGTAGTTTTAGGTTGGGGTAGAGTGGGAAAAGAAATTTTCCAAGTTTTAAAACAACCTTCAAAACCTTTTACGCCACCCTTTTTAACGTTAATATTATTTAGGTTAAGCTTTTAGTTAAATAGTCTTGGTTTGTAGCTTTTAGTGTTAAGTTAGATTTAAACTGACATTTAGGTTGGTAAAAGCTTTTTAAAGCTTAAAAACATCAAATAAAGAGAGAAGTTTGGTTGTGTGGAGGTAAACCTAAACCTGAGTCAGGAGTTAACGGTTGAACAGGCTTCTGTTAGACGTTTTAAGATGAAAAAGTTACTGGAGGAGCTTGCCTCGAAAGAGGGAAGACATACTGAGCTTGTAAGCTTGTACATTCCTCCGGGGAGACAGGTAAGTGATGTGCTTAACGTTTTACGTCAAGAGTATGAAACTGCTTCAAACATTAAGTCTAAAACAACTAGACATAATGTTCAAGATGCTATAGAAAGAGTTATTCAACGTTTAAAGCTTTTTAACCAGATTCCTTCAACAGGTTTGGTGATTTTTAGTGGAGCTATTCCTCAAGGTCCACCTGGTTCTGAGAAGATTGAAACATATGTTATTGTTCCACCTGAACCGTTGGATATCTACCTTTACAGGTGTGATTCACGTTTTCATGTTGAACCTTTGCTTGAGCTTTTAAAGGAAAAGGAAACATATGGTATACTTGTTATGGATGGTAGTGAAGCAACCTTTGCAACGCTTAAAGGTAGGCGTTTAGATGTTGTTAAATCGATAACTTCAGGTATTTCAGGTAAACATAGGGCTGGAGGTCAGTCTGCAAGAAGGTTTGAACGTTTAAGGGAGGTAGAGGTTAATGAATACTATAAAAGGGTTGCAAAATATGCAAACCAGATTTTTCTGGAGATTTCTGACCTTAAAGGTGTAATTGTTGCAGGGCCAGGTCCAACAAAAAACGAGTTTCTTGAAAAGGATTATCTTCATTATACGTTAAAAAGTAAAATTTTAGCTGTTGTTGACACTTCGTATACTGATGAGTATGGTGTGAGAGAGGTTGTTTCAAAGACGCCTGAAATTTTAAAAAATGTTAGGTATGTTGAGGAGAAAAAGCTTGTTCAACAGTTTCTTTATGAGGTTGGTAAGGATAGTGGCTCCGTAACTTATGGTGTTGATGAGGTTAAAAAGGCTGTTGAAGATGGGTTAGTAAAAACTTTGCTGGTTTCTGAGGAGTTAGACCTTTTAAATGTTAAGGTTGTATGTTCAACCTGCAACCATGTTGAAAATAAGGTTATGAGTTTTTCTGAGCTTCAAAGTTTTAAGTTAAATTTATCAAAAAATCCATGTCCAGGTTGCGGTAATTTAACACTTCAAGTTGTTGAAGAAAAAAGTTTGCTGGATATTTTTATAGAAATGGCTGAGAAGGCAGGAGTAGAGGTTGAGTTTATTTCTTCTTCTCATGAGGAGGGTGAAATGCTTTTAAGGTCTTTTGGAGGTGTTGCAGCTTTATTAAAATACAAGAAAGGTTAAAGGCTTACCTGGATTGAGATTTTTCTATGCGGCGTAATTCTATTTATCCCTAGTGTCTAGTGTAACGTGAAAACATAAAATGTATTATCCTGGCTGGGAATTCTTGTTTTGTGAACATGTTGTAAAAGGTTTTATATATTTGATATATAAATTTTTTTATGTACCTGTCATAGCGTTACATAATGCTTAAATGGACGTATGTACCTCATATATGCGGAAGAAGGGTAGAAATTCTTCTCGGGTTTTCTGCTTTTTCTTCCCTTAGGAAGAAGGGTAGAAATTCTTCTCGGGTTTTCTGCTTTTTCTTCCCTTAGGAAGAAGGGTAGAAATTCTTCTCGGGTTTTCTGCTTTTTCTTCCCTAATAAAATTGAAAGGAGAAAAGAAAATGAAAGCTAAAAATATACAAATGCTGGTTGGTTTATTGTTGGTGTTTTCAATCGCATTCTCAGCATTTTCAATTTCAATAATGACTGCAAATGCTGCGCTAAAAACTGATTTTAAGCAGTATGCAAATCTTGATGACAAATGGATTACTTCGATTTTGCAGAAGAGTAATTCAAGGTATTATGAGGGTATGTCCGTGCCTCAGAGGATTGTTTTCACAGAAATACCGTCTACATCAGGTAATGTGCATACTTTAACCCTATCTCATGAAGCTACAAAGGGTGGAATACATGCATACGACTTTCTTGTAGGTTGGAATCAGGGAAACGATCCGCCATTGACATATACTCCATGGGGAGAAGACATTGGTCCACCAAAAACTCTTGCTGAAATATGTGAATATCTACATGAGGCTCCCACTTCAGGAGCATACGAATATTATGTTGAAGTCCCAGATGATCCATTCATGAGCAAGGATGGTTCAACCCAAGATAGAATTAACGCGTATGAGGCAGCTTACGGAGACCGATATATCAGGATATGTGGAAACAAACCTATCACTTCAGCCTCATTCACCCAAATATATCATGATGTTCCAAATGGTGGTGACACGGGCGACTCATTTATCCATTACACTTTAACATGGACATCTGAGTCAGACCAGATTTTAATAGAAATGGCTGGACATCTAGCCATGTCCGGAGATCCAACTAAGAATCCTATTGCTTGGGGTATAGGTTTGGGTTCAAGCCAAATCAGCGGTGGACCCTACCACTTCAAGCTGTTTGAGCTTGACGGTGCATCATTGGGCAGCCAGGACAATCAAATAATGGGTGCAAATGTTCTTATGCGTCCAGGTCTTGAACTTACAAAAACTCCAAGTGTACCAAAGGTTACAAATGGTGGTAGTGTCACCTACACGTATGTTGTAACTAACACTGGAGACTGTGCTTTAACAGTGAACTTGGTTGACGACGTTGCAGGTACAATTGTTACAGGATACAGTTTGGCTGCAGGAAACTCTGCAACATTCACAAAAACCGTAACATTAACAACATCAGAATCTTCAATAACAAACACGGCAACAGCAACTGGAACAACATCGGATGGTGCCACGGTAACAGCTACAGCAACAGCCACAGTTCAAGTACTACATCCTGGTATTAGCTTGACAAAGTCAGGTCCAGCTAAGGCTGAGGTTGGAAGCACTGTAACATTCACATATGTTGTAACTAACACTGGAGACTGTGCTTTA
>JBQPWD010000003.1:0-211987 GCA_052246995.1 Candidatus Bathyarchaeota archaeon | reverse complement strand
CGGTGAATCTGAAGCTAGATTAAGAGAAATTTTCCAGAAAGCTCAGGAAAATGCTCCATCAATAATTTTTATCGACGAAATTGATGCAATAGCACCTAAAAGAGAAGAAGTCGTTGGCGAAGTTGAACGTAGAGTTGTTTCCCAATTATTAACGTTAATGGATGGTTTAGAGGCTAGAGGTCAGGTTATAGTTATTGGCGCAACAAATAGACCTAACGCTGTAGATCCAGCACTACGTAGACCTGGAAGATTTGACAGGGAAATTGAAATAGGGGTGCCGGACAAGAATGGTAGACTTGAAATTCTCCAAATCCATACACGGGGAATGCCTTTGGCTAAGGATGTTAATTTAGAGGAAATTGCAAGTATAACTCACGGCTTTGTTGGAGCAGATTTAGCGGCATTATGTAGGGAGGCTGCGATGAAAACCTTGAGAAGATTCCTACCAAAAATAGACCTTGAAAAGGAAACCATACCTACAGAAATTCTTCAACAAATGGAGGTTACAAGAGAAGATTTTATGGAAGCTTTAAAAGAGGTTCATCCATCAGCAATGCGTGAAGTTCTTATAGAAAATCCAAATGTAAGATGGGAAGATGTGGGCGGGCTTGAAGAAGTTAAGCAGCTTTTAAAGGAAGCTGTTGAGTGGCCACTCAAACATCCAGAAGTATTTAAGCGTATGGGTATAAAACCCCCTAAAGGTGTGCTACTTGTCGGTCCTCCAGGTACAGGAAAAACTTTGCTTGCTAAGGCTGTTGCAACCGAGAGTGAGGCAAACTTTATAAGTGTTAAGGGGCCGGAAATTTTAAGTAAGTGGGTTGGAGAATCTGAAAAAGCCGTTAGGGAAGTATTTAAGAAGGCTAGAACAGTTTCTCCATCAATAATCTTCTTTGATGAGATTGATGCAATAGCACCTAGGAAAGAGTCTGGAATTGGAGATTCGCGTGTAAGCGAAAGGGTTATTAGTCAACTTTTAACTGAAATGGATGGTCTTGAAGCTCTTCGCGGAGTTGTGGTTGTCGGTGCAACAAACAGGGCTGATCTTTTAGATCCAGCTCTACTCAGACCTGGAAGATTTGATAGAATACTTGAAGTCCCACCGCCAGATAAAAAAGCTAGGCTTGAAATTTTCAAGATTCACACACGACAGATGCCCTTAGCTGAAGATGTAAATCTAGAGAATCTGGCTGAAATAACTGAGGGGTATGTTGGCGCGGATATTGAAGCGTTATGTAGGGAGGCTGCATTAACAGCTTTAAGGGAAAATATTAACGCTGAGAAAGTTTACCTTAGACATTTTAATGAGGCTATGAAGAAAATTAAGCCAACATTAATGCCTATAACCTTAAAAGTTGGTGAAAAAAAGGAAGCTTTAGGATTAACAGTAGTATAAAAGGTTTAATTTAAACCCAAGCCTTTATTTCTTAATTTTTTTAATCATATACTCCGCTATCTCTTCGGCGATGTTTATTCCTGTTGAAGTTTGAAGACCCATAAAACCAGGTTGGCTGTTAACTTCATGAACCATTATTTCTTCTTTCTTCTCCATTAAATCTACTCCTGCAATTTCACAACCAACAGTTTTTGCAGCTTTTACTGCTAGTTCTTCAACTTCATTTGAGGGTTTGAATGGTTGAGCTACTCCTCCTTGGCTAATGTTTGTTTTCCATCCACCCTTAGCAAGTCTATACATTGAGGCTACAACTCTTTCGCCTATAACAAAGCATCTAATATCTCTTCCACCATGGGGAACGTATTCTTGGAGGTATAGGATAAAGTGGTTTTTATGGAGAGCTCTAAAAATTCTTCCAGCAATTTCAACATCAGAAGTTTTTGTTATTCCTATACCTTTAGACCCGAAAATGGGCTTAATAACAACTTCACCACTTTCTTTCAAAAGCTCTTTAAAACCTTTAACAGCCTCAGCAACATTTTCGGTTACAATTGTTTTAGGAACCTTTATACCTGAATCTTCGAGTAGAGTTAAAGTATAGTGTTTGTTAGCAGCATTTTCAATTGCTTGAGGAGTGTTTGTTATTGAAACACCTAATCTTGCTATCCTATGAAGAGTATCTATTCTAAAAATTATCTCCTCGAGAGAACCAGGTCCTATAGGCCTTACAAGTATACCGTCAAACTCTTTAACATCCAGACCAAGAACTTTAACTTCAGGTTTGAACCCAGAATTACATGTAATATTTCTAAAGCTAAAAGCTAACGTTTTAACACCTTTAGCTTCAAAAGCCTCAACAATCTTAGCAGAACACCATGAATTCTGATTTCTTGTTAATAAACCAATCAGCATGTAAGGTCAACAAATATATGTGTGCTTACAAGTTAAATAAAATTACATTGAGAGAGGGTAAAAATATGGTTTATTTAAGTGTAAACTTTGAAGCAAAAAAAATTGTTGATGAAGTTATAAGTAAACAAAACCTGTATAAAGTTAATGTTGAGAAACTTCCATCAGGAGCTACCATAATAGATACGGGATTAGAGGTTGAAGGAGGATTTTTAGCAGGTTTAAAAGTAACTGAAATATGCTTGGGTGGTCTTGGATGCGCATACTTAACCTTCATGGATTATGATGGGTTAAAGCTACCGACAATTGTTGTAATTACAGATCATCCTTCAATAGCACTTTTAGCGTCACAATTTGCAGGTTGGAATATTAAGGTTGGAGATTATTCAGCCATAGGTTCAGGTCCAGCTAGAGCTCTTTCAATTAAACCTAAAAAACTTTACGAAAAAATCGGTTATAGGGATAAGTCTGACGTTGCTGTAATTGTCCTTGAAACTGAAAAAAAGCCAACAGATGATGTTGCATTAAAAATTAGTGGTGATTGTGGAGTTAAACCTGAAAACCTTTACATGATACTTTCACCAACAGCCTCGGTTGCAGGTTTAACACAGATTGCCGGAAGGATTGTTGAAACAGGATTTTTCAGGCTTGAACAGTTAGGCTTAAACCCACTAAATGTACTTTATGGTTACGGTTACGCTCCAATTATGCCACCTCATCCTGACCCTAATGTTGCTATGGGCATGAGTAATGACTCTCTATTTTATGGGGGGGTAACATACTACATTGTTGATGTTAAAGACGACAGTGAACTTGAAAGTATCGTAAAAAAAGCACCCTCGTCAACTGCTAAAGACTATGGTAAACCATTTTATGAAATTTATAAAAATGCAGGCTATGATTTCTACAAGATAGATTCAGCCTTGTTTGCTCCAGCATTAATAACGGTTACAAACAAAAAAACAGGGAAAACTTACACGGCCGGAAAAATAAATGTTGAAGTTTTAAGAAATTCTCTGCAATTAACCAGCATAAGCTAGGCTAAAAATTTGGGATTTTTTATAAAATTTAAATACCACTAAAAACGCAAAGTTTAAAAGCTGTCCAAGTTTTTGGATTAAAGAACGCCTTATGTTAAAGAGTAAAGAAAACTTTGCCTAAAAAAGGTTTTCTTATTCTAAAAATTTTTCATATAGTTTAAGATGAGGGTTGTTGTTAGCTGATACTAGCAGTCTTCCACTACACCTGATATCTGCCAAACAATCACCTATGAAAACGTAAAATGGTCCTGTAAATTTTTCGGCTTTAATCTTGATAGATTCCCTTATTTCTTCTATGTAAAAACTGGATAAAATTTCTGGAATACTTCCACATATAACTACTCTTCCACCCTTCATTCTTGCACCAGCCTTACCCTCACAATTACCCTTAACCACAATATTACCGCCAACCATATCTACTCCAACTAATGGTCCCACATCCCCGTCGACAACTATCAAACCACCCTTCATACCCCTACCAACCTCAGCTCCAGCATTACCATGAATAATGATGGTGCCTCCACTCATACCTTTACCAGGTTTTTCACCTCTAAGTGAGCCTCCAACGTTGTCTTCAACATTACCAAAAACTTCTACAATCCCATCTTTCATTTTGCAACCAATCCATAAACCAGCATTACCATGAACAGTAATTACGCCGCCCTTCATCCCATAACCAAGCATATGCCCTGCATTGCCTTCAACAACGATTTTTCCAGCAGTCATACTTTTGCCAAGCCTACGAGCTTTAGATACATCACCTTTGATGATGATTACTAAATCTTCAGTTTTTTCGCCAGATTCACCCTCAACCTCAAAAAGGTCTGAAAGTTTTTTCTCCCTGTTACCCTCATAAACCTTAAGTTCTCCTACTTCCTTAATAGTTCTACCTGAAAATGCATCAGGGGAAACGTTAAACATCTCAACTGGAACATTGAAGGCAAATTTGGGTTTTAAAACAACCTCCCCCAACTTTATCACCTACTTTAATGATGAGTTAACCTCCAATGGTTTTAGAAACCTGACATCCTTATCACCTATAACATAACTGTTAAGGCTTACACTATACCATTCCTTGAATCTAGCTTCAACATCGTTAACAACAGATTTTTCCAAGTCTCTTGGAATTTTACAGTTTACATAGTAAGTTTTACCGTAAATATGCTTAACTATTTCACCATTCTTAACAACAAGTTCACCATCTTTAAACGTGTAGGCAGCTCTTTTAAAGGCTTTAACAAGCTCCTTATAATCCTTAGATATGTCAACTTTTTCAGGATTAATATTGTAGATTGCAATATCAGCATCAGCACCAACACCAAGATGACCCTTCTCCTTTTCCAAGCCTAAAATTTTTGCTGGTGAAGCCCTGGTTAATATTGCTATTTCATATAGGTCATATTCTCTATCTATTGTTGGAAGTGTAGACTTTCTTAAACCTCTCTTATTAACAGTTTCCATAGTTTTCTCTCTAGCCTTCTTACTCACCAACCAACTAATTACTGTTGGATACTTTGTAAATGGTCCGGCATTTGGATGGTCTGTTGTCATGAAAACTTTCCAAGGATCCTTTACAAGCAACGCTATTTCAAGCCCTATTGTCCATTGAACAGTATTAACATAATTTTTCCTTCTATACCTGTATGGAACTATACCTGCCGACGTTTCAGCTTCAACATCAGAATTAGACCATTTACCTGGGGCTAGATGGTATAAAACAAACTCAAAGGGTGCATCTGCAGTCATTGTTGTGACATCACCAAAAACAACCTGACCTAAATCTAAGGTTACATGCTTGTTATTGTTAACGTATTTTGCTATTTCTTCACCACCACTACCAACACTAGCCCAACTTTCCCCAGTATAACCAGTAAACTGAACGTGGGTTATGTGGATTACAGGTTCATCTTTAGCTAAATCTGAAACAGAGTCCATAGTTTTAAGCGTGCATACATAGTTACCAGGAAAACCTAGCCTGTTACAGTGAACATGTATTGGATGTGGAAGGTTTAAAATGTTGTTAACCTTGCATAAACCCTTAACCAAGTCTAAAGGTGTCAAGCTATACCCTGGAATAAGATCATCACAATGTAAGCCTATACCTTTACCCCAACCCCACGCCTCGGCTGAGCCAGGATCAACAATTTTTATAGCGTAACCATTAACTGTTTTTAAAATCCATGCAACAAATACTGCACACTTTTCAATTTCACCTTTTTCTAAATAGTTTAAGACAAACCAGTTTGAATCTAAAAGCGGAAAACACGCCTTATCTATTATTGGTATATCATCAAGCTCTTCGTGGGTATGTCTGGTTTTTAAAGGTGGTGTTGAAGGTTCAACAGCCATCGTCCAACCCATGCGGGCATATTTATAGCCTGTGATGTTTGTGCTTGGAGTTGTACGTCCACTTCCAGACCTTCTAACATTACCCATAATTTTCATGTAAACCTTGTAATGATCTTCAGGTCTCATAATTCTTCCAGCGTTAACCTTTGAACCTGCAATGTGGGAGTGAATATCTATTCCACCACTCATGACAACCATTCCAGAGGCATCCACAACCTTAGCCTCTCTCTCACTTATTTGACTCAACGGTACAATCTTGCCATCTTTAACAGCAATGTCAAATTTTTCCCCTTTAACGTTGTTTAAAGGGTCGTAGACAAAGCCATTTTTGATTATCCATTCCACAACAATCAACCCCCAACCCCAAACTTTTTCTCCTCAATTTTTTTGATGAGCATACTTAAAACATCCTCATCGCTTAAAATTCCAGGCGGTGGTTTAACAATGGCTTTAGCCTTTAACGGCACACCATCCATCCTGTAAACCGTACCATCAACCTCTATACCTACAAAGCTTGTTGGAATAATCACATCTGCTATGGTTGAGGTTAGGCTCCACCTTGGATCTAAAACTATAACAGGAATCTTTGTTAGATGTTCAACAGCTTTTTGAGGAAGGTGTGAAGCTGGGTCCGAGGCTACGACCAAGGCGGCATCAACATCTCCTCTAGTAAGGATATCCACTGAACTGGTTAATCCAGGGTTATGCCTAGGATAACCCAAACTTAAATCTACGGCATAAGGGAAGCCGGTAAGCCAAGTTATAACCGTATTTGTACCTGTAACGTTAAAATGACCTCTCATGGCAAGCATGACAAACTTTGTCCACTCGTTTAGGTCTTGAATAAGCCTTATAGCCTCTTCAATATTCCTACCCTTACCAGATGTCATTGTTAAACCCATACCAAAAAATAAGGCGCCAAATTTTGCAGACCTAAGCATGTCAGCTGTTTGTAAAATCACCTCCCTTGGAACATCAGCAACCTTTTCAGCCTCAATCTCCTGGTCCTTTACAGCCATCCTTAAAGCTGTGATAAGCTCGTAATCCATTCCAGGCTTAACTTTGATAAACAAGTCAGCTATTCTAGAGGTTGGAGAAGGCCTAGCGTCAACAACAACAACCTTTCTTTCCTTACGTCCCTTAACAAACCAACCTTTAGCCATTGCAGAGTATCTTACAGTATGCCTTGGGTGAGCATGTAGAGGATTGCATCCCCAAAAAACTATGAGGTCTGCCCTGTTCCTAATTTGACCAAGTGTTGCTGTAACAACCCCAACCTGCTGGGTTCCAAGTACTGTTGGCCCATGACAGATGACGGAAGTGTTATCTACAACACCACCAACAAGCTCAGCTAAACGTACACCAAGCCGCATGGCTTCATTTGAGGTTGAACTCCAACCGTAAAGCAGTGGATACTTGGCGTTTACAAGAATGTTGGCTGCTGTTTCAACAGCCTCCTCAAGACTAGCCTCAACAAGTTTACCGTTTTTTCTAACCATGGGTTGGTAAACTCTTTCGTTGTTGTAATTAAGAAGTTTAGCCATACCTATGGCACAAGCGTTTTTAACAGATTTTATAGTTGAGTTATCAACAACAACCTCCAAATCATCGCACACACACCCACAAAAGCAGCAAACAACATCTTTAAAGTTGCACTCTGTGTCCTTAGTAAAGGTGGAGCTTAATGTGGGTTTCTGCGAAAAATCGAATTTAACTGGTTTTTTGTGAACATTACTCATTAACTCTTCCAGCGTTAGTATACGCTCCGAAGTTGGTTCAACTGTTGCAGGTATTCCTTTAAGTGTAGGCATACCAGAGCCTTGGGTGTTTGGGTTAACAACGATGTTTGCCCATGCACCCATAGGAATAAAAACTGTTCCTGAAGTTACAAACGCTGAAGTTACTGCTTTAACAACAACTTCACCATAAGCTGTTTTAACTTTAACATTTGAACCATCTTTGATGTCAAGTTTTTCCATATCCTCCTTAGCAATTTCACAAACAGCAGCATTATCAAAGTATTCCTTACTAAATTTTCCAATCTCTAAGTTTTTACCCTGTTCAAGAGTTCTTCCGGTTATAAGTACAAAGGTAAACATCGCCAGTTATCCTCTTCTTTCAGGCTTTTCAGCTAACTTAAGTTTTGAAAGTAAACAACCATCTTTAGCATGAGGAATTCTTAAAAGATAATCTCCATACTTTTCTATTTCACGTGCTTCAGTAGCTAATTTTGCAGCCTCAGTTAACATTTCATGTGCTGCTGCAACGATGGGAATATATAAGCTTCTTTCCTGAATCTTAAAGCAGCCCTCAATTGTAAGGTCTGAAACTTTTTTAGCAATCTCATATGCCGCCATAGCTTTAACTTTAGCATAAGGATTCTGAAATCCTGCTTTTTCTACTGCAAGCTCTCTTGTTACAACTATACGTGGAAGAGTAGGCTTTTCCTCACGTTTAAATGCTTCAATAACGTTGTCAACAGCATCAACAATTAAGCGGTAAACCCCTGTAATGGCTAAAACCCTTATAATATCAGCATTAAACAAGGCCATCTCAACAGGATCTAAAAATTCTCTACGTGCACCTATCATGGGATCGGCGTCAACAATAATGTACCCAAAGCCTCCCTCATCCAACTCTTTAACAATCCTTTTTGCAGGAGCATCTGAGACGACTATTAGCGGTAAACCTTTTTTTGCTAGAAACTCACGAGCTTTTTTCGGGCCTGGTAAGGCCGCATTCGGGCTGACTGTTAAGGCAAAGTCAGGATTAAAATCTAGAATTTTCGTGGTAACTTCTTCGACTTCTTCAGGGCTAAGCTTCGCTCCGGAGCTTACAACTCTAACTTTGATATCTTCCCTATCTGCACGCTCATCAAGTAAATATTCTAGGAGGGGTGCTGTTCCTACACAGCCATACTTTAATACTCCAACCTTAACGATTTTCTGGCCGCTCATGTTTAACTGCCACCTATAAATCACCTTAAAAATGTTTTTATTTTTTTATATTAAGATAAGAAGTAATATATATGCCTAATAGATGACTTGGAGGGTTTTAGGTTGTCTTATTTTAAAATTGGAGAAGTTGAAGTTGAAGATACGTTTGCTGAAGCTTTTCCTATGGCTGCTGTGAGAATACTTATCACTGCCGAAGATGAATATTGGGCTAGAACAGCAGCTCAAGTTGCAACAGGGTTTGCAAGCTCAATCATCATGTCTCCAGCTGAGGCTGGAGTGGAGGGGGTTGTAGATAAGGATAAAACACCTGATGGTAGAGTTGGAGCCTTAATCCAAATTTATCATAGAACCTTACCTGAACTTAAAATGCAGGTTTTAGCTAGGCTTGGCCAGTGTATTCTTACATGTCCAACAGCTTATGCTTTTGACGGTTTACCTGAAGTTAAAAGAAAGCTTCATATTGGAAGCGCTATTGGAAAGTTTGGAGATGGTTTTGAAACTTTTGAAACAATTTATGGTAAAAAGATGGTTAGAATTCCTGTTATGCAAGGATGGTTCTTGGTTGAGGAGACAGTTGGGATGGTCAAAGGTGTCGCTGGCGGAAACATCATAATTATGGGAGAAGATGAAAGGTCAACTCTTCAGGCCGCCATGAAGGCTGTAGAGGCTATTAGAAACAAGTGTAAAAAGGTCATCTTACCATTTCCAGGAGGAATTGTTCGTAGCGGCTCTAAAGTTGGATCATTAAAGTATCCTAAGCTTCCAGCATCAACAAACCACCCACTCTGCCCAACAATAAAGGATAAAGTTAAAGATTCAATGGTTCCTGAAGGAGTAAACAGCATACTAGAGATAGTTATTAATGGAATTACGGCTGAAGCTGTAAAAATTGCACAAGGAGTAGGAATACTTGCTGCCGCAAAGATTAGGGGGGTAAAAAGAATTACAGCTGTAAACTTTGGAGGAAAACTTGGACCCTACAAGATATTCAATAAGGAAGCTGTTGAAGCTGCAAGAAATGTTGTAGGAGAAGTTTAATCTAGTCTTCTCACCAAAATTACAGGGTAATGTTTAACTTTTTCCAGCATCTCCCATGAGACACATGAAACTGGAACATTAAATTTTTCAGCAACCTCAAAAACAGTTCTCCCAGCACCGTAACCTCTAACTCTGTCAGCAGCTTCTGCAATCATCAAAATATCCTCAAACTTTATTTTCCTGCCTGAAAATGCTAAAGGGGTTGCTAAAGGCTTAAAGAAGCCTCTGAAGCCTCTACCCACAATGTAGGCTAAAAAACCTAAAAACTTAATCTCCCTAAAACAGGTTTTTCTTGTAGAAAAAATTATTCTACAATTCCTTCTATAAACATACATTCTATCACTATCAACAACAATTAAATTTAAATTTACACCCAGCTTTTTTTCTAAGTCTCTTCTTAATTTGTCAACTTTTTCCTGAATATCTTTTATTGGCAAGGTTACAAGCTTGTATGGGAGGTTGCTTCCGTTAATACCATCTTCAGATACTGGTTTTAAGGCGCTTAAGAAACCTGAAGCCTTTAAAGCCAACTGTTTATGTGAAGCCCCATCAACTACAGGATAGCTTCTTAGAAGTTTAATTGTTTGAGGTGTAAGTTTACAAATGAAGGATAAAACATACCCCCAGATTAAACGCATCCAAAAATAAACAAAAATTTTTGAAAGTAAATTTGGCTTGATTTTAGCCTCATCAAAAATGTATCCTAAAGCTAGGGCATAAGCTTTTTCAGAAAGAACAATAAAGTCCTCATCCTTAACATGATTTTGTAAAAGCTTAGTTAAAGTGTCAACTAGGTTTAATCCAGGCGTCCAGTATTTACATTGAATCTTCAAGATTTTAAGCTTAACCAATTAAATCTAAGCCTCTTTACATAAACTAACTCAACATTACAAGTTTAATTTAACTATAATTTACAATAGTTTAGAAAGTATTATGAAGATTAAAAAGGAGATGCAACTTCATGATTAGCATTTTAGGATTAGATGTTGGGGGGGCAAATATTAAGGCGGCAGTGTTGAAAGTTAAAGGTACAAGTGTAAGAGAACTGAAAACTGTTACCCAATATTTTCCAATATGGAAAGTGGGAAAAAATAAGCTTCCAGCAACCTTGAAAAAGCTTGTTTTAAAGCTAGGAGAGTTTAACTTTGCCGGAGTGACGATGACAGCTGAACTTTCAGATGTTTACTTCACCAAAAATGAAGGTGTAAAACATGTTTTAAGATGTGTTAAAAAGGTTTTATCGCCACATCCAATTCTTGTTTTAAATGTTGATGGAGAATTGGTAACTATTGATGAAGCTGAAAAGCAACCTTACAAGGTTGCATCGGCAAACTGGTATGCTTCAGGGTGGCTTGCATCCAAAATAGCTAAAGATTGCATTGTTATTGATACTGGAAGTACAACAACAACCATAACTCCGGTTAAAAACGGAAAAGTTAACGCTGAAGGTAAAAATGATTTGGAAAAACTTGCATGCGGGGAACTTGTTTATACTGGTGCTTTAAGAACAAACATTGCAACCATAACCCAAACTTTAAATGTTAGGGGTTTAAGTGTTAAAGTTTCCTCGGAATATTTTGCTTCAACAGCGGATGTTTACCTTGTTTTAAAGGAAATTTTTAGACAAGATTATACTGTAGATACTGCTGACGGTAGAGGTAAAACCATAAAAGAGGCTTTAGCGCGTATTGCAAGAGTTGTATGTGCAGATATAAACATGTTGGGAAAAGATGAAGTTATAAGCTTAGCAGTTCAGATAGCAGATAAGCAGTTAAGCTTAATAGTGGAAGCATTAAACAACGTGCTTAAAAAACACTGGAAAAACGAGGAATATAAATTGACTATTCCAATTTTTACTGCTGGAGTTAAATCAGGGTTTTTAGCCAAAAAAGCTGCAATTAAAGCTGGATTTCAAAATGTTTCATGCTTAAATGAAAAATTAAATTTAAACATCTCAAGAGTTTTACCTTCAGCAGGTTTGGCTTTTATGGTTGCTGAAAAATTTATTAAAGATTTTAAGGTTTCATTCCTAAAATCCCCATAAAGTTGCTTTTTATGTGGTGTTGAAAAGGGTGGATGTTATTAAGATCGGGGGAAGCCTTATAAGTAGACCTGGAAAACTTAGAAAGCTATGTAAAGTTTTAAGCAAACTTGTTGAAAAATATGAGATAGTAATCATTCCTGGAGGAGGTATTTTTGCGGATGCTGTTAGACTTGTAGATGGATTGTTTAAGCTTCCGGCTAAAATCTCCCATTATATGGCTATTTTAGCCATGGATCAGTATGGTGTTATGCTTTCAAGTCTTATTTCAAACTCTGTTAAAGTTTGCAGCTTAGCTGAGCTTAAAAGAGTTTCAAGTAAAGCTTTACCACTAATTTTACCATCAAGGTTTATCTTAGGAAGTAAAAATTTAAAATCTTCGTGGGAAGTAACTTCTGACTCTATTGCAGCATATATAGGGTTTATGATAAAAGCTGAGAAAATTATACTTGTTAAAGATGTTGATGGAATTTTTGATAAAGACCCAAGAAAACATTCTAAGGTGAAGCTTTTAAGGGAGATTCATGTTAAAAAACTTCAAAAGTTTAGGGAAACATGTATAGACAGCTTTTTACCTAAGATTATTTCAAGGTATAAGCTTACATGTTATGTTGTAAACGGGTTTTATCCTGAAAGAGTGATTAATATTTTAAGTGGTAAAGAAACAGTTTGTACAAAGATTGTGACTTAAAATTTAAACTAAACTTTTAATTTTTTCTGCAAGTATTAAAACCTTTTTCTCATCAACTCTACCATTAACTCTATCCCCGCTGCAAACTGCACCTCTAAATCCTAAGATGTCAACGTTACATCTGAAAGCTTTTTCAACATCGGTAAGGCTTAGAGAGCCAGCTAAAGCAAAGCGCAAACCCCTATCATGAGCTTCTGAACATAGCTTTTTAACTCTATCTTCGCTTAAAAAGGTAAAAGAGTTTTTACCATCTTTAATTTTGGTGTCAATCATTAAAATATCAGCCTCAACTTTATGAGCCGCTTGAAGAATATCTTCTGGGCTTAAGCATCCAGCTCTAGAGTAATCCGCGTAGGATGTTAAAACAACCTTAACTTTTCCGTTTAACATTTTACCAGCATCAACAACGCTTTTACCTAGAATATAGGCTTCTTCCAAGTTTCTTGAACCGTAAACTCCAACTTTAACGTAATCAACATTTAAACAGGCAACACCAAAAACCGCTAGAGAGATTGTTCCTGGAAGGTTTGGAACATCGCCAACAGCGACACTTACTTCAACGTTTTTAGGTAAAACCTTTCTTACAGCTACAACCACTCCGGGTTTTGGAGCACCAAGAGAGCCTTCAAAAGGGTTTTTAACATCAACAATATCCGCCTTTCCTCTAAAAGCCTTTAAAGCTTCATCAGCATTAACAACACTAACAAGAAGCTTCATAACAAGTAAGACTTGCTAAGCAAACATATTTAAATCTTTAATAAGGTTAAAGCTAATTTTTTAATGAGGCTAAAAAATCCAGCTCTTTTCTACCGATTAATCCTTTATGGATTGCTGTTGAAACTAGAACCCCGTCAACACCAACGTCCCTTAACTTTAAAATTTCATTAAAACTCTTAACACCACCACCAACAATTAAGCTAGCTTCACCTTTACATTTAACAATGTTACTTACAATATCTAACTCTACACCTTCAAGACTTCCAACCTTTAAAAGGTCTAAGTAGATAAAGTTTTTAAAACCTAAATCTAAGAAAAACTTTAAAGCTTTAACTGGCGAAAAACCTTTTAAACTTTCCAAGTTAGTTAAAATTTTTTCACCTTTAAAGTCCAGGCTTATGATAAAATTTTCAGCCACAACCTTACTTGACAAGCTGGTAAGCCTATTAAGGTTTTCTAAAGTTTCCGTTCCAATAACAACTTTTGAAACACCAGACTTAAGAAGTTTTTCAGCATGAGTTAAGCTAAATTTTCCAGCATCAACCATAAGGTTAACGCCACTCCAAACATTTTTAATCTCATACACCATGTTTAAGCTAAGTTTTTCATTAATTATTGCATCCAGGTCTGCAATGTACAAACTTTTAAAACCTAGATTTTTGAAGGTTAAAGCAACATCACCAGGTTTTGGAGAGGTACATAGCATACTTTTAACTGGCTTATATTTTTCTCTCTCACCTTTAATAGCGTGAATAACAACCCCATTTAAAACATCCATAACAGGAATAATCTCCAACCAGCCCACCAAAAAATCTTTTTAAAACCAGTTAATATGCAGGTCTAAACCAAAATTCTTACAGTTTACTTTAATTTAAGGTTAAGCTTAAAGGACAGCTCTTAAGTTATTTACCCTATTTTTAAGAATTTCTAAGTTTTTACCCCATGTGACAGTAAGAGTAAAGTTTTTACTTTTTTGAGGTGAAAGGTAGGTTACAGCCTCAAACCACTTACCACTACTGATGTTTAAGGTGAATGTTTTAGATTTTATGTTTAACGGAGTTTTCAAAATTTCGGCGAAACCTTTAACACCAAATTTTCTGTTTAAATCTAAACCTAAGCTGGCTTTAACTATAAGGTTGGCTAAAGATTCTTTTGAAATCCTACTTAAACCAGCATAAATTGTTGTTAACCTAGGATTAACTTCAACAATGAAAACGTTTTCCCCAGAAATTATAAGGTCAACACCAACATAGCCTTTTAAACCTTCTAAACATTCAACAGCAAACTTAGCTTCAGAGAGAGCTTTCTTAGCTAAGGGATGGTGGAAGGGTGTTAAACCTCCATCATAACTTGAAAAACCCTTTGGAGGTTTAAGCTTGATTTTTTGAAGGTTTAAGGTTAAAGGATAAGCTTCAACACCATTAGAAAGAAGGCTGACGCTTGCATGTAAGCCTTCGATAAACTTTTGAATTAAAAAATGTTTTGAGGCAGTATTCATTCTTAAAGCTTTTAAAGCATCTTTAACCTGCATAGAATTGTTTACAAGACTTATACCTGAACATCCATCCCCATCAACAGGCTTAAAAACAACAGGATAGCCTAGCTTGTTAACATCAGCCTTAACCTTTTCAACAGGGTTATTAAGCCTACAAACAATGGTTTTAGGGGTTAAGATTCCATGTTTTTTAAACCTTTTAAAAGTTAAAAGTTTGTTTGATGCTACATAAATACCGTTAGAAGAAGAACCTAAAACTTCAACACCAAGTTTTTCAAAAAATTTTGTATATCTATACAAAAGTTTTCTGTATGCTGGAGCTATAACTATAACTCCATCAACATCCTTTAAAAAACGTGAAAGTTTTTCTAGAACACTTTCTCCAGGTAAAACTGGAATAAACTTATCCACAACAACCTTACATGCAAACTTAAGCCTAAAATCTAGCGGAGTATAAACCTTAAAACCTGAAGATTTTAGGTCTCTTAAAAGTGAAGAAAGCATTAAGTATCCTTCAGGTAGAATAGGATTTTCAATGCTGGCATTACTAAGACCTCCACCAACATTAAATTCAAGCGTAAGTATATTTTTAACCATAAAATTAACCTTGTAAGCTGAAACCTTTAGAGAGATATGGTATATTGTAGTTTCTACTATCCACAAAAAAATATAAAGTATTTTTAACTGTTTATAAGTTTCAAAACGTTAATGTTTGGTTTATACGTAGTAGGGGAGGCTTTGGTGTAGTTATTGACTAAAGAAAATTTGAAAAATTTTAGTAGAGAATATTGGTTGGTGCTTACAGTTTTAACCTTAGCTCACACAATGAATCATGTTCATGGTGGAGTTGTTCCACCATTACTTCCAATTTTTAGAGATACATTTACCTTGTCATACTCTCAGCTTAGCCTTCTTTTGGCTGTATTCAACGTTGGAATGTTGATGCAGCTTTTAATGGGTATACTTTCAGATAGGATGGGTAAAAGAAAAGTTTTCGCAGGTTTAGGGCTTATATTAACTTCCACGCTAACATTAACCCTAAGTTTAGCTTTTAATTATCCTCTACTACTTTTAAACATACTTTTTTTAGGTGTTGCTGCAAGCACCTACCATCCCTCAACTTTAACAATTATTGCAGAGTATTTTTCTGGGAAAGGTGTTGAAAAAGCCATGGGTGTACATAATATAGGTGAAAGTTTAGGGAAAGCATTATCATCCATTCTTCTAGGTATAATGATAGTTTACCTCACTTGGCAAACATCCTTAATCATACTTGCAATTCCAGGATTTTTTGTTGGTTTAGCTTACCTAAAAATCGTCAAAGAAACTAGGATGGTAAAAGGCAGGGGGGATTTAGGCTTAAATCCTAAAAAAGGCGATAACTTAGAAAAACTGGATTTTAGACGGACTTTACCTGCAATAATTCTTCTACCCATGGGTGGTTTAACCATTCTTCCAATTTTAGATTCGTTTCTAGTTTTATATTTGGTTGACGCCTACCATTTGGAGGTCTCACTGGCAATGTTTGCCCTAGGATTGCTTCAAGTTTCAGGTGCTGTTGGAGGCCCTCTTGGAGGTAGTTTGGCATGTAAGCTTGGTAAAAAAAGGGCAATTTTTATATGTGTGATAACTCAAGTAATTCTCTTAATCTTTACAGTTAATCTTCATCTACCAATTTTCATGGTGATTTTTCTAATTCCGGTTTTTGGGTTGCTAATGTACTCATTCTTCGCTCCAGCATTAACCTACCTATCAGATGTTGCACCGGGAAGGTTTAAAGCTACCGTGTATTCGTTTTATTTTACATTTAATTTTGGTTGGAGAGGTTTTACCCAGTTTTTAGCTGGAAACATGATAAGCCTATACGGTTTTAACTCTACATTTACCTTTATAGCAATTTTAGCCTTAGCAAGCGTACTTCTAGCATTTTTCGTTTTAAAAGAATTAAATTGACAGTAGTCTTTAATTCATCCATACAACATCAAAATAGCTTAAAGCATCATCTACAACAAAGAGGAAAACTTAAAATTTAACGTATAAAACTTTTATATAAGAAAAATTTTAGAAAACCGCTCCGGTAGTCTAGTCCGGCAAGGATGTGAGCCTCTCGAGCTCACGACCCGGGTTCAAATCCCGGCCGGAGCACCACTTTTCATCGTTTTCGGCTCTCTTTCTTATAAAGAGGCTGAAAGACTTGCGAAAATCTTCCCAACAAAAATTATAATCAAAAGTTTCGATCTTTCGAAACTATGGAATAGTCCTTTCAGGGCATTTCATTCCTTCAAAAGAGAAATTAAAGAAGATCGCTAAGGCTTTAGGAGATCCTTTTAAAGTTTTGGATGATATGCTTTTGGAATCTAAAATTGAACCCCTTAGGGATTAAAGAAACCGAGTTAGTTGAACTATTCAAGGATATTCTAAAATTGTCCGAGAGAGATAAAAAGGCTATAATCAATGCCTACTTAAGGGTTAAAAAAGGAAGAGAAAATAAAAGCAGAAAGGAAGAATTAAAGGCGTTGGTTTAATCACTTTTCAGTACCTTAGAATGATGGGTGGAATTGATACCGTAATGCCTGATAAAATCGTTAAAAGGGTAATAAATGAAATTTTAGTTAAAGCAGGATTAAAGCCAGTAAACGATGATTCAGAATTCATAAAGAAAGTTGAAGAGATTGCTTTAGAATGTGGATATAAACCAATAAAGCTATGCTGGATGACTTGGCTTATACAGTCCGAAGGAAAAATGACGAGAATGGAGAAATATTCAAACTTACTTTCAAAGATATAGTAGCAAGGTGTTTAACGAGCATGTTGCAAGAAGTAAAGCTTAAAAAAAATCAAAACTGGTTTCCAATATGGAAAACTGGAAAACTGGAAACTTTGTATAAGTAGTTACAATCCGGTGGCATCTTATGTAGCATTCCATCCAAGACGTCAACCATGGACTATATTTTAAAAATTCAAAATTTTGTGGGAAAGTGGTGAAATAAATGGTTGGTTTAAGCTTTTTTGGTAACCAGTTTTCCCCTCAATAACTTGAACAGTTTTGGCTTGCTTGAACGAAACCTTTACCAGAAAAAGCTTCATTGGCCTGCTGTGTGCGTAACGCTTATAAAGTGTGATGACGTAGATGTTTACGGTGATGTTTATGGTTAAAAAAACAACAATAATCCTTAGAGAAGATGTTTACCAGTTTCTCAGAGAAGAAGCTGGAGCCAGAAACATTTCAAACTTAATAAACAAAATTTTAATTGAGTATTTTGCAAAAAAGGAAAGCATGTTTGGGACTATGAAACCAACAGATGTCAGCGATTTAAGAGACCATAGGGAAAGATTATGAGATACATCATCGACTCCTATGCATGGATAGAATATTTCATGGGAACAAAAGCTGGAGAAAAAGCCAAACCTATAATTGAAAGCCTAGAGGAGAAAATAACCCCTACCATATGCCTCGCCGAGGTCTATGCAAAAACCCTCAAAGCGGAAAGTGAAGAACTGGCTGAAAAACAAAGAATCTTCATCAAAGAAAGAAGCGTCCTCGCTCCATTAGATGAAACAGTCGCCATAGCATCAGCTAAAATAGACGTCAAAATGAAGGAGAAAATCAAGGGTTGGGGACTAGCTGACTCTATAGTGTACACTACAGGAATCGTAAAAAACGCTAAAATAGTGACAGGAGATGAACACTTCAAAAACCTTAAAAACGTAATCTTCATTAAATAACATGCCTGCATAACTAGAAAGCCCTTGAAAAAGAATTTTTCATAATGCTTTTATGCTATGTTTTAAAATTTTTGTTTGGGGGTTTAAAAACAATGTCTGAGATTGATAAGGTAAGGGAGGCTTTAAAACAGAATCCTGGAGGACTTCCAGTAACAAAAATTGCTGAGCTGACTGGGTTAAGTAGAACAAAAACAACAAAAATCCTTAAAGAACTTGAAACAAAAAATGAGGTTGAAGTTGAAGTTAAAGGATGTAGAAAAACCTACAAATCAAAACGGTCCTAAAAACCTTCACGTATTCTAAGGTAGTAGGTGAACATGGACGTTTCCAGCTTCTTTCCTCGTAGAGGATCTTACCAACTTCAATAGTAAACATAAATCTTTGTTTTACCCTCCTCAAAAACTACCCTTTAGCGTGGCTATTCTTCTGGTTTCTTTTTGAGCTAAAATTTTAACACTTTTTTAGGTTATGAAACATTTATCTCTCAGAATAACCAGATAAAAAACATGTAGGAGGCTTTTTGTGGATGAAGCATTCCTTAAAAACAGGAATTTCGTTTGGGTTAACATCAGGAATAATTACGACGCTTGGGATAATTATTGGTTTACATGCTGGTACACACTCAAGGCTTGCGGTAATTGGAGGTATACTAACAATAGCAATAGCTGATGCTTTTTCAGATGCACTTGGAATACATACTTCAGAGGAAGCTGAAGACAAGCACTCTGTAAGAGAAATCTGGGAGTCAACTTTTTCTACGTTTCTTTCTAAATTTTTCTTCACGCTAAGCTTTATTATTCCAATTTTACTGTTTGAACTGTTTACCGCAATTATTGTAAGCATAATATACGGTCTGTTTTTACTAGTCGGCTTAAGTTTTTATTTAGCCAGTTTACAAAAAGTAAAAGCTTGGAAGGTAATTGGGGAACATGTAGGCATTGCACTAGCAGTTGTTTTTCTTACGCATTATTTTGGTGAGCTTATCGCGTTAAGTTTTGGATAGTCAAAGTTGCTTTAGCGACATTACCATGTCAAAATACTCTTCATCTACATGCAAATTTAATATACGCCAATTAGATAGTATTTACCTGTAGGAAAACTAAACTAGGAACGCTTAATTTTTTCCCTATACTCCTTGATTGCTTTTTCTAATGTTTTTTTGGCGAGATGTGCACAATGAAGTTTTTGCTCCGGAATTTTTCCTAAAAACTCTACAACGTTTTTTTCGGTTATTTTTTCAGCCTCCTCTAAACTTTTATCTTTAATCATCTCCGTTAAAGCTGAACCTGCGGCAAAAGAACCTGCACAACCTATTGCTTGAAACTTTGCATCCTTAATTTTTCCATCTTCAATTTTTAAAAAAATCTTCATGGTGTCTCCACAAATCCCAGTGTAAGTTGTTGACACATCAGGATTACTTATCTCTCCAACGTTAACCTTTTCAATAAAAAGCTTGATTGCCTTATCAGAATATCCAGCTAACCTTAAAAGTTCAACCATGCTACCTGTCATGTTAACACCAAACTTTAAGGCAAATCTAAAGGGAAAAATGTAAGGAAATTTTTAAACTTATAGGATGTAAACTCGAGGAATTTGAACATGTTTTGCTTAAGTAAGTTGTTCATTAATTCATTAAGTAGAAAATTATAAAATTACAAAGATAAAAATTGTAAAGGTGATTTCTAAAATATTGCAGTTAAGGACAACAAAAATGGAGGGCTATAATAATAATGTTGAAAGATTGCAAAAAAATTTACGATATAATACTGTTTCATGAGGAAAATAAAGGCAAAGCCTTTATAGAAAAAGTAGAGGGAAAAAACCCGCTATTTATTTGTGTAATCGGAACTACTGAAACAGCTAAAATTCCAGGTATATCTGCAGCTGGAAAATATCCCGAGCTTACAGATTACACGCCTCCCGCGGACGTAGAACTACTTCTGTTAGGCTTGTGTAGGTGTATTGAAGGTGTACCTGTAACACCTGAGGGGATACCAACCCCTGCCTTGATTACCATGTCAGCGTTAAAACTGGCAGATATAGCTACAATTGTTGTAAGCGGCGGGGTTAAAGTAAAACCACATACTCCATTTATTGAGTTGGGAGGGAAATCTGGAAACGACATAAGAACAGGTAAAGCAGTGGAAAACGTGGAAGAAATTTTACATAAAGCTGAAATTGCTGGAAGAAACCTGGCTAAGGTTGCCGACTACCTAGTAATTGGGGAAAGTATTCCAGGTGGTACAACAACCACGCTTGGTGTTTTGTTAGCCATGGGGGTAGATGCTAAAGGAAAAGTTAGCAGTAGCATGCCAAGTAATCCGCATAACCTTAAAGTTAAAACCGTTGAGGAGGGTTTAAAAGCCTCAAACATAAAGTTTGGCACGTTAGCAAAAAACCCGATAAAGGCGATTTCATGTGTTGGAGACCCTGTTATAGCAGCCTTCTCAGGATTACTCATCGGGGCTGCTAACAAGGTTCCGGTTTTAATGGCTGGTGGAACACAGATGACCGCCATGTTGGCAGTAGTTAAAGCGTTAAATCCAGACATTTTACACAATTTGGCTGTTGGAACTACAAGGTGGATTGTAAACGACAAAACAGCTGACTTAAAAGGGATAACATCCCAAATTGCTGAAGTTCCGATACTGGTTTCTGACCTTGATTTTACCCACTCAAGATTTGAGGGTTTAAGGGTTTATGAGGAGGGTGCTGTTAAAGAAGGGGTTGGTGCAGGCGGCTCGACAATTGCCGCAATATTAAAATCAAGAGGTTTAATATCAAAAGATATACTACTTAGGGAAATTGAGAAAAACTATGAAAGACTAGTTTCACAAAAATAACAATACTGGTAAAGTTTCAACCTTTTTAAGGATTCAACTTTAAACATTACAAAACCAACCTATTTTAAAATCATGATTTTAATCTAGAAGCTTTTAAAGATAGAAGCTTTTTAGCTACCTTTAAGTCTTCTACCGTGTTAACGTTTACAGCAACTTCCTCCACGTTCAAAACCATTCTTTCCTCTTCAATTTCCCCATTACCCATCATCTCACCAGTAACAATGTTTATTCCAGCTGGAACTAGAAGGTTTCCGTTCACGTTTAAGGTTAAGCTTGGAATTAACCCCAACTTCTCAAAAACTTGATATGGAACCATTACCGACAAAGCAGGCTTACCACACTGTTTAAAGTACTCAATCACCATACTTAATATTTCATGGGAAATTAGAGGAAGATCGGCTGAAACCAGCATTACAGGACCTTTTAAGTTTAACTTTTCAACAGCATAACGTAGGTCTGCAACATATCCGTCTCCAGGTGTCTCCAAAACCTCAACCTGCAAACTTCGCGCCATGCTTGCTGTTTTAGGGGTATACTTACTGGTTACAACAACTATTCTATCTACCATTGCAACTTTCTTTAACGCCTCAATAACATACTGGATTAAAGGTTTACCATTAAGCTTTAAAAGAGGTTTCTCCCCTTCTGCCTTTAAACGTTTACCCTTACCTCCAGCCATAACCAAAACATTAACCTTCATCCTATCATCACCATGATAAGCAACGAGGTCATACGTGAAATCTCATTTAACGCCCCCAATACATCACCTGTTATACCATTAAAATGTTTGTTGGAGATGAAAAGTATAGCTAAGCTTGTGATGACACAGCCTAACAGTAGATAAACAAAATTTATGCCTATAAGAAAAACTCCCACAATAAAAGTTATAGTTATGGATACTGTTAAACGTAAAACTCTATGTTTCCCATGCATAACATTAACAAAGTACGTGTTTAAGCCTTCACATGCAGACTTACCTGTAAAGGCAAGAACAACCATTGAAAGTTTCGCTAAACTCTCAGAAACCGTTAAACAGTAAACAACTCGACCTTTAACAAGCTCCGAGATACATAACAATGTTGTAATAGTAACCATTAAACCCAGCCCTATACCTCCAACACCAACTCTGCTATCACGCATAACGTTAATCTTCTCCTTATATACACCTTGAAACATTAAACCATCACCAAAATCCAGTAAACCATCCAAATGATGAAAACCTGTAAGTATTAAAAGGAAGAAGAGTGTAACAGTCCCAACAATTAATGTTGGAAAAAAACTTGAAAGTAAATATGCAAAACAGTCAGACAGTATACCAAGAAAAGCCCCAACAACTGGGAAAAGAAACATATAGTTAGCTGCATTTTTTAGGCTGTTTTCATCAAGCTTTACAGGTATAATAGTAAGGAAGCCTACAACATCCCTTAAACCCTTTACAAGCCCCATAAAACTACCTACACGCCTCCAAGCAGTTTAGTGTACATTTTAGATGATGCTCCAGCAATTAACCCTCCAATGACATCATCAAGGAATGGTTTTAGATTTTTTAGCAATCCAGGCTTAGCCTTATCAAACCTTGCAAATTCAAAAATTCCTCTACTTCCAGCAATGTAGTTTGCTATACTCATCCCTAAAATCTCGTCAGCTAAAATATAAACCGGGTCGCTTACGTAGGCTTCACTGGTAAGTCCAGGTATAAGTCCAACATTTCCATCATCATTAAGTCTAATACCTGCCATTACTAAGGCGGCTACATTTACATCGGATAAAGCCTCCTGAAGACATTCTTTTAATACTTGAACTACATACTCTCTACTTCCCATGTTTGGATGGTAAACTAGAAGTTCTAAGGCTGTTTTAACAAGGTCTTCAAATGTTATACCATTTTCTTCAAGCCTCTTAATTAGCGGCCTGTTTGCAACAAGCTTCTCACCTTTTTCAACAGCCTCCTTAACAGACTTAACAACACCTACACCAATATCTTCACCTATTGCTGTAGCTGTACCAGCGTAATGCACCAACCTTCCCCTTCCTGTGCAAGCAACAACCACAGCGTCGGTTGTTGTACCGCTGGCTGGCTTCCCTGAAAACTGACTTCTAACATCAAGCTCCCTTAATGCAACAGTTTTAGCCTCCGTAACTGTTTTTACAGCATCCACCATGCATGAGTCAGTAAGGTTTCCATCAATTAAAACAATAATGTTAATTGTGCCTGTAAAAGAAAAGCCAGTTTGAGTTGTAATGTCTCC
Source organism: Candidatus Bathyarchaeota archaeon (assembly GCA_052246995.1). Lineage (GTDB taxonomy): Archaea > Thermoproteota > Bathyarchaeia > Hecatellales > Hecatellaceae > CAZMUQ01. The sequence goes on along the minus strand of JBQPWD010000003.1, from coordinate 188,539 downwards.
CGCAGTAGAAGCATTAGATAAACCTGCAGTAGTAAAAATGCAGAAGCAGTTTTCATTTTTTGTAGATTGATACATTGAAAAATTTGAAATGCTGGCTGCAGTCATCAACCCAACCACTGGAGTTGGAAGCCCTAACTTGTTTACAACCATATTTAAGTAGGATGCTGGATCTGGATGGTTGAAGTTTTTTGGGACTTGATGGTTAAGAATAGTTTTCGCGAAACATAAACCTCCATTCAAAACAGCAGAGCTTAAGGTTTTAAGAAAACCAACCCTTGACTTTATAACCAAATTACCTTCTTCAATACAACACTGAATTCTATTGATTGGAGTTTTAAGGCTTATTTTTGAAACCTTACCTCTACCTGTTGTTTCCCTCATAAATTTTTCACTCCTTTATATTAAGCTTACAAGGATTAATATGGGGATAACTACCAGAGTTATGAATAGTAAAATAGTACCGCACATTACCTTTAAGGCTTGGCGAATCTCTTCAACTGAAAGCTTCTTTAAGCTTTCACCAATCCTGTAGGTGTTTGGTTTCTCAAGCTGAACTTTTAACACCCCAGCCATGGCGGCAATTGACCATCCTGAGTTTAAATCTCCAGTTTTTGACCTATACCGCCTAAAAACCTCATATGTAAATTTAAAACTTCTTCCCATAAAAAATGATAGAAAAACCATTAAATATGCTGTAATACGTGCTGGAATAGCGTTTACAAGCGTATCTAATGTTGCGGAGAACCAGCCAAAATGAAGATATTGTGCATTTTTATACCCAACCATAGAATCTAGTGTATTAATCACACGATAAACGAAAGCCCCAACTGGTCCAAAAAGACTGAAATAAAAAAGTGGTGATGTAACCCCATCAACAGTATTTTCAGCTATCGATTCAACCGTGGCTGAAATTAGATGTTCTTCGTCAAGGTTGCTTGTATCCCTGCTAACTATGCGAGCTACAAGCCTACGTGCTTGAGTAATATCTCCCTTACTTAGGGCGTCCACTATAGGTATTACATGCTCCCTCATAGATTTAATTGCGAATGTAGACTTTAACAGAAAAACTCCCACGGCAAAAAACAGGAGAAGATGAATTTGGTAGCAAACGTATAAGGTTAAATAGCATATTAACCCGAGGAGGATTGTTAAGGTTAAAGCTAGAAATACGCCGCCAACCTTCTCAGCTTTAGGGGTACCGTCAAATCTAAACCTATATTCTAAAAATTTTGTAAGTTTACCTATCCATACTGTTGGATGAATTATAGAGGGATACTCTCCTAAAATTAAGTCAAGAGCTAATGCAAAAACAAGCAAAGATAAGCCACATATAAGGGTAGGGGGAGTTAGAGACTGCAAGAAGCTTCACTAAACTAGTAGTTAAGGGGGAAGCCTCGCCCTTACATGTAAAAAGACTTCAAATAACCTTTCCTTTAAGACTTCGTTAGCACTGCTAAACCTACCTACAAGTTGAGAAATTTCTTTTAATACCTCGCCGGCTACTTCAGGCTTATGAATCCATTTACAGTTGGTGCAACTCCAAACTTTTCCTTTAAAATTGCTGCTTACAATCCATTCTCCACCTACGCTACAGTCACCACAAGGATAGAATGGACAAAAACACCATGTACAATCTTGACCTTCAAAATGACAAGGATAATACTCGCATTTAGTGTTAGGTCCGGTAATTTTGCCAGCTTTTACTGACGCCATATACTTATCAACTAAGCTAATACCACCTAACCCCCTACAACCATTGTTAAGCTCTTCAATAACATTCTATTTTCTTGGCGACGTTTCACGGATATGCGAATATAGTTGTTGTTTAATCCTTTAATGGAGCTACAATCTCTCACAAGTATCCCATACTTTAACATCTGCTTTTTAAGATGTGAAGCACTAAACCCTGAATCCTTAACATCCACTAAAAAGAAGTTTGCCTTTGTAGGGAGTACGTTGAAACCTTTAACCCTCCTAAGACCTTCAAACAGAAACTGCCTTTCTTTCCTAACAATCTTTTTTGCTTTTTCAAGGTGAGCTTTATCTTTTAAAGCTGCTACCGCTGCTACTTGAGCTAACAGGTTAACATTCCAAGCTATTTTTGACTTTAACATGAAGTCAATCAATTTTTTGGAGGCAACACCATAACCTATCCTTAAACCCATTAACCCAAAAGCCTTAGTAAGAGACCTTAAAACAAACAGGTTAGGGTAGTTTTCAACTTGGTTTGCTAATGTATCTACATCTGAAAACTCAACATAGCTTTCATCTAGAAAAACCATTACCTCCATGTTTAAAGTTTCATTTAAAAACCTTGTTAAATCTTGTATAGAAACTACTTGACCTGTAGGGTTGTTGGGGTTACAGATAAAAACCACTTTAGTTTTCTTGGGTTTAATATTCTCCAAAAATTCATCAAAATTTAACGTAAAATTATCTGAAATCTTCATTTTTAGGAAGCATAATTTACCTCCAGCTTTTCTTACAGCAGCTTCATATTCCCCAAAAGTTGGAATTGGAATAAGACACCCTTCACCCTTCTTAACAAATGTTAAGGCAAACAGATGTATTAACTCGGTTGAACCGTTACCAACTATGATGTTAGAATGGTTGATAGGTTTACCTATATACTCTGCAACAGCCTCCCTAACAATGGTTGAATCACTATCTGGCAGAAAACTGATTAGATGTAGACTTTTTCTTAAAACCTTAAAAACTTTTGGAGAGGCTCCAAGAGGATTTACATTTGAGCTGAAGTCTAGAACGGTTTTACTTCCCATATACCTCCAAACTTCTCCTCCATGCTCAACCTTTTCTATGGTTTTTACTTCATCCCGCACCCAACTTTCAACATCCAACAATTTACAACTCAAAATACATTCTCACCGTTAAACTTCTGGATAAACTATCCTAACCCTACCTACAACAGGCATATCTGCATGAATACATGAAACGTTTTTCAAGTATTTTTTGGATGTTTCAACCGCCTTGTAAACTTTTTCTGGTAAAGCTGAAGGCCAAGGTGTGCCTGGCACTTGAGTGTAAGCATCCACTCTGTAAGGTATGGTGGCATTCACAGAAGCAATAAACTTAGCAATAAGCTCAATCTCGCCTACATCAATTAAACCAGGTATTAATACACTTTCAGCCCTAAGCTTAATACTACTGTAGTTTAAGTATCTAAAATTTTCCAGAACCTTCTGATTTGAAACTCCGGTATAGTAGATGTGAACGTTGTCGGTAAAGGCTTTAATGCTTACACAAACCTCATTAAGCTCTACCTTTTCAAGTTTTTGAATCATTTTATCATCAAGCTTGTAACCATTAGTAAGCAGCACTGTAGAAATATTGTAGTCTTTAAGAAGCTTAACTACGTATGTTAACTCTTCATCTACGGTTGGTTCACCACCACCAAGCACAGCCTCTTTAACCTCCATTTTTCCAACAACAGCATTTAACTCAGTCATGGATAGGGTTTTAATGTTAGAAAGTTTCTGAAGCTTAGCTTGTGTTTCAACTGGAAGGTGGCAATCCCATGGTGAAAGTTTTAAGATACAGCCCTTACAAGCAAAATTGCAGCCTTTAAAGAAGATGTAGATTGACTTGTCCACATCAAAATAAACAATATGGTATATGTTTGTCATTTTTCATCCTGAGACAATTTTGCTAAAAGGTATGCCAACCATCTTCCAACCCTTAATCGACATTTTAGAAACCTCGTCAACCTTGTTAAATACCTCTAAAAGTGAATCGTCACGTACCTCAACATATTCATAACTGGAATCATAAGTTTCTGAGGCGGTTATTGATGTAACGTTCACCAAATACCTTTTAGCGGCATTTAAGGCCTGAACCATGGTATTTCTTGACGGTTTACTGCTTACAGGTTCTCTTGCATGTTTAGGGTCAAACTCGTATATTCTATAATGTATACTTGGGTTTATTGAGAATAAGAACTTGGCTATCTTCTCCACCTCGTAAACGTCTACAATTCCAGGCATAAGTATTGTTCGTACATAGAAGTTTACATTGTAATCATGAAGTAGCTTTACGGTTTTAAACACGTTTTTATTACTTTCACCTGTATACCAGTAGTGGATATCTTCGCTAAAAGCCTTTATATCTATCTTAACCAAATCCAATTCTAAAGTCCTTAACCTTCGAACAAAATCTTCATCGAGAAGATAGCCGTTTGTTGATAACGCAATTTTTGTTACCGAGTGGTCACGCAGACGTTGAATTAAACTTGTTAGGTATGCCGGGTTAAGGGTTGGCTCACCACCAGTTATTGTTACATCGTCAACAAGTTCACCACAAACGTAGCGGCATGCACTAATAAAGAATCTAACTAATTCGTCAACCGAAAACGGTTTACCAACGTCATCCTTGGCTACCGCAAAACAACCCTTACAGTTAAAGTTGCATCCAGCCAGATTAATCCAAGCCTTCTTTACGGGTTTAACGCAGAAAGTTATAAATGGCACCTTCCGTTGAATCAGCAAACCTCACCATGGTGTTTAGTGGAAAAATTTTTATAGCAGATAGTTGTATATTGGATGGACAATCCAGCCATATAAAACTTTCCTTGAGATGGTACTTGCCATGAAAAAGGGCTTGATTGTTCTGTTATTCATCGTAATTATTCTTAGTGTTATTTCAATAGCATACTTTTCAACAACTACAACTACTCAAAAACCTACCACAACCATGACTGTTACGGATAGTCGTGGAAAAAATGTGGTTATAGCAAACTACCCTCCCCAGCGGATTGTTTCTATAGCTCCAGCTAATACTGAAATCTTGTTTGCATTGGGGTTGGATGATAAAATTGTTGGAGTTACACAATACTGTGATTATCCTCCAAAAGTTAAAAAAATGGTTGAAGAGGGTAAAATAACAATTATAGGCGGATTTGCAAACCCAAATGTTGAAAAAATAGTTGAGTTAAAGCCTGATGTAGTTTTTGCAATGCACACCGTCCAGCTGAAGGGTGTTGAAGCTTTAGAGAATAAAGGTATACCAGTTGTTTTTTTAGACCCTAAAAACGTCCAAGAAATTTTAGATAGCGTAATGCTTGTTGGGAAAGCAACAGGTAAGGAGGATGAGGCTGGAAAACTTGTGAAGGAAATGAAGCAACGTATTGACTATATAACAAGTAAAACTCGTGATGTATCCTATAAGCCAAAAGTATACTATGAGGTTTGGCATGACCCGTTGATGAGTATAGGACCAGATACCTTTGTGAATGAGCTTATAGAGTTGGCTGGGGGGGTAAACATCTTTTATGATGCAAAAACATCCTATCCTACAATTAGCCCTGAATCAGTAATTGAGAGAAAACCTGAAATAATTATAATAAAAATTGGCTATATGGGTGGAGTAGCTAAAGAGGAGATTGCCAAAAGGCCTGGATGGGATACAATAGATGCTGTTAAGATTGGTAAAATATACGAGGTTGAAGAAAACATTTTAATAAGACCTGGCCCGCGAATTGTTGAAGGTTTAGAAACATTGGCAAAAATACTGCATCCTGAACTGTTTAGTTAAGATGAGGCCTATGTATGGAAGTGAACTGGAAAAACTTTACTTAAAACGTAGAAAAAGTTGGCCTTTAATAATTTTGTCATTCCTAGCTGTAAACTTGTGTGTTACACTAATCTCAATAAGTATTGGTTCAGCCAACATACCAATAACCGAAGTTTTATCAATTCTTTCATGCAAAGCTGGCATGGTTTTAGGTTTTAAAACCCAACCAGTAATGGATGAAGCTAGAGAAGCAATAATATTTCAAGTTAGGATGCCCCGTACCTTTCTAGCCTCGCTTGTTGGAGGTTCACTTGCTATTGCTGGTACAGTTTTTCAGGGAATCTTCCGTAATCCAATGGCTGACCCCTACGTTATAGGCGTTTCTTCGGGTGCGGCGGTTGGAGCATCTTTTGCAATAGTGCTGGGTATAGGGTATGACATTTTTGGAGCTTCAATAATATCTGTTATGGCTTTCATCTTCGCAATAGCCTCACTATTCCTTGTTTACAGCATTTCAAAAGTTGGCCAAAGAATTCCAGTAATGACGCTACTACTCTCAGGGGTTGCTGTAAGCATTTTTCTTTCAGCAGTAGTTTCACTTCTACACATTGTTGCAGGGGAAAAACTTCATTCTCTTGTTTTCTGGCTTATGGGAAGCTTTTCATACAGTGAGTGGGTAGACGTGCATGTAATACTACCATTTACATGTCTCAGCTTTTTTGCAGTTTATATCTTTGCTCGTGACCTAAACATTCTTCAACTTAGCGAAGAAGAAGCAGCATACCTTGGAGTTGAAGTAGAGAAGGTTAAACGTTACTTTCTTATCTTTGGAAGCCTACTAACAGCCTCAGCTGTTTCAGTAAGTGGATTAATAGGTTTTGTGGGGTTAATAATACCGCATATAATTAGGCTTGTAGTAGGCCCTGACCACCGTATACTACTTCCTTCAGCTTTAATTGTCGGGTCAACCTTTCTTATGATGTGTGATGTGGTTGCGAGGGTTGTTGCACCGCCAACCGAGCTTCCAGTTGGAGTAATTACAGCCTTTACAGGTGTCCCGTTTTTCATTTATCTGTTGAGGAAGGCTAAGGGTAAATACTTCTTCACCACAACATAGGTGAGCTTTACTTGGTGAGGCTTGTAGTTCAAGGGGTGGAATGCTACTACAACTCTGTTAAGGTGCTTGAAAATGTAAGCTTTACCGTTACCAGTGGACACTTTCTCGGTATAATTGGTCCAAACGGTTCTGGAAAGACAACTTTACTAAAAACTATAGCTGGTGTTTTAAAGCCAAAGGTTGGTAGCGTATTAATCGATAACCAAGAGATTCATAAGCTTAAAAGAGTTGAAGTTGCCCAAAAAATTGGGGTTGTTCCCCAGAACCCATCAACATCATTCAACTTTACCGTGCTAGATGTAGTGTTAATGGGTCGAAACCCGTATCTGGAAAGGATGAAAGGTGAAGGCCTCAACGACCTACTTATTGCTAAGCAGGCTATGAAGCTTACAGGCACACTTCACCTTGCTAACAGATATATTGAGGAGTTAAGCGGCGGTGAAAGACAGCGAGTTATAATTGCAAGAGCGTTAGCCCAAAATCCAAAGGTGCTTTTGCTTGATGAGCCAACACAACATTTAGACATAAACCATCAATTAGAAATTATGGGGCTTCTAGTAAAACTATGTAAAGAAAACATGCTTACGGTAATCATGGTTATTCACGACATTAACCTTGCTGCAAGATACTGCGACTCAATTATAGTTATGAAGCAGGGTCGAATTATTGCAATGGGATCTTGTGAGGAAACTCTTACAAAACAAAACATTGAAGAAGCTTTCAGTATTAACGTGGTAGTTAAAAGACACCCAATAACAGGTTCCCTCTACATCGTACCCCTACAAAAAATTACCGAAAAACGTCCAGTAAGAAAACTTAAAATACATTTGATCTGCGGTGGCGGGACTGGTGGTGTTCTTATGAGAAAAATTGTAGATGAAGGTTTTGAGCTTACTGCTGGAGTATTAAATGTTATAGATAGTGACTATGAAACAGCTGAAGCGCTTGGAATACCTACTGTATGCGAAGCCCCGTTTTCGCCTATAACCGACGAAAACCACAAGAATAACATGGATTCAATATGCAAAGCTGACGTGGTACTTGTAGCAAACACTCCCTTCGGGTTCTCCAACATTAGAAACCTTGAAGCTGCAAAGGAAGCATTAGAAAAGGGTAAGAAAGTGGTAGTTATCCAAGAAACACCCTGTAACGAGAGGGATTATACTGGAGGCATAGCTAGTGATATCTTTAGAAGGTTAGAGAAAAAAGGAGCAATTTTTGTTGAAAATCAGGAAAAAGCAATTACCATAATTAAAGCTCTTGAAGAAGGGTTATCTTTAGTTGAAACTAAACCAACATTCGCACCATAATTCATGGCATAGTATGCAGGTTTTTGTTTCTTGGAGTGGTGGAAAGGATAGCTGCTTGGCACTTTATAGGGCTTTAAAGCTAGACTTTAAAGTTAAGTTTCTTGTTACCATGCTTGATAGTGATGGTCTTAGGTCGAGGTCTCACGGATTAGCCAAGGAGGTTCTTAATGCTCAGGCTAGGGCTTTAGGAGTACCAATAATTTACGGTAAAGCCTCTTGGGAGAAGTATGAGGAAGAGTTTGTGAAAATTATTAATCATTTAAAAAGTTTGGGGGTAAATGGCGGAGTGTTTGGGGATATAAACATTCAGGAACATAAAGACTGGGTTGAAAAAGTTTGTAGTAGAGTTGGTGTTAAAGCTTTTGAGCCTTTATGGGATGAAAGCTATGAAAAGTTAATAAACGAGTTTATAAGCAACGGCTTTGAGGCGTTAATAGTTAGCGTCAAAGCTAGCTTAATCGACAAAAAATGGGTTGGAGAACCATTTAACCAGAAATTCATAGACTATCTTAAGAAACAAAATATTGACCTCTGTGGTGAGAGAGGTGAATTTCACACTCTAGTAACTTATGGACCTATATTTAAATGGAGAATAAAAATCCTTGAGAGTAGGAAAAAATTGGAGGATACACACTGGTTTCTTGAAATACTAAAATTCAACTTAGTTTAAACGTGAAAGGTTAAGATGAAAAGAAAGAACATAACCAGCATGAGTATTGAGTAGAATGATTTTAAACTTCCAACTTATTGCTTAGTTAAATTTTTCACATAGCTTTTTAATTTGAGTATTACGAGGTTAAACTAGTAAACAATACTAGCTTGATTCAAAATAAATTTAAAATATCCATAAAACTAAATTATTGAAGTAAGCATTATGAAAAAAAGTGAGATATTTATCTTCGCAATTGCCTTACTGTTTTTCGTTATTGGGGTTTGCTTGTATCCATTAATGCCGGAAAAGATGGCTACTCATTGGAATAGTAAGGGAGAGGTTGACGGATACCTTTCCAAGTTTTGGGGTTTGTTCTTACTTCCCCTAATTTTTACAGGAGTTGCTTTATTACTTATTGCAGTCCCCAGAATAGATCCGTTAAAGGCAAATATTGAAGAGTTCAGAGAATATTATGATAAGTTTATCATCATCTTTTCCATCTTCTTTCTCGTTATATATCTACACACAATTCTCTGGAATCTTGGAATCCAAATAAGCCCTTTGCTGATCTTTCCAACAGGTATTGGGTTCATGCTTTTCTATGCTGGTGTTCTTTGTGAAAAAGCAAAAAGAAACTGGTTTATTGGAATAAGAACACCTTGGACTTTAAGCAACGACAGGGTATGGGAGAAAACACATAAGGTTGGGGGAAGACTGTTCAAAATCATCGGGATAGTTGCTATTTTAGGAGTATTCGTTCAAGAATACGTATTTGTTTTAATCCTTACCTCAGTAATACTGGTTGCTGTTTACACGGTTGTCTACTCATACATTGAATATCAAAGAGAAAATAAAGCAAAAACTGTTAAAGACGAAGCAGTTCAGTCTCCATGATAAACGTTCATTAAGCAGTAGTTTGCCACCCAGCGGTAAAAGTGATTCACAATGAAGAATGATGTTGTTTTTTCTGGTGAGTAATGTTCTGTCACTTATTTTATTTTTCTCCTATGTTTTTACTTATAAGTTGTTACACTATCTGTAAAGCAATAATAACAAAGCCTACCGTTAATGTTATACGCTAATCTAGAAGTCAACAATTGGATAGTTTTTTTCAATTATAAAATCTGCAATAGTGTTTAAAGCCATTTCTCTAGTTCCACCAGCGATTTTAAACGCTCTAGCATCACGCCATCTTCTCTCAACATCCGTCTCGGTCATGTAGCCAAGTCCACCAAAAATCTGGATAGCCTCATCTATAACATTTAACATTTCCTCAACAACCCAAGCTTTAACCATACATGGTAAAACAGGGTCAGCAACCCCCCTACTTTCAAGGTGAGCAGCTTTATAAACTAGAAGCTTTGCAAGCTCAATTTTTGTAAACATTTTTGCAAGCATCCACCTGATACCTTGAAAGTTTGCTAAGCTCTTACCAAGAATAATTCTTTCTTTAGCATGTTTTAACGCAGCTTCAAAAGCCCCTTCAGCCATACCTAAGGATCTAACACCACCAAGGATACGAAGCTGATTAAAAAGCAGAAGTGTATGGTAGAAACCCTTGTTTAACTCTCCCAGAATGGAAGAATTATCAACATATACATTATCAAACTTTACCTCACATGTTGACCATGCATGTAAACCTAGCTTTGGTTTAAGTTTTGTAATTTCAACACCATCAGCATTCCTATCAACCAAGAACAAGGTTTGACCACGATAGGATGGTTTAGCATCAGGATTTGTTTGACATAAAACAGCTATAGATGAGGCTTCAAAAGCCCCGCTGATAAAAGTTTTTGTACCATTAATAACCCATCCATCCCTCTCCTTTTTAGCAGAAGTTTCAAGAAAAGTTATATCTGTTCCATGGGCAGGTTCTGTAAAAGCTCCGGCAATTCCACCATCACCCCTTAAGGCAGGAGGTAAATATTTTCTTTTCTGCTCATCAGTTCCAATGGCGTTAACAAGAGTTGCAGCAACACCGCAACCCTCAGCAACAGCAACTCCAACACCTGAACCAACTCTGCAAAACTCTTCAGTAACTAAAACTTTCTCAAAAAACGTGTAGCCTTGTCCACCATACTCCACGGGAAATTCTATGTTAGAAAAGCCTAGCTGAGAGGCTTTTCTAATAAGATTTTGTAGGATGTCTGCTCCATCCTCTTCTTCGCACTTAAGTAGCAAATCTTTTGCAAACTCTTTTTCAGCAAACTCGCGTGCAGCCTTCTTAATAGCTTTTTGTTCTTCTGTCAACGAAAACAAAAAAAAAACCTTTCAACTTGTTAGTTCTTCTGAAAGGTTAAAGGGTTTTCCTTCCTTTAAAACCTTTAAAGGTATTTTATCCTTCCACCTTTTAAGGAAGGCTAAATCCTCATTCTTACTTCTTAATTCTGGTGGAAGGCAGTGTGGAATTTCATCTATTATTGGATACCACATTTTACACTCAGAGTTAGGGCATACAAGCAAACCCTCAACAATCTCATCTTTTTCCTCAAAAACGTACAACTCTAGAGGGTAAGATTTACACATAGCACATGCAAGAAAATCTAAAAGTCTTCTTTTCAGTTTAACTCACCCTTTACTAGCGTACAATTAGAAATTTAACTTAAAGACGCTATAAAACGTTTACATTTCTAAATTTTTTTCTAAGAAAAATGCCTGTAAACATTAAAATTAGCAATAAAACTCCTCTAACCCGCTTAAGAACTGTTATCAAAATATAGTAGTTTTTGCCGGAAAACCTTAAACCTTGAAAAATTTCTATTATTAAGGGATTTAATGTAATGGTATGGTTAAATGATTATGGTTAATGAAAGTTTAAAGTTAAGGATTACCAGTTTAAAAAATGTTAACATAGGTGATGTTGAAGCTTTTTTAGCAAAACTTAGGAAAAGATTTCCTAACACCGATTTTCAAATTTTTGACGCTGACAAAATTGTTAGTAGTAAACATATTGAGCTTGCATTTTTAAATTCTGTTAAAGCTTTTAAGTTAGGTAAAAATATATCAAAAAACCTTTCCGTTGAAGTTACGCTATACGTTTCAGGGCAAAGACAGATTAAAAAAGCTTTTGAGCTTGTAGGTTTAACAAGTGAAACAAAAAACATTGTCTTAGCCATTTTTAATGAAGAAAACGAGACAGTAGTTGAAGAAATTTTAAGCTTTGTCAAGTCTTTGACCGTGGGGGAGGTTGATAACAACATTATAAACATTTACTCTAAAGAAAAAACCAAAAAAATTATGAAGACATTTAAAATCTCAAATACTGAAATTAAAACTTTAAAAACCGGGAAAAATACCTTAAATGAAGTTTTAGAAAAACTTGTTTTAGAAAGAGTTGCACTCTTAACAGCCCAAGAATAAACAGCTACAAACCTATCTTCTCATCAAATTGATAAGTTTAGGCATAAGTTCAGGTCCATTTAACAAGCCTAAACTTCCTTTCTCGCATGATTTTTCACTAAAACTTGATACCCCGTCAGGTTTAACGTCTCCACCAGCAATTAGTAGGGGGACAGGATCATCGGTATGAGCTCCAACCGTGCATGGTGTTGAATGGTCTGCCGTTACGACAACAATAGTTTCTTTAAGGTCTAAACTTGGAAGAACTTTTCCAAAGAAGTATTTATCTATGAGATTTATAGTTTCCATTTTCTCTTTACACTTACCTTTATGTCCAGGTTCATCAGGCCCCTTAATATGAACATATACTCCATCAAGGTTCTCTATTGATTCCAAAGCTTTCTTAGCTCTTAACTCATAATCTTCTCTAAGATTCCCAGTTGAAGGTGGAAGAGGAACTTCAACCATTCCGCAAAGAATGGCTATTCCTCTTTCAACAGGCATTTCAGCCATAAACCCAAAGTTTATATTGTAAAGCTTTTTAAAGCTTGGAAACTTTGGCACAGTACTCCCAGCATCTCTCGAAAGTATAATATTTGCCGGAAGTTTACCTTCACTAATCCTTTTAACGTTAACCTCATGTCTACTTAAAACATTAAAAGTTTTCTCAGTAAACTCATTTACAAGCTTTGCTGCCAAAAAAGCTTCAACACTGTCATCTAAAGGTTTAGACTTCTCAACCTTTAAGATACCTTCAGCTTTTGCAACAGACACGTCTCCAATTCTTACATAAGCAGGGTCAACGTTTGAAATTTTACCGGATAATTTACCATTTAACCTTTTTATAATAAGAACCCCCCTATAACCAACAGTATTTTTAAAGATAAATTCGGCTGGTTCTGATAGTAGTTTAACCTCTCTATTCACGGATTCAGTAAGTTTTAAAGCCTCGTTAAATGTTAAATCTCCACCGCTTCTTCTATCAACAATCATCCACTCGTCATCTACGTATGCAAAGTTGCATCTAAGAGCTAACATACCGTCCTCAATTTTTAAGCCTATACCATAAGCCTCTAGAACTCCACGTGATGAGGGATATTGTAAAGGATCATAACCCAATATGCTTATAACTGCGGTATCGGATTCAGGCGCAAAACCTTTTCTTATAGGAAACATAAGACCTGTTTTACCATTTTTAGTTAAAAAATCCATGTTTAAAGTTTCAGCAGCTTCCAGTGGTGTTTTCCAACCAAGGCTGGGTGAAGGCCTATCTCCAAGACCATCTAAAACAACATATAAAAGCTTTCTCAAACTCCTCAAACCCTAAAAAAATCTAGATTCTAACAACAATTTATCTTTAATCCTTAATGAAAAAAGCTTTTATCAGCAAAAACATTACCTAATTCTGTAAATGCTTTAGTTAGAGTTGTGGTGAGACTCGTGACAAGCACCATGGAGACTCCGGTGCAAAAACTGAATCTTTTCCAGTGTATGCAGTGTGCAATTTGTAGTGGTTCCTGCCCTATATTTTTAAAGTTTAAAGGATTTAACATTAGAAGAATAATATACAGAACTTTATTTAGCAAAGAACTACCAAAACTTGGTGAAAACGAAGTTTGGGGCTGCACAACCTGTGGAACATGCATGATTAGATGCCCAAGAGACCTTAAACCTTTTGAAACAATTTTAGAGGTTCGTGGCAGGCTTGTTGAAGAAGGAGAAGTCCCACCAACAATCAGAGATGCGCTAGAATCAATTTACAAGCATGGTAACCCTTGGGGAAGAATTAGAGATAAAAGGTCGGCGTGGGCTGAAGATTTAAACATTGAAAAAGCAAAGGAAGGGGAAACAGTACCACTCCTATATTTTGTTTGTTGCTCGGTAGCATATGATCCTAGAGCTCAAAGTATCGGTAAAGCTTTGGTTAACACATACAGGAAAACTGGTTTAAGCTTTAAAACTCTTGGAAATGAAGAAAACTGTTGCGGAAATGAAGTTTATCATATGGGTGAAAAAGGCCTTTTTGAGATTCTTGTTGAAGATAACCTAAACCTTTTTAACCAATACAACATTGAACTTATGGTTACATCATCACCACACTGTTACAATGCTTTTAAAAACCTCTACAATACTAAAATAAACTTTGAAGTTAAACACTACACTCAGCTTTTCTCAGAGCTTATAGACAAGGGTAAGTTAAAGTTTTCGAAAAGAATTGAAAAGACTGTAACTTACCATGATCCATGTTTTCTTGGTAAAAGAAACAATGTCTACGACGAACCTAGGAAAGTTATTGAAAACATTCCAGGAGTTAAGCTTGTTGAGCTTATTTTAACAAAATCTCAAAGTCTTTGTTGTGAAGGTGGCGGAGGGAGAATGTGGTTTGACCTTCCAAATGGACGTTTAGCTGAGCGTAGGGTTGAGGAGGCTTCTGAGGTGGGTGCTGAAATAATTTTAACTTCATGTCCATTCTGCCTGATAAACTTAGAAGATGCTGTTAAAACTACGGGTAAAGAGGATGTTATACGAGTTATGGATGTTGCCGAATTTGTATCTGAAGCATTGTAGTGGAAATCTTAAAATATAGATAAAACATATTTTCATAAATAAAATGGTTCAAGCTTACTAACAGTCGAGGAGGTTAAAAATATGAACATAATTGTATGCGTTAAGCATGTACCGGATACTGCTGAGGCTGAGCTGGCCATTGATGAAACAGGTAAGGATATTAAGAAAACAGGTCTTGTTTTTGATATAAACGAGTGGGATAACTACGCTGTTGAGGAAGCCCTTCTTTTAAAGGAGAAGTATGGTGGAAAGGTAACAGCAATAACCATTGGACCTAAGGAGGCTGAAGAAACTTTAAGGAAATGTATTGCAAAGGGTGTTGATGAAGCTATAAGGTTAACAGATGACCTCTTTAAAGGTTCGGATGGATATACTATTGCAAAAATTCTTTTCAACACTATCAAAAGTTTAAATTTAAATTATGACCTCATATTGACCGGTGCCCAGGCTGGAGATGATGGCTACGCTCAAGTTGGAGTAACACTTGCAGAACTTCTTGGAGTTCAGCACGTGTCACTTGTAAAGAAGATAGCTGAAGTTAAAGAGGATGTTTTAAAGGTTCATAGAGAACTTGAAGGAGGTTTGGAAGAGGTTGTCGAAGTTAAAAAGCCTGCGGTTTTAACTATTCAAACAGGTATTAACGAACCCAGATATGTTTCTATTGCAGGAGTTAGAAAAGCTGCAAAAAAGGAGATTAAAGTTCTTAAAGCTGCAGATGTAGGTTTAAAGGCTGAAGATGTTGGAGAACCAGCGTCTCCAACAGTATTAGAAAAGTTGTTTATTCCGCCTGTAACTAAGCAAGCTGAAATTTTAACTGGTGATGTTGGAGAGGTTTCAAAAAAGCTTGTATCAATATTAAAAGAAAAGGGGTTGGTGTAAGATGAAGGAAATTCTTGTTTTAGTTGAGCATAGAAGAGGAGAAATTAGAGATATAACCTTTGAAATGCTCTCTGAAGCTGCAAGGATTGCTAAGAAAATTGGTGGAAATGTTTCAGCATTAATTCTTGGGTATGGTGCACAGGAATACGCTAAAAAAGTTTCAGATTATGCCAACCAAGTTTTAGTTGTTGAAGATGAAAGATTAAAAGAATTTAACTCTGAAGCATATCAAAAGATTCTTGTAAAGGTTATTGGGGAGCGTAAACCATTACTAACTCTTATAGGACATACCGCTATGGGTATGGATTTAGCTCCAGCTCTTTCAGCAGCATTAAAAATACCCTTAACAACAGACTGTATAGGTATTGATTTGGAGGGTAAGAAGCTTAGTGTTGTAAGACAGTACTATGGTGGGAAAGTTAATGGTAAAGTTGTATTTAAGGAATCTGAAAGTTACATGGTTACTGTACGTTCAGGAGTATTCTCCCCGGAAAAACCTGAACCGCCACTTGCTGGAGGAGTAATCTCCATACCTTCACCTTTAACAGATGAGGATGTTAAATATAAGAGGTTTATTGAGTACGTGGAGGCTGCGGTAGGAGAGGTGGATATTTCTTCAGCAGATATAATTGTCGATGTTGGACGTGGAATTAAGGATGTAAAAAATATTCCAATAGTTGAAGAGTTTGCTAAAGCTATTGGCGGGGTTCTTGGATGTTCAAGACCAATAGTTGATAAAGGTTGGCTTCCAAAAGATAGACAAATTGGAATATCAGGTAAAACAGTTAAACCTAAACTTCATATAGCTCTAGGTGTTAGTGGAGCATTTCAGCATGTAGCTGGAATGAAGGGGGGATTAATAGTAGCTGTAAACAAAGATCCCAAAGCACCAATATTTAATGTAGCAGATTATGGTATAGTTGAAGACATGTTTAAGGTTATACCCTTGCTTAAAGATTTAATCTTAGAATTAAAAGGTAAAAAATAACAAACTTCTTATCAACCATTTTTTTCAAATTTTCCAGTTAACTCCAAAACATTCTTGTCCTAATATAATCTCTCTCAGCCTTCAATATTTCCATGTAGAGTTTCTCCTCATTTTTATATCCGCCAGATAGTATTTTTACAGCTTTAGAAGGTCCTACACCTTTTGCAGCTAAAGCTATTGCAGCCTTTTTACCATAGTTTTGAACTAAACTGGAGGTTTTCCACAGGTCCAACCATTTTTTCTCCTCTTCTTTTGTGAGTTTTAGCTTTTTAAGCTTCTTTTTTACCACTTTTCCAGCATCTTCGTCACTTTCATTAGTTACCGCAATAAATGTTGAACCACAAAAAGGACACTTAATCTTTTCAGGTAAATTTTCAATTCTTCTTAAAGTTTCCCAATCACCTTTAAATAAACATATAAGTCTAACAGTTTTATTATTTAGTCTTCTCTTTAAAACATCCAAAACATCTTTATCCTCCTTAACAGGCCTTAAAAGGTCATGAGGAGCTATTTTATCAAGCATTGGTAAAGCCAAAGTTGATGGTTTTTCAAAGTTTGAAGAAACTTCAACATCTAAACTTCCAGTATTAATGTTTTCTATAATCTTTCTAGTTTCCTCAACGGCTAAATCTTCGACAAAAATTTCACGAAGAGTTTCCATGTAGACTGGAGTATCTTTAAAGCTTTTTAGTAAAATTTTTGCGTAAGAAAGCTTATACTCAGCATCCTTAGAAACAATTCCAAATCTTTTAGCATTATTCCAAAATCTCCAAAGAAAAAGATTTGTTTGGGTTAAACATACCTCCAAAATTTTTTCCAAGTCTTCAGGTTTCAGGGAGGTTAACTCCTTCTTAACGATATAAGGGTCAAGCTTGTAAGGAGTAATTAAGGCTATATGATACTGGCTTGACTGAAAAGCAACTTCTAAACCTATTTTTGAGGTTAAAATTGAAGCTAGAATTATGCTTAAAGTTTTGTTTACCTTATCACCAAAACATGTATGGATTATGATGTAGTTTTCAAAGAGCTCAATAACAATAAGCTTATCAGAAGGTATAGGAAAACCTTCTTTAACGTTTTTTCCAATTTCATCAACAACTTTAGCTTTAACATCAAAAGCTAAGGGGTAGTCGTTCAAAATTTTTAAGGGGTTACCACCTACTTTAACTTCTTCAGCAAGTCTTCTTCTAAGAAAACCAACCTCTAATGCTACATCAAACTCCACTGGAATTGTTTTCCCTTCCCAGGAAGGGATAGCCGCAGGACTGGGTTCGGCTTCCTCAACTTCAACAACATTTTTCTCCTCATCAACTCTAAGAATTCTCCAAACAAGACCATGAAGAATAAAAAGATTTCCAGGTTTACCATGACATGCAACGAACTCTTGGTCTAAACTTCCAACATTTCTCCTAGTTAAAAAATCTATAACCAGGTAGTGTTTGACGTCTGGAATCATGGACAAGTTTTCAAAGTAATACTTGTAGGCATGTGAAGATGCAGCCTTTAACTTTCCATTGTAAGTTTTAACTAAACCTTCAAGCTTAAGTTGTTCAACAACATCCAAAAAAACTTTAAAATCTAAGTTAACATAAGGATAGGCATTAACAACAACTTTGTAAGCCTCATCAACCGAGATTTCGCCAGCATTATCCAAAATTAGCCCTATAATTTGATGAGCTAAAACATCTAAAGCTTCAAAATGAATTAAAGGTTTTTCAAAAACACCTTTTACAGCCCTTTTACATAAAACTGCAGATTCTAAGATATCATCAAGCCAAGAAGCTATAATACAGCCTTTAGGTTTACCACCAACAACATGACTACTACGTCCAACCCTTTGAAGAAGCTTTAAAGCTTGTTTTGGTGATTGATACTGAATAACATAATCAATAAAACCTATATCCACACCAAGCTCAAGGGAGGAGGTGCATACAACCGCTTTTAACTCTCCATTTTTAAGCTTCTGTTCAACCTCAATTCTAACATCCCTTGAAACCGAGCCATGGTGAGTTGCAAAGCTAAGACTTGGATTTAACATACGAATTTTTAAACTCAAAGATTCAGCATGTTCTCTTGTGTTTGTAAAAATTAGTGTTGACCTGTAACTTTCCAAAAGTTCAAGTATTCTTCTAACTCTTGCTAACGTTTCAGCGGGAATCATTAAACTTAAAGAATCATCATAATCTTTCTTTGTTGGTTGAGGTTTTTCAACGATAAATTCAACATCCTTAAAACTTTCAACCTTAACAATTCTAAATTTTCTGTCTTTTCCAGCAAGAAAACTTCCAGCAACATTTTCATCTCCAATTGTTGCTGAAAGACCTATCCTTTGAAAATCAAAGTTACAGATTTTTCTAAGCCTTTCAAGTCCAAGTGAAAGTTGAACGCCCCTCTTATCGGAGATAAGCTCGTGAATTTCATCAATAATAACCCATCTTATACTCTTTAGATTATTTCTCATCCTTTTTCCGACAAGAATAGCTTGCAAAGTTTCAGGCGTTGTTATAAGCATTTGAGGAGGAGTTTCAGCTTGAAATTTTCTAAGTTTAGTTGGAGTATCTCCATGTCTAACATCAACACTTATTCCAAGCCTACTTCCAACTCCAGCTAACCTTCTAAAAATATCCCTATTTAATGCTCTAAGCGGAGTGATGTAAAGAATGCTTATACCTTGTGGAGATAAACCACTCGTTTTATATTTTAAAAACATGTCAAAAACTGGAAGAACAGCCGCCTCAGTTTTACCTTCACCTGTAGGAGCAATTATAAGCGTATTTTCACCTGAAAGAATTATAGGTATGGCTAAACTTTGAATTTCAGTTAATGTTTTAATACCAAGCCTATTCGCTTCTTCAACAATTCTTGAAGATAGTAATTTTAAAGCGTTACCCAACTTTTCTCCGCCACAACCTTAAAAAAAATGTAAGATAAATTCTTAAGTCAACTTTCTTGTCCTCTTCAACCTCCTTTTTGATTTTTTCCTCAACAAATTCTTTAAACCCATTTAAGCTTTCATTTTTCATCAAACCTTCAGCAACAACATTTTTAATCCACTCCGTATTTTGAAGGTATGGAGTAGAATCTACAAGAGCTTCATACGCAACTTTTTCCACGAACTTTGACTCTTTTTCCAAGACTTTACCCTACTAGCTTAACCTATTTTTATGATATTTAAACCATTAAAAATTGAAAAACATAGTGTTAACAAGAGAAACTTTTAAAGTAAATTCTGGGCATACTATTATACTACCATACACTCAATTTTAAAGCATATGAGGGAGCAAAATGTTTGATTATCTTTTTAAGACGGGTAAAATTGGAAAACTGGAAATCATGAATAGGATTGTTATGTCCGCAACTCATCTTGGTTATGCAGATAATGGATTTGTGACTACTAGGCTTATAGATTTTTACGTTGAGAGAGCTAAGGGAGGTACAGGGTTAATAATTGCAGGTGGGTGTGGTGTTCATCCTTTAGGTGGAGCCCCAAGCATGATTATGATTTACGATGATAAATATGTTGATGGTTTAAGAAGGCTAGCAAAAGCTGTTAAAGATTATGGTACAAAAATTGGCCTCCAGCTTTTACATTCTGGTAGATATGCATTTTCTGCAATCGTAGGCGGGCAACCAGTTGCACCTTCACCAATACCATCACGTCTAACAGGTGAAACACCAAGAGAATTAGGTGTTAATGAGATTAAAATGTTGGAAGTAGAGTTTGCTAAAGCTGCCGAAAGAGCTGTAGAGGCTGACTTTGACCTTATTGAAGTTATGGCTGGCGGAGGATACCTTATAAGCGAATTTTTATCTCCTGTAACAAACAAAAGAAAAGATGAGTATGGTGGAAGTTTAGAAAACAGGATGAAGTTTCTGCTTGAAATCGTTAAGCTTATAAAGGAAAAAGTTGGAAAAGATTTTCCAGTTGTTTGCAGGGTTACCCTTGACGAATTTATGCCTGAGGGAAACACCATTGAAGAAGCTAAAGTTATTGTTAAAGCACTGGAGAAAATTGGGGTCGACGCCATAGATACACATGAGGGTTGGCATGAATCACCAAGACCCTTAATAACCTACCATGTTCCAAGAGGAGGATTTATATATTTAGCTGAGCAGGTTAAGAAAATCCTAACTATAACCTGTAATTGCTGGAACAAGAATAAACACTCCTGAACTTGCAGAAAAAATTCTTCGCGAGGGAAAAGCTGACTTTATCCGCATAGGTAGACCATTAATAGCTGACCCTGAATTTTCCAAAAAAGCCTATGAAGGTAGAATTGAGGATATCAGACCGTGCGTAGCGTGTAACCAGGGTTGTCTTGACATGGTGTTTACCAATAGAGATGTAACATGTCTAGTAAATCCTATGGCTGGTAGGGAAGGTGAAGTTAAAATCATGTTAACACGTCAACCTAAAAATGTTTTAATTATTGGTGGGGGGCCAGCTGGAATGGAGGCGGCTTTAATAGCTAAACTTAAAGGTCATAATGTTACTTTGCTAGAGAAAAATGGAAGGTTAGGCGGTCAACTAAATCTTGCATTTAAACCTCCAGGACATGAAGAACTTAAATGTTTAATTGAGTATTTTGAAGTTCAGCTTAAGAAGCTTAATGTAAATGTTAAGCTTAATGTTGAAGCTAATATAGATGTTGTTGAGGAATACAATCCTGATGTTATTATTGTTGCAACCGGGTCAAAACCAATTGTACCAGACATAGACGGGGTAGATAGGGAAAACGTATTTCTTGCTTGGGATGTTTTAGCTGGGAAAGTTGATGTTAAAGGTGAGGTTGCTGTTGTTGGTGGGGGAGGTGTTGGAGTTTGGGTTTCAGAGTTTTTAGCTGAAAAAGGTAGGAAAGTTACTCTTATTGAAATGCTTGAAAAACTGGCTCAAGATGTTGGTGTTACAACAAGGTGGGTGGATGTAATGTTTCTTAAAAAACATAATGTTAAAATTTTAACAAAAGCAAAAGTTACAAAAATAGTGGAAAATGGACTTTGTTTAGAGAAGGACGGCAAAGAGGAGTTTATTAAGGCTGATAGTACAGTTCTTGCTGTAGGTTCAAAACCAAATAAAGCTTTAGCAGAGAAGCTTAAACAAAGATTTAAGGAAAAAGTTTACATGGTTGGAGATTGTGTAGAACCTCGTAAGGCTTTAGAGGCAATTCATGAAGCTTTTAATGTTGCGTTAAAAATACTTTAACCTAAAGTAAATAAGAAAAATAAATTTTAGAGGAGGATGTAAGAAATGTCAAGCGAAGTTGAAAAGATTAGGGAGTTAGGTTCACGTTTAAGTTTTTACCTCAGACCAAAAACCTTCCCCCTAGCTATAAAATTTGTTAAAAGCGGGAACCTATACCGGAAAAAGCCTACAAACCTTCAGCTTGCTTTGTTTTTTGTAGAGCAATGCTACTTTCAAGAAGAACTGGAAGAACATATGTTATTGACAAACAAAATATACCATGTTTAGGTGTTGTTGTGTTTGGACTTGCAAAATACGGTAAGGATGTTTGGAGCGAGAGTAAAGAAATACTTATAAAAGAATTTCTTGTTGGCTGGAGGTTCTTCAAGTCTGAAGAGGTTGCAAGAAAATTAGTAAGCATTGTTGAGGAGGATTCTCTTCCACCTGGAAGTTTTACAAATATTGTTATTTCACCAATTGAAAGAACCACCATCAAACCTGACTTAGTTGTTGTTTATGGGGATGGAGCTCAAATAAACAGGCTTATTAGTGGTATTGCTTATACTGATGAAGAATCACCTTTTATTGAAGCTAAACTTACAAGCCTTGTAGGATGTAGAGCATTGTCTAAATGTTACAAAACAAGAAAAGCCCAGCTTATCTTACCAGGCTACGGGGAAAGATATCAAGGACTTGCTGGTGATGATGAGACTGCGGCAGTTTTTCACATTGAAGCTTTACCAAAAATTATTGAAGGCTTAGAGTATACGTGTCATGGAGGATTAAGATATCCAACACCTTATATGGTTGAATATAGTTCTCCAGTTCCTCAACCTGAGAAAAAAGCGATTAAGAAGAGTTTAGACGAATCTTAGTTAAAAAGTGGTAAAATCACTATTGAAACATTCTAATTTTTTCAATCAACTCTTCCTTACCCTCAAAATACTTTCTTACGGGGTTAAGTATCCTTATCAACGCTTCAGCAACGCTATTTTTTAAGTCTAATGGATGAAGTTTACCATTCATGTACACTCTTTCAAGCTCACTAATACTTGTAAACTCAATTTTACCACCATACTTTTCCTCTCTTTCAACAATTAGCTTTCCTTCCTTAGGAAAAATAATGTATTTTGCAATCTCCATAACAGGATTACCAAAAACCTCTCTTGAAGGACAATAAGCAGCTAGAATCTTCCTCCTAATTTCCTCAGGTTTGTCATGGATAAATATACAGTTTTGAGGTTTACTTTTAGACATCTTTGTTCCAATTTGAACGTTTAATGTTTCATCTTCATCATAAACCACTTCTTCATGCTTTTCCGCTGGACCAGAAAGCCCAGCTAAAAGGTGGGTGTGAAGACAAATAGGTTTTTTTCTTTTAATCTTTTCTGCAACATCCCTTGCAAGCATATGAGCCTTACGCTGATCCATTCCTGCGCATGCACAATCAACATCCAGTCTAAAAATATCCGTAACCTGCATGCAAGGATAAAACAACCATGCTGTTTCAACATCTTTTTGATTCAAATCTCTACCCATAATAGGAAGGGCCCTAAGAACCCTTGAAATCTTAACCTTTTTTGCAACAGTTAAAACCATATCCCAATATTCCGGATTTTCCAGAAGCTCTGAAGCCCAAACATATTTAACCTTTCCAGGTGTCAAACCTATGGATGAGAATGCTTTGATAAAGTATCTTCCACATTCTCTAATGGCGTCCATATCCCCGTTGAACTTATCATTTATCCAGGCATGCCAATCGGCAAGAAAAATAGTAAAATCAAACCCAGCTTCAACCATATCTAAAATCTTATAACCACAAACAAGTCCAGTACCTATATGCATTACTCTGGGCGGTAAACCATTAAGGTTTAACCGCTATCCAGAAGGTTCAAAACCCCAATAAGCTTTAGGCTTAGATTCACACTCTAAAAGTATACGTAGCTCCTCCCTAGTTACAATCTCCTCCAAGTTTCTTTCCACAAGCCTCAACCTTGAATCTACATCCACCTAAAATACCCCCATAGCCTACAACATTAATTAAGTAAAGTGTAAGGGTATCAATTAACCTTTTATTTTAAAAATAACCAATTTTTTCCTTAGGCTTAAATATTCCTTAATAGGAAGTGCTGTAGATTAATAGTTTAGCAAGAAAGGGGTAAAATGCCTGGTACAAGAGAGCTTAGCGGAGGTGGGCGTAAAGCCCGACAATGATACTAAGTGTTAGTTATCCAGGCGACACCCCTTGAAACCTTGTCTAACCTTACATTTCCAGCAAAAAAGAAAGTTTAACACATTCAAACTGGGTTTAGATTGAAGATGATCGATATTCATTGCCACCTTACATTTAAAGACTATGATAGAGATAGAGATGATGTTATTAAGGATGCTGAAAAAGCTTTAAAAGCTGTTATTATAAGTGGAGTTGAGCCTAAGGATGCTGAAAAAGCTTTAAACTTAAAGTCTAAATATCCGAATTTTATACATGTAAGCTTAGGGCTTCATCCCATACATGTTTCAGAGTTGTCAGATACTCAAATAGATGATTACGTCCACTTTATCAGAAAAAATAAGGAAAAAATTGTGGGTATAGGTGAGGTGGGATTAGATTACCATTGGATTAAAAGCCAAAATGAGGTTATAAGAACAAAAAATGTTTTTAAAAAATTTTTAGGTTTAGCTGAAGATTTAGACTTACCAGTTATTCTTCATTTTAGAAATGCGTTAGAAGATGGTTTTAAGATTGTTTTAGATAACAAAGTTGAAAAAGCAGTTTTTCACTGCTTTACAGGTAAACGTAAACTTGCATACGAAATAGCCAAAAAAGGATACTACATCTCAGTAGCACCAAACATCATCAAAAGCAAAGATATTAAAAAAGCCGTTAAGGATATACCTCTAGAAAAAATTTTAACCGAAACTGATTCACCCTTTCTTGCTCCGGATAACAGAAGAAATGTTCCTCAAAATGTTAAAATTGTTATCGAAAAAATCGCTGAAATAAAGAAAGCGAGTTTTTTTGAAGTTGGGGAAAAAACTGTTAAAAATGCCGTAGAAGTTTTTAACCTTAACATAAACCTTTAAAGGTGCACCTTGAATTATTGGTTTCAGACGGGGAGGTTATGTTGTCAAGGCTTAAATCATTATTCTCTTCAAGCATTAAAGTCCTTAAGTCTGCAACAAAACCCAGAAGATCAGAGTTTTTCCTACTACTCCGTATATGTTTTTTAGGTATTGTTGTAATAGGAGTTTTAGGCTTCATAATTAGGCTTATCTCGTCAGTAATAGGGTTAATTGGATGGTAAAAAATGAATGAGGAAGAAAAAATAAAACCAGAAGAAGAAAAAATTGGAGAAGTTGAAAAATCTACAGTAGAAAGTGCCAAAGAAGTTCAAGTTAAGAAAAGCCAGATTTACGTAGTTAAAACAACAAGCGGACAGGAAAACAATGTTGCAAACCTTGTACTTGTTAGGGCTTCATCACAAAAACTTCCAATTTATGCTATATTAACAATGGATAGAATAAAAGGATGTATCTTTATTGAGGCCGCCGGGCCACATTTTGTGGATGAAGTTGCCTCAGGAATAAAACATGTTAAACAAAGACTTCCGGGGATAGTTAATATATCCGATGTTGAGAAGTTTTTAATTGTTAAACCAACCATCGAAGAGCTTAACCTTGAAGATGTTGTTGAAGTTGTAAGCGGACCGTTTAAAGGTATGAGAGCCAAGGTTACGAGAATTGATAAACCTAAAAATGAGGTTACTCTTGAACTTTTAGAGGCAACAATAACCTTTCCAATAACAATACGTGCAGACCATGTAAGACTTGTAAGTAAAGGTGAAGGTGAGAAAAAAGTTGGGTGAGAAAAAAGTTGTTGAAGCTTTAGTTAGTGGCGGAAAGGCAACAGCAGGACCACCACTAGGACCTGCACTAGGACCTTTAGGTGTAAATGTTGTTGCTATTGTTAACAAGATTAACGAGTTAACAAAGGATTTTGCAGGTGTTAAAATTCCAGTAAAGGTTGTAGTTGATATCGACACAAAAGAATTTGAGGTTGAGGTTGGAACACCCCCAACAGTTGCTCTGATTGTTAAAGAGCTTGGAGTGGAGAAGGGTTCAGGAAAACCTAAAAGTGAAAAAATTGGAAATCTAACTATTGAACAGGTAAAGAGAATAGCTAAAATTAGGATGAGTAAAAGTTATGCTAAAAGTTTAAAGGCTGCTGTTAAGGAAGTTGCTGGAACATGTGTAAGTATGGGGGTAACTATTGAGGGCAAAGATCCAAAAGAATTTCAAAAAGATGTTGACAAAGGCGTTTATGAAGATCTTCTTAAGGAGGACTAATTTCCTAAAAGTTTAGAGTTGCCCTTAACTTTACTCCATTAGTTGTAGGTGAGAACTTAAATACAGCTTAAACTTTAATACCCTTAATAACCTAACGCCAACCTAAGCTTAAAGTGTTAATAAATGTTTCTAAGCTTTATTTTCCGTAAAAAAGAAAATCCTCCACCACCTAAACCAGCAGTTTTACCTGAAAGTATAAAAGTTGAAAAAAGTCTTACACGCGAAGAATACGAAAAAATTAAAAACGAGCTTAAAATTTTAAACCTTGAGAGAGAGATTTTAAGTGAAAGTTTAACACGTATCTACGAAGCCGCCGCCGAGGGAAGAATAACTGAAGAGGAAAAAGTAAAGCTTTTAGCAAAATATGAAGGCCAAATTTCAAAACTTAATGATACCATTGAACATAACCAGAGGATTGTAAGTCTTTATGAGCTTGAAGAAACACGTGTAGAGCTTGTTAAAATGTTTACTGAAAAGTTTATGGAGATTAACAACAAAATTGAGGAAGTTAGAAAAAAGCTGGGCTTAACACCTAAAGAATTTATTGAACACAAAATTCTGTCTAAACCAACAACCACAACTACACCTACTACAACAACCAGAGAAGCTAAAACCCCAATTCAAACTGAAAAACCTCAACCAAGAAAGAGTAAAGCCGATGAAGAATTGGAAAAATTAAAAGAGGAGTTACAAAAAGAACTTGAAAAACTTGAACAAATAGAGCTTGAAGGTTAACTTCATGAAAAACTTTTCTAATTGGCGTGAAGATGCAAAAAAAAGAGCTGCAGAGGTTGCTGTAAAAAATGTTAAAGATGGTTGGGTTATTGGTTTAGGTAGTGGTACAACTGTTGAGTATGTTGTATCTGCTTTAGGGAAAAGGAGTAAAGAAGAGGAGTTAAAGGTTTATGTTGTTCCATCATCCTACCAGATTTTTTATAAAGCCTTAGAGGAAGGACTTCACATTGTAACACTAGATGAATACCCATGTTTAGAGTTAACAATAGATGGTGCCGATGAGGTTGATAAAAATCTAAACCTTGTTAAAGGGGGAGGAGGAGCATTAACAAGAGAAAAAATTATCGGGTATGCATCTAAAAAATACATTATCGTTGTAGATGAAACAAAACTTGTGGACAATCTTGGCTTTAAAAGCCCAATTCCTGTCGAGGTTTTACCATTTGCTCTTCCAATCATTCTTAAAGAACTTAAGAAAAGTTTTAATGTTAAGGTTAGGGAGAGTCCTGGTAAGGTTGGTCCTACGATAACTGATAATGGAAATTTTATTGTTGATGTTTACTGTGGAATTGTTGAAAACCCTGAGGCCTTCAATTTTAAATTAAAAAGTATACCTGGGGTTGTTGAAACAGGCTTGTTTTTAAACATGACAGACCTTGTCTATGTCGGAAAAAAAGATGGTAAAATTGATGTTTTATCCAGAAGATAGCTAAGTATGTCCAATAAAAAACTTTATCTACATTTTAAGTTTTAGAGATCATGTGAAAAGAACAAAAAACTTGTGGGTGTGATAAGAAATGGTTAAAGTGGAGGTTAATTATGAAAAGTGTAATGGGGATGGCGTTTGCGCGGAGGTTTGTCCTGTTGCAGTATTCGAAATACAGGAAAAAGGAGGAAAAAAAGTTTCAGTTGTAGTAAACAACGACGCCTGCATTGTTTGCCGTGCCTGTGAAGTTCAATGCCCAACTCAAGCAATAACCGTCACAGAGTAGTGGTAGAAGCAAAAGTTTAAGCGTCCCCATCCCGACTAAAAAAGTAGACTGAAGAAAAGTAAATATAAACTTTTAAACTTTTTCCCTTATTTATACCATCCACCCCTAATATATAAGTAACTATTTACAGCTGCGGTTATTCCCTCACCCACAGCAGTTCCTATTTGTCTAACGTTTCCTGTTACATCACCTGCAGCATAAACTCCTTCAATGTTCGTTTCCTGTTTTCTGTTCACTATTATAAACCCTTCTTCATCAACTAAAACCCCAGCTTTTCTGGCCAAGCTGCTTTGAGGCACTTCACCAATATAAATAAAAACTCCATCAACATCAAGAAGGCGCTCCTCTCCCGTTTTTCTGTTAAAAACCAATATTTTTTCAACAAAGTTTCCACCAATTATAGCTTTAACTTCACTGTTAAAAAGCAGAGTAATACCACCAGCTACGACTCTCCTCTTAAGTATCTCATCAGCCCTAAGCTCTTCCCTTCTATGTATAAGGAAAACATTAGATGTTAAATCCTTTAGATATAAGGCTGCTGCGGTTGCAGCGTTACCTCCACCAACCACAGCAACTCTTTTACCTTTAAAAAGAGGTCCATCACATGTTACACAATAACTTACACCTTTACCCATAAACTTCTCTTCTCCAGGAACTTCAAGTTTCTTATGAGTGCAGCCAGTTGCAATAATAACGGCTTTACATGTGTACACGTTAGACTCAGTTTTAACCTTCTTAATCTTATTTTTTAAATCTAGATTAACAACTGTTTCAGGTAAATGAATAATTGCGCCAAACTCTTCCGCCTGTTCATGCATCTTTTCAACAAGCTCAAGACCAGATATCCTTTTAAAACCAGGGTAATTTTCTATAATTAACGCTTCAGCAGCCGACCCTAAACTTTCTCCTAGAACAAGGGTTTTTAAACCCATTCTTGCTGAGTAGATTGCAGCTGATAAACCTGCTGGACCTGTTCCTACGATTATCAGGTCATAATAGTTCTCATTCAACTTTAACCCACCTAAATTTTTGAGGTTAAAAGTTAATGTTAAGTTTTTTCAACCTTACGTAAACACTTATATAACATGCAGGAATATGGAAAACATGGAAAAATGTTTAAGGTTGATAAGTTTAAGGGAAGCATGGTGAAAAAGTTAGTTTGACAATCCTACGTTTCAATATGCTCGGTAGCCCAAACATAGGAGTTTTCTCTCTTGCAACTGATAAATTCATAATTTTACCTAATGGTTTACCTGAAAGAAAAGTTATTAAAATTGAGAAAACTTTAAACGCTCCATCCATTGTCATGGATTTAGCTTATTCTAAGCTTATTGGTGCTTTAGCCTCAGCAAACTCTAATGGAATAATTTTGCCCCATTATGTGGATGACGATGAAGTTTCTCTTTTAAAAAGAAAACTTAAAGTTAATGTTGAAAAGGTTTTAAGCACAAAAACCTCGTTTGGAAATCTTGTTTTAGCTAATGATAAAAAAGCTATAGTTTCACCTATCCTAACCAAGAAGGAACTAAAGATTGTTGAGGATGTACTTGACGTTGAAGCTTGTTTTGGAGTGATTGCAGGTTCACCTTATGTTGGCTCTGTTGCGAGAGTAACCAACAAGGGCATTATTCTTCACCCAAAAACATCTAAAAAGGAGGAGGAAATTGTCTCAAAATTTTTTGATTTACCCGTAGTTTTAGGCACAGTAAATAATGGTGTGCCTTTTATTGCTAGCGGAATAGTTATAAACAGCTATGGAGCCTTAGTTGGCTCCCTAACAACAGGTCCAGAGCTAATGATAATTTCTTCTATACTTTGAGTGGTTATTAGATGTTAAGGAGAGGAGTAAACGAGGAAAGGGAACTTGTACATAAACTTGATAAACTAGGTTTTGCTGTCTTACGTGCACCATCTTCAGGTTCAGGAACAAAACTTGATAGGCCAGATATAGTGGCGGGTAGAAAAGGACTATACTTGGCTATTGAAGTTAAATCTACAAGAAAAAATGTAATCTACATTACCATCGAATCTGTTAAACAGCTTGTAAGATTCTCTGAAAAGTTTGGCGCAAAACCTTTTATTGCCGCGAAATTCAAGAAAAAGGGTATTGGATGGCGTTTAATAGAACCTGAAAAACTTGAAAATACTGGTAAATATTACAGGTTAACATTTAACCAGCTTTTATCTGAAGGTAAAGATTTGGAGACAATTGTGACAAAAACTCTTACAAGCTATATTTAAACATGCAAAATTTTATAAATTTCCCTAATATGCGAGGCCTTTTTTAAATTTAGTAGTTTAGTAAGCTTCCACATTCTTACAACCTCTTCACTTAAATCAAAAATTTTTTCAGCTTTGTCAATTATAACAGTATCACTGCTAACAGCTATACCTCCATAATTCAGAACTTGATTGTCAGCCTGTTTTACAGCCAAAAACTCTCCTTTTAAACCTTCATCCAGAAATATTTTTCTCGCAAGCAAGGCAAGCCTTCCGCTATAGCTTACCTGAGAATCAAAAAACAATCCTGCATCTTCAGGTTTAAGGTTTTTAAGAGTTTTAGCAATCAGTTTTAAGGCTTCCAGAGTTACAGGAGTTATCCTATGTTTTCCATGTACTGCTGAAACATCTCTAACGAAGTAATCATCACAAAAGATTACCAGCTTACCTTGAATAAGAGATTCAACAGTAATAAGTACGTTATAACCATCAATACCGATTCTTCTTTCATGAATATCTTGTTTGCAAACTTTTTTTTCTTTATGTTCTAAGGCTTTTTTGAAACCGTAAACACAACGGTAAAGTACGAGTCTAAGCTGCTTGTTAAGCTGATAATGGTCACCTATAAATTTTAATGCGCTTTCCCTATCATACTCTCTATCTAGAAGGTATCTAAAATCTTCAATAGCCATTTTAAACCTTAAAAAATCGTTAAGCTTACCAGAGACAACCATCATCAAAAACCTTACAATAAATAAAGAAAAAATTTCCTGTGTTTATTCTTCAATAAATATTGCTGGACGGTATGGTTCTGCAACTTGAGATTTGCCTTTTGGGTCTATTTTGGCTTCGTCATCCTCCCTAAAAACATAAACTGATGTGTTGAATTCTTTTTCAAAAAATTTTTTAGCACCCATTAAGAGTTCATATTCGTCTACAAAACCAAGTTTTAACCTTTTACTGGCAATATCTTCAGGCATTTTTAGAATGTCTTCAACAATTTTTTTAACATACTTAGCAGCTGAAGCACCCTTCTCTCTCACCTCAGAGGAGGACATAAGGGCTTTAATCATTCTTTTTTCAAGATTTTCTTCAAAACGCTTGCTTAAAACTTTAAGGTAAACCTCCCACTTCCAGCCTGATGCAGTATAGTAGAATATTTTTTTAGGTTTAGATTTTATTACTTTAACAATATCCTTTGTATCCTCAAAAAGATTTTGAATAAGCTCCTCTAAAACTTCATCTTTAAGGCTAGGTTCAACTTCGCCTTTAGGCCATTTGACGGTTAGAATAAAACCTTTCTCGCCAAATTTTTCCCAAAGCTCCTCTGCTAGGTGAGGTATGAAGGGTGCTAAAAGTCTAATCCATATGCTTGTGGCTTTTAAAATGGTTTCCCGATTTGGTTTTTCAACTCTTCTAAAATACCATCTAAAGCTTCTCCAAACTTCGTAAAGGGCTGTTTCTAAAGCTGTTCTTGTTTTTAAAACTTCAATATTCTCAGAAACCTTTTCTACATGATGATAAATAGATGTTAAAAGCCATCTATCCATGTGTATTTCATTTTCACGAGTATCCTTAATCTCTCTAATTTCTAGAAGAAAGTTGTATAACGCGTTTAAGTTATCTCTAACCTCTATAAGGCTTGTATTTTTCCAGT
The DNA here is from genome assembly GCA_052246995.1 of Candidatus Bathyarchaeota archaeon. Classification (GTDB taxonomy): domain Archaea; phylum Thermoproteota; class Bathyarchaeia; order Hecatellales; family Hecatellaceae; genus CAZMUQ01. Next base: position 157,027 of record JBQPWD010000003.1, on the reverse strand, counting down.
TTGGGTCATCCATACCTTCAGCTGCAAGTAGAACAGTACATCTTGTTATGTCAGCACCTACGTTATCAAGAGCTCGCCTTAAGGGGATAAAGTTTCCCTTTGATTTATGCATCTCCTCCCCTTCAACCCTCATAAAGCCATTTACACCTATTATTTTAGGCCAATGCTCGGGGGGAAAGAGTGCTGCATGATGAAAGATGTAAAATGTCAGGTGGTTTGGTACAAGGTCTTTTCCCGAATTTCTTAAGTCTACTGGATACCAGTATAAGAATTCCTTGCGAACATCATTAAGGATGTTAGAAGGTATTCCTGTTTCCGTTGATACTTTTTCAACATCCCCTAGACCGTAAAAAACATAGTCAAAAAAGCTTTCAGTTAACTGTTCAGCTTTTAATCTATGCATTTTAATATGCTTATTTATGGTGTAAAAGGCTGGGTAGATTGTTGAGTCACTGAGTGTTTCAACAATCCAGTCTTTTGCCCAAGGTAAAGGGGATCCAAGCCCTGTTTTTCTTGTACATGCCCAATCATGAAGCCAATCTATAACGTCTTCAAACCATTTTCTAGCTTCCTCAGGATAAATCCTCATTTTTGATAAAAGCTCCCGAGCCTTCTTTTTCCATTCAGGATTAGAATAATTTAGAAACCACTGGTCTTGAAGAACTTTTACTATACAGCTTGTTGTACATCTACAAACAACTTTTCCAGGTAACTCGTACATAACGTCAAAAAGGCCCTTACATCTAAAATCTTCAATTAATTGCTGCTTAACTGTTGAAATAGGCCAACCCGCGTAGTCTCCACAATTTTCCTTTAAAACTCCAGTATGGAACTCTTTCTTATAGATAATTTTTGTTGCTTCCTCAGCTTTAGGGTCATTTTGATCCTTAATATTCATTTTGTTAACAATTTCAACAGCTGGAAAATCTCCAAAACCCTCAACTTTAACTATTGATATTGGTTTAATTTTTTTAACATCCTCAACATTAATGTTAAATTTTTTAAGTACCTCAGGGCTTTCTTGTAGGTCTTTTAAAGCAAGCCAATCGTAAGGTGCATGAGCTGGAACACTGTAAACAATGCCTGTGGCGTTATCAGGTTTTACAAACCAGCCTGGTAAGATAAGGAGAAACCGTCCATTAACAGGCTCCGTACAAGTTTTACCTAAGAGGTTTAAACCTTTAACTTTATCCAAAACCTCGACTTTTTTTAACTGTTCTTTAAGTTTTTCGGCAGCTTCTCTACTTATTATCCACTTTTCTCCATCAACCAAAGCTTTAACATAGATAGCATCAGGATTTATCCATAAATTTGTAACACCGAAGATGGTTTCAGGTCTTAATGTTGCAGCTGGAAGGTAAAAATCATCAAGCTTAAACTTTACCAGAGTATACTCCTCAGGATAAATTCCTGAACCTTCAAGCCTATCAGCTTCGCCTGTCGGGCTTTCACATTTAGGACACCAAACAACAGGATGGGTTCCCTTAATAACATATCCTTTTTCTTTAAGCTTTAGATATTGCCATTCAACAAACTTGGTAAAAGTTGGACATATGGATGATGTGTGAAATTCTCTTCTCCAATCTACTGATAAACCAAGTTTTTTAACAGCCTCCCTATTGTATCGAGTATAGTATTCAGCCATGTAAACTGGGTTAACAAACTTTTTAAGCTCATCCTCAGGAACGCCGTCAATTTCTCTTAAAGCTTGAATAAACTTTTCATCTCCAAGCTTTATTCTCTCAGAAGCCCCTGCAACAGTTTCCCCAGTCCAATGCCATGCCCATGGAAAAAGAACATTAAAACCGCACATTCGTTTATATTTAGCATAAACATCAACCCTTGCGGCTGAATACGCATGTCCGACATGAAGAGGTCCGCTCATGTAAGGGAATGGGAAGGTTACAAAGCATTTAGGCTTAACCCAATCAGGATCAGCTTCAAAAATTTTTGCTTCAGACCACTTCTTCTGCCACTTTTCTTCGATAGCTTTAAAATCAACTTTCTCCACTTTTAAACCCTCCTAGTTCTTCAAGTAAAATGTTTTCAACATTTTCTAAAGCTTCTAAAGCTTTTTCTGTATGTTGAATTCCACCTTGACCAAAATCTTGTTTTCCACCTCCACTTCCACCAGCCAGCTTAGAAATTTTTAAAGCAAGTTTACCTGCATGTAAACCAAGTTTTAACGCTTCTTTTCCAATCATAACAATAACCCTAGCGTGTTTTTCACCTAAGACCACAAATACCGAAACTAGGTTTGGCTTTGCGTTTGTAAGTTCAGCCAATGTTTTTATTGCTACTTCAACATCAACCAGTTTTGAGGCATATTTAAGAAGCTTTACTTCTTTAAACTCTTTAATACTTGTTGACAACGTTTCAGCAAGCTGTTTGGCAATGTTTTCTCTTAGTTTTTCAGCATTTTTTCTTAAATCTTTAATTTCGTTAATAAGTCCTTCAACAAATTTTTCAACATCATCAACAGAACAACCTAAAACTCTGCTTAAACCTTTAAATCTAGAATCAACCTGTTGAACATACTCAACCGCTTGAGGCCCAACAGCAAAATGTATTCTTTCAACACCATCCTGAATTCTCTCTGTTTTAACGATCTTTATCAAGCCAATTTCACCAGTAAATTTGCAATGAGTCCCACCACATGCCTCAACATCCCAGTTTTCAATCTCAACAACTCTTATCTCTCGACCTGGAACTACCCCCCCTTGATAAAGCTTAAAACCGTACTTTTCTTCAGCAACCTCTCTCGGAGCCCAGAATGTTTTTACCTGAACATTTTTAGTTACAATATCATTTGAAAGCCTCTCAATTTTTTTAACCTGTTCATCGGTTAACCTTAGATAGTGGGATATATCAAGCCTCGACCTTTCAACACCCTTTAAGGCTCCCGACTGCCAAACATGTTCACCTAAGACTCTACGTGCAGCTCCAATTAGAATGTGGGTTGCGGTGTGACTTCTCATTAAGCTTTTTCTTCTCTCCCAATCTACAACTCCTACAACATGACAACCTGTAGTTGGCAGTTTTCCTTCAACCTTATGAAGAATAACGTTTTTTACTTTCCGTACATCAGTAACTTTGGCTTCCTCACCATTCCATTTTAAAAATCCAGTATCAGATGGTTGACCGCCACCTTCAGCGTAAAAGCATGTTTGGTCTAAAATCACGTAGCCTTCTTTGAAAACCTTTAAAACTTCAGCTTTAAACTCCTTTAAGGATGTATCTTCATAGTATAGTAGTCTTGTTGGAGGAAGCTCCTCAACCTCTCCTTCAAATCTTAGAAGAACTTCATCTTCAAAAACCTCAGGTTTTTGAAGTTTCTCATGCATTTGCACAACCTGAGTGTAAAAATCTTCAGGAATCTCTACATTAACCCCAAGCTCTCCAGCAACTTGTGAAACATAATCTGGAGTTAATCCATGAGAATCGTAAAGCATAAGAAGGTTTTTTGTAGAAATTCTACCTTTTTCCTCTTCAACCAACTTTTTAATAATGGTTTTACCCTTCTGCATTGTTTCCTTAAACCTCCTTTCTTCAACATCAACCATATCAAGAATAACCTCACTTTTATCAAGATATTCAGGAAAATTTCTGGAAACCTCCCTAATCTGGAAGTCTATAAGCTCTGTAACAGGATAATTTAAGCCTAAATAGTGCATGTTTCTTAAAATTTTTCTTATAAGAAGTCTTGCAAGATAACCTGCACCCATATTTGACGGCACAACACCATCTCCAAGCATAAATACAAGGGTTCTGGAGAAATCGGCAATAGCATAAGCTGTTTCTACAGGTAGAACTATTTTTTCAAGTTCCTCAACACTTAAACCAAGCTTCTTTGAAATGTTTAACCTAAACTCTTTAAGACTGGATTTACCTTTAAGACTAAAAGAGCCTGCAAGCTTGGATATTTCAGCAAAAATCTTTTTTTCTGGAGGTTCAATTCCAGCTAAGCTATAAAACTTTCTTAGAAATGGTGAAAAAACGGCATCGTAAACTGTTGGTGTTTGGTTTGTAAGCCAAACAATTCTCTCAAGCCCATAACCAGTATCAACAGTTTGGATCTTTAACGGTATAAGCTTATCATCAACCTGCTTATAATGCATAAATACCAATGTTGCAACCTCAATCCCGCCAATAACTACCTCAAAGTCTTCTCCAGCATTTCCTCCACCACTCCACATATCCTCAACAAAGTTTATTTTTTCAGGTTGGACTTTAATCTCTTCGGTAAAAAACCTAAAGCAATACTCTACTGTTTCATCGTTCCAGTAAACCCTTTTATCCGGATAGTTGAAAGCATGATGAGCCATCATCTCAAACTCTGTTAAATGCCTACCAGACTTACCTACAAGGTCTATGTCAGTAAACCTTATACATGGCTGGGAAATTGTTAAGGGATTTGATGGAGGAGGAATTATTCCATCTGTAACCCAAGGTTGGAAGTCGTAGATTGAAGCCCCAACTAGGTAGACGTCGTCTCTCCACCTAGCTACAACAGGATACTTCTTTATTCTTTTGTGATTATTCCTCTCAAAAAATGATAAAAAATTTTCCCTAGCCTCATCAATGCTAAGCTTTACACTTGTGGGAGGTTTATCGATAAAGGTGTAGGTTACACATGGCTGGTCACCGCAGTAGCTAGCATCAGGATTAAGTGTCCAAAAGTTTCTTCCACAGGAGATACATTTTTTCCTAATGTAACCTTTTTCCTTAAAGAGAGAGACTTCGTAGATTGATGTTAAACTCATCAAAACCCCCTTAACTCGCCAAAAAAGAATAATGTTGAATATAGATAAATGTTAGCTGCATCAGCAACAGAATTAAGGTATACGTACTCATTTGCCGAATGCTCATTTCCACCTTTAGGTCCAATGGTTACTGTTGGTATTTGCGCCCTAACAACGAGGTAGTTTTCATCTCCAACACATTTTCCAACAACTTTTTTTGGAAATCTACCTTTAACTACTTTGCAAGCCTTTTCAACAGCCTCAATTATTCTGTTACCCCTACTACCCAATACATAAGGTTTCATGTACGGAGTTGGCCTTTTAAAAACTTTAACTGTAACACTAGATTTTAAGTTAAGTTTCTTGGTTAAATTTTTAATCTTTCTTAAAAAAGCTTCTTTAGATTCTTTTAGACTAAGCTGTTTATCAATAACAATCCTACATGTATCGGGAGTTGATAAAAACTCTGTTCCACCATTTATAGCTAAAACAGTAAAACTTCCCTCACCTCCCAGCTTTTTAAGGGATAAAACAATCTTTGAGGCTTCAACAACGGCATCAACCCTTTTTTTAAAATTTGTAACGTGAGAGCTTCTACCCTTCACAATTATATCATAGACTGCACGACCAAAACGTCCAATTTCCATTCTCGAAACACTTGTAGACTCAGCTGAAATAGCGGCATCAATCCCTTTAAGTTTTCCAAGCTTTATAAGGCTATCACAACCTCTAGAGTAAAGTTCCTCATCACTTACTAAAGCAACAAAGATATTCCCATAAAGTTTTTTAAGGTTTGTAAGCCTCTTTAAAGCCTCAAGGATAGCAGCCAAACCTCCTTTCATGTCACATGAGCCAAGTCCGTACATTTTACCATCAATTATTTTAGGTTTAAATGGAGGGAAAGCCCAACCTTCAACAGGTTTAACGGTGTCAAGATGACCATAAAAAAGTAGGTTTAAACCTTTAGGGTTAGTTTTATAGTAAGCAAAAAGAGTAGGTCCGCAACCTTTAACAAGTATTCTTTCAACGTTAAAACCGTAAGCTAAAAGTTTTTCCTCAACATAATCTGTGATTTCGTGCTCACTTCCACTTACACTTGGAATTGAAATAAGCTTCTTTAACATTTTATTAACTTCATTAACATTAACAAGCTTAAATTTATCCAATTATCTTCAACCTAAGAGTTAATATAGTCTATAATAGGATCAGGAAGGATGTGGTGTTAGGCAAAACAGGAGATAAAGAACAAAAAACTTAAAAATTATCTATTTAAAGTCTATACTTTCTTCCCTTGAACCGTCAGCAGTTATAATTAGAAAATCTACACCATCCCCACTTTGAACATCACGTGAAACCGCAGCCTTAATACTTCTAAAAGCAAGATTTTTACCTTGTTCAACGGTTAGGCCGTCCTTATATTCAGCCTCCAAAATACCTGTGGCAATTTCAGCACCAGAACCTACACTAGCATATTTATCGGGTATAACAGATCCTAAGGGATCAAGTACGTAAACATGCGACCCTTCATCATCAACCCCACCAATTATTGTTTGAGTTATTAGTGGGAAGAGTCTTCTTTCAAAAAGTAAGTTTGCAATAAGTTTAGCCATAGCTCCAACACTAATAGGCCTCCTCCTTTCTAAAGCGTAGATGGTTGCGTAAGCTGATGCTTCTCTAGCAAGTATTTGCATATCACCAATAAGACCTGCACATGCTGCCCCAATCCTGTCACTCAATTTGAAAATTTTTTTCCCAGTTTTGCTTAGAAGAAGATAGCCATAAGCAACTCTTTTTTCAGCAGCCAGGATAACTCCGTCTTTACATGTAACACCGACAGTTGTTGCTCCAGGAATTAGGTGTTCACGATACATTACTCCATACCCATTAAATTAAGCTTAAACAAATTATAAAACCTTATCTATAAGTTTTTATCGGAATAGTCCTTTTTACTGGCAAAATTATGCTTACTCCTGCAAAACTCTAGCTCAAACTTAAACTTTCTGTTAACTGCATGATATGCAGCAATTGCCAGTAAAAAAATATTTAGTTTAAGCTGTTTACTCAATACTAGATAATTCTGATAACAGTTTTCTAAGCCTTCTAAGTCTTCTTATTTTTTCTATTTTTGGAAGATAAGGCAGGCAAAGTGGGTCATGTTCAATGTTGTCAATTGTGTTTAAAACTTCATCTAATGTTAACTGTTTTGATAATATGATTCCTCTTATATTGCTAAAAACTTTTTCAGGGTTAACGCTTCCCTCTAGACTGTCCACTAAGTAGTCTATAATGTAACCTCTAACAAGCCTAATGGTTGGGGGAAACATGAAAACACCTCCCTTTTGGGAGGTGTAAGAGTTCGGCTACTGTGAAAATATAGACTTTAACCCTAGATTTAAGAACTCTGCTCTAAAATTTATAAAAATAAAGATAAAAAATTAAACATGTTTCAAATCTTAACATAATTAGCAAAAAATTAAAAATTCTATTCTTAACTTACTTCAAGGAGTGACAACTGGAGATTGAAGATGTTAAACGTTAAAAAGATAAGAAAAGATTTTCCACAGCTAAAATCTGGAATTATATACCTTGATAACGCGGCCAGCAGCTTAACACCAAAACCAGTTATAGATAAAATGTTAGAGTATTACATTGAATACCGTGCAAACATTGAAAGAGGGTTGTACAGTTCTTCACAAAGAGCTAGTAAAGAGTACGAAGATGCTAGAAAGGTAATTGCCAACTTTATAGGTGCAAAATCAAAAGAGGAAATTATTTTTGTTAAAAACGCTACTGAAGGAGTAAACATAGTTGCCCATAGTATAAATTTTAAGAAAAACGATAAAGTTGTTACAACTCTTTTAGAGCATCACTCAAACCTTTTACCATGGATACGTTGCAGTGAGCTTTACGGGGTTAAAGTCGAGTATATTAAACCAACAACAGAGGGCTTCCTAAAACTCTCAGATTTTGAAAAAGCTATAGATGACCGAACAAAGATTGTAGCTGTAACCCATGCTTCAAATGTTCTAGGAGTCTTATCACCAGTCAAGGAAATAGTGGAAATAGCTCACAAACACGGTGCGAGGGTACTTGTAGATGGGGCACAATCAACACCTCACATAAAAATAAATGTAAACAAAGTAGATTGCGATTTTTTTACTTTTTCAGGTCACAAAATGTGTGGGCCAACAGGATCAGGCGTCCTTTATATGCGTGAAGAGTTGATGGAAAGTTTAACACCAATCTATGTTGGTGGAGGAACTGTGGAGGCTGTTAATATTGATGACTATAGGCTTCTTAAAGGCCCGTCAAAATTTGAGGCAGGAACACCAGCTATAGGTGAAGTAATAGGGTTAAAGGCTGCTGCTGAATATTTAAAAAGCGTAGGACTTGAAAATATAGAGCAACATGAAAAAATGTTATCTAGAAAGATTTATGATGGGTTGGTAAGAATATCAGGCGTGGAAGTATACGGACCAAAACCTGAGTTTAAGATAGGAGTAACCTCCTTTAACGTTAAAAACTTAAACCCTCATGATTTAGCATTAATACTTGATTCTAAAGCTATTGCTGTAAGGTCGGGGTTACACTGTGCACACCCACTAGTTAAGTTTATACTTGGTAAGCCTCAGGGAACTGTGCGTGTATCAACATACCTTTATAACACTGTTGAGGAGGTAGAAAAATTTTTATCAATCATTGAGGAAATTTCTCGTTCACTCGAGTGATAGCCAAATGTTTGGATAGTTCTAAAGCTACAAGAAACTAAGCTTAGAGTGTTTTGTGTTTAAACATAAAAATTATGAGGTAGGTTAAAAAGTGTCAAGATGATACATGAATCTAGAGAAGAGCATTGTTGCTTTACTTAGACATGATAAACAATAGAAACAGATTAAAAACTGATGAAGGCAAGGAGCTTACTATGAAAGATGGAAAAATTCTAGTTAAATGTGTCCAAAAGTATTAAAGGAAACTAAAGGTGTAGCCTGGGCTTCTACTTTTTTAAGATAGATTTTATCTCTATAATTCTTCTACAACTTCCACAAATTTTGGTAGAGGCTGGAAAACCACAAACTTCACATGTACCGGAAACCTTTTCTTTTTCTTTCTCCTCTAAAATTGGAATTAGCTTTTTTAGAAAAACCGAGAGGAGTTGATATTTAAAACTTGGATTTTCTTTTGAAAAAACTTCTAGAAGTTTTTTTCTCTCCAAAAGTCTTGAACCAACAGTATATGGACAGTTTGCTTTCCTAACTGGAAGGTTGTTAAAGTAAGCATATAAGGCTGTCTCATTTTCTGGTGTTCTAAAAAGAGGTTTAACCTTTTTTACAAGCTTTGGGTGAAAGGGTAAAATAACTGGTTTTAACTTAATAAGCTGTTTAAAATCTCCAGCTAAAAAGTTTGAAAACATAATTTCGACTAAATCATCCAAGTTATGGCCTGTTGCCAAAACATCTACATTAAGTCTTTCCGCTACTTCATTAAACACATGCCTTTTTATTACCCCACAAACTGAGCATAACTTCCTCCTGTACTTGGTCTTCCTGTAATCGTCTATACTAAAACCTTTTTCCGCCCTTAAATCGTAAACAAAAAGGTCTAACCCAAGACTTTTAGTCAGTTCATTAGCCTTTTCCAAGCAATCTTCAGAATAATTTTCTATTCTAAGATTTATGTGGAAAGGAATAAGCTTAGCATCCGGAAAAGCCTTTTTTAAGATGTGAAGCAAAACAGCACTATCCTTTCCACCTGAAATAGCTACCCCAATTTTGTCATCAAAGCTAAACATATTATATTTTTTAACGGTTTCCTTTACCCTTTTCAGAAGAAACTCGTTAAAACAAACTTTACAATAGTAAAGTTTTGCATAGGGAATCTGCACGGAAGCCTCCACATTCAAACATCCGTAACATTTAACCATCCAAAACATCCCTAAATGTTGATGAGAATTAATAAGTAAAAAATTTCACCGTGTTAAAAACATTAAAGAATTGAAACCTAAAAGGTAAATATAAGATCTGCTTTTTAGGTTTTTTTATCTTTAAGTTGGTAGTCAAAACTTCCTGACCTATAACCTTCCAAGTCTAGGGTTACAAATTTAAAGCCAAGTTTTCTTAACTTTCTGATGATGTTATCTAAGTTTTTGTTACATAAAACTACCTTGTAATCTTTTCTTTCAATCTCTACCCGAGCAAGCTCGCCATGATCCCTAACTCTAACAACATTTAATCCTAATTTAGCTTTAATGTATGATTCAGCTTCATCAACACGTTTTAACCCATCTAAGCTTAACCTAACTCCGTAGGGAAATCTTGAAGCTAGACATGCGCTTGGAGGTTTATTGTAAACTGATAAGTTAAGATTTTTCGCGATTTTTCTAATTAACATTTTTCCTAAACCATACTCCAAAAATGGAGTATAAACGTTTTCCTCCTTCAAAGCCAGAAGCCCAGGTCTGTACTCACCAGTATCATTAAAATTTGTTCCATCTATAACAACGTTAAAACCTTTTTTTGCTGCTATCTTCTTAAGAAACTTTAAACGAAACCTTTTACAGATGTAACAGCGGTTTGGCGGATTTTTAACGAAATTTTTTAGTTTAAGTTCGTTTAACGTAACCACTAAATGGTTTATACCTATCTCCTTTGCAACTTTTTTTGCGTTTGCAAGTTCTCCACGTGAAAGAAGTGGAGAGTTAATGGTTACAGCTAAAGCCTTATTTTTTAACGCTCTATAGGATAGTGCAGCAGCAACGGAAGAATCAACACCACCAGAGAAAGCTACAATAACGCTTTCCTTTTTCCTGATTTCCTCGGTAAGGTTATTTATCAATTTTTTAAGATTCATTTAGTACCTCGTCTCTCTAATTCTAACAATACTAATAAAAACTTGAATTTAAGAAATTCTACATTTAAAAACTTTTGTTAGAAGATTTCCATGCATAACAATTTTTTCTTCAACATCCTGAATGTTAAGCTCTTTTAAGACAGCTTTAAATTCATTCCATGCACCAGTAATCAGGGTTAATATTGTGTTTTCTGAGATTTCTTTTATGGAGAGAAGAAGATCCCTGTAAAGTTTTTTTACAGCCTCTTTTCTTAAGCTTCTTATACCATACGGAGGGTTGACTATAATGTATTCAGGTTTAAAATTAACATATCTTCCCAGTTTTCTAGCATCACCAAGAATAAAAACTACATCATCATAAACACCAGCAGACCTAGCATTCATTATTGCACCATTTAAGTGTTTACTGGAAACATCAATACCGTAAACTTTTAACTTTTCAACCCTTTTTTCACTAAACTTTTCACAAATTTTTTCGTATTCTTCTTTGTTAAAAAATTTTAGCTTAAAAAATGCAAACTCATGTCTAAAGCTGTTTAACGGTTTCCGCTTAGCCATTAAAACAGCTTCTATAGGTATTGTCCCGCCACCGCACATAGGGTCTAAAAGGGTTTGATTAAATCTCCAACCACTATACCTTACAAGACAGCATGCTAAGCTGGTTTTTAATGCTGCCGGATGGTTATAAACTCTGTAGCCACGTTTATGTAAAGATTCTCCTGTAGTATTTACACTTAAAATGAGAGTTGAGTTCTTAACAAAAGCATAAAATTCTACATCTGGATTTTTAAGGTTAACTTTTAACCTTACATTATACGCCTCTAGAAAACTTTCTATAATTGCTTTACCTACAACAGCTGCAACATCAAGACTTGTAAAGTTGTGGTAGCCATGTCTTTCAGCTCTAACAGCAAAAGACTGGTTTGAACCTATAATCCACCCATAATCTATCCTTCTAGTCTCACGGTAAATCTCATCTAGATTTTTAAACTTTAAAACACCTAAAACAATGAAAACTTTGTGAATACACCTACCATCAAGGTTTAACATGTAAATAGCATTAACATTTGAGTTGAAGAAGATTTTTCCAACATCAAGTTTAACTTCAACACCTAAAATATCCTGAACCTCTTTCGCGGCAACATCTTCAAAACCATTAATAGTTGTAACCATGAAGTCAAAATTCATAAAAACACTCTATAAGGTTAAACCTTAAATTTAATGTTACCCAATTTAAAATATAACAGGGAAGAATAAGGATTTAATGGTATGCTTTATGCGTTGTGAAGTTTGTGGAAAACCAATTCAGGGAAAAATACATAATATAATAATTGAAGGTGCAAAACTTATAACATGCGAAGAATGTTCAGGATACGGTTCACCAGCAACATTGGAAAAAACCGTTAAAAAATCTGAGGTCAAACCTCCAACTGCTAAAAGAATCAGTGAAGCTCAAACAGGCCTTGATGAGGACCTTGTTTTAGTTGAGGATTATGGTTTAAGAATTAAAAATGCGAGGGAAAAACTTGGCTGGTCTCAGGAGGATTTAGCGTCAAAAATGAATGAAAAAGCATCATTTGTAAGTAAAATTGAAACTGGTAGAGTTGTTCCAGATTTAGCTACAATCAAAAGGTTGGAGCATGTACTTAAAATTAAGCTTACAACCAAAGCTCCTCAACCTTTAAAAATAGAGGAGTTTAAGCCTAAATTGGATGAAAGGTTAACAATAGGCGATGTAGTTTCAATAAGCCTTGGAGAGGGTAAGGGCAGAAAAGGTGGGAAGACTGAAAGCAGTTCTGGTGGAACGTAGGCTTCCAGAGGAAAAAAGTCTTTTACATGAACTTAAAATTTTAGCTGAAACAGTCGGGTATGAAGTTGTTGGATGCTTAAGTCAAGTTAGGTATCCAAGCTCAAAGTACCAGATTGGTAGTGGTAAGGTTGAGGAACTTGCAAAAATTGTTAAGGAAACATCTGCTGAAAAGGTGATATTTGAAAATGAGCTTAAACCTATTCAAGCTTACAACCTTGCTAAAAAAACTGGTGTTGAGGTTATAGACAAGTTTCAGCTTATTCTTGAAGTTTTTAACAAACATGCATCAACAAAAGAGGCAAAACTTCAAATAGAGCTTGCAAAACTTAAATATGAACTTACAAGAGCAAAGGAAAAAGTTAGACTTGCAAAACTTGGTGAGCAACCAGGATTTCATGGACTTGGAAAGTATGAAGCCGATGTTTACTATGAAGCTATAAGAAGAAGAATTTCAAGTATTGAAAATGAACTTCAAAAAATTAGAGTTGAAAGGAAGATTAAGCGTACCTTAAGAGTTAATTTAGGTTTTCCGTTGGTTTCACTTTGCGGCTACACTGCTGCTGGAAAAAGTACACTTTTTAACACTCTTACGGGTGAAAAAGTTAAAGTTTCAAACAGCATTTTTACAACACTTTCAACAAAGATTTCGGCTACAGACTTTGATGGTAAAAAGGCGTTACTTATAGATACTGTAGGGTTTATTGACGGCTTACCTTTAACGTTGATTGAGGCGTTTAAATCAACTCTTGAAGAAACAATTTGTTCAAACCTTATTATACTAGTTGTTGATTGTAGCGAGGACGTTGAAGAAGTTCAAAGAAAAACTACATGTTGCTTAAATGTTTTAAGTGAAATTGGAGCTGTTGGAATACCAATTGTAACTGCCTTAAATAAGATAGACCTTATTAGCGAGGCAAAAGTTAGGAGGGTTATGGAAAGCATGGCTGGTATGGCTTCAAACATTGTTCCAATAAGTGCACTTAAAAAAGTTAACATTGAAAGTTTAAAAGAAGCTGTTGCTAACAACCTAAAAAACTTTATTCAATTATCCCTACAACTACCATTAAACTCTGAATCTCTTTCGCTTCTCTCAAAAATAAGGAAGTTTTCTACAGTGATTAGTCAAGATTTTCATGAAAACTTAATACTTGTTGACGTTAAATCTACAGAACACTTTGCAGATAAAATTTTAGGTAGGGTTGAAAGTCTTGGTGGACGTGTAATTGAAGTTATAAAAGTTTAATAATCTGTTTACCACGAGGTGTTGGTTTAATCTTAAGTTTTGCGTTTTTAAACTCTTTTACCAATTCTTTACCTTCAAAAAGTCTATCAAGAAAAACAGCTAAACTTGCACATTCAGAGTGAGGTTGGTTACCGACAGCAACATTAAAATCAGAAACATCTTCAGAAAAAAATTCTCTTGGAACTTTTTGGCTTCCAACAATTACTAAAATATCTTTACCTGTAGTTTTAATTCTCTCCATAACGTCACTACAACCAATGTTTTCTCCATAAGCAGTAAGATGCACAACAACCCCCCCTTCACTTCTCCATTTTTTAACAACTTCCCTCCAAGGTGTTCCCATTTCAAAAAAGAAGGGGCCGCCCCAGAATTTTACAACTTTTTCAACAGTTCTTTTAATGGATTCATCCTTAACGTCAGACAAAATCATACCATCAGCACCAAGTGCACGTGCAACTAAAGCTACATGTGAAGTTAACCTTTTATCCCTTTCAAGCCTATGACCCCAGCGTAAAACTACAACCCTCATACTTGACGCTCTCCATGACTAAAGCTGGGAATTCACATTTTAATTATTATGGTTTCATTATACCAAGTTTTTGGCTGTGTCAGGTTAACCCCTGCCATGAGCGTACAACCCACAATCCATGTAAGCATGCCAATGAATGATAGGCTCAAAAGGAAAACAGCCTTTAACATTTAAACTTACCAACCACCCGTTCCAAGGGTTAAAACCTAGGCTTTCTTATCAAATTTGATTGTAAAAATAATTTAGGTAAGGTAAAAGCGAAATAAAAATTAGTTTTTAAGTTATCTTTAAGCCTGGAGGAGCGCCTTCCTCAACCGTTACAAGATAAGGTTTGTCGTTTACTGCTGCTAATATCATCCCTCGGGATTCAATTCCACGAATCTTTTTTGGTGCAAGATTTACAACCACAACAACATTTTTACCAAGAAAATATTCTGGAGGGTAGTATTCTGCCAAGCCTGCAACAAGTTGTCTAACTTCACCACCAATGTCAACCTCAAGTAAAATTAGCTTTGTTGAATCTTTAATCTTTGAAGCTTTTATAACTTTACCAACTCTTAAGTCTACCCTATTAAATTCCTCAATAGTTATGTAATCGGTTTTATGCTTCTCCATTTTTCAGCACAAAAAAGAAAGGGTAAAGCTGACCCTTAAACCTTTCTTAGTAGCTTCAAAGGTTAACAAATTAGCTTTTTGAATAAAAACTTTTAAACTTTAAATCACCCAATAAATAAATCATTATTGATTATTACAGAAGAAGCCTAAAAAATCTAAGGCTGATGAACATTGGATAAAAAAGAGACTGTGCTGCTTGACAAGGTTGTTGAGAAAATTGGTGGCGAGGCTGCGGTAAAAATTGTTAATGAACTTAAAAAAAGGGAAAAAATTACTGAGGAGGAGCTTGTAAAATCCACAGGAGTTAAGTTAACAGAAGTAAGAAAAATCCTTTTCAAACTCCATAATTTTTCCATAGTTTCATCAGAAACAGTTCAAGATAAGAACACCGGGTGGATGACGTTTTACTGGGTTCTTCAAAAAGATCAGCTTAAAAGTTTAATAAGAACTCAAAAGAAAAGAACACTTGAAAAACTTAAAGCTAGACTTGAAATTGAAAAAACTCATGATTTCTTTTACTGTGAAAGTGGCCATGGAAGGTTTACTTTTGAAGAAGCTATGGAAAACATTTTTAAATGTCCAACCTGTTCAACTTCCCTAAAACATTTTGATAATTTAAAGATTGTAGAAGCTTTAGAAAAAAAGGTTAGAGAGTTAGAGGAAGAATTAGAGCATGAATGATCTACCATCTAGGGTTGAAGCTGAAAAGATTCTTAAAAATATGGGTTGTCCAGAAAATCTTGTAAAACATTCAAAGCTTGTTGCAGATTTAGCCGTAGAAATAGCCAAAAAGATTGTGGAAAGAGGTTTAATCAATGTTGATGTAAAGCTTGTTGAAGTTGGAGCACTCTTACACGATATTGGAAAAATTAAAACACGTTCAATTTTGCACGGTTATGCTGGAGGAGAAATTGCTAGGAAACTTAACCTTCCTAGCTCCCTAGTAAACATTATAGAGAGGCATGTGGGTGCGGGTATACCTGAAGAGGAAACTGTAAAGTATGGTTTACCTAGGAAAAGTTTTCTGCTGGAAACTATTGAAGAGAAGATTGTCGCCTATGCTGACAAAAGAGTTAAAAATGGTAGAGTTGTGGAGTTTAATGATTGTGTTAAAGAATTTGAAAGAAAGTTAGGAAAAAATCATCCTGCGATTGGAAGGTTAAAAAATCTTCATAAAGACGTGATTAGTGCTTTGGGTTACGAGTTTTAAAATTTAAATCTTATGGATGCATAATAATTTATTGATTCATATAAAAATAGCCCATCTTTAGTGAAATTATATATGAGTAAGGAAGATTTGATTAAAAAAGCTGCGGAAGATATTGTTTCCTCTAGGAAAAGTGTTGCATTGACAGGTGCGGGAATTTCAACTGAAAGCGGTATTCCAGATTTTAGAGGACCTCACGGTATCTGGAAAAAATATGATCCAAGCCTTTTTACTTACAGCAGGTTTCTTAGAAATCCTGACGAAGTTTGGGAGGTAATGGTTAGGCTTAATAGTGAAATATTTAACTTTATACCTAAGCCTAATCCTGCTCATTATGCTCTAGCTAAGCTTGAAGAACTAGGTTTATTGAGATGTGTTATAACTCAAAATGTTGACGGGTTACACCAGGAAGCTGGCAGTAAAAATGTTATAGAGTTTCATGGAAACCTTAAATGGGCTAAATGTATTGGGTGTAATGTAAAATATCCTTTAGCGGAGGTTGAAAAAAAGGTTAGAGGTGGAGAAATCCCACCAAGATGCCAATTATGTAATTCTATACTTAAACCTGACTGTGTATTTTTTGAGGAACCAATACCTGTTGATGCTCTTATTAAAGCTGAGGAGGAGGCTAAAACTTGTGATTTGATGATTGTTGCGGGAACATCAGCTGTAGTTTACCCTGCAGCAGGATTACCTTTAATTGCAAAAACCCGCTTAAACTTTTCTGTATGGCCTTCTATGTTTTTTAGTCTTAGTGAGATAATTAGGAGAGGCGATTTTGAGCGTGGAGCAAAAGTTATTGAGATTAATGCTGAACCTACACCGTTAACAGGGGTAGTGTCGGATTACATTATTGAAGGTAGATGTGGCGAAATTTTACCGAAAATAGTAAATGAAGTTGAAAAAATTTTAGGAAAAAAATAACTTAACTAACCTTTTTAAGGGGTAAGTAACTTACTCTGTATTGTATTTTTAAATAAAAAACATAGTATTTAAAGTAAAAGAAGGTGTAAAGAATGCATACCTCACATCATTTAGAGGTTTACGAGAAGTTAAGAGAAAAACTTAACAAAGCTCCTGTAGGATTTCCTAAAACCGTAAGTGGAGTTGAAAGGGAAATATTAAAAGTTTTGTTTGATGAAGAGGAGGCAAAAATAGCAATTCACATGCCATTTGTTAGGTTTACAGCTGAAATGTTAGCTGAAAAAACTGGGAAAAAACTTGACTATGTAAAAAAAGTTCTTGATGAAATGGCAAAAAAGGGAACAGTGTGGAAGGGAAAGAAAAATGGTGAAATCTACTATCACCTCTTCCCTGTGATTGTAGGTTTTGCGGAAATGCCTTTTTTGCCTGGACCTGAAAAAGATCCAAGACAAAAAAAGTTAGCGCCACTATGGCAAAGGTATAGGAAAGAGGGTTTTCTTGATGAATTAGGAAATAGAAAGAAGGCGATTCTTAGAGCATTACCTGAAAGAGGTACAATATCTGAAAAATCTGAGGTTTTACCGTATGAGGATGCTGTGAAACTTGTAAAAGAAAGAGATTACCATGCGGTTGGCTACTGTCCTTGTAGAATAATGGCAAAAATGACTGGAGAAGGATGTCGCCACTCTCTTGAAAACTGTCTCCACTTTGGCTCCCTAGCAGAATATATGGTTGAACATGGATACGCAAGAAAGATAAGTGCTGATGAAGCGGTTGAAATTCTTAAAAAAGCCAACAGGGAGGGGCTTGTTCATACAACTGAGAGAAGTAGGGGGCCAATAAGCACAATATGCAACTGTTGTAATGATTGCTGTGCCTTTTTTAGGGCAATTTATGAGACAGGCTATCCTAACGCAATAGCTTATTCAAGTTATTATGCAGAAGTTGACACTTCAAAATGTATAGCATGCGGAATCTGTATGCTTCGTTGTCCAATGAAGGCGGTAAAAGTTAAAGTTAATAAAACGCCAGCAAACGTTAATGTTGAGAGATGCCTTGGTTGTGGTGTTTGTGTGCCCACATGTCCAATGGAAGCTATTAAACTTGTAAAAAGGGATAAAACTCCTGAAGTCCCAGACCATAAAACATATATTAAAGAATTACTAGCGGATAGAGGAAAAGAAATTTCTGCACTTTTTTAACCTCCTAAATTAAATTTACGTGAAAAACAGATAAAATTGGCGTTTAAACAATCTACATTCACCTTTACCTTAAAATTAGGTTTAATTGTTAAAGCGTTTAAAAAGAAGGTGTTTATCTACCCGCAGTTTTAAAGTTTTTATAAAATCTCTTAGGTAAAGTTTTTAAACTTAAAGTTTTCAAGGTAAACCTGAGATAACAATGTCAACCGATAAATGGAGTTTATATAAACCTGAAGGTAGATACTTTTTCCAAGCAGCTTTTTCTTATGATGCTGCCGGAGTTGTAAGCCTTTTTATTTGTCCAAGGATTTTTACGGGGTCCTTTGGCTTAAACTTTCTAATTACAGTAACTTCAGCTATGTTTGAAAGAAAAAAAGCTTTTATTGTTACAGATAAAACCATTAAACATCTTACCTTTAAAGTTGAATCTATCTTAAAGCTTAATGGTTTTCAGGTTTACGTTTGGGATAAAGTTGAGCTTGAAAACCCTCTTGAAAAAATTTTTGAATGTGCTAAAGAAATGTTAAATTTCCAACCGGATCTTATAGTTGCAGTTGGAGGTGGTTCTCATATTGATACTGCCAAAGCCGCGTGGATACTTTATGAGAGGCCTGAAATAAACTTAAAAGAAGTAAATCCATTTATTCCACTTTTACTGAGAAGAAAAGCTTTACTTTTAGCTATCCCAACCACAAGTGGTACAGGCTCAGATTCAACAGCAGCAATTGTTATTACGGATAACAGTTTTAAGCCTCCGCTTAAAGCTGAAGTTGTGCATCCGGAGGTGGTACCAGATTTTTCTGTTTTAGACCCGGATATGGTTATAAATTTACCTAGAAATCTAACTATTGGCACAGCCTTGGATGCTCTTGCCCATGCTTTTGACTCATATATATCTCCAGCAGCATCAGAGTTTACTGAAGTTTTTGCGGTTAAGGCCATTAAACTTGTTTTTGAATGGTTACCTAAAGTTTTAGAACACCCTGATAATAAGGAGGCCAGATTTAAAGTTCATAAGGCTGCAACCATAGCTGGAATTGCTTTTAGTAATGGAGGTGCAAGTTTAACTCATGCTTTAGGACATCCTTTTGGAAAAATTTTTGGTATTCATCACGGCTTCTCTGTTGGGGTATTTATTCCATACATGGTAGGGTACTACTCTAAAACTACTGACAGATGTGTTGAGCTTGCAAGGGAGCTTAACATTGAGGCTTTAAATGATGAAGATTTTTTAGTTAAACTTGAAAACCTTTTTCTAGATTTTTATAGGAAAATTGATGCTCCAACCAAACTTTCAGATTTAAAGGTCGATGAAAAAGAATTTTTAAACAAACTTGAGGTTTTATCAAGATATGCTGTAGAAGACGTTACAACTGTTTTTTCTCCAAGACCTCTAAGCATTGATGACGCTAAAAAACTTTTCTTAGATGCTTACCATGGCAGGAGGGTAAGGTGGTAGTGATGGTTGTTGGAGGTTTTCATGGAAAAATTTTACAGGTTAACTTATCAAGGAAGAGTTTCTCTGAAGTTGAGGTTAAAGATGGTGAAGTTAAAAGTTTTGTTGGTGGGACGGGACTTGCAACCTCAATACTTTATGATTACCTAACTTTAGACTTAAACCCTCTATCCCCGGAAGCCCCTCTACTTTTTATAACAGGCCCGTTTACAGGTACAATTGTTCCTCTCTCAAGCAGATACGCATTAGCAGGAAAGTCTCCCTTAACAAGTTTATGGGGTGAATCAACTTCTGGAGGATACTTTCCTGTCTTCTTAAAACAGACGGGTTATGATGGTATTTTAATTACTGGTTCATCAGAGAGACCTTGTTATCTTTTGGTTGGAGAGGATGGAGTTGAGTTTAGAGATGCTTCTCACCTTTGGGGTATTTCAACATATGAAACTATGAATGTAATCAAAAAGGAGACGGGAAGAAAAGTTTATGTTGCATGTATTGGCCCTGCAGGTGAAAACCTTGTAAAGTATGCTTGTGTGTTAAATGATAGTGGTAGGGCTGCTGGTAGATGTGGTTTAGGTGCTGTTATGGGTTCTAAAAAACTTAAAGCTGTTGCTGTTTATGGTAATAAAAGACCAGAAGTAGCTAAAATTGATAATTTAAGAGAAGTTGTAGATTTAGCTTTAAATGAAGTTAGGTTAAACCCGTTTATTCACATAATTAAGGAGTATAGTCCTGCAGGATATGTTTCTGTTGGTTACGGTTTTGGGGATACTCCTGCCTACTACTTTAGTTCAACAGTTTTTCCTATGGTTAAGGTTTCTGGTAGAACTTTAAAGTTAAATTATTATGTTAAGGATGAACCTTGCATAGGTTGTCCTATAAGATGTGGTAAAAAAATTCTTTATGGCAAGAATGGGATAGATTACGTTGATACTGTAGGGTATGAAGCGTTAATTTCCCTTGGACCTCTTTGTGGAATTTTTAACCTAGATGACATTATTAAAAATTATCATCTATGTAATGTTTACGGGCTTGATATAATATCAACTGGTGTTGTCTTGGCGTTTTCAATCTACCTTTACAAGGAGGGTTTTTTAACAAGTAACGAGCTTAATGGGGGAATTGATTACGGCGATTCTGGGAAGATTATAAGTTTAGTTGAGAAAATTGCTAAAAGAATTGGTGTAGGTAGTCTTTTAGCTGAGGGAGTCAAGAATGTCGGTTTAAAGCTTGGTGTAAGTCAAGAGGAGTTATGTCATGTTAAGGGGCTTGAAGTTCCAATGCATGAACCTAGAGCCTTCTCAATGCAAGCTTTATCTTATGTTACTGGAAGTAGGGGTGGATGCCATTTAAGACCAGATTATTTCCTTATTGACGTCACTACAACAAGTCTACCAGAGTTAGAGATATTTCCATCTGATAGATTTGATGAATCTGAAAGAAAAATTGGTATGATGATTAGGTTTCAGAATGTTAGAGAAGTTTTTGATTCACTAATTTTGTGTAAATTTTCACCATTTTCTTTAACAACAATTACAAATCTTTATAACGCTGTTACAGGTTTACAGTTAACTCCTTTAGAGTTAAACATGACTGGTGAGAGAATATACAACCTTAAAAGATGCATAAACATCAAGCTTGGAATGAGAAGAGGGGATGAAAAACTGCCAAGCCGTTTAACTAAACCACTTAAAGATGGTGCAACCTTAGAATATTCCCCAAACATCGATGAGATGCTCAAAAAGTATTATAAAATTAGGGAGATAGACTGGAATACAGGTAAACCATCAAAAAATAAGCTTTTAAGCCTGAGTTTAGAGAAACAAGCTAAAGAACTTTGGAAGTAATGCCGTTCACCTAGAATAAAATTCTAATTAAAAACAATAAATTTCTCTTTTTCTCATCATTCCATTCTTAAATTTACTTTCACTAATCTCTTATGCTTATACCCAAAATTTTTATTAGCAGTTTTTATGAAAGAAAACTTCAAGTATTATCCATGCAAAATTAGTTTTTGGAGTAGTTTTAGTAAGCTTAAAGGTAGAAGATGGAGAAAGTATCCAAAACTCGTTATAAACATTTCATCTAAGATGAAGAGTGAAATTGAAGATTTTATAGGTAAAACTGCTAAAGCTTACAGGATAGAAAATAAAATTATAATCGAAGTTAACATGAACTAGCCTTCAAAGAAAAAATATGGTAGCTAGCTAAAATCCTAGTAGGCTAAACTTTGAACTTTATCATAAACTTTTACAAAAAAATGTATAACATAAAAATATAGTAAATTGTATCGCATTTTCCATTAGAATTTTTAGCTAGCTAAGATAAAAGCAAAGAGCGTTTTCTTTAAAAAATTAAAGCAAAAATCTTCAAAAACCTCAAGGATGAATAGTTTTTTGATGGTCATGAAACTTTCACAGAATAACTAGATTAAATTAAAGATTTAACAATCTGGGAGGTTAAAATTTATGGTTAGACCTATAAGCATACCTGAAAACCCTAAAGAACATATTTCGCAGAAAACCATCAGTTTACCGGAAAGCTTATGGTGTATCCTAGAAAGGCTTAAAAAAGCTTTCCATGAACCTTCAAGGTCAGCTTTGGTTAGACGTATAATAGTTGAATGGTTAAAAGAAAAGGGGTTAATAAGAAACTTAGGTTAAATGGAAAACCAGCAAAGCTAAAAAACGTAAAAAATCTTAGAGATAAACACGGCGGAATAATGCAAAATGACAAGTTGTAAATTAGTAAAAATGGAAAACGTGTAAGCTACTGGAAAGCTAAAAATTTGAAAACCATGTTTAGAACATAAAATCTTAAAACTTTTAAAACGGGCCAGTTTGTAAAAATATGCAAAACTAAAAACTTTTTAAAGCTATTTATTGTTATTACCTTGAGAAGGGAAACATTATGAATGTTCTTGTTACTGGAAGTGCAGGGTTTATTGGTAAAAAGATTGTGGAAAGATTAAGAGAAAAACCTGAGATTAACGTGGTTTTAGGTATCGATGTGGTTAAGGATGAGGATACTCTTGTATGTGACATAAGAGATTATGATAGTCTTAAAAAGACTGTAGAAAATCTAAAACCGTCAATAATCATCCATACCGCAGCTCAAGCTTACATCCCGAAAAGTTTTGACGATCCTGTTGAAGATGCAACAAAAAACATTATTGGAACATTAAACGTTTTAAGGTTAGCTTTAAGCTACGGTTCAGACCTAATTTTTTCATCTTCAGCGGCGGTATACGGTAAGCCTTCAACAGTCCCCATACCTGAAAATCATCCAACAAACCCTATCAGCCCTTACGGTCTATCTAAGCTTACATGCGAAAAATATATTCAAATGCTTTATCCTCAAAAGTCAACAATTATACGTTTATCTTCTGTTTATGGTCCTCAACCAGGTAAACGTCATGGCCCTGTTAACAGAATAATTTATGATGTTTTAAGAAATGGTGTTTGCCACATCACTGGAGATGGAAATCAGACAAGAGATTTTACTCATGTTTCAGATGTTGTTTCAGCTATTGAGCTTATCATTGACAAAGGTTTAACAGGCACGTACAATGTTGGAACCGGTGTGGAGCACAGCATAAACGATGTTGTGAAAATTTTAAGGAATGAGTTTAAAATAAGCTTTAAAGTCGAGTATCTTCCGAAGGAGGAAGGGGAAATCGAGAGAAATGTATTAAACATAGAAAAAATTAAACTTGAAGGTTATAAACCAAAAATTAGCCTGAAAGAAGGAATAAAGGATGTTTTAAACTTTGAGCTTAACTTCCTTAATAAAAGTTTAAAAGAGTAAAACTAACTTTCGCCACCTTCACCTTCTCCTTCAACCTTAGCTTCTAATGGATAAACAACGTAAACATCATCCTTTTTAACAATTTTTACTCTTACATTTCTTGGAGGTTTTTCTATACCTCTCCTCCAAATAATCTTGTTTAAGCTTTCATCAATTTTAAAGTTATCAGTTTTCAAATTTCTTCTTAAAAAGTTTTTTAGAGTCCTTATTGCTTTAGGTGTTCTTTCAGGAAATGGTGCAACCCATGCCCTTCTAAGAGGTATTGTGTAAAATCTTTCTTCACTGCCACTTTTTTCTTTGGCAGACATTTATTAAACCTCCTTTAAACCTTAATCTTAGTTCTACGCCAATGTCTTTGTGTTGGAGTTCTTCTAACTTTTCTCATAGTTTTAGCTACAACCCATGCCGGAACAGGTCTAGCCTGCTTGTAGGCTTTTGCAAGTCTAAGCTTTTTGGGTAAAGTTTTAACTCTAGCCAAAAATTACACCCTTTAAATTCTTCTAATTGTAAAATCTCTTTTTTTCTCTGATACTCTTCTTAAAATTTCTTTTAACTGTTCATCGGTTATAGGCAGGTTTATTCTACCTGTTTGGGCGAGTTGAATAAGTTGAAGCTCAAGTTTTTCAGCAAATTCAGGTCTAACAATTTTTATGTTTGCAAGTCTTTGTCTTGCTTCAGGTGTAAGTATTACTCTTAAAGCTGCTTGCTTTTCCATTTCAATTTTGGCTTTAGCCTCTTCCTCCGCAGCTCTTCTTTGAAGTTCTACTAATCTTTGCTGTTTTAATTTTTGAAGCTCAACATCCTCCTCAGCCAAGTTTTCACCCCATCTTACTTTTTACTTCAAATGCAAGCCTATCAAGAAGACTTTTTCCCTCATCTGTTAATACTCTACCTTTTCCCGATATAGCTTTAACCAATCCTGCTTTTTCAAGTTGTTGAAGAGCTTTCCTGATTATAGCTCCACCAGCTTTTCTAGGATGTTCAGGCCTTATTTTACCTGTTTTTCTGCCACCATACATCCTTCTAAGCCTTGAAAGACCAATAGGACCTTTAACGTACAATTTTCTTAGAAGTGATGCACACCTAATGTACCACCAATCATCCCTGTCAGGTGGACGTTGCCTATGGGAACCAGTCTTAACAAATCTAGCCCAGCTTGGAGGTTTAACTTCCTCAACATTTTCCAGTAAATATTCTGCAATTTTTTCTATTAAACTGTTTGCAGGTACATCGTAAACTGTAACCAATTATCCCCCCTCATGGGTGGCTTTGAAGCAATATTCAATAAAATGGCTCATCCTTTTTAACGTCTTTCCTGCCCATTAACCTTTTCCACCACGGAAAAGGCTTTTTGCTAATATTTAAAAGGATAACTGGTATATAATAAGTTTAAATCTTAAGCTTTAACTTGTTTTATACTGAGAATTCTCAAACTTGTAGGGCTGATGCGGTAATGAGTGAAGATAGAGAGCTTGAAGAAATTAAAAGAAAAAAGCTTGAAGAGATTGTGGAAAGATTTAAAAAATCTGAGCAATTAAGTCGTGAAAACACTTCAGGTAAACCTGTTAATGTTTATGATGAAAATTTTCAGCTTTTTGTTGACACACATAAGCTTGTTGTTGTGGACTTTTGGGCAACATGGTGTCCACCATGTAGGATTATTGCCCCAATCATAGATAAGTTGGCAAAACAATACGCTGGAAAAGTTGTGTTTGCAAAGGTTGACGTTGACCAAAACCCGAAAACAGCCTCAATGTACAACATTACAGCAATCCCAACACTAGTATTCCTTAAAAATGGTGTTGAGGTTGAAAGAATAATAGGTGCTTTACCTGAAAGCGAAGTTAAACAAGTAATTGAAAAACTTTTAAACGAGGGTTGAAAGAAACATTAACATAAAGTAAAGCAGGAAAACATTAAACTAATGTTATACTTGTAAACCAACAAAAAATAAAGGTAGCCTCTTAACTGGAAAAAGTTAATTTAAAATACCATGAAAAAATTAAGGTAGGGCCGGTGGCGCAGCTGGAATGCGCGTCGGATTTGCAATCCGAAGGTCGCGGGTTCAAATCCCGCCCGGTCCACTTAATTTTTTAAGCGAATCTTTAAAGCTTTGCTTAAGGTTGCGGGTTCATGTGGGTGTTTAAATAGTCTAATATCGCCTGGAGGTCTTTGCCCTGTATTACATAACTTACTACATTCTTTGGGATATTATTGTCTTTGGGGTTGAATAGTATTCCGATTCCGGCGCTTTCTAACATGCAAAGGTCAGCGATGGAATCGCCTATCGCAACGGTTTTAGATAGGTTCAAGTTGTACTCCTTTGCGAGACTGATTAGGTGGTAACGTTTACAAACCGATTGCTTACAATAACAGTCTATTTTTTCCCAACCCATGGGCATTTTTAAAAAGCCTGTTATAACACCGCTCTTCACTTCTAGCATATTTGCTACGTGAAAATCCATCTTTAGCCTACGAGCAACAATCTCCGTTGCCAGTGTATAGCTATCGCTTATTATCCCAACCTTGTAGTTTTTGTCCCTCAACAGTTTAACGGTTTCCGCTGCACCCTTCATAAGAGGTATTGCTTTAACTATTTCAGTAAACTCGTAAACGGTTAAACCTCTAAGAAGCTTTGCAATCTTTCGCGATCTCTCGTAGGGAATCTTTGAGGACTTGGCGATTTTTTCGATTTCAGATGTGAAACCAAGCTTGCGGCCTATGGTATAAATGACCCTTCCATTGAGGAGGGTTCCATCCATGTCAAAAGCTACAAGTCTTGATATGGCTTTCTAAACCTCCAGTCGCTATTTTAACTCCATTAACGTTTGGGAATTTTTCTGTACTTCAACAGCAAATTTATTCATATCTAACTCGCATGGAGGCCTAATCTTTACTGGGCACGGAATTTCTTCTTCCCCAACTTTGAAGCCGTGTCTTGCGCAGATGGAGACGATATTATCCTTCAACGGTGGTGGGCAGATTTGGGAATGATATATTGCGCCTATAGATGAAAGAAGCATTTCTTTTATGTGGCTTTCTCCCTTTTCTTCATGCAGGTGAGGATTTCGACTCTCTACTTGAAAGACATCAACCCCTAATGATGTAGCTTGAGAGGCAACTTGAGAAGGAGTTGGGATTACTCCTCCGAACTGCTCCATAAGGTTAACTACCTCATATGTTTCAGCAGCAAACCCAGATGCGTAATACAGGAGCTCAGCTAACTGCATGCTCATGGCATGCTCTCCTGAGTTGGCGGTCTTTATAACATCTGTCCCGAAACCAGTATAACTTGACAACAACAAATTAAGGCAATCATTAGAAACCGCCGAAACCCTTCCAAATTTGACGAAGAATAGCCCGTCCTCTCTAATTTTGGGCTTGTAAACCCATGAAACTCTAACCATGGAAAACGGGCTTTCGGCTTGAGTGAAACCAGCCGCATAAATTTCAACGTACTCGTGGACAGCGCCTGGCAAATAATTGTCAGCATCTATGAAACCAACATATTCCTTACCAAGCATCTTCGCCAGAAATATACCTATCACCATGGCTTCAGCCTTACCGCTTCTAACAGACCCCGTTTCATCAAGGATGGAATCAAAACCAGCGTTTCTTAAAGCTTCCGAGAGTCCCGGATCCTGTTGGTGTATTACGAGAATCTCATCGCCCACAAAGTGATTAAATCGCTTCAGTAGTTGCACTTCCATCATAAACCTATCAACAGGAGACCTTCTACTATTCGAAACCACAATTACATGGCAATCGTGAGGAATTCCGCTTAGAACACCCTCAAAAAGTTTAAGCCTTTCGTCTTTGATAGGAACCACTATCGCCATCTTCTGATTAATTTTTCCTATATCCTCACTTGATATAGTTGCCACTGCCTCCCTAGCCTTGGTGGGAAATCTTTTCATACCAGAATCTAGCTCGTAAACTCTCTGCACGTCATAAAATCGAACTGCACCAAAATGCTCCGCACGCCTAGGTAACTCCAAGATCATTAGGGATAGTATGTTCAAAATAGTAAAAAAACGTTTCTAGGCTGTTTGCCACAATGCTTTTTTATTAATTTCCGTTAACAGCAACAACGGAATGTGGCTTACTGAAGCTGAAAGCTTTTTGAATAAACTTTATTATGGTAACTGAATTATTTTGTTTGTTTGGTGTTAGGTTGAAGGTTGGTGAGA
Source organism: Candidatus Bathyarchaeota archaeon (assembly GCA_052246995.1). Lineage (GTDB taxonomy): Archaea > Thermoproteota > Bathyarchaeia > Hecatellales > Hecatellaceae > CAZMUQ01. Next base: position 129,455 of record JBQPWD010000003.1, on the reverse strand, counting down.
AGTTTAAGCCACATCCAAACTTGAAGAAGGTTTATGGTGTTTATCTTTTGCTTGTAACTATTCCAGTAGTTATTGCTACAGTTTTACCAGTTTTGGTTGTGTTCACTTTTGAACCCCAAATTTGGAGCATGGTTTGGCCTTTTACCTTTATACCACTAGCCGTAGTGTTTGCAATTTTCGGTTTTATAGCTTACTGGATTCCAAAGTATTACGATTCTATCTATTTTACCCTTGAAAAGGGTGAAGTAGTTGTTGAGAGAGAGGGGTATGGTGGAAAATGAGACATGTTGTTCCATACTCACGTATCATGTCCGTAGACATAATTCAGGGGCCTATTTCAAGGATGTTTGGTTTAGGATCAGTTTACGTGTACACAGCCGGATATACTGGACGAGCTGGCGGGTCTGCCGGGCCAATGACTAGAAGTGCAGAAGCAACAATTTGGGGAATCTCAAACTTTACTGAGATAAGAGACTTGATAATTAACATAGTGAGGGGGTAGACCACTTTTCGGAGCATTTGAAACACGGGATGTAGGATTGGAGATTTTAGAGGAGTTAAAAAAGATAAGAAAAGCTTTAGAAAAGCAGCCTGTAAGTGCTTAAACAAGCACATGGTTTATACTTTAAGGCATAAGGCTTGCAGTCTTAGAATGGTGAAAGCTTATTTAAGTTGCAAACTTAAAGTTTTTGATTCTTTCGTTAATGTTTAAATTTCATGTAAGCTTCCATAATCTTTTGGTTTATTTCTTGGGCTGTTTTTTTCGGGTTTGGTGATTCATATATTAAGCGGCCTACAATTTCAAAGTTTGCTCCATAAAGAATAGCATCTCCTACTCTTCCACCTTGTACACCTACACCTGGAGACATTATTATCATTTCTTCCCCTACGATAGACCTATACCTTTTAATTCTTTCAGGTCTTGTTGCAGGTGCAACAATGCCAGTAGCACCCAAATTTTTAGCCATTTCAGCTATTTTTTCACCTACAGGTTGTAAAAATTCAACCGCACCTGGATGAGACATTTCAACAACAACATAAACATCCAAGTTCCACTTTTTTGCAGCATCTACACATGTTTTCACGGAATCACTACCCATAAAGCCGTGAACGATAATTCCATTAGCCTCAGCTTTACCGCAAACATTCACAATTTTTTCACAGATTGAAGGTATATCTGCAACTTTAAAATCTAAGATTAACGGTAAATTGTCTGAGTGTTCTTTAATTTCACCAACAATTTTTAAACTTTTCATAAGGATTAATGGGTAGGAAAGCTTTACCGCATCAACGAAATCCTTAACAGCTTTAACAATCTTTAAAGCTTTATCCCTATCCTCAACATCTAATGCGTGAATAACCCTATTTTTCTCCCTTAAACAAACCAAAACCTTTACACCATCAACATATTAACCTAGCCTAACAAACATTAATGGTTTATCGTTAAAATACCTCCAAAGCTTACATATCAAACATTTTAGCCTATCGATAAACTTTTCAAGTCTTTTTGGAGAAAACTTTTAACAATTTTAAATATTTGCAAGAAATTATTAACTAAAACAATGTTATGAGTTGTATGTGGCGTCTTATAGACCTTAAAACCATCGACGGCTTTACCAGCGCATCCATTTTTGAAGCAGTAGGCTTTTTCTGTTCACATGGTAAAGTACCAAACACTATACTTTTTTGGAGAGTTAACCCTCCATGTGTATATGTTGGATATCATCAAAATGTTTTGGATGAGGTTGATGTTGATGAATGTAAAAGTAGGGGAATTAGCATTGTTAGAAGAATTCTTGGGGGAGGGACTGTTTACTGCGATTTAAATCAGCTTCTCTACTCAATTATAGTTAATGTTAAACATTCAAACATACCGTTTTCCATGGAAAAAGCCTACAAAGTTTTACTTAAAAGTATTGTTTTAACACTTAAAAAGTTAGGTTTAACAGATACATTCTACGATGAAAAACTTAACGCAATAATAGCTAACGGAAAAAAGATTTCAGGTAATGCAGGATTTCAAAATGGAAATCTCATAATGGTTAACGGGGATATTCTACTTGATTTTGACTATGAAACCATGTGTAAGGTTTTAAAAAATCCTTTAAAAAATCTTCCAGGAAATCCTAAAAATCCTGAGCATGGTTTAACCAGCATTAAAAGAGAATTGAAGAGGTCTGTTGAGTATGAGGAGGCTAAAAAAATTTTGCGAACATGTTTTGAAGAAACATTAAACATTCAACTTTTTGAAGATACTCTTAAAGTTGAAGAGCTTAATTTAGCTTTAAAGCTTAACCAAAAATACCAGTCAAAAACTTGGCTTTATAAATTTGATTTAAAGCATGGAAAAATCAGTAAAAACTTTTTGTTGGAGAGTTAAAGTTGCAGCTGGAAAAAGTTTTTAGTAGTGAGGATGACTCTCTTCAAAACATTTTTTCTAAAATCAGGAAAGATGCGAATATGCTTTTTGGTAAAAAGATAAACTTCTACATTACATCAAGTTTTTTCCCAGCAATATCAATAACTGGAAACTTCTGCTCTTTAAACTGTTTACATTGCCAACGTAAACTTTTAAGTATGATGCTTCACGCTGAAACACCTGAAAAACTTCTAAAAATATGTTTAAAATTTAAGCATGAAAATGTTAAAGGATTTCTGGTTAGCGGAGGCTGCCTACCAAACTTTACGGTTCCTATTGAAAGGTATGGTAAAGCTATTAAAAAAATCAAGGAAGAAACAGGTTTAACAATTTTAGCCCATACGGGCTTCCTAACCTTGGAAAAAGCTATGTACTTGGTAGATTGTGGAATTGATGGCGTAGCTTTGGATGTTGTAGGTTCAGCTGAAACTGTTAAAAGGGTTTATGGTTTTAAGGTTGACACAAACAAATACCTAGAAACCCTTAAAGCTGCCGAGGAGGCTGGATTTAAAATTATATCCCCACATGTTTGTGTAGGCTTAGACTTTGGTCAAATTAAAGGTGAAGCTAAAGCCTTAAAAATGATTTCAAAAATTAAGCCTACAATAGTTGTTGTAACAGCTTTAACACCAATACCTGGAACATTTATGCAAAATGTTATGATTAATCCTTTAGATGTTGCAAGGATAGTTGCAGCTGCAAGGTTAATGTTACCCGAGGTTCCAACAATTCTTGGATGCGCCAAGGGTAAGGGCATAATAAAGGAAAAAGTTGAGGTTTTAACTTTTAACGCTGGAGTGTCGGGTATAGCCATACCGTCAAAAAATATTTACAACCATGCTAGAAAAGAAGGGTATAAAGTCAACTTTTATGGTGCATGCTGCGCAATACCTGCAAACCCGCAACTAAAAATAAACAACCCGTATTCAGGGGTAAAGTTGGTTTGAAAAAAGAAGACTGTAAATTTCAAATTTTTTTGTAGAGCCGCGATAAAAAGTCTTCATCGGATAAAATGTTTTCTGGTGGTTTAAATGGGGGAGCAAGTTGAATTCTTTTTTCATCAACCCTGTAAACTGTTCCACCCGCTTCAAAACCTGTTATGGCTGGAGCTATGTAAATTCCAGAGTTTTTAACGGTTAAACTTTCAACAAAATCTAGAACGATAAGAGGTATCTTCATAAAGCTTTTACGTGCAAGCCTTGAAAGTTCTGTAAAGATGTTTGAGCCTACAATTAAAGCTAAATCAACCTCACCATTAACAACCATGTTTAAAACAGAGTTTTTTTCAACGTTAAACTTTTCACCATCACCCGAAAAATCCACCGCACATGGATAACCTGTTTCCGTTAAGGTTGTTTTAACAGCACCAACCATGTTGTATGGTTTTGGCATGGGTAAAGCTGTACATTTAACGTTAACATCCCTTATTTTTTCAACAAGCTGGTAGATTGTATCAACCTTTAACCTGTAATCTCCACCCTCGAAAAAACTTGAACCATAAAAGATTGAAACGTAGTTTGAGCTTTTAAAGTCTTTAACAAGCTCTAAAAGTTTTACCTCAGATACGTTTGGAACGTTTATTATGGGCTTTTCTCCTTTAAGCCTACCACCAACAGCTTTAATAAGTTTTAACTGGTCCTCAGCTTCAAGTATAAACCTGTTATGGGCTATCCTAGAGGTTTTTGTAGTTTCACTATCAACGACAGTTATACTTCTACCCTCAACCCCCTTCTCAACTCCAGCCCCTCTAGGAAAAATAGAGTATCTACTAGCATGCCTAGGATGGGTTTCAGCTGGATTAAAACCCAAAAACACCACATGGTTGGCATAATCAAGAGTTTTTTCAAGAACATTGTCAACGCTTTCATAGTTTTTAGCTTGCATATATGCATACCAGTATCCCTTGCTTGCTTGAGAATCAAAAACACCATTAAGCTTTCTTGCAATATCTATACCAAGCTTTACAGTTTCACAGGAACAATAACCCCAACCATAAAGTAAAGGTTTTTTTGAGGCTTTAAGCATTTCAGCAACCTTTTCAACTGCCTCATCAACCGAGATATTTACAGATTTATCCTCCTCCCTGATAGCTGAACTTGTCAACCTACTATTCAAGCTGGTATGTTTAAACCTCTCAAACCCAACCTTACACATACCAAAAACATTCTTCACATTACCTTTACCATCAAAAACAACATTCACATCCTCACATAGAAGCGAGCATCCTGTACATGTTAATTTTACCAAATTCACTTGTCCATCCTCCATTATCTAAAATATTTTTAAACTTTTTAATAGTTGGCTACACTCATAACTACCAAACTCTTACGTGCTCATCTATCTAAAAGATAATAATAGCATATAAACCACTACAGAGGAAACTAAGCTTAAAGTCGTTATAAGCCATCACAAGCCATCAAAAACATGAAAAATTCAACTTAGTTTTAAACTGATTTAAACCCTTGTTAACTAAAACATTAAGTTGTTAACCTTCTTCCGCTTATAACCGAAAACTGAATTTTTCTTCGTACACTTTAAAAAGGACATATTATAATTCCTCTTAAAGCCCCAGTTTTGGTGAGAAAAAATGTAAATGATTTTCGGGGTTGAATCTTTATTGTTTTCTTTGTTAACTATATAGTCAATTTTCAAATATATATTCTATTTGGAAAAGGTATATAGAATTTTTTCCCATATTCTAAAATTAAGAAATGGTGAGCCCCATGAGAGCTCTCTATAAAATTGCCATTCCGATAGTGGTGGTTGTAATAGTTGTAGCCTGCACGTTTGTCTACCAATTTACATCAACAACGCAAACACTAACGTTGAATGGTGTAGGTGCGACGTTTCCATTTCCGCTAATTGATAAATGGGCTGCGGAGTATCATAAAATTAAGCCTAACATTCAAATTAACTACCAGGGAATAGGAAGCGGTGGCGGAATTCAGCAACATATTGAGAAGACTGTGCATTTTGCAGTCAGTGATGTACCACTCACAGAAGTTCAGGCTACGAAAGCTCCAAACACTCTACACATTCCGATTACTATAGGCGGCGTTGTTCCAATCTACAACATCCCAGACATACCAAAAGGGCTAAAATTTACGGGAGAAATTTTGGCAGAAATATATCTGGGAAAAATCACAAAATGGAGTGATCCGAAAATTGTTGCAATAAATCCTGATATCAGCCTTCCAGACCAGAAAATAATCGTGATACGCAGGTCTGATGGAAGCGGAACAACATTTATCTGGACTAGCTACTTATCGAATATCAGCCCTGAGTGGGCTGTAACCGTTGGGAAAGGTACATCCGTAAACTGGCCTGTGGGTCTAGGAGCAAAGGGAAATGACGGGGTTGCCGCCCTCGTCCAACAAACTCCGTACTCAATAGGATATGTAGAGTTTACTTATGCAAAAAAGAACAACCTTACCTATGGGTATGTTCAAAACGCTGCAGGCGAGTTTGTTGAACCAAACATTACCTCATTTGCCAAAGCCGCAGATTATGCCGCAATCACTCTACCAAAGGGGGATGCAGACTGGTCAAGAGTTTCAATAGTTGATAGTTTATCCAAAAACACGAAGGCCATTGGCGCCTACCCAATAACGAGTTTCTCTTACATCCTAGTATACAAAGAGTTAAACGTTCTGCCTAATATGGATGAGACTACTGCAAAGGCTCTAGTAGAATTTCTATGGTGGGCTACACATGATGGACAAAAGTATGCACCCGACTTATATTATGTTCCACTACCGTCAAGCATCATTACACATAATGAGGCAACAATCCGCTTGATGACCTACAATGGACAGCAACTGCACAAGTGATAAAATGAAGAAACATTCTTTAAAAAATACTTTTTTTCACAATCTAAAGCTTAAATCGTTTTCAATTTCAAACAACCATTTCAAAGGCGACCAATTCTTTAAGCTTATATGCGCCTTATTCGCCTCCAGCATCCTTGTGCTTTTAAGTATGATTGTTTATGAGCTTGTTAAAGGATCATGGCTTTCCATACAAACTTTTGGAATAAGCTTTCTTTTGGGCATTAAGTGGGATCCTGTATTCCAAGTTTTTGGGACGTTACCATTAATATTGGGTACGATTGTTACCTCAGCCTTAGCGCTTCTTATAGGTGTACCTATAAGCCTTGGAGTAAGCTTAGCCCTTTCCGAGTATATGCCTAGAAAATTCGGATTCGTGGTTTCTTTTCTAGTGGAGCTTTTAGCCGCCGTCCCAAGCGTTATCTACGGGCTTTGGGGAATATTTGTTCTGATACCGTTTTTACGCGAAAACGTTTATTCACATATACAAACACTTTTCGGGTTCATTCCAATGTTTTCTGGACCTATTTATGGGGGTGGTTTTCTTACAGGCGGAATGGTTTTAGCGATAATGATTACTCCAACAGTTTCCGCTGTAATGCGAGACCTTTTTTCAGCAGTACCAAACGCTCAACGAGAGGCAATGATAGCCCTTGGCGCCACAAAATGGGAAACCACTAGAATAGTAATTAGCTATGCCCGCTCAGGGATTATCGGCGCGGTAATTCTGGGACTGGGGCGTGCTATTGGAGAAACTATGGCAATAACAATGGTTATTGGAAACAAGTTTCACGTTTGGCCGTCCTCGCTTTTTGATGCATGGTATACTATGTCGGCAATAATTGCAAACGAGCTTTTGGAAGCCGTGTACGACCTTCATGTTAGCGCGTTGATAAATGTTGCGTTAGTCTTGTTACTAGTAACCTTGGCAGTTAATGTTTTTGCGCGGCTAATTGTTTGGCGAACCCTTAAACTAGTTAGAGGTATAGCAAAAGAATGAAGAAATTAAACTACTATAAGTTTAGAGTATTCAAAGACAACATGGCGCGTTTTTTTGTTTATCTAGCCCTGATCATAGCTTTAATTCCATTATTTAGCATACTATATGAAGTAGTTTTAAGAGGGTGCCTAGTAATCAGTATCGATTTCTTTACAAAACCAACTCCAACAGTTGGTGAAGAGAATGGTGGTGTAGCAAATGCAATACAGGGTACTTTGATAACTGTTGGCTTGGCTTCTCTTATAGGTATTCCAGTAGGATTAATGTCAGGCATCTTCTTAAGCGAATATAATGAGCATAAGCTGTCTACTATTGTAAGGTTCCTCGATGACGTTTTGAATGGTATCCCATCCATAGTCATTGGAGTTTTTGTCTATACATTAATCGTTTGTTTGATTGGGTTTTCAGTAATTGCTGCAGCCTTTGCACTAGCTATCATAATGATTCCAATAGTCACTAGAGCAACCGAGGAAGCGTTAAAAATTGTGCCTCTAAGCATCCGTGAGGCAGCTCTTGCCCTTGGAATTCCAAGATGGAAAACAATCCTCACAATCGTGGTTAACAGTGCCAAAAAAGCAATAGTTACAGGTATACTTCTTTCCATTGCACGGATAGCTGGAGAATCTGCTCCAGTGTTAGTTACAATGGGATATTGGAGATGGTGGTTTGCAGGATTAGACAGGCCAGCTGCTAACCTTGCCTTAAACATTTTTGTTTTTGCCACGTCGCCCTTCGAAAACTGGATAGCTCTTGCATGGGGGTCTGCATTTGTGCTTATAGTCATCGTTTTAGGAATAAGCATAGTTGTGAGAATATTTACGAGGGAGAAGTATTAATGGCATCCAAGTTTATTATAGAAGATTTAAACGCGTGGTTTGGTGTAAAGCATGTATTAAAAAACATTAACATGAAAATTGAGGAAAATGCCGTAACAGCTGTTATAGGACCTTCCGGATGCGGCAAAACAACTCTTATCCGCTGTCTTAATCGAATGCATGAAACAAACCCTGATGCCCGCGTTTCTGGAAAAGTGGTATTTAATGGTGTAAACATTTACGGCAACGGTGTTGACCCTGTTACGATAAGGAAAAAAATTGGTATGGTTTTTCAAAAACCAAATCCATTTCCAATGATGTCCATCTATGAGAATGTAGCAGCAGGTTTAAAATTGAATGGAGTCCGCGACAAAAAAACCATTAATGCAGTAGTCAAGCGAAGTTTAGAACTCGCCAACCTTTGGGATGAAGTTAAAGATGACTTAAATAAATCCGGAGCTAGCCTCTCTGGTGGACAGCAACAAAGGCTTTGTATAGCACGCGCTCTAGCTGTCAATCCGGAGGTCCTATTGATGGATGAACCATGTTCAGCCCTTGATCCCATGGCAACAGCGAAAATAGAAGTTCTTATCAGAAAACTGGCTGAAAACTACACTATTGTAATTGTAACCCATAACATGCAACAAGCAGCGAGAGTTTCAGATTATACAGCATTTATTTATCTTGGTGAACTAGTGGAATATGGCCCAACAAAACAGGTTTTTGAAAATCCCAAACACAAGTTGACAGAAAGATATATAACCGGAGAGTTTGGTTAAAAGGTGAGGAAGTCATGGGGAGAATGATAGATTCTGGCCTTAAAGAACTTTCAACAATCCTCCAGAAAATGGGAGAATTAGCATACCAAACTGTTTTAACAACCATGCTAGAATGCTTTGAAAGCAGAAACATCTACAACCAAGTTCGAGAAATGTCAAATACTCTAATTTCAATGGCAGACAACGTAGAAGATAAAGCTTTTGAGCTTATTGCAAGATTTCAACCAGTAGCCTCAGACCTTAGAACAATAAAGTCTTACATGAAGATTGCTTATGATTTTGCCCGCTTCGGAAGATATGCCCTAAACATATCGTATACAAACAAACGAGTAGGAGGAATAAGAGACTGTAACCAATGGATAACCTCACATATAAAAGAGGTTGGAGATAAAGCCTTAAGCATGATTAAGCTAAGCATAGACTCCCTTAAAATCTACGACCCGCATCTTGCTGAAAGAATAGTTGAGAAAGAAAAAGAAGTAGATAAATTATATTTCAACTTCTTCGGTAAACTGGTTGAAAAAGCGGACACCACAACCAAGTGTGTAATTTCCAGTGTTTTAATAATGAACTACCTTGAAAGAATAGCTGACCACGCAACCTACATCTGCAAATCTATAATCTACATTGCAACAGGGCAAAAAACAACCTTAAAGTAGAGAGATGCTTAGAAGAAAAAAGTCTGACGTAACATTGGAGTTTGAGGTTTCTCACGTCCTCTGGATAGAGGAAAAAGTGTGTAAAAAATCTTTAACTGTCTATCAGGGAGATATCCGCTGTTGTCCTTTCTAAAAGGATTGACTTGGGCTTCCAAACTTCTTGAATTGCGGAAACAAACACGAAAACAATTCCTAGTATTTATGTTATTATTTTAGTATTTACGATATAAAAAATATTTATCACGATTAACTAGTAAACTTTGATAGCTTCAGTATAACAAAATTCTTCACAAACTCTACAATCAAGCCTGCTTGGTGGAAATCTTCTACATTTTTTAAGGTTTATTATTTTGAGTTTACCATTTTCAACCCTCATAATAACCTCATTGCTCATAGTTCCAAAACCTTTAGCAATTTGAGGGTCTATCATGATGTTAACTGGACATACAACAACACAATTACCACATCCAGTACATTTTTCTTCATCAAGCTTTAACCCTGTTTCATAAGTTTCAAGTAAAGGTTTTAAAAGATTCCTTAAACCTTCAAGCTTTTCCTTATACTTCTGGTCAAAAAGTATAGGGCAATCCTCAATTTTTGCCTCCTTTAATAAAAGTTTTGATGCAAACATCATGCATGTAGAGTAACCACACTTTTTACAGTTTACACCTGGAAGATATCTGTAAACCATAAGAGGTGTAATTTTTCTAACTTCACCCATTTCCCTTGACACGCTTCCCAACTTTTCTTACTTTTAAAACTACTTAAATATATTCAAGTATCTCAATTAAAATTTAAAGCTGAAACATGAAAAACTGGTGGAGAGAACTTCGTGAGAGAGAGAAACCTTAAAAGCAGTGACGAAAAAAGAATAGGTGTTTTTATTTGTCATTGTGGAACAAACATTGCAGGATTTGTTGATGTTAAAAAGCTTATAGACTACTTTTCAAATGTTGAAGGTGTTGTAGCGGTTGAGGAAATACATCTATGCAGCGATACAGGACTTCAAAAAATTAAGGATGTAATTAAAAACGAAAAATTAAATAGAGTTGTTGTAGCAACATGTACGCCAAGGCTTCATGGGGAACTTTTTAAAAAAGTTGTTGAGGAGGCGGGTATAAACAGAGGTTTTCTGCAAATTGCAAACATAAGGGAACAGTGCAGCTGGGTTCACTGGCAGGATGTTGAGAAAGCTACAACTAAAGCTTTAGATCTTATTGAAATGGCAATATTTTCCGTTAAAAACGCTGTTGAGGTTAAAAAAATTAAGGTTCCTGTTGAACGTAAAGTTTTAGTTTTGGGTGGCGGTGTTGCGGGGATAACTGCAGCTTTAAACCTTGCAAACTCAGGTTTAAAGGTTATTCTCGCCGAGAAAACAGGTTTTCTTGGTGGGCATATGGCTAAGTGGGATAAGGTTTTTCCAACGTTGGATTGCAGTATCTGTATCCTTGGACCTTTAATGTCTGAGGTATACAACCATCCAAACGTTAAAGTTTACACGTTATGCAGCCTTTTAGATGTTAAAGGTGCTGCTGGAAGCTATCAAGTTAAACTTTTAAGGAAAGCAAGATACGTTGACGAGTCTAAGTGTAGTGGTTGTGATAAGTGTTTAGAAGTTTGTCCGGTTGAGGTTGTAAACGAGTATGAGTATGGACTGGGAAAAAGGAAAGCCATAGTTAAACCTTTTCCTGAAGCTGTTCCAGTAGCGCCATACATTGATGTTGAAAATTGTGTTGGATGTAGAGCATGTAACGGAGTTTGCGATAAAGAAGCAATAAACTTTGAAGATAAAGACAACGTGATTGAAGAAAAAGTTGGCGCAATAATTGTTGCAACAGGTTTTCAGCTCATAGACCCTAAAAAAGTTGAACAATATGGTTACGGTAGATATCTTGATGTAGTAACTGGTGCTGAAATTGAAAGACTTGTTAACCCTACAGGTCCAACTAAAGGTCGACTTTTACGTCCATCAGATGGTAGTAAACCTAAAAAAATATGCTTTATTCAATGCGTTGGAAGCAGGTCCCAAAAACTTGGAAAAATATATTGTAGTAATGTTTGCTGTATGTATGCTATGAAGCAAGCTATGGAGATTAAAATTCTTCACCCGGAAATTGATGTAACAGTTTTTTACACGGATGTTAGAGCTTCAGGCAAAGGTCATGAGGAGGCATATCTTAAAACTCAAAGTGCAGGCGTAAGGTTTATTAGAGGTAGGGTTGGCAGGGTTGTTAAGGTTAAAGATAAGCTTAGAGTTTTTTTTGAGGATACTTTAACGTGTGAAGCAAAATTTGAAGATTATGACTTGGTGGTTTTAAGTGTTGGAATCGATGCAAACAACGACAACTACGAGCTTTCAAGGGTTTTAAGAATACCACTAGACGAAAATGGATTTTTCTTGGAGGAACATCCAAAACTTAGACCTGCTGACACATTTACAAGGGGAATTTTTATTGCTGGAACAGTCCAAGGCCCAAAGGATATAACCCAGTCTGTTGCTCATGCAGGTTTGTCAGCCTTAAGAGCCATTTCCCTCCTCTCATCCAAGGAGTTAGAGTTTGAAGTTGAATCTCCAATAGTAGACGCTGAGAAATGTACTGGTTGTGGACTTTGCGTTAAAACTTGCGACTATGCCGCCTTAAGCAGGGTTGATAAGAAAATTATTGTTAATGAAGTTGCATGTATGGGTTGTGGTGCATGTGCATCTGTTTGCCCTGTTGAGGCTATAACCCTCCCACCTGTAACTGATAAGCAAATACACAATATGATTGAAGCTTTATTAAAGCATAAAAGAGAAAAACCTGTTATAGTTGGTTTTCTCTGCAAATGGTGTGGTTATGCTGCTGCAGACATGGCTGGAATAAGCCGAATTCCTTATCCAACAAACATTAGAATAATTCAAGTTCCATGTACAGCTAGAGTAAGCATCTTTCACATTTTAGAGGCATTTAGGCTTGGTGCAGATGGTGTTTTAATTATTGGTTGTTATGAAAACGATTGCCACTACAGAACAGGTTTTAAAAAAGCTGCTGAAAGAGTTAAAAAGCTTAGGGAAGTCTTAAAAGCATCAGGTTTAAACCCTGAAAGACTTCAAATTGCAAGTGCGTCTGCAGGTGAAGGTGAAAAGCTAGCTAAAATAATAACAGGCTTTGTTGAGAGGGTTGAAAAGATGGGGCCTACTGGTGCTGAACTTTTAGAGGTTGCAAGATTTAATGGAGGGTATATACAATTTGAGTGAAAAACTTAAAGAAAAACCTATAGTAGAGTTTAGCATTATAAATTCAACCTTAAGATATAGCTGGAAAACCAGTTTACTAAAAAAAGTTTTAGATTATGAAGTTGGAAAATGTACTGGTTGCAGTTTATGTTTAATTTGTCCTTGGGATGCTATAACTCTTGGACCTGTTGTTGAAGTTGCTGCTGGAAGGTTGGAAGAAGCACCGTTAGTAAATGTTGAAGGAGAAAAATGTACTTTTTGCGGTTTATGTGTTTCTGTTTGCATTTTTAACTCTTTTAAGATGAGTATTAATGGGTTAAAGGTTGAAGATGAATACTCTAAAATTGATGGTGAATATAATCTTAACAAGGAAAAGTGTCTCCCGTGTCTCCTTTGTAGTAAGGTTTGCCAAAGAAAGGCTATAGATGTTAATGTTAAAGTTCCAAAAAAGGATATACTTGTAAAGTATGAAACAAGTAATGTTGAAGCTAAAGGTAAAATAACTTTTTACGAAGATAAATGCTGCTATTGTGGCTTATGTGAAATGCTTTGTGATGCTATAAAGATTTTTTGGGTTGAAGCCAAACCACCCAACTTTAAACCTGCTGTAGGTTTAAAAATTGATGAAGATAAATGTGATTATTGTGGCTTGTGTGAAAAAATTTGTCCTTCTGAGGCTTTGAGGGTTGAATGTGAATATTCTTCACCAAGAAAAATTGTTGAACCAAAAATTGAGGGAGAAATAAGTGTGGATGATGAAAAATGTGTTAAATGTGGTTTATGTGCATCTGTTTGCCCTGTCGAAGCTATAAACGTTAAAAAACCATTTAAAGGTAAGGTTAACTTTGTTAACATTGAAAAATGCGACCCTGTTGGCTGTAAAAATTGTTTTAACATTTGCCCCCTAAATGTTATCTACATTCCTAAGACAGGTAAGAAGATCGATGTTGTTGAAGATTTCTGCATTTTTTGTGGTGCATGTGAAAAAGCATGTCCAGAACTTGTTATTAAAGTTTCAAGGGAAGAATATAGCATTAAAAATTTAAGCTTAGAAAAACCTTGGGAAAAAGCTAGGATACGTTTTTTTGAAAAACTTGTTGGCAGGGAGGTTAAGCCTCCAATTCCCACATTAACCTATCCTCGAATCGTTAAGGTTGAGCTTGAGCTCTATAAACCTTCAACAAGGGTTAGTAGGGAGGAGTGGAATCTTCCTGAGGATTTAAAAGTTAAGGTTGAAAAGAAAATCAACCTTCTTTTTGAAGTTTTGAAGAATCCAGCTTTAAAAATCTCTTTTGAGGTTGGAAGGTTGGATAAAATTTTAAGTAAAGTTTCATCGGAAAGTTAAAAGCTATAAATTTTATATATTTGTTTATTTTACTCCTATATCTTTAAAGACAAAGTATATATCGTATGTTCTTCACAATTTCCTAGGGGGACATTGGAAGCGGTAAGAGAGGCTTTAACAACAGAACCCGCTGTATACAGTAAAGCTTCTCAACCGCAAATCTTCATAGGAAGATGCGCCTCTGCAAACTGGCTTAAATCTATGAAGATTGATGAAGGTATTACAACATACTTTAATTCCCCCGAAAAGGAGAAGGAAGAGCTTATAAAAAGAGTTGAAGATGGAAGCTACGTTGCAGTTGCATATACAAGTGAAAATGTTATAGTTGGCTTTATCGTTGTTGAAGAGTTTAAAATTTCTATTGGTAGAAGAGTTTTTACCTACTCCTATGTTTATGATGCTGCAATAGAAGTTAGCAAAAAATGGAGAGAAAATGGTGTAGCAAAAAGGTTAGTAGATTTTGCATCAAAAGATAGTTTTTTTGATGATAAGATTGTCTTGGCTAGAGGAACCGTTGAAAATTGGGATATCAGCAAACCAGAGGAAAGAGAGCCATATAAGAGGATGCTTATTTCTTTAGTAAGAAGAGCAGGTTTCAAAATTTTAGATAAAAATCCATTTGGTGATGAGTTTCTTGCAGTAAGGATAGGCCCCAAAGTTTCAAAAGAAGCTGCTGAAAATCTTGATAAAATTATTGAAGAAATTGGTGAAGAGTATCTTAGAATGAAGGGGTCGGTTTTAAACTTTTTCAAGTAGCAGTTTTTTCTTACTTTAAAGCTAAAGCAAGTCATATTAGGAGATTCTATAATTAATTTTTTGGAGGTAGCATAGGTAAATATTGGCCCCAAAAGAAAAGTTTATCAAAAATGGAGAAAGCGTAGAACTTTTCAGTCTTGTAAAAACTTGTCTTCAATGTGGTTTATGTTCTTCCGTCTGTCCTTCAACAAGATTTTTACAAAAAGATTTTAATGTAAGGCTTCTCTCATTAAAAATGCTTAGAAAAGAAAACTTAGCTTCTTCTAAAGATGGTTTAGAAGTAGCTTGGAAGTGTTTTTTATGTTTTGATTGCAGTAAACTTTGTCCCCATAGTATACCTTTACCGGAAATTGTTATCAAGCTAAGGATAAACTTGCTGGCAGAGGGTTTTGCTAATGATGTTTATAAGTTAGTGGAGGAGGTTGCAAAAAACCTACTAAATACAGGATCAATCCTGCCATTTGGAAGAATAAATATTAGAAGGTTTCTCGGGCTCAACCCTTCACCAGAAATATCCAAGGAGTCTTTAGAAAAAATTAGGAATATGTTAAGACAACTTGGATTTGAAGAGTTTCTTTCAAAGCTAAGCCTAAACTATAAGAGTGGTATCAAATGAAAAGCGTCGAGGAAATTCCTGATAAGGGACCCATTTTTATTTTTCTTGGATGTCAAACAAAAAATAGATATCCGGGTATTGAGTATTCAACTCTTAAAGCTCTTAAAAATCTAGGTTATACACCTTACACCTCCTATGAGGAGGTTTGCTGTGGAAGTTTCGCAAATTTTTCAGGATTTGCAGATTTTAAAATTCTTACAGCACTTACAGGGTGGAATATTTGGGTTGCAGAAAAATTCTCAAAAAACCTGGTAACAATTTGTGATACATGCTATGGAACATTTTTGCGGGTACTAAAAAACATAAAAGAAAATTCATCTATACGTGAAGTTGAAAAAGTTTTGTTTGAACTTAATGTTAAACCTGATTGGAATGTTAACATCTTTCATGTATCCGAAGTATTTTACAAAGCCAAAAACAGGATACTAGAAAAGCAAAAAATTAATCTTAAAGGAGTTAAAGCAGCAGTTCATTATGGATGCCATTATGTAAAATCCTCTCCTGAAAAAGTTTTAGGTAATCCTGAAGATCCAGGTTTTCTTGAAGAACTTATAACTACACTTGGTGGAGAGGTTGTGGAATATGGTGAAAAACATCTTTGCTGTGGTGTAAGGCTTAATGTTTCATCGCTTAAAAACCCTAGCTTATCTGTTAGTATAACTAAAGCTAAACTTAAATCTATGAAAGAAACTGGTGCAAACCTTGTTGTTGTTACCTGTCCAACCTGTCTTTATACTTTTGATGAGTTTGTAAAATATGAAGAATTTAAAAAACTCAGTCTTCCTGTTCTCCACATATCTGAGTTTATCGGCTTAGTTTTAGGGTTTGATGCTTTAAAAGAGCTTGCATTACAATCCCATTTTACGCCTATAACTCTTCCCCAAGTAGAGGATTACATTAAAAATTGGAGGATGATTAGATTCAAAAACAACATTTTAACATAACATTTAATTAACCTACTTTGAGGTTTGGAGGTTGAATATGCCTAAGTTTAAATTTCTGGAACATGTAAGTGATGTTTACGTTGCAGCCTACGGTAAAACCTTGGAAGAAGCTTTCGAAAACGCAGCTTTGGCAATGTTTCAGTCAATGACAGATACAAACCTTGTTGAACCTAAAATTAAGGTTGAAGTTTACGCTGAAGGTGAGGATGAAAAAGCTTTACTCTATAGTTGGCTGGAGAGTTTGCTTATAAAGTTTGGTGCGGAGAGTATGCTTTTTTCAAAATTTAAGATTTATGAAGTTAAAAGATTTGCTAGTGGTTTTAAGCTTAAGGGTGAAGCTTGGGGGGAACAATATAACCCTGAAAAACATCCATCAAAAGTTGAAGTTAAAGCTGTAACTTACCATTCAATGGAAATAGGAAAAGAAAATGAGTTAATTGTTGTTAAAGTTCTTTTTGATATCTAATCCTTAGTCAGAGTGTAAAATAAAATCATCTATTCATTGTCGTCGCCACTCATCATCCAAGAAAACCTATATTTTTCAAGATTAATAAGCATTTATTGTCTAGAGGGCATGGTTTGAATATAATGCTGGATGAAAATTTTTCTAGGAGAAAGAGAAGAAGGAAGATAGTTCTTCAGCCAATAGTTTTACCTCAATTTTTCCTAATATTTTTGTTAACACTAGTTTTCCTACCGTTTTTTTTAATATTTTACGGTGTTGTTTTTAGGTATGGACTTGGCCTACCTTTACCTCTAGTTTTTGTTATAGTGTGGGTTTCGTTGGTTGGGGGTGTGGTAAATTTTCCATTAAAGGAGTTTAAAGTAAATCAACCAGTACTTGTTTCCCGGGAAGTATCGTTTTTTGGTTTTAGATGGGTAATCCCTGAGGTTGTCTTAAGAGAGCAGAAGATGGTTGTTGCTATAAATCTTGGTGGAGCAATAATTCCTATCTTTGTTTCAGCCTATCTTCTCCTGTATACTATACCCTCCTTAGACCCTAATCCTCCGTTAACATACATAAAAATTTCAATTTTAACTTTCATGATTGCATTAGTTGTTAACAAATTTTCTAGGATTGTTCCAGGTGTAGGTATCATGGTTCCAGGGTTTATCCCACCACTTTTAACAGCTATCCTGACAATCATAATTTTCCCTATTTTCACACAGGCAAACCCTTACATTATTGGATATGTTTCAGGTTCACTTGGAACGTTAATTGGTGCTGACCTTCTCAACATCAAAAAATTTCCAAATTTTAGGTCTGGGATGATTAGCATAGGTGGGGCTGGGACTTTTGACGGAATCTACCTTACAGGTGTTATGGCTGTTTTTCTCATCTTCCTTCTAACCGCCTAAATAAAGCAGGATTTCACAACAATTATTTTTTAAATTTGGTGCAGGTTTTAGAGGTTTCCATGTAGACTATGTAGAATTTATAGGTAAATTTTATAACGGTTCTCAAAATACAGCATAATATCTAAAAAATATACAAGTTTATACCTGTTTATCCTCATTTAAATAGTAGGTAGGTAACGAAAAATGATAGATGTTAGTGTAGGATTAAAAATCAGTTCATGGAAATATCCTGAAAAAAAGGCTGTAATCTTCGAGCATGGGGAAATAGTTAAAAGTTTAACCTATAAGGAGCTTGATGAAAGAGTTAACAGGTTGGCAAACGCATTAATAAACTTTGGTGTAAAAAAGGGTGACAAAGTTGCCTACTTAACCTACAACTGCTTAGAGGCTGTTGAAATAATTCAAGCCTTAATTAGAGCTGGAATTGTTCTTGTGCCAATAAATTATAGGTTAACATTGGAAAACATGAGGTACATAATAAACCACTGCGATGCTGAGGTAATGATAATTGAAGATGAACTTTTAGGAGTAATAGCTCCTATAATGGAGGACCTTAAGAAAATTAAGCATTACATAGTAATAGGTGAGGAAGTACCATCAAACATGTTGAGCTATGAAGACCTTGTTTCCAGCGGTTCTCCAGAAGACCCTGATGTACATATTAAACCTTTAGACCTATGTTACATTGGATATACGTCGGGAACAACAGGTTTACCTAAAGGTGTTATGGTTTCCCATAAGGCTTTACTTGAAAATATGCAGAATGCTGTTATGAGAGGATGGTCTAGAGAGGGAGTTAATCCTGAAAAAAGAGTTCTACTTGTCCTCATGCCTCTAGTTCATTCAAACTCCATTTGGAGTACATCCATAACGTTCTGGTATGGTGGAACAAACGTGGTTTACAGGGCTCCTGGTGGAAAGTTTGATGCTGAAGAAGTTCTCAAACTTATAGATAAATATAAGGTTACAACAACGTCTGTTGTACCTGCAATGCTTCTTTCAATACTTGAACTTCCAGATGAGGTTAAAAAAAGGTATGATGTAAGCAGTATAGATTCGATCGGTAGTGGTTCAGCAATGCTTTACCCATCAACCATTAAAAAGGTTGTAGAATTTTTTAAAAACATTAGGTTAAGTAACAGTTATGGTTCAACAGAAACAGGTCCAGTTACAACATTAAGACATAAAGATATCCTTCAAGGTAGAAAGCTGGATACTGTTGGTCAAGTTTTACCTGAGGTAGAAGTTAAAATACTTGATGAGAACGGTAAAGAATGCCCTCCAGGTGTTGTAGGACAGATATGGGTTAAAACCCCCATGGCATTCTCAGGCTACTACAAAGATCCTGAAAAAACCGCAAAAGCTATTAAGGGTGAATGGGTTACGGCTGGAGATTTAGGATGGTTTGATGAAGAGGGATACTTACATTTAGCTGAAAGGTCTGATGATGTTATTGTAACTGGGGGTGAGCATGTAGCATCAACCGAGGTTGAAAATGTTTTAATGGAACATCCAGCAGTTTACGAGTGTGCAGTTGCAGGTTTACCACATGAGAAATGGGGGCAGGCTGTTACAGCTTTTGTTAAGCTTAGGGAAGGTAGAAAAGCCTCTGAGGAGGAGCTTATTCAGTGGTGTAAAGAAAGAATTGCAAGGTTTAAGGCTCCAAAGAAAATTGTGTTTGTGGATGATTTTCCAAGAACGTTAACAGGAAAAATTTTAAAGAGAATTTTAAGGGAACAGTACAAAACACTTCTTATTTCTTCTGAATAGAAGGAGGGGTTAGACAAATTGACTCATGTAAAAACCCAAGAAGAAAACAGAAAATTTGTTAAGGAGCTTTTTGATAGCCAGCTACCTAAACATGTTAAAATGGTTGAACTTTTTGCTAGGGATGGTATTCAACATGAAAGAAAGATACTGCCAACAGAAACTAAGGTTTTCTTTATAGACCAATTTTCTGATTGTGGGTTTGATACTGTTGAGGTTACCAATTTTGCTCATCCAAGGTGGATGCCTCAATTTAAGGATGCTGAGGATGTTCTTAGAAGGATTAAAAGGAAACCTGGTGTAAAGTATAAGTGTTATGCCATGACTACGAAGGCTTTTGAAAGGGCTGTTAAAGCCAAAGATGAAGGTTTATCAGTAGATTTATGTGCTTTTACCATTTCAACAACAGATGAACATTGCTTAAGAAACGCTAACAGGACGGTTGAACAATTTTTAAAGGAAATCCCAACGTTTGTTGAACTTTGTCAAGGTGCAGGTATAACCATAGATATGGCTATAGCCTCGGTTTTTGGCTGTCCAATTACTGGTAACATGCCTTGGGAAAAAACAACTAAAAAGGCTATGTGGCTTATTGAGAGAGGTTTAGAAATGGGTATTAAAAAGTTTACACCCTGTGATACAACTGGGGAAGCTAACCCAAAAGAGGTTTACGAGTTTTACTGTGAGCTTCATGATAGATTTCCAGATGCAGAATGTCATTTAGCACACTTCCACGATAGTAGAGGTATGGGTTTAGCCAACACGTTAGCAGCAATACTTGGAGGGGTAAAAATTGTAGAGGCCTCCCTTGGAGGGTTAGGTGGACAGCCAACATTTTTTGCTGGGGATATTGTACCTGCAGGCACAGGAACACTTTACACTTTTTCAGATTTAACTGGAAACTGTTCAACTGAAGATACTCTTGTTATGTTTGATGAAATGGGTATCGACACTGGTGTAAACATTGATAAAGTTTTAGGGCTTGGAAGACTTTTAGAGTGGGTTTTAGAGAGAGATTTAAGACCCTATACAACAAAAAGTGGAAGAGTTTTAAAGAAACCTTTAAAATGGGCTCTTCAAACATCTCCAGACCAGTTTCCGTTTATAAGCTGGGAACATATTCCTCCATACAGGCAACAGTGGTGGTGTTGGCCTAGAGATTAGGTTTAAGTAATGGATGAAACAAACATTTACCATATAATTTTTTTTACTAAGCGTCGTGTACTGGGCTTACTTTTTAAAAACTGTAATTTTAACTGTTTAGGCTGTATAAATAAGCTTTCACCCTGGTCTCCTTCACTACCAAAAAATGTTCAGGAAAAGCTTAAACCTCAACCGTTAAAAACTTTAAGCTTAGAGAGACTTAAGCAAATCTTACCTCAATTTTCGGATGTAAAGATAGTCTTACTTAGCGGTCAGGAGCCAACCTTAGACCCAAATCTACCCAAAATTGTTGAAATGCTTAGTCACCATGGTTTAGGAATTATTCTTGAAACAAATGCGTATTGCTTAGATGAGAATAAGATTAGAAGTCTGGAGGTTGCAGGTTTAGATGAGGTTAGAGTTAGCATAAAGGCATACAATGACAAGCTTCACAAGTATTATACTGGAAAGTCAAACAAAGATGTTCTTAAAAATTTTAGGCTTTTATGGGGTAGTGAACTTGTACCAAGAGCTACAACAGTACTAATTCCAGGGTTAATTGACAAGGGTGAAGTTGAAAATATTGCAGGATTTGTTTCATCAGTAGATGAGGGAATAATGTTTACAGTAATTGGTTATGTTGCGGTGCCATCTGCACCATGGAGAAGTGCATCAGTAGATGAAGTTGTTGAAGCTGTAAACGTTTCAAGAAGATACTTAAGAAATGTCTGGTGGGTTCACAATGAAGTACAAATTAAAGAAGAAGTACTATGCGTCTACCCAGAATTAACCTAAAAAAAGTTAGTGGAATGTTAAAAGAATATTTTTATTTATGGCTCCATTTCTTCATCTTTAACAGGTTCCCATGGATCTGGAAGAGGCATTTCAGGTATACCATACTTCTTAAACGCTTCTCCAAACAACACGGCTAAGAAGGTTCTTCTTAAAGCCTTGTTTCTCTTAGGTGTTTTATCCCATGGTATATGAGCCCAAACCAGCGTATAGACCGGGGTATATGTTGCTTTATTAGCAATTGTTGGGTCTACATCTATGTTTACTACTGCTACTTTTCCTTTTTCTGCTGCGTCGAATGCTTTGTTTAATGTGTCTTTGAGTTGGGCTGGTTCTGTAACCCAATCGGTGTGGCAACCGAGAACCTCAAACATCTTATCATACCTAATATCTTTTAGGAATTCGCTGTGGCCTATTCTAAGGTTATCTGGGTCAGGGCCTAAACCATCCCATTGTTTACCTCTAGAAGTTGAGTAGTGGGTTGCTTTACAGCTTGTTAACCATCCGTCGTTGTTTGTTATTATGTATACTATTGGTAGGTTGAATCTTTGTGCTGTTTCTATATCCATACCGCTATTTCCTACACCTGCATCTCCTAGTAGGGCTATTACTGGTTTTTTTCTTGTGAATTCTGGGTTTGCGAAGCATATTCCTATGCTCATTCCTACGCTGTGGCCTACACCTGCCTGTTCAGAAGCATCCATACATTGCCCAGATATTCTAGCTTTGATGAACGGTGGAGAATAGTCTGACATTGTGAAGCCGTCTTGGATTATGTAGTTTTCTCCACCATACCTTTCCTCAACAATATCCCATAAAACCTTCATAATCCATGCGTGATGTAGAGGCTTATGATCCTTATACTTCTCAGCCTTAGCAATAAGCCTCTCATACTGCTCCTTCTCAGACTGCCGAACCTTTTCAACCCATTCTTTTCTTTCAGGTGGAGGTTTAAGATTATGAGACTTAACATAGTCAACCATCTGCCGAAAAACAACTTTAGGATTACCTATAACAACAACTTCTGTTGGAAGCCATGTCCAAACTTGCTCCGGAGATTCGGTTATTTGAATTACTCTCCTCCATTCAGCACCATAGCCATCAAAAAATCCAACCTTCATACCAACAAGAACAACAAGGTCAGCATCCCTGATAAATGCATGTGCAGCTCTACTTCTAAAGTGTAGTGGATGGGTTTCAGGTATACAACCCCTACCAAGCCTTCTACCACTTACAGGAACTTGTGCAAGTTCACAAAATTCTTGAATTTCGGGTCCAGCATCAGCCCAGTGGGCTCCGTCAGCAGCAATAATAACTGGGCTTTTAGCTTCATAGATTGCTTTAACAGCCTTCTCAATAAGGGCTGGATCTCCACCAAAGCTGAATGGTTTACCTGTGTTTTCACCATACCATTTAGGTGTGTAGAGGGTATTTTTGCCGTCAACAGCTGTCTGGGCTGCAAATAACTCTTGGTAAACTGGGAATGGTTTTGGCGGTAGGAGTGTGAGTAGGCATGATATGGAAAATTCTAAAACCACTGGACCATAGGGGTAGCTCATAGCATCCTTGAAAGCTCTACATATAAACTGTTTAATTTGGCATGGATGAACAATTCTTTGAGTCCATTTAGAAATTCCATCATAAAGGTCTTCAGCATAAGCCTCCTGGATGGTTGTGTAAAGCCTGTCATGCTCTATTTCATGGCCTCCAAGTAGAACGATTATTGGGCTTCTGCTTAAATAGGCTTGCTGCACTGCACTTACCATGTTTCCTGTTCCAGGGCCTACCGTGGCAAATGCAACTCCAGGTCTCCTCTTAACCTTAGAATAAGCCTCAGCAGCATAAACAGCTGTTTGTTCATGACGTACTGTAACAATTTTTATTCCATGTCTAGCTATCTCATCGGTAAACTGCCATATATGGCCTCCCTGAACACCGAAAACAACATCAACCCCATGTTCAACCAAAGCTTCAGCAATAAGCGTACCTGAGCACGGTATAAACTCAAGTTCACCTAAAGGTACTGTAAACTCCTTATCTCCAACCTTAATTTTTCTTTCTCCACTTGGTTGACTCATAGTTCTACCACCATATTTTTTACTTAGTTTTGCTCTCTTTTTTGTGATATTATATTTTGTATGTATAAATGATTTAAATCTTTTGCAACATTTTTATTAAAGTTTCTAGAATTTACACTGAAATAATTAAAACAATAATAACATAATAAGATTATAAGAGACTGTAACTTTACCTCTTTCGCTACTTTGCCGCCCAGTTTCTAATTCTATAATTTTTCGGTTATTATCTCCTTTCTGACCAAAAGTCTAATATTCACCTTCACTGCATTAGTAGGTATGGCTTCTCCAGATTTAATTGGGGTTGCAGCTCTCTATGTTTGTGCAGCATTAGTCATAGTAGCATTTTTCCTGATGGGCAAGGTTGGAGCAAAGGAAACAGCGGCAATGGCTTTATGGACAGGGATAATATGTTTTCTGATAGGTGCATATGATGGTTTTGTTGAAAAGAACCCTCTAAACCTTGGAGCATTCCTACTCTTTGCTTACACATACTTCTACCTTTTCTTCAACATCATGACAGGTACAACAGAACAACCAGGTTTAGGCTGGTACTGTTTGTTTGTTGTTCTTGCATGTATACCTTTCATCTACGTTACCGGAGTGTTTGGTATGTACTTAATGTGCTTCCTATGGGTTTTGTGGGCTTATCTTTGGGGGCTCTTCTGGTTATTGCTGGCTCTTAAAAAACCAATAGTAAAGCTTACAGTAGTTTCACTGTTTATAGGTGCAGCAGTAATAGGTGTATGCGGGGTTGGATTTTTGTTTGGCTGGTTAACACCATACGGTATTGCATAGCTAGTAAAAAACAACCTCTTTTTTTGGTGTTTATGTTGAGTTGCAAGGATTGCGTTTACTACAAAAAACTGCATGAAATGAATTGTTTCGGATATAAATATTCTTGTACTGGAGAGGTCTACCAGCATTACTATATAGCAGAATATTTTGAACAAGCTCCCTTTGTAGCTGAAGCAGGAAGAATTTTTAACGTCTGCATCCTTAAACAACTAATATTATGTAAAGAAGAAGCTGGTTGTGAAAAATTTAAACCTAAAAATCCATAGATAACAGGTATTCACAACTTTTACTTTCTTGACTTTACCAGTTAAAATTATTCTTTGGGAAGTTCATAAAAACCCTCTTTAACCCTTCTCCCTTTAAAAGTTTATAAATTTCTACCATTTCCCCGTATGATGGGGGAGATAGATCTCTTCTTCTAAATGCGGGTTTATAATCTATGACATAAGTGTAAATATTGTTATCAATGAGATTTAGCTTTTTACCTATTTGCCGCATCTCTTCTATTGAAATCAGCTTACTATTGTAGGGTATTCCAACCTCAACCATAACTTTACCGTTGTACTTGTCTACAATATATTTCGCAGCGTTCCAAGCTCTATTGAGATATTTTCCAGCTAGCTCTTCATTTTTTAACCCTGTAATTCTCATGAAAGTTTGAACATTCAGCCCTTTCAGATCTATAGTAAATTCTTTTACGCCTGTTTCTACAAGCTTATCAATATACTCAGGTGTTAACGTTGAACCGTTTGTGTCTACCTTAACATAATTTTCTCTTCCATTTTCGACGCATAATTTTTTGATTTCCTCAACAAGTTTTAAAAGCCAACGATTATTTAGTGTACTTTCTCCCCCACTAACAGCTATTCTTCTTGTATTTATAAACCTAGATTTTCTTACAAGTATCCTTGCTGTTTCTTTTGCTGTTAAAGGATTACAATTGCTGTTGTATGTTAACATCCAGTTAAAACATTGAGGACAATGAAGGTTGCAACCACATGTAAGACATACAACTTCAACATTATCGTAGATTATTCCATCATCTGTTTCGACAATTGTTTTTCCACCTCCAGTCATAAAATCTCCAACACCCCTTACTGGTTCATGTTTAAATTTTGTTTCTATCCTCATATTTCTTCTAACCCCGGTTATGCAACTTTGAACTAAGGTTCCATCAACCATAACCGCGCAATTCCAGCACCCGCCACTACAGCACAACCAGTCTTCAGCCTCCTCT
Source organism: Candidatus Bathyarchaeota archaeon (assembly GCA_052246995.1). Taxonomy (GTDB): domain Archaea; phylum Thermoproteota; class Bathyarchaeia; order Hecatellales; family Hecatellaceae; genus CAZMUQ01. The sequence continues at coordinate 103,907 of JBQPWD010000003.1, read as the reverse complement.
TTACATATGCTTAACCCTATGGATTCTAAAGCATTTTTAATCGGAACATTCTCAGGAAGATAAAGCTTTTCTCCATCAACATAAACTGGGACTTCTTTTATGTTTTCCCTTTCAACAAGCTCGACAGCCTCATATGGGCATGCCAAAAAGCATACACCACATCCTGAACAAGAAGAACCGCATGGAAACATCATTAAACAGTAAAGATGATACTCGCATCTTGAGCAGATACTTCTGTTTTTCCTTGCAACATAAAACTTTTTTTCCATAAAAAAGACCTTAAAAAGAGGAGGTTTTATAGTTTAAATATTTGCAGCATAACGGCCTACCTACTTCCCCTTGAAGTATGGAATGACTTTTTTACTCCAAATATCTGAAATTTCATCAGGCTTGCGAGCTATACTGTTTGTAAAATCTGCAAAGATAAAGTGGTTTATCCCTGCCTTTACATATTTTTCAAGACGATCTATTAGTTCGTCAACAGAAGTTACAAATGCTGATTTCTCTAAAACTATACTTTCAGGAGCTGCTTCAACAAGCTGGTCAATTTCTCTAGGGTCAGCTTTCTTATGTGCTTCCTCGAAAGTCCATATTACTGTTCTTTTTAACCCTCTAAGAATTTTTGTTAAAATGTTTGGGTCAACAACACCACCAAAAATGTATAAAGTTCTCTCCATTTCCTCAAACTTTTTTCCAGTTTTTTTTACACTTTCACGGTAAGGTTTAAGTATCCTATCTTCCACTTCTGCTGGGGAGCCTGAAAAAGCCATAATGCCGTCTCCAATTTCACCTGCAAGTTCTGCAGCTTTAGGTCCTCCTGCAGAAACTATTATGGGTATTTTTTCTTTAGGTCTTACGTAAAGTTTTGCATTTTTAAGCTGATAATACTTTCCTTCAAATGTAAAGTAGTCTTTCTTTTCCCAAAGCATTCTTATAAGCCTAACAGCTTCTGCAAGCCTTTCACGTCTCTCTTTAAGACTTGGCCATAACCCAAAGGGACTTTCGTTAATCATTTCACCTGTACCTACCCCAAGTATAACTCTTCCAGGAAAAGTCCAATCTAATTGTGCAAAATACTGGGCCACTATTGCTGGATGGTATCGGAATAATGGGCATGTAACTGCTGTTCCAACCTTAACTTTAGATGTATAACTTAAAATTAACGGCAGGTAAACCCACTGCATAAAATTTGAAAAAGGAAATCTTTCACCATCTCTGTCAGACCATGGTAGAAAGTGGTCATTAACCCAAATACTATCAAACCCGTTTTTCTCAATACTTGAAAAAAATTCTGGACTTTTGTTAGGTAAGACTGTTGTTTCAAGTCCAAATTTAACATCATCTATTTGAGGCAAAAATAGCCCCCTCCCTATAAGGCCTAAAAATTTCTAAAATTTTTAACGTAAAGGAAAATATCAAAAAATAAAAGTATTTGGGTAAGCCATCTTGTTATGGCTCAGCTTCCCATTCTGTAGTTGGATAGTATGGGTCTGGTGGAGCTTCAGGTACAGGTATACCAAGCTTCTCCCAATCAAACTCATGGGCAAGCCACCATCTGCGTAAAGCCTTACCCTTCTTTGGACAAATTTCCCATGGTATGTGACCCCAGCTTATCTGGTAGGCATATGTTTGAGCTCCGGGGCTCATCCATCCTGGCCACATATCTACGTTTACCACCGCAGGTATACATTTCTCAGCAGAATCAAAAGCCCTATTGAGAGCAGGTAAAACTTCCTCACCCTTAGTAACCCATTCACCATGACAACCAATAACCTCAAACATTTTATCCCATCTTATGTCTGGTAAGAACTCTGATGTTCCAAACTCCTTATCTTGGTTATGTCCTAAGTATCCTAAAGCATCCCAATTCTTTCCATAGTAAATCCATTTAGCACCCGTAAGCCATCCATCGTTGTTTGTGATCAGATATACTATTGGCAGTTTATACTTTAATGCTGTTTCTATATCCATACCGTGAAGACCTGCACCTGCATCACCAAGCAAAACTAGGATCGGATACTTCTTAGCAAATTCACCTTGAGCTATTGCAGCACCTATAGATTGACCTACACCATGACCTACTCCAGCCTGTTCAGCGCACTCTATAAGCTGCCCTGGATAACGGAATCTCTCATACCCTCCCGCCATCTGTGATATTGTGTATCCATCTTGGACAATTGTATTCATAAAGTTATATCTTTCCATCAAGACTTTATGGATAGCCGCTAGAAGATAGGGCCAAGCAACAGGACTCATATGCTTAAATTCTTCTGAAGCCTTAAGCCTCTCCTCCATCCACTTTTTCTCCATCTTCATTACAGTATCTCCAAACTCAATCCACTCCTTCCTAGGCTTTAGACCCTTTTGCTTAATATAGTCAAGCATGGCTTGAAGTGCTGTCTGGATGTCGCTAATTATTAAAACTTTTGTGTCAAGCCAAGTCCAAACATGACCACAGGCTTCTCTTGGATCCATAGCTGGAAGTATTGAAATTGTTGCAGGCCAATCCGCTCCATACCAGTCAAACATGCTTAACTTAACACCCAAGTTTAGGATGAGATCAATTTGACCACGGTAACGTGAAAAGCTTTTGTGAGTAATAAACCTTGACATGTATGGAGTTTCTCCAAGTTCATCAATCATACCTCTACCAGCTCTTCTAGTCATAACCGGGATGTGAGTATAGTCCGCAAATTCCTTAAGTTCCTTTTCGCAAGCAGACCAGTATGCACCGTCACCAACAGCAATTACAGGTCTCTCAGATTTCCATAAGACCTCAACAGCCTCCTTGATTAATTCAGGCTTAGGGCCAGGCATCCATGTTTTAGGGTTATCATCAGTTCTATCTCCATACCATTTTTCTCTGTAGTATGCATGCTGCCCAAATACAGCTTCAATAACATGTTTACCAAGTCTATTTTCACCCTTAAAGCACTCTGGATCCCAGTGTAGGTGATAGGGGAATTCAAGAACAACAGGGCCGCATGGATAAGTTTGCGCAATTCTAAAGCCCCAAGTCATATAACGCTTTATCATTGCTGAGTGCTCCATACGTCTAACCCATTTAGCAGCGCCGCTTAAATTGGTTTCAGCCCAATGTGCTTGTATAGTGTACATATCTCTACTTTGAGACTCGTTTCCAGCAACAATACACACAATAGGAGTACAGCTTAATCTAGCTTGATATAAACCTGAGAAGAAGTTTGTTGTTCCAGGACCCACAGTTACATAGCATACTGCAGCTTTTCTTTTAGTTCTTGCATAGGCTTCTGCAGCATACATACAAGAAGATTCATGATGAAACACGTAGGTTTTTATTCCATACATGCTTATGAGGTCGGTTACAGACCAGAAGTGCCCTCCCTGTATACCGAAAACACATTCCACATTGTGTTCCTTGAGAGCCTCAACAACATATTGAGCTGGATTAGGCCAAAGCTCCCTTTGACCTAAAGGAACCTTTTTCCCTTCCTTTTTATCTTTTTCATTCCATACGTAAAACTTCCTTAAGGTTGGCTGAACTTGGGAGAGGTTTAATGTTAACTCCTCAACGAACTCTTCACTTTCGCGTGGAAAAGCTTCCCTTACCATTTTTCTTATTTCTTCCAATTCTTCTTTTGAAGGTTCCCTCCACATTTTAACTTTCTTTCTTATTTCTTCATAGACCATTGGTTAGTCCTCCTAAAACAATAATTATAAGAGAAGGACAGTTCGCGTATTTATATATTTGCTTCACTTTTTTAAAAAGAATGATAAGAAAGTTTTTATAAAGTTAGGAAGAAAATGTTAATAGGGGTTTAAAGTTGAAGATTGAGGACATTAAGGTTATAGGTGTAATTGGATCTGGTGTAATGGGTCACGGTATAGCGCAAGTTTGTGCAAGGTCGGGATATGACATAGTTCTTGTAGATGTTAAGGATGAATTTTTAAAGAAAGCGATGGAACTTATAAGAAGTGGTCCCTTCGGCTTAACAAGGCTTGTTGAGAAAGGAAAAATTAAGCCTGAAGATGTTGATAAAGTTATTAGTAGGATTAAGCCTACAACAGATTTAAACATGCTTAACAAAGCCCAGTATGTTATTGAAGCTATACCCGAGGATCCTGAACTCAAGAAAAAAGTTTTTAAACAGGTTAGCGAGATAGTTTCCCCTGAAACAATCATAGCATCAAACACTTCAAGCATAATGATTACTGAGCTTGCAACAGCTGTTAAAAGGCCTGAAAGGTTTGTTGGGATGCATTGGTTTAATCCTGCACCAGTTATGAGGCTCATAGAGGTTATTAGGGGAACGTTAACCTCAGATGAAACATTCAACATTACGGTTGAGCTTTCAAAAAAACTTGATAAAATTCCAATTGAGGCTAGTGATGGCCCAGGCTTCTTTACATCAAGATTTATTACAAACTGGATATGTGAAGCCATCAGGCTTTTTGAGTTAGGAATTGCAGGAATAAAAGAGATTGATGATATGTGTAAAATGGCTTTCGGATTTCCAATGGGACCATTTGAACTTTCAGACCTTATAGGGTTAGACACCATGCTCCACGTATGTGAGTATGTTTATGACCGAACTAAAGATTCAAGATATGCCGCACCACTAATACTAAGAAAGCTTGTTACAGCAGGCTTCCTTGGAGATCCAAGAACAAAGCCTGGAAGTAGGGGAGGCTTCTACGATTACTTTAAAATACAAAAGAAAAAGTAATTTTGAAAGATAAGCCTGAATTAAAATCAAACCTTTTATTTTAAACCTTAAAAACTTACTTTTTTAAATAAATTTTTTCTAAACTTTTACTATGCATGCTGAACCTTGAGCTAAACCCCCGCAAATTGCCGCAACACCATATCCACCACCTCTTCTTCTAAGCTCATAGAGTAGATGCATCACCAATCTTGCACCGCTAGCAGTATTTGGATGACCCGCAGCTATTGCTGACCCATTAACATTTGTTTTTTCACGTATCTCTTTAAGCTTTTCCTCATTTCCTACATAATATTCTTGACATAGGATTTTTGTTGAAACTAATGGTTGAGCTGCAAAGGCTTCATTAATCTCTATAAGTTTTATGTCATCTAAACTTAGCTTAGCTTTTTCTAAAACCTTGATTATAGCGTAAGCTGGAACTGAAGCTATATATCTAGCCTCCTGCGCCGCATAAGCCATGGCTACAATTTCACCCAAAGGCTTACAATTTCCTACTTTTTCCTCGCTTGCAATTAAGCAACCAGCAGCACCATCATTTAAGCCAGGGGCATTCCCAGCTGTTACCGTTGGGCTTCCATAGATTGTTGGAAGCTTTGAAAGCTTCTCTAAGCTGGCATCAGGCCTATATTGCTCATCTATATCTAAAACCTTGCTACCAACAATTTTCCCTTTTTCATCTCTTAGAGGGATCTCTAAAGATATAATTTCATCTTTAAATTTTCCTTCCTGCCACGCTTTTCCATATCTTTGGTGGCTACGTAAAGCCCAAATATCCTGTTCTTCCCTGGAGACACCATATTCCAAGGCAACTTCCCCAGTATCAACAGCAACAGGGTTAAAATCTTTGTACCCAAGCCTGTAAAGTGGATCCTCTATTATGATACTCTCTAAACCAAGTCTATAACCTCTCCACCTTAAACCTCTAATTATCAATGGTTCCTGGCTAAAGCATGTAACTCCTCCACCTATTGCTACCTTAGCTTCACCCAGTAAAATACTTCTATACCCAAGCATTAAAGCATCCATTCCAGAACAACAAGCTCGGTCAATATCAAGAATAAACTTTTTAGGGTTAAAGCCACATTTAAGCCAAGCTTGTCTTGCAACTACCGGCGTATACACATCCTGACACTGAGAGCTGTCACCAACCCCCCAGTATATCTCATCAACCTCCTCTGAAGATTTTTTCGCCTTTTCCAGCAGTTCTTTAAACACCACCATAGTAAGCTCTATTATAAGTTTTCCCTCAGGTGCTAAATTACTCAATGAGCCACCAAACCTTCCAAACGGAGTTCTACGTGCACTTAAAACAAAAACTCTTGTCAATTTTTCCACCCATAACCGTTAATCTTAAGTTAGGAGGTATAGTTAAAAATTTTGTTTATTTAAAATTTTCTTACCTATTACTGCCGCGCCTAAAGCTAGGATTATCTGGGGTTGAGGGGGTATAACTATTTCTACTCCTAATCTTTCTTTCAAACTTTTAATAAATCCAGCATCACATCCGCCTCCACCAGCAATTGCACATGGCTCCTTTAAGCCTACACGGTTAACAAGCTCAAAAATTTTGTCGGCTAATGCTTTATGGATTCCTGCGACAATATCCTCCTTCTGGAAGCCTTCAGCAACCATTGAAACAATCTCGGTTTCAGCAAAAACTGCACATCTAGTTGTAAAGCTAATGGGATTTTTAGATGCAAGGGATAAAGCCCCTAAATCCTCTAATTTTACACGTAAAATGTTAGCAACAACACGTAAAATGTATCCACTACCTCCAGCACATTTTTCAGAAACAATAAAATTTGCTACATACCCATCTTTATCAACATGAATAACTCTACTAGTTTGTTCACCTAAATCGATAACTGTCCTTACTGAGGGAAACAACTTATTTATTCCTCTTGCACAACAAACAATATCTGTAACTTCCTCATTAGCAAAATCAACACTAGGTGAACCTTGACCAGTAGCTACAACATAAGATAAGTTTTCCATAGTTAAACCAGCCTTAACTAGAAGTTCATTTAAAAGTTTTTGAGCGGCCAAGTTATAGTTGAAACCTGAAGGTAATATATGGCATGCTACTATGTTCTCTTCTTCATTTATTATAACACCCTTACTTGTACCTACACCTATATCAATACCCATAAAAAATCTTGATTTCATACTGTTACTTTCCTCCTACCAGTAAAATGTAACCTCCTCAAGGCGGCGCGGTCCTTTTTTAACAACCTCTCCTCTCCTTAACGCTTCCTCAATAATGTTTTTTCCTATTATTGCTGCACCCAAAGCTCCCGTGATTAATGGATCATCTGGAACAAGAACCTTATACCCTAACAACTCTTCTATAGCCTTAACAACACCAACATTCTTTGCAACTCCTCCTGTAACGGCAACATCAGGTTCAATACCAATTCTACTTACCATTCTGATGATTCTGTCAGCTATAGAAGAATGTAAACCTGCAATCACATCTTCAATGGGAACATTCTCAGAAATTTTTGCCATAACCTCATACCGTGCAAAAACTGTACATATGCTGCTAATTTTAACTTTTCTTGTTGATTTTAAGGAAATTTTTCCCAAATCTTCAACTTTAAGATTTAACAAATCCGCCATAACTTCAAGAAATCTTCCAGTTCCGGCTGCACATTTATCATTTGTAACAAAATTAACCAGTTTTCCATCCTTAATTTTAAGTCCCTTGGAATCCTGTCCACCAATGTCAATAGCGGTTTTCACTGAAGGAAACAGAGTAGATATACCTTTAGCATGACATGTTAACTCTGTAACTTGACGATCTGCAAAAGGAACATTAAACCTGCCATAACCTGTGGCTACAATGTAAGCTACTTCATCAAGAGAGAGCTTTGTCTGGTTTAATGCTTCAACCATAACCTTGTTGGCTAATTTACGTTGTTCAGCCCTTGTTGGGACCTCGACTTTAGAGGCAATATCACCGTTAGAATCTACTATTACAACCTTGGTGAAGGTTGAACCTATATCAACTCCTACAAAATACATTAAACTCCCGTTTAATAAAAAAGTTAAGATTATTTTTAAGAGTTAAGAAATTGTTTCTAAGAATGCTTCAATCCTTGTTCTTAAGGGTGGTAATGATTTTACATCATACTCGGGTTCTATGTAAATGGATGGAACTCTAAGCATGTCTAGATAGTCCTTAACCTGCGGAACCTCATATCCATGAACATCACAGCATCGTAGGCTATGCAATACAACTCCATTAACCTTCCACTTTTCAACGTAATCTTTTAAATACCCAAATCTTTCCTCTAAATCTTTCTTATAATCCTTACTCAGCACGCCATAAGATCCTAAGTAAAGTCTTGGGCACCTAATCTCTAAAAGATAGCTTCTAGCTAAATTTTCTATAAGGTCACCTGTAGTTTTAACGCTTGGATCTTTGCTATGCACCCAAAACTGTCTACTGCAAACACAAGTATCATCCATAACAACGTGAGCACCAGCTTCCTCAATCATCTGTAAAAGTGCTGGTGAATCTACTATACTACCCCAAATTAAAAGCCTTGCACGTCGTTTTTCAGGTTTTTCTTCACGTTTTTCAGCTTCTTCTATAACTTCCTCTAAAACTTTATTACCCTCTTCAACTGGTAAAGCTTCAACAACAGAAACTACCTTAAGAGTTTCAACACCAGAAATAAGTGGAGGATCTTGTTGTTTAAGCTCATACAACCTTTTTACTAAACTTCTTTGTTTATTGTGTTTTTCAATAGCTTCTCTTAAACCCTCCGGGGATACCTCCTTTTCCGCAAAATCTTCAAGCCACTTTTTAAACTCAGATAACTCATACTTAAAAACATCAACAGTTCCCTCACGTATGGTTGTAGGTATTTCAAGAACATATGATTCTGGTTTACCAACAATACTTGCATAAACAAATCCACCTTTATGCATACAGTCACAAGAATGAGACCATACTATTCCATCGAGAAAATTAAACTTTCCTTTCATACTCAGGTCGATAACGCTTCTCACATAGCTACAGATTACTGGAGGTAAAACCCTGTTACCCTCAGTTATAGGTTCATTTACATCCCCAAAAACTCTGTAGGGAATTATGTTTGCAGCAGTTAAAATTTCAAGTGGGGGGTAAGCACAGATATACCCTACCACCTTCATACCTGTTTTTTCCTTCAACTCTTTAACTTTTTTAGCAGGATTCTTGTAAAACTCCTCCACAAACTTAAATCCACTAACACTTTTACCCATTTATTCTCCCCTCAACCACGTTTTTACCAGTTTAATCCTAATTTTTTTCTTTCTTTTTCGTAGTGTTGCATTGTTTCTTCGAATGGTTCTGCCCTTTTTAAGGCGTCTTGGGCGTTAAAAACTCTAAGGTCAACAATGTCACCTTCAACAATAAAAGATGGAATTTTAAATATTTTCATCAACATTTCACCCATCTCATAAAGATGGGATGTTGCAGACCGGCAGGTTATGAGGGGGTGAAGCATTGCACCATCAACTTTATACTCCTTAGCCCAAACAAGGTATGCTGCTGAACTTGAATAGCAACCTATACCCCCCATTAAACTTCTTCTAGCATAATAGGTTAAAAACTGGTAGAAGTGGCGGACGATACGTTCTAGAGGGTCTTCAACTTTTTCTATAAACTCTTTGTTTAAGGGTATTGGTGGATGGTACCCTTGACTTTCAGTTACAAAGTTCCATCCTCTTTCTGCAAGGTCTTCGAAGAATGCTAGGCTGTGCCATGGTGGAAGTTCGCTAAACATTAACCTATATTTTTCTTCTGGAATTGCACATATACCATGGTCAACCCTATACTTAACCTCCCTATACAAATCCTCATAAAGCTTAACACTCTCCTTAGGGTTTCCTAATAGGAAGAGTGCAGGGGGCATTGCAGACCAGAAGTCTCTTGAATGCATGGGGCAGGGTACAGCCTTCCTCAACTCGTTAACCTCAAACCAAACCCTATGCATCTCAATAGTGGCGTTAACAATTTCGTCAAGCTTACCCCAATCCATCCTCCTACCAAGAAGCTTCTCCAAAAAACCAACAAACTCCCTTAAATCCCTACTAACAAACCTTATAATCTGATCCATATACTTTTCATCCATAACATGTTCAATTGTTGACGGGGATGGGGCGTCTAGTGTCCATATTGGTACATTTATATACCTGCCTAGTAGCTGGAACCATTTATATCTTGGATCACATCCAGTTGATGATGCTAAAAGCAGAACAGGTTTAGCCATTCCGCCCATGGGTGCTTCAGGCGGAATTTGCCCTTTAAGCTCCTTAAACATTCTAATAGCATAACCCAAACAATTTCTACTGTAACCACACATATGTGTTGGAATACCATCAGAGTCAGATAGGTTTAAATATTTTTCAGCTACACCAAAAGCTGCACAAACAGCACCATAATTTTCAGGGTAAACTGTAACAACATCCATAGCCTTAAGAACAACATCACCAATCCACCAGTTAACCATACACCAAGCTACAGGCTTACCCTCCTGCATAGCCTTAACACTATCCAAATAAGACTGGTCAACCTTAGCCCTAAGAGGCCTCATACTCTCCAAACGTTTAATAACCCTCTTCCTTTCACCAGACATTTTTTACATAACCTCCAAAATTAAGATGTAGTTAATTTTTTTACTCCATTTTTGATGCTGAATTAACTTTATAGCTTTAATACTTTATTAAGCTTTTTCCCAATATTTTTCCTCTTTTTAACTTCATTTTAACCTACAATGTTCTTCTCTTTAAGCTTTCTAATTTCGTCTGCAACATACCCTAAAAAATGTAGAATTTCATCCGTATGTTGACCAAGTTTTGGCGGCGGTAGGTTAGTTTTTGTTTTGATACTTGAAAATTTTATTGGAATGTTTAATTGTTTAATTTTTCCAAGTTTTGGATGTTCCATCTCCAGTATCAGGTTTCTATGCTTTACATGAGGATCTTGGAAAACTTCCTCTATAGAGTATACTGGGCTACATGGTATCTCTGCATCTTTAAGAATTTTAAACCATTCATCCCTACTTTTAGTTTTAAATATTTCTTCGAGAAATTGTTTAATTTCAACACTTTTTTCTTTTGAGGGAATTAAATGTTCAGCTAAATCTTCCCTGCCAAACATTTTACAGAATTTCCTCCAAAAATGCTCTTCATAAAGTATTCCAAGGCAAATATATTTTTCATCTTTAGTTTTAAAAACACCATAATAGGGTAATTTTTTAACTGGTAGATTGTCAATGTTGAAGCCAAAAAATGTTAAAGATGCTGGTAGGCTGAGAAGGGAGATTGTTGAATCTAGGAATGAGACATCTATGTATTGGCCTTCGCCAGTTTTTTCCCTGTTAATTAGGGCTATAAGAATTGCTATTGTTACATAGAGATATGTTACCATTGCGGAAATATTTGCAGCGGGTAAAGCTATTTTATCATCAACTTTGGTTAACAACAACATACCTGACATTGCTTGATAGTTTAAATCATGGCTTGGCATACTAGTATAGGGGCTATCATAACCAAAACCGGAAATTGAACAGTAAATTATTCTTGGATTGTAGAATTTAACAGTATCATAATCTACATGTAAGCGTTTAGTAACCCCTGGCCTAAAATTTTCAACAACAATATCCGATATTTTAACTAGCTTGTAAAATATTTCTAAACCTTCTTTAGACTTTAGATTTAGACCTATACTTTTTTTATTTCGTTGATGAGCTAAAAAGAACACACTTTCACCATCAACTAATGGTGGGACGTATCTTCCAGGATCACCGCTTAAAGGTTCCTCAACCTTGATAACTTCAGCACCAAAATCAGCAAGAATAGTAGGATATGATGGAAATTCCCTTGTTAAATCTAGAACCCTTAAACCTGTTAAAGGTCGCATGGTGAAAAACCTGTATATTTACTCCACTTAAAAACTGATGCAATTGAAGCTACGGCTTTCTCAGGTGCGTAAGGGTATGCAAGTATACCGTGATCTTCTAAAAGTTTAGCTGCTTCTTCAACTTCAACATCTCCGCTTAATGATGTAACTATAGGCTTTTCTATTCCATCTTTTCTAGCATTCTTAACAACTTCAATTACAACTTTTGCAAAATCCATTGGTGAAGTTATCAATGTATGCCAGTAACCTACTATAACACCATGAACTCTTTCATCTCTAACAGCTAAATCTACACAATCCCTGTATGTTTCAGGGGGAGATGCTCCTGTAATGTCTACAGGATTCTTAAAGCTTCCAAAAGGTGGAATATACTTCCTAAACTTTTCCTCCAAATCTTTAGGAATATCCATAAGCTTAACTCCATGGTCTTCACAAGCATCAGCCAGTAAAACTCCTAGACCACCAGCACCAGTCACAATTAAAACATTTTCACCTTTAGGTTTAGGCAGCATAGCTAAAGCTCTACCTAACTCAAAAAATTCTTCAAGACCTTTTGCCCTAATTACACCAGCCTTTTTAACCGCGGCATTAACAACTTGGTCTAACCCACCAATGGCAGCAGTATGAGAGTATGCAGCCTTAGAACCATAACTTGTTCTTCCAGCTTTAAGTAAAACAATAGGTTTAATCTTTACAACTTTGCTTGCAACCTCAATAAACCTTCTACCATTAACTATGGATTCTACGTGTAAAGCTATAGCCTTAGTTTGCTCATCCTGCACAAAATACTCAAGAACATCAACCTCATTAACATCACACTTATTTCCAAAACCTATAAGAGCTGATAAACCAACCCTCCTAGACCTAGCATAACCAAGAATTCCCATACCTACACCGCCACTTTGACATGTTAAAGCAAGACCTCCAGCATACTCGTAAGGAATGCAAAAGGTTGCAGACATACCTTTAGATGGCCTATAAACACCAAAAGTGTTAGGTCCAACAATTCTAACACCATACCTACGGGCAGTTTCCAAAAGATTTTTTTGAAGCTCTTTTTCACCTATTTCAGCAAAACCAGCTGAAATTACAGTTACTATGGGAATACCTTTTTCACCGCAATCTTTAACAGCATCAGCAACTAATCTTGCAGGGATGGATATTAAAGCGGTGTCAACATTTTCAGGTATTTCTTTAACGCTTCTGTAACACTTTAAACCTAAAATTTCTGGGGCTGTAGGGTTAATAGGGTAAATTTTACCTTTAAAACCTCCATCAATAAGATTTTTAACTATAGAGTATCCAACTTTACCAGGCTCCCTTGAAGCTCCAATAACAGCCATGGAATTTGGTTCAAGTAGATGCGTCATAAGGTTGATTGAGCTTTTAATCTCGTCTTTAACCATACAAACCACAATTTATTCTTACAGTTTAAAAGAAAAAAAGTTATCACTTACTCCCTATAGTTTTCATTGAAGTAGGGGAAAACTTTTTTAGGCCAAATATCTGCAACTTCGTTGAATAATCCTTTAAAAATGGATGTAAAATCTATCAGGACAAAATAGTTTATCCCTACTTTAACATACTTTTCAAGCCTATCTATAAGCTCATCAACTTTTTCAACAAAACATCCTCTTTCCATAACAAATTTTTCATCAAGTTTTTCAGCAACCATGTCAACACTTTTAGGGTTTGGTTGTTTATGAGCTTCAAGAGAAGCCCAAACAATGTTTCTTCTCATAGCTCTTAAAACTCTTGGCATAAGTTTAGGGTTTTCAACAACACCAACAGCATAATACAAAATTCTTTCACAGTCTTCATAATTTTTTCCAGCTTCTTTAACACCCTTCTTAAAGCTTGGTAGTAAGATGCTTTCAACTTCGCTGGGCGTGCCTGTAAGAAAAATAACTCCATCTCCAATTTTTCCTGCAAGTTTTGATGCTTTAGGTCCAGCTGCGGAAACAATAACCTTAATTTTTCCCTGAGGTTTAAGGTAAAGCATGGCATCCTTAAGTTGATAGTATTTTCCTTCAAATGTAAAATAGTCCTCCTTTTCCCAAAGCATTCTTATAAGCCTAACAGCTTCTACTAGTCTTTCATGCCTTTCTTTTACTGGGGGGAAATACCCAAATGGAAGTTCATTTACAGCCTCACCTGAACCAACACCCAGTATAACCCTATTTGGGAAAAGGAAGTCTAATTGAGCAAAATACTGCGCTATGATTGCTGGATGATATCTAAATAATGGGCATATTACTCCTGAACCAGCCTTACATTTTGATGTTGCATAAAGGAATAGGGGGAGATGCGTTAAGCACGTAACATTTGAAAATGGAAATCTTGAACCAGCCTTATGGGACCACGGTAAAAAATGGTCGCTTAGCCAAATAGAGTCAAAGCCAGCATCCTCAACTTTTTTAGCTATTGAAGGACTTTTATCCGGGTAAGGTGTTAATTCAAAGCCAAACCTTATAACAATCATTTACCACCCCACTATTTTTTAATTTTCCTTTCCTACCACTCTGCAATAAAACGGTTTAATTGATGCAATTTATGCGATTTATGACTAAATTTTTTAGTTGAAATACTCATAAATATTTTTGCTTTATTAAATTCCTCGTGAAACATAGGGGTTTAATTTATGCGTCTAATTGTTGCATTATCAGGAGCTTCTGGAGTCATTTATGGTGTAAAGCTACTTCGGTTTTTAAAGGAGATTAATGTTGAGGTACATCTGATAATTAGCAGGTGGGCTGAAAAAATTATTCCACATGAAACAGGCTTAAACGTGGAAAGCGTTAAAAAGTTAGCGTATACTACTTATGATGTTGAAGATTTATCTGCACCATTAACAAGCGGCTCTTTTCCAGCTTCAGGCATGATCGTTATTCCATGTAGCACAAAAACTTTGGCGGATATTGCTAACGGTTTTTCTCATAACCTTATTAGTAGAGCTGCTGAAGTCATGATTAAGGAAAAACGTAAACTTGTTTTAGCCCCAAGAGAGACACCCTTATCTCCAATACATCTCAATAACATGTTAAAGCTTGCTAGAATTGGTGTAATTATTGCACCTTTATCCCCCCCATTTTATCATAAACCTAAAACTATTGACGAGCTTGTAGAACAAATGGTTGGGAAAATTCTAGGGTTTTTTGATTTAACTCCTAAAGGATTTAAACGCTGGGGATTAGATGTTAACCTTTAAATCTAAGGTTAAATGTTGTGTAACTAGTAATACTAAACCTTTAAACTAGGGTTGAAATATGCCTAAAGAAGTTAGGGATGTTAATGAATTCATAGGTTTATCTGAAAAAGCTGAGTACTGTATTGTTAAGAAGGTTAAGAAAAACAACATTGTTAAACTTAAGCTTAGAACAAAAAAACAGCTTTACACTTTAAAAGCTAGTGAAGCTGACGTTAAAGGTATCCTAGAAAAAGTTAAATGTAAAATTGTTGAGGCTGACTAAAATTGAAGGTAACAGTAAAATTCATAGGCCCATTTAAAAATTTAACAGGAGTAGAAAAAATATGCATAAATTTAAATTCAGAAAGTAGTCAAACAATTTCAAATCTAATTCAAACCTTGATAGAAATCTATGGTAAAAAATTTGCAGACAGAACTTTAGAACTTCAAGGTGGCAAACTTAGACCAGGCATTCTCATTCTTAAAAACGATGTTGAAATAGGAGTTTTAAACGGGCTTGAAACAAGCATAAAAGATGGGGATGAAGTAACGTTTATACCAGTATCTCATGGAGGATAAAAAGATAACTTTTCTTTTAGGGTAAAGCTGGGAAAACGTCATAAGCAGTTTTTGGCTGCAACGTTGGTGAAAAGTGGTAGCCCGGGGGAGATTCGAACTCCCGTCAGCGGGTCCAAAGCCCGCTATGCTTGGCCGCTACACCACCGGGCTTCTAGACAATTTGTTTGAATGATATTGTTTATGAGCTACTTATAAGGGTTAAAGTTTTATTTTAAAATTCTTTTGGTGTTGAAGCCATTGTTTGAAGCAACACTCCAAACCCTCCAGAGTACATAGCCAAACCTACAAGACTTCCTGTTAAGCTTAAAGCACCTGTTAGGATTGCATCTCTAACCATAAGTTCACCTTTACCAACTTTAACCCAGTTTTCATAGTTTCCTTCAAGCTTAAAATCTGATTTCTCGTGTGGTTCTACCTCTTTTATGCTTCTAATTTTTCCTCTTTTAATCTCTATAAGGAAGGATTTTCCAAGGTCTTTTGCAGCTAAGATTATTGTTCCGTCAAAATCTCCTATACCAATTTCAAAATCAGGGTTTTTATTGACATTTTCAGATATTTGCTTAAAAAACTCTAAAGTGAAAAATTTAACCATAAACTTTTACCTCCTAAAAACTTTTAAATGATAAGCTTTATAAAACTTTTTATCTTCCCTTGCTGAAAACATCGATGCCGCATTTAATGTGTAAAAATTAGGTTTTATGCAGGCCGCCGAAAAGTACAACAACCCAAACAATTAATGGAGTATTAACACCATATTTTATAAGTAAAATATGTGAAGATAATTATTTTAGGGGGTGTTAAGGTGGACAGCTACAAGGCGATAATGGTTGAAAAAAAGGATAATATTATGAAGATAACCTTAAACAGACCTAAAGTTTTAAACGCTATCAACGCGGACATCATCTTAGAGTTAAACTCGGCTTTAAATGAAGCTGAAAAAGATGCTAATGTGAAGGTTGTTGTCATTACTGGTGCTGGTGATAGAGCTTTTAGTGCTGGAGCAGACATTTCAAGATTTTTAGAGATGAAAACACCTGCAGATGCTAAAGAGTTTTTAAGGGAAAGTATTGAAAAAGTTATTTTACGTATTGAAAAACTTGGAAAACCTGTAATTGCAGCTGTTAACGGTCTTGCTCTTGGTGGTGGATGTGAACTTGCAATGGCATGCGATATTATAATTGCAAGTGAAAAAGCATTGTTTGGTCAACCTGAAATTAATGTTGGTGTTCTTCCAGGATGGGGTGGAATGTCCAGACTTGCAAAAATTGTTGGAATTCACAAGGCAAAAGAACTAGCCTTTACAGGAGACATGATTCCTGCAACCGAGGCTGAAAGACTAGGCTTGGTTAACAAGGTTGTTCCACCAGAAAAACTTGAGGCGGCGGTAATAGAAATGGCAAACAAGCTTAAAAGTAAAAGTCCGTTAGCTATTAAACTTATAAAGGAAGCTATAAACCGTGGTTTTGCGCCAGATATAGAGTTAGCGCTGGAAAGAGATGTTGACCTATTTGCGGTGATGGCTGTTTCTGAAGACGCAAGAGAAGGTGCTAAAGCATTTCTTGAAAAAAGAAAACCTGAGTTTAAGGGAAGATAAAAAAAAAGTCAATCAACCCTAATTAACTTTTTATTTTTTTAGTTAATTTTCTATCTAATTGATAAACAACAGTCTTTACCGTTTAATTGAGGTTTAATTGATGTCTAGCAACCAAACCTTCCTTGATAGTCTTTTTTACCCTCGATCTGTTGCGGTTGTTGGAGTTTCAGCTAAACCTCAAAAATTCGGCTCCAGATATTTGGATGCTCTTCTTAGTTTTGGTTTTAAAGGTAAAATTTACCCTATTAACCCTACAGCCCCAGAAATTTTAGGTTTAAAGTGTTACAGAAGCGTTAAAGAAATACCTGAAAATGTTGATGTTGCATTTATAAGTGTTCCAGCTAAACTTGTTCCCGAAGTTGTTGTAGACTGCGTAGATAAGAAGGTTAACTTTGTTGTTATTTTTTCTTCAGGTTTTAGTGAAACCGGACTTGAGGAGTGTAAAAAACTTGAGGAGGAACTTCTTAAAATAATTAAAGGCAGCTTTACAAGGCTTGTTGGACCTAACTGTTTTGGCATATACTGTCCAAGTGGAGGTTTAACTCTTTTACCTGGAGCAAATTTTCCAAGGGAAAGTGGAAATGTTGCGCTTATTTCTCAAAGTGGGGGTTTAGCTGAAAGATTTTGCCTTCACGGTAAAAGTTTAGGTTTAAGGTTTAGCAAGGTTGTAAGCTACGGTAATGCTTTGGATATTAATGAATCAGATCTTCTTGAGTACCTCATTAATGACTATGAAACAAGGATTATTGCTATGTACATTGAAAGTATCAAGGATAGTAAACGTTTTATGAAGCTTGTTAAGGAGGCTGCTAAAGTTAAACCAGTAATAATATGGAAAGGTGGACTTACAGATGCTGGAGAAAAAGCCGCTAAAAGCCATACAGGTGCTGTAGCCGGAAAAAAGGAGGTGTGGAATGCGTTTTTTAAGCAAAGTGGAGCTATAAAAGCTGAAAGTTTTGAGGACCTTGTGAATATTTCCCTAATTTTTCAGTTGTTTTCTAAGCCTTGTGGCAGGAATGTTGGTATTGTTTGTGTTGGTGGTGGCATGGCTGTTGCATCTGCTGATGTTTGCGAAAATTATGGACTCAGGATTCCAGAGTTTCAGCCTGAAAACGTGGAAAAAATTAGGATGCTTGCTCAACCTGTAGGGGTTTCCCTGAGAAATCCTGTAGATTTAGGCTCACCTTTCACTCCACCTAAAGCCTATCAAGAAATCTTAAAGATTGCTGCTTTAGATCCTCAAATAGATGTTTTAATTGTTTTAGTTTGGCATCTTCCACTCTTTTACAGCGAAAAAACTTTTGTGAATAAGGATTTTATTAAAAAAACTCTTAAAGCACCCATTTACGTAAAGAAAAATGTAAAAAAACCTATTATCCTTGTTCTTTACGAAACACCTTTGGAACTTGAAATGTTAAATGCTGAAAAAACTCGGAGAAAGATTAAAGACGAATATATAGGAACAGGAATACCTGTATATCCAAATATCGAGAAAGCCGCCAAAGCCCTTGCAAAATTTATAGAATATCATGAATTTTTAGAGAAAAATCTTAAGTGCTTCAATACTTAAATATTTGCTAGTATTTTAGTGTAGGTGGGTGTTATCCAAGAATGGTTAAGGAGTTTACATATAGGGGATACCCGCTAAAGGAGCTTCTTCAAATGCCTATGGATGAATTCGTAACGCTTTTACCATCAAAGGCTAGAAGAAAAATGCTTAGAGGTCTTCCTATAGAACATAGAAAAATTTTAGAGAGAATTAGGAAGCTTAGAGAGAAGGGTTTGCTTGAAAAAACTGTAATTAAAACTCACTGTAGAGATATGCTTATTTTGCCTGAAATGGTTGGGGCAACCTTTGCTGTGCATAGTGGAAAGGATTTTATACATGTAACCGTTAAACCTGAAATGATAGGACATCTTCTAGGAGAATTTTCGATGACTTGTAAAAAAGTTGACCATGGTGCTCCAGGTGTTGGTGCAAGTAGAAGTTCGATGTACGTACCTTTAAAGTAGGCTTTAACCTAACTACCTAAATTTAGGTTTAAGCTTTGGATAAAAATGTTTGGCCTATAATTTGCCTTTGGTACTTTACTTTTCTTCTAGGAAGTTTATATATACCTGTTATTGCTGTCTGGTACAGGGTTATAGGTTTAACTTACGCCGTTATAGGTATTCTTACTACGATACCATACATTGCTAGAGTTCCAACAAGCATTTTTGTTGGCAGATTTGTCGACAAAGTTGGCCGGAAACCATGTACAGTGTTAGGCCCACTACTCTCAGCTGTAGGCTTAGTTTTAATCCCACTCTTACATGAGCCCTGGATTTTTATTGTTGTTTGGGTTGGTTTGACAGGTGCTGGCTACTCTTTTATTATAGTATCACTTACAACCATGAGTTATGATGTTGCTCCAGTCGAGAAAGCTGGAGAATATATGGGAACAGCCAGAGGCATAGGTTTGCTTGGTCTTGGGATGGGCTCACTTATCTCAGGCCTAGTTTTATCTGTTCTAGGCTATTTTATAACATTTTATTTTGCTGCTGTAATATATTTTGTTTCATGCTTAATAGGGCTTTTCTTTATAAATGAAACCAAGAAAGTTGCTGTTAAGTATTCTTCGTCTACAAACACTATAACTGAAGATTTAACTGGTAAAAGGAAAGTTTTAGTTACTGTTAAAAGTTATAAATCCTTAATTAAGAATCGTGTAATTTTCTCCTGTCTTTTAATAAACATGGTTTACTGGTTTATGCTTATATTATACCTTTTCTGGGTTCCAATATTTTTAAGGGAAATTGGGGTGGCAACATTTTTTATTGGCATCTTTCCCGGAATATTTTACATAATTTACGGTTTAGTTGCACTACTTGGCGGTAGGCTTTCAGATAAAGTCGGTAGAAGAGTTGCTATAGGTTTAGGTTTAAGTTTAACAGCCATTGGATGTTTTTCCTTAAGATGGGTTGGTAGTGATGAGTTTACAGTTTTAACAACCACGTTTTTAACAGCCCTTATAAGTGGTTCTGGTGCAGGTATTTACGGTCCTTTAGCCTACGCTGTAGCTGCAGATGCATCAGATCCGTCTATTAGAGGAGGAGCCATGGGCTTTGTTCAATCATTCAGTGAGCTTGGCGCAGTTTTTTCTCCAATGCTTATAAGCTTCATTCTTACAGTAACCAACAGTTGGATAACCCTTTTTACGGTAATGAGTATTGCACCAATTTTTGGTTTAACGATTGTGGCTTTCCTTTTACCTGAGACTTTTCATAAAATTAAAAAAGTTTAATTTTAAGTTTGCGGTTTATAGCTTTCTTTACATGCTTTTATTATGCTTTCAGCCACAAGTTCAGCGCTTCCCATACCTATAATTACATTTTTTCTTGTAAACAACTCATTAACCTTGTTTCTAATTATGGTTTCATCTGTTTTGCATCCTTTAAGATCCTTTTCCAACTCCTCCAAAGCATCTGCAGGGTACATATGCATGGTTCCAGTAAACATTATATCCTCAACAATATCTCCTCGCCTTAAAACGTAAACTCTGATTAAGGGTCCAGCAGTAACCTTAACTGAGTATTTTCCTAAACTTGTTCCCTCAGGAATCTTTGAAAACCTTTTTTCGGCTGACCTTGAAAACAAGTTTTCTTCTGATGAAAACATTTTAAAGGCTTCCTCAGCATACATAATTTCTTCCTCAGTAAATTCTCCATGTTCAACTTCAATGTTAAAAACATCTTTTACAACCTTTAATGTAATGTCTATCCAGTCTTTTACAACCTCGTCTCTACTAGGTCTTTCTCTAAATGCTCCTGCTTCCTCAAAATTCCAAGTTCTGAGGGAAGCTTCTTTAAAAACTTTATCAGAAAATTTATCTTTAGGTGAAACCAAAATTCTGTTCATCAATCCACTTGGTTTAAAGAATGTTGGAAACCATGCAAAAGCAGCACATTCACCAACGGTTGTTGTACCGGTACCCATAACTTTTCTCCAAGCTTTAAGATTAGGATCCCAAACTTCCATATCATTTAACGGCCTATACCTTAACGGTATCTTATACCTTTCACTTATAACATCCGCAGCCCTACCAAGCATCCTCATAAAGAAAAGCTCAGGACTGGTTGGAATTTGAGGGTTACGTTTAGGATTCCAGTTTAATCCAATAAAAGGTTCAACTCCAGGTTCAGCGTAAATAACCCCTCCTCCCGCAGCAATTCCTCTTGCAATTGGAATGTTAAGTTTTTTACATTCCTCGTAATTTACATCCATAAGAACATCACAATAACGTTGAATAAAAACTCCAGGTTCATCAATGTAGAAAACTGATATCGTATCTGGAATTTTACCCTCATTCATAGCTCTAATTCCTGAAATTGCCCAGCCGCCATACCATTTAGCCACGTTAGTTCTGGTTATAACAAGTCTCCACTTTCTGACCACTTTAAACCACCTAAAAATTTAAAAATTTAATTTTGATACAAAATTTTCTTCTTAAAACTGATATATAAAATTTTTACTAACCATAATTTTTCTGTATTTTAAGTTTTTCTCCATACTTTGTAAGATTTATAAGCGCTTTTGCAGCTCTTTCGGGTGTAGGATATACAGGAATCTTATACTTTTCGAACTCTTTTTTACCTAAAGCTTGAATGTCTTTAAATCCGATTAAACATGCAACAACCGTTTTACCATTTTCCTTAGCCAGCAGAGAAATTTCCTCTACTGGTGGTTTTAATTCTGGATTGTAAATGTTAATGTAAACCATTGAGTCAACATTTTCATCTGATAAAACTAATTTTAAAACTTCAACATGTTTTTCATAATCTGCTAAGACAAACGCTAAATCTACAGGATTGCTTCTAATAGTGTAGGGTGGAACAACTTCCTCTATTTTTCTTATTGTTTTCTCAGAAAAATCTGCTAGAGTTAACCCTCCCTTAACACAAACATCTATGGTTATAATTGAGGGGCCAGCCTCCTTAGAAACTATAGCAAATTTTCTGCCTTTTGGCGGTTTTTGAAGACAAAAAGCCTTAATTGTATCAACAAACTCTACGCAATCTCCAACTGGAATCATTCCAGCTTGCTTAAAAGCTGAAGAGTAGAGTTCACTTTTACCTGCCAAGGAGCCTGTATGAGAATATACTGCTTTACTGCTTTCCTCAACACCGACCTTATACACTATTATAGGTTTTTTCTCCGCAACCTTCTTTGCAACCTTTACGAGCTTTCTAGCATCTTCAACTCCTTCAATGTATAATGCTATAACTTCTGTTTCAGGATCTTCGACAAGGTATTCAAGTAAATCTGCAAATTCAACATTACATCTATTGCCAACACCAATAATTTTGCTAAAACCAATTTCTTCGTCATGTAACTGAAATGCCAAAATATGGCAGACTCCGCCACTTTGCCCAACAATAGCAACTCTCCCTTTTTTTAAGTAGGAAAATGGTATGGTGAAGGAGGCGTTAAGATTTGCATAAAGGTTAACCATGCCAAAAGTATTTGGTCCAACGACTTTTATTCCAGCATCGTCGGCTATCCTTTTTAATTCTTCCTGAAGCTTTAAACTCTCTTCCCTTCCAGTTTCTTTAAATCCACCGGTTATAATAACCGCGCCACCCACACCCTTTAAAGCACACTCCTTAAATGCTTGAAGAACTTCGGATGCTGGAATAACGATTACTGCTAAGTCAACATCATCCGGTATGCTTAAAATGCTTGGATAACATTTTAAGTCTAAAATTTTGTTAATGCTAGGGTTGACAGGGTAAATTTTCCCTTGAAAACCAGATTCAACAAGGCTTTTAACACACTGAAAGCCCATTTTTAAAGGATTGTTTGAAGCCCCAATTACAGCAACAGACTTAGGATAGAAAAGTTTTTTAAATTCCTCTAAGATGCTCATTGTTAAAATCCCCTCTTTTACAATTGTAATGCTTAATATTCATAATTATTTTATTTACCTTAATCAATCTCTCTAAAGGTTTCCTTAAACTACGTGTCGTTTTTACAATGAAACTTTAAAACATAACCTATATCTGGTCAACTGTTACAACTGTTTGAGTTGGGAGGGTTGAGTTTCTACCGTAAGAAACCGAAACTGTAGATTTAAGCCAAGCTTGTTTATTTTTACAGCTAAAAATATGCCATTTGTTAATGAACCTAGAAAACCTTTTAAAACACCAGAGATAACCTTATTCACATATTTTTCACCAATAATACTTATAACAAAGCTCTATGACAATTTTCTAGGTAAAAACAACTAAAAGTTCGGCTGTTCTAGTATGGAACTTTTACCTACTATACCCTTAAGCTCAATTGTCACATTTATTGTAGGTTTAACTTTAACACTCCTCCTAGCGTATATCTTAAACTTTCTTTTCACAGGCTTTTTCCGAAAAATTCTTAAAACACAACCTAGATTTGAGACAATTTACAGGTTTATTAAAAGGTTGCTTGTGACTGTTGTTGCAAGCATAGGTATTTTAGCAACAACATTCACAGCCTTTCCTGAAGCTAGCGGTGTTATTGCTTCAATCTTCATTGCAGCAGGTTTTGCCTCAATAGTTATAGGCCTTGCAGCCCAATCAAGTCTTTCAAACATAATTTCAGGTATTATCATTTCAATTTCCCAACCAATAAGGATTGGTGATGCTGTAATGTTTAGAAATGATTTTTGTTTTGTTGAAGATATTAAGCTTATACATACGGTTTTAAGAACATGGGATAATAGGCGTTTAATGGTTCCAAATTCGATACTTCAAAATGAAGTTATAACAAACTATAGCGTAGAAGACCCAACAATGGTTGTCCCGGTTTTTGTTCAAATAAGCTATGAAAGTGACTTGGAGAAGGCTATAAAAATTATGGTTGACGTTGCAAGAAGACACCCTGATTGTATACCTACGGATAATCTACCCAACGTTGTTGTTATGGAGTTTGCCGATTCAGGAGTGGTTCTTAGACTTTTATCTAAAGCTAAAGACCAACCTACGGCTTTTATGATGGCTAGAGCCTTATTAAAAGAAATTAAAAAGGAGTTTGATAAACATGGGATAGAAATACCATATCCTAGACGGTACATTGTCATGAGTAAACATATTGAAGAAAGGCTTTCAAGAATAGCGGATAGTTTAGAAGAGCTTTTAAAATCTGTAGGCAGAAAGGCCAACTAGAACGTGGGTTAGCTTATTTTATTGTCTACCTATAAATTCTTTAAAGATATAAATAAAGATACATAATCTTAATTAAATGGTGGAAAAGGATTTGTCTCTTGAAGCAAGAAAAATTCAAAAAACCGTTGATGGTACTTGTCTTGTCTCTCTTCCAAAAAGGTGGATTAAAAAGTTTAACCTTAAAAAAGGTTCAATAGTTTACGTTAAGGAGCGTAGCGATGGATGTTTAATTCTGGATCCCCAACAGACAGTGGAGTTTTCACCAGAGATAACTTTAAAAGCCACTGGCAGAATTGAGAGTAAAATTTTAAGTAGTTACCTGTTAGGTTATGAAGTTATAAACCTTGAATCCGCACAGATTACCGAAGACCATATGAGAAGAGTTAAAGCAATAATGAATCGCTTAGTTGGTGTTGAACTTACTGAGGAATCGCAACAAAAAATTGTTCTTCAATGTCTACTTAAACCAGCAGCTTACTCTCCTGAGAAGATTCTAAGACGGGAATATGTACTTTCTCTGAGTATGCTTAAAGACCTTTTTAGAAGTCTATTAACCTCTGATGTAGAGCTTGCAAAATCCTTAGATGAAAAAGATGATGAAGTTGATAGGTTATATTTTCTACTTGTAAGAATCTTGAGGACAATAACTCTTAACCCTAAGCTTGGCGAAAAACTTGAGTTCTCACCGATAGATTGCCTAGATTATAGAATTGCTGCAAGCCTCGTAGAAAGTATTGCTGATCGCGTTGTGTTAGTAGCTAGAGAGGTAGGTAGCACTCTACCATTTAAAATTCCAGAAAACTGTGCAACCGAGATTAAAAAGGTTGAGGAAGGCATACATTTTACTTATGAGGGGACAATAAAGGCCTTCTTCTCCAAGAATGAAAAGACGCATACAGAGGCAATAGAAAAAATGTATGAAGTTATGAATAACATTAAAGACCTTGAAAAAATCCTGGAAAGAGAAGCCCCCATACCTTCACGGCTAGCCTATGTTTTACCCTTTTCCCTTAAAGGGATAGTTGGAAGCATAAGGGATCTTTTAGACCTTGTAACTACAATACCTCCTGCAATAGTTTCTATTTAGAAACTACTAAACTTTATCTTAAGTTGAAAGTCTCATCTTCAAAATTTTCTAGAAAACTATAAATATCTATCTTTTCATGTATAAATATTAAAAGCTGTAATAAACATAAAGTTTTGATTTATTGTAAGGTGTAAATAAGATGTCTTTATGGAGTTTAAACTTTGAAACTCTTGAAACAATACCTCCAAGCGAATTAAAGGAACTTCAACTAAAAAATCTTAAGAAACAGGTAAGATATGTCTACAATAATTCGTCATTTTATCATAGAAGGTTTGATGAAACAGGGGTTAAACCTGAAGATATTAAAACTCTAGATGACTTGCAGAAACTACCATTAACAACTAGGGAAGATGCTGTTAAAGATGCTTCACCTCAAAATCCCTTTGGAGGGAGATTATGTGTACCTGAAGAGGATGTTGTGTACGTATTTTCCCCCCAAGACCAGTCTTTAAAAGGACCACCTCTTTATACAGCCTATACACATGATGATAGAAATGTGATTTTAAACCATCTTTTAAGGTATTTTTTGATGGTTGGTCTTGAGAAAGGAATGATTGTAGAGCTTCAAGCAACACTAAATGAGGTTTTATGCTTGATTGAAGGTTTCGGCACAACCCATAGATCTTTACAGCGTATTATCCCGTTTACAGCCATACCTGTCGAAATTTCCCTTCCATTTATAGATCTTCCAAGAATAATTCATCTTACTAGGTCTGTTAAACCTCATATAATTATAACAACTGTAAATTTTGCTAAGATGATGAACGATGAAGTTAAGAAAAGTGGTGTCTCTCCAAGAGAAGCATTTAACTGTAGAATAGTTATTCATAGAACAAAACTTGGGGAGCCATTTCTAACTGAAGATGAAAGGAAAAGGTTTACAGAGGAATGGGGGGGTCTTCATCTTTCAATGATGGATGTTCAAGATAACCACTTTTTTGCTTTTGAGTGTCCAGAAAAAAGTGGATTGCATGTATGGGATGATGGGTTTATTGTTGAAGTTGTTGATGAAAAAACTGGTGAGGCTAAAAGCGAAGGTGAAGTTGGAAAACTTACCATAACAAATCTTTGGACTAAAGGTACACCAATGTTAAGGTATTTGACATGGTATAATGCTAAGCTTGTTAAAGATATCTGTAATTGCGGTAGAACTCATACAAGAATAATTTTAATTTAAGGAGGTGTTAATTAGATTGGTTAAAAAATGGAAAAAATTTTGGAGTGAAGAAATCGAAACTATGCCTAGGAGTGAATTAAGAGATCTTCAGTTAAAAAGACTTTTAGCTCAGCTGAACTATGTTTACCATCACTCTAAATTTTATAATAAAAAGTTTAAAGAGGCAGAGTTGTCCCCAGGTGATGTTAAATCTTTTAGTGATTTTGACAAGGTTCCAATGACGTATAAGGATGAGATTAGAGATGAACGTGATAAAACAGGCGATCCTTTTGGCGGAACTTTATGCATACCTTTAAGCGATGAAATCATAACCATCCATGCTTCAACAGGTACAACAGGTTTACCTACAATTTTTGCCTACTCGCGTGAAGACCTTACAACTGCTTCAGAGCAAGAGATTAGACTTAAGTGGATGAGAGGCTGGCGTCCAGGAGACTTTGTCATGGGTGGGGCTTTTAGATGGCACGGGTACATTCCTATACATACATTAGGTATTGATAGACTTGGAATTAGAAGCGTTGGTGATTGTGGTTATCCTTTACCAAACATCATGGATAAACACATTCAAATCATGAAAACCTTTAAACCTACAATCCTTGCAGGACCTACCCTTTATATTTACGCCCTTATTGAAGCTGCTAAAAGACTTGGTGAAGATTTTAAGAAGCTTTGTGAAAACGTTCGTATGATTGATACTGGTTATGGGGACATAGTAACTAAAACTGTTAAAAGAAAACTTGAAGATGAAACAGGTATACCTATTGACAAAATCTATGACTTTGGTGGGATAGCTGACCCTTTATGGTATTTTGGCGACTGTGATATGCATGCTGGTCTGCATTCATGTGATGATCTATTTCTTGTTGAGATTAGAGACCCTAGAACTCATGAACGTATGGCTGAAGGTGAGCGTGGAGAAATTGTTGTTACAAACCTTTTCGCTAAGGCAACACCAGTTATTAAGTGGGGTGCTGAAGATATAGGGTTTATTTCAACGGAGAAATGTGGTTGCGGTAGAACTCATACTCGGGTTACATTTCTTGGGAGAGAGGCTTTTGCGGTAAACATTAAAGGTAAAGTTATCTTTCCATCAGAAATAGAAAATGCTTTAGCGGATGTTCCAGGGTTTACGGAGTGGTTTACAATCTACAAGTACAAGCCCTTTCCACTTGATAAGCTGAAAATTAAGATTGTGATAGATTTAACAAAGGTTAAAGATGAGAATACCTTTAAAAAAGCTATTTCAGAAAAAGTTGCGGAGAATTTTAACGCTGAAGCAGAGGTAGAGATTGCTAGATCAATCTCCGAGCTTCCCTTCTTAGGACATAAAGTTCAAAAGCTTGTTGATTTAACAAAGAAGACTTAAAATTTTCCTTTTTATAACTGTTTTCCTAATTTTTTATTCAACAATTTCAAACCTGATAACAAACTAGTTTATTTGCAATTTTTAAACAGTTCAGTTTAAGTTTAAATGTCAAATAACGTAAAGCTCTTTGACGCCGGGGATGGGATTTGAACCCATGCGGGCCCCAAGGGCCCACGGGCTCTCCTTTTCTTAAGCTCAAGGCCCGCGCTTTAGTCCACTCAGCCACCCCGGCATTAATAACTCAGTAAAGGAGAGACTATGTAACTATTAAAAAGGTGTGAATATTTAATTTTTAAGTAAAAAAAGTTTTTGGTTTTGCTTAGTATTCAGGCATTCCGCCCGCTCCACCTTTTTCTTTTTCAGGTTTTGTTCTCGCTGCAGCTATTACGTCGTCTATTCTAAGTATCATTGATGTAACCTCAACTGCGGATTTTATTGCTTGTTCCTTAACCTTCATAGGCTCAACGACGTTAAGCTTCATCATATCTACGACTTTACCTTCAAAAACGTTTACACCACACCATAACCCATCAGCTTTTTCATGCGCAGCCCTAAGCTCAACAAGAATATCAACAGGGTCAAGCCCAGCATTTTCAGCCAAGGTTCGGGGTATAACTTCTAATGCGTCTGCAAAGGATTCTATTGCAAGCTGTTCTCTACCACCAACCTTTCTAGCATACTCTCTCAGTCTTTTTGCAAGTTCAGCTTCAACCGCCCCTCCACCAGCAACAACCTTGTTATACTCGTAAACGTCTGAAACAACTGAAAGTGAATCATGGATTGCACGTTCAATTTCATCAACGTATCTTTCAAGTCCACCACGTATTAAGATTGCAACAGACTTTGGATTTTTACACTCTTCAACAAACACCATTTTATCTTCTCCAATTTTTCTTTCTTCAACAAGCCCAGCATATCCAAGCACATCAGGTTTAAGGTCATCAAGGTTTGTAACTATTCTTCCACCTGTAGCTCTAGCAAGTTTTTCCATGTCAGACTTTTTAACTCTTCTGACTGCTAGTATTCCTGCTTTAGCTAGGAAGTGTTGAGCCATGTCATCTATACCTTTCTGGCAGAATAAAACATTAGCACCAGCATTCTTAACCTTCTCAACCATCTCCCTAAGCATCTTAGTCTCCTCATCAAGAAAAGCCTTCATCTGAGCAGGATCTCTAATCCTTATTTCAGCGCTGATTTCGGTTTTTTCTATTTCAAGTGGACAGTCAAGCAAAGCTATTTTGGCGTTTCTTACAATTTTAGGCATTCCCGGGTGAACAACCTCCTTATCGATAATGAGTCCATTGATAAGTTTTGTGTCAGCCAAGCTTCCACCGTGCTTCTTGGTTATCTGAATTTGGTCTATGTCGGCAACCAGTTTTTCATCTCTCTTTTCAGCAATACTTCTAACAGCCTCAATAGCCATGTTGATAATTAAATCTTTTGCAGTGGATGCAGATTTACTGCGTAAAGCTGTTTCAGCAACTTTTTTAAGCATATCTTTATCATCAATATCTACTGGGATAGCTATTTTTTCAAGCTCCTCTAAACAGTAGTTTGCAGCCTTCCTGAACCCTCCAACAACAACAGTTGGATGGATGTTTTGATCTATAAGTTCTTCAGCTTTTTTCAAGAGTTCAGCAGCTAAAACAACAACTGTTGTTGTTCCATCACCTACAACTTGGTCTTGGGTTTTGGCAGCTTCAACCATCATTTTAGCGGCTGGATGTTCAACGTCGATCTCTTTTAGAATTGTTGCACCATCGTTTGTTACGGTTATATCTCCTAAACTATCAACAAGCATTTTATCCATTCCACGTGGACCAAGTGTACTACGTAAAATTTCTCCAATAATTCTTGCGGCCATGATGTTGTTTCTTAAAGCATTACGTCCTCTAGTTCTACCTGTACCTTCTTTTAAAATTAAAACAGGAATTGTTTGACTCATATCTTTTCACCTCACATTAATTAAGCAAAACTTCTTTTCTAATCAAGCTCGGATGATGATTTCTCCTCTTCTTCTCCGGCCCCAGCTCCAGTTTTACTTGGGGGAGTTGTTTCTTTCATTCTTGAAGCTGCTATTACGTCGTCTATTCTAAGTATCATTGATGCAGCTTCAACTGCGGACTTTATTACCTGTTCTTTAACAAGTAGTGGTTCGTAAACGTCAATTTTACGCATATCTTTAACTTTGCCTTCGAAAACATCCACACCAGCCCATTTTTCACCCTTTTCATGTCTAGCCCTGAGCTCAACCTGGATATCTATAGTGTCAAGCCCAGCATTTTCAGCCAAGGTTAAAGGTATTGTTTCTAATGCTTCAGCAAACTCTAAAGCTGCAAGCTGTTCTCTACCTGAAAGCGATTGAGCCCAGTTTTTAAGCTGGAGAGCAATCTCAGCTTCAAGCGCTCCACCACCGGCAACAACCTTGGGTTTGTGAATAACATTTCTGATTACGCATATAGCGTCATGAAGGCTTCTTTCAGCCTCATCTACAACTCTATCGTTACCGCCACGTATGAGTATGGTTAATGACCTTGGATTTTTGCATCCTTCAACAAAGGTCCACTTATCTTCTCCAAGTTTTCTTTCTTCTACAAGCTCAGCATATCCAAGGTCATCTGAAGTTAGCATGTCAAGGTTTGTAACTATTCTTCCACCTGTAGCCTTAGCAAGTTTTTCCATGTCAGATTGCTTAACTCTTCTGACTGCTAGTATTCCTGCTTTAGCTAGGAAGTGTTGAGCCATGTCATCTATACCTTTCTGGCAGAATAAAACATTAGCACCAGCATTCTTAACCTTCTCAACCATCTCCCTAAGCATCTTAGTCTCCTCATC
This sequence comes from Candidatus Bathyarchaeota archaeon, assembly GCA_052246995.1. Lineage (GTDB taxonomy): Archaea > Thermoproteota > Bathyarchaeia > Hecatellales > Hecatellaceae > CAZMUQ01. Next base: position 73,287 of record JBQPWD010000003.1, on the reverse strand, counting down.
AAGAAAAGCCTTCATCTGTTCTGGTGTTTCAATGTTTATTTTTGCATCAATTTCGGTTTTTTCTATTTCAAGTGGACAGTCAAGCAAAGCTATTTTGGCGTTTCTTACAATTTTAGGCATTCCTGGGTGAACAACCTCCTTATCTAGGGCTACCCCCTTAACAAGCTTTGTATCCGTTATTGATGCCCCAGCCTTCTTTTCAACCTTGATGTCATCTATCTCAACCTTATATTTTCCATCAACCTCTTGAATAACTTGTAGAATTGCGTCAACAGCTAAGTTTGCAAGAAACTCTCTATTCTCTGACACCATCTTACTTGCCATAGCTGTCATTGCAACCTTTTTAGGAATCTCCCTATCCTTTGGGTTAACCTCGATTGCGATTTTATTTGCAATTTCCAGAGCTTTTTCAGCAGCCTTATTGAAACCATCAACTATGATTGTTGGGTGAATATTCTTACTGATGAGAGTTTCAGCTCTTTCAAGCAATGCTCCTGCAAGAATAACAACCGTTGTTGTTCCATCACCTACCTCATGGTCTGTAGCTTTTGCAACTTCAACCATCATTTTGGCTGCCGGGTGCTGAATATCCATTTCTTTTAAAATTGTTGCACCGTCGTTTGTTATTGTTGCATCACCAAAACTTGAGATAAGCATTTTATCCATTCCACGTGGACCAAGACTGGTTCTAACCATTTCGGCTATAACTTTAGCTGCCATGATGTTGTTTCTTTGCGCTTCCCTACCCCTAGTTTGTGTTGTCCCTTCCTTAAGAATGAGGATAGGCTGTCCTGACTCGGTTACGGCGGGTATAGCTTGAGCTGTTGTAGCCATATTTCATCAACCTCCTAAAAACTTTTCCAAATTTTTAATTCTCTCTAAAAGTTAAAACCTAAACTTTACCCAGCGACAACAACAGCTTAGGTTAATTCTGAAATCTTAAATAATAAAGCTAGATTTAAGCTTTTCGAATAAACCAAAATATCTCTGCAAAAAGTTTCACCCTAATAGCTTTCAACAGGTTTTTGAAAAAGGAGAGAAAACAAAAAGGTGGTTCTATTGCGGTAGTAAGCATAAAATCTTATAAATAGTTAACGGTGGTTAGAGAGTAAAACGACTTTTAAGTTTTACGGCAGTTCCATAAGCAATAATTTCAGCGGCACCTGTTGTAACCATTGAGGTCGAAAACCTAAACCCCACAACAGCATCAGCACCAAGCTTCTTTGCCTGAGAAACCATCCTTGAAACTGCTTCTCTTCTTGCCTCTTCAAGCATTTGAGTATAAGCTCCAAGCTCACCTCCAACAATTTTCTTCAAAGCCATAACGATATTATTACCTAAATGTTTAGCTCTAATGCTTGAACCCCAAACAACACCTAAAACTTCACTAACCTCTGCGTTCGGTATTTTTTCCATTGTTGTTATAATAATCCGTTCTTCAGACATCCATGCTGAAACCTTGTTCTACGTTTTCTATATACTTTCATATGAAACTTATTTTTATATTTCACCGTTAAAAGCATTAACACTTCTGCAAACAACATGAAGACGTGCCAATAAGGGGTTATGTGATAGAAAGTTTAAAAAATAAGAAAAATTGGCTTAAGAAGCCAATGCTTTTAAAGTTTACTTGTGTCTCTTCACCATCCAAGAAAAATTTAAAATCAATGTGACCTACAATAAAACATTAAGTGTAATTACTGTGTTACCATTTAACTGGTGATTTAAAAGTGGAAAGTAAAGCCTTTAAGAATATTCTTCTTGAAAAAGATGGGGGTATAGGAAAAATCATCTTAAACAGACCTCAAGTTTTAAATGCCATCAACCAAGAACTTCTTGAAGAATTTTCTGAAGCTGTTAAGTTGATGATTGAGGATGAAGATGTTAAGGTTGTCATACTTAAAGGTGCTGGAAGAGCATTTTCTTCAGGAACAGATTTAAAAGCATTTGGTCAAGCGTTTAAGGAGGTTAGCGCCGAGAAAGTTCGAAGAGATATAAGAAGAATTAATGATGCGCTTCTTCTCTTTGAAAATATGAGTAAGCCTAGTATAGCAGCACTTCACGGTGTTGCTTTAGGTGCAGGATTAGAGTTAGCTTTAGCATGCGATATGAGAATTGCATCAAAGAATACTAAGCTAGGTCTTCCAGAGGTTAGTTTTGGGCTTATACCAGATATGGGCGGCGCGCAAAGACTTCCAAGGATTGTTGGCCTTGGAAAAGCTAAGGAGCTTGTTCTAACAGGACAGCTTATTGATGCTGAAGAAGCTGAAAAAATAGGCTTAGTCAATAAAGTTGTGCCTGAAGATAAGCTTGAAGAAGAAACAATAAATTTAGCTAAGAAGCTTCTGGAAAACAGCCCAATAGCAATAGGCATGGCTAAAAGTATACTGAATAAGGCTTTAGAGATTGACCTTATAACTCTCATAAACTATTCAGCGGATATTCAAACCTTATGCCTTAAGACTGAAAACCAGCTAAAGTATATAGAAAAATTTCTTGAACGAAGAAGAAGAGAAAGGGAAACTCAAAAGCAAGTTTAAACTTCATCAAATTCTACATTGCCTTTAAACCAGCTGAAACTTCTAATGACGCATTAACCGACTAAAGAAGCTGTTTCAGACCAGAAAAATCTTGAATAACAACCATAAACAAATACATTGACTTCTTGTACATTCACTTAAAACTTTGCGCTAACCCGAAAATTGTAAAGCAAATTTTATCATTCTTATAGCTTAAAGGTTTGCAGTAGTAAAGCTAGCTTTTTCAGAAAATTAGGTACACCAAATAACCCCCATAAATTTTTGGTTTATTTTTAATGGGAAAACATAAGTCACTATTACTTGTAGTTGGTAAACTTCTTAAACCTAAATTTATTTTGTTAAGTTTACTAGGAAAATTATATATTGTAGTTTGCAAAACCATAACTTAAAAGTAGTCTACCTTTCGAGGTTAAGGAGGATTAAAAGATGGTTGAAGATAAGAGGGGTTTCGAAATTATTCAAAAAGCCCTAAATGAAGGTAGAAACTTCCTAATGGAAGATGAAGCTAAAGCTTTATGCAAAGTTTATAACATACCTACAACCGAGGTGAGGGTTGCTAAAAATGAAGATGAAGCTGTAAAATATGCCAAAGAGATAGGTTACCCCGTAGTTTTAAAGATTGTTTCACCGGATATCGTACATAAGTCTGATGTTGGTGGAGTGATTTTAAACATTGACAGCGATGAAAAGGTTAAAGAAGCCTACTCAAAAATAATTTCAAACGTTAAAAAACGTAAACCTGAAGCAAAAATTGTTGGGGTTATTGTTCAAGAAATGGCTCAACCATCAACAGAAGTAATTGTTGGTCTTATCAAAGATCAACAATTTGGACCAACAGTTATGTTTGGTCTTGGGGGAGTTTTTGTTGAAATTCTTAAAGATGTTTCATTCAGGGTTTGTCCAATAACAGAGCTTGATGCTAAAGAAATGATTTCAGAAATAAAAGGTTATCCGATTTTGAAGGGATATAGAAATCTTCCTCCAGCGGATATAGACGCAATAGTTAAAATATTACTTAATGTTTCTGACATGGCTATGAATCATCCTGAGATAAGCGAAATGGATCTAAACCCTATACTTGTGTACGAGAAAGGTGCAAAAGTTGTAGATGCAAGAGTAATTTTAGCTAAAAGCTAAATTTAACTATTTTTAGCTTTAAAAACGTAGAAGACTTCAGCAGCGTTAGTAACAAGTTTTCCATCTTCAGAAAAACTTCAGACTCTAAGAAGACTATTTTTTTCTTGTCTATGAACAAGTTTGCCTTTGCAGGGGAATTTTCCCTGAAAAAAACAGATGAGAAGTAGCTTGTTTAAACCTCAATAGGCATATAAATTTCATTATCCACGCCAGTACCAGCTAAGGAGTACATTTACTCCACCACATATAACGCTATAAAGATTTAAAAGTTTCTTATCAATTTTTAATGCATAAAGGTTAAACCATCTTTAACTTTATAAACCTTAAGCCTATAAAGTCACTAAACAGATTAAAAATCTTCCACATTTAATTAATGGAAGCCCTTAAACCGTGAAAAAGCTTTTTCACTAAAAATTAAGTTACCTAAGCTAGTAACCATTATAAATGACGAGCACCAAAATTTATACCAATACTAGAATTATTTATACTAAATGAAGCAATAACAGGTAAAATAAGCTTTATGGTGGAAAAAATGGATTTTAAGTTTGGTGAAAAGGAGGAAAAATTGAGGAAGGAAATTAGAGAATTTGTAAGAGAAGAATTACCAGAAGGTTGGTTGGTGGCGGCATTAGAAGAGGAAAGTAGAGATGAAGATTGGCAATTTGCACTATCTATGTCAAAGAAACTTGCTAAAAAAGGATGGTTAACCATGCATTGGCCTGAGGAGTACGGGGGTAAAGGTGCATCCATATGGGAATTCACAGTTTACAGAGAGGAGGCGGCTTATTGGGGTGTTCCAGGCGTATCAATGGGGGTTAGTGGTGTAGATTGGGTTGGACCTACCCTTATAAGAGTAGGTACAAAAGAGCAGAAAGAGAAATTTCTTCCACTTATAGCTTCAGGAGAACCTGATGGAGTTTGGTGTACTGGGTATAGTGAACCTAACGCAGGCTCAGATTTCGCCAATATTCAAACTAGGGCTATAAGAGAAGGAGATGAGTATGTGATTAATGGGCAGAAAATATGGACAAGTGCTGCTCATAGAGCTAGATGGTGTTGGCTTGCAGCTCGAACAGATCCCAACCCTCCAAAAAAGCATTTGGGTATAAGTATTTTGATTGTTGACATGAAAAGTCCAGGGGTTACCGTTAATCCTTTATTAAATTATAACGGTTATCACATATTTAACGAAGTTTTCTTTGACAATGTTAGGGTTCCTGCTGAAAATCTTGTTGGAGAGGAGGGGAAAGGGTGGTATGTTCTAATGGGTTCTTTAGCTTTTGAAAGAGGAAGTGTTGGCGCCTCAGGTTATGGGTATTGCAAAAGAATATTAGATGAGTTGATTAAGTATGCTAAGGAAACAGGTTTAATTAAGAATCCGGTTATACGTCATAAGCTAGCTGAAAGAAAGGTTGAGATCGAGTCTTTAAGAATGATTGTATATGAAACAGCTTGGAAAATAGGTAAAGGAATGATTCCGGTTTATGAACCATCAAGAGATAAAGTATACTATGACTATGTAGCTGAAAGACTGGCTGTTACTGGAACAGAAATTCTTGGAGCTTACTCTCAAGTGGACCCCCTACAAAGGGATTCAAAATGGGCTAAGTTGAGGGGATGCGTAGAAAGCCTTTACTGGCTTTTCCCAGGCTTATCTATTGCCGCCGGAACAGATGAAATTGAAAAGAATATTGTGGGTAGGTTTGGTTTAGGATTACCTAAATCTTATTAGAGGAGAGGGGTGAAGTAAAATGGATTTTGGCTATTCTGAGGAACAGGAAATTTTCAGAAAATCTGTTAGGGAATTTCTGAAGAAAGAATGCCCAAAAGAAAAAGTTCGAAGTTTAGAGGAGGATGAAAAAGGATATTCTCCTGAAATGTGGCGTAAAATGGCTGAATTAGGGTGGATGGGTATTACGCTTCCAGAGGAGTATGGAGGTGTTGGAGGAGAGTTTATGGATCTTGCTCTTCTTATGGAAGAAGCTGGAAAAAACATACTTCCAAGTCCGCTTCTCTCTACAATCTTATGTTCACTTTCAATTTTACAGTATGGCACAAAACAACAAAAAGAAAAATTCCTACCAAAAATTGCCACTGGGGAAAAAATTTGGACTGTAGCCCTAACAGAGGCCCCCCTACCCGTTTATGAGGCTTCAAATATTAAGCTTAGTGCAAGATTAGAAGGAGATAGCTATGTTCTTGAGGGAACAAAAATTTTTGTTCCCTATGCTCATGTAGCTGATTACCTTTTGGTTGCTGCTAGAACTAGCGAAGAAAAAGACCCTGAGAAAGGAATAACAGTACTGATCGTGGATGCTAAAAAACCTAACATTAAGGTTGAAGTTATACCTACAGCAGCACATGATAAGCAATGTGAGGTGAAATTTGAGAAAGTTAAAGTGTCTAAAGATAACGTTCTAGGTCAAATTGACAAAGGTTGGGAAATTGTAGAATTTATCCTTCAAAGGGGAGCAGTTTTAAAATGCGCTGAGATGCTTGGAGCAGCTGAAGCTGTACTAGAAATGTCTAATAATTATGCTAAGGAAAGAGTTCAGTTTGATAGGCCCATAGGCTCATTTCAAGCAATCCAGCATAAACTTGCTGATATGCTTTGTGAAGTTGATGGATTGAGGCATCTGGTTTATAAGGCTGCTTGGGAAATAAGCGTAGGCTCTCCTTCCAAGCTTAGTATATCATTGGCGAAAGTTAAGGCAAACGAGGTTTACCAATATGTATGCATTAGTGGTATAAGAATTCACGGCGCTATAGGATTTACAATGGAGCATGATATAGGCCTCTACTTCCGCCGTGTTAAGGCGTCAGAGTACGCATTTGGAGATTCCAGCTTTCATAAAGAAATAATTACTGATGAACTTGAGAAGTATAAGCCTCCAAACCCGTGGAAAGAGGAGTAGGTTAAGGTTAAATTTCTTCCTCTTTCTTAAACCAAAATTACTACTTTCTTACTAAGAATTTTCAGATAGCTCCTTTAACCGAGTTAAACATACTCTTAAAAGTTTTAATCTTAATTTCTCACCCACAAACTTACATTTGCTGAAAAGTTTAAACTTTTCAGCAAGAATAGAATCATGTAAACTAAATCTAGCCCACTTTTCAAAGTCTCCACGTTTAACATGAAATTTTATACTTTTGATGTCAACTTTAAGTAAAGCTTGAATAAAACCCTTTAAACTTAAAACTTCAAATCCAGTAAAATTTTCATCACCAATATCAACATAAAACCTAAAAGGTTCATCGGCGGCGAAGGTATAGCTTCTTAGCTTAGCCTCAAAATCAAGTATAGCAGTTTGACATGTAACATAAGCATTAAACGGATTTCCATAGGGATTAAAATATGAGTGAACTTCGCTTGCAGGCCCCTCACCAACATACATGTAGTATAGGTAGTCACTTACCTGAAAAAATCTCCATATTTTTTTGAACAATAAGTTTTGTGATTCCTCAACAAGTTTACCTAAATTTTTTATGGTTGTGTAGTATGCCAACTGCATAGAGTTACTAAGCCAACCACTTGTATCCTTCTCTAAATCGGCCCATGAGACACCTCCTTTAAAATCCCTAAAATCTATAAAACCTTTAGGTTTATGCTTAGCTAAAACTTCTGATGGGGTAGCCAAATTTAAATGATTCCATTTTAAAATTTCGACTGGAAGAAAACGTAAAAAATCATGAATACCTGTTTCAGGGCGGTGATGCTCCCCAAACGTTTCATAATCTGGGAAAATGTTTATACATTGACCTGGTGTTGAAGCTAGCCATGAAGCATACTTGTCCGCTGTTAAAGGCCACTGGTCCCAGCTTCTCATAGAAAACCTAAAACCGATATCGTCAGTAAGCCTAAAATTTCTTAAAAGAACTTTTAAATTTTTACATTCAGCAGCCCTGTAAACATAGTTTGGTGAAGAGCCTTTAAGAAGCCTATCCACACCCTCAGCATAGATACCCTTAAAATTAAGCATTTCAACAGCTTTCGCGATCCTATTATTGTATAAAAGTTCGGTATTTTCAAAAATTCTAGGCTCAAAGTTAAGAAGATCTATTATAGCTTGCTTGTGCATTTTAACCTGTTCAATAAATTCGTCCATAGACTGGTACAGACTACAAAGAGAATGATAGTAAGTTTGACTTAAAAATTCAACACACCCAGTTTCAGCTAACTGTTTAAATGATTCTAAAACATCTTTATTAAAAAGTTCACATTGTTCAAGAAAAATTCCAGATAAGCTAAAGGATACTTTTATCCTTCTTTTCTCATGCTTAAACTTGTCAATTAGGTCTAGAAGGATGTTGTTAGCCGGAAGATAACATCTTTCACTAACACGTTTAAAGATATCTCTATCAAAACTTGTATCAAAATAATGTTCAAAAAGTTTTTTGTTATCAGTTTTTTTAAAGAATTTATGTTCCCAAAAAAAGTCTCTTCTTATTCTGAATGGTTGATGAACTTCAAAAACTAGGACTATGTCAGTCATGTTTAACATAAATTTTAAGCTTGGGCTATAACTTCAATGGTTGTTTGGCTTGTTGTTGCTAACTCAACTCCACCTTTAAATCCTTGTTTTGAGGAAACATTTTTAAGTTTAAGCTTTAAACCTAATGGAAGCTTTGAAAGTATTTCTGCATGATCACGCCAGGCTGAAACCTTAATTTCTCCAGTTTCATCCTTCAATAAAAACTCGTAAACCTTAACTTTGCTACCATCTTTTAAGGTTACATCCCTAACTCCAAAACTATCTTCAATTACACCTTCAACCGTTAAACCTCTAATATCCGGTTGAATTTCACCAATTTTTAAAACTTTTTCTTTAATCTCCTCTGTTGAAGGTATAACTTTAACTCTTGAACGTTTGTTTAGATGCGCCTCTAAACCTCCAAACATGTTTTCTTTAATTTTGCTACCAAAAATTTCAAGTTTATCTCCAATTTTAACATCCTTGATTTCGTCAACTTTACTATTCCAGAAAACAACATTAACTTCTCCAGTTTCATCCTTAACCTTAGCTCTTTGAACCTTTCCCTCACCAGTAGCTCTTTTAAAAACTTTAACAGGAAAAATATTTACAACTACACCTTTAAAGTTGAAATCTTTTAAACCGCTTTTCATGTCTGAAATTTTACTAAAAAACTCCTCATACTCAGGAATTTCGGTTTCGACAATTTCAGGAGATTCTAAGGTTATTCTACCTCTTTCTCCTACATGAAGTTCAACCTTACCATCTATAGAAAGCCTAGAGTAGGCATGCTCAACCTTAATTATACTGTTAACTTTAACTTCCTGCTCCTCTAACTCTTTAACCTTACCATTCCAAGCATAAACTTCAACAGTTCCAGTTTCATCTCCAATAAGAATTCTCCTTAAAACACCTTGAGATTCGTCACTTCTTCTAAACTTTTGCAAAGGATTAATTGCCAGCACCCGCCCATAAACTGTAACATCATTAAGCCCTGAAACAAGATTTCCGATTCTCATTCTCCTGGAAATTTTAATGTCACCACTCAAAGAAACACCAAGCTCAGCAGCAACAAGAAAAGCCGCGCCCTCAAAATTTAAGAGGTTTCTAGCATCAGTTCTCTTCTTCTCAATAAGCCTAAAAACATCCTCCCTTCTAAGGTTAGGCTTTTCCTTCAAAATTTTCTTAACAATATCCTCAACACTATATGAGAGAAAACTCTGATCCAACAGTTTTCAACCCTTAAACAATAAAGATGAAAAAGAAGGCAAAAAGGTTAACTATTTTAAGAGAAGAGAGACAATTCTAAGTCTTAGTTGGAGTTAATTTACCGAATTTCGCCTACGCTCGTAAATCTTGTTTCACCACAGTTACACCAGATTAAATGGGAGGTTAAGCTTCTTAAAGCTTTTTTTACTGTAAGTTTTTCTTCTTTTAGGATTTGCGGCTTCCTCTAGGTGAACTATCGTGATCCGTAAGTTTAAAGTTGAAATTAGGGGAGTTTACTCTACAGCCCTTACCAACCTCATTTCTAAGGAGTTTGAAATTGTTAGGATGTCTGGGAAAATTATGAGAAGATTTCATGTTGACCATGTTTCCCAGGATTTTGGAGATGTTTCTATTGTTGATAGGGAGGATAAACAAGGGGTTGTTATTCTCGGAGTTTTTGAAGCTGCTGAAGCTGTTGTAGATTTTTTAAGAAAAAATCTTCCAGATGTTGTTGTTAGGGAAAAAGCTATTAAAGGATGGTTTGGTTACGGACATTTTAACGTTGAATTTCCATACTTGTCAAAGAAGATTTTAGATGAGGAGAGAAGCAAGGTTATTCCAACAGTAAACTTACACCACAGATTCAGAGTTTTTGCCTCAAATATACTTGATGAAGCTGAAAAAATGCTTAGCATGAATTCTGAAAAAAGATGTGAGGTGGAAGGGGAACTTAAAAAGCTTTTAAAATTTAATGTTGGATGTGAGATTGAAATTCAGCATGTAAAGGTTGCTGATGAAGAGGATGTTAAGCTTAAAGGTGTAACTATTGAAGTTAATAATCTTTTAAAAGTTAAAAGAACAATCAAGGGTTTAGGTTTGTATGATGGTTTAAACATTAAAAAAGAAGATGGAGATTACGCGATAACGGAGATTGCTGAAGGTTCATGGATAACAAAACATTCATACTATAGTTTTGATGGAAAACTTAAAGGAGAATTCTACAACATAAACACTCCAACGGAACTTTACCCTTCAAAAGCCAGATATGTAGACCTTGAAGTTGACGTTGTAAAAGTTCCAGGCCAAAAACCAAAAATTATTGATAAGGATAAGCTTACAGCCTTAGTTGAAAATAGATTTATTAATGAGAGGTTAGCAAAATCAGCTTTAGAAAAAGCTGAAAAACTATTTAAAATACTTCAAAAAAGCGAAGAGCTGTCCATTCTTCATGACGAAGTTAAACCCTTAGCTTTAGATTTTGCTGATTAAGCTAAAATTAAACTTCCTTTTCTCAGGGTTGTAAACTATTGTACAATTTTCCTTATTTGCATAAACTTCTTCAACTACTTGCGAAAAAAACCACCAAAGATATGTCTGACCGCTTACCGTTCTTAAAAGTTTTTCTTGGTTATCAAAAAGCTTAACGTTTCTAAGAATATAAGATTTTAGAAGATTACTGCCCGAAATTAAAAGAAAAGCCAAACCTTGGTTGACAAAATCTTTAATCTGTTCAACGCTTTTAAAACTTGATTTATGCTCCTCTTTAAGCCAATCTTCAAATTCTTTACTGGTAAACTTAAACTTCACCATAATTGGCAACTCTCCAATAGAGAGTTAAACTAAACTTAAGATGTTATCCACATTAATTAGTTTTAATGTGTCTCTAAAGAAGGAAGAGAAATAAAGGAGAAAGTATTTTATATTTTTTTATCTGTTAATGTTGACTATGATAGGTAGGATTTAAAGTTTAAAGTGTAGGAGGCAACTTCTTTTAAAATGTTTTTAATTTTTACTAGCAAATTTATTAATGGTTGCAGGTTTGATGAAGATTGAAAAGAGTAGGAGTTTTTTATGATGAAATTTTAGGTTTGGAAGGTTACCCCGTCCTTAAAGATAGAGTTAAAGCAGGAATTGAAGGTTTAAACGAGGATGGGTTGTTAGAGAAAATTCTAATTTTTAAGCCTACACAACCATCAGAAGAACTTCTTAGGACAGTTCATTCTGAAAGACTAATTTGTGCGGTTAAAAAAACGAAATATCATAAAGCGGCGCTTCTTTCAGCAGGCGGGGTCATTTTGGCTGGTGAAAGAGTTTTTTTAGGTGAAATTGACAATGCATTTGTTTTTACAGGTACAGCTGGACATCATGCGGGTGTTGACGATTTTTGGGGTTTCTGCTATTTTAATGATGTTGCACTTTCAATTTCAAATTTAAGGTTAAAATTTAACTCCAACCTCAAATTTTCAATTTTAGATACGGATAGTCACCATGGAGATGGAACAAGAGACATTTTCAAATTTGACAACAATGTTCAGCATGTTTGTTTCTGCAATCTAGATGAGCCTTCAACCGATGAATTGAAGATTGATATCCCAGTTCCATCAACCATTTCTGACGAAGATTATATTAAGCTTGTTGAAGAAAACTATTTTCAAAGATTAAGAAGCTTTAAACCAGACATGGTTTTTTGGCACTTTGGTTATGATACATATAAGGAAGATTATGGTTCAAGAGGGTTAACTGAGAAGTGTTTTTTAGATTTAACTAAAAAAGTTAAAAACATCACTGACGAAGTTTGTAGCGGGAAGCTTATTGTTGTTCTTTGCGGAGGTTCAAGTAAAAGGTTTGCAAAAACTGTCTTTCCTAAGCTTATTAAAATTTTAGCTGAAATTGAGGTGTAATTTATGGGTAATCTTACAGGATTCGTTTATCATCAAGAATATGAAAAATACTTTTTCGGCGAGGAACATCCCTTCCAGCCGATAAGAGAGAAACTTACCCTAGAAATTCTTAAGCGGTTGAACGTGTTTAACGGTAAAGCTAAGATTTTTGAAGCTAGGCCAGCTTCCAATGAAGAGTTACAATTAGTTCATACAAAAACCTACATTGAGTATGTAAAAAGAAGGTGTGATATAAGTTTAGGCTACCTTGATTATGGAGATACGCCTGCAAGAAGGGGTGTTTTTGAGGGAGCATGTTGGAGGGTAGGAGGAACAATTAAAGCTGCTGAGTTAGTTATGAGTGAAGAAGTTTCTCATGCATTCAACCCTGGTGGGGGATTACACCATGCAAAAGAAAATTCTGCAGCTGGTTTTTGTGTTTTTAATGATATTGCTGTAGCTGTTAAAGTTTTACAGAAAAAGTTTAATGTTAAAAGAATTGCAATAATTGATGTTGACGGTCATCATGCTGATGGAACACAACAAATACTCTACAGTGAACCTATTCTTAAAATTTCAACCCATAGATACGATGGAATATTCTACCCTGGAACAGGTAGAATTGATGAAGTAGGGGTTGGGGAAGGTTATGGTTATAATGTAAACATACCGCTACCTGTAGGAGTTGATGATGAAGCATATCTTTACTGTCTTAGAGAGGTTGTGGAGCCTTTAATTAGAGCCTACAAGCCTGAGGGAATTATAACCCAGTTTGGTGTTGATGGACACTACCAAGACCCGCTTGTAGGTTTAACTTTAACAACAAGAACATATGTTGATATTGCTAAAAGTCTTCATAATTTGGCTCATCAATTTTCAGGGGGTAGGCTGATTGTGGTTGGTGGCGGAGGGTATAACATTAAAAACACTGCTAGATGCTGGGCTTTAATGTTTATAACTATAAGTGAGGTTGAAGTTAGAAAAGAAGATTATATTGAACTTACAGACACTTTTAAACCTATGAAAGATGAGAAAAAATTTGTTGTTGTTAAGAGAGTAGTTGAAGAATTAAAAAGAAGAATTTTTCCTATACATAATTTAGAGGGGTAAGGTTTGTTTTGAAGAAAAGGCCTATTGTTGCATCTTCTGCCTTAATTGAGAAAAACGGGAAAATTTTGCTTGTTAAAAGAAGATTTCAACCTCATCCAGGCTGGTGGGCTTTACCTGGAGGAATAGTTGAACACGGAGAAACCGTGGAAGAAACAGCTATAAGGGAGATTAAAGAGGAAACAGGTTTAAATATCGAAATTAAAAAGCTTCTTGGGGTTTATAATCTAATGATTAAAAATGAGGTTTCAGGGGAAATTGAGAGACACTATGCTATTATATGTTTTGTTTGTGAGTGTAAGAGTGAGGAGGAAAAACTAAAACCAAACCATGAGGTTTTAGATGTAAGATGGTTCAATCCTGAGGAAGCTAAAAAACTTCAACTTGTATCAACAACAAGAAAGGCATTGGAGGATGCAGGGTACATTTAAAAGTCTAATTTACCAGCTTCATACCTTTTAACCATTTTTATGTTATCAACCTCTCCACTATCTATCTCCCTAGTTTCTAACCATGCTTCAATTATTTCCCTAGCTAGTATAGTGGTTACAAGCCTAGCACTTATAGCAAGCACGTTTGCATCATTCCATTTTCTAGCTCCTTTAGCTGTCTCTGCATCTACACAAAGAGCAGCTCTCACACCCTTAACTTTATTAGCAGCAATGGCTACACCGGTTCCGGTGTAACAAACAACAACTCCAAAATCAACTTCACCGTTAGCTACTAGTTTTCCAACTTCAAAACCGACGCTGGGCCACGGGTAAAGACTGCCAGTTTTAAGAGCCCCAACCTTCACAACCTTAAAACCCTTCCTCTCAAACTCCTCTACAATAAATCTTGCAACATCATAAAGGTCATCTGAACCAACAGCAACCCTCATACTTACACCTACAAAAACAGAGTTATACTCATCTATTTAAAAAATATTCATAAAAGAGATGCTTCTAAACTTTCAAGTAAGTTTTACCACCACTCATCTCTTTCCAACATTTAAGGCAAAACCTTGACCCTTGTGTTTCCTGTCCACATCCCCAAAGAGTTTTATAGGCTTTTTAACGGTGTAAATTTTACCTACATTGAGAAAGTTTTAGGTTGTTTACGCACCACCCCGGTGAAAACATCTACCATAATCATACCATATAAACCCAAAAATTTGAAAACTCAGGGTTAAGAAATTAAGAATTCTTAAGAAATGGGTAAAGCTTGTAAAAATAAAAATCTTTGATTATTTGACACCGAAACACCAAACAATCTAAAACTGCAAGATTGGTTAAAATTTAGGAGTTTGGAGAAAACACGGATCTATGAAAATACGATGAGTAGTTGGGTATTAGCTTTGTAAAAATTCAAAAATTTAAGCATGTTTCAACATTTAAACATTGAGAGCTCCCTCCTCGTAGAATTACATTAAAAATCATTAATGGAAACATTGTTGCCAGTTTACTAAGCCTAAACTACTGGTATTTTTTGTTAATGTTAACCTTTTCATGTTAGCTTAAAGGATTGTTACAACCGGGGCTCGTTTAAGGCTTCTTTTGGAGAATTATGTTAAATTGGCTTTTTTGGTGCGGCGGGCAGGATTTGAACCTGCGAACCCCTACGGGAGAGGATCTTGAGTCCTCCACCTTTGACCTGGCTCGGTCACCGCCGCTCAGTATGTTAAATGTTTTCCAGAAATTTATGGTTTGTTGAAGCTTAATTTTAATTTACTATCAGGTGTTAAACTTAATATTGAATTGTAGATATTTTATTTACTTGTTATGAGGAGTTTGGCTATTCTGACAAACTTGGATGATGATGCTTGAAAGGTCTGAGAAAAAGTTAAGTGCCAAGCTTATTTTAAGCAAAAGTTTTAAAGATAACATCTTAAGTATGTAAAAGCTAGTGATGAATGTCATAATTTTTGGTCCTCCTGGTGCTGGTAAAGGTACTCAAGCTGAGAAAATTGTTAAAAAGTTTAATGTTGTACATATAGCTACTGGAGATATTCTTAGGGAAGCTGTAGCTAGGCAAACCGAGCTTGGTAGAAAAGCTAAGGAATACATGGTTAAAGGTGAGCTTGTACCCGATGAGGTTGTGATAGGCATTATTAATGAGAAGCTTGCTGAAATTGGTGGAAAAAATTTTTTGCTTGATGGTTTTCCAAGAACATTAATTCAAGCTAAAGCTTTAGATAAGTTTCTTAAGGAAATTAACAGTAAAATTGATGTTGTTTTAAATCTCGAAGTTGACGAAGGAGAGATTATTAGGAGACTTTCAAATAGAAGAGTTTGCAAGACTTGCGGTGCAATTTATCATTTAACATTCAACCCTCCAAAGTTTCCGGGAAGATGTGATAAATGCGGCGGAGAACTTTACCAGAGAGACGATGATAAAGAGGAAAGCATAAGAAATAGGTTGGAGGTTTACAGAAAACAAACAAAACCTTTAATAGATTATTATGAAACAAAGGGTTTGCTGAAAAACGTTGACGGTAACAAAGAAATAGAGGAAGTTGCAAAAAACATTGAAAATATTCTTAAGAAGATTGTTTCAGATTAACTCTGACTCCTCATTTAATCAGGCTTGTCAGGTTTCTTCATCAACATAAGGTAGGATACAATACTCTGCTATATAGGTTATTTCTATTTTTCTAAATAGGCTTAAATGTAGGGAGTTTACATTAGATTTTAAGCTAGAACTCTAATGGTGCCAAAAATAATTGCCAAGTTCTTCAGGTGAAACTTCAACAATTCTTGTATCCTACTCTGAGATTTTACTTAAAAGCAGCATTGTTAGAAGAAATCTTGAAAAAATCTTGATAAACCATGTTAAAAATAAGCTTAAAATGTCAGGGTTAAGTTTTGGTAAGGTTACCAAGGAAGGTGGAAGAATATTTGTTGAGGATGCTAAAGCTGAAGATGCCTGCAAAGTTTTAGCTAAAATTTTTGGTGTAGATTTTACAGCGCCAGTATTTAAAACATCTGTAAACATTAAGGATATTGTAGGTTTAGCTTTAAGTGTTGCTTCAAATGTTTTAAGCTTTAACGAAAGCTTTGCTGTTAAAGCTAGAAGAGTTGGAGAGCATCCCTACACAAGTAAGGATATTGAAAAATTAGTTGGTGCTGAAATACTTGAAAAACTTGGTAAGGAAAAAAACGTTAAAGTTGACTTAGAAAAATCTGATAAAACATTTTTTATTGAAGTTAGGGGGGATTTTAGCTATATCTACTGGAAAATTTTTAAGGGTTATGGTGGACTTCCAGTTGGCAGCCAAGGTAAACTTGTAACTTTTCTTGGAAAAAATCCTCACCACGCATTAGCAATATGGCTTATGATGAAGAGAGGCGTTTCACCTATACCAGTATACCTTAACACCAACGAGGAAAATCTTTGCAAAGAAATTCCATTTATAAATGTTCTAAGAGAATTTATTCCATACAAAAATTTTAGAGTTTTTATCGCGCCCTTCAACATGGTTTACAAAGCTATACCTGAAAACTTGGATTTAGAGTTAAAAATGCTTTTACAGCAAATTCTTGCTATAAAGTTTATGTGTAAATTTGCAAGAGTTAAAAATAGTTTAGGAATTGTTACCGGATTTAATTTACAAAACAATCCAATCCAAGTCTTAAAATTTTTAACAATTCTCGAAAATTTTTCAGACTTGCCACTTTTTCATCCAACCATAGGTTTAACCCGTGAAGAGCTAGATAAACTGATTAAAGAGTTAGGATTTGAAAGAGAAGTTAAAAAAGAATTCTTTGAGTTTACTTTACCACAAAATATTGAAAAGTTAGATGTTAAAATACTAAAAAAAATTGTAGAAGAAAATTATGTGGAAGAAGTTATTGATAATCTTGTTAAAAATGTTAAATCATGCAAGGTTTAAACAACAGAAATCTTTCGATGTTTTCTAAAAATCTCTATTATGGCTTTTTTAAGCTTCGCTGGAGGGTTAATGCTTTATTTGCTAGAGAAAAACCTGGATTTACTAACCAGAAAAACTTAAAATGCTTAAAATATAAGGTGATGAACCTATAATTGTAGCTTACACTTACTACTTTTTGATGGTAAAAATGGTTAAATGCTGTTTTTCCTGCTTTTACTGGGATTTTGCGTCAAAAAAGGTGCCTATTGATGTGAGGAAAAAACCTTTAAAAAACGAGTTTGTAGAGGTTGTTTTTAGAGAAACAGTCATCAAAATTGAAGCTTGGGATTGGGAAACAATAAAACCTTTAAGGCTTAGCGAAGTTTTACGTAAAAGAGTATGTTTTTATGGTAAAGGTATTGTTGAACCTTGGGATGAATGTGAAAATTATAAACCAAAATTTGAAAATGGCATGTTGGCATGCCAAAAAAGTGTTAATCTTGAATGTATTCATTTATGCCCAAAACATGAAAAATTAAGGATGAAGCAGGAACACTGTGAGAATTAACCAGAAAAATCTGATTTTACCTCATGAGCATGTCGACAATCTTTTCAACAGCATCAAACTTTAAAGCAAGCTGCATCAACCTTTTAACTCTTCTTAAGTATCTACCATCCGCAACTATTTCATCAACAGCAGATAAAAGAGTTTCCTTACTAAGAAATTTTTGGTCGAGGATTTTTGCTATACCAAGCTTTAAAGCAATTCTTGCATTATAAATCTGCTCTGACTGTTCAGGGGCAGGTAAAAGAATCATGGGTTTACCATAACTTAAAGCTTGAAGAACTGTTGTATGACCTGCTCTACAAACAATAAGGTCACATGCCTTTAAAACTTCAAATCTTTCCTTAAGCCAACCATAAACTTTAACCCTTTCACTATTACAACCGCCAAACTCTGAAAAACTTGAGTTTTTTAATCCAAGAGAAACTACAACCTGATATTTTTCAGGAAAGTTTTGAAAAATTTTTATAAGTTTCCTGCCAAGCCAGATTTTTTCCCATCTTGGGCCGCTTACCGTAGCATAAATTAAAGGTTTTTTAGCATCAAAATTAAGCATTTCTCTAATTTTGTCGCTTGTTGGGAGATTTTCAGGCTTAACTGGCAAGATTGGTCCGACGTATTCAACCTTGCTGTTTAAGTGTTTTGGAATGTTTAGGTTTAAAGCTGAAATCGTGTATGGCGGGGGTAGGTCTGGAATAACAATTTTATCACTTAAACTCCAAGCAAGGCCTATTAAGCCGGAAAAAGTTTTTCCAAGAAGTGGTAAAAACTTGTAGTGAATTAGCCCAGGTAAGGTTATGTTAAACTGGTTTAGCATTGTTAAAACTTTTAAACCTAAAAGTTTTCCTGCAAAAACTGGTGAAAGTCTGCTATCAGAAAAAACAATATCAGGTTTAAATTCTACAATTTTTTTAATTTCAAACTTTAACTGACTTAAAAAGTTTATTAAAAGTTTTCCACTTAACCATTTTAACGTCCTCCATGGATCAACAGTTCCATCAGGCCAAACCCAATACCAGAAAGGTGGGGATAGGGTAAGTTTAAATTCTTCGCTTTTTAACAATTCTGCACCATCAAGATAGGTTGAAAAAAGAATTTTACATCCTTTTTCCTTAAGTCTGCTTGCAACTTCTAAAACTCTACTAACATGTCCAAGCCCTATTCCGCACACACCAATATATACCTTCAAAATCTTTTACCCTTTAAAGGTAAGACTTATTCTAATTTACACCAAATATAAACTAGCTATTTAGATGTTTTGAAGTGGTGATAAAAGTTTAAATTTTTGTTTCCAAAATGGAAAGCCATAACAGGTTTATCAATCTTGCTATTCTGTTTAACTATAGTTGTAAAGCTAAAAATTTTTTATAACTTTGAGGTTAACATCGTCAAGCTAATACCAAGTTTTCAAGGCTTAACTTTAACTTTAATGCTTCTAATTACAAGTTTAGCAGATTTTCTTGTAACTTTAACAATAATTGGTTGTCTGATTATCTACGAGTCAGCATTAACAAGGAGAGTAAGTAAGGCAACATTAAAACTTCTTTTAGCGTTCATTTTTGTGACATTCTTAACTTTAGCATTCAAAATTTTAGTTAGAGTGGAAAGACCTGAAGGAGGCATGTTAACTTCAACATTACCTAACATTTTAAGCTTCGTTGAAGAATATTCATATCCTTCAGGTCATGCAGCAAGATTCACAGTTTTAATGTGGTATTTCTATGAAAGATTGAATAAAAAGTTTATACCAATTACACTTCTTACATTTGTATCCCTAACAAGGTTAGCCTTACATGCTCATTACCCTACAGATTTGGTGGGGGGAATACTACTTGGATTGTTGTCGTACCTAACAATTGACTATTTTTTTTGGAAAAATAGGCTTTAAAGCTAGTTTTTAGCTATACCAGAATTTTTCCACAAGTTTTTAACCACAATCCGCCCATTTGGCTCCAATTCTTCCGCAATTATGCATGTGAATTTAAAAATTTTTGTTTCAGGTAAAAGCCAGTAATCCGGCGGTAAACCAGCTTTAATACAACAATGGGATAGAAACTCTTCACTATCCCAACCATACTCAACTGGAACTTGAGGAAGAAGTAAACCTTTGTTCCATCTATATTCAACTACAAGTCCGTCAACTCCAACATTAATGTTTTTGGGATATTCTTCAGGTTTGCTAACCCTGATTAGCTGAAGAGGTGTAAGAACACTTACTTCAATAACAACTTTATCTAACTCATCAACAGTTAAGGGTGGAAATCTTGGGTCTTCAACAGCAGCATTTATAGCCGAATCGATTGTTGCATTTACTAACGGAAGTACAGGTTCAGGATAACCTATACAACCTCTAAGATTTTTTCTCCCATCCTTTCCAATAAGGTTTAATGTTACAAAAACACCGGACTTTCTTTTTAACTTTTCAGGGGTATTCTTTGGAGGTTTAATTGTAATTGAGCTTTGAAGATATTGTGTTATAGCATTTCTTGCAAGTTTAACAAGAAAGACACCTTCTTCATGGGTAATGTCAAAGAATTCATCAACAGGATTAAAAGGCAAGGTTTACACCTTAACCTAATAAGTAAGCTTAGGGTATATAGAGGTTGCCCATGTACTAAAATTTTACCTTTAACCCTCCTTAATCTTTTGAACAATCTTTCTAATCTGCCTCCAATGTTTACCCTTCCAGTAAACTTTTCCACATTTTTTATTGCTGCAAACCCAAAAATCCTTATAAGTTTTTAATGTACTCTCCGGAATTAATCCTTCAACATTTTTAGGTTTTACCTTTCTTAACAAATGATTACATATCGGACAACGTGTTTTAGTTGGAACCTCTAAACTAAGTTTTAGCTTAAACTCCTTAACAACCTTTAAAAGCTTATCTGCTTCAGCCAGGTCACCATCAATATAGAAAACATTAACACCAGATTTTAATGCAAACTTATAAAGTTCAAGGTCGCTTGTAAGTAAAACTCTTCCAGACCTTTTAGCGTACTTAACAAGTTTAAAATCATCAACACCACCAAAATATTTGGAGTCGTAACCAAAAATTCTAAGCCAACGTGCAACCTTTCCAAGCATACCGTCAACAATAAATTTTAAGTTATCTGTCAAGCTTACCTTAGCTAATTAGATAGTAAAAATTTAAATTAACCTTTTTTCTTTCATTTCTTCTTGAACTTACTATGAAGCCTAAAACTTTAGTTATATTCAGCTAACAATTAATTTCCCAACCTTAAACCTCTTTTTAGGAAATTTAAGCTAATGAAACTACAGCTTGAACAGCTGAAAAAGCATCACCAAGTCCTGTAAGTATCCTAGCGTTGGGGTTAATGTAAACCGGGATGACACAGTAGTTGTAGCTTTCTTCAACTTTACCCTTCTTAACTTTAACATTTGAAGATGGAAGATTCCTAGCGTTGTTAATGTTGCCTCTTATGCTACCCATTGTTAAAGCTGCCGCTGTAAGGTTGGCTTTGCTTAAAGCTTCTATTTCACGCTCCACAGAAAACTTTGAAACTGAAAATGCAAAACTTGATGTATGTACGCATATTCTGCTAATCCCAAGCTTTTTAATAGTTTCAACCACCGTGTAAAACAACTCTTTAAAGCTTTCATCTTTAGCATTAAAATACTGGACACATTCCTTTTCATTTAACCCTATAGAATCAACGCATTGCTTATCCGTAAAAACCTTTAAGGCGTACTTCACAGATTCTTTAGAGCCTTGTCCAAGTTCAAAGTGAACTTTAGGTCTGTTGGCTTCCTCTAACCAATCAGCAATTTCATTAGTTTTCTTTTTATAGGCTGGTAGAAGGAGATGTGCGTAAGCAAAAATAAGCACTTCAGCATATTTTTTGTTAAAACCGTATAAAAAAAATTCTTCATCAAAAAATCCATGAAAAGACATAAGGTCCCATGAAAAAATATGTCTACCTGAGGTGTTAATACCTTTAAGGATATCTTGGTTAAACTCAAAAATTAGGTGGTCATATTCCGGATCCCAATACCTTATAGCCTGTTTTGGGGTTTTAAACCCATCTTTACATGCAACTTTAACATCCGGAGAATTAAGCATAATACTTGGTGGGCGGATAGGATAGGAAATTAAAGGTGTTAACCCAAGCTCGTACAATGCTCTCCCCATGTTAAATCCATTTCCACCAAGTCTTTTCTCCTTAAAACTAAAGAGTTGGCTAAGTTTTTTGTAAACATTTTCAGATATTAGAAATTCTCTTCCACCAACCTTAAAAGCCTCGGTTAAGGTGTATGCAACTTCCTCAAGAGTTTCAAGGAAAACTCTTTCAGGGTTGGGTAGAGCTTTAGCGTAACTTTTAACCCAGTTTAAAACTTCGTCGTTAACATGGATAAACGAGTCCCAGTTAGTGTAAAAGCCTGTTGCAACGTTAACATTTGGCAACATTTGCATTTAACAGCTTGCAACCTCGCCTACATTTTAATGTAAAAGTTTTCACTAGGTTTTCACTATAGTAAAAAAAGTAATAAAATAAATGTTTTTATTATTAAGTTAAAGGTTTAAGTGAAAGAGGTTAGAAACCTTGCCTATTGAAAGTGGAGAAGATTTTGAAAAAAGGATAGTAGTAGAAGCTTCAAAGTTAATGGCTATTTCAGCTAGAACAGCACCAAAAAGCGGGGGAGTTGATGATATTCTTATTTCTCTTGTAACTGGTGAGGAAAAAAATTCTATAGCTAAATTGATGGAGAAGACTGGAGAAGAGAAAAAATCTGCAACATGGGGTAGGGATGCTAAAAATGTTCAAGATTCAGATACCATTCTTCTCGTGGGAGTAAGGGGAAAAAATGCTTATGGCGCCAATTGTGGTGGTTGTGGATACCCATCCTGCGAAGAATTTAAGAAGGTTGTGGAAAGGACAAGTGAAGCTGATGTTGAGGGACCAAACTGCATGTTTAAAGTTTTAGATTTAGGGATAGCTGTAGGTTCAGCTGTTAAAACTGCAAGCATTCACAACCTAGATAACAGAGTGATGTACAGGATAGGAGTTGCGGCAAAAAAGCTTAAACTTCTACCTGAAGCAACCATAATACTAGGAATACCAGTATCGGCCAAAGGAAAAAACATATACTTTGATAGAAAAATTTAACTAAGCTTACTCGTGGACTACACCAACCGCAAGCTTCCCCTATGACTTGCTTTTTCTGTCCTAGAAACTTCTTATAAAAAACGTTTAAGTATTGTATTACTGCTTAGTAGGTATGATTTAGAATTAGACTATTTGGGGGTGCAGGTTACAGTGGAAGAGGTTGATACTAAACTTCACATGCAGGTTTGTAGCTGTGTTCCAACAAGGTTAATCATAGAAAACCTTAAAAGTGGTGAAAAATCGCTTAAAGATCTCCATAGCGAGTTGGAGAAAAGTTCTAACGGCTTAGAAGAAATAGTTACACAGCTTCACCTTTCACTGCTTGAAATAAGAGGTTTAGTTGAGAAAACTCACAGAGGAAACGAAAAATACTTTAGATTAACAGATAAATGGAAAAAACTTGAGGAAAAGGCTAAAAGCCAAAAAACCTAATACTTTAATTCCAGCTTTTTAACTTAAAACATAAAATTTTTACAAGAATGGTAAAGTAAGTTTTTATTGTTATCGGTAATTTAATATACCCTTAATTGTTTAAAAATTGATTAGTCAGTTATTCAGCTTTGAGGTGTAAAACATGGCAAGTTTACAGGCAAGTAAGGGAGTATCAGCAATCCTCCTTATCGCAATAATTGTTATTGCGGTTATTGTGGGGGTTGCAGGTTTCTACGCTGGTCAATCAGTAGGCTATAGCGCTGGGTACACGGCGGCAAAACCTAAAGGACCTACACTTCCTGACGAGATTAAGATAGGCTCGTTGATGTGTCTTAGCGGGTTTTTAGGCCCAATGGGTGTAAACATAGTTAAAGGTGTTGAGTTAGCTGTTGATGAAATTAACGCCAACGGTGGGATTGGAGGTAGACCTGTTAAACTTATAGTTGAGGATACAGCAACAGATCCTAAAGTTGCCTTGGAGGCGTTTAAAAAGCTTGTTGAGGTTGACGGTGTAAAGGTTGTTATCGGACCTATGGCTAGTGGTGAAGTTATGGCTATTGGAGAATATGCAAATGAAAGACATGTTGTTGTAATTTCACCTTCTGGAACATCCCCTGAAATAACTACAAGATTCCCAGCTGATTACGTCTTTAGAACTGTTGGTAGTGATACTTTACAAGGTAAAGCCTTAGCTGAAATAGTTCGCGATAAAGGGTTCACAAAAGTTGCAACTTTGGTTTTAAACAACCCTTACGGTATTGGAGTTGAGGAGAAAGCTAAAGAGGTTCTTGGAAACAAAATTATCCTATCATTAAGATACGACCCAGCTAAAATGGACTTTAGAACAGAACTTTCCAGAATTAAAGATTCAGGTGCGGACTGTGTTTTATACGTGGGATACTATGAAGATGGTAGGGTAATGTTTAAACAGGCTTTAGAAATGGGGTTAGACAAAATTCAATGGGTTGCCGCTGAAGGTATTTATGGCGAACCTATGTTTGAAGTCCCAGAGTCAGCTGAGTTTATGAGTAGAGCTGTTATTGGAACCAGGCCTATAGCTCCAACAGGGCTTATGAATTACGAAATCTTTGCTGAAAAGTTTAAGAAGAAGTTTGGAGAGGCACCGCCAATGTATGCTGACACAGCTTACGATGCAACAATGCTTGCAGCTTTAGCCATAGCTTACGCTGGAGAATATGATGGAGCCAAAATTAAGGAGACATTACCCTACGTAAGCCAATTCTACATTGGAGCATCAGGCCATAAAATGTTTGATAAAAATGGTGACCAGCTATTCCAGTACTACGAGATATGGAAAGTTGTCAAGGTAGATGGGAAATACAAGCTTGTAGGCATAGGCACTTGGCCATAAACATAAAAAAATTAATTTTTTTTTAAAAAAAAGTAGATTAAGTTTTTGGCTTAAGAATTGGATTTCCAAACGGTAAAACCATTCTTCCAGAAGCTACATTTACACATGTAGCAAGAATCAGATATAATCCTATAAGGGCAAGTATAAGAAGTAAAACGCCCCCAATAAACACAAAGAGAAGATTGCCTGCTATAAAACCTATACCTAACGCGAGTAACGCTAAATCTGCGTCTATCATAAATATTGATAGTATAGAGCTACGGTAAAAGTATGCAGGGGTTATCATTATAAGACAAAGTCCACCAGCTAAAACCCCCCACCCCATCATAGGATAAGTTGCATGTACACCCGCAGTTTCTCCCCAAACAGTTAAAGCAGCATTCACTCCCGCAACGAGAATAAAACATCCACCAAAGAGAAGCATTGCCCCACCATTAACGATGTCTTTATTTCTCAAATCTATAACCCCAGCAATCATTTGCACAGCCCCAGCAATGATGCATAAAGCTGAAAGGTAAATGTATGATCCTGCCTGTTCAACAAGTCCCGTTAAAAGTGCAAAAAAGCAGAAGGAAGCCATTGTAACAGCCCCAAGAGCAGCTACAGCTGGAGATGCGAAGGGTGCAACTTCTGGTTGGTGAGCCAAGTTTTCACCTCTTATTATAATAATTCCTACATATGAAGAATTTAAAACTTATTGCCGTAAATAGTAATAACAAATCTAACATAAATAACCATAATTGTTAGGAAAACATTTTAAGCTTATTTAACCATCTAAAGTCGACAGAAAAACCGTCTACCCGAAAAAAATTTAACATAAACCATCCTTTTGTGATTTATGGTTATGGTTAACTGGTTTCAGGTTCTGTTCAACTCAGCAGTTACTGGAAGCATTTACCTACTTGCAGCTGTAGGGTTAACCCTAACTTATGGTCTTTCAAGATTTCCAAATTTTGCTCATGCAGAATTTATGGCTTTAGGTGCATATGCAGGCTACCTTGTAGCTGAACAGCTTAACCTAGGATTCCATACTGCAATTTTTTCAGCTTTTATAGCTTCAGCTTTTCTAGGTTTTCTGTCCTACAAGGTTGTTTTTAAACCTCTCTCAAACCGCGGTGCAACAACAATACACTTAATGGTTGCATCAATAGGCTTAGGCTTCTTTACTAGGCATCTAATCCAGCAAATTTGGGGAGGCTCTCCCTTAACATTTAAGGTTGTATGGAGCTTTTTTGATGTAGGTTCTTTAAGGGTTACAACACTTTGGCTTCTAATGATTACAGTAGCCATTATTGCCGCCATAACTATGCATATCTTTCTAACAAGAACAATGGTCGGTAAAGCTATTAGAGCTTCAGCAAACAATCCTGAGCTTGCAATGGCTTCAGGAATAAACATTGATAAAATTTCTACGATAGTATGGATCATTGGTGCCGCCTTAGCTGGGGTTGGAGGGCTTTTTAGAGCTGCGGATACAAGAGTTGTACCAATTATAGGATGGGAAATTCTTCTCCCAGCATTTGCAGCTGTCATCCTAGGTGGGATTGGAAGTTTTTATGGTGTAATAGCTGCATGTCTTATCTTAGGTTTAGCTGAAAATTTAGGGGTTGTTCTCCTCTCAATACTTGGCCTTTCAACAGACTACAGGTTTGCCATAGCCTTTATTGTTTTAATTTTAACTTTAATTCTTAAACCAACTGGTTTTGGGGGGCTTTTTGGGGGAGGTGAAAAAGCTGGCTGACCCTTTAATTTACATACTAGACATGGTTGTCTTTGTAGGCATATACTCCATTGTATCCTTAAGCCTAAACCTTGAATACGGCTTTACTGGTCTTGCAAACTTTGGTAAGGTTGCATTTTTTATGATTGGAGCATACTTGACAGCTATTCTTGCAAACTTCGGTTACACCTACATTATATGTGTCCTAGTTGCAGCAGTAGCAGCCGGTTTAGCTGGTTTACTTGTTTCCATTCCAGCTTTAAGGTTAAGAGCAGATTACCTTGCAATTGTAACTTTAGCTTTTGGCGAAATTTTAAGGTTTCTTTTTAAGAATGAGAGTTGGATTGCGGGTGGTGTTCAAGGCATAACTGTTCCCCCGGCGATTCAAATAGCCGGCCTTTCCATCAGAGTTTCAATGCTTACCCATATTGGGATAGTCTACTTTTCCCTGGCCTTATGCTACCTTTTAGCGCAGCTTATAGTTAACTCTCCCTACGGCAGAACGTTAAAAGCTGTGAGGGAAGATGAACTTGCAGTCCAAGTTTTAGGTAAAAATACTTTTAAATACAAAGCTCAACTTTTTAGTTTAAGTTCGGCTATGACAGGAGTTGCGGGAAGCCTTTTCGCTCAGTATGTAAGGTTTATTGACCCGTATACTTTTGAGCCGTTTCTTACATTCTCAGTATGGATGATGGTTATCCTAGGCGGACCAGCAAACAATCTTGGAGCTATTTTAGGTGCTACTGTTGTCACAGGACTGGAAAGAGGTGCAAGAATAGTTAAAGATTACATTTTACTTCCAGTTGACCCTCATAACCTTAGGATAATGTTGATAGGTGCTTTAATAATCCTTATATTAATGTATAAGCCTGAAGGCTTACTTAAGGAGAGCAAGATTAAAACACCTGCTATAGAGGTTTCAAAAAAATGGAGAAAGCAGTAATCCTAAAAACTGAAAACCTCACAAAAGCATTTGGCGGACTTAAAGCAGTTAACAACGTAACCTTAACTGTAAAGGATAACACTATTACAGGGCTTATAGGCCCAAATGGTTCAGGTAAAACAACCCTTTTTAATGTTATTTCAGGTGTCTACAGGCCGACAGCTGGAAAAGTACATTTTAACGGTAAAAGGATTGATGGTTTAAGTCCACATAAAATTTACCATGAAGGTCTTGTTAGAACCTTCCAGATTCCAAGACTCTTCCACAAGTTAACAGTTCTAGAAAACATGATTATTGCAGCAAGAGGTAACAGTGGCGAAACTCTACTTGGAACACTCCTAAAAAGGAGAAAATGGAGTGATGAGGAAGAGAAGCTTGCAGAAAAAGCTTTAGAAATTCTTAGGCTTCTTGAGCTTGATGATTTAAGGGATACTCTTGCAGGTGAAATTTCAGGGGGTCAGATGAAGCTTCTTGAGCTTGGCAGAGCCTTGATGACTGAACCTAAAATGCTTCTACTAGATGAACCTGCTGCAGGTGTTAATCCTACACTTGCTAAAAGCATTTTTGAAAAAATTGTTCAACTTAGAGATGAGTTTCTTCTAACATTCTTTACTATTGAACATAGAGTTGAAATTTTATTAGAGCATGCAGACTGGATTTATGTTATGAATAACGGCTCAATTATTTCTCAAGGTAAACCTGATGATGTTGTAAATGATAAAAAAGTTGTAGATGTCTACCTTGGTGAGGCTTAAGTCAGCTACTTCCGAATTTATTCTGGAAAACATTTGGGGAAATTTTTATGAGTAAACTTCTTAAAGTTCAAAATGTTTATGCAGGATACGGAAAGCTTATAGTTGTTCAAGGAGTATCCCTTACTGTTGAAAAAAATGAGGTTATAGTTATCATTGGACCCAACGGTAGTGGAAAGTCCACGCTTATTAAAAGCGTTGTTGGTTTTTCAAAGATTTTTGATGGAAAAATTTTCTATAATGATTCTGAAATTACTGGGATTAAAGCTGATGCCGCCGTAAGAATGGGGATAGGTTATGTTCCCCAGATAAACAATGTTTTTACAAATCTTACAGTTGAAGAAAACATTGAAGTAGGAGGGTACATTCAAAAAGATAAAGCTAGGGTTAAAATGAGTGTTGAAGAAATTTTTGAAATGTTTCCAATTTTAAAGTTGCGTAGAAGGGAGAAAGCAAGCACGCTTAGTGGCGGAGAAAGACAAATACTGGCTTTAGCTAGGGTGATGGTTTTTAAACCAAAACTGGTACTTCTTGATGAACCCACAGCATCACTTTCACCTAAAACTGCAAATCAAGTTTTATCCTACGTTAAGGATATCTGTGCTCAAGGTATACCCGTAGTAATGGCTGAGCAAAATGCAAGAAAAAGTCTTATGATTGCTGATAGAGGATATGTTTTAGTTGACGGTAAATGTGTAAAGGAAGGCCTGTCAAAAGAAATCTTGGAGGATAAAGAAATAGGTAAACTATACCTAGGAATTAAAACTGAAGCTTCTTAACAGATTATGCACATTAACCCAACAACTTTTTTAAATTTTAAAGATAAAAAAAATTTATATAAGTTGTTGTTTACTTAACATTCCTAGCCTTTTTACCCTTACAGGCTGGGTTTACTTGACCAAGCTTGTTTCTTGGAGGGTTTGCTAAGGTTTAATGTTAAACTCTATTATCTGGCTTGTTACTGGTAAATGTAACTTTAATTGTAGATACTGTTATGCTTCAAGGTTTAGAGGATTAAACGAGCTTGATACTGCTGAATGTTTAAGAATCGTTAGGGAGGCTGGGAAGCTAGAGGTTGACCATATAAGCTTTACAGGTGGAGAGCCACTTTTAAGAAAAGACATTTTCAGCCTTATAGAGGAAGCTAGAAAAAGTAATATTTACGTAACGCTTGTAACCAATGGTTCAACGGTAAACGAGGAAGTTGCTAAGATCTTGGCTAAAAATGATGTTCTAGCTTACCTTAGCATTGACGGGTTAAAAAGTTTTCATGAAAATATTAGGGGAAACGGCTCTTGGAGGTTTGTGGAGAATGCTATCAACCTTTTTAGAAGGTTTAATGTTAAGTTTGCAACAGTTACAGCTTTAAACAAGGAAAACTACCTTGAAGTTAATTCTATCCTAGATTTTTCTGTTAAGACTGGTGCAAGCTACCACTGCTTTATACCTGTTATGCCTTTTGGTAAAGCAGGATGGTCTGATGTTTTAGATAGAGATGAAATTTTAAAGTTTTTAAGTCTTCTTAATGAGACTTGTAACAAACTTGACTTTACAGTTGACCTTTGGTGTATGCCTTTGCTGAAAGATTTGTAAATTCTCATAACATCTACGTTAACATCTGCAGGGAGATAGGTGTAATGGATATTGGTGTTGATGGAGGTATTCTTCTTTGCGATGTTTTAGATGTAGTTTTAGCAGATATTAAAGGCAAAAGTTTAATGGAGGTATGGACTGAACAGGAAAACAATAAACTTGTTAAGCAAATTTTAAACCCAAAACTGGAAGAACCATGCACAACATGCCCAGCAAAATTTAAATGTCTTGGCGGATGCTACGCCCGAGCATACTCAAAATATGGAGAGTTTAACAAACCTGACCCACTATGCCCAGCGGTATGTGGGTATACAGGTTAACATAACCCGTTTCAGTACAAACTTTAACTTAAAAACTTTAAAATATGCTTAATAGTTAGGGGGATGGGGGATTCGAGCTTTTTTAGAAGCCTATAAGTGTTTATCCTATACTTTTCAGGGTTTTTAAGAATTTTTAGTGAAATTTTAAGTAGTTTTTCGGCATTGGGAACATATTTAACGTTAAAACCCTTCATTTTAAGGTACCTTAAGATTCTATCGTTAAAGTAAAAACTTAAGGTTGGAGTTCCAAGCAAGGCCGATTCCCTAGCTAGAGTCCCACCGGAGGATATGACAAGGTCTACAGCGCCAACAAGTTTGGGAGCATAGGGGGGTTTTTCAGGAATAAACACTTTCTCCAAACCCTTCATAACCCCCTTATCCTCTTCATACCGTGGAAGGTAAATTATTGCTGCATATTTTGTAAGCTTCCTTAGAACATTTCTTACAATATTAAGGTTAACCTTAAAACCTTCATCATAGCTTACATAGCTGGCCTTATACTCAACACCACGAAAGACAACGACTCTATCAAAACTTTGACCATTTAAAATTTTATCTAAAACTTTTTCATGATTGGGTAGCTTATACTTCTTAATCCATGCAGCCTCTTCCACACCTTTAAACTTAAAAATTTTATCCTTTTCTAACCCAAACTTAGACCATTCAGATTTTTTGTATGCTTCAGGTATTATCAGGCAGGATGCGTAAGGAGCTGTAAGCTTTACAACAGGGATATTATGTAAGGTGTCATTATTGTAGACTACTGGTTTTCTTAGCATGTACGCAATCCTAATACTACTTACACTACCATGACTCCATAAAACATCAGGAAAACCATTTCTCTTAAAATGTTTTAAAAGCATAAATTCTCTTTTAAGTGTTGCTTCAAGCTTTCCTTCAACGGATTGGTTACCATACTCTCCTAACACTAAGTAAGGCAGTTTTAAAATGTTTAAAAGGTCTATAGTTTGTGTTTCCTTCCTAGCTAAAATTTCAACCTCACATTTACTCTTAAGCTCTCTATAAAGCATTGAAGCAAAAATTGCCTGTTTTGGTGTTGCTACATCTAAAACTACCTTACGATTCATCTACCATCCCCGCCTTCTAATCCACGCTTTATACTTTTCATCTGCCTTAAGTGCCGCTTCAACAATATCCAAATTTAAGCCTAAGCATTTTGCTATGCTCAAGCTGTATTTTGTGTCCTTAGGTAGACATTCCCCGCCTATACCTTGTCTTGCTTCTAAAATTTCAATATTCCACTTAGTATTGCATGCTTTCCTAACTTCTTCAAAACTTAAACCAAAATTTTCACAAAGTATTCTTAATTCTTCTGCAAAGGCAATTTGAACAAATCTGTAGGTGTTTTCAACTATTTTACAAAGCTCGGCAATTTCAACTTTACTAACAAGGTATGTTGGTATACCAAGTTTAGTGTAAAAGTTCTTAGCAAGTTTTAAAGCTTCATCGCTAACCGCGCCTAAAACTCTTAATTGCTTAACTCCATGATGTTTAGGGTCTTCCTTCCAATATCTGTGAGGACAATGTGCAACCTTTCTTAGGTTAAATTTTTCCACAATACTTTTACAAGTGCCTAATGGAATTGTACTTTCAATACATACAAGAGCGTCAGGGTTTTTTTGTTTTATCTTCTCACAAACATCATAAATATTTTTTAAATCTGGTTGCTGGTTAACATCTAACCCCGTACTTACGCATATAACATAAATGTTTATGGTCTCAGGCACCTCATTCCAGTTTGATGTTACCCTTAAACCATCAACTTTAATGTTTGAAATATCATAACCATAGACTCCAAAACCCTTACGTTTAATGTATAATGCCGTAGGTAACCCAACGGTTCCTAGGCCTATAACACAAACATCACCTTGCTTCATACTCAAAACTACAACGCCACCGAGTAGTGTGATGATAATATTTCACATAAAAGTTTAAACTTAACGTTTTTGATATTTTTAGGTTAGGTTTGTAGAGGTTTAATGATGAGTTTTCCCGTAGCCTTGGTTGAAGTACGTGTAATATCTCACGCGACAGAGAACATTGAGAAAGTTTTAGAAAGTCTTAAAAATGTTTTAACAAGTGAAGTTTATAGTGGAGTTAATTTTTCCGAGGAAAAGCTTGAAGGACATCATGGAAACCCCATCGTACTTGTTAAAACAAAAGTTTACTCTAAATCTTATGCAAGAAAAATTATCTACAACGTTTTTTCTAGGCTTGAAGATTTTGACCGAAACCTGCTTCTTAAAAGGTTGGAGGATAACATTGACGAAGATGGAAACTTTTATCTTCGACTTGACAAGCAAGCAGCATATAACGGTGTGTTTAAGGTTTCAAGCTCAGACCCGATTCATCTAAAAATTAAGCTTACAGTTCCACGTAGACAAAGGGAGAAGATATCTGAGTTTTTCAGGAAAATGATTGTAGGGGATAAGCTGTAAAACATTGTTGAAGGTGCTAAGGTTTGGGAAGGTTTGTAGATTTACATTTAAACATTAAGTGGGAAGATGCTGAAAAAATTTTAAGCTTTCTTAGTAAACTTGGTTATGGTGCTGTTGGGCTTGTTTCAGATTTAAACGGGAGAGTTGAAGATTGGAAGAAGATTGGTGAAAGTTTAGGTGTTGATGTTGTTAGCAGAGTTAACCTTCAACCATCATCCAACCATGAACTTCTTAACATGCTTAGAAAGTTAAGGAGAAGGTTTGAAGTTATAGCTGTTGTTTGTAACTCTAAACATATCGCAAGATTTGCTGCAAGAGACCGTAGAGTGGATTTGCTTGTTTTTCCTACAAAAAATTTGAATCTTTTTGATGATGCTGAAGCCAAGTTAGCGTCAAACTCTAATGCATGTTTAGAGTTAAATGTTAAGCATATTACTGAAACTCCGCTAAAATTTTTACCTAAAGTGCTTTTTGAATTTAAAAGAATTGTTAAAACTGCTAAAAAGTATAGGGTACCGGTTGTCACGTGCAGCGGTGCCACATGTATATACGAGGTTAAAGCACCAAAAGACCTTGCCTCCATACCCTACATTCTAGGTTTAAGTGAGAGAGAAGCCTTACAAACTGTTTCGCTAAATCCTAAAACTATTGTTGAAAAAAATAGGGTAAAACTTAGCAAAAACTTTGTTGGTGTTGGAGTATACCTTCTTGAGAAGGAGGGGGATGTTAAAAAGTTTAACTGTGAGTAGATTAGGGTGTGAAAAACTTTAAATCCGTATAAATTAAATTTAGTTTTTAGCTTAATATTAGAGTTCAATTTTTTATTTTGAGGTTTAAATGATGGGGGATGCTAAACCTCCAATACCTGTAGCTATTAAAAACCTATTTAATTTTGCAAGGTTGTCCTTAGCTTTAACAGAAAACCCACCGTTTCTCTGGCATTTTAAAGTTAATAGAAAAAGCTTTCTTGGTTTATTGTCACTCTACACATCCTGGAGAGGTGATTTACCAATTTTTGCATATGTTAAGTTGAAGGAGAAACCTCAACCGTTTTTAGCGTATAAAAGTGATGGTGAACATGAAGAATGCTTCTTTACAAATAACTTTGAAGATACAAAGTATAGCTATGCTCCAGTTATAAGCCTTAAAAACCCACCTGAAATGTTTGTTAAACTTTTAAACGGTAAAATTCATGAGGTGAAAAAGCCTTTAAAAGTTGAGCTTGACAGTTTAAACTCTCTTGTACGTCTTCTATACTTAATTTTTTCTAGAGACTATACTTCCTTCCCTGTTTGGCGTTTTAAAAGCAACGGTAAATGGGTTGTTGGAGCTTACGTTCCTTTTGAACGCTACTACGACCTAAATGCTCTACCACTATTTTTCTACGTTAAACTAAGAAAAGTTTTCAGGGAACCGTTTTTAAGATATGCAACTTCAAGATTAAATGGAGAGCAGCTTGAATACTGCGTAAATACCAGTGAAACAAGGTTTTTCTATGTAAAGGTTATTGATGTTGAAGATATGCCTCTTTTTCCAGACTAAAACCTTTCTCAAGGTTTTAAGGTACTATCTTCTATCTTGATTTTGCCAAAGCTCGTTTTTTAAGAGGTCTCTTACAGCTGCTCTTATAACTGCGCTTCTACTTGGATACATACCTACCTTGATAAGTTCGTCTATTCCTTGAACAAGTGCATCCGGGAGTTTAACTGTGATAAGCTTCATTGTTGAGGGCATTTCAAGAATTTTTGAATTTTAAGAAAGATATTAACTCTAGTGTTTATTGTTTTAGAGTTTAAACTAAAAACTTTTTATGTCTGAAAAACTTAAGTGCTGTTTAAGCCATCTATAACTTAGGTGGAGTATTATGGGTGGTGTTAAAAGAAGAAGCATCACGGGAATGGAAAAAGCTCAGAAACTTAGAGAAGAAAAAAAGAAAATGGAGGCAAGAAAAAAGAAAGCCGCTACGTCTGAAAAGAAGAGTCAAAGTGTAACTCTGCCTAGTATTGATGAAAATACACTGATAAACGAAATTAAAAAAATAAAGGTTGTAACCCCGTCAACCATAGCTTCAACCTTTTCACTTCGTGTAAGTACAGCTAAAGATTTTCTTGAAGAGCTTCAGAAAAAAGGTATTGTTGAGCTTGTTTCTGGATGTAGAAGGTTAAAAATATATAAACCGCTTGTTTCAGCAGCCTAATTTTAAATTTAAGCTTTCTCGTTCAAAAAATCAGGAATTCTTTTCTGTAAAATTAAATGTTTAAGCAGTCTGCTATGCCTAACCCATTCAACAATGGGTATTCTTAAAATTGTTGAAACACCTTTTAACAGGTCTGGAAATGTTTGAAATGTCTCAGGTTTAGTTTTTAAAGCCCATCTTACACTCTCCCTAACATTCCAAACACCCACAGGTATGGTATACCCGTTGTAAATTTCCCTTAAAAGTAGTGCCGAAGCCTGCTTTTTTTCATGTTTAAGAGCTTCAGCAACCGCAAGTCTGGCGGCATAGTAACACCCGCCAACAACAGCGTAACTTTTCCTACCTTTAAATCCTTCAAAATCCCCCATAATTTCAGGTTTTAATCCAGAAACATTCCAAACTGTTCCTGGAAACCATGCCTCTATCCATTCAAAACTCCATTTTCCAGGTATAAGTGCCACAACAAAAAGGTTATCAAGATTTTTAAAAAAGTAAAGCCTATATTCATCTATACTCTCGTAATGTTTAATTTCATTTATAAGGTTTAAGGATATTATGCTATCCACCGCGGTAATACTCCACCTTGTCGGTACAAGTACCCTGTCTTTAAAAATTCCAAGCATACCTAGGCTTAGAAGATGCTGAATTCTTGATACAGGTATACCTTCACTATACAACCTTAAAACTGCCTCTTCAGCCTTCAAATCGTGGTCATAAAAGCATCTTTCCAGTCTTCTCTCCCCCGTTCCACCTGCAATTTTAAGCTTTAGTATGGGTGCAGATATTCCGAATGGTTGACTCCAATCATCCAGAATAATAGAGGTGCTTGGCTTTTTTGTAAAAACAGCTTCACTATCAACAGAGTTAAAGCTTAAAGCTGCATCGTGAAGCATTTCAATAAACTTTAACCCCTTTCTGGCAGCATCAACTTTAACTTTAAATTTACCCCAAACAAGTGAAAATCTTAAGTCTAAAAAATCTCTTAAACTTTTCCCTATCCAGCTTTCAGGCAAATCTAATGTTGAAGTATCTCCGTGAAAAGGTGGAATTAAGGGTCCAACTTGAACTTTAGGATAACCTTGATGTCCAACAAAAGCAGCTGGAGGTGTTGAACCTTCAATAAAATCTAAATCCAGAATTTTCTTATGTTTTTTTAATACATCTAGTTTTAAAAGGATGGGACAGTACGGTTTACCACAAAGCATTCTTCCAGCTTTACATATAAGGCAAAGTGAGTTTGAAGAGTTTACGATTTTAAGATTTTTAACGCTACCTAAAACTTCTTCAAACATAAAAAACCCGGGGGAGTTGCCATTAAAGTTTTTCTAAATTTTTAAAGATAAGTTTTTCCAACATAAAAACTAAATTATGGATAAACCTTCAACATCAAAATATCTTTTAACTAATTTTTTAACTTTTTCTACTTTTTCTCCACCCTTACCTATAGCAATCCCTTTATCCTCATTTTCTACTTTAACAAATGCAACTTTCTTTTTATCAAGTTTCTCCACAACCCTAACCTCTTTAACTCTTGCAGGTAGAAAAGCATTTTTTATGAACTCTTGAATGTTTTCAGAGAACTCTACAACCTCAATGTTTTTACCCGTGGCTTTTCTTAAAAGCTTAATTTTAAAGCCATTTTTTCCTATTGCAAGTCCAGCTTCTTTTGGGTTTGTGACAAAAATTATCCTGTTTGAATGGTTATCTATTATGCAATCTCTTGCAGTAACACCTGTTATGCTTTCAAAAAGGCTCATACACTTTATTTCATCCGTTGTAAGCTTGATTTTTGCCGGCATAGTCTACTTTTTCCTCCTTCTTTTTGTAGCTTTTGGTTTTGGTAAATTAATAATCTTCAATATTTCTGAGTCTCCTACTTCTCTTACCGCCATAGCTGAAACCGTGTATGGTTTTTCACATAAAACCCCTAAATCTATGCTTGAACCATCATATTTAAGTACAGGTATATTTAACATTTCAGCATACCTAAATATTTTTTCACTCTTTTCTGATGGAAGATTTTTTGCAACAACTATAAGCTTAGCTTTTCCAGTTCTTAAAGCTTCAAGACTTTCCTTATATCCAAGTGTAACCTTACCAGTTTTTACCGTCACTTGTAAGGCTCTATTTATGTCCGCACTACTCATTTTTGTTTCCTCCTGAAGATGAATTTTCGCTTGGCATCGTCATGTAAAGTTCGACTGTCCCCGTACCTACAGGTATCATTTGTCCAAGTATAACATTCTCTACAACTCCTTTAAGACTATCCTCCTCACCTTTAACAGCAGCGTCAACAAGCGTTGGAACGGTTATTTCAAACGCTGCCCTTGCAAGAACACTTGCCTTTTCTCCGCTTACACCATGTCTACCAATTTGCATAACTTCTCCTTCAAACGTCATGATA
This sequence comes from Candidatus Bathyarchaeota archaeon, assembly GCA_052246995.1. Classification (GTDB taxonomy): domain Archaea; phylum Thermoproteota; class Bathyarchaeia; order Hecatellales; family Hecatellaceae; genus CAZMUQ01. Next base: position 36,429 of record JBQPWD010000003.1, on the reverse strand, counting down.
TCTGCAACCAGCATTATATGTCTAATATCCACATCCAACCCTTGTTCATCTAAAACGTTTTTCATTTCACGTATTATAGCATTTCTTGCAGCTTCAATACCTAGTGTTGAAGCAATTTCGTGGATGTTGTTTGTAGTTGTCCTAGATTTATCAATTCCCTCAATCTTTAAAACCTTCGATAGGTTTGAACCCTCAGTTTGGATAATCCATTCACCCTTATCAAAAGTTACTAATGCTCTTCTGATCCCAGGTACTCCTTTAACTTGGATTGTCGGTATTTTTTCAAAAAGTTTTGGTAACGTCTCCGCGTTTTCAGGTTTAACATTAATAGTTACAAACCCTCCTTTATGTTGCAGCTTTACCTTACAATTTTGAATAGTTATTACTTTCTTAAGGTCGTCTGAGGTTAAACCTCTTTCTTTAAGGTTTTCATCAGGTATTTTGATAACTACACTACCTTCAATATGGTCAATGTAAATTTCAGATGCAATATCTCTCAAAGTTGTGTATACTAATGCTTGAGCCATCTCTACAGCTTTCTCACGACTATGTTTATATTCACGTGTAAGATAAACCGTCATGATTGGGGTTGAAGGCACCCTTCTGGCATCAACAATTTCTATAATTCTTGGAAGCCCAAGAGTAACATTTCTTTCTCTAACTCCAGCAAAGTGAAACGTTCTAAGAGTCATTTGAGTTCCAGGTTCTCCTATAGACTGAGCTGTAACAATTCCAGCTGACTCTCCAGGCTCAATTTTAGCAAAGTTGTATTCCTCAACCGTTTTTTCAACAACAATGTCAACACCATTTCTTGGAAGGTTAGCATCCAAAAGTCTACTTTTAAGCTCATCTACCAATGACGGTGGAAGTTGGTTTGTAACATTTTTAACTTTTTCCTCAATGTAGCTTGGAGGTGCAGGCTTACCTTTTTCGACTACAAGTTTTATCCTTTCAATCAATCTTTGAATATTTACAGCCTTTCCATGGTCACTTTTAGCTGGAGCAATTCCATCCTCACCATATTTAAACTGGATAATTTCGCCTGTAGCAGTTCTAATAGTTTCATCATATTCAACCTTTAAATCTTGAAGTGCATTAATGAGCCTTCTCTGCATGTATCCACTTTGCTGAGTTCTTACAGCAGTGTCCACTAAACCTTCTCTACCACCCATAGCATGGAAGAAGAATTCTATTGGTGAAAGTCCATCCCTGTAGCATGAATAAACATAACCTCTTGCCTCAGGGCTTGGATCTCCACGTTTAAAGTGGGGTAATGCTCTGTCCCTGTATCCACGGATAATTCTTTTACCTCTAACAGATTGTTGACCTAGGCATGCTGTCATCTGTCCAAGATTTAAGCTTGTACCTCTAGCTCCCGTTCTAGTCATTATTGCTCCACTGTTGTCCATGCTAAAATACTGGTTAACGTATTCCCCACAACTATCCCTAGCCTCGGCTAAAATTTTCATAGCATAAATTTCAAGGGAGTCTTCAAGACTTTGTCCTGGAAGTTTTGGCAGTATTCCAGCGTTAAACTGGCGGATGAGTTCGTCCATTTCTTTTTGCGCATCCTTATTTTTTCTATCAATTTTTCTTCTAACCTCATCAGATATGTCTAGCTCATCAAGAGAGTAGGAAAAACCTCTTATTGAAAGATATGTTGTTACAAGTCTTGAAAGTTTGTTGAGGAAATCTTTTGCAGCTTCAGCACCATATTCCTTAGCAATTCTATGAAGAATGCTTTCAGATTTTTCAGCGCCAATAGAGTTTTTATCAATCGCACCTGAAATAAGCTTACCATTTTTAACAACAACGTAAGCATCATTCTCACATTTTTCCTCTTTACATACTTCACATCCAACACATATGCTTGCTTTACCAACATGGTTTAAATCTTCAGGTAGAAGAAGACTAAAAATATCTTTTCCAGACCATAATGGTTCAGGTTTTTTAACAACTGGCTCCGGAAACGGACCTTCATACTCTAAAGCTACAAGCAAGTCGAAAACCTCGCCCTTTCTAAGCAGAGTTGACTTCCTTGTGAGGAGGTATGCTCCAGTTATAAAGTCTCTTATAGCCCCTATTATTGGACCACCATATCTTGGTGAAAGTATTTGAGTTTGAACTTGCATTAAAATTTTAGCTTCAGTTACAGCTTCCTCTGTTTGGGGTACATGTAGATTCATTTCATCTCCATCAAAATCTGCATTGTATGGAGGACATACTGCCAAGTGGAGCCTAAATGTTTTATAAGGTAAAACTTTAACCCTATGCACCATCATAGACATTCTGTGAAGTGAAGGTTGCCTGTTAAAGATGACTATATCTCCATCCATTAGATGTCTTTCAACAATAAACCCCGGTTGAAGACTTTCAGCAATTTTTTCTCTATCAGAAACAAACTCTAGTCTAACTCTTTTACCGTCAGGCCTAACAATATACAATGCCCCAGGATGGTTTGATGGACCATTTTTAACAAGTTGCTTCATAAGCTCAAGATTCCATTCTGTTACAACTTCGGGATAAGTTAAATGTTTAGCAATCTCTATGGGCACGCCAACCTCATCAATGCCCAAGTTTGGGTCAGGAGAGATAACTGTTCTAGCTGAAAAGTCAACCCTTTTACCTGAAAGGTTGCTTCTAAATCTTCCCTCCTTACCTTTAAGTCTTTGAGCTAATGTCCTTAAAGCCCTGCCAGACCTATGTCTTGCTGGAGGAATGCCCGAAGTTTCATTGTCAAAGTATGTTATAACATGATATTGAAGTAGCTCTGAAAGCTCCTGAAAAATTAGCGGTGGAGCACCACCTTCCGATGCATATTCCTCAAGCTTCCTGTTAATTCTTATAATGTCTACAAGTTTATGGGTTAAGTCATCCTCAGACCTTATACCCGACTCAAGGATAATTGAAGGTCTTACACATACAGGTGGAACTGGAAGAACTGTTAAAATCATCCATTCAGGTCTAGCGGCTATGGAGGAATAGCCTAAAAGCTCATAATCTTTGTCGTTAATAAGTTCAAGTCTAGTTCTGATTGTTGCAGGATCTAACGGTTTTAGTGAACCATCTTCCAAGTGTTCAAAAAAGTTTGCTGGTTTATTAAATTCCACGGGGTTTTTTCTTTTCATGCAGTGTGGGCATACAGTTACCTTTTTTGCTTCATTTTTAATTTCCTCATAAATATGTTGAGGTTCATCTCCAACCTCAAGCTTGTACGTCGCAACCTTTTTCCTATAATCTTCTATTTTAGCCTCACGTAGAGTTATTCTTCCACATTCTTTACAGAAAATATTAAGAAGTTCATGAACATACTTTACAAAGCAAATGTGGATTGTGGGTGTTGCAAGCTCAACATGGCCAAAATGTCCTGGACATCTTACAGCGGTATTCCCGCAGGTTTTACATTTAGCTCTAGGTTCTAATGTCCCAAGCCGTTCATCCATTAACCCTGAAGTTATGGGGCTACCGTCTTCATCGTATGTGTCTGGTTCTCTAACCTCAACAACAGAGTATTTTCTAATGTCGTGTGGAGAAAAAACTTCAAACCTAATTTTTTTAATAGTTTTTAATACTTCTTCACTTTCAAGCACTTCTAAGCTCATCACACCTTCTCCTCTAAAACGAGTCTTGGAAGAATACACAAACTCATAAGCTCTTGAAGTAGAAGCTTGAAGGCATATGAAACCGCTACAGGTGATATTCGTGCCTCATCGCCACAAATGTGGCAAACATATTTACGCTGTTTAGCATCATGATAGGCTATAAGACCACATTTTTCGCAAACATACATCAAAAACTTATCTGCTTCATCAAGTAAACGATTTTTAAGTAGAATGGCGGCACCATGTCCAATAAGACAGTCTCTTTCCATTTCTCCAAATCTTAAACCTCCACCTCTAGACCTTCCTTCGGTTGGCTGCCTAGTTAACATTTGAACTTGCCCTCTAGCTCTAGCATGCATTTTATCAGCAACCATATGGTGTAGTTTTTGGTAGTAAACAATACCAATAAACACGTCAGCTTCAAACTTTCTTCCACTTACTCCATCATAGAAAACTTCTCGACCGCCATAGTGAAATCCAAGCTTTTTTAGCAGAGTTCTCAAGTTTTCAGCTTTTTCACCATCAAAGGCTGTTCCATCTACAGGTTTACCTATTACTGCTGCAATTTTGCCAGCTATAGCCTCCATAAACTGGCCTACAGTCATTCTTGATGGAAATGCGTGCGGATTAACAATTATATCTGGAACTATTCCATCTTCTGTGAAGGGTAAATCTTCTTGTGGAATAAGCATACCTATAACTCCTTTTTGCCCATGTCTAGATGCAAATTTATCTCCAAGCTCAGCGGGTCTATCGTCTCTAACTTTAACCTTTACAATTTTGTTTCCTTTAGAAGAGTTTGTAATTATGACGGTATCAACAACACCCTTTTCAGAAGGTCGCATAGCTACAGATGTGTCTCTCCTAGTGGGTCCATGAACCTCAAACTCCTTATATTCTTCTAGAAATCTTGGCGGGCTTGTTCTTCCAATAAGAACATCAGAGCCTCCAACACTTGCTTCAACACTTATTACGCCATCAGCCTCCAAATGCTTATAGTAGTTTTCACCTCTAAAACCTGTTGTTCCAGGTTCTGGAATTTCAAACCTATCTTTCTCACCACCAAGATATTGTTTTGCTTCAGCTTCATAAATTCTGTAAAATATTGACCTTCCTAAGCCTCTTTCAACCGAAGATTTGTTAAAAACTAGGGCATCTTCCATGTTATACCCTTCACAAGATAAAACCGCAACAACACAGTTTTGTCCGCATGGTCTTTCCTCATAGCCTATAACAGACATTGTTTTTGTTCTTACAAGCGGTTTTTGAGGATAGTAAAGTAGATGTGACCTTGAATCAGTTCTTATAAAAAAGTTGGTGCCATAAATCCCTAAAGCTTGTTTTGCCATAGCAGCTTCATATGAGTTTCTGGGAGACTGGTTATGTTCAGGATATGGAATAATTGATGCGCATATACCAAGGATTGTGTATGGTACTATTTCAAGGTGTGTATGTTCTGGTGTAAGAACCTCAGGTTTTAACGCAATATACGCATCTTCCTCTTCATCAGCATCAAGATACTCTATTACACCGTTTTTGATAAAAAAGCTAAAGTCTATTTCACCATTTTTAAGCTTTTCAATATCTTTTGCTGTTAACTTAGGTTTACCATTTTCAACAACAATTAATGGTCTTCTAACCCTACCAGCATCACAATTTATGTAAACTTCACGAATAGTACCGTAAGGTGAAACGCTCTCGTAAAGGGCTACATTGATTTCGTGGCTTATTTCCCCTCTACGCCTTAAACTTCTAATAGTTTTTACAACTTTATACGGATCTTCACAGTAAAAAATGTGACCATCAACAAAAATTTTTGCCCCCTTAGCTCTAAGTTGCTGGGAGGCCTCGGATTGTGAAGTTGCGCCTAAACTTTCAAGTAAAAGTTTAACTTCATTAAACGGTACAGCATTTGATATTGAAGCTGAAAGTGCAAGATTTTTTACTAAACCACAGTTTGACCCTTCAGGTGTTTCGTTTGGACAAACCCTACCCCAGTGAGTTGAATGTAAATCTCTTGCTTCAAAGTTTGGTTGACTTCTACTTAAAGGTGATTGAAGCCTTCTTAAGTGACTTAGTGTTGAAATGTAGTTTGTTCTATCAAGTAGCTGGGTTACTCCAACTTTCCCCCTACCCCAGTTTCCAGTAGCCAATGCGTGCTGGAGCCTTTCAGTAATTATTCCAGGTCTTACGGCGGCATTTATAGCTCCAAGCGCTCCAAACCTTTTTAAACTTGTTTTTTCAAGCTGGTACTTCATATCTTTACATAGGTTTCTAAAAGCCACCCTAAAAATGTCTGCTAAAAGTTCACCAGCAGATTTAAGTCTTTTATTTGCATAATGGTCTTTATCATCTGGTTTACGTATACCAAGTTTAAGCTCAATAAGCCTGTTTACGATTTCAGCTAAGAAGTAGGCTTTTTTTACTCTGCTTGCAGGTGTTCTGCCTAGGTGAGGTAAGAAGTTTCTATCTATAATTGCCTCTGCACGTTTAATTCTGTATTCTTCAATTTGACCAGGTGCAACCCTATTCCCAATGTATACGATTGCATCTTTAGATGTAAAAACACCCTCAACCTTTTCAAATGATGGTTCAAGTAAATCTTGAAACTCCTTTTTTAAGGAAACAGCCTCAACAATTTCCTTGTCAGATTCTAAACCTAAAGCTTTCATCAAAACAACAAAAGGTAAATCTACAACCGCCCCGGGGATGGATACGTAAATTGAGCCATCAGCCCTCATTTTAACTTCTATCCTAGCTCTAAAACCTATAGTTGAGGAGAATATTTTCGCTTTAAAAACAGGGCTAGTTTCAGTTCCCTCACGGCTAACCATAATCCTGTTAGGCGCTAAATCTTCAAGCGCAACAATAACTCTTTCAGAGCCGTTAATAATAAAGTATCCTCCAGGATCTTTTGGGTCCTCTCCAACAGCTGTAAGTTCATCTTCACTTAAACCATAAAGGTGACATTTTTTAGACTTAACCATTATTGGTATATCGCCTATGTAAATAGGTTCATCACATGGAATCTTTCTACCATCCTTTTCAATCCAAACCTCGATTTTTAAGGGTGCTGAGTAAGTTAGGTTTCTAACCATAGCTTCTCTAGGGTAGATTTCGTGTTCAGAACCATCAAACTCAATAATTCTAGGTTTTCCAACTTCAACATTGCTAAACTTTATCTTATACCTCGTTTCTGCTTCTATCTCTATTTCTCCAACCTCGTCAATAATTTTTTGAATACCCTGCTCGATAAGGTAGTTAAACGAGTTTAAATGTTGATTTACAAGACCTTCATATTTAAGGAAACTTTTCACCAGAACCCAGCAATCCTCACTTGAAATTTCTGTTGACAACATTTCCCCTACCTCTCAGTAGTTACATATCTATAGTATTCCGCTAAACCCGCTGTTGGGCTTTTTCTTATAATCTTTATGATGTCTCCAGGTTTAGCACCTAAAGCCTTGGCAGCGGGGTCGGTATCTTTAATTTTTGGAAGTTGTGAAGGCTTAATTCTATATTTTTTAAGCAACTCCTCAGCTTCTTCTTTTGAAAGTATAATATGCTTCGGCACAAGTTCATGTTCAAATATGTCAAAATCAGCTTTCTTATCTTTTTTACCCTTATCTTCGCTAGCACTCATAAACTTCAACCCAGCATAATTTTAGTATCCTGTTAATATTAGTGGTGTTTAAAAAGTAGCCGACCATAACCATCCGACTGGACGTCAAATCAACCCAAACGTAGTAGAGATTAATAAACTTTTAGTTTAACAGTGCTACTATTCTGTAAACTTCTCAGCCTTACAGCGTTTAAACGTTTTAACACTTTCTTATCAGACTGGTGAACATTGCGCAAAGTAAAGTTCTGTTTATGTTTAAGGTTAACCCTAAGTAGAAAACTCATTAAAACTGCAGGTATATAGCCCACGGGAAAACCTAAAATGGATAGTGAACATAAACAAGCCTAAACAAAACATTTACACCTACAATAATTTCACCAAAAAAAGCATAAAACCAGGAACAGGTAAGCCGAGAGTTTAACAAAACTTGGAATGAAAAAGCTTTAATTTAACTAAACCCAACTAGGTTTTAGTTATAGAGGTTGGTATGAAAGTTGAGCGATGTAGAAGTCCCACCAAACATTCAAGAAGAACTTGCAAAACTTCAACAGCTTCAACAAACACTTCAAGTTATAGTAGCCCAAAAACAGCAGGTTGAGGTTGAACTTACAGATGTTGATAAAGCTTTAGAAGAAATTAAAAAGATGCCCAATGAGAATCCAGTATACCAAGCTATTGGTGCGTTCCTTGTTAGGAGAGATAAGGAAACCATTATTAAAGAGTTAACCGAAAGAAGAGAACTTCTAACCGTGAGAGCTTCAGTGTTGGGTAAACAAGAGGAGAGAACAAGAGAAAGGCTTAGAGAAATTCAACAACAAGTTCAAGCCAGATTAAGAGAACAAAAGTTGATGTAGTAAAAATGCTTCTTAAAGTTAAATTTAGGCTAAGCTAATTTTTTATCGAGGTTAATGAAAAAGTCCTTTTCAATGTTTTTAGGATATATAAACAAGAAAGCTATTAAAAAATTTAAGAAGATTGTTAGAGGCAAAAACGTAAAGTTTTGTACAATTTTCTGCCACCATAATGCTGACCCTGACGCTATCTACTCTGCCTATTTAACATTTAAACTTGTTAAACACCTAAACCCTAAGGTTAATTGTGAAATTGTTGTTGACCAGAATGTAAGTAAAATTTCTAAGGCTTTAATGCTTAAGGTTCCAATCCCCTTTAATGTGGAGGCAAGCCTAGAAAAAACCGATTTAGTAATTTTTGTTGATACAAGTACCTTTAAACAGCTTGACATGTGGGGGGAAAGCTTAGAAAAGTTAGGTAAACCTTTAATAGTTTTAGACCACCATGAGCCTCACCCAAAAACCGTGGAAAAAGCCTACCTAATGCTTGTTAACCCTGAAGCATCTTCAACATGCGAGATTGTTTACAGTATTTGTAAAAATATTAAAGTTAAGCTTTCTAAGGATGATGCTTGGGGTTTGCTTGCAGGAATAGTTTATGAAACAAAAGGTTTCCGTTATGCTTCATCTAAAACGCTTAGAACATCAGCTGAACTTTTAGATTATGGAGTAAGTCTTGATGAAATTTTTAACCTTATGATTCAGCCTATAGATAAGTCTGAAAAAATAGCCAAACTTAAAGCTCTTCAAAGACTTCAGATTTTTGAAGTTAAAGGATGGATTATAGGCTGTACACATGTAAGCTCTTATCAAGCATCAACTGCAAGAACTCTTGTTAGCTTAGGCTGTGATGTTGCTATTGTTGGTGGTGAGAAAAAGGGGGAGATTAAAGTTAGTTTAAGGTCAACCAGAAACTTTCAGGAGAAAACAAGTGTACATCTTGGTCGAGATGTAGCATTTTACATTGGCGAAAAATTTTTAGGTATGGGTGGAGGACATTCAACCTCAGCAGGTTTAAATGTTTCAGGAAAGCTTCAAGATGTTTTGAATGAGATTGTGAAGATTTTAAGGTTAAAAATCGAGGAAGGAGAAGCTAAGCCTAGATGAGTAATTTAAGTTTAGATGAAGAAATTATTAAAGTTAAAGATTTAACCTACACTTACCCTGGAAATATTAATCCAACCCTAAATAATTTACATTTTAAGGTTAGAAGAGGAGAGTTTATCTTAATCTGTGGACCATCAGGTTGTGGTAAGTCAACTTTATGTAAATGCTTAATCGGCTTAATACCCAACTTTTATGGTGGAAAATTTGAAGGCAGGGTTGAAGTTGCAGGTTTTGATGTAACTAAGCATTCTGTTAGAGAAGTTGCTCAGCATGTTGGTTTTATTGGACAAAACCCTGAAACTCAGCTCTTTTCCTTTACAGTTGGGGGAGAAGTTGCTTTTGGGGTTACCAATTTAGGTTTACCGTTAGATGAGGTTAAATGTAGAGTTGATTGGGTTTTAAACCTTTTAAACTTAAAAAATTTAAGGGAAAGAAACGTCAAAGAGCTTTCATCAGGCGAAAAACAAAAAGTTGTTTTAGCCTGCATTTTAGCTATGACTCCGAGCGTACTTGTTCTTGACGAACCTACATCCCTTTTAGACCCATTTTCAGCCAGAAGTTTAATAAATAATTTAGTTGAAATTAACAGAAAACTTAAAATTACAGTCATTATTGTTGAACATAAGCTTAACCTTCTTCTTAACCATGTAAACAGAGTTTTAATTATGAGTAAAGATGGAAGAATAGTTGCCGACGACAACCCTAGAAAAATTTTTTCTAACAAGAATCTTGTAAGCACTGGTTTAAACATCCCTAAAGCCGTAAAACTTCATCAAGAACTTGTTGAGGAGGGCTTGCTCAGCTATCCTGTATCTTTAACTGTTGAGGAGTTAGCTAATAGGTTAAGGAGGATTTTGATTGATTAAGCTAGAAAATGTTTGCTTTCAATATCACACTGGTATCCAGGCCTTAATTAACGTTAACTTGGAAATTATGGAAGGTGTGGTTTTAGCCATCATGGGGGAAAATGGAGCTGGAAAAACAACACTTATTAAACATTTAAATGGGCTTTTAAAGCCATCTAAAGGTAGGGTTGTTGTTGACGATTTAGATACTAAAAGGGTAAGCGTTGCTGAGCTTTCAAGGAAGATTGGAATAGTTTTTCAAAACCCGGAAAGCCAGTTTTTTTGTGAAACTGTATGGGATGAGGTTGCATATGGTTTAAAAAATTTTAATTATCCTAAAAACCTTATAACTGAAAGAGTTGAGGAGGTTTTAAAACTCCTAAACCTTGAAAATGTTAAGACATCTATACCTTTTAAGCTCAGTGAGGGTGAAAAAAGAAGGTTGGCGATAGCATGTGTTCTTGCATGGAACCCTAAATACCTTGTTTTAGATGAACCTACATTATGGCAGGATTATGATGAAAAGTTAAGGCTTCAAGAAATCATAGGAAAGCTAACGTCTAAGAATAAAACAGTTATTATTGCAACCCATGATGTAGAGTTTATTACAGAATTAGATTGCAAGGCGGTTTTAATGTCCAAAGGTAGAATTGTCGCGGAGGGTAAAGTTGAAGAAGTACTGGAAAAAACCAACCTTCTCTCAGAAGCTAATCTTGAAGAGCCTGAAATTGTAAGGCTGTGTTATATGCTTAAAGAGCTAAATCCTCCAAAGAAAGTTTTTACATTAAATAAGGCAAAAAAGTTTTTGATGGAAAAGTTTAAGGGGCTAAAAATTTCTTGATGGTTTACAAGCTTCTAACGCCTAAAAGAGAGTCACCACTTTTCCAGCTGGATCCTAGAGCAAAATTTCTTACCTCATCGGTTATAGGTTTGTATGCGATATTTACCTCAAATTTTAAGGTTCTGATTCTTCTTTTCCTTCTAATTTTTATGATAAACTTTTTAGGTAAACTTTTGATTGAATGGCTAAAAATGCTAAAAAGCTTTGCAATACTTATATCCTTAATCTTTATTGTTGAGGTTTTACACGTATACTTCTCAGGAGAATATGTTAGTTTAAAAATTCTAATGGAGAGCCCTGTTACCTTAACATTAAAGTTTATAATTCTAATTTCAGCTTTCACGTTCTTTTACCTTTCAACCCCTCCAGAGGCATTTACAACGTCAATTCAGCAGGTAAAATTTATCCCTTACAGTTTCAGCTTAGCTTTAACAATAGCTTTAAGATTTATACCCATCTTAACATACGAGTTTCAAGAAGTATATGAGGCTCAACGTTCAAGAGGAGTTGAGCTTGAAAAAGGCAACATAGTTTTAAGAGTAAAAAACATGGCTTCTATGCTTACACCTTTAATGGTTAAAGCAGTCAAGAAAAGTTTTGAGGTTGCTGAAGCTCTTGAAGTAAGGTGTTACGGGGTGAAAAAGCCTAAGGCAAATATTTATGTTAGTAGGTTCGGGAAAGTTGATTTACTCTTTATCTGCGGAGTAATCTTAGCTTTAACGTCAACATTCTACGTTTAAATTTAACATAAACATTCGTTATACCTTCATAAGAAAAACTTCTCCAACAAAATTTAAGCTGGAATTAATAAAGGCGATGATTTTGCTATCTTTCTACGAAATCTTCTATTGATGGTGGTTCTGGAGATAAACCTTTACGCTTTCTAATTTCCCTTATAAGAGAATCAACCATTGATGACGGTACAGGCTCCCACTTGTAAAATTCTGTACCCCAAAAAGCTCTTCCAGCGGTAGCGCTTCTCATAACCTCTGAAAGGTCAAAAGTTTCAGATGTAGGCATCTCTCCAACAACATACATCATATGTTCTTTCTGTTCAAGTGAAATTATTTTTCCTCTGCGTCCCACAACAATCTTAGTTACATTTCCAACCTGCTCTGATGGAACTTTAACATTAACCTTTAAAATTGGCTCAAGTAGGGTTGGATTTGCAGATAAAAAGCTTGCATAAAGCGATCTGCGTGTTGCAGGCATTATTTGAGCGGGACCTGTATGTACAGGGTCCTCATGGATTTGTGCATCAACAAGTTTAACTTTAACCCCTCTAATCACCTCATAAGCTAATGGTCCCTCCTCAATACTCCAGTTGAAAGCTGAAATTATAGAGTCTTTTACAACATCAAGTCTTTGAATACCCTTAGTTACATCTGTTAGAATATTGCAGTGTTCACTTATCCTCCAAACACCTCTAGCTTCATCGGCATCCCAACCGTGCTCCCTTAAAATTTTAGCTATAACATGATGTGGAGTGTAATCCGTAATTTCACCTTTACGTATAAGCTCGATTATCTCAGGTTCTAGAGGTTCAACCTTAACATAAATCCTATTATGTTTGTTGGGAGATTTACCCTCAAAAACCTGGCCCACCCCTCTTACAGTCTCCCTGTAAAGAACTATAGGTTTAGATGTTACAATTTCAAGTCCAGCTTTTTGGATCCATGTTGTAGCAATTTCCAAATGAAGCTGACCCATACCTGATATAAGGTATTCTCCAGTTTCCTCGTTAATTTTTACAACAAGGTTAGGATCTTCGATTGAAAGCTTTCTAAGGAAATCTACAAGCCTAGGCAGGTCTCGGCTGAATTTAGGTTCAATTGCAATGGTTACAACTGGCTCACTAACATATTGAAGCTGTTCAAACGGGATAACATCTTTAATTGATGCTATTGTTTCTCCTGCTCTAGCTTTATCTAAACCTAAAAGTGCAGGAATATTTCCACATGGAAGCATACCAACAACATCTCTAAACTGACCCATGTAAATACATACCTCCTGTATCCTTCCAGTATCTTTTGCGCCAACAAGATGTACAATCTCACCTGTTTTAACGGTTCCTGAGAAAAGTCTACCTGTTGCAACAACACCTGCTTGAGGGTCAACAACAACGTTTGTAACACACATAATTGCAGGACCGTTAGGGTCGCAGTTTAACATTGCCTGTCCAGCATCGCTTTCAAGATCTCCACGCCAAATCTTAGGTATTCTATATTTTTGAGCTACATGAGGTGGGGGAATATGGTTAATAATCATTTCAATAACAGCTTCATGTAAGGGTGCATTTTCAACAAGCTCTTTAACGTTACCCTGCTCATACGCTGAAACTACATCAGAAAACCTTATCCCCTTTTCCTGAGCTATGGTTGTTGTAAACCCCCATCTATCTTTAGCTGAACCAAAAGCTACAGTTCCCTCCGCAGGGTTTACTTTCCATTTATCCCTAAACTGAGGTTCAGCATAAAGCTCTATCAAATCGTTAAACTCCCTAATAATTCTTAAAAGCTTATTTTGAACCTCTTTTGACGACAATCTAAGCTCTTTTATAAGCCTATCAATTTTATTAACAAATAATGTTGGTCTCACCCTCTCTTCCAATGCCTGCCTTGTAACAGTTTCAGTTTGAACCATAACCTCTTCAACAGCATCAACCACAACTACACAACCATCAATAGCCCTAAGAGACCTGGTAACTTTACCTGAAAAGTCAACGTGGCCAGGTGTGTCAATAAGGTTTATCACATAAGGTTTACCGTTGATCTCGTAGTAAAGGCTTATGTTTGCAGCTTTAATGGTCATCTGTCTTTTTTGTTCCTCTTCAAGATAGTCTAAAGCTAAGGCGGTACCTGCAACTGAAGGTGAAAGTAAACCTGCAGCTGAGAGTAGTGAATCCGTAAGGGTTGTTTTACCATGGTCAACATGAGCAATAATTCCAGCATTTCTAACGTGATCTAGGTTTTGAACAATTTTTAGTATTTCACTCGTAGTTTTAAATTTTGGCATAGCCGTAAACCTTCAAGCATTTTTACAGCTTAAAAACATTAAAACAATTATTTAAGGAATATGCTACTTAAAACTTTAAGTTTAGCTTCACCATTGAAGGTGAATGTTATTCGATGGTTGCATGTCTTTTTTTAAGCTCTTCCTCCGTTTTTCCCAGCCGATGCATAAGTTCAACTATTAATGCATCAAAAAATATTGAAGTGACGGCTTCAAAAAGTGTTCCTAGGGGGGCTAATGGTTCATGCACCCCCAAAATTTGCCTTGAAAAATAGTCTTTCTTGCCTGCAATCTTAGTTCTTCCATGGATAACTACAATATGGTCTGAACATCTTCCAAGAGGTGAACGTGGATACGATGTTATCGCCACAACCCTAGCCTTAACTTTTTTAGCTATTTTTGCAGCTGTAACAACCGTTGTTGTTGTGCCTGAACCTGAAACTGCAAGTAAAATGTCATCTTCCTCAACAGCAGGCGTTATTGTTTCACCTACAACATGAACGTTAAAATTTAGATGCATAAGCCTCATAGCAAAGGCTCTACCAACAAGACCACTTCTACCTGCACCAACAAGAAGAATTTTTTTATTCCTTTCTTTAGCCTTTAAAAGAATATCTATAAGCTTGGATACCTGTTCCTCATCTATGTTTTTTAGTGATTTTGATAAAGATTCAACTATTTCATCAACAGCTTTTTTAAGATACTCTAACCCGCCCAAAGACCTTTAAACACCTATTTAAAAGGTATCTGTTATAAAATTTAAGAATAGTTGCTTTTAGGCTAGCTTAAAAAGCTAAAATTAACATTAAAGTTTAAAAAGTTTGACGAGAAAGCGCTATTTTGGCTGTGGAGTAAGTTGTCAAAAAGCTTGAAAGCCTGAGGGAAAATGAGATACCTTCCAAGATTTAACCTTGTAAGGAAAGCTTACTGTACATGCCCGCCAAAATATAACTTAAATCCTTATCTTGGAAGGTGTATGCATGGATGCTTATACTGTTATGCCGTAAAGTTTCCGTCTTTTAACGGTCCAGTCAAGCCTAGAGAAAATCTCCCAGAAATCTTGGAAAAAGTTGCTGAAAAAACTAAGCTTAGACTTTACGTTATGTTAAGCGATTCAACAGATCCTTATCAACCAATAGAGGAGAATTTAGGTTTAACCAGAAAATGTTTAAAAATTTTGGCTAAACATGGATTCTCGGTGCTTGTTGTTACAAAGTCTGATTTGTTTCTTAGAGATTTGGATGTTTTAACAAAAACTAGAAGTGTAGTATCAGTTACGGTAACAACTCTTAAAGAAGATGTAGCCAAAACTTTTGAGTCTTACGCACCTACACCAGAAAAAAGAGTTAAAGCCTTAGAGTTTGCAGCCAAAAAAGGTTTACCTGTTGTTGCAAGAGTAGACCCGGTAATTCCATGGGTAAATGATAATGAAAACGATTTTAGAAGGCTTGTTTTAACCTTAAAAAGTGTTGGGGTTAAGCAGGTAGTGGTTTCAACACTTAAACCAGTAAAAGGTTTTTTTGCTAAACTTAGAAAGGTTAACCCGAAGCTTTCTGAAAAAATAGAGTCTATCTATAGAAGTGGAAAGCAAATTGCAGGTTACAGGTATCTTCCAGACGAATTTAGATTTAAAATTATTAGTAAGCTTAGAAGTATAGTTTTGGATGAGGGATTGCATTTCTCCTCTTGTAGGGAGGGTTTTCCGCAGCTTAACACAACCATTTGCGATGGTTCAGCTGGTCTTCAAGGCCAAACAATTTTAACATAAACTTTATTTTAAAGTTTTTAAGTTAAATACCGTACAATGGCTTTTAACGAAATTTTGGGTAAGGCTGTTAAAAGATTTAATGAAAAGTACATTTTTCTACCCGAGATTAGGGAGGTTTTTAACAGGTATAAGGGAAGAAGCATAACTTTAAACATTACTGATGATGCAACCTACGTTTTTCATTTTAGGGATGAGGGAATTGTGCTTGAGACTTCACCTCAAAACCCTTTGAAGGACATATACATTGAAACATGTAAGGAGGTTTTTCAGAGAATTATTGAGGAAAGAAAGGTTAGAGTGCACGATGTTCTTCAAGGTAGAATATCTTGGAAGAACATATCTCTTCGAGATATAAGAAGCATCGGAAAACTGCTTAAGCTTAAACATTTAAACATTGAGAGAGTTTAATTTTTAGGGTTTTGCAGTAGTTTGGGAATAGATAGCTTTTTATTTTTGTCCATCTCCCTATAAAGGGGTAAAGTTTAAAGTGACTAAAGTTGAAAACTACTACCATTGCACCCGCCAAAATAATTATTCTTGGTGAGCATTTTTGTGTTCACGGTGCACCAGCTTTAAGCATGGCTGTAAACCTTTACTCTAAGGTTGAAGTTGAAAAATTAACACAAAAAAAACTTCAAATATTTTCAGAAAATCTTGGTGTTTCAGGAGAATACGTAAAAGGAGAATTTTTTCCGATAGTTGGAGAGGTAGAAAGTAGAAAAATTGTTGAACCTATAAGGCTGGCTGTTGAAGCTACATTAAACATGCTTGGAGAAGTTGAAAGAGGTTTTAGAGTTAAAGTTAACTCAAAAATACCTGTTGGAGTTGGTTTAGGCTCATCTGCCTCCATAGCTGTTTCAACAATTATGGCTGTTGCAGCTAATCTTGGCTTTAAACTTAGTAAAGAAGAAATTTGTAAAATAGCATTTAAAGCTGAGAAATATGTCCACTTTAAACCTTCAGGAATAGACCATACAACCATAACCTACGGAGGGCTTATTCTCTTTAAGGATGGAAAGCTTGTAAAGCAAATTCAGCCCAAAGAAAATTTAACCTTTATCGTTGGAAATACTGGAGTTAGGAGAAGCACGGGTGTTCTTGTTAAGGAGGTTGATAAACTTAAGGAGAAGAAGAAAGGGTTAATGGTTAAAATGCTGACAGACATGGAAAACCTTGTTTTTGAGGGGTTAAATGCTTTAGAAAGTGGAAATTTAAGGTTGTTAGGTGAAGTTTTAAATAAAAATCAGGAGATGCTTTCAAGTATAGGTGTTTCCCACTGGAAACTTGAAGAACTTATTGATGTTGCTAGAAAAGCTGGAGCGGTTGGAGCAAAGCTTACAGGTGGTGGAGGAGGAGGATGTATGATATGTTTAACTGAGGATAAAGATACCTTAAAGGTTGTTGAAGCTTTAAAAAGTGTTAGTGAAGAAGTTTACATTGTTAAGATGGATAATGAGGGGGTTAGGGTTTTAGTTTAAACGGGGTTTAATGGCTTAATGAATAAGGAAAGTTTAAAAGTTCTTAAGCTTGGAGGTTCAGCAATAACTGATAAGGCTAAACCTTGCTATGTTAAACTAAATGTTTTAAAAAGGGTTGTAAAAGAGATTGCTGAAGCTAAGCAGTATCCGCTAGTCATTGTTCATGGTGGAGGATCTTTCGGCCATCCTTTAGCAGAAAAATATAAACTTAACGTAGGGTTTAAAGGAGAGTGGCAAGTTGAAGGTTTTGTTAAAACACATCAAGCGATGATGTCTCTAAATAAAATTGTTGTGGATATGCTTATTAAAGAAGGAGTAAATGCAGCCTCAATTCAACCCTCAGCTTTTCTTTTAACAAGAAAAGGTAGAGTAACATTCTTTAAAGGAGAAGTTTTAAGGAGAATGCTTAAACTTAAAATTGTCCCGGTTCTTTATGGAGATGTTGTGATTGATAAGGATAAAGGTTTCACAATTCTTTCAGGAGACCAATTAGTAGCTAAGATTGCTTTAACATTTAAAGCTGAGAGGATAGTTTTAGCTTGCGATGTAGACGGAGTGTATACTTCAAACCCTAAAATTGACAAAAAAGCTGAAATGTTTAGGGTTTTAGACCTAAAACAGCTTAAAAAACTTGTTAAAGCCGGAGAAAAAAAGTCTACAGTAAAGATTTCAGATGTAACAGGAGAAATGCTTGGAAAACTTTTAGAAGTTGTTAAACCTGTGAAAGCTGGTGTTAAGGTTTATGTTGTTAATGCTTTAAAACCTGGCAGAATTTTTGATGCATTAACAAAAGATAGTGTTTATGGCACATTAATTGTAAAATCCGGTGAGAAGCTGTTTTAACAAGTTTATTAAAGCTTAAACTTAGGTTTACCTACTTATGTTAGTAATAACTTAAATTGACGTTAAATAGAAAAAAACAGAAGATTATTTTAGAGCTATTCTTGAATCATCGAGGAAAAAGGTTATAATAGGGTAAAGGACATTACCGCAAAGATGAAAAATACCCTTCCAAGATAACAGAGATGCCTAAAAAGCTGAATAGTAAAACTTGTCGTATATGAAAAGTTTGGAAGGATAATATTAACTAGTGATGACGTTTAAAAAGTAATGAGAAGGTAAAGGCTGCTCCTAAAACTAAAACAATAGTTGCCCCTGAAGGCAAGTTAAGCATGTAGGAAAGCCACAAACCAGTTATGGTTAAACACATTCCAGTGAAAATTGAGAGAAGTACCAACTTTTTAATGTTGTAAACCAGTTGTCCGCTTATTGCTGCAGGAATTGTTAGTAATGCAATCACAAGAATAATACCTGCAACCCTTATTAAAACAACCACACTTAATGCAACTAGGCATAAAAGTAGTAAATATAAGCTTCTTACAGGAACGCCAACAACCCTTGAAAATTCCTCATCAAAAGATATTGCCAAAAATTCCCTGTAAAATAGGAGAAAAAATGTAACAATCACTACGTCTAAAACTAGCATCACAACTAGGTCAAAAGATGAAACCGCAAGAATACTTCCAAAAAGGTAGCTAAAAAGGTCTGAGACGTAGCCTGGTCTTAAACTGATAAATATAACTCCCAATGCCATACCAACAGCCCATAAAATCCCAATTGCAATATCTTCACCCATCTTTAACCGTCTACTTATAATCCCAATACTAAGTGCAGTAAAAACTGTAAAAGGAATAGTTGTTAAGATAGGATTTAGCCCAAGCATGTAGCCTAAACCAATCCCTCCAAATGCTGAATGAGAAATTCCGCCAGTGATGAAAACAATTCTTTTTATAACCACGTACGTGCCAACAATACCGCAGGCGATACTTACAAGAAATGTGGCTACTAAAGCATTCCTCATAAACTCATATTGAAAAATTTCTATCAATCCTTATGCTCCCCTAAAACTCTGTAAGGTGTTTCATGAAATATTAACTCCACAGGAGAACTGTAAATTTCTTTAAACATTTTTAAGCCCTCCTCCTTTTTTCCGTGATAAAATAGTTTACGATTAAGACATGCAACATTATCAGCATAAACAGAAACAGCACCAATATCATGAGAAACTAAAACAATAGCCATTTTTTTCTTAAGTTCTTGAAGAAGCTCATAAAAAGTTTTTTGCATTTCCGGGTCGACGCTTGCTGTAGGCTCGTCAAGTAGGAGAAGCTTAGGTTCTCTTACAATTGCTCTAGCTATAAAAACTCTTTGTAATTGTCCACCTGAAAGTTCACTTATCCGCCTATCTTTAAATTTAAGCATCCCAACAATTTTTAGAGCATCAACTACTGCATTTTTATCTTCATCAGAAAAACCCTGAAACACACCCCGGTATCTCCCCATAAGAACTACTTCAAAAACGCTTATTGGAAAGTTTTGGTTAAGAAAAGCATACTGTGGGAGAAAACCAATAAATTTTCTTCCTTGTTCAGGGTTTCCTCCGAAAACCTTAACTTTACCCTTGGTCGGCTTAACTAATCCAAGTATAACCTTTAGTAAAGTTGTTTTTCCACCGCCATTTGGACCTATAATGGCAAGAAAGTCATTCTGCCTTATAGAGAGAGTAACATCTTCAAGTACAGGTATACCGTTAAAGTGTACTGAAACGTTTTCTAGGCTAACAATCTCATCCATCCAAGTCCACCTAACTTACTCAAATTCTAGGCAAAGTAAGTCTACAATACTTTTTATGCCGTCAACGTAATTTCTTGGAAGAGAGTTTAGAAAAATAACTTCACCCCCAATTTCTCCAGCAATTGTTTCTGCGTATTTTGTCGTAAAATAGGGTTCCACGTAGACATAGGATAGGCGATATTTTTTTGCATACTCTATACATTTTTGGATAATCTTGGGGGATGGCTCCTTACCCTCATATTCAATGGAAATCTGCGTTAAATTGTACTCTTTTGCAAGATAACTTAGTGATGGATGATAAACTAGGAAAACCTTGTTTGTAAATCTGGCAAGCTTATTCTGAATGTAGCTGTCAAGCATATCAAGCTCCTTCAAGTACTTTTCCATGTTCATTTTATACTCATCCTTATGAAACGAGTCAACCTCTACAAGACCTTCATAAAAATTTTCCACCATCTTTTTTGCGTTAGCAGGAGAAACCCAAATATGTGGATCTTTATCAAGTATTTCTACACCTTTTGAGCCATCTACAATGCTTATACTTGGATTTACAGCTAAAATTTTATCCAGCCAAGCTTCTTCAAACTCTAATCCTGAGCCAACCTTGAAGTATATTTTTGCCTTACTAACATTCTTTAACTGGTCGGGTGTTGGTTCATATATGTGTGGGTTGGCTCCTTGTGGAACCATAACAACTACCTTTACCCCATCTCCTCCAACTTTCTCAACAAATTCAGCTTGAGGAGGGAGTGTAACCACAACAACTATCTTCTCCCCGCTAACGTTACCAGACTCTTCTCCCGCATTCTGCCTAAAGTAGAAATATATGCCGGTTAGAAGTAAGCCTAAAAAAAGCGTGGCGACGATGGGGGTAATAGCATGTTTTTTCATTCTATTGTCTGTTCATTTAAAAAACTTATTAATATTTAAGCATTTTGTTAATAATTTTTATGATAAAATTTATAAGTATTTTAATAACATGTTATGTTGTGACAAAAATCATTAGCATATCCCTTAATGAAGAATTGCTTAAAGAGATGGATGAAGTACAAAGGGAGTTTGGTTTTTCTGGTAGGTCTGAGGTTGTTAGAGCAGGAATAAGAATGCTTATAGCAGACAGTAGAGAAAAGAAAAAATTGGTTGGGGAAATAAACTCCATACTTCTACTAGTTCATAACCAAGAGGTGGAGGATACCGTCACAGTAATAAAGCATGAATTTGAGGATATAATTTGCACACAAATTCATAGCCATTTAAAAGATGGAAAGTGTCTTGAAGTTTTTATCTTGAATGGGAACGTTGAAAGGATAAAACAATTAACCAATCTATTTCAGGTATGTGGAAAGATGGAATATGTTAAATTAATTGTTGCATAAACATGGTTCTTTAAAGAAAAATAAATATTTTAACTAAAACTCTTAAAATCAACTATACCTAAGTTTAATGTTTTTAGGTTTACTATTGGTATAACCCCGTAAACTGGGGTTACACCCATTCTTCTCTGGTAACTTGTCTGTCTTTGCCAGCATCCAGAGTTTATAAGTAAAACACCTCTATAGGTTGAGTAGTCAAAAACATGGATGTGGCCTGTTTGATAAACATCTGGAACTCTATCAACAACCATCCAGTCTACGGGTTCTGGAGCTATGGGGGTTTTATTTCCATAAACTGGTGCAAGATGCCTAACCTTTAAAAGATGACTCATAGCCTTAGTAACATTTTGATGGTTAACATTCGGTAAACTTGACAAAACGTCTTCAAGGCTCCTACCATGATGTAAAAGTAACTCTACACCATGAACCTTGATGTATGATGGGTTTCCAAGCATTAAAATGTTTGGTAAACTGTATAATGGCTCAGCGTAGCTTTTTAAGATTGCAGGTTGGGGGAGAGTTCGTCTTACAGCATCATGGTTTCCAGGAATAACTATAATTTTAATGTGATCTGGAATTTCCTCAAAAAATTTAGCTGCAACCTTATACTGCTTATAAACATCTTTTATCTCAAGCTCACTTTCCTGCTGAGGATACTGTCCAATTCCATCGACCACATCACCTGCAACAACAACATATTTAACTTTCCCAGCAACCTCTCTACTTTTTCCTTCGTAAACCTTACCTTTTAACCAGTCTATAAATTTTTTAAAAAGCTTCTCCTCAAAAGCTACATTCCCAACATGAATATCTGAGGTGAAGACAACATTAACGTCTTCCCAGGAGTATCTTGGCTTATGGTAGGGTATATCTGGAAACAAAATTTCCTCAGCAAATATGGTGTCTCCATTACCCCTAAAACCTGAAACACATACAACCTGGTCTAATAAAAGTTCAGTAGCAGCCTGAAAAGCATCCAAGTTTTCAGGTTGAACAATGATTGTTGCTGTTTCCTCCAAATCTTCAATCTTAAAAATAATTCTTCTTGATGTCACAATTTTCTCTGAAATTAAACCAATAACCTTAACTTTACCATTCTTTTGTAATGCATCCTTTATTGGAAGAAAACCTTTAACGTCAAGTCTTTCACTAATAATTTTTGCGAGACGTTTAAACCTATCTCTAAAGTAGCCTAAAAAATCGCTTAAACTTTCCCCTGAAGAAGTGCTTTTAGAAGGATCCTTTAAAACTTCAATTTCAGCTTCAACATCTTTCGCATAAGGATGATAAACCTCCTTACTAACTTCTAGGTGTTCAACACTTTCTACAATTTTTCTATTTCTCTCTTCCTCTTCAAGCTCATTTAGACATTCTCTAATTAAGTCTTTACCTATAAATATGGTTGGATGAGATTGAGTTTTAATCTTCTCAAAAATTTTATCCAGAACTTTTTCAGCATCAACATTTTTTATGATAGATTTTAAAAGGGTTAGGGCTTCAGCTTGAAGCTGATAACCTTCGCTAAAAACTTTTTCTAAACACTTTTTTAACTTTTCAACAGAAGGTTCTGCTTCAACTAGGTCTTCCAACTTTAACCTCCAGAAATAAAGTTCAACTGTTTACATTTCACATACTAAAAAGAAGTGCCAATCAATTTAAAAACTCTTACTATAAAAATTTTTGTTAAAGAAAAGAGTACTTTACATAACTCAATGTAACATTACATGGAAGTTAAGCTTAAAATTTTAATGTTACCTAAGACTTAAAAGACATGAAACCTCCTCATGAAGCTTTTTTATGGCACCCACAAGCCTAACTTCTCCACGTTCAACAGCATCCATATCAGCATAAAGCATTCTAGTTCTTTCCTCAGAAAGAAGATCCCTATACTGGGAAATTAGAAATTCGTAGGCCATTTTACCTAACTTGGTAGCTACAAGCTGTCCACCTTTTAGCTTTGTAACGTAATATCTATCTTTCAACTTTTCGATTATCACAGCATAGGTACTTGGTCGTCCTATACCTTTTTCCTTCATAAGTCTTATAAGGTCAGCTTCATTATACAACGGTTCAACACCAATAAGCTTACGTTTACCTTCAACAACCTTATAAATCCCTTTATCAGGAAAAACTTTAACAACTTCTAAATGCATAACCGTTATAAATCCTGGCTCCAAAATTTTAACAGGAAAACTGAGATTTTCTATTATAAAACCTCCAGCGTTAACCTTTAAGTTTAAATATTCTATTTTTGCAGGTTTCATCTGGCTTGCAACAAACCTTTTAAATATGAGGTTGTAAAGGGAAAAATGTCTACGTCCTAAAGGTATTGGTGATGGTAAAAGCCTACTTTTAATCATAACCTCAACTTCCTCAGCATTTAAAGGTCTTGTAGGTCTGATACATTCATGAGCACCAGCCCCTCCACCCCAAGATCTAGGCTCAAAGTATCCCTCAAGATTCATCTTTGAAAGATATCTTTTAGCTAATTCTATACCAAAACCACTAACCATTGTGGAATCTGTTCTATGGTAGGTTATAAGCCCAGATTCAAAAAGTTCTTGAGCAATTCTCATAGATTCATCTGTTCCCATTTTAAGTTGCTTACCAGCATCAATTAAAAGCGTACTTGTAATGTATGGTGGTGGAGGAAAAACCTCTCTAACCTCTCTCCAGGCATTAGTAACTTCAACAACACCCTTCTCCTTAATTTTTGAAAAAGTTCCTTTGGGAGCTTTAAATGTTAGTTGAAAACCGTTTTCAAGTGTTAAGCTTATAAGCTCAACCTTCTCTTTGGCATTTAACTCTGTTCTTTCAACAACCCATCCAAGAACAGGTGTTTGAACACGTCCTGCGCTAAGTCTTCTATAACCAAAACTTTTTTGGATAATCATTGACAAGGGTAAACCTATCCATGCATCTTCAACCCTTCTTAAAAGTTGAGCGTGAAGAAGATTCTCGTCAAAATTTTCAGGATTTGTTAAAGCTTCATTTATTGCTCTTTTTGTAACTTCATGATATCTAATTCTTTTAATGTTTAGATTAAACGGGGAGGCTAAAGCTTTTACATCCCAAGCAATTTTTTCACCTTCAGCATCAGGGTCTGTTGCAACAAAAACTTCATCAACATCCTGAGCAAGTTTACGTAAAGCTTCCACAACCTCAAGTCTTGTAGGTTTAAAGTAAACAAGGAAGTTTCCATTGTAAAGTTTAGCTCCAAAATTTTCTCTATCAATATCAAGGTCGTAAAAGTGTCCCTTAGTGGGCATTATCACCATCAATCCTAAAGGAGATATAACTTCAAATGTTGGAACATTGTTAACAATCCTTCTAACAGGTTTACCGAAAAAGCTTGTAATGGTTCTAGCTTTAGTTGGAGATTCAACGACAACAAGGCGTGATTTAGCTTTAGCTTCAACATCAACACCGACCTTAAGTTTTCTAGTTTTGTCAATTTCTTCTAATACGCTTTCTAACCTTACCTCAGAAAGAGGTTTAAAGTTTATATCAAGAGCTTCAAGGTTTTCCTTTAAAAGCTTGAAAGCCTTTACATCGTCTACTATTAGGATAGATAAACCTTGAGTCATACCTCCAGCTGTAAGCCTACTAGTTCTGCCTGAAGCTTGAACATAGGTAATAGCATCAGGAAAAACAAGTCCATCCTCAGTTAAGCTTGAACCCTCGTAAACTTCTGGTTTTTTAACCACCTCCTTTAAAAAACTTAAACTTTCCTCCAAAACACCCTTAGCATACTCAAGGAAGCGGTTACCTGCAACTTCACCTTTTCTTATTTTTTCAATGTCAAACGTTGTAAGATTTGAAATTTTACGTAAATTATCTATAAGTTTACCGCCTCTAATTTTTTCTTCAGTCTCTTTAGCAAACTTAAGAACATGTGTTATTGCTACAAGTGCACGCATAGGGGTTATTTCGTCCCAAGTCAGCTTTACAGTATACCTAGGAACACCAACAAATATTGCGTAACGTGCAGCTTCAGGAAGGTCAACACCTCTAACAAGCGAACTTCTTGAAGTTGCTGTTCCAACAAGAATATGAAGTTCTGAAACCATAAACATGTTAAAAAGTTTTTTTGAGGCTTTAATGTAAGCTTCAGCCTTAATTCCAGCTTTACTTAAAGCTTCAGCCAAGCTTACAGCATTTTCCACACCATGAATGTATATAAGCCCCCCATGACCAAGCAGTTTAACAAGGTTTATAATCTGAGTATAAAGATTTCCTTCAGCCATAACATAAACATCAAGAATGTTTCTAACACCAAGAACTTTAGTACTAACATCAAAACCTAAAAGAAGGTTTAAAAGGCGAACCCTTTTAGTTCTTTTTGCTGTTTGGGTTGCTCCTGAAATGATAACTTGTTTTCCTTTAAACCATTCTCTTAACTTTGAAATTTGATGGGAAAATTCATCCCGCTCCATTTCAACCTTTTTAAGGCTTAAAAGTTTTTCAGCTTCCCCTAAAATTTCTCCAGTAACACCAAGCATCTCTAGAACGGTATCAATAGCCTTACTTTTCCTTAGAAAACCATCAACATCATCAACAAAGACAAGGTTTACTTTAACATCCTTAACCATGTCACTATTCCTTATAAGAGACATTGAGGTTGAGATGATTATTTGGGATTCCTTAACACTACTTTTTTCAGGCTTTTTTGTAAGAGAATGCAAACCAACAATTTTAACGTGGCTACAACTCTCCTTAACAACCTCACGCAACCTTGACTCAACCTGGTAAGCTAAGGTTGCTGTTGGAACTATTATCAAAGATTTTTTTCCATTTAAGGCTGAGGCTAAAGCAAAAGCCATACCAGCTAATGTTTTACCGCTACCAGTAGGAGCCGTTAAAATAAAGCTTTCCTCCTTAAGAAAACGTCTAGCCCAAAGCCTTTGAGCACTCCAAGGTTTAACGTGGAAAGGTTTAAAAATCCATTCTACATCGTAAAGCTGAATACGTGTATCTCCATGTTTTTCACAAGGTAATCCTGCAAGAAGCCTTTCTGATGAAACATCCCCGCCGCAGAGAGGACATGAACGCACATACAACAGTTGAGCCAACCTATACACCTAAAACTCCAACTGTATAGAGGGATTTTTGGTTTTTAGCATAAAAAAGGTGACAAGGTTGTTTAAAAAGGTTCTACTCCATTGAATGGAGTAGAATCCTTCTTATAAATCTTATAAAATATTTCAAATTTTAAGGTGATGCTGAACAAGGGCAAGTTGTTAAATAAACAGCGGCAATTTTACTGTAAGAGTGGACAAAGTATGTGAGAAAAAGCTTAACCTACAGTAGAAAAATGTGGCTACTATAAATAAACATAAGAATTTAAAGTAGTGTACTATGTTTACTTTAGAAACCCCTTATATTTCTGCCTTAAAACCTTTTTATCTATTTTTCCAACGCTTGTTTTAGGTATACTTTCAACAAATATAAACCTGTCAGGCATCCACCATCTTGGAATTTTTTCAGGAAACTTTTTTAAATGTTCTTTAAAATCATCCTCGGAAACCTTGTCCTTATATTCAGGTTTTAAAACTATCAAGGCAATGGGTCTTTCACCCCATCTTTCATGTTCAACACCAACAACAGCAACCTCCGAAACGGCTGGATGAGTAAGGATTACATCTTCCAAGGTTAAGGATGAAATCCACTCTCCGCCGCTTTTAACTACATCTTTTGCTCTATCAACAATTTTTACATACCCATCCTTGTCTAAAACAGCAATATCACCTGTATGCATCCATCCGCCAGCCCATAACTCCTTTGTTTTTTCAGGATCTTTGTAATACTCTTTTGTAAGCCATGGAGCTCTAACAACAATTTCACCCATCTGTTTCTCATCCTTTTTAACATCATTACCTTGAGAATCGACAATTCTTAGGTCTACAAGGGGTATGGGTAAACCTGTTTTAACCCACTTTTCAATTTTTTCTTCTCTAGACCATTCAACCATGCTACGTTTAAGGTAGGCTATGGTTAAAACAGGGCATGTTTCACTTAAACCATAAGCAGCAAGAACATTCATCCCGTAGCTCCGACCACGCTCACAAAGAGCTCTAGGTAAAGCTGCACCACCAATTATTACATTTAAACCTTCAAGATGGGGTTTATAGTTATCAACTTCAGGATGTTTTAAAATCATGTCTAAAACCGTTGGAACCATACATGTATATGTTACCTTCTCATTTTTTACAAGTTCAAGGAATATTTTAGGGTCAAACATACCTGGAAAAACTTGCTTCATCCCCAGCATTGTCGCCACGTACGGCATACCCCAAGAGTGGACATGGTACATGGGAACAACATGTAAAATCGTGTCATAGTGGGTTATTTTTAGGTAGCAACCTAGTGCAGCAGCAACACTTAACGTGTGTAAAACATTTTGTCTATGGGTAAAATACACACCTTTAGGAAGACCGGTTGTGCCAGTTGTGTAACCCATAGTAGCTACTTGGTTCTCGCCTAACTCTGGAAACTCGTATGTTGATGAGGCTGAGTCGATAAGTTCCTCATACTCGTAAACTGGTTTAAGTTTTGTTTCCGGAATTTCTTTTTTATCACTCATTATCACATAATATTTTATAGTTTTAAGTTTATCACTCATAGCTTCAACTATCGGGAGAAAAGCTTCATTCACAAAAAGAACCTCGTCTTCAGCATGGTTAAGAATGTAAGCTATTTCTTCCAATGAAAGTCTCGGGTTAGCCATGTGAAGAACAGCACCCATGCATGGAACAGCAAAATAAAGTTCAAGATGTCTGTGAGTGTTTAACTCTAAAGTTGCAATTTTAACACCTTCCCTAACACCAAGTTTTTTAAGAACGTTAGCCAATTTTTGAATTCTTCTATAAAGGTCAGCGTATGTATATCTGAAAATGTTACGGTAAACAATCTCAACATCTGGAAAAACGTTAACTGCTCTCTCCAATATTTTTGTTAAAGTTAATTGGTATTCATATGTTGACAAAAACCCCACCCCTACCATTTGATAACATATGTCAGTTCTCATTATTTTACAATTTTATAATCATAACAAAAACAATTTAATTTTTTTGGTGATGGCGGAACTTACCTCTCATCGAGAAATTTAAAAAATGTTTAATATTAACAATAAAAACATTCTTATATGTGAGATACTACTAACAACTAAAAGTTTTAAAATGTAAAAAAAAGGTTTAGGAGGGAAGAATTTTGCCTAAGGGTGGTTGGCCCGCAAAAAAATTTGGGGTGTACGTTCAACCTTCGTTTGGAGATTACTATCCTGAAATTCCTGTTTTTCAGCTACTTAAAAATACGGCAAAAAGAACTCCTAACAGAGTTTTCATACTTCATCCAAGCAAGTTAACTTTTGGCGAGGTTGACGAGTTAAGTGATAGGTTTGCAACAGCCTTAGCATCTTTAGGAATTAGGAAGGGAAATACTGTAGGCATATTTTTGTGGAATTCTCCGGAGTTTGTTATAGCCTTTTATGGTATCTTAAAGATTGGTGCAACGGTTACAGCTTTAAATCCATCATTTAGGGAAAAAGATGCAAAGCATCAGCTTGATGATTCAGAGGCTGTGGCTTTAATTGTTGACGGAGAACTTTATCCCATAATAGAGAATATTAAAAATGAACTTCCAAGATTAAAACATATAATTGTTACCGGTGAGAAAAAGTTTCCTGGAACTTACCTTTTTAACGAAATGCTTAAAAACTATCCGCCAACTCCACCAAAAGTTGAAATAAACCCTAAAGAGGATATTGCAGCTTTACAGTATACTGCAGGAACAACAGGCCTGCCTAAAGGTTGCATGCTTACCCACTATAATCTTGTATCTAATGCTTTTCAAGTTGCGCTATTCAGCGCTATTGCTTGGGGGCTTTATGATGAAGAAAATGTAACTTTAGTTCATCTTCCACTCTACCACAGCTATGGTATGACTGTGTGTTTAAATGCTTCAGTACTTGGGGGAGGTCAAATAGTTATACAGAAAAGGTTTGATCCTGTTGAGTGGCTTGAGTTGATTCAAAAATATAGAGTTAACGCCGTTGCTACAGTTATGCCTGTTATAAGCTTCTACGTTAAAAATCCTGAACTTCTTAAAAAGTATGACATATCATCTTTAAAGTTTGTTAATAATGGTGCGGTACCAATAATGGTTGAGGTTGCAAAGGAATTTGAAAAATTAACAGGTGTAACGGTAACCCAAGGTTATGGGTTGTCTGAAACTTCACCAGTAACAAACTCAAATCCAAAAATACAAATAAAACTTGAATCAGTTGGACCTCCATTTCCAGATACTGAAGAGAAAATTGTTGACCCTGATGATCCAACAAAGGAACTTCCAGCAGGAGAGGTGGGGGAACTTGCAATCCGCGGACCTCAAGTTATGAAGGGTTACTGGAAGAGACCTGAGGAAACCGCTAAAGTTTTAACACCTGATGGGTGGTTTCTTACGGGAGACCTTGCAAAAATGGATGAGGATGGGTATGTCTACATTATCGAAAGAAAGAAGGAAATTATTAAATGTATGGGGTTTACCATAGCTCCAGCTGAGCTTGAATCTATTCTGCTGGAGCATCCAGCAGTTTTTGATTGTGCGGTTGTACCTAAGCCGGATCCTGAAAAAGTTGAAGTACCTAAAGCATATGTAGCATTAAAACCTGGATATGAAGCTTCATCTAAACTTGCGGAGGAATTGTTAAAATGGGTTAATAGTAAAGTTGCAGGTTACAAGAAAATTTGTGAAGTTGAGTTTGTACCATTAATTCCTAGAAGTCTTGCAGGAAAAGTTTTAAGGAGAGAGTTTATTGAAAAAGAAAAGAAAAAGGTGGGTGTAAAAACCTAGGTTAACATTTTTTTGATGGTAGTACTGCTTCAGCTTCACCTACAGCAACCTTTTCTCCTCTTTGATTTTCAGCCCAAACTTCAAGTTTAACATAACTTTTCTTATCTTTCTGATATTTGTCAATAATTTTACCTTTACAAGTAATAGCATCACCAGGGAAAACCATGCCTCTAAATTCTACCTTTAACCTTTTAAGATGTGTAGGATCTGGAAGCCAGTCTGTTAGCATACGTGCTATATACCCCATTGTCATCATACCGTGAGCTATAACAGTTTTTTGAGGAGTATTTTTAGCAAACTCTTCATCTACATGAATAGGGTTAAAGTCTCCTGAAGCACCAGCATACATTGCTATGTTAACTCTTGTAATTGGGGGGTTTGTTGAACTTATCTCGTCACCAACCTTAACATCTTCAAAATAAGCGACTTTTTTACTCAAAAAATTTTCACCTCCTACAGATCAAAGTAGACCTTGCGGTTAAAACTTTTTCACCTTTTTCATCCACAACTTCAGCTTCAATAACAATAAAATCCATAGGTCTACCGCTTCTACTCATCTTCTCGTAAATGTCTGCTATTCTAGGTTTAATTGTCAGCTTATCACCAGGTTTAACAGGCCTGTAAAACTCAAACTCTTGTGCACCATGAACCATTGTTGCAAGGTCTATGGCTAAATCTTGGTCTTGAAGAGCAGGAGCTAACGGTCTAAGAGCAAAAATAGCTGCAAATGTTGGGGGGGCAATAATGCTATCAAACCCAGCTTTTTTAGCATAGGTCTCATCAAAATAAAGAGGGTTTCTATCACCAATAGCTTCAGCGTATTCTCTAATCTTAACACCAGGAATATCTACTATATAGGTAACTGGTGGATATGTTTTACCTATAGCCTTTTTATTAGACCTTTTAACTTCACTCAACTTAAACATCCTCCGTTAAATCCTTAAACTATACCTTTAAATTTCAAGAACTTAAATCTTTTACGTTTA
Source organism: Candidatus Bathyarchaeota archaeon (assembly GCA_052246995.1). Classification (GTDB taxonomy): domain Archaea; phylum Thermoproteota; class Bathyarchaeia; order Hecatellales; family Hecatellaceae; genus CAZMUQ01. Next base: position 5,460 of record JBQPWD010000003.1, on the reverse strand, counting down.
AAATTTATGTAAAGGATTAAATGTAAAAATTGAGTAAATAGTATAAAGAAAACATAAAGTTTAGGTGAAAAAATTGACTAAAGAAAAATTATGGTTTAAGATATGGCCTAAAGAAGTCCCTAAAACTTTGCAACCATACCCTGAAAAGCCGCTTTACAAGTTTCTTGATGAACATGCATCCTCTAAGCCGGATAGGCCTCTTATAATTTACGAGGATGGTAGAAAATTTACCTATGGTAAGGTTGCTGAGGAGTCAAATAAGATTGCAGCTGCAATTTGGGATATGGGTGTTAGAAAGGGAGATCCTGTAGCTGTTATGATGTTTAACAGACCTGAATTTATAACTTGTTTTTATGGAGGGCTTAAAGCTGGAGCTAGAGTTGCCATTATTGATGCTTTAACTATTAGTGAAGACTTAAAAATGCATTTTGATATGACTAAACCTAAGGTAGTTTTTACAGATGTTGAAGTTTGGGAACGTGAAAAAAAGATTTTTAGCGAGTATGGGTACGGGTTAAAGAACACTATTGTTGTTGAGGGTGGAAAAGATACCTTAAGTTACATGGATGTTTTAACAAAATATGAAGCTAAACCTCCAAATGTTCAAATTAATCCACGTGAAGATGTAGCGGTAATTGCACACTATGCTGGTATTGTTGGTAGAACACTTGAAGTTTACCATACCCATTATGGTATAGTTGCAGCTATGATTTCAGCTTCAGCATTTTATGGACGTAGGGAAGGTGTAGTATCGCTTGTTGCTATACCTTTATCCCACTTGTTTGGTGTTATGGAAATAGCGGGACCCGTTATTGCTGGAGGAACAATCGTTTTAATGAAAAGGTTTGACGTTGATAAAGCTCTTGAGTTGATAAAAACTTACAATGTTAATCTTTGGCCCGGTCCACCAATGATGTTTGACATTGTCTTGAAGAAAGGTTTAAAGAGGAAGGATGTCCCAAGTTTAATGCTTTGTGTAACCGGTGCAGCACCTGTTCCACCGGACCTTCAAAAAGCATTTTTTGAGGATGTTGGCATTCCGCTTATTCAAGGTTACGGGTTAACTGAGGGTTTGGTTGTTACAGCCCAACCGCCAAATGTTAGAGTTTATGGTTCTGTCGGTATCCCGTTACCTGATGTTGATGTTAAAATTGTTGATAAAGAAACGGGAACAAAAGAGCTTCCACCTGGTGAGGTTGGAGAACTTATTGTTAAATCTCCATGGATTATGAAGGGTTACAAGGAGTCAGAGGAAACTAGGAAGGCTATTAGGGATGGATGGCTTTATACCGGAGATCTTTTAATGATGGATGAAAACGGCTTACTCTACTTTAGAGGTTTAAAGAAAAGGTTCCTCAAGTATAAGGCTTATCCAATCTTCCCAAGAGACCTTGAAGTTATACTTTTACAACACCCAACAGTTAAAGATGCGTACATTGATGGAGAGTGGGATCCTGAGGTTGGACATAAACCATTTGCAAAGGTTGTTTTAAAAGATGTTTATAAAGGCAAGGTTTCAGCTGAAGAATTAATAAACTTTGTCAACGAACGGGTAGCATTCTATAAAAAGCTTAGGAAGGTTGAGTTTGTAGACAAAATTTAAAAAAATTAATTTTTTTAAGGAGAATATTCTCTTCCAAACAGTATTCTTGAAATTACAAGTTTCTGAATATCACCAGTTCCATCACCTATTAATGCACCTCGGATAGCTCTAAATCTACGCTCTAAAGGATACTCTGCAGTGTATCCGTATGCACCATAAGTTTGAAGTGCATCGTTTACAGCGTTAAAGGCAACCTCACAACCATACCATTTTGCTGCTGAAGCTTCAGCCCAGCTTGGCATACCTTTATCTGTAAGCCATAAAGCCTTATAGGCTAAAAGTTTTGCAGCCTGAATTTTTGTCCAGTGTTCAGCAAGCCTAAAACTCACAGCTTGAAATTTTGATATTGGTAAGCCAAATGCTTTTCTTTGTTTTGCATACTCGATAGCTTCCTCAACAGACCTTTCAGCTGCACCTAAAGCCATTAACGCTACATGAACCCTTATAATGTTAAACTCGCTCATTAAAAGGTAGAAGCCTTTATTCTCCTCTCCAACAAGGTTTGCTACTGGAACCCTAACGTTGTCAAACTTAACTCCTCCAAAATCTCCTTTAAAACCTGGAGCCATTGTTTCAAGCTCGTAAGTTTCAACACCCTCCCTATCCTTTTCAACAATTATTAGGCTGATGGCTTTATGGGGTTTATCAGGTATTTCAGCTGTTTTAGCGGATATAATGAATACATCCGAGTATAGTGGACCGCTTATACAGGCTTTTTCACCGTTTATCACATAATCTGAACCTTCTTTAACAGCCCGAGTAGTTATGGCTACAGAATCTGAACCGCAACCTGGCTCTGTAAATCCTCCACAGATAGTTAACTCTCCACCTAAAAACTTCTTAACAAACTTTTCTCTACACTTCTCGTTTGCATAGTTAAGCATTCTTGATAGCTGTAGTGAAAGAAATATTTGAGTTGGAACCTCGTATCTACCGATAACCTCCGTGATTATTCCTTGACTAACATTATCTAGAGGTACCCCCCCGTATTCTTCCCTAATATTCATTCCAGTCCAACCTATACTTGCACATTTTTTCATAAGCTCCCTAGGAAAAACTCTATCTTTCAACCATTTGTCAATATACGGTGAAACTTCTTTCTGACAAAACTCCTCCGCAGCTTTTTTGATTAGCTTCTGCTCATCATTAAACTCAAAATTCAACATTAACTCACCAACAAGAATTAATCTTCTAAAAGTGTTTTTAGGAATATTTTACTATTAGTTCTATTTCCTAACCTGTTAATGGTAATCTTTGTATGTAACCTTTTCACTTTTAATCAGCTTAGAATGGCTTTCGGGAAACAACTTCCCATCTATGAAGGTTTATCTTGCTTTGTAGTTTATTCTAAGCCTATGTAAGCCAATAGGGAATACAGCATTTACTACGATAATTGAAGTTTTTAAGGCTCTGCCTCTTGAGGATCCCATGGATCAGGTAATGGCAGGTCGGGAATGCCCCATTTTTCAAAGTCAAATACTGGTTTGCCTGTGAGCATTTTAGCTATGGCTCCACACCATAATCTTCTTAGGGCTTTACCGCTTTTTGGAAGTTTTTCCCATGGGATATGTGCATAACAGAATGCGTAAGGTGTTGTCCACTGTACAGGGTTTACTAGACGTTTATCTATGTCAACATTTATTACCGCGGTATGTCCTGTTTCTGCTGCGTTAAACCCTCTATTTATTGCTGGTTTAATCTCAGCTGGGTCAACAACCCATTCACCATAAACTCCCGGAATAACTTCTGAAAGCTTATCATATCTTAAATCATTTATAAACTCCGTATGCCCGTAAGGATGAGTTTGATCTTGAGGACCTAATGCATCATATTTTTCACCTTTAGATGTTGACCATGCAATGTACTTGCATCCTGTTAACCATCCATCGTTGTTTGTGACAATGTATACTATTGGCAGATTGTATCTTTGTGCTGTTTCTATCTCCATACCGCTATTTCCCATACCTGCATCACCCATCATAACAACAACAGGATATTTTTTCACGTAATCCGGGTTGGCAAAACATATACCAATAGCCATACCAATACCATGACCAACACCTGCATGTTCAGCAGCGTCCATACATTGTCCAGAGAATCTTGCTTTAACAAATTGTGGGCTATAGTATGAGATTGTATAACCATCCTGAATTATGCAATTTCTACCACCATACCTTTCTTCGCATACATCCCAAACAATTTTAGCAAGCCAACCATAATGTATCGGCTTACAGCTCTTATATTTTTCAGCTTTTTCATGAAGCCTTTTCTCCTGTTCTTTTTCAGCTTTTTGAACAAGTTCAATAAATTCCTTTCTTTCTGGTGGAGGTTTAAGGTTATGTTGTTTAACATATTCAATCATTTGCCTAAATACAAGTTTAGGATTACCAACAATCAGGGTTTCAGTTGGAAGCCATGTTGCGACATGCTCAGTTGACTCGTTTATTTGTATAACTTTTTTCCAATCTGAACCCCCAGCCATCAAAAAATCCAACCTTATGTCCAACTACTACAACAAGGTCGACAGCATCTCTAATAGGTCGGATAGCTCTAGATCTGAAATGTAGTGGATGATCTTCAGGTATACAACCCCTACCAAGTCTTCTACCACTTACAGGAACTTGTGCAAGTTCACAAAATTCTTGAATTTCAGGTCCAGCATCAGCCCAATGCACACCGTCGCCAGCAAAAATGATTGGCCCTCTACTTTCATAGATCCTCTTAACAGCTTCTTCAACAAGCTCCGGATCTCCGCCTCCAGTTCGCAGATTCTCTTTTGTTCTGCTACCAAGCCAATTTGGTACGTATAGATGATGTTCGCCAAGTATACCAAACCAGCCGTCAGTGTGATATACCTTACCCTTCTCCCTTTTTTTAATTTTTAACGAAAAGGTTAATTCAACAGATACAGGCCCATATGGATAGGTCATGGCCATTTTAAACGCTCTGGTTAAAAACTGTTTAACTTGGTTTGTATGGGTAACTCTAACAGTCCATTTACATATACTATGAAGTAACTCTGTTGAATGCGACTCTTGAATTGTGGCCCAAAGATAATCTTGCTCCTCTATACTTCCACCAGCTAAAAGTACTATTGGGCTTCTACTGATCCATGCTTGGTGAAGACCTGGAACAGCATTGGCTAAACCAGGGCCCATATCAACATAAACAACACCTGGTCTCCTCCTAACTTTAGAGTATGCTTCAGCAGCGTAAACAGCATTCTGCTCATGCCTGAAAGTTACAAGTTTTATTCCAGCATTAGACATTTCATCTGTAAGTTGCCATATATCTCCACCGTGAACACCAAACGCAACATCAACCCCTTGTTCAACAAGAACCTCAGCCACGTATTCTGATGGATTGGGTTTTAGTTCAAGCTCACCTAATGGAACAACAACCTCCTTATCCCCAATTCTAATTTTCCTTTCTTCATATTGCTTCAAGAAAAATTCACCTACAACTGCAACGTTTATGTAAATATAAATACTACATAATATTTATTATTTGGTGGTTAAGCTAAAAAATTAGTTAAAACCATAAAAAATAACTTAAAAAACTTCAATGAACTGGAGGTTCTTTCGCATTGTCTAGCAAGAAAAGCGTTATTAAACGTTTGGAAAAAGTGAGACCACTTAGGGCTAAGGTTGACCAGTCTTATTTGGATAGTGTTAAGGCTATGCAGGAGGGTAAGCCTGTAGCTTGGTGTATGGCCAACTGGTTACTGGGGGATGTTGTTCTTAAGGCTATGGATGTTGTTACAGTTTACCCTGAAAATTATGGTGCTGTTTGTGCAGCTTTTGGTGTAGCTGAAAAATATTTAAACCTATCTGACTCTGATGGTATTCCAACACATA
>JBQPWD010000002.1:0-260322 GCA_052246995.1 Candidatus Bathyarchaeota archaeon | reverse complement strand
TACAGGAAACTCCATGACAAACACAGCAACAGCTACAGGTGTTGACCAGGAAGGTGGTCAAGCAACAGCTACAGCAACTCACACAATTGATGTTCTCAACCCTGGTATTAGCTTGACAAAGTCAGGTCCAGCTAAGGCTGAGGTTGGAAGCACTGTAACATTCACATATGTTGTAACTAACACTGGAGACTGTGCTTTAACAGTGAATCTGGTTGACGACGTTTTAGGCAGTATTGTTACAGGATACAGTTTACCTGTAAGTGGTTCTGCAACATTCACAAAAACTTGGACTGCTACAGGAAACTCCATGACAAACACAGCAACAGCTACAGGTGTTGACCAGGAAGGTGGTCAAGCAACAGCTACAGCAACTCACACAATTGATGTTCTCAACCCTGGTATTAGCTTGACAAAGTCAGGTGCACCTCCAACTCAACTTGCTCCTGGTACTGTTACATGGACAGTTACCGTTACAAATACTGGAGACGTATTACTGACTGTTGATGTTTCAGACACCCGCTACGGAACTCTTGAAACAGGGCTATCACTAGGTGTAGGTGGAAGTAAAACATACACCTATACTGAGTCTGGCTTACCACCTGGCACATATACAAACGATGCAACAGCTATAGGATACTATCAGTTTGGCTCAGTCACTGCAACCGCTTCAGCAACAGTTGAAGTCACCCCAGTATACATCCTAAAACAGTTCACGGATGTAACAGTCTTGCCGGGAACCAGCTTCAGTGCTGTGCTTGTAGATCCAGAACATCTAAACGTTTATGGGCTTAAATCAGGACCAAATGTTTACTTCACCATCCAATATTACTTTGAAAACAGCCTTAACTTCCTCGGCGACGACTATGATGGACAACCACACAACTTCACAATGTGGGATAAATGGGGTGGAAACCTTATGGCTTTAGGTTCACCACCAAAAAGCTTCTCCGCTGGCATATTAACGTTGGATGATGGTTCAAGCTTTAACATAGACCCAAGAAAAAGCGGCGCAGGCACATATAGAGGTTATATTGGCAACGGCTTAGACATAAGCAGTCTAGCCAGCCAAGGAACAGCATACATTACTCTGCACACAGGTGACCAGCAACAAGGCACAAACCCAGGTAAAGGTAAAGGTACAACTAAAGACTCTACATCCTACGATACAGACATTGTCTGGTATATAGGTGAACTTGCCCCAGGTGAAAGTGCAACGCTTACCGTTTACATTGCTCCAGGCATGAACCCTGGAGGACAACTAGAGTTCACAAGCACAGGATGCACAGTAATAAATACAGGTCCAAGAGTAAGAGCCTACGGCAACACCTACGAAAATGTAGATTTCCTCTACTCTGTTGAACGCACCAACACACTAACAGTTTGCGTGTACAAGTAGTAAAACCAGCCAAAAACACAACCTAAACTCCTTTTTTCTGTTTAAAATAAAACTGTTTTAAAGGTCATTTTTATGTTTAAACTGACAACTTAAATAGCCGTAAACTTAACCATAAATTTTGACATATAAAACGGCTAACCCAACTTACTGGTGTAGTAAATTTGAAAAAACGGGTAAAACATTCAAAAACAAAAACTAAAACTACATTTACACTTATAATTATAACTGTTTTAACATTATCCGTATTAGCCATAATTCCCCTCTTAAATAAACCAGTTGAAAATAAAACCCAACCACAAACCACAAACACAACCCCCCCAATCAAAATACTGAACAAGATAATTCCACCCAACTACACATTCGGCTTACCCTTTGACGGTGGACTTGTAAGCGGCATGGACGTGGTTTTCCTTCAAAACCCTAACCAAAAAATCTCCATAAGATTTACAGCTAAAACATCAGGAATAGCCACAAAACTGGTTATCTACACCTTTGCCTACCAAGGAGAACCAACAATCAATGTAGGACTTAGAGAAGACAACAAAGGCCAACCAAAAAACCAGTGGATAAACATGAACGCCTACAACACCATCACCCCACCAAGCAAACAAGGCTTCATAACAGTTCAACTTAAATCAAACATTGAAATTAAAAAAGGCCAAGTTTACCACATCTATATTGAAGCAGCTGAAAACCAGTTAAACGGCACACTTGCCATGAGAACATACAGAACAAACGGGTTTGCACAACCCTACAACCCAGAAGACCCGGATATTCTTTGGAGCGATTCAAAAATGAACATTCTCTTCTACGATGGGCAAAACTGGCGTGAACAAAACAAATGGCCCATTTTCGCCATTGAATACACTGACGGAAAAATAGAAGGTCAACCCTATTCTCTTATTGCACCATGGGTTGTTTGGGGTTCAACCTATGTTGGCCAGATGATTACACCTGCCTCAAACTACACAGTAGGAAAAATAGCTTTTGTTGTAAGCTTAAAATCCGGACTTTCTCAAGACAACCTTTACTATCAAATAAGAAACTCAACAAACCATATTCTTGTTGAAGGAGTTTTCATCGAAAAAAACCAGCTAACATCAAAACAACAATGGGTTGAAGTAACATTGCCAACCCCCGTAACATTAAAAGCAGGACAACTTTACAGAATCATCCTCCTTTCCCCACAATCAAACCTTGAAAACGCATACTACCTTTACGGTCACGAATTTAGCTACAACCACAGGATAGGCTACGGCGGACTTCAACATCAAATCACATCATCCCACAACGGCGGAAACACATGGGCAGAAAACCCAGATGCGGACGCTGTCTACAAAATTACAACATCATAATGATTAGCAAAGAAAAAGAAAACACTATTCAAACGTTTTAGGCGATGCCAATTCTGTAATGGTAAAAGCTTAAATACTGTTTTAAGATGTCAACTTTCAATATATATAGCTAAAATAAAAAAAGGGGATTTAGAATATTTGCCACAACAAAGACATATACTTTCGACCATAGTGGAAAATAAACCTGGTGTTCTTTTCCGCATTACAAACACTATTCGTAGAAGAGGTTTTAACATTGAAAGCTTAACCGTCGGACCAATTGATGACGGTAAACTTGCCCGTATGACAATAGTAATCTACGCAGAGGAGAATGATGCTGAATTTATTGCTAGAAATCTTCATAGGCTTGTTGAAGTTTTTAAAGTTAAACGTTTAGACCCAGATAAGAGTGTTCTAAGAGAAATGGCTTTAATAAAAGTATGTGCTGAAGATTCAAGGACAAGGTCTGATGTAGTACATTTTTCAAGAATTTTCCGGGGAAGAATTGTCGACGTTTCCCACAATTCAATGGTAATCGAAATTACAGGATCACCAGAAAAGATAAATGCATTTATAGATTTAGTTAAAAATCATGGTATAAAGGAGGTTGCCAGAACCGGGCTTGTAGCCCTTCAAAGAGGTGGAGAAGCTATTTAAAGAGGGACCTTTTATGAAAGTTTATTATGATTCTGATGTTAAAACAAACTACCTTAAAAATAAAACCATAGCTGTTATAGGCTACGGCAGTCAAGGTAAAGCTCAAGCATTAAATCTTAGAGATTCAGGCTTAAATGTCATCTTAGGTCTTAGAAAAGATGGAAAATCCTGGACAATGGCTGAAAAAGATAATTTTAAAGTTTATAACGTAGCTGAAGCCTCAAAAATGGCTGACATAATTCTTATGCTTATACCAGACATGGCTCAACAAAACGTTTACGAAAAAGAGGTTAAACAAGGTCTTTCCGAAGGTAAAGCCTTAGGTTTTGCTCACGGATTCAACGTTCATTTTGGACTTATTAAACCTCCAAAAAATGTTGACGTATTTATGGTTGCACCTAAAGCTCCAGGTATTAAGCTTAGAGAAACATACCTTGAAGGCTTTGGAACCCCAGCATTGGTTGCTGTTTACCAAGACTACACTGGAAAATGTGAAGCATTAACACTTGAAATTGCCAAAGCTTTAGGTTGTACAAAGGCAGGTGTAATTAAAACCACATTTAAAGATGAAACCGAAAGCGACATAATAGGAGAACAATGTGTCCTTGTTGGGGGTATTATGGAGCTTATCAAAAAGGGTTTTGAAGTTTTAGTTGAAGAAGGTTATCCACCTGAACTTGCATACTTTGAAGCCTGCAACGAGCTTAAACTCATAGTAGATTTAATCTACCATGGAGGATTAATAAACATGCTTCTTAACGTTTCCGAAACAGCCAGATACGGAGGACTTCTTATGGGTTCAAAAGTTATAGACGAACATGTAAAAGAAAACATGAAAAATGTTGCTAAAAAAGTAAAAAACGGGGAATTTACACAAACATGGATTAAAGAGTATAAACAAGGCTGTCCAAACCTTAATAAAATGTTGGATGACGTTAAAAACCACCTACTTGAAAAAACTGGTAAAACTATTAGAAAAATGTCCGGTCTTGAAAAATAATCTAAAATTTAACCAATTTTTTTCCGGTACAGGCCTACCCCCATGAATAATCTTCCACTTACAAAAAAAATTCTGGCTAAAGCATGCGGAAAAAGCAAGGTTGAATCTGGAGAACTTGTTGAGGCTAATGTTGACGTTGTAATGGTTAACGACTTAACAGGCTCTCTTGCAGTTGACTCTTTTGAAAAGCTTAAGGTTAAGAAAGTTTGGGATAAAAACAAAATTATTGTAATTTTAGACCACCAAGTCCCAGCTGATAGAGTTCAATCAGCAGAGCTTCATAAAAAGCTTAGAAAATTTGTGCTTGAACATGGAATAACAAACTTTTATGATGTTGGTAGAGGCGGAATATGCCACCAAGTTTTAGCTGAAGGTGGCCATGTAAAACCTGGAAACCTTGTTGTTGGCGCAGATTCACATACATGTATGCTTGGCGCATTAGGTGCTTTTGCAACAGGAGTAGGTTCAACTGACGCTGCAGCTGTTTTTGCAACTGGAAAGTTATGGTTTAAAGTTCCAGAAGTTGTAAACGTTAAAGTCTCAGGCAGATTTAAAAGCTACGTCTTTCCCAAAGACTTAATCTTACATATTATAGGCTTTCTTGGTGACGACGGTGCAAACTACAAGGCTTTAGAGTTTACAGGTGAAACAATACAAAATATGAGCATTGAAGGAAGGATGACTGTTTGCAACATGGTTGTGGAATGTGGTGCAAAAACAGGTATAGTTGAACCCGACGCTAAAACTATAGAATATTTAACTGATCGGGTTAAAAACAGCATAACTCCCATTCATGGAGATTTAAACGCTGAATACGAGGAAGTGTTAAACTTTAACGTTAAAAACCTTGAACCTCAAATTTCATGTCCACCTAATGTTAGCAATGTTAAGGTTGTTGATGAAGTTGAAGGTGTTAACGTGGATCAAGCCTTTCTTGGATCCTGCACCAACGGTAGACTTGAAGATTTAGAAATTGCGGCAAAAATCCTAAAAAACAGAAAAATAAACAAAAACACTAGAATGATAGTTATCCCAGCATCACAAGAAGTTTACATTAAAGCTTTAAAAAAAGGTTTACTGGAGATTTTTGTTGAAGCTGGAGCTTTTGTAGGTCCTCCAACCTGCGGTCCATGTTTAGGTGGACATTTTGGTTTACTTTGCGATGACGAAGTATGTATAAGCTCCTCTAACAGAAATTTTACTGGAAGAATGGGTAGCAGTAAAGCTAAAATATATTTAGCATCTCCAGCAACTGTTGCCGCCTCAGCAGTAACTGGAAGGATAACCAACCCTAAAAACTTTCTTAAATACTAATCCTCTTTTCTAAGGAAAGTATACAACTTTCCTCTCCCTTAACCTGTAAATTTCATCTTCACCATATCCCAAGCCTTTTAATATTTCAAAACTATGCTCACCAAGCTTTGGCGGATGATATCTAAGCTTAAACTTAACCTCTGAAAACTTTACAGGCATACCTGCAGATTTAACCTCTAAACCTTTTGTTGGATGTTTAACACTTATAAAAGTATTCCTTTCTTTAAGATGAGGGTCGTCAACAAGGTCTGCAACTGTTAACAGAGGTCCACAGGCTATTTCAGCCTTAGTTAACCTTTCTAAAACCTCGTTACAGCTCATTTTTCTTAGAACATTGTTTAACTCTTCTTCAAGCTCTTTTCTATGTTTGCATCTATCATTGTTTGTCTTAAACCTTTCATCCTCTAAAAGATACTTTACATTTAAAACTTCACACAAAGCCTTCCACGCCTTCTCGTTGTGAACAGCAATATATATTGGCTTATCCTTAGTTTCAAAAAGCCCGTAAGGAAAAAAGGCTTTATACCCTGTACCCATCCTTTCAGGAAGCTCTCCAGTAAGTAGATAGTGAATCGTATAATAGTCCATCCAAGAAACAGCAGCTTCAAAAAGAGAAACATCTATCCTTTGACCCTTACCAGTTTTTTCACGTGCAATTAAAGCCGCTAGGACAGAGTAAGCCAACATTACCCCCGTACCAGTATCTATAAAAGACCCTGCATTTCTTACAGGTTTACCATCCTGTTCACCTGTTGCAATCATAGAACCACACATAGCTTGAATAACAGGGTCAAAAGCCCTCCACCTTGAATATGGTCCTGACTGGCCAAAACCTGACAGAGAACAGTAAATAATTTTCGGGTTAATTTTTGAAACATCCTCATATCCACAACCCATTTCCTCAAGTTTTCCAGGAGTAAAGTTTTCTACAATCACATCCGAACTTTTTACAAGCTTTCTTAATACTTCTTTTCCTTCATCAGTTTTTAGGTTTAATGCAAGAGACCTTTTATTTCTGTTAGCCGCAATAAAGATTCCACCTTCATAGGCTTCTCTAAACGGGTCACCCTCAACAGGCTCTACCTTGATAACATCTGCACCTAAATCCGCTAGTAAGACCACTCCATATGGTCCTGCAAGTGCATGGGTTAAGTCTATTATCCTTACTCCCTCAAGAGGTTGCATAATCAATTTAATTGTTAAGTTAAAGTATGTAAGTTTTACCATTGAAAAGGAGAAGATAGATTAATTACATTGCATATAGCTTATGTATAAAGGTTGTTGGTTGGTGAAAATTTGCCTACAACTATTGAAGGCAAAGTATTAAAATATGGGGATAATGTAAATACCGATGCTATTTACCCAAGCAGATACATGGTTTACACAAAACCAGAAGATATGGCTAAATACGCAATGGCCGGTTTAGACCCTAATTTTCCATCAAAAATCAAGGAGTATGGTTTAATTGTTGCAGGTAAAAATTTTGGTTGCGGTTCAAGCCGTGAACATGCACCCTTATCCCTAAAATACGCTGGTGTAAAATGTGTTGTAGCAGAATCTTTTGCAAGAATATTCTTCAGAAACGCCATAAACGTGGGGTTACCAATCATTGAACATAAAAACGTTTACCTGCAAATTGATGAAAATGACATGCTTCAAATAGACATGGAAAGAGGATTAATCAAAAATTTAACAAAAAACGTAACTTTAAACTTTAAACCCTTCCCAAGTTTCCTGCTAAAAATACTTGAAAAAGGAGGTTTAATTGAGTACTTAAATGCCTATTACGGCTGATGTTTGGTATGCTTCATAAAAAATTTTTAGGTTTTAATGTTTTAGCCTTTTTTAACGCTTTAATCATTTTTCTAGGTTTAATTCAACTTATCAATTTTTTAAAACTTTCATGGTACTTACCAGTTTCTCCCATGCCTTCAGGCGGTATTATACATATATCGCTAACAACACCAGAAGTAGACTTACTTCTTTTTGTAGCAATAACGTTTTTAACCATTCCTTTAACAATCTTGGCTATAGTCAAAAACCCAAAAATTGTAGGTAGCCTACTAAAAAGAACAATTTTAGCGTTACTGATTATTCTAATTTTCGTAGAACTTGTATCTTTAACCGGATGGCTTCTCTACTCAACATATAAGAAGAATAGTTTAGCTTGGCACTTCATCAACATAGAAACACAGCTTTTCTACGTTTTTTCATATTACTCAGCAGAAATGTTTCTTTTAACGAGTTTTTCATGGATCTTAATACTTATCTTAAAACTTCCCAAAAATTTCAGCTTAAAAGCTTATAAAAAGTTAGGAGAACTAGCTGTAGAAAGCTATGCAAAAACTCTTTTTAAAAACAGGTTACACTTACTTATAATCATCTCAACATCATTCCTTACCACAGCAACATTGGCATTTTACCCCTATCTTCCAAGCCTAAACCCCTCAGGTAGACTTGTAGGTGTTGACACAAAATACTATCTTAATGAGTTAAAAGATGCTTTAAAGGGCTCCCCAGTAGAAGCTTTAGCATATTTTCTGTGGAAGGCTATGGGCGGCTCACGACCACTCTACCTCCTACCAAACTACTTCATATGTCTCCTAGGATTTGATGTTGAGGAGGTGGTGATGTTTCAACCACTTATCCTCCTTCCATTAACTCTATTATCAGTTTACCTTTTTGCTTACGAAGGTTTACATAATAGTGAACAATCTACACTAGCAGCTCTTCTTACATCAACTTCGTTTTACGTTACCGTTGGAATGTTTGCAGCATTCTATGCAAACTTATTTGCTTTATTTTTCGGTTTTCTTTCATTAACATTACTTATAAGATACTTACAACCTCACAACAAAAAATCATCAATAAAAACTCTCTTGACATCAAGCCTTCTACTTTCCACAGTTATTTTTATTCACCCTTGGGCATGGGGGTTTTTTATAGCGGTAATAATAGTTTACCCCATCTTTATGTTTATCATGGGCATTCCAAAGGAAGAGCTTAAAAGAAGAATTTTCCCACTTGGATTTTTACTACTTGTAAACTTTTCAGTTGATGCTTTTAAACGTTTTATTTTACATTCGTTAAGCGGAGTTGAAGCAATATACCAAGTTTCAAAAGCTTTCCTAAGCCTAGAAAACTTCTCAAAATTTTGGTTACATTTTATGATAACGTTTAGAAGTTTTTCCAGCGGGTTTTATACGAACATGCTTTTAATAGGTTTAGCCTTTATTGGTACATTATTCCTAATTTTAAGGAGGAATAAAAGTGATTTTTCCTGTATACTTCTATCTTGGCTGTTTTTAATATCCATTCTTCTACCGTTTGCCGACTATGTTGCACAACCAAGAATAATCTTTAACTTACCAGTATCAATATTAGCAGCAATAGGGTTAACAACATTATTAACCACAACAAACAAGCTCGAGGAAAGAACATCATCAAAAAACCATCTAATAACAATTCTACTTCTTACACTTATAATCTTGGCAAACTTCACCTACGCTTTTAGATGTATCACGCTAAACGTCTATTAGTAAACAAAAAAATATGCCACCAACATTAAGATATAAAAATAAAAGTTATCCCTTAACAACTTTACCAAAACTAGGCTGTTTTCTCACATTCAACATTCAAACAATAACTATACACCTAAACAATTACTTTTCTCAGGTTTTACTACCAATTCATCCCAACTTCTTTTCCCCTCTTCTAGGAAGTTTAGAGGAAGTCAAATAAGCAAGTAGTTTTAATCTAGTCATATTAGGGGGAATTTGATAATGCTTGAAAACAATTTTCTTCTTTCTGATGATGAGTTAAAAATTAGGGAGGAGGCCAAAGAGCTTGTAAAAAGCATTAACCCAGATCTTATAAGAAAAATGGATACAGGTGAAGTTGACTACCCATTCCCCTTTTTAAGAGAAGCTGCTAGAAGAAACTTGCTTGGTTTAAGGTTTTCAAGAGAATACGGTGGTAGAGGTTTAAAATGGACTCACGAGGTAATTGCCCTAGAGGAAATTAGTGTTTTAGGTGCAGGTATAGGATGCTGTTATGCTATGCCAAGCATTGTAGGTGAAGCTTTAAACAAATTTGGAACAAGAGAACAAAAAGAAAAATACTTAAAACCCATACTTAAAGGCGAAATTTTAAGCGCCGAATGCCTTACAGAGCCACGTGGTGGTAGCGACTTTTTCGGCACAACAACCACCGCAGTAAAAAGAGGAAATAAGTATATTTTAAATGGTGAAAAAAGGTTTATTGCCGGAGGAGCATGTGCAGACATCTTTCTTGTATATGCAAGAACAAATTTAGACCCAAGCACCCCGGGACACCAAGCATTAAGCTGTTTTATAGTTGAAAAAGGCATGGGTGTTAAAGTGGACGAAGTATACGGGTTGCTTGGATTTAGAGGAATGGGTACTGCTAGAATAGTTTTTAGGGATGTTGAGGTTCCGGAGGAAAATTTGATAGGCGAAGAAAACGGTGGTAGAAAAGTCTTTAACCAGATGATGATTCCTGAAAGGTTAACAAGTGCAGCAGGTTCTTTAGGGATAAGAGCTTGCCTTGAATTAGCTATGAAATATGCTGATAAAAGAAAAGCTTTTGGAACAAAAATAAGAAATTTTCAGGGAGTTAATTTTAAGATTGCTGAAAGTATTACAAAACTTGATGCTGCCCGAGCATTAGTATACAATGCTGCAAAAGCCGCGGATTTAGCGGATAAAAATCCTGAGGAGTATTATTATGAAGCTAGAAGACTTGTTTCAGAGGCAAAATTATTTGCTACCGAAGTTGCATGGGAAATAGTAAACAATGCAATGCAAATTTTAGGTGGAATTGGATATACTCAAGTGTATCCGGTTGAAAGAGCATTAAGAGATACTAGGCTAGGTACAATATGGACAGGTTCAAATGAAATCATGAAAATGATAATTCAACATGAAGCTTACAGAATCTTAAGAAGAATGGAGGAGTTATCTAAAGATAGGGATATAGAACTGGATGCGGTAGAGGCACATAAAATAGCTGAAAAAGTTTACGAATAAGTTTTAAGTAGATGGTGGCATTAGGGAGTTGGTGAAGAATTAAAAAGTTTAGATAAACTACTTTTTAGCTCCAAGCTCTCTTTTTTTCCACCTTAAATTTGTGCTTTTACATTTTCTACATTTTTCTGCTGTCGGGGCGTTTCTTACTCCACAATTTCTACATACCTTATAGTATAGACGATGTTTTTGAGCTATACTTTTCTTAACAAAATCTGTTATCGGCATAAAACCACCAAAAATTTTCCATTTTTAGATGGAACGCTAACTTTTAAGTTTTTCTTGAAGCATTTTTGCAATTTCTAACGGATTTTCAGCTACAGATACACCTACCTTTTTAAATGCCTCAATTTTTGTTTGAGCTGTCCCAACTTTTCCCATTATTATTGCTCCAGCATGACCCATACGTTTACCCGGTGGCGCCGTTTTTCCAGCCACATAAGCCACGACAGGTTTAGGATAACCAGTTTTAGCAATATATTCTGCTGCAACCTCTTCCGCATTACCTCCAATCTCCCCAATCAAGACAACAGCCTTTGTTTCTTTGTCATTCTTAAACATCTCTAAAACATCGACAAAACTTAAACCTGTAATAGGATCTCCACCTAAACCTAAACACGTGCTTTGTCCAAGCCCAGCCATACTAATTCTCCATGCAATTTCATATGTTAATGTTCCACTTCTAGAAGCTATGCCCACAACTCCTGGTGTGAACATGTGAGCAGGCATAATTCCAACCTTAACTTTTTCAGCTGGAGCAATTATCCCTGGTGTATTAGGTCCAATAATTACCACTCCCTGCTTTCTAGCTTTATCTACACATTCCATTGTATCCTTTACAGGTATCCCCTCAGTAATAACAACAATAGTTTTTATCCCTGCATCTATTGCCTCCAATATCGCATCTTTAGCATACGCTGCAGGAACAAATATTATAGATGTATTTGCACCCCTAAGCTTGACAGCCTCCTCAACAGTATCGTAAACAGGCACTTCATGAACCTTTTCTCCACCTTTTCCTGGACTTACACCTGCAACAATATTTGTTCCATAGTTAAGCATAAGCTCAGTATGGAAGCTTCCTTCTCTGCCAGTTATACCCTGAACAACAACCTTTGTATTTCTGTTGACGATTACACCCATTTTTAACCACCCTTGGCGATTCTTACAGCTTCTTTAACAGCATCCTCCACATTTCTATATACATGTATTCCAGCTTCCTCAAGTATTTTCCATCCTTCCTCCTCTTTTGTTCCAACAAGCCTTACAACCAATGGTACTTTATTTCCAGCTTCCTCTAAAGCTTTAATTATCCCTCTAGCAACCTCATCGCATCTTGTTATACCTCCTAAAATGTTTACCAGTACAGCTTTAACACCAGGTTTTGATAAAAGAATTTTCATACCTTCCTTAATAACATCAGCTCTGGCACCACCACCAATATCTAAAAAGTTTGCAGGTTCACCCCCTAAAAGCTTAACAAGATCCATTGTTGCCATTGCCAAACCTGCACCATTAACTAAACATCCAATATCCCCTGCAAGGTCTACGTAAGATAATCCACGCTTTTTTGCTTCAACCTCTAAAACGTTAAACTCTGCTGATTCTCTTCCAGAAAATTCTTTATGCCTAAATAAAGCGTTATCGTCAATTATAATTCTTGCATCAGCTGCAACAAAGTTTCCATCAGAAGTTTTTACTAATGGGTTTGTTTCAACAAGCTCAGCATCATAATCAACAGCAATCCTGTAAAGGCTATAAATCACACTAGAAAACTTTCTTAAATCATCCCCCCATAAACCAAGTTTTCTGGCAATTTTTCTAGCATGAAACTCTGAAAAACCAAAAGCTAGGTCTACATGGTGTCTAACAATTTTTTCAGGAGATTTTTCAGCAACCTCTTCGATATCAACACCCCCTTCCGTTGATGCAAGAACAACATAGCTTCTATTACTCCTGTCAACAGCCACTGAAGCATAAAACTCCTTAACAATGTTAAGTTTCTCTTCAACAAGAAGTTTCTCAACTTTAAGATCCTTAATCCTGCTACCAATAAGCTTAGATGCGGCTTCCATAGCCTCAACAGGATTGTTAGCAAAAACAATTCCCCCTGCTTTGCCCCTACCTGCAACTAGAATTTGAGATTTTAACACGACTGGTTTACCAATCTCTAAGACAGCTTCTTTAACATTTTTGACGTTATCCACCACTCTGCCTTTTGGAATACTTATTCCGTATCTTTGAAGTATACTTTTTGCTTCAAACTCAAAAAGCTTCAACAAATCACCTTCTTATATGTTAAAATTACTTCAGTATAAGCATATACATAGAACGGCTTAAATTTATATTAATTTACATAATAGAGTTTTCACTCCTAAATAGTTTTTGCTGTTTCTAGTTTAAACCGTAAACCGTAACATATTTATTTTAATGTAACTTAATGCTAGTTAGCCAGTAGAACGCCGAATGCTAGGGGAAGCAGCAATGTCTCGAGCAAATAGCATCCTTGTAGGTAAAAAACCTGTTATGAACTATGTTTTGGCAACCCTAACTCTCTTCCAAACAGAGCCTGAAGTTGTGATTAAAGCTAGGGGTAGAGCAATATCTAGAGCTGTTGACGTTGTTGAAATTGTTCGTAGAAGGTTTGTCCAAGACCTAAAAATAAAAAACATAAAAATAGGCACCGAAAGGTTAGCATCACCTGAAGGTGGACTTCCAGCCCATGTCAGCACCATTGAAATAACGGTTTCAAGATAACCCGGTAGGAACTCTGCAACATCAAAACGCAAAAATAAAATCAATACTATTATTTTTTACTTAGGCTGATAACCTTGAAAATAACAGTAATAGGTTCTGGTGGAACTGTTTTAACAAAAAGTAAGGCTTGCCCATCCATTCTTATAGATGAAGATATTCTTATCGACTGTGGTCCAGGATCATTAAGAAATTTAGTTGAGGTTGATGCCGATTTAACTAAAATTAAGAAAATAATGATTACCCATTACCATGCGGACCACGTTGGAGATCTTATCCCACTTTTGTGGGCTATCCAGCTGGCTGAATCTAAGGAAAGCATTGAAATTGTGGGTTTCAGAAATATTGAGAAGTTCACGGTTTTACTTCTTAAAATTATGCATACTCCTAAGGAGTATACAATTTTTAATATAAAATTTAGGTCGCTGGCTGGTGGAGAAGAGTTTGATGAAGTTAAAACTTTCAAAACAAAACACACTCCAGTTAATATTGCTTACAGGGTTAACAGGAATGGTAAAAGTGTATGTTGTACTGGTGATACGAGGTTTTACAAGCCTCTAGCAAGTTTTGCATCTGACTGTGATGTACTTATTCATGATGCAACCTTCCTTGACGAACAGAAAAAAATTGCATCCTTAACAAATCATTCAACAGCATCTCAAGCTGGGAAGATTGCAAAAATGGCTGGCGTAAAAACGCTTATGCTTACACATATTCTTCCACATAACATTCAGTACGAAGATAAGTACATTAAACAAGCTTCAAAAGAATTTGACGGAGAAATTATCGTCGCAAAAGACCTTCAAACAATCAGAATATAAGTCAATTAAGTATATAAATTAAAGATGCTAAGGTGAAAAGAATGCTCAAAAACAATGAACTTTCAAATCTAACTGAGGAAGTTAAAAAATTTTTGAAAGATAAAGGCGCTGACCTTGTTGGTATAGCTTCACCTGACAGGTTGGCAAATGCTCCAGATAACCATAAACCTGAAAATTTTTTGCCTGATGTTAAAAGCTTAATCTCCATAGGTTTAAAGTTAAACGTTTCAGTTGTTAAAGGTTTACCAAAAACAAGAAGAGAGTATAGAATGGTTTATGATAATGTAAATTTTAGGCTTAACACTTTAGCTTGCGATGTTTCCTGTTTGCTTGAAAGTAAGGGTTATAAAGCTATACCATTTCCAGCTAGCAGACCTTATGACGAAAAAAATATCTATGGTGATATATCTCATAAACATATCGCTGTTGCCGCAGGACTTGGAAGATTTGGATTAAACAACCTTGTGCTAACCCCAGATTACGGCCCCTACGTAAGATTTACAACGGTCATAACCAATGCCCCATTAAAACCAGATCCTCTTCTTTTAGAGGACATCTGCAACTGGAGAAATTGTTTAAATTGTGTTAAGGTTTGCCCTGTTAATGCCCTAGAAAATCCTCAATACAACCCTGTTGAGGGTTGGAGAATGGATAAGGATAGGTGTCGACACTATCTTTTTGTGGTTTTATCGGATAGTGGCGAGGTGTGTGGTTTATGCATTAAAGCATGTCCTGCTGGGAAAAAGCTTAAAAATATTTATTGCTAATGTAACCAACTACTTAATTTAAGCTTTCTAATTGTTCAGTATTAAAGGATTACATCAATAATTTTTTGATGTTTCAGGTTTTACCGTGAAAGTAGCCTCACCATAAACTCTAAATACCCACTAGCTTTTTAGAAATATGAGAATGCTAACAAAAATATGTGGTGTTTGCCTCAGAAGCGGGATTTTATGTCAAAAATGCGAGGAAAAGGTTAGACTTGGAGAGGTTTCAGAGTTAGACCTGAAAGTAGCGAGAATCTTGTCAAAAATCGAGGAAAAATACCCTATCCTAGAATCCGTGGCCTTACATAAAGCTACTGAGGCTGACGACGTTCTTGTTATAATTGTAAACAAGCAGGACATCCAAAAACTTCTCAGTCATGGTGGAAAAATTTTACGCGAACTTTCAGAAAAAGTTGGTAAAAAGAAAGTTAAAGTTCTTGCAAATGAAGATTCTCCAAGACGTTTTCTTGAAAATCTTTTTGCTCCCGCATCCATCTTGACAATAAACACTGTTTGGCTTCCAGATGGTTCAACCGAAACAAAAGTTTTAATACCTAAAAAGGATGCTAAAAAACTTCCATTAAGCATCCAAACATTAAAAGACGTTGTAAAAACAATTAAAGGAATAAATTTAAGAGTAGAGTTTGAAGATTACAGGGGAAAAGTTTAACTTTTAACAAAAATCATCCTAATATTTTTTAGCTTTGGTTCTTGGTGAAATAACTTTTTCCGCCAAACTCCATTCACTATCATAAATATGGAGACCTTTACTTAAGGCTATGATTTCCCCATCTTTAACGCCTACCTCCTCAGCCATCCACTCTTTTAAAAGCTGAAGGGCAGCTAAGTTTGTAGGGTAGCCACCCCAAAGATCCCATGACCTAAAATATACTATAAAATGTAGCTTACCATACCGTATTCTTGTATCCACAAGTCTCATACATGGTGGATCTGTCAATGTTATATCGCTTGGCATTGCAACCTCCATACATGCTTGATTTGTTTCAAACCCTCCTTCCTTATACATTTTAATAACCTCCTGGATCTGGTTTACCTTTCTTTTAGCCTCAAGGATAAAGCCTTTTATGTAGGGAAACTCTGTCAATCTTTCTCCGTAAGTGTATTCTTCGCCTGACTTATATCCTGTTGTAAGATAAACAATATAATCGTTTATAAATTGCTGGGAAGTTGGTGGAGGTACATCTTCAGGCACCTCTGGAACTAAAGGTCTAAATCCTGGGTTCTTAATTTGTACAACGATAAAATCTAATTCTTTTCTTCTACATCCCTTTCTTGACCCTTTACTAATCACATATTCATACCCTTTTTCAAGGCATAATTTTAAACATTTGTACCAGCTTTCCGGGATGTCAAAAGCAACGATATTATAAACCTGCATACCACATCCCATCCAACATTTCTTTCTAAAGAAAACTAGCATAACAGGTTATTAGCTTCTTGCTAAAACTTTAACTATGACCATGTATTTTAAGGTTAGATTTTCTATTTTCCTACACTATCTATTATCAAGGTTAAGCAAGCTTTTAAGTCTATTTTTAAACTTATTTAGATAAATGTTAACAGAAGATTTTTAACGTTAAATTAACCTTAAACTGTTTAGGCTTACAGTATTCAGGGAAAAATCATGGATAAACTTGAAAACTGGCGTAGAACCCATTATTCAACGGAGATAACTCCAAAACACGATGGAAAAGAGGTAATTGTTTTAGGCTGGGTTTACAACATAAGGGATCTTGGTAAAATAAAGTTTATTCTTTTAAGTGATTTAAAAGGTGAAGTTCAAATAACAATTCCCACACAGACTGTTAGCGAAGATGTTGTTAAAAAGGTTTCAGAACTTAAGAAGCAATATGTAATTGGAGTTAAAGGAGTTGTTAAAAAAAGTGATAAAGCCCAAAGAGGAGTCGAAATAATACCTAATGAAATTAGGATTTTAAATTATGCTCAACATCCGTTGGCGCTAGACCCTACTGGTAGAATTCCAGCTGACCTTGATGTTAGGCTTGATGCCAGAATACTTGACCTTAGACGTCCTGAAAGTAAAGCTATTTTCCGTATAAATCACGTTGTATTACATTCTGTCAGAAGTTTTCTTGAAAATGAAGGTTTTTTAGAAGTTCAAACGCCAAAGATAATTTCCACTGCAACTGAAGGTGGGGCTGCTCTTTTCCCTGTTCTTTATTTTGATAAGGAAGCTTTTCTTGCTCAAAGTCCTCAACTTTATAAGGAACAGTTAACATCAGTTTTTGAAAAGGTTTACGAGATAGCTCCATTTTTTAGAGCTGAGGAATCAAGAACTACACGTCACACGTCAGAGTTTATTTCCATCGATGTTGAAGAGGCTTTTGTGGATTATTGTAATGTGATGACCCTACTGGAAAACCTTATAGTTTATCTTTTCAAGCATGTTAAAGAAAGTTGTGAAGATGAGCTAAGAATACTTAATCGGGAGATAAAGATTCCGCCAACCCCATTTAAACGTCTCACATATGATAACATCTTAAAAATTCTAAGTGAGAAAGGTTTTCACATTGAATGGGGTGAAGATATTCCAACTCCGCTTCTTAGAACGTTAGGTGAAGTCTTTAAGGAAGAATTTTACTTTATAGTTGACTGGCCTACACGTTCAAAACCATTCTACATTAAACCTAAAGATGATGAGCCAAGGTTGTGTGAAGCATTTGACCTTATGTATGAGTGGCTTGAACTTGCGTCGGGAGGTACAAGAATACATGAGAAAGAACTGCTTTGTAGAAGGCTTAAAGAGCAAGGTTTAAACCCTGAAAGTTTTAAACATCATTTAAAAGTTTTTGATTGGGGAATGCCTCCTCATGCCGGATGGGGTATGGGTTTAAGCAGGCTTATAATGGTAATTACCGGACGAGAGAACATTAAGGAGTGCATTCTTTTCCCAAGGGATAGAGATAGACTTGAACCATAAAAATTATTAACTTTCAATACTTAACTTTCTAAGCTCTTCAACCAGGATTGGTAGGAAAACTCCTACATCAGAAACTATTCCTACAGCTTGTATTGAACCTCTATCAAGAAGCTTTATTACTGTTGAAGGGTTTATGTCAACGCAGATTATTTTAACAGTTGATGGAAGCATGTTTCCAATAGCTATAGAATGAAGAGTTGATGCAAACATTAAAACCATACTGACGTTTTTAAGAACTTCTCTATACTTTTTCTGTGCTTCCATACTGTCAGTAATAACTTCTGGTAGCGGGCCATCATCCCTTATTGAGCCTGCTAAGACAAATGGGATATTTTTTACAATACACTCATAAATTATCCCTGACTTTAAGATACCTTTTTCAACAGCTTTCCTCAACGAGCCTGCCTTGTAAATTTCATTTATTGCTGCAAGGTGGTTTCTATGTCCTTTAAGTAGAGTTGTTCCGTCTTTTAAAGAAACTCCTAACGATGTCCCGTAAAGTGCTGATTCAACATCGTGAACTGCTAAAGCGTTTCCAGAAAGTAATGTGTCAACAAACCCCATTCTAATCATCTCAGCTAAAGAGTCGGCTGCGCCTGTATGTACTATTGCAGGTCCAGCTACAACAACAATTTTTCCACAATCTTTTTTAGTGTTGTAAATATCTTGTGCTATCTGTCTTACGAGGGATTTTGAAGGTTTTTCTGATGAAACTTCACTACTCATAAATTTAAAGATGCCTATGCTTTCTCTTGGTCGTTCAGGAGGCTTAACTTTTATACCTTTTTCACCAACAACAACCATATCGCCTTTTTTAACTTCACCTATAGCCTTACAGTAAGCTCTACATTTTTCAGGTTCAACAACTATAACCTTATCCATCATTATATCTTCAACCTCAATCCACCTACCTTTAAGGTAGACATAGGTTGGATGGTTTGTTGTGGAGTAAAAATTATCTGGTAAAATCTTATCCTCAGGTGATGGTAAGTATTCAACCTCTGGAATTCTACATGGTACTGCTCCAAGCCTATAGATTTCCTCTAAAATTACATTAAGGTGGTCTTCATTTTGAGCTTTAACAACCATCCTAGCATAACTGTAATCTGTTTTTCTTTTTCCAACCTTAAACTCCAAAACTTCAAAATCTCCGCCAAGCTCCATAATTTTATCCCAGATTCTTGTAAGAATCATAGAATCTATAAGGTGGCCTTCCACCTCAACTTCTGAGGTAAAGTCTTTTTTCTCCAACATTCTACTCATAGGCTTAGAATTAGCCTAAATATTAATTTAAGCTTATTCTTAACTCTTGAAGTCAGGGTTTATTTAAAACCATCTTTTTCTACTTTATATGCGCCTTTGTAACTGGCGTGTAAGCTCCACCCGCAAAAGTGTATCCACATTTTCTGCAAAACCATATTCCAACACTTTTACGCTTAACTTTCTTAAACCCGCATTTAGGGCATTCATACCATTGTTTAGCTGATTTTTCAATTTCCACTCTAACTTTTCTTAATCCTGCACCGCCTCTCCCACGAAATCTTGCCACTGGACCTAACTTTTTTGTTTTTCCCATTTTTCTATTTTCCTCCAAAAACTTTTTCTCTAATCTCGTAAGATTTTTCTCTTGCTATCTTTTGAACGTTTACAACCTCTTCCACAGTAAAGGTTCCTATTCCACTTTTTTGCATTGCACAAATATTCCCGTTTTCTGTTACGGCTACTGTAAGCTTTGCTGTTGAAACATTTTCTTCATCTATTGTTGGGTCTACAACTATATTATCGCTTATTTTCGCTGTGGTTACAGTAATCGGATATGTCACTATGGGCATGGGAAAGTATTCATCAACTTTTTTAACTTCGTTTTCACTTACCTTATAAACTGGTACTCGTGAGTTTGTAAGGGCTGCTACTGTTGCTAAAGCTGAGGCATCTACAAGGTTTCCATCATGATTTAAGATATAAATATCTACAAAAACAACATAAACAATACTTCCCTCAACAATTGTAAGTTTTTTTAGGTCTATTGAACCTGAACCTCTAATTCCTCTATCAACAACTCTAGCAAGCTCTATAGAATTTTCATCTGGAGGACCAGGTTCAAAGTATCTATGTGCTAAAGGTACAAACTCGGCATTGACCGTAAGCGCACCTTGGTTTGGAAGGTCCGGGTAAGGTTTTCCTGTTTCAACTTTTACACCAACAAGAACCTTCGTATTTCCAAGGGAAACCATGGCTGAACCCTCAGCTTTATCTATAACTCCAACATCAACCTTTATATTTCTGTAATCTAGTGGTCCTCTTCCATCTAAACGTTTACCAGAAGATAATAGCTTTATTATTTGATTTTCCTTAATCTTTGAAATAGGTTCAGCTTGAGGAGTTATTGACATTTAACTTCAAAACCCTCCCACTATATTGAAATATACTTGTTTTTAAGACATTGTTTTTGTAATTTATAGATTTCTAAGCACGCATCTTTAGCCATGTTTAATGCTTTAACAAATTCTTCTTCAGAAAGGATACCATCCATTTGAAGTAGTGATATTCTTCCCAAGGAAGGCATGTAAGCCACAGGCATATCTGCCTCACCCAGCTTATCTTCAACGTCTGAAGGGTCGATAGCAAGTTTACCATCGATTTTTCCAACAGCGCATGCAGAAACAAGATCTCTTAACGGTATTCCCGCATCAGCCAGCGCTAATGATGCTGCTGTAATGGCTGCGCATCTACTTCCACCATCGGATTGTAAAACCTCAATAAAAATGTCTATCATGCCTCTAGGAAAATATTCTGTAAAGATAGCTGGTTCAAGGGCTTCCCTGATAACCTTAGAAATCTCTATTTCCCTACGTGAGGGAGTTGGAGGTTTCCTTTCATCAGTTGAAAAGGGTGCCATGTGATATCTACATCTAACAACTGCCCTGTCAACTAGTCCTATATGTTTTGGTTGAGTTTCTCTAGGTCCGTAAACTGCAACAATAATCTTGTTTTTTCCATGCTCAATGTAGGCTGAACCATCAGCATTTGAAAGTAATCCAACCTCAAGTTTTATAGGTCTCATTTCATTCAGCTTTCTACCATCAACTCTTAAGCCTTTTTCATCAATAAGCTTTTCACCGTTCAACTAATTATCCTCCTTAATAGATGATGAAAGGAATGCTTTTATCCTGTCAGTTAAACCTGTTGTATGAGCTTGTTCATCCACCATCCTTATAGCTTTAATCAGCAGCTCAATCATTTTAAAGTTCTTTCCGCGAATAAGAATTTTTCCATTTTGACCAACAACAATATCGCAACCAGTGGCTTCTTTTAGGGTGTTAAGCATTGAACTTCTCTTACCTATAAGTCTAGGAATCTTTGTTGGAACCATGTCTACAATTACTCCATCAGAAACTTTACCTAAATTTGGTTCATTAATGGTTAACGAAGGATTTCTTGTTCTATCAAAAACTGTTATTTTTCCAATTATAACATCACCAATGTTAAGAATTTTTGTTAGACTTCCAGTTTTAGGACTAAAGGGTTTTCCTGTTACGTCAGAGGCTAGTAGTGTAGCGGAATATGGAGAGTTGATATCAACAATCCAACTTCCAACCCCAATATCCACAATCTCTCCTATTACTATATCTCCAACCTTGGGAATGTATCGTCCCCTTAAAGGTATAACGTAAACTTTTTTATCTTCAAAATCAATTAAACCAATTTTTTGAGCATAAAGTCTATCTTCAATTTTATAAACATTTTCACCTGCAACATAGTCTCCTTTTGCAATTAAATCTCCAGGAAGTACAAGTTGCCTTTTTTCAAACATTATCATGGTAAACCAACTCTTTTAGATAATAAATCCAAAATAAACTTTTAGTTAATAAGCACGTAATACTAAAAAATGATATCTCATTTTTCTACCCAACTATTCTGGCTTGAACATCCCCCTTAGTTATATTTCCAAGTTTCTCTAAAAAGCTTGTTTGAAGACCTGCTGGAATTTCAACAGTGGCAAGTAAGCTTCCATCTGGAAGCCATTGTTCTTTCTTTATAGATCCGTAGGATTTTAAGGTTCCATAGCTTAACGAAGCATAGCGGGCTGGAATTTTAACCTCGAGCAATACTGATGAAATCTTTAATGGTAGAATTGCACGTAAAGTTTGAATTACATCTTTTGCCTGTTCCTCAGCATCTTTGAATGGATCTATAGAAATTTTAGCTTGAGTTAACGCCTGCTCAATCCTTAATGGTGGATGTGGAAGATTGGTTTTAGGGTCTACACAGTGTCTTGAAATAAAGTTTATAATCTGCTTTTTTTTATCCTCAATCAGTTTTCTTCTTTGTTCTGTTGTAAGTTGAACCTCTCCCTTCTCCAGTATAATCTTGGCAATTTTTACTGGATCCGTTGTACCAAATATTTTTTTAATTTTTTCTTCTGAGGCTCTCTCTCCTTTCCCTACATCTCTAAAAATTACATCACAAACTAAGATTTGGGTTAAAGGTACCTGTTTATTAAGTTTATAGTTTAAAGCCTTATCGGGATCAACCATGATTTCAAATTTTTCTCCACCAATTGTAAGCCTAGCAAGAGTAAATTTACGGCTCATTGTTTTTCAATTTTATTTTTAAAATCTTCAAGTTTTGCAATGAACTTTTCAATTTCGCTCCAAGTTAACATTTTAAATTTCTTCTCCATCGCTGAAACAACAGCAATTCTTATTTTTTGAGGTTCAATTTTGCCTTCAATAACCTTGGATAGACAATATAAACTTAGAAGGATAGCTTCATCCAGGTTCATATTTTCTGAGTAGTTTTTTTCTAATATCGGTTTTACGGTATCTGCCCCTGCACCAATAGCAATAGCTTTGAATCCCCAGTAAGCTCCACTAGGTTCGCTAAGAAAAACTCGACTTCCAGTTTTATCCACTCCGGCAAAAATTATTGAGGCTCCAAATGGTCTCACACCTGCATGTTGAGTGTAGAGTTGAGCAATGTCTCCTACACGTCTACTTAAGAGCTCAATATCCACTGGTTCATCATACGTTAGCCTATTGTATTGGGCATAAAGCCTAGCTTGATCTACAAGAACTCTTGCATCTCCCATTAAACCAGCTACAGCTGCCCCAACATGGTCATCAATCTGGAAAAGTTTTTGAGCAACGCTTGTATCTTGAAGAATGGAGAATGGTCTTTCTTCGACAGCTAAAACAACCCCTCCGCTACAAGCAATACCTATGGCTGTTGTACCCTTTCTCACGGGTTCAAATGCGTATTCAACTTGAAATATTCTACCATCAGGTGAGAAGACTGTGATTGCTCTATCGTAAGCACTTGGCGGAATAAAACCCAAACCTTCGACACCCAATCCATATAGTTATGTATCTTACTAATTATACTTGAGGTGGATTATATGAGTTTTCCTTGGTAATTATATGAACTTAACACTTTTAAGCATTTTGTACATGGCCGGGTTTTAGAGAGGCTAACTATAGAAAACTTTTTCCGAGTTTAATTTTAATTTGAATGAGAAATTACTGCAATTCTACAATGTCTTTTTTACCACACCAATACCCTTTGCGTTAGCTTCTCTAAAAACAAAATTTTGTCCTTCACTTAAAAACTCTGGACGATATAGAAATTTCAGTTTGACCTTTCCGTAATCGCCTGTACGTAAAACCTTCTTATCATAAATTTCAGAAAATTCTGCTGATTGTCTGATTGTTTGAAGGTGTATAACTGCCTGATATCCCTCTCTTATTGTTGTTGGATGGTGTAAAATGAAAACTTCCGCTTCAAAAACTTTAACAGCTTTAGGTATTAAGCTTGAACTTAATACAACCATTCCTTTTCTTATTTCCTTAAACTCTACACCTGATAATGCTAAGCATGCATCATTACCGGCAAAAGTATGTTTAACAAAGACTCTGTTCACATGAATAGATTTCACACGGATATTTTTAAAGCTGCCATCTTCAAACGGTCCGATTAAGGCATACTCGTTTTCCGAGATTCCACCTTGTCTAATTAAGCCTGAAACTACAGGTCCAACTCCCTTAACATTAAATATGTCGTCGATGTACATAAGAAAATGTTTACTTCTATACTCGTTCCATCTTGTTCTTTGTGGCAAAAGATTTAGGAATGATTGAAGAAGGTTTATGCCCTCGGTAGTGACGTTTGAAACCTTAAAAATTGGTACAACCCGACCAGTAGAAATAACTTTGGATGCTACAATTACATCATCCATGTTTTTTATTAAAAATGGTACAGAATTTATTTTTGGAAGTTTTACTAAACGTTGAAGCTCATCAACAACTCTATTAACATTGTAGGGTGCAAGGTCAATTTTTGTTATAACAAAGATTATAGGTAACCTTAAACCTACAACAACCTTTAAATGTTCAATAGTCATGGGCTTAATTCCATCGTTAGCTGAAATGGTAATTATACAGTAATCTGGATGATGTCCCATAACTCCTTTAAGCGTGGTTTTAAAGTATTTTTCATGTCCACCAAGGTCCACAAGCTCTACAATTTTTGATGAGTTAAGGAAAACTTCAGCTTCATCTAAAGGTGAAGCTAGGGAATGGTTTACTATTTTACCAGTTTCATCAAAACCTAATGGATGACAGGATATAGATGATGTTCTACGAGACTTTATCTCATGCAAATATCTTGCAACCTTCATCATGGCACTTCCATTACCATCATCTTTTATCCCTGTAGTTAAAACTCCAACGAGACTGGATTTTCCTGAATCAACATTACCAAGAACAGGAATGTAAAGCCAGATTGGAAAGCTTTCAGATTCTTTTGTTCTTCTAACTAAAACTTCAACAGCCTTCCCAATTTTTCCATCAATCTTTCTGATGAGTGTAATTTTTGCACCAATTTTTTCAGCAGCAATGTTTAAGTTTTCAATTGAAGTTTTAAGGTCTTCATCTTTAAGGCCGATAACTTCACCATTATCTGTAACTCCTATCTCGTATATTGCTTCTCCTAATCCCTCCTCAATTCTATACTTAAGTTGAGTTGCAATTTCATCAAGCCTTTTTTCATCTAAATCCTTTAAGATAAACTTATACTCAATTCTTCCATCAGGGTTTTCTTTTCCTAAATTCAAATAAAACACCAATCAGCTTAAGGTTACTATAAAAATTAAGATATTTAAGTGATACTAAACCGGAAAACTTCTTACATATTGAACAATTGTAATCACGTTCAAAATAATCTTAAAATGTACATAAGGTTAAAATTCTTTATTAAATCCTATTTAAACCTAAAATACTCACCATGGTGGCTAAACGTCTGTAGGCAAAATAAGCGATGTTTTTGTTTAAAAATTTTCCATAATTCTTGGTTAAACCAATCATTGACAGCTTCTTATTATGTGTTGCTAGAAGTTTGTTTAAGACCTGTTATCGGATGTAAACTTTTTAATCATTCTACACGATTCACAAATATTTTTGGAGGATGGTTCCCCACATATTTCACATGATTTTAGCTCGTATTTTATACTTTGCTTCAACATTGGTCTAACTTTTTCAAAGGAACGGTAAATGTTGTATCTTGTTCCAGGGTGTCTATTTTCAAGTTTAATTAAAAACTCCCTAATCTCGCTTCTTAAAGCTAAAGGTGCGTATGGACACTCGGTAGATTGAAAATCTATACCGTTAAAATATGCGTAAAGTGCCACTTCTTCTTGGGGAATTTCACAAAAAGGTTTAACTCTTTGAATAAAACCTTCAACTTCTCCTTCAAGTTTAGGTTCAATTCTTGCCGCTCTTGTAAAGTCTCCATGGATAAAGTTTAGCATTATTGTTTGAACTTCATCATCTAGCGTATGGGCTGTTGCAAGTTTAGTTGCTTTATACTCTTTTGCAATTTTATTTAGTGCTTTTCTACGTAAAACACCACAATATGAGCATGGAGTAAGCTCGCCAGGTTTATTTCTGATTTTTTCAGCAATTTCGTCAACGGTTATCCGATAAATTTCCTCAAATGAAGCTATATGATATTCAATTCCAAGTTTTTTACAAAAATTTTCAGCGTTTTTAATAGCTTCATCTCTATATCCGTAAATACCTTCATCAATAGTTACAGCAAGAAGACTTGACTTTGGAAATTTTTTCTCAATCTTATAAAGAATTTTAAGTAGGGATAAGCTATCTTTTCCTCCTGAAACAGCAACAGCAATTCTATCATCAATATCAAACATCTTATACTTTGAAATAGTTTTTTTAACCTTTTTTTCGATAGAATGGATAAAACAAGATTTGCAGAGCTTTTCACCCGAGAATCTGCGGAAAAATACTGCTTCACGAAAACTACAAAGGTTACAAAGCATTCTTCTCCCTCAATAAGCCGGGAAAATGCTTTAGGTCTTCTAAATTGTTATAAAACCAAACTTTATAAAGGTTAGTATAATGTTTAAAGCAAGCAAGCTAACAAAGATACTTGAAAAAATAGTTCTTACCAATTTAACTCTCCCTTCTTTTTTAATAAATCTTTTAGCTAAGCAATCCAGAATGTTTCCACCATCAAGCGGGTAAATTGGTATCATATTTACTACCGCAATATTTATAGACCAAAACTGGGTCCAAAAAAGTGTTAAAAATGTAGGTGTAATTTCAATATAATCTGAAACGTAAACCCCGATTATGGGTTTTTCAGGTTTTTCAGGGCTACCAACCGTTTTAACAATTATGCTTCTACATGATGAATTTTGGAGTTTTACATCTAGGATAAGTGTGTTGTTTACGCCAACTTTACTCATAAAACTTCTAAATTCTTCAGTGTTAGAAACTCTGGTACCGTTAACAGCAATAATGACGTCTCCTGTTTGAAGCCCGGCTTCTGCTGCTGGATAACCTTCAATAACATTGACAACTACTCCTGTAGGTTGAATTAGTGTTGCAAGCAGCACTACTATAATTAAGCCAAAGATAATATTTGCAGAAGAACCTGCACTTAAAACTTTTAACTTTTTTTCTAAAGAAACCTTGTTAAAATCCTCTTCTTCAGGCTCAATAAATCCTCCAAATATTAATGCAACAAGAAGAAAACCTGCTGATTTAATCCTTATTTTTTCATATCTTGCAACAATTCCATGTGCAAATTCGTGGACAATTATGATAATTGCTGCTGATATAAGAAAGTATGGAAGGCTTTCTCTAATTGTTATAACAGGAATTGCTGGAAAAACGGGATATGCTTCTTCAGCCTTATAAATGAAAAGATAAAGATTTTTGGATAAAGTATAAACCCCGAGAGTCATCATACCAAAAGCAAGAACAATCGAGATATTTGTAATAACTGGAAGTACTTTGTTAAGCTTTTTAGAAAGAAAATCCAGAATTTTAACAACTTTCTCGGTTTTAACCATTAGAAGGAATGGTTTAATTGTTACTCCATATTTTCCTAAATTTAATCTTTTACCGATAATGTAAGCTAAAATCCATGGCAGAAAAAAAATTAAAAATATGATTATCTCTTGGTCTTGGAAGTTAATCATTACTCTACTTCTCCACAGTATAGCTATACCACATTGAAGTTATAAACAGTGGAAGTATAATCATATATTCTCACTTTTAAATGGGAATCTTAGTATTGCAACAATTCCTCCAAGAGAAAGCACCTTCTCCCCTGCTTCACTAGCTTCACTTAAAATATGAATTTTTCCCTTTTTATTTTCAACAGTGTGCATTATCTTTTCAACTCTTAACCTTTCCTCATCCAAAGCCCTTCTTAACCATTCATCAACAATTAAAAGTTCTTCCACCGCACCAGCATTTGCAGCATTTTCAACCTCCTCAATGCCGTAAACTGCTTTTCCTTCATTGTGTGCAAGTTTTTCGAAAAATTTTTCAACAAGTTGAGCCTCCTCAAGAAGTCTGCCTTCTTTTATTATGGTTAAAAGAACGCCGCTGCGTATAGCTTCGTTTACCCCTGATAACCCACCAGAACTAGCAAAACCAACATACACTTTTAACCCAAATTTTTCTTCTAAGTATTTTGAAAACTCATCTTTAAGAAAACCAGGGCCAACTACACTAATAAATCCATCTTCAACTTTAAAAATCTCCAGCAAGTTTTTAGATAGTTCCGCAAAATACGCTTTTAAAGATTCTCCTCTTTTTTCTGCCTCAAGCTTACCAGGAAGCTTAATTCTTTGCTCAAATTTTACATCAACCTTAAACCTTCTTACAACAGCAATACATGCTTCCTCATCATCTAGGGAAACAACGATTATTGGTTTTGTTTTAACTTCACATGCCTCCTTAATCCTTTTAATGTTTGACTCTGTAAGCTTTTGTTTAAAAACTTTTAACGTAGTGTTTAGTTGAACGGATATTGTATGGTATGAACCTAAGAGATCCTCATATTTTTCAGGAGCATCAACAATAATACCTCTAAGTCTAACTCTATTCAAGTTTTTATCAAAAAATAATTCTACAATTTTTAAACCTAAAGTTAAAAGAACCCTTCTACCCTTAACAGGTTTACCAGCTTCACTTCTAACCTTAATTTCACGTGTTGTTTTTGCATAAACAACGTCATCCTTAGAAATCAAATTATAGATATGCCATAGATCATCTAAGTTTTCCACTACCACGCTAAAAAATCCCTTTTTCTGGTCAAGTTCAACGAGTCTCATATTTTAACCTTAAAGTTTATGAAAAAGCTTAAGCAATAATCCATTTAAGGTTTGTGAGAAGGAATGCTTCAAAAAGTTAAAGTTAGGTCTGCATGTTTAGAAGATTTGCCAAGCTTGGGATGTATAGAGAAGTTATCATTTTCTAGTCCATATCCGTTAAGCTTACTTAGAACTTTAATAACCCTCAAGTCTGGAGAGTTTCTTGTAGCAGTTTTGAATGGGGATATTGCTGGCTACGTTACATCAATTTTTAAGAATCCTTTTTCGGCAATTATTGTTTCAATAGCAGTTCATCCTAAATATAGGCAGAAGCATGTTGGAAGCATGTTGTTAAAAACGCTTCTAGAAAAATTAAAAAGTAAAGGTTTTCTTGAAGTTGAGCTTGAAGTTGCAGAAAACAATATTGTTGCTAGGAGATTGTACGAGAAATTAGGGTTTAAGTTTTCAGGTAGAATACCAAGATATTACGAGAATGGCGAAGACGCCATAATTATGAAGCTTAAACTTACTTAAACCGGGTATGCCCCGCAAGTTTTACAGTATTTTAAGTTTTTTGCCACACCTCCTCCACATTTTGGACATGTTTTTTCTCCATTTCTAGGTGTGGATATCTTACCCACAATTTTAAGGTATAACTTTAGGTAGTATGCTTGTTCCTGGCTGCTTATTTTTACAAGTTTTGACAACTCGTTAAATTCTTCCGGCTTTACTTTAAAAATCTCGCTTAACCTAATACTCCCAGTTCCAGCCTCTATAGGATACTTACCTCTCCAGATAACCTCAGGAGGTAAGAGTTTTTTAAAAGCTTCACGTAAAATCCACTTCCCATATTTTACACCATTCTTTGTTGTTATCTTAAATTCAGCTGGAATTTTTAAGGCAAGTTTAACTATTCTTTCATCTAAAAACGGTTGAAAAACCTTTAACCCTAGACTTTCACCAATAAGCTTAGATGCAAAAAACCAGTTTCTCACAGTATCTTTTACCCATTTATCCACCTCATAAGGTTTAAGGTTAAACAAAAACGAGTAACCGGCAAACAGCTCATCTCCTCCATCTCCAGTAGCTACAGAGTTTAATCCTAACGTTTTTACCTCTCTCATAGCCACGTAAATTGGAATATCATTCCTAATTTCCACAGGGTCAAAGCTTTTAAC
This sequence comes from Candidatus Bathyarchaeota archaeon, assembly GCA_052246995.1. Lineage (GTDB taxonomy): Archaea > Thermoproteota > Bathyarchaeia > Hecatellales > Hecatellaceae > CAZMUQ01. The sequence goes on along the minus strand of JBQPWD010000002.1, from coordinate 230,470 downwards.
AACCTTAACTACATGCTTAGCCGCCTCCTCCGCCTCCTCTACGCTGAAAAATTTAACATGAATAGGAAGTCTAAGATGTTGAGCAACAAGTTTGGCGTAATAAACATCTGGGGCTTCGCTTTCAGTAAAGCCTACAGTTATCAGGTGAGGCTTAAAGTAACGGGTAAGTAAACATGCTAAAATTGATGTATCAAGACCTCCAGAAAGTAAAACAGCATCAACATTATAGTCTTTAATAACTTCATCAAAAACTTTAAACACCTTGTTTTTGGTCATCCTGAACAAGTACTTTTTAAACATAAGCTTCATTAATGTAAAACCGTGATTAAGCTTTGCTCTCTCTTATTTAAATCTCTAAAGCGTGTTTAGAAAGCCTGCATGACCAACCGAATGGCTACTATTATAAGCGCTATACTAAGCAACTTTTCAATAGTTGTCCCCTTAAGCTTATGGGAGATTAATGCTCCAAATTGAGCACCTAGTATAGCACCAATGCTCATGGGTATTGCAAAAATAAAATTCACATTACCTAAAGATGCATGAGTAGCTGAACCAGCAAGCGAGTTGAAGACTAAAATAAAGTGCGACGTTGCTGTGGATATATGAATAGGGAAGCCCAGCAGAAAAATCATGGCTGGCATGTGAAGTACTCCTCCACCAATACCAAATATGCTTGAAATAAACCCTATAAAGAAGCTTAACATCAAACCTCTACCCAACTTTACATAGTACTCGTAAACATTACCTTTATAGTCAACCAGCTTTCTATGGTAACCTTCATCCTTTAAACTATTATGTTGCTTCATACTTGGCTTTGCAATTAGATAAGTGGATGTAGCGATAAGTAAGGCTGAAAATGTTAACTTAAAGACATTTGATTCAAAGTAGCTTGTCATGTAGGCACCCAAAATTGAGCCTGGCGTAGCTAGCGCTATAAACATTAATCCAACTTTAAGGTCAACTCTTCTTTGCCTTAAGTAGGCTATACTTCCAGACAGAGTGTTAAAAAATACAAAAAACAAGCTTGTTCCAACAGCAAACCTAGGTTCCAAACCGTAAAAAATTATGAGGAGAGGAACTGCCAGAAAACCTCCTCCTACTCCAATCAACGTTCCAAAGGCACCTATCCCAAATCCGAGGGTTAAAAGTATAACAATCTGTAAATAGGTCATTCTTCAACGGTTGATAATCTTTTTTAAGAGAAGGTATTAATTATTTGAGTATGATTGAAAGATAAAAGCTTTTTACAACTTTAACTACCTTAATAAATAAGGTGTGGAGTGTTTTCTTGGGCTTAACTAAGGATTCACTTCAACTTGATTTTTCATTGGTTAAACAGAAAATTACTAAGTTTATTTTAAAACATGTTGAAAAAGCGAAGGTTGAAGGAGTTGTAATTGGACTTAGCGGTGGAGTTGATTCTTCAACAGTAGCCAGCTTATGTGTTTCAGCTTTAGGGGCTGATAAGGTTTTAGGGTTAATTATGCCTTCAACTACAACAAGCCGAGAGGATACCGAGGATGCTAAATTTTTAGCTGAAAATCTTGGAATCAAGTATGAGATTATAGACATATCCCCCGTTGAAGATAAGTTTCTGGCTTTATGTAGCCATCAGGACTTATCCAACAAAGTTGCGGTTGGCAACATTAAACCAAGAATTCGGATGACAATTTTATACTACCATGCAAACCTTCTAAATAGGCTTGTTGTTGGTGCCGGAAATAAAACAGAAATTTTGGTTGGTTACTACACTAAATATGGAGATGGCGGGGTGGATATTCAGCCTTTAGGAGGCTTATATAAAAGCCAAGTTAGATGGTTAGCAGAATACATGAAACTTCCACGCCACATAGTTTGGAAGACACCAACAGCAGGTTTATGGTTTGGTCAAACAGATGAAGAAGAATTAGGAATAAAATATGACTTGTTAGATTTAATTCTTTATGGCTTAATAGACCTAAAAATGAAACCTCAAAAAGTAGCTGAAGAACTAGGGATACAAATTGAAACTGTCAACAGAGTTTTAAAGATGATGAAAAACAGTGAGCATAAAAGAAGAAAGATACCTGTTGTTAACATTAGATAATAGTTGGATAATCTTCTAAAACTGGTTTATTCTCTTAGGCGCAATTTCAATTAGCTTTTAAAGTTTTAATATGATTCACACTTTGTTTTCCATTCATTTTAAACATTTCTATCAGGCAAAATCTATTTGAAAACTTTTTAAAAGTATGAATCCTAGAAATGCTCCTATAATCAGCAATGTTGAAGTTAAAATTATCAGAGTTGGAGGATGCAGCGAATAAACATATCCTCCAATAAATGAGCCTAAGCTAGCTCCAACATAGAATGATAGACTCATAAAACCCTCCGCCCGCCCTCTCATGGTTTGCTCTGTAAGCCCACACACAACTGTTCTTTCAATAGCGTATGTTAAGGCGCCACACACATTTAATATAAGCATAGAAACAAGAAAAGCTATCCAACTATTAAGAATAAAAAGTAGCGAAGCTAAAGCCTCCAAAAATACTAGAAAAGGATACTGTAAAGTAAGCTTGAACCTACTGACAATGTTGGCTAATGGTAAGGATGCGAGATATGATGCTGAGGATGCTGCAACGATTAAACCCCAACCTGTAAAAGATATTGAACCAGTATACCTTACAGCATAAAGTACAGCATAATAGTAAAACATAGAAACAGCAAAAAGTAAAATGAAGCTTCTTAACAAAACAAGCCACCTAACTAGGGAGCTTAAGCCCAAAAAATCCTTAAACATATACATGTAAGCCTTAAATAACATCTTAGTATTGAAGACATTAACTTTACCAACTGTTTCGGTAATAAAAAGCCACCTTATTAAAGCTGTTAGAAACATAACAATTCCACTAAAAATAAAACCCAGCTTTAAACCAAAAACACCATACAAATCTCTTAAAAAGCCGCCTAAAATTGGTGAAATTGTGTAGGGTAAATGGTCTGCAATGAGTGCTAAGGTAAATGTGTTTACTAGCCTGGTTGGTGCGGTTGAATCCATAATCATGGCATTAAATGCTGGAAAATAGAAGTATGAGATGCCTTCACAAACCGCGGCAAGGATAAAACTTGGAAAATCTCTGGCTAACCCATACATGACTTGAGAAAAACTTAGTAAAAAGGTTCCAATGTAAATAGGCTTTTTCCTACCAATACTGTCAGACAAAAATCCGCCTAAAACAAGAAAAAGTATGCTTGTAACGCTTCTAACAGATGAAATTATGCCTACTGTAACCACACAACCAGTTATGCTGTAAATATACTCGGAAAGAAAAGGGTATGCAACACCCATAGATAAACTTAAAAAAGCACAAGTAACAAGCAAAATCTTAACATTCAAGTAAAAACTCCTAAACAACAAAATCCCCAAGTAGTATGATATGCTTAAAGCTGGAGCTTTAATTCTACTTTCTACGTTAATCCTTCATACTCAGCTTTATATCTCTTAAGAAACTGAACCATAAACTTATATCTTTTTTCAGCCATCTTTCTCCCAGTTTTTGTTTGCATAAGGTCTTTTAACCATAAAAGTTTTGAGAAAAAAATGGTAGATAGGTGTTGGATCTAACCCTTCAGCGTTTATTTTAAGTTTTACAGGTTTTTCTGGATTCCATTCAACTTTACCAATTTTATGTGCACCATAATATCCTGCTGTTGCAAACACTCTTGCTATACCTCTTGCACCCATAGCCTCCAAAAAATCTGCGTCTCTAACAACCTTAGCCTCTAAAGTTTTAGGAAAAATTCCTCTTTCATGCATTGTAAATGATGTGGGAATGATGGCTTCCTTAACTTGGAGGATTTCGTCAGAATTAAAACCTATTTTTTTTAGAAAATTTTCAGCCTCCTTAGCAGAATCCATAGTTGTATAACTAAACTTACCACTTTTATCTTTAGGATTAATATCATGAAAATATGCTGCAGGGATAACTATCCTTAAATTTGCTCCTTCAATTTTTCCAATTCTTTTAGCTAAATTAACTGTACACCTAATATGTTCAAAGTTGTGGGCTAAGTCCAGGTTTTCCATTCTTTTCTCAACAAACTTTTTAATCATGTCTTCTTTTTTCCTAGTAATCTTTCTCATAATCTTCCACCACAAACCTGTCTTCTAATTTTACATTCTTCTATGCGGAACTTAGTTTTCATTAAGCCTTGTTCCATCCGTTTTTTAACCTTGTTAGGTTTAAATTTATTTTATGTATTTACGCTTCAAATTTTTCCGGTTAGAAGTCACCTATATTGGAAGGTTATCCGTATGAAGATTTACCTGCAAGCGGTTAAGCTATCTGCGTAAGAAGTTACAGTAAAATAAAGGCACGCTTAAACCTACAATCTGAAGCTGTTAACTATGGTATCTTAACCTCCTTAATGTTTCATTTGTTAGGCTTAAAACAGAATTTTCCACGTAAAAATTAAATTTTAAAGTTTTAAATTGTTTTATGGAACATGGTGGGGATGTTTGGATGGTTAAAGTACTGGTTTTTCTTGCTACAGGTTTTGAAGAGATTGAATTCTCCTCTATTGTTGATCTTCTGAGAAGAGCTGGTGTTGAGGTTACTGTGGCTGGTTTGCAACCTGACTTAGTTGAAGGTGCTCATGGAGTTAAGGTTTTACCTGATACGAGCATTGAAAATGTTGATGTAAAAAACTTTGATGCGGTTATATGTCCTGGTGGATATCCTGGGTTTGAGAATTTAAGAAAAAATCAAAAGGTTCTTCAAGTTGTAAAACAAGCCTTTGAATCAAATAAGGTTGTAGCAGCAATCTGTGGAGCGCCAACAGTTCTTGCAGATGCAGGAATTTTAAAAGATAAAGCCTGTACGATTTATCCAGGATTAGAGGGGGAACTTTCGAAGAGTGGAGGAAAACCAAGAAAGAAGGGGTTGGTTGTGGTTGATGGAAAAATTGTTACAAGCAAGGGTCCAGCAACAGCAATACACTTTGCACTAAAATTAGCAGAAATACTTGTTGGAGAAGATGTCGCTAAAAGGGTTGAGAAAGAGATTTTAGCAGATTTAGCATTGAGAAAATCAATGTAGTTTTTTATCAAATTTCTCTTTTTTAGGTTTAAAACAGTCAACCCTTATTAGTTACCAATGGAATCTTCTTTAGGAGTAGGTTGAAGCTTAATTTTTGGCTTCTTGACATTAATCAGGAGATTGTCGAAAATCAAGTTGAAGTGTGGATTTGGGGTATAGATGAAGTTGATAGGCGTATTCTAATTATTGACAGGAATTTTAAGCCTAGTGTCTACGTTCTACCAAGAAACAGTGAAGTCTCTGAAATTATTAAGTGGGCTAAAAGTTTGGACGTAGATGAAGTTAAAGTTGAAGATAAGAAGTACTTTGGCATCTCTGTGAAAGCAGTAAAAATTTCAACTAAAAATGTTGAAAAGCTTAAAAAAATTAGTGAAGAAGCATCTAAAAGTCCATTAATTAGGGAAGTTTTACATGATGATATCCGTCCAACCTCTCTTTACCTTATAGAATATGACATCAAGCCTTGTGGATGGCATACTGTTGAAGTTGAAGAGGTAAAAAAGCCTTTAAAAGCTAAAGTTGAAAAAGCATATCTTTCAAAATCAAAACCTGCTTTTTACGAAAAAATTGAGTATCCCAAACTACGTATCTTGGCTTTTTACCCTGTCTACCACACTGCCATAGGCTCTCCGCATCCCGAAAGAGATCCTATTCTCACTATTTCAGTTGTTACCAGTAATGGTGAAAAACGTACATTCATGTCTGTTGATGTGGACGATAACATCCTTCTTAAGGAATTTATAGAATATATCCAACGGTATGATCCGGACCTTATTGTGAGTTATAATTCAAATAGGTTTCACATTCCATATTTTTTACAGCGTGCAAAAAAACATGAAATAGCTTTTTCAATTGATAGGGTAGATGGTGAACCTCATCAAAGTGTATATGGTCATATTTCCATTACTGGAAGGTTACATATTGACTTATACGAGATTGTTGAGGACATCCCTGAAATTAAAGTTAAAACTCTTGAAAATTTTGCAGAATATTTAGATGTTCATAAAAACTTAGAACTTGTAAAGCTTAGGGAAACAGATGTTCATAGGTTGTGGGTAAGTGAAAAAGAAAAGGTTATAAAGTTTTGTGAATATTGCACAATGCTTGTTAAAAGAATTTCTGATACTATGCTGGATTACGTTTTTCAGTTTTCAAACCTTGTAGGTATACCTGCTGACTACATTTTTTCTGCTGCTGTTGGTTTTAGGGTTGATTGGTATCTTATACGTAAAGCTTTCATCTACAATGAGCTTATACCTAAAAGGGTTGAACAGGAGTACTACACCTATAAGGGAGGTATGGTTCTTGAGCCCAAACCAGGGGTTCATGAAAACATCGCTGTCTTTGATTTTAGTTCAATGTATCCAAGTTTGATGGTAAAGTATAACTTGTCTCCAGATACCTATATAAGGCCTAATGAAAAATTTGATGGTGAAGTTTACATAACTCCTGAAGTGCATCATAAGTTTAAAGCTAATCCGCCTGGTTTTTATAAACAGGTACTTTTAGAGCTTATGGATGCACGAAGAAAAATACAAGAAAATCTTAAAAAGTTAACTTATGGCACCCCTCTTTACAAGGTTTTGGATGCTAGGCAACGTGGTATTAAGGTTATTACAAATGCTGCTTACGGTTATTGTGGTTGGAGGGGTGCAAGATGGTATGTTAACGAAGTTGCCGAGGCTACAGCAGCATGGGGTAGGAAAACCATAAGCGAAACAATAAATATTGCAAAAAAACACGGATTGGAGGTTGTTTATGGAGACACCGATAGCATCTTTGTCAAGTATGATGAATCAAAAGTTAAAGTTTTCCTAGACGAAGTTAAAGAGAAGACAGGTCTTGAAATTAGGCCTGATACTATCTATAAACGGCTACTGTTTACTGAAGCTAAAAAAAGATATGCAGGTCTTCTTCCGGACGGAAGGATAGAAATTGTTGGGCTTGAGGTTGCCAGAGGAGATTGGTGTGAAGCTGCAAAGGATATTCAAGAAAAAGTTTTAGAAATAATTTTAAAGGAGAATAATCCAAATAAGGCTGCTAACATTGTTAATAACTACATTAAAAAGTTGAATGAGGCTTTAATAACTGATATTGAACCATTCATAATCTGGAAAACAATAACCAAACCTCCTAATGAGTATCAGGTTAGGGCACCTCATGTTGAAGCTGCAAAAAGGATGATTAAAAGTGGTTGGAATATCACTGTCGGGGATAAGGTTGGATATGTTATTGTTAAGGGCTTAGGCAAACTTTACGAGAGGGCTTATCCATACTTTATGGTTGCACCTAAAGACTTAGATGCCTTGTATTATATTGAGAATCAGATAATTCCTGCGGCTTTAAGAGTTTTAGAAATTTTTGGTATTTCAAAAGTAGAACTTGGAAGCCTAAAAACATCAAAAACAAAGGATCTTTCAAAGTTTTTTGGTAGTTAAAAATAAAATATTAGATTAGGTTTAGTTCTATCCTTTCTTTCCATAACTTTCATAGAAAACAAAATCTTCAACATTCTTTCTTGGTGGTGTTTTTGGGACTTTTTCCGGATATCCTACTGGAAGTATTGCTACAACATCAACATTTTCAGGTACATTTAAAATTTCTGCAACCTTTTTTGAATTAAATGCTCCAACAATAACTGTTCCTAAACCTAGGTTATGAATTGCAAGACACATGTTTTGAATTGCTAAAGCTACATCAAACATAAGCCAATCCCCCTTGTCAGTCATGGCACTTTCTCCGTAAAACCCGGCTAAGCGTTTACGTCCACATGCGACAATAACAACTGGTGCCGAAGCAACAGCATTTGTTGCAGGATTTCCTGGTCTAAGCGTTTCAGAGATTTTCTTCTTTGTTTCATTATTTTTAACTACTATAAACTCCCAGCATTGGGTGTTAGCCCATGAAGGTGCCCATCGTGCGGCTTCAAAGATTTCTTTTAACTTTTCGTCTTCAACATCCTTATTTGTAAATCTTCGGACGCTTCTTCTACTTTTAATAGCTTCCATTAACTCCATGCTCATCAACTCCAGAACTTGTAAACTTAATATGGATAAATAAATCCTAAAAATGTTTTCATTTAAAACCAAAAACCTATAAGTTTTTAGCCATCTTCAACCAGATTTGTGTCTAACTTCTAAACAAATTTTGAAAGCCTCTTAAACGAAGGTAGAATTGTGAAATGTTACGTTAAAACTTCCCTACTAATAATATCTTCAACTGTTTCTTTACGTTGAACCATTTTTACTCCATGTTGAGTAAGCATTAATGTTGGTGGCTTTGGGTATGCATTATGCATTGTGTAAGCTGATTTACAGTAGGCTCCAACGTTTAAAATTGCAACCACATCTCCCATTTCAACCTTTGGAGTGCCTCTATTTACAGCTAGGATATCTCCTGTAAAGCATAAGGGTCCGGCAAATGTTACTTTTTCTTCAATTTTTTTGTTAACCTTATTTGCTAGGATAATCTCGTAATACTGTTTTACAATTAAAACAGGTATTATATGGTTGGTTGAAGCATCAATGTAAACAAACTTTCCGTTGACGGATTCTTTAATGTTTCCAACTTTTGCCAGTAAAATTTCAGCATCACCTACAAGAAACCTTCCAGGCTCAAATAGCAGGTTAGGTGGATTTAATTTAAGGTCTTTAAAACCATCAGCTATTATTTTACTCATTCTTTTGGCTAAAACTTGAAGGTTTAAACTTTTTTCTCCACGTTTATAGGGTATGCCAAAACCTCCTCCAAAATCTAACCATTCAGGATTAAATCCAAATTTTCTGTTAAGAGTTTTAACAAAGCTAGTTATACGTTTAGCTGTTTCAATAAAAGGTTCAATTCTAAGAATTTGAGAACCTATATGGGTATGGATACCAACAACCTTAATCCACTTCATTGTTAAAGCTTTTTCAAACGCCTTTAAAGCTTCTCCACCTTCTATACTTAAACCAAATTTTGTTCCACGAGTACCTGTGGCAATTAAAGGATGAGTTGGAATGCTTAAGGACGGGTTTACTCTAATTAACGTTTTTGCTTCAACCCCAAGCTGACTGGCAGCCTCCTCAAGTTTTTGAAGCTCTGAAATGGAGTCGACAACAATTAAGCCGACATTAAGTTTAAGCGCCTCCTCAAAATCCTCTTTTAAACGGTTGCACCCAGTTAGAACTATGTTTTTAGGTTGAGCACCAGCAAGTAAAGCCATATGTAGCTCAATTCCGGAGAAAGTTTCAAACCAAGAGTCCTCTGAAATAAAAACCTTGATTAAGGCTAATGTGTAGTTGGCTTTAACAGCATAGGCTATAATAACATTTCCAGGGTAATGCTCCTTGAAGGTGCTGAGTAAACGCTTATAGTTTTCCCTAAGTCTTTTTTCTGAGATAACGTATATGGGGGTTCCATATTTTTCAGCTAAATCTACAAGGTCGTAATCATCAAGGGTTAAGTGACCTAAACTGTTGACTTTAAATCCTTCATGTGGAAAAGTTTTCCCTACCATAGTTTCTCAGTCAACCCTAAAAAGCTCTTTAATGTTATACTAATATGTTAACCAGCTTTTATTGTTTACATCATAGATTTTTGATGGTGTAACTATGAAATCTACCTTAGTATCATGTTTTTCTCTTGGAAGCTTTTTTACAATTTGAAGTTCATGCACAGTTGTAATAACAGGAACATATCCAAATTTTTCATGTATAATGCCTATCTCCCTATCTCCATAACCTCCACCTTTTCCAAGCCTAAATCCTTCTTCATCCACAGCAACACAACCAGTAACTATCAAGTCTGGCTTAGGCATATTCTCCAAGTTAATGGTCAAACCATAAGTGAACAGGCCTCTTATTGTTGACGCTTTATCCTCAAGACCCTTAACATCTTCAGGTTTGACTAGAAGAAACCCATGCTTAAGTTCGGGAGTAGCCGTAATAAGACTTTTCCCATCCTTTAAAGCAAACTCTCTAACCTTTTTTTGAGCATAGTCAGGATTTGAAAAAACAACCTTAGCGTTTTTCCAAACATTAAGTTTTCTAACAAGCATAGCAGCCTTGTCAGAACCATCAAAATTTGGAATTCTACCTTCTAACGGTAAAGGGTAACGTGCAACATTAAATCTTTCAAGTTTTTCCCAAATTTCAAATCTAATCTTACTTTTTAACTCTTTAACGTTGACACCCAAGTTGCAACCACTTTATTTTTCTTTACTACCTTTTATTAATTTTTGTTTTTTCTTAACAACGGTTAATAAAAGAACTAATTAAGTTCCTATGCTTAAACCTGTTCTGGTGGTTTTCTGGGTAAGTTTGTTAAGGTTGAAAGGGATAGATATCGTTGGAGAATAACTATACCTAAAGAGCTTCGGCATGTAATTGGTAATGATGAATTTGTTTATATAGAAAGTGTTTACGGGTTTTTGGCGTTAATTCCGCTAAATCTTCCAACATTCAACCAGTTAACTAAAAAATTTGAAGAATTAAAAACACGTTTTAACCGGGAAAAAGGGGAAAAGGGGAATAACATAACTTAATATGGTAGGTTTCTAGCCCATGGATACACATCCATAAGCATTTTTATATTTTTTTCTATCTCATCCTTCGGACACTCACATGGTTGAAGCTTTCCTTCAAAGAAATCTCCATACGCTTTCATATCAAAGTATCCGTGACCTGAGAATTGAAGAAGAATAGTTTTCTTTTCTCCACTTTTTTTGCATTTTAACGCCTCATCAACAACAGCCTTAATCCCATGCGCAGTTTCAGGTGCTGGAAGTATCCCCTCTGTTTCAGTAAAAATTTTTGCAGCTTCAAAAACTTCAACCTGATTGTAGGCTAATGCTTTAACCTCTCCTAGGTTAACTAGAAGACATAGGATTGGAGAGTCACCATGATATCTCAAACCTCCAGCGTGGATAGGTGGCGGAATAAAGGTATGTCCAAGTGTGTACATTTTAAGTAGAGGAGTCATTCTTGCGGTGTCTCCATGGTCATATGTGTAGACACCTTTTGTTAACGTTGGACATGCTGTAGGTTCAACAGCAACAAACTCAGTATTTTTAGGTGCTTTACCTGAAACCTTGTCATAATAGAATGGGAAAAATAAACCTGAAAAACTACTACCACCTCCAACGCAACCAAAGATGATGTCGGGATAGTCATCAACAACTTCAAACTGCTTTTTAGCTTCTAAACCCATAACTGTTTGATGTAAAAGTACATGGTTTAACACGCTTCCAAGCGAATACTTTGTTTTTTCGCTTGTTATCGCATCCTCTATTGCTTCACTGATAGCTATGCCTAAACTTCCAGGGTTATCTGGGTCCTTCTCTAAAAGGCTTTTCCCAAATTTTGTTCTACTACTTGGACTTGGAGTAACATCAGCACCCCAAGCCTGCATAAGAAGTCTTCTATATGGTTTTTGGTGGTAGCTAACCTTAACCATGTAAATTGTAGCTTTCATTCCAAACATTGTACAACCAAAAGCTAACGCTGAACCCCACTGACCTGCACCAGTTTCTGTTGTTAATCTTTCAACACCCTCTTTCATATTGAAGTAGGCTTGAGCAACAGCAGTGTTTGGCTTATGACTTCCAGGTGGACTTACACCCTCATACTTATAGTAAATTTTTGCAGGTGTTTTTAATGCCTTTTCAAGTCTTAAAGCCCTGTAAAGAGGTGTCGGTCTCCAAATTTGATAAACTTCTTGGACTTCCTCAGGTATAGGAATCCATCTATCTTGGCTTAACTCTTGATGTATAAGCTCTTTAGGAAAGATTGCCTCAAGCTTTTCAGGTTTTACTGGTGCTCTAGTTTCTGGGTCGATTGGTGGGGGTAGTGGCTTAGGTAGGTCTGGGAGAATGTTGTACCATTTGTTGGGCATTTCTTCCACTGGTAGGTTTGTTACTCGTTTTAAAGCCAATTTTTTCACCTCAATGTACACATATGTTCATTTCTGAACTATATTAGTCAAAACAACATGCTTATATACCTTTCTTAACATCTAAGAACATATGTGGCAAAAAGTATATGAAAAATTAAAGGAGTACCCTGAACGTCTTAATGTTGCAAAAGTTCTAGTAGAAAATGGGTTAAGCATTAGAGAAGGAAAAATATACTGTAACATGATTGAAATTCCGGTTTCCGAGGTTGCTCGAACTGCAAAAGTTGATAGAAGAACAGTAACACAAACAATAAGGTTTATTGAGGCAGATCCGGAATTAAGCGTAATATTCAAACATTTAAGGTCTGCTGGGCATTCATTAAAGGACGTTGCAAAACACTTAAACCTTGGAGTTGTTGAAATAACCCCTACAAGCGCAAAAATTCCAGGGATACTTGCAAACTCAGCTAAAATTTTAGCTGAGAAGAATATAAGCATCAGACAGGCTTTAGTAGATGACCCTGAACTTTCGCCAGAACCTAAACTTGTGATAATAGCTGAAAAAAAGATTCCTGGTGAACTTATACCAGAATTCTTAAAAATTAAAGGTGTTGAGAAAGTTTCAGTTTACTAGTTTTTATTTAAAAATAAAAAAATGGTGTTTTATGTTTTAACGGTTTTAATCTTTTTTCTCTTCTTCGCATATTTCCAGTAAAACTCCATACGTACTTTTAGGATGCACAAACGCTATTTTGGCTTTATGAGCACCTTTACGTGGTTTTTCATCTATAAGCCTTAACCCTTTCTCCTTAAGTCTTGCAAGCTCAGCTTCAATGTTGTCTGTTTGTAAAGCTATATGTTGAATTCCCTCACCTCTATTTTCAATAAACTTTGCAATAGGTCCATTCGGATCTGTTGATTCTAAAAGTTCAATTCTTGTTTCACCAACCGTGATAAACGCTATTCTTACCTTTTGCTCCTCAACAACCTCGTATCCCTCAACGCTTAAACCTAAAATATCCCTGTAAAGTTTTAATGCTTCATCAATACTTTTTACAGCAATACCTATATGACTAACCTTTTTAATCAAAAACATCACACTCCTATTCTTAAATTATTGTTGACGCTTTATATTCCCCAAAAACTTCTCGGAGCACATCTGAAGTTTCACCTATTGTTGCATAACTCTTAACTGCCTCAAAAACAGCTGGCATAATATTTTCTCCCCTCTCAGCGGTTCTACGTAGCTTGCTTAAAGATTCTTCAACTTTTCTTTTATCCCTTTCTCTCCTAACCTTGGTTAACCTTTCAATCTGTCTTTTTCTAACCTCAGGGTCAACTTTTAATATTGTAATTGGTAATTCTTCTTCTGTAACAAACTCATTTACACCTATAATAACTTCTTTTTTGCTTTCAACATCCCTCTGGTACTTATATGCGGAATCTGCAATTTCTCTTTGATAAAAGCCTTTTTCTATTGCTGCTGAGGCACCACCCATATCATCAATTTTATGTATGTATTCCATAGCTTTTTCTTCGATTTGCTCGGTTAACCATTCAACATAGTATGATCCCGCTAATGGATCTACGGTTGCAGTAACTTTACTTTCATAGGCTATAACCTGTTGAGTTCTAACTGAAAGTGTAACTGCAAACTCTGTTGGAACAGCATAAGCCTCATCAAAAGAGTTAACATGTAGAGATTGAGTTCCACCAAGAACAGCAGCTAAAGCTTCAATCGTGTTTCTCATAAGATTAACATATGGCTGTTGTGCTGTAAGAGTAACTCCTGCAGTTTGAACATGAAATCTTAGAAGCATTGAACGTGGATCCTTAGCCCCAAATCTTTCCTTCATAATTTTAGCCCAAAGTCTTCTTGCAGCTCTAAACTTAGCTACCTCCTCAAAAAAGTCTCTTTGTGCTGCAAAGAAGAATGATAATCTTGGTGCAAACTTATCCACTGATATTCCTCTTTTAGCAACATGTTCAACGTATGCTATACCGTTTGCAAGTGTAAATGCAACCTCCTGTACTGCCGTACATCCTGCCTCTCTCATATGGTATCCACTAATGCTTATAGAGTTAAATCTTGGAGCATTTTGGTAACACCACTCAATAACATCTCCAACAAGCCGCATTGAAGGTTCAGGTGGATAAATGTATGTTCCTCTTGCAACATACTCCTTAAGAATGTCATTTTGAACGGTTCCGCCTACCTTATCATTTGGAACATTCTGCATAGCAGCAACACAGAAGTACATTGCTAAAACTTGTGGACATGTTGAATTAATAGTCATTGAGGTTGTTATTTTTTCAAGATCTATTCCCTCAAACAGTATTTCCATATCCTTTAAACTGTCAATTGCAACGCCAACCTTGCCAACCTCAGCATAAGCCATTGGATGGTCAGAATCATAACCACATTGTGTTGGAAGATGAAAAGCCACACTTAAACCAGTTTGACCTTGACTAATCAGGTACTTATACCTCTTATTAGTGTCCTCTGCTGTTCCAAAACCAGCATACTGTCTTATAGTCCACAGCCTTCCACGGTACATTGTAGGATAAATTCCCCTTGTAAATGGATATTCGCTAGGAAAACCGATGCTGTTTAAGTAATCTACGTGTCTAACGTCTACAGGTGTATAAAGAAGCTTAATTGGAATACCTGAACGGTTGATATACTCTCCCGCCTCTCGGATATCCTTGGCGTTTTTAGCCTCCCATTTTTTAATTTCTTCAGCAATTTTTTCATAATCAACCATACAGGCTAAACCTCCTTCCTCAATTTTTTAACATTTTCCTCTATATATTTTGCTATTTCTGTGGTTGGTGTTCCTGGGCCAAAAACCTCGTTAACTCCCACTTTCTTCAGTTTTTCAACATCCTCTTTAGGAACTATTCCTCCAACAAGTAGTAGTACGTTTTTACCTGGTTCAAGCTTATTTTCCTTCATTTTCTCTATAATTTGCGGAATTAGCACATCATGTGCTCCTGAGAGAATGCTTAACCCTATAACTTCAACATCTTCTTGGATAGCTGTTTGCACTATTTGTTCAGGTGTCTGTCTTATGCCAGTATAGATGACTTCCATTCCAGCATCTCTTAAACCTCTTGCAATAACTTTAGCTCCACGATCATGTCCATCAAGACCAGGCTTAGCAATCAAAACCCTAATTTTTCTTTGTTGAAGCTCTAAACTCAAGTTTTTCACACCTTTTACCAAGTCAAAATTACGATTTCTTTTACCACTACCTAACAATATTAATTAAGGCTAAAAAGTTTTTCGTGTTTCTACCTTAAAAAACGTTAATTCTATAAAAACTCTTTTAAAATCTTCAGTTGAAAGTTAAAAATTCCGCTACTCAATATTCTATTCCCATTCTCGCTTTAACGTTTTTTTGGTATGGATGTTTAACTTCAACAACTTCAGAAACTAAATCTGCAGCCTCAACAATTTCTTTTGGAGCATTTCTACCGGTAAGAATAAGCTCAACATTTTTTGGTTTACTTTTTATTAAATCTAAAACTTCATCCAACTTTATAAGTCCAAAATCCAGTGCAAGATTTATTTCATCTAAGATGAGAATATCCCATTCTCCACTAAACATGAGTTCTTTAGCTTTTAAAAGGGCTTTTTTAGCATTTTCAAAGTCAATTTTCTCAGGCTTATCCTTACTTATATGTCCAGGTCTGCCGAACTGTTCTATAACAAGGTTGGGGTAAAGTTTTTTAGCAGCTTCAAGCTCACCATATCCCTTCCAACCCTTCATAAACTGAATCATGTAAACCTTCAAGCCATGACCGATGGCTCTTAAAGCCTGACCTAAAGAGGCAGTTGTCTTTCCTTTACCGTTACCTGTATAAACTTGAACAAGCCCCTCCTCAATTTTAACCATAACCCTACACCGAAAAACTTTAACTAATCTTTAGGTTGTTAACATAACCTAAAAAAGGTTTTAGTTGATAGGGTTTAAACATAGTTTTTTGTGATGCTGATTTTTAATCACATGAAATGATTCTCAGAGTAAACTGTAGGGAAGCTAAAAAAATGTACTCTTAAAAGGACTTATAACAATACTTGAAGAACCAGGTTTTTTTAAACACAACACTTACTCTTAGAAGGTTGTTGGAACTTACATTTTTGGTGAAAGTTTAACAATAAGTAATGATTAGGTAAAGCAATAGCAAAAAGGGTTTTAGAAGTTTAAATTTAAAAAAGCTTAAAGCTTTTTGGTTTCATGTAATCAGAGCTTACACTATGCTAAGCTAACTTCTATGAAAACATCATCAGGTATTCTTACACGCATAATTCTACGCATTAATCTTTCGTTTGCATCAACCTCTATTAAACGCTTATGAACCCTTAGCTCCCAGCGGTCCCAAGTATGAGTTCCTTCACCACATGGGCTTTTTCTTGTTGGAGCATGTATTTTTCTTGTGGGTAAAGGTATCGGGCCTGAAACTTTTGTCCCAAGCTTTTCAGCTATATCTTTTATCTCTTTACAGATCTCGTCAAGCTTTTTATAGTCTATGCTTGTTAAACGTATGCGTGCTTTTTGAACCAATTTAGCTTCACTTAAGCTGTTTGGGTTATCTCTTTAACAACACCTGCAGCTATTGTTGTACCCATGTCTCTTATGGCAAACCTTCCAAGCTGAGGAATTTCAGCGTAGGTTTCGATAGCTATGGGTCTTACCGGTTGAAGTCTAACAAGGGCACTATCACCAGTTTTAAGGAATGAAGGATGGTCCTCAATAACTTCTCCTGTTCTTGGATTGATCTTTTGGATAAGCTCTGCAAATTTACATGCAACTTGGGCTGTGTGTGCATGTAAAACAGGGGTATATCCTTGAGCGATTGAGGTTGGATGGTAGACAACAATAATTTGCCCTATAAATTCTTTTACAGCTTTTGGTGGATTTGTTGGATGAGCACAAACGTCTCCCCTTTTAATGTCTTTTTTTGTTATACCTCTCACGTTAAAGCCTATGTTATCTCCAGGAATTGCTTTAGGAATTCTTGCATGATGCATTTCTATACTTTTGACTTCACCCTCCTTCCCAGCTGGAACAAAAACTACCTTATCCCCCTCTTTAAGCACACCAGTTTCAACCCTTCCAACAGGAACTGTTCCAACACCAGTAATGGAATAAACATCTTGAATTGGCACTCTTAAAGGCTTATCTAGTGGCTTTGGTGGGATTTCAAAAGTATCAAAAGCTTCAACAATAGTAGGCCCCTTATACCATGGCATTTTTTCACTACGTTTAACAAGGTTGTCTCCCGTCCATGCTGAAATAGGTACAAATGCTATCTTTGCAACATTAAACCCGACGGTTCTTAAAAGATACTCTAATTGTTTTTTACATTCCTCATATCGTGCTTGACTCCAGTTTACTGATGCATCATCCATTTTATTTATGGCTACAACAAGCTGGTTTACTCCCAATGTTCTTAGGAGGAATGCGTGTTCTCTTGTTTGTCCTCCAGCTTCAATACCTGCTTCAAACTCTCCTTTACGTGCAGAAGCTACTAGTAGTGCACAGTCAGCTTGACTTGCCCCTGTAATCATGTTTTTAATGAAGTCTCTATGTCCTGGTGCATCAATGATTGTGAATGAGTGTTTATTTGTTTCAAACTTCCAGTAGGATAAATCTATTGTTACTCCTCTTTCACGTTCCTCTTTAAGCCTATCCATAACCCATGCAAACTTAAATGTGTCTCCAGCGCCAAACTTTTCAGAAGCCTCAGCATACTCTTTAATCGTACGTTCATCAACATATCCCAGTAGGAAGAGCAAGTGTCCCATACAAGTTGATTTACCGTGGTCCACATGTCCAACTACAACTAGGTTAAGATGTGGTTTTTCAGACACCTTTCATTTACCCCCATTTAACTTTTTAAGGTAGATATGCCTCCTCTAAACAATACTGGTTGGATGTACTCATGTATGAATTGGTTTTCCAAATATAAAGTTTTTCTCTTATGAGAGAGAAATAGAAGCCTTTTCTAGGTATATAAACCTTAATAAACCACCGCTATGATAAAATTCTTAAAGCCTTAAGGATTATTGTGGGTTAGGAATGAGTAAAAAAGAAATTGTTCCGTCTAAGATAAAGTTGTTTGGTAAATGGGATTTTGAAGAGGTTAAAGTAGAGGATTTAGGATTAGCTAGATATATTTCTCTTAAACCAGTTTTTATACCTCATTCTGGAGGTAGGCATGAATACCAACGCTTTAAAAAATCCGAGGTTAACATTGTTGAAAGGCTTGTAAACAATCTTATGCGCCCAGGAAAGAATGGCGGTAAAAAAGCTAGAGCTATTCAAATTGTTAAAAATGCCTTTGAAATTATCCATCTTAGAACAGGTGAAAACCCTATTCAAGTTCTTGTTAAAGCTATAGAGAACGCTGCTCCATGTGAAGATACAACAAGAATAAGTTATGGTGGGATAGTTTACCATGTTGCTGTTGACGTTTCACCTCAAAGAAGGGTTGATTTGGCCTTAAGATTTATTACCAACGGTGCAAGAAAAGCTGCCTGGGGAAGCACTAAAACAATAGATGAATGCTTAGCTGATGAAATAATCCTTGCAGCTCAAAGAGATAGTAAAAGCCACGCTATCCAGAAAAGAGACGAACAGGAAAGAATTGCCTTGGCTTCAAGGTAAAAACGTGAAACTACTAGGTTTAACAAATTTTAAGCTAGTTACCTTGCAGGCTTCTGTTTTTTACCTAACATTAACTCTTTTAACGACACACCATTTACTGCAATAACTTGATATCTTACTCCTGGAAGATCCCCATAAGCTTTACCTTCAGGTCCACCTATACCGCAAATTAAGACTTCATCATGCTCATCAACAAAATTTAAGGCACCATCTCCTGGTAGAAATGCGGTAACAACTTTGCCATTTTTTATTAGCTGAACTCTTACACATTTTCTTATAGCACTGTTTGGCTGTCGGCTTTCTATACCAACTTTTTCAAGGACAATCCCTCTAGCCATTGGTGCGCCTTCAAGAGGATCTGCCTTAATATCCAGTTTAAGTATCTTTCTCTTATAATTTTGGTCACTCCACCTAAACTTTTTTCTTCTAAGCTTAAGTTTTCTTGCACTAAATTCTCCAGGCATCTTTTAACCCTTGACTGGTTGCTTTAATTCAAAAACAATTATTAGGTTTAATTTAAAGTTTTATATTTGATTTAAGCCCTAAATGTTTATTTAACCAAAATGAGGATTTCTTCTATAACCTTAGACTATCATTAAATTTTGGTGGTTTATTTGACTGATAACATTTTAACGTTAATACCTTACTCAACATTTTTCACTATAGGTTTAGCTTTAACGCTAGCATTGTTAACATCCTACATTCAGCGTAAATTTGTTAATTTGGATGAGGTTAGAAGGGTTAGGGAGGAGATGGATATTCTTAGGAAGCGTTTAAGCGAAGCTAGAAAAAGAGGAGATAAAAAGGCTTTAGCAAAGCTTCAAAGAGATCAGGTTAGACTTATGAGACAATCTAGTAGTGTTATGGGTCAACAATCAAAAGTTTCCCTTTTAACAATGCTTCCGTTCCTGATTTTATTTTGGTTGCTTTATAGTTTTTTTGGAAATCATGTGGTAGCATACTCCCCAATCCCCATACCCTACGGTACAATAGATGGCACAAACATAACGTTTTGGCTTTGGTATTTTTTCTCAGCTTTAGCTTTAAACTTGCCGGTAACTCGTTTACTAAGAACCAATCTATACTAGGTTCCATCCTATTTTAAGGTGGAAATATGGTAATTGAGAAGCGTGAAGGCCTTGTTATAACAGTTGGAGGTCTTCATGGTACTGGAAAATCAACTTATGCCAAAGCCTTAGCAAAAATTTTTAATTTAAAACATCTCTCTGCTGGTGAGATGTTTCGTAAAATTGCTGAGGAAAAAGGTTTAAGTCTTCTAGACCTTACATCTATGGCTGGAAAAACTGTGGAAATTGATACAATAATTGATTCACGAGTTAAGGAGGAATCTCGGAAAGGTTCGGTTGTAATTGATGGTTTACTTTCAGCATGGATGGTTGGAGAATTGGCGGATGTAAAAATTTATCTTTATGCTTCGGATGATGTTAGGTTTAGGCGTATTGCTCAAAGAGATAACATGTCTTATGAGGAGGCTAAAAAAGTAACTTTAGAAAGGGAAAAAGCTGAAAAAGAACGTTTTAAAAGATACTATGGAATAGATTTAGAAGACCTTACGATATATGACTTAGCTTTAAATACCGGACCTCTTCCATTTGAATCAAGTATAAAAGTTCTTACAGGTGCTCTAAAAGAGTATATTAGGGTAAAATTTAGAGGTGATGTGGATGTCAGCAACTCAACTTTTTGATGTAGGTAGAGTTTGTGTTAAGAAGGTTGGAAGAGAAGCAGGAAAAAAGTGTGTTGTGGTTGATATTGTAGACAAAAATTTTGTTTTAATAACAGGACCAAAGGAGTTGACAGGAGTTAAAAGAAGGAGGGTAAACGTTGACCATCTAGAACCGTTAGATTTGAAAATTAACATTAAAAGGGGTGCTGATGATAAAGAAGTTGCTAAAGCATTAAGAAAAGCCTTTCCCGAAGAATATCCAAAGATTGTTGAAGATGTTAAGGAGGAAAAAGAAAAAATAGTGGAACCTGGAGGTAAGGGTTAAAGTTTTGAAGAACATAATTCCTCCATGGAATATTAAAAGAGAAATTATTGTAAGGGAGGAAGCTGAAACAAACCCAAAATACGGATGTCCTCCTAATCAACGCTCTATACAGCAGCATATGCGGTATGGATTTATAAACCTTGATAAACCTAGCGGTCCATCGAGTCATGAGGTTACAGCGTGGGTTAAAAGGATTTTAAATGCTTCCCATGCTGGTCACGGCGGGACTCTTGAAACTTTGAGGAGTTAGGGAAATCCCGCCGTGACCGGTGTCTTACCTATAGCGCTTGAAGATGCAACTAAGACTTTGCAGGTTGTTTTAGCTGGCGGAAAGGAATACGTTGGTGTTATGAAGCTTCATGGAGACGTTAATTGTGAAAGAATTGTTGAGGTTTTTAATGAGTTTGTTGGTGAAATCTACCAAAGACCTCCGGTGAGAGCTTCGGTTAAACGTAGACTTAGAAAAAGAAGTGTATACTACAGTAAGGTTCTTGAGGTTGAAGGTAGGAATGTTCTCTTTAAGTTTGGGTGTCAATCTGGAACGTACATTAGAAAGATAGTTCATGATATTGGCGAGGTTTTAGGTTGTGGTGCTCATATGGCCGAGCTTAGAAGAATTCGTGCAGGACCTTACACTGAAGATGGAAACATCGTTAAACTTCAAGATTTGGCTGATGCCTATGCAACCTGGAAAGAAAGTGGAGGTGAAGAATCCTTAAGAAGACTTATACTTCCCGTTGAAACATCCATTGAACTTATACCAAAAGTTTATGTTAAAGATTCGGCTGTAGATGCCATATGTCATGGAGCACATGTAGCCATTCCTGGAATAGTTAAGCTTAGTTCAAACATTAAACAGGGCGAGCTTGTTGCAATTCTAACCTTAAAGGGAGAGTTAGTAGCATTAGGAAAAGCTAAAATGACAACAGGGGAGATATTGGAAAAAGATTATGGGTTAGCAATAAAAACGGAAAGGGTGATAATGCCGCCACAAACATATCCAAAAACATGGTAAGTAAGTATCTCTTCTCCCAAAACTTTTAGAAAACCTTTTTTTTACTTGATTAGAAAAATTTTAAGCATCTTTAAATGTAAAATCTTTTCAACGTTAAGTACACGTAGCTTTATACCATAAAAAGTCGTACTGTTTCTTATTCTAGCATCTCTACCTGTCGGTCTTTTTTAACTTGGAAGAAAAAGTTAAAAAACATATAATTTAAGATTATACTCCTAAACCTCGAAACCTTATCATTTTTTATCATGTTTTTTCAACAACAATCTGTTTAACCTATTATTTCCACTTGAGTCCATACCTGATGAGGATTAATCCTACTATTGAAAGAATTATGCTGGTTGAGAACATGAAAAAAGCCAATACGTTTTCATATTCCCTGATTTTTAGGTATCCTATGACTGCAACTATTTCTCCGATTAAAAGAAACGTGAAGCCTAAGATAAAGTATTCACTTCTCAATTTCAAATCCTTCTCACCTTTTTAATGATATTAAGATAGATGAATCCTTACTTAAAATCAATACCAGTTAAAACTGGTAAACTGATAGGTAGAATTAAGTTTAAACCCCGAAAACCTTAGAAGCAATTTTTCACAAATCCCGCAAACACCAGCCAGTAACGTGGCGGCAGCTTAAACATTTCTAAAAAAGAACCATCAAGTAGCTCAACAACTCCAAAGATAAACTTATATCTGCACACACCTACATCCAAATTTAGACAGGCTAATAAAAATATGTTTAAGCTTAGACATATCGGAGCCGGAGTCGCCTAGCCAGGAAGGGCGCGGGCCTGGAGTTAGTTTAAAACCCGTGAGCCCGTGGGCCTTCAAGGCCCCCGTGGGTTCAAATCCCACCTCCGGCGTCAAACAAATTGTTTAAATCCGTAACTGTGTTATCTATATTTTGATTCATCTTGAAGGTTGACGTTTACGATTGTGATAGGCAAATTGCAAGGTATTTTCTTTAGTGGATAACAATACTATTCCATTTTCTGTCCTGTTACATATTTGTAAGACTTTTTAAATAGTGGCTGTCACGGCTAATGCGAGGGTTAAGCTTATGGGTTGTACAGTTTACGTGATTTCTATAAACATGGAGAAGAATATTGCCATATAAGTTGATGTAAAAACGGCTTGTAGCTATGCGTATTTACTCATTTAATTTTTTGAAGTATACCTAATTTTTAAATGGTTTTTCAGAGAGGACCCCTTTTAATTTGCTGTTTACTTCATTTTGCATTCTGAACTCGGCAAACTCATCATCAAAACCAAAGCTTATTTTAACAGCATATCTTATGAACTTTTTGTTTTAGGGGTTTCCATCTCTTCTTCAAATATTACTGGTATTTGTATACGTCTATCTGTTTTTACATACCCGTGAAGTAGAAAATGTCCATGTATTACTGTAAACTCTGTTGTAAAAGGACCTTTGCCAAAATGAACTTTAATCCTATGGTAAAGGTGGTGTGGTAGTTTAGCCTCATAGTAACCTTCACTAGTTTGAGAAACTTGGATATCGTAAGCTAACGTTGTACCAGTTTTCATATTCATTATAACAATTCTTATAATATAACTCTCCAATAGAGGTCAAGCCTAACTTAGATTTAGGCGGTAACAAGTTCAAGGTTATTTAATCATGTTGTAAAAAATGTTTTTCTCCGCATAATGCGCTACATCTTCGGCTACCATTCTTGCTTTTTCAAGATTTTGATGAAAACCTACCGCTAAACCCATTCTTCTATGAGAATACGCTTTAGGTTTACCAAAATACCATAAATCTCCATGGTAACCCTTACGCTTCATAAAATCTTTAACACTGTTTAAACTCCAACCTTTAACTTCAACCTCACCTTTTTCATTAAAATCTGGTGCTAGAATTACATGTGCAACTCCGTAAACGTCTTTTCTACAAAAATCTAAGTCTTCAAGATTAATCTTTAAACCAAGAGTTGAATATAGGTGAAGAGCACCTTCATCCATGTTTAGCATCCAACGTGTAATCATTCCAGTATCATGAGGCCTATTTGCAACCTCATTGTTGTAAACCCTTTCATCTACAACAAACTGTTCAACAGCAAAAACACCTAAACCTCCAATAAACTCGGCAATAATCTTAGCGTATTCTCCACACTTCCTTTTAACATCATCAGAAATTGTTGCCGGAAGCCAGCTTTCATGGTAGGTTGCTCCAGGTCTTCTATGTTCAACTGGTGGTAGTAAACTTGTAACAATTTTACCGTTTTCATCAAAATGCCTGACCGCAAGCTGCGTAATTTCTGTTCCTCTTTCTTTCAAGTCATCTAAGAACCTTTCAATAGTTACTTGTTCACCAAAACCTCTAGCATGTTCCCTAGCGTAGGTGTAGGCTTTTTCTAAGTCATCCATGTTTTTTACTATTGTTGTTCCATGTCCACTTGAAGTCATGACAGGTTTTACTATAACAGGAAACCCAAAATCTTTTGCAACTTTTTTAACTTCTTCTTCAGATTCCGCGTAACCCCAATCAACTCTTGGAACCTTTAACCTGTCAAACATAAGCTTTGTGAGGTGTCTGTCCATACAGACTAAAGGTCCGTAGGGGGTTGACATAACTTTGTAGCCTCTTTCAACACCAAGCTTGTAAACCCTGAAAGTGTCTACCCTTTCAATTTCTAAATATACCGCGTGAGGATGTTTTGGGTTTGGAATATACTTTTTTATGTTCTTCTCAAGAAGGTCGCCATTAAGCATATCAAAACATTCATAGTAGTCTGCCATGTCTTGAGCTGGAAAACCTTTATACCTATCAAAAACTACCGTTTTTATTCCTCCACCAACCCCGCCTAAGCATCTTCTTGCTGCAGTTAAAACAAGGTCTCCAAGTTCTCCCCCTCCAACAGAAATAAACGTAATAGGGTCTTTTAGCTTAATTTCATCAAGAGGCGAAAGCTCCTTCTCATACATGCGCTTATATTCTTCCACTTCTTTTAGAATTTTAACTCTATCCTCAACTTTAAGATGAATGTCCAACAGTTCCTCCCTCTAGCTAATTATACCTAATATCCTAATAAACCCTAAGTAACAGCCTTTCATATTAATAGTTAGGGTTGGATATGGGTAAAATTACTCTTGCTCACGGTGCTGGCGGAAGTCTCATGCAGAAACTTGTTAAGGAATATATTGTAAAGATTCTTGGTGGAAGTAGCTTTGAGGTTCCCTTAGAAGCCTTGGATGATTGTGCTGTTGTTGATGGAATAGTGTTAAAAAGCGACTCTTATACAGTTAAACCCTTATTCTTTCCTGGAGGAGATATTGGAAGATTAGCTATCAGTGGAACTGTTAATGATATCGCAGTTATGGGCGCTGAGCCTATAGCTTTAGCTACAGGATTTATTTTAGAGGAAGGTTTTTCGTTACAGGATTTTAAGAGAATTCTTGAAAGTATGAGGGAGACATGCAAAGAAGCTGGTGTTTATGTTGTTACCGGAGATACAAAAGTTTTGGAGAAAGGTTCCCTAGATAAGTTTGTTATAAACACTTCCGGCATTGGAAAAAGAACACCCTTGTTAGATAAAAATTTTGAGGAGGTTAAGAAGTATCGTAAAATAAACTCACGTTGGCTTTTAGACTCAAATTTACATGATGGTGACAAAATAATTGTTAGTGGAACTATTGGTGACCATGGTTTAGCCATTCTATCTTTTAGAGAGGGTTATAGCTTTAGCAACAAAATTGTTTCTGACGTCGCCCCATTAAATAAGGTTATAATAAAAATTTTGGGAGTTGGTGGTATTGTAAGCATGAAAGATGTAACAAGAGGAGGTCTTGCAAACGCGTTAAATGAGTGGAGTGAAAAATCTAAGGTTGGAATTCTTGTATATGAAGACCAGATACCTATACGTGAAGATGTACGTTCAGCATGCGAAATGCTTGGTATAGATCCGTTAGAGGTTGGAAATGAGGGAAAAATTATTATAGGAGTTGTAAAAGAAAAAGCTGAAGAAGTCTTAGAAGTTTTAAGAAAAACAAGAGAGGGAAAAGATGCTCAAATTATTGGTGAAGCTAGAAAAGACATTGACGGGGTTGTACTTGAAACAGTTGTTGGTGGAAAAAGGATAATTCCTCCACCAGTAGGAGATCCGGTTCCAAGGATTTGTTAAAAACTTTAACAGAGTTAGGAGTAAAGTTTTTTCTTTCCATATCTAAATTGAATGTTGCATGAACCTTCAATGGAAACCATACAAGGCCCAACAGGCTTTTCAGGAGTGCATACTTTACCAAAGAGTTGACAATCTTCAGGGTTTGCTATTCCCCGTAGGATTTCACCACATTTACAACCTTTAGTTTCTTTAAATGTTTCCTCTTCCAGTATGTTTAACTCATCTTCAAACTTTTTTCTTGCATCGTATTTTTCAAATTTTTTTCTTAAATGCATACCCGATTCCTTTATGATGGGGAAACCCCGCCAAGCAACATCAACTTCTTCAAAAACTTCATCCATAATTTTTAAAGCTTTTAGGTTTCCCTCATATTTAACAGACCTTATATATTCGTTTTCAACTTTAAATTCAAAGTTTTTAATTTGTTTTGCAATCATGTAAACCGCTAGAAGCATGTCAAGAGGTTCAAAGCCCGCGATAACTTGAGGAAGATGATAAATTTTTGAAATTTCCTCATAAGGTTTAACACCAATTATTGTGCTTACATGTCCTGGCTCAATAAGACCGTCAATTTTAATTTCTCCCATGCCAAGTAAAGCATGAAGGGCTGGTGGAATACGTCTATGACAACTTAAAATTGAGAAGTTTTCCGGGGGTTCTTTAAGTATTGTTACTGCTGTTGACGGTGCAGTTGTTTCAAATCCTACAGCCATAAAGATAACATCTTTTTTCCTATTTTCTAAGGCTATTTTAACAGCATCCTCAATACTGTAAACAATTCTAACATCACAATCTTCGACACGTTGAGCTAGAAGTGAACCTTTTGATGTTGGAGCCTTTGCAACATCTCCAAATGTTGTAACAATTTTACCAGTTTTAGCTAATATTATAGCTTCAGTAAACTCTTTTTCCGTTGTAACACAAACAGGGCATCCAGGTCCTTGTTTAACTTCAACTCCACAATCTTTAAGAAGGTTATCTAAGCCATACCGAACTATGGTATCCTGGTGGGTTCCACACACGTGCATTATTCTAATGTTAAGTTTCATTTCTTTTAGTTTTTTAACGATGTTTGTTGCAAGTGTTTTATTCCTATATTGTGACAATAGAGTTATTTTTATATCACCACCTTCATGCTTTTGATGCTACATTCTTTACCTTTAACAACCTTCACCTCTTTACTACATTTTGGACAGCTAAGAACTGGTAAAAGAAAGTGGTAAAGGCTCATTTTTTCACGTTTAATCTCACCATCATATCCGCAACTTTCACATTTAACTTCCACTTCTTCCTCCTCAATATGAAGTTTTGACCCTTCCATGATAGTCCCCTCAGTAAGCATTTCATAGTAAAACTTAATTTGTTCAATTCCTAAACATGAAAGCTTACCTATGACAAGGTGAACTTCTGAAACTTTTTTTGCGTTATGTTTTTTTGCTTCTTCAAGCAAAATGTCAACTATTTGCTTTGTTACGTAATATTCATGCAACTCTATTACTCCATTAAAGCCCTAAACATTTAATAACTTCATCTATGCCTAAGCCAGTTTTACAGCTTGTTTCTATAACTTTAACGTTGGGATTTATAGATTTTGCATCTTTAACGACCTTTTTAACATTTACACCCATAATTTCTGCTAAATCCACTTTATTTACTACCACAATGTCAGCTTCAAGAAATGTTAATGGATGCTTAACAACAACATACCCTCCCTCCGTTACACTTATAACAACAACTCTTTTCTCAACTCCAAGCTTAAAATCAGAAGGACAGATAAGATTTCCAACGTTCTCAATAAACAATATATCAATACTTTTAAGGTCTATTTTCTCTACAGCCTTTCTTACAATATAAGCATCTAAATGGCATTCTTTACCAGTATTTATCTGTATAACCTTAACCCCATATTTGCTGACTCTTTCAGCATCTATTGTGGTTGCTAAATCTCCGTTAATAACCGCTATTGAATACTTTTTGTTTAAAACTTTAACAATACATTCTATAAGTGAAGTTTTACCTGAGCCAACTGAACCCATAATATCGAAAGCTTTAACACCATTCTCCATGAAAATTTTCCTATTTTCTTCAGCAAGCTGATTATTCTTTTTTATTAAATCAAATTCAAAGTCTATAGCTTTCTCTTTCTCAATCCTTAATATATTGTTATTCAAACTTTCACCAACTTTGGAAGTTAAAAATATTTTCTAAGCGTTTTTGCCAAATCTTCCGGTATAATCGTTATAACTGGTTGTTTAACAAAGAAGGGTAGAAACCAAGAGTCATTTATATAAAAACTTTTTATTCCTGGTCTTGCTGCAACACTTAAATTTACCCGGAAGTAGGAGGTCTTCTCGTTAAGCGGTCCTGAATTTAATACAAGCGTGAAGCTTGAAAAGTTTTTATCATTGTAGAACCTTAAAACTTTGCATACGCCCTCAGCTATGTTCCTAAAATCCTCTTTATCAAGCTCGGCGAAACTTGACCTATCCTTCACAATACCTAAAACTTCATAATTTGAAGTTGGAGTAAAAGGAGTTAACCACTTTACATTTCCAGTTTCGCCAACGTATCTTTCCTTTTTTTCCTCCTCAATGGTAATAATCTCTTCCCAAAAGTTTAATGAGAAATTTTCATAGTACCTTTTGCTCGCATTTAAAATTTCATCCAAATTTACAAACGGAATTTCTGTTAACAAAGCTTGCATATGCGGATGAACAATACTTGAACCCGCTGAAGGCAAATATTGCAATCCAACTGTAATAAACCTTGCTGGTGATGTGCTTTTAACTTTTTCAGTAAACATTTTTATCGCCAGAAATCCATCAACAAAAATGTTTGGTGTGAATTCATCTAGGTTTAAGTAGTGTTTTTTTGTTAAAACAATCACACAACTAAGTTCGCACTGAGGAGCTATATTTGGAAACAAGTAGGCTTCTCCAACACCAATTCTCCCTTCTGGAAGAACTTCCTCTGGAAATTTTGGTGTAACTCTCTCAACTTTGCCAGGGCAGAAGAAGCACCTCTCCTCGGATTCTTTTACAAGCTTTTCAAGAGAAGCTTTATCCATCACGTAAATCATTTTTTCTACTGGTCTTTCTGATTCCCTTGGTATAAGACATCCTATTTTCCCTGTTAAAGGATTTATTCGATATTCTATGATTTTTAAGTCTTTCTCAAAATTTTTCAGAGGGTTAAGTATTTTTGTTTCTCTTGTAAAACTTTCAAACTTTAACATTTAAACCACGAGTAGAAGCTAACATAAGCTGAACTTTACTCCTCAGCTTTTAATATTTCATCCCAAATCTTAAGAGTTTCTTTAGCACTTTCTTCATCTACAACTTGAATTGCAAATCCCGCATGAACAATCACGTAATCGCCTACTTTAACGTCAACAAGCGATATGTTAACTTCCCTAGTTACATCTTTCCCAAAATCAACTACTGCATGGTCACCTTCAATCTTTAAAACTTTTGCAGGAATAGCTAGACACACTTTACATCACGGTTAATGATTGTAACTGTTTTCACAAATAAGAAAAAGTTTTAACCTTTAACCTTTTCTCAAAAGTTAACCTAAAAAGCTGGCTACAAAGGCTTGTCCTAATGAGATCCCTCCATCTCCAGCTGGAACTTTTCTGTTGATTATAAATTTAAACCCCTCCTTTTTAACGATTTTTTTAATTGTCGAAGTAATATGCTTATTATATGCTACTCCTCCAGAGAAACCTATAACTTTAACTCCTAATTTTTCAGCCTTCTCAATTGCTGCTTGAGCCAAACTTTTGCCAATATACTCCTGTGCGGAGTATGCAAGATCCTTAACCTGGTACTTTTTAAGGTTTTCAAAAATTTCTAAAACAATGTTTTCCGTGTTGATAATGTTTCCGCTTACTTTAGGTTCAACTTTAAGCACATCTTTACCGTTTAAAGCATAAGATTCAAGCTTTAGCGCAGGTTCTCCTTCATAAGTTCGTTCATAGCATATTCCAAGTAACGCTGCAACGGCGTCTAAAACTCTGCCACAACTTGTGGTCCATGTAAATTTTCCAGCTTTAGCCTGTTTTACTATTACTTCTGCTTCCATCTTTCCAAACGGTAGAAACCTTGATTTTGAGTAGATCCAATCCTCAACTTCTGAATGTCTTCTTAGAATTCCTACAACCATCCTTAACGGATAAATGGTTGCTTTATCTCCACCGATCATTGGCTGCTCCTGAAGGTGAATTAAACGTTCAACCTTACCTTCAACCCAGTAAAGAATCTCACCACCCCATGCTTTTCCATCTAAACCATAGCCAAAACCATCGCAAACAATGCCGATAACCTCCTCTAAACCATGTTCTGCCATAAGGGAGCCTAGATGGGCATGGTGATGTTGAACAGGAAAAATTTCGCATTTAAATTTTTCAGCAAGATTGTTGGCTAAACTTGTTGTATTAAATTTTGGATGTAGGTCACACGCGATAGATTGAAACTTTATATTTGTTAAGTTTAGAAGATGAGTTATAGCATGTTTAAGATAGTTTAGAGTTTCAGTATTCTTAACATCTCCAATATACTGGGTTAGAAAGGCTTTTTTCTCGCTTAAAATACATCCAGTAACGTTTTCTTCAGCACCTAAAGCTAGAATAGATTTTTTAACTTTGTTTTTTAAAAGTATTGGGGCAGGAGCGTATCCTCTAGACCTACGAATTATTACGGGAATTTTGTCATGAACCCTGACAACGGAATCATCACATCTCTGAGCAATCCGTCTGTTGTGAAGAAGAAAATAGTCAACAGTTGAGCTAAGTCTCCTATATGCCTCATTATCATCTATAACTATGGGTTCACTAGGAGGGTTTGCGCTTGTCATGATAAATGCCGGCTCTTTAACATCATCAAAAAGCATGTAATGAAGACCTGTATATGGTAGCATAACGCCGATATTGTGAAGCCCAGGGGCGATTTCCTCAGAGAGATAGTAATTCTCGCTTTTTTCAAGTAAAACTATTGGTCTAATATAGGATGTTAAAAGTTCCTCCTCTTTCTTGTTAAGTTTAGCAAAAGTTTTTACAGCTTCAAGATTTTTAGCCATTACTGCAAACGGTTTTTGGGCTCTATGTTTAACCTTTCTAAGCCTAATTATAGGTTCGGATTTTAGGGTTGAAGTTGCAATATGGAATCCTCCATTACCTTTAATGGCAACAATAAATCCCTCCTCTACAAGCTTTCCAGTTTCCCTGATAGGGTCTTTACATTCAACATTGCTTCCGTCTTTTGTTGTTAAGTAAACCTTTGGTCCACAGATGTGGCATGCTATTGTTTGAGCATGAAAACGGCGGTTTAAAGGGTTAACATATTCTTTTTCACATTCACTACATATTGAAAAATCTGCCATTGTAGTATTTTCTCTATCGTAAGGTAGTTTTTCGATTATTGTGTATCTAGGTCCACAATCCGTGCATGTGATAAAAAAGTAGTTATATCTCCTGTCTTTTGGATTTCTTAACTCATCTAAACATCTACTACAGATTGATATGTCTGGCGGAATAACTAACCCTGAAAACCTTTTTTCTTCTAAACTTTTACATATTTTGAACTCTTTAAACCCTCCACTTTTCTTGGAAAATCTTACCTTTAATCTGTAGATTTGCGCTAAAGGAGGTTTTTCGTTTCTTATTGATTTCATAAAACGTTTAATGCTTTCTTTATTGCCCTCAACAATAATTTCAACAGTTGCATCTCCACAATTACGTATAAAACCTTTAAGATTCTCTTTTACAGCAGTTCTGTACACAAATGGTCTAAACCCAACACCCTGCACAATACCAGTTACGGTTATTTCTGCGCGCAAAGCATCTAAACCCATCAAGCTAGAGATTGGAAGGTTAGGTAAAAAATGGAGGAATAATGCGTAAAATCAGTTAATGTTTTAGGTTGACTCATTTTATGGTGTAAAGATATATTGTATGCTGACCTAGATTTACAACTTTTACAGGTTTCCAACCAATTACTTCATAATCATGAGAAACCACTCTAACTCCTTTTTTAAGCTCATTTTCAAGTTTTGGCTTTAAACGTTCATTAGCGGAAGTTGTAAGAAATAAAGTGACAACATCAGCATCTTTTATTGGAATTTTGTAGAGGTCTCCATGGATTATTACAATTTTATCTTCTAATCCAAGTTTCTTAATTTCTTCTCTAGATGCTTTAACAAGGTCTTCTCTTACTTCAATCCCTACAGCCTTTTTAACACCAAACTTTTTAACGGCTGTTATTAATATTCTTCCATCACCAGATCCCAGATCATAAAGCACGTCATTTTCATGTAACTCTGCCATTTCAAGCATCTTTTCTACAACCTCTGGTGGTGAAGATACGAATGGAACATAGACCATTGTCACTCCTCCAGTTAATCCTTATAAGGATTAGGTAATGGAAAATATAAGAATTGTTTCAACCTTCCACAACTGATAAATACAAGTTTTAAGATTTTTCTTGACGGGTGAAGGTATGCAAAAAAGTCTACTGGATGCGACATTAGCTCCATTCTACTGTAGGTTAGCTCTTACTCTATGTCAGCATGCAAGAGAACTTCTTTATGATGACAGAAAATACCAATCAGCTTCAAATATTTGCAAGTTTATATCCACACTTTGTGGAAGAAGTTGTTTCTCTCAATGTGTTGAAGAGTCTAAACTTTGTGGAGAAGTCTCCGAGTTATGCGGCTCTTCAGAAAAAGTTAATGAGGCACGACGTATTTGTGAAGTAGCAAGGAGAAGGTGTCCTAAAAGCTTCAGTATAAAGGCTGGTTGACCAAATATGTGTTGGACAAAAATTTATGTTTTAGAAGAACCTAACCTTGAAAATCCTATTCTTGTTCAAGGTCTTCCAGGGTTGGGATTTGTTGGAAAGCTTACCATAACCTACATTATTGACGAGTTAAAGCTTAAACCATTTGCAAAGCTTTACTCAAACTATCTTACGTTAATCAACGGAAGTGCTGGTATCCATATAAATGCTGATGGAACATTTTTCCTACCAAAACTTGAATTCTACGCATATAACAAAACAAAGCCTCATGTTATATTTCTAACCGGAGATACCCAACCTACAACGTATGGACAATATGAAGTTGCTGACGTAGTTTTAAACTTTGTTCAAAAATTTGGGTGTAAAAAAGTTATTGCTGTGGGAGGTTTTCAAACACCTTTTGAACGCGATATAGGAAATGTTTACGCTGTTTTTAATAAACCTGACATGGTTGAAAAGTTAAAGGAGTTTGGCGTTTACATAACTACAAGTGGTACTGTTACTGGTGCATGTGGAATAATTCTTGGTCTTGGAGATCAACGTAGCCTTGAAGCACTAGGACTTTTAGGTGCAACTCGTGGAGAATACCCTGATATGGAGGCAGCAAAGAGCGTCATTAAAGTTTTATCTAAAATTCTTTCACTAGAAATTGACCTTACAAAACTTGATAAGGAAATTGCAGATATGAAAAAGAAACTTGAAAGTTTACATAAGATTCGTGCTGAAGCTATTGAACAATTTAGAAGAGAATTTATGAGAGAACCATCATCTCTTTATATTTAAAATAAACCTTTATCTATTTTCATTCTTAGGTTCCACAACCAATACAGGTCCTTCTTTGCCGATGATAATAACCTTTTCCCCCTTTCCAATTTTTTTGCTTGATTTAGCTTTCCAATATTCTCCTTGATAAATTATAAATCCTGTTTTTTCAGGGGTTATTTCTTCAATAACTTCTCCATACCCTTTAAACATTCCACTCACTAGTGGGGGTTTTCTCCTAAGCTTTAAAACTTTATATGAGGCAAAAATAAAGAAGGCCCCTACAGTTAAAGGAACTATCATTATTGCTAAAATTAGAGCATTTAACCATTCAGGTGAAATAAACCATTCTCGCGGCATAATAAGCATGCTTCCAATTAGAAGGCTTACAATGCCTGAACCTCCAATTATACCAAATCCAGGTGTAAAGAGTTCGTAGAGAAGTAGAATTGCCCCTAAAACTATAAGTATTAACGCACCAATATTTATATCCCCTAAAATTCCAAGTCCTATTAAACCAAGTAAAAGTAGAATTCCTCCGACAACTTCTCCCCCAACACCGGGTGATGCTAACCCAAATAGAAGGGCGTAAAGTCCAATCATAAACATAAAGAAAGCAATCATAGGTTCTGAAATTGTTTTTAAAATTTGAAGCCTTATACTTGGAGACCACTCAACAACCTCAACATTTTTACTTATAATTGTAAACTTTCCTGAAGCGGTATTAACAGTTAAGCCGTGAACCTTTTCTTTTAAATCTTCTATGGATTGGCTGATAAACTCTACAGCCCCATACTTTTCCGCATCCTCAGCATCCAAATTTAAGTTTTCACGTATACAAAGTTTAGCTATTGTTTCGTTTCTTCCATGCATTTTTGCTCTTTCAACAAGAAAAGCCTCTAAAGCATTGATGGTTTTTGTATCATTTATAGGCTGGGCTACCCCGAACCCCATAGATACAGGTTGACATGAACCTATGATTGTATTTGGAGCCATACATGCAACATGGGTTGAGAAAAGAATGTATGTCCCTGCAGACCATGCTGTAGCACCCTTAGGATACACATAACCTATAACTGGAACCTTTGAATTCTCTATAAGCTCAACTATTTTAAAGGTTGCATCAAGACTTCCACCAGGAGTATTTAATGTCAAAATTACTGGGTAGCTATGTTTTTCAGCATAACCTAAAGCTTCTTTTAAAAGCTCAGAAGACATTGTTGAAATTGTTCCCTCAAGTTTAACAAGTAAAAGCCTATTTTCTTCCTCTTGAGATGCTTGAGTACCGTGTATGTTAACGGAGAATGTTAAAATAAGGGTTATAATTGTTATTATGATGATTAAAAATCTTTTTTCTTTTCTAACTCTAATTTTATTAACCTCCGCTTGTGGGTTTTTCCCTACTTTTTAAGATACCAAGCATTGTTGCTAAATCTTGACCTGTTGTTGTGCTTGTTACAACAATCATGTTTCTTTCTCTTGCAATTTCTGTTAATGTTTGAAGTTCTCTAAGTCTCAACCCCATGGGGTTATCTTGATACATTTTAGCTGCTTGAGCCATCTTGGCTGCAGCTTGATATTCTCCCTCAGCGGTAATTATTCTTGAACGTCTTTCTCTTTCAGCTTCAGCCTGTTTAGCTATTGCTCTTTGCATTTCAATCGGAAGAGAAACATCTTTTATAGATACTTGAACAACCTTAATACCCCAAGGATCCGTTGCCGTGTCAATTATCTCTGTTAAGCGTTTACCAATTTCTTCACGTTTTGTTAGTAGGTCGTCTAACTCAACCTGGCCTATAACGTCTCTTAAAGTTGTTTGAGCAAGAAGATTGGTTGCATAAATATAGTTTTCAACAGCTACAACAGCCTTAACAGGGTCAAAAACGCGGTAATAAACTACTGCATCAACATCAACTGTAACGTTATCTTTTGTTATAATTCTTTGCTTAGGTACGTCAAAAGTTATAACCCTTAAATCGACAACTCTAAAAACATCCACAGCAGGTATTCTAAAAAATAAGCCTGGGCCTTTTACACCTAAAAGTCTTCCAAGTCTAAAGATAACGGCTCTTTCATACTCTTTAACAATTCTTAAGGATGATGAGAGAAACAGTAGGATAAATATTACTAAAATTATCCATACAAATAGAGATGCAACTTCCATAAAGCTTAATCCTCCATCACGTTTTTTAACTAAAAACTATTTACTATTTCTATGCATTTAAAGGTTTAAAATTTTGAAGCAAAATTTATAGTTTAGAGGCTTAAAGCTCTTGTACGCAAAAGTTGTCGGTATAGACCTTGCGGGTAGTATAAAAAGACCTACAGGATTCTGTTTAATGGACGGAAATCTTAAAGTTAAAACCTCCATCCTCTATGAGGATAAGGAGATAATAGAAAAAACTGTTTTAACAAAACCTGATATCGTAAGTGTTGACGCCCCTCTTGCTTTACCTAAAGGTAGATGTTGTCTTAAAGATGATTGTTTATGTAGAAATGCTGGACATTTAAGGGAATGTGATAAAGTTCTACTTAAGATGAAAATTAAATTTTTTCCTCTAACCCTTGGTCCTATGCGTAAGTTGACATTGAGAGGTATAAGAATTAAGAAGGAGTTGAACGGTAAGGGCTTAAATGTTATTGAAAGCTTCCCATACAGTGTTAAAAAAATTTTAGGTTTTCCGGAAAAAAAGCATGAGTTGGATAAGTTTAGAAATGCGTTAAAAAGTTTAGGTATTGATGGAGACATCAACAAGAAAGATATTAGTATTCATGAACTTGATGCAATAACCTCAGCATTAGTTGGACTAATGTACCTTAAAGGTGAAGCTGTAGAGATAGGAGACCCCTCAGAGGCTTTAATGGTTATTCCAAAACCCAGAAACTTTCAGTATAAGCATGCTCTATAAGAGTAAACCTAAAACCTAAGAACTTCATACTTATTAGTTAGGGCGATGAAGAATTTAGCCCAACAGAAGTGGTGAAGAGGATCTTGAGTTCTGAGCCCTGTAAACTTTCTTTTAAATGGCCTTCTTAATTAAAAAAATAGAGTGTGGTTACACGGTCATTAACAATCGCGTTACCATGCTTTACATTAAAGGTTAACTTAAAAAGAAAGTAAATATAGTTGCACAGGTAATGGTTAGGAATTTTAGAGCTTTAAACTTTTATATCAAGTTTCTCTTTAAGTATTTATGCATTTTATAGGATCAACTTTGGGTAGCAACACTTTACGTGAAGTTCTTCTTTTAACCAGTAAACTTGGAGACTATTCTTTTGACATCGGTCCTATACGACCTCCAAATGAAGGTGGAAGTTTCTCTTTACTTTTAAGGGTTACAAGAAATTGTCCTTGGCGGTTGTGTAGCTTTTGTTATGGTACTCCTTATGGTAGAAGAAAGTTTGAATTAAGGTCTGTTGATGAGGTTAAAAGGGATATAGACAATGTTAAAGCAATTGTTGATTTATTAACGGAAATATCTTTTAAACTTGGTTTAGGTGGGAAGATTAACTGGGACGTTTGGAAAGTTATTTCAACCTTAGATTTAACGTTAAACTACAACTTTAATGTAATAAATGTTATTAACTGGATTTCTTCAGGAGGGAGAACTGTTTTTCTCCAAGATGCTGACAGCCTAATAATCCCTGTTAAAGACTTGGCTGAAATAGTGAAGTATATTAAGTTTGTTTTTCCACAAGTTAAAAGAATAACCTCTTATGCCAGAAGCAAAACGCTCTCAAGAAAAAGTTTTGAAGATTTAAAGCTTTTACGTGGAGCAGGCCTTTCTAGGCTTCATGTTGGCTTAGAAAGCGGTGATGATGAGGTTTTAAGATTAATTAATAAAGGTGTAACCTCAGAAGAGCATATAAAAGCTGGAAAACTTGTCCTTAACGCTGGAATGGAGTTATCAGAGTATGTTATGGTTGGTGTTGCAGGTAAAGAATTATCTGAGCAGCATGCTAAAAATACTGCTAAAGTGTTAAACGTTATAAACCCTAGCTATGTAAGAATCAGAACTTTTGTCCCCCTACCTGGAACACCCCTTCATAAGGAGTATAAGGATGGAAACTTTAAACTTCTTTCTCCTCGTGAATGCTTAATGGAAATTAGAAATCTAATTGAAAACTTGAATATTAATGGAAGACTATGTTTTGACCATTTTGCAAACCCGTCATTTAAAGGTAATATTCCAGTTTTTAAGCAGGATTATGAAGGTTATAAGCTTCCAGAGGAGAAGTTTCAAATTTTAGAAACTGTAGAGAGAGCATTAAAGATGGATGAGTCAAGGTTTAGATGGACTGAGGAGCTTGTTGGTTTAGAGCATCTCTAAGAAAAACATTAAATAGCTCCTCCTAAAAGAATAATTAAATTTGTATGGCAATGAAGTTTAAAATTCTTACAACATTTTTAGTAGCCGTTTTTATCCTAATTCTCACACCTATCCCGTATGTCTTATCACAAACTCAAGGTTCATATGAACCTCAAGAATTAACTTTTGAAATTTATTCTGACGGTTTTGTTTTTATTGATTATACTGTAAAAGTAGACCCTACATTGTCAACGGTAAATGTTAAATGTTTTGGAGTAAATTATGAGGATTTTACAGTTTTAGATGAGGATGAAACTCCATTGGAATATACTCAGTTAGACGGTAGCATAACTGTCTACAGTCTAGGTTCAAGCATGCTTCATATATCCTATCTTACAGGAGACTTAACAGGGAAATCTGAAAGAATATGGATTTTCAACGTGGAAACACCAATTGTGAGCAAAATTATCCTTCCAGCGCAAGCTGTAATAGTAAGCCTGAGTAGTGTACCAGTTAACATTAAAACTTTAGATGATGGAAGAAAAATGCTTACAATG
The DNA here is from genome assembly GCA_052246995.1 of Candidatus Bathyarchaeota archaeon. Lineage (GTDB taxonomy): Archaea > Thermoproteota > Bathyarchaeia > Hecatellales > Hecatellaceae > CAZMUQ01. The sequence goes on along the minus strand of JBQPWD010000002.1, from coordinate 192,259 downwards.
CCCAAAGGCTCTACTGAGATTTCCTACATTATTGAGGTTGCAGGAACAAAAGATTACGCATTGCTTTGCATCACTAATGCTGAAAATGCAGTAAAAAAAGCTGAAAACGAAGGAAGAGTAATAGGCTTAGATGAGGCAAAACAGCTTTTAGATGAAGCAAAAAATAAGTTTAGGACAGGTAGTTATCTTGAAGCTGGAAAGCTTGCAGAAAAAGCAAAGGAGGTTGCAGATAAAGCAAGTGCTCCGATACAACTGACAACAATATTAACTTATCTTGCCATCTCCGTCATACTCATAATTTTAGCTGGAATTTTAGCTTACAAATTTCTGCTTAAAAAAGGTGAGTCTAAAACTGGCTATGTTAAAAAGGCTTTTACTATAAACTTAGATAAAATTTTTAGACAACACTCTCAGCTAAGATTAGAAGATAAAGAAGTTTTAGAATTTATAGCTAATAGTGGCGGGGAAGTTTTTGAAGCTGAAATCAGGGAAAAATTTAAACTTCCGAAGACAACAGTTTGGAGAACGATCCAAAGGCTTAAAAAAGAAGGGATTATTGACGTACTAAAGATTGGTGGTCAAAACCTTGTGCGTATAAAACAAAAATATCAAGCATAAAAGCTGCTTTAGTTAATATTAAATTTCTCCGGAAAATTTTTAAACAAATTAGTCAGAAAGAAGTGTTGAAAACCAGTTTGATCTAATCTTACCTGTGAAGAATTACCTGCTTAACAGTTTTTATTTTTATAGTGAAACTCTCGATAAAGCTTTATCCCTAACTAAGTTATCGGATAGTTTTTACTAAAAGGATGAAAAGTTTCTTTAATAGTCACTGTCACACTCTAAGCTTAGACCGTCATCATATGCTAAAAATGTTTAATTGTTTTTACCATCTTTTTTCGGCTACTTGGTTAACTTTTCTTTTAAACTTAAAATTCTGTATGCAAGCCAGGCTGCGTTTTCAGCGTTATTTATGCCTACACATGCTACAGGGACACCTTTAGGCATTTGAACTATGGAAAGCAGCGCGTCAAGTCCTCCAAGCTGGACATTTAAGGGTACACCTATAACCGGTTTATCTGTTCTTGAGGCTATAAAACCAGGTAAATGTGCTGAAAGCCCAGCTATGCCTATAAAAACATCAGCATCACAGTTTTTAATGTATTCTTCAAGTTCTTTAGGATTTCTATGGGCTGACAAAACCTTAACTTCATAAGCTATTTCAACTTTTTCTAATACTTTTACAGCTTCTTCAGCTACACTCCTATCTCTTTCACTTCCAAGTATGATTGCAACTTTACCCTTCAATTTACTTCACCTAATACCTGTTTACGCCTCTAAGATGATTTTACCCTTTTTAGGTATCCACTCTATTGTTTTACCTATAAGCTTCTTTTCTAACCTATACTTATACACACCTCTTACAATGTTTGCTTGTTCTATTCTTTTCTCCAAAAGTTCCTTTGAACCTATATCTTTTCTGTGGAAAACTCCCCAACCATCCTTAAGCCAAACATATGGTACACATCTCTCAACAGCATCTCCAGCTTCAATAATGTTTTCACCTTTACCAAAAATTTCAACAAGTCTAGAACCGCCTGAAATCATCTCACCGTTACTTTTTAAGTCTATTGAACCATAGTAAACCTTACAACCTGCTCTCCTTATAGCCTCTTCATCAACATGTACAGGATGACCCTTAGCCATCTCCCTTTCTTCAGGATAACCTTTTGGCGCCACACATTTTACAACCGTAGCTACATCCTCGAACTTAAGTTTAACTTTATTCAACCCTTCATCGATTATAGCTTCACAAATATCAACAATATCAGTTTCCATTATTGGTAAAACGTTTACAGCTTCAGGGTCGCCAAATCTACTGTAAAATTCTATTATTGTTGGACCCCAACTTGCAGTACACATCATTTGTCCAGAGATAACACCTTTATACTTTTCGCCAAACTCTTTTTCTACAGCTTTAACACAAGCTTCAACAATTTTGGTTGATGTTTCATACTCCTCATCGGTTATAAACGGTAAAAGTTTACCTTTTCCTGCTATAGACCCCATACCCCCAGTTTCAGGTCCAATATCCATTTCAAATGCATTTTTGTTATCTTGAACAAGGGGTAAAGGTTTAACTACCCTACCATCAGTAAAAGCTTGAAGAGTGTATTCCGGGCCTTCAACTCTTTCTTCAACTAAAATTCTATCTTCAATGTCTGTAAATTCATGCATATAAACTTCGTCTATTGCTTTAACATGTTTTTCTTTGACATGTGTTTTTTCTGACCTAAGATAAGCTTGAAGGTCAGCTATAACTTTAACTCCTTTACCTCCTGCCTGCCTAGCAGGTTTTAAAGCCACGCTTTCAGCGTACTCCTTAATGTACGCAACAGCTTCATCAACACTTTTAAAAGCCTTAAATCTCAGTCTTCCCGGAACTTTATACTTCCACATAAGTCTTCTCATAAAAGCTTTGGACATTTCAATCTCAGCTGGCTTGCGCTTAGCCCCAATACACGGTATTCCGGTTTCCTCAAGTTTGTCAGCAACCCCGTGAAATAAAGGTTCTTCAGGGCCTACAAAAACGAAGTCAACATTAAATTTTTTAGCAGCCTCAACAACGAACTTAGGATTTTTTGAGTTTCCAAGTAAAACATCTCCTCCTGTTTTCTTGCAAAGACTATAGATGCCTGGATTGTTTAAACTCATAGCTGCATAAAGCTTAGGTTCATACGAACTTTTTGATATAGCCTCTGCTATTGCATGTTCTCTTGCACCTTCTCCTACAAGTAAAATACGCAAGAAGTTTCTCACCCTTCTAATTTTTTATCATTTCTTTTTGTAAAAAAAGTTCAAGATACGTTTTATCCTCCAGTTTTTTATCATGTAAATTTAGCTTTAAAAGCACCTTTTTTACATTTTCCACTGTTATTTCACGTTCTTTTTCATTTTCAGCAAAACCTTCAACCTCAACAAAACTTCCAAGTTTTTCAACATTATCTAAATTAATTTTTAAATTCTCAAACTGAAAGGTTTTCCTCATTTTTTTAATCAAGTAGAGAGGCTTAAAACCAAGTCTTTCCAGAATAAGCTTAATCTTATCAAAATCTTCAACCTCAACTTCCAACTCTTCTCTAGTTTTTGCTTGATTATCTACTCTACATCCCTTATATGTTAAAAAACATTTACCATTTGACTTTCTAATTCTTAAAGCTTCATCGGTAATCATGAAGTTTCTATGCGGCGCATTAAAGTATAAATCTTCTTGAACTCCGTAACTTACTTCAGTTGCCATAAGTTTTTTAAGGTTAGCTTCAACTTTAGCTAAGTCTTCAACTCTAACCTTAACTTCAACCTCTAATTTAACCATCTCGTATACCCACCAAAATTTTTAGCTTATGTTTAAGTACCTTCCAGTAAAACACCCCAAACAAAGATTTTTTCTTGCTATTCCTATGGCTTTTACTAGACCTTTAAGACTGAGCCAGTAAAACGTGTCTGCACCAACAACTTTACTAACTTCTTTGGCTGTTAGGTTTGCAGCTATAAGTTCATCTTTTTCTGGAACGTCAGTACCATAAGGGCAGGGAGCTATAAGCCTTGAGCTTCCAATTCTTACATGAACTTCTTTAGCTCCAATACGGTTTCTCATCTGATATACCGTGTTTTTTGTTGTGGTCCCCCTAACGACGCTATCATCTACAAGAACAACTTTTTTACCAGTAATTGCGGATTTTATAGGATTAAGCTTAAGTTGAACACCAACCATACGTTCAAATTCTGAAGGTTTTATTGCACTTCTTATTCTTCTACCTGTTTGAACAAAACCTAAACCTAGAGGTATTCCAGTCTTATTTGAGTATGCAATAGCAAAAGGTATTGCGGTTTCTGGAACGCCTAAAACAACATCAACCTTCTTGGTTGTGGAATGTTCTTCCGCAAGTATTTCTCCTATTTTTACTCTAACTTCGTAAACGCTTTTACCGTTTATTATAGAGTCGGGTCTGGAGTAGTAAACATATTCAAATGAGCAATACTTAGGCTGGGGTTTAAAAACCTGTTTTCTTTCAATACTGTAAGCATCAAAAAGATAAACTTCTCCAGGTTGAATATCTCCCTTAAAATCCGCGCCAATCACGTCCATTACACAGCTTTCTGATGCAACAACTCCATAATCAAAACCAAAACTTCCAATTGTTAACGGTTTAACGCCAAACTTATCCCTGGCAACAATCATTTCACCTTTATCGGTCAATGCTATAATACAGTACACACCTTTAATTTTCTTCATAACATTAATCATGGCTGTTAAGGAATCTTTAACGTTCATAAGTTCGCTAGAAAAGAGTTTAGCTAAAAACTCGTCTTCATCCTCTACATTTAAACACTCTTTTTTAGAGATTTCTTTCCAATTTAATATTTTTCCATCGTAGCATAAAGCAATATTTCTAGGTTCGGAGATAATTATTGGTTGAACTTTTTCTAAAGAATTCTTAGACGTAGAAGAAACACTTCCAATACCAATCCATCCGTGAAGTCCCTCAAAAATTTTTTCATTTGAGAAAACTTGATCTACCATACCAAAACCCTTGTAAAACGATAAACTTTCTCCGTTGAAAGTTGCTATTCCACAATTTTCTTGACCTCTATGTTGAAGGGCTAGTAACGCATAATATGTAAACCTCGCCATTCGCCACTCCTTACTAAATCCGTATATTCCTACAATTCCCCCCAAAAGTCTCACCCATTTTTAAATTCAAAATATCTAGTGCTACTTGTTGGACATTTTTTCTTCATCCTGTCTGCAATTTCTTGAGCTTTGGGTGTAGGATATTCTTCTGTTAAGCATGCTAAACATAGCTTATCTTTTCCTATACCTATGGCGTCTACAAGTCCGTCTATTGTTTGATAGCCTAAGCTATCAGCTCCAATAATTCTACGTATTTCTTCAATTGAATGGTTAAAGGCGATAAGTTCTCCATAAGTTGAGATATCTATACCGTAAAAACATGGAGAAATTATTGGTGGACAAGTAATTCTTACATGAACTTCTTTAGCTCCAGCGTTTCTAATCATGCGAATAATGTTTTTTATCGTGGTTCCTCTAACAATGCTGTCGTCAACCAATATAATTCGCCGACCTTTAAGAACAGATTTAAGAGGATTAAGCTTAATTTTTACAGATTCTTCTCTAAGAGTTTGCCTAGGCATGATAAAAGTTCTGTGGATGTACCTGTTTTTTATTAAGCCCTCAGCAACAGGGAGACCGCTATACCTGCTTATTCCTTCAGCTGCAGGTCTTGAAGTGTCTGGAACAGGAACAACAACGTCAGCATTATTTTCATAAGTTTTTGCGAGATTTAACCCAAGCTTGACTCTTACATCATAAACGCTTGTACCCTCAATTACAGAATCAGGTCTGCTAAAATACACGTACTCAAACATACAGTAGGCTTTTTTCATACGTTTGGCAAAACATTTTTTTTCGATTTTTCCATCTGAAGCTAGTAAAGCTTCACCTGGTTGAACATCTGAAACTAGGTGTCCACCACATATGTCTATTGCAACACTTTCAGAAGCCGATATAAAGTATTCATCACTTTCACCGTAACATAATGGTTTGAAACCATATGGATCTCTAAAAATGACCATCTCACCTTTACCTGTTAAACATACAACCGAATAGGATCCCTCAACAACTTTATCCATTTCTGCAAGTGCCTCAAAATAATCTTTTCTTTCTCTATACTCCCGTAGTAGAATGTTTAATAGAACTTCTATGTCACATGTTGAGGTAAAGTATGCGCCCTTTCTTCTTAGCTCTTCTCTAAGTTCAACGTAGTTAACTATTGTACCATTATGCGAAGCGGCTACACCATCAAGGTTAAATGGTTGGGCATCGGTTAAACTTGTGCTTCCAGTAGTTGGATATCTTACATGACCAATTCCAATTTTACCATTAAGCATTGATATCTCAGTAAATGGTAAGGCTTCGCCAACAAGTCCATAACCTTTTTTTAAAAAAACTTTATCGTCACCATTTGTAAGTGCGATACCAGCGCTTTCTTGACCTCTATGCTGTAAAGCCATAAGCCCATAGAATATCTTCACTGCCACACTTTTTCCCGTTTTGCTATATACCCCAATAACTCCACATGACTCCCTGGCCAATCCTAGTTAACCTCCATAACTTTGTGCATTCTTTTCCCAACTACTTTTTAAAGCTCCTAACAGATTTAACGTATTCATATCTCCTTTAACACTCAAGTCATTTTACCTTTATTGTTTTTCTCTTCCAAGTCTCGTGTGGAGGAGTTTGTTCTCGGTTGTAACCTCTACAACAAGATTTTTCATTTTACATCTACCGCTAGTTAACTTCTTCAACCGTTTCCTTAAAAAATTTCCTTGTTTTTAAGGAAAAGATTGACTTATGTCTATATAAAAATTTTTGACTAATTTTTTAGTGTAATGATAGACTTTTTACATAAACATGTTTATATAAGTTGATGAAAATATATTGCTCAGTATAAAAATCTAGCTAAAAAATTTGTTTTTAAACTAATTTTTTGTTGACAGACATTGTTTAGTGCTCCAAAAAGTTGAAACAGTTAGATTTATTTACTTACACTCAAGAAGAAAAATTATAGGCGGATTACTACTGCAATGGTTGTCGAGGAGACGTATTTATGACAAATGAAGCAGTAAAAAAACCTATAGTTTTTCTAATGAAAAATGTTAAAAGTAATGTTAGAGTAAAACTTAAAAATGATTTGGAGTATCGTGGGAGACTCGTCCAGTGTGACACCTATATGAACCTTATTCTTGATGATGCAACAGAGTACAACGACAATGTTCCAATAAAAGAGTATGGAAATGTTTTCATTCGTGGAAATAACATAATACTCATTTCGTTTGAGTAATTAAAAGTGAACTTAAGTGGCTGAAGAAAAGTGAGGCAGATATTCATAGAAAAGATAGTTGGTAAACCGGTATCCGAGCAAAGCATTGAAATTGTCGAAAGAAAAGGTAAAGGTCATCCAGACTACATTTCAGACATGTCTTCTGAGTGTTGTTGTAAAGCTTTATGTAAATATTACCTAGAAAATTTTAATACAATCTTACATCATAACGTTGATAAAAGTTTAGTTGTTGGCGGTAAATCCAACCCAAGGTTTGGTGGCGGTTATGTTGAAGAACCTATAGAGGTGATTGTGGCTGGAAGAGCCGTGACTACGGTAAAAAGTAATAAAAAGCTGGTTGAAATCCAGGTTAAAGAAATTTGTACTAACGCTATTAAGAATTACCTACTGAACAACTTTAGGTTCTTAGACCCTGAAAAACATGTAAAAATAGATTGTAAAATTAAGCAAGGTTCAGTAGATCTTGTAAAGATTTTTGAGAGTAAGCGCGGGGTTCCATTATCCAATGATACTTCCTTTGGAGTTTCCTTTGCACCCCTAACACCAACAGAAAAAGTTGTGCTTGAAACTGAGAAATATCTAAATTCAGAAAAATTTAAAAAGGAACTCCCTGAGGTAGGAGAGGACATCAAGGTTATGGGTTTAAGGAAAAAAAACAAAATTAGGTTAACAATTTCAGCTGCAATGATAAGTAGCTTGATTCCTGATAAAACCCATTATCTTAATGTAAAGGAAGAGGTTGCCGACAAAGTTAAAGATTTTGCAACTAGGCTTGTAGGTAAGGAGCTAGAAGTTGAAGATATTAGAGTAAATGTTGGAGATAATGTAAGAAAAGGAATTTTTTATTTAACGGTTACTGGGACATCGGCTGAGCATGGTGATGATGGTAACACTGGTAGAGGTAACAGAGTTAGTGGGTTAATAACACCATGTAGACAAATGAGTCTTGAAGCTGCAGCTGGAAAAAACCCAGTAAGTCATACGGGAAAGATATACAATCTTTTAGCTAAAATTGTTGCTGAAAAGGTGTTTAACGAAGTTAAGGGTATTAGGGAAGTCTACGTTAAAATACTCAGTAGTATTGGTAAACCTATAACCGAGCCACAGGCCGTAAGTATCCACGTGAACTTAGAGAAAGGTTATTCTCTTAGAAATATTGCTGCGGATATTAAATCTATTGTTTACGAAGAAACAGCAAATGTTCCAAAGCTTACAAGTCAGATTGTTGAGGGAAAATTTGAACTTTTTTAACAGATTTGTCAGATATTACAAAATTTAAAACATCTTTAAACGGAATTTGTAAGTCAAACTTTCGTCTAAAAAATCTTAAGATGTTTTTGAGGTCTTTTTCAAGAATTTGTTGTGCGTTAGGATGGTTAGTAGTTACATGCTGAGGCCAATCTATTATTTGAATGTTTTTCTCTTCTTCATCCAGCAGGATGTTATATTCGCTTAGGTCTGCATGTATTACTCCTGCTCTATGATAGGCTAATTTAACATTTTCTAATATCTTTAAAAAAACATCTTCAAGCCTATTCAGGTGTTTAAACTGTCTAAGCATAAGACCATCAATCTTCCCCATTAAAATAGCATGCCTATTTTGAGAAATGGGTTTGGGAACGGCAACACCACAACTATAAAGCTTTTTTAGTGCTTTATACTCTTTTTCAGCAGCAATTTTAGACCGAAAAAGCCAAAAAGTTTTGGCTTTACCGTAACTTCTAACTTTGGCTGTTTGTCTAAAGCTTATTCTTCCAAGCCTATGAAATTTTAATGCTACTATTTCATCTTCCGGTGTTAATGCTTCATACACATCAGCTTCCTTTCCAACACCTAAGGGTTTTCCTATCGCCTTTAAAAATCCAGAATTAACAAAAAACTTGAGTGCCAGAAAATCATAGCCAAAATAGTTTAAGCAATAGCCTTTATAGGGCGAGGTAATGCTTCTAACAAGCCTTAAACGGTTTAGATGGTTAAGTGCATATTCAACTTTATCAACTGAAAATTTAGAGTAGTTAACAACTTTTTCAAAAGGAACATATTCGTATTGTTTCATGCCTGCTTCAATAGCTAGTAGTACCTTAAAATCTTCTACAGCAATTTCCTTAAATTTCTCCATAAAAGATTTGAAAGACATAATAAAATCTACAAAAAGTGAACAATTATTGTATATCTAATACTTAATTTAGTTCACTCTTCTTTAAACATGCAGCTATAAATCCATAGTAAATAGGGCTAGGTTTGCCAGGTCTGCTTTTAAATTCAGGATGAAACTGTGTTCCAATATGAAAAAGGTTTGATGGAAGTTCAAATGCTTCAATTCTTTTATTATCTAAACTTTTACCGGAAAAAACAAGACCATTTTTTTCTAACATCTCCCAATACTTTGGGTTTACCTCAAATCTATGTCTATGTCTTTCATAGATAATGTCGTTAGAGTTGTAGAGGCTATAAACCAAACTTCCAGGTTTAAGCCTTATTGCATGAACACCAAGCCGCATTGTTCCGCCAAGCGTTTTAACATTTTTTTGTTCAGGTAGATAGTCTAAGATCGGATGTGGTGTTTCAGGGTTATTTTCAACACTGTTTGCATTTTTTAAATTGCATACATTTCTTGCAAATTCAACAACAGCCATTTGAAATCCAAAGCATACTCCTAAAAATGGTATATTATGTTCTCTTGCATACTCTATAGCTAGAATCTTTCCCTCCGTTCCTCTTGGACCAAAACCCGGTGGAACAAGTACACCGTCGTATGCATCTAAAATTTCAAGTTTAGATTTATCCTTCTCAAAAACTTCAGTTTCAATCCAATCTATTCTCACAGATGTTTTGAGAGAGGCTCCTGCATGTTTTAAAGCCTCGTTTATGCTTATATAGGAATCTGCAAGTTTTGTGTACTTTCCACACATTGCGATTTTTACACTCTGTGTTGGATTTAAAAATCCTTCAAGAATTTTTATCCAGCCATCCCAGTCAGGTTTTCTTTTTTGAAATCCTAATCTTTCACAGATGTAATCGCCCATTCCCTGCTTATCAAGGACTAGGGGTAGTTCATAAATACAATCTATTGTTGGAGAGCAAAAAACACACTTTTCTTCAACATTTGCAAACAACGCTATTTTCTTTTTAACATCAGGTTCAATCATTGTTGCACATCTTGCAACAACTATATCTGGCTGAATTCCTATTCTTCTAAGCTCATTTACACTATGTTGAAGAGGTTTGGTTTTTTGTTCTTTTGTTGTTTCAAGAATTGGAATAAGAGCAACATGAACAAAAAGCGTGTTTAAAGATCCCTCTTCAAGTCTCATTTGTCTTGCAGCCTCGAGAAAAGGTAAACCTTCAATGTCTCCTGCTGTTCCGCCAATTTCTGTTAAAACAACGTCAACTTCACTATTTTTGGCAACTGAGCGTATTCTAGATTTTATCTCATCGGTTATATGTGGAATTATTTGAACACATTTTCCAAGATATTCTCCCTTTCTTTCTTTCTCGATTACGCTACCATATATTTGTCCTGTTGTTATGTTGTTATCTTTTCTCATTTGAACATCGAGAAATCTTTCATACCAACCTAAATCCAAATCTGTTTCTCCACCGTCATCGGTTACAAAAATTTCTCCATGCATTAGTGGGTTCATTGTGCCTGCATCAACATTTACATAAGGATCTATTTTTATAGCTGTTACATGAAAACCTCTAACTTGGAACATTTTACCTATGGATGAAGCTACCACTCCTTTTCCTACGCTTGAAAGTACGCCTCCACTAACAAATATGTACTTTACCAACTCCTAACCCTTACACTAAATAGCTTACATCTTAAACTTTAATTAACTTTCTTTTAAACCTAAAAACTTATTAGTTGATAAAAGGATACCAGCCTAAATGTGGTGGCGTTGAAGAAACCTGAAGCTAGCTTAGAAGAGATCATAGTTGCTGCTAGAGGCGATATGGATGTAGACCTTTTAATTAAAAATGCCTCCATAATTAACGTGTTTACAGGTGAAATCTACGAAGAATGTTTAGCTATCTACAAAGGATACATTATCGGGTTTGGAGAATATAATGCAAAAAAAGTTTTGAATGCTAAAAACTTGTATGTTTGTCCAGGTTTTATTGACAGTCATGTACATATTGAAAGCTCAATGGTAACAGTTTCAGAATATGCTAAAGCTGTTGTACCAAGAGGAACAACGGCTGTGGTTGCAGATCCCCATGAAATAGCTAACGTTTTAGGTTTAGATGGTATCAAGTTTATGATCGAGAATGGTAGGGAAAGTCTCCTAAGGTTTTATGTTATGCTTCCATCCTGCGTTCCTGCAACAGACATGGAAACTTCTGGTGCGTTGTTAGAGGCTAAGGATCTTTTAACCTTAATTGATGAGGAGGAGGTAATAGGGCTGGCTGAAATGATGAATTACCCTGGAGTAGTTTTAACTCAACCTCATGTTATGGATAAGTTAGAGACCTTTAAAGGTAAAGTTATTGATGGTCATGCTCCAGGTCTCATGGGCAAGCAACTTTATGCTTATGTTTCAGCCGGAATAAGCTCAGACCATGAATGTGTAAAATTAGAGGAAGCAAAAGAGAAGGTTAAAGCTGGTATGAGAGTAATGCTAAGAGAAGGTTCAACTGAAAAAAACCTCAAAGATCTTCTACCCCTAGTAAATGAGAAAAACTATAAGAGGTTTCTTTTTGCTTCGGATGATAGACATCCTTCAGACCTTTTACTTGAGGGTCATGTAGATTTTATGGTTAAAAAAGCTATAGGTTTTGGAGTAGACCCTTTAATTGCTATTCAAATGGCCACAATTAATGCTGCTGAATATTTTGGCTTAAAAAGAATCGGAGCGCTAGCTCCAGGGTATTATGCCGATTTTATTCTTTTGGATAGTATCAAAAGCAACTTTAACGTTAAAATGGTTTTTATTGGCGGTGAAGTTGTTGCTGTAGAGGGTAAAATTATTGTTGAAACTAAACCATCTATAAAGCCTGTTAAAAGCCCTATGAATGTTATGTTAAAATGTTTAGAAAAAATCAAGGTGCCAGCTGAGGATAAGCTTGTAAATGTTATAGAAGTTTATCCAGACCAAATTTTAACTAGGAAGCTTATTTTTGATGGTAAAATAGAAAACGGCAAAGTTGTTTCTGACGTTGGGAGAGATATTTTAAAAGTAATTGTTGTTGAACGATATAAAAGCTCTGGAAATGTTGGTGTTGGATTTGTTAAAGGTTTTGGCTTAAAAAGTGGTGCATTAGGTTCTTCGGTTGCGCATGATTCTCATAACATTGTTGCTGTTGGTGTTGATGATGAAGATTTAAAGGTAGTGGTTAGAGAGTTGGTTAAGATGGGTGGGGGAATGGTTGTTGTTAGAAGTAGAACACCTTTAGCTTCTCTACCTTTACCTATTGCAGGTCTCATGTCTGATAAACCATTGGAAACTGTTAAAGAAAAGCTAGATAAGCTTATATTAGCATCTAAAAATATCGGTTGTACGCTTCCAAACCCATTTATGACTCTATCATTTATTTCCCTTCCAGTTATACCTGAAATAAGGTTAACGGATAAAGGACTTGTTGACGTAAATAAACACAAGTTTATTTCGATTTTCCCTAGTAAAGATAAAACTTTCGCTTAGCGAGTTGGTGGTAAAATGGAGAAGAAACCAATTTCATATGAATACTACTCTCCAGCAAAGATTTTTTATATGTCTCAAAAGTTAGGTATAAAAATCTTGGAAAGCGGATTTAATCCTGATTGTCTTATAGGTATTAGTAGAGGAGGTTTATGGGTTGTACGAATTTTAGCAGATGTACTTGATGTGTCAGACATTTTTACAGTTTCTATAAAATACTATACCGGAATAGCTGAAACTCGTGAAAAACCGGCAATACTACAAAAGCCTCCTGAGCAATTTATAAAAAATAAGTCCATCCTTGTTGTTGATGATGTTGCTGATAAGGGGTATAGTCTTCAAGCCGCTGTAAACCTTTTTACAAGTATGGACATAAGTAATGTAAAAACTGCAACTTTACATTATAAGCCTTGGTCTATCATTAAACCTGACTACTATATTAAGGAAACTAGCAACTGGATAATTTATCCATGGGAAATTTATGAAACAATAAGGGTGATAATGGGAAAAAAAGGCTTAGCGTACGAAGAAAAGGTAAAAGAGTTGGGGAGAACAGGAATTCCTAAAAAGTACTTCAAACTAAAATATTTAAGTAAACTTATCCTTAAAAATTGAAATTTTATATTTTTGCATTTTTAAGTGCATCTTTACATACGCATTTCCTTTCGTCTGGTATTCTTGGAATCATGCTGTAAATAAGTTTTTTAACATTTTCAATGTTTTTATTTAAAGTTTCAATAAGCTCTTTTACACTTAACGGTTTAGGGTGCCAAACATCATAATCGGTAACCATTGCTATGTTTACATAACATATTTCAAGCTCCCTAGCAAGAACAACCTCAGGATAAATAGTCATGTTAATTACCTCCCAACCGAAACTTTTAAACCACTCACTTTCAGCCCTGGTGCTAAACCTTGGTCCTTGAATTACTACTGCTGTTCCTTTTTCATGTATAGGCAGGTTTAGCTCTCTACCTACCTTTATTGTTAATTCACGTAACTCTGGACAGTATGGTTCAGCCATTGCAATATGTGTTGTTACTGGACCATTGTAAAACGTATCATCTCTGTCAAACGTCTTGTTAACAAATTGGTCACAAATCACGAAATCTCCAATTTTAACATGAGGTTGTAAGCTTCCAACAGCACAAGGTGCAATAATTCTTTCAACTCCAAGATGCTTTAGAGCCCAAATATTTGCTTTATAGGGAACTTTATGCGGTGGATGTTGATGATATCTTCCATGTCTGGGTAAAAATGCGACTTTTTTCTTGCCGATTTCTCCAATAGCTATTCTGTCTGATGTAGGACCGTATGGTGTGTCTACTTTAATTTCTTCAGGATTAGTTAAAAGAGCATACAATCCAGTTCCTCCAATTACACCTATCTTAACATTTTTCATCGTTAAACTCCTCCCTAGAATATCCATATTTCTACTTAGAAAAGATAAGAGTTACGTTGGATAATTTTTGCTAGTTTAAACATCTTTTTTATTAATTAATACCGCTTTTTTCGCTAAAATATAACCTGAATCATGTTTCCATATTTTTTCAACCTCTAGAAGCTCTATTTTTTTCTTAAAGAACGGGGCATCCTTTACAAATGTTTCACCCTCGCCACCCTCAAGTGAGATATGTATACCGTACTTTTTGTTAAGAAGTTTTAACTCTTTAAACGCCTCTAAATCTAGCTTTCTGTTAAGCCATTTCTCTGTAAACCCCTGTGCTGCTACAGCTGTAAATACAACATCAAATCCTTGACTTATTAATTCCATCAAAATATCTTCAGGATTTCTATGCCATAGTGGTGTTAAGTGTTTTAAACCTAACCTTTTGCAAACATCATCAACCCTTGTTTTTTGATAGCTACTTTCAACAACCCCTGAAACTAATGCTTCAAAACCAACATTAAGCTTTAATTCTCTTAAGAAGTCCTCAAGTTCTTTTACTTCTTCCTCTTTAATCCCTGAGCTTTGAAATTTATAAAGCTTAATTCCAATAGCTTCAGCTTGTAGAGAAGTTAACTCTATGCAGGGGTAGTGAAACATCCATGATTCAGAATTTAAAGGTTTAACTGTAAGTAATCCAACAACGTTATATCCCATTTTTATGGCTTTCCAAACACTTAACGTTGAATCTTTTCCACCGGAAAATAGCACTAAAACCCTTGTTTTTTTCATAAGAAAACGCCTAATGTTTATTAAAATATCTACTTTACGAGCTGGTTTTAAATGTTTAAATAATTGTAACCTTAAAACTAGCAATGTTAACAATGAGCTATATGGGTTAGGTGATGTTCAGCTTTGCCATGTACTGTTGTTGTTGGAGGTTTTTGGGGAGATGAAGGTAAAGGAAAAATAATTTCTTATTTATCTTTAAGAGATGATGTTGCTGTTGGGGTTAGAGGTGGAGTTGGGCCTAACGCAGGACATACCGTGCAGATTGATGAAAAACAATATAAGCTTCGAATGCTACCAAGTAGCTTTGTAAACACTAAATGTAAATGTTTAATTGGGGCAGGCGTGCTAGTAAACCCAAAAATTTTTCTTGAAGAAGTTGAGTTAACAGGTTGTAAAGAAAGAGCTGGTTTGGACCCTAATTGTGCAATAATAGAAGAAAAGCATATAGAAGCTGATAAATCCTCCACCTACCTTTCCAAGAAAATTGGTACAACTGGCACTGGAACAGGTCCTTGTAATGTTGATAGAGTTAAAAGAATAGCTAAAACAGCCAAGGACATTCCTGAGCTTAAGGATTTTCTTGTTGACGTTGCATTTGAGGTAAATAAGGCTTTAGATGAAGATAAAAATGTTCTAATTGAAGGTACACAAGGAACATTTCTTTCTCTATACCATGGAACTTATCCCTATTGTACTTCTAAAGATGTTACTGCATCGTCAATTTGCGGTGACGTTGGAGTAGGTCCACTAAGGGTTGATAATGTCCTTGTAGTGTTTAAGGCATATATAACTAGAGTTGGTGGTGGACCATTACCAAACGAATTATCACGAGATGAGGCTGAAAGAAGAGGTTGGGTTGAAATTGCAACCGTGACTGGCAGGGTTAGACGAGTAGCCCCATTTAATATTGAACTAGCTAAGAGAGCTATAATGCTTAATAGTGCAACTCAAATAGCAATAACAAAACTTGACGTAGTCTATCCTGAGTGTAGAGGTGCAAGGAAATATACTGACCTTTCTGAGGAAGCAAAAAAGTTTATTAAGAGTATTGAAGAAGCTCTTAGTGTTCCAGTAGTTTTTATAGGTACTGGACCGGATGTTTACGACATTATAGACATGGAAAGGGCTGGAAGGGTAAGTCCTGTTAGACCTAAGGTTTAAACTTTATCGTAAAACTTTTTCTTGAAATTCTATAAGAATTTCTCTACATGTTAAAATACTCTCATACGCCTTATCTATTTCTTCCTTTTCTAAAAAGGTTAAAGCTTTTTGCAAAAATTCTTGAGGTTTAACTATATATTCGGTAATATCTCTTTTCTTACCAGCCTTTCTCGGCACAACTTGCATGTTATTGCTAAATTCCCATAAAATTTCGAAAATAAAGAGTGCATACTCTAATTCTGATGAAGCTTTCCATACTTTAAACCTTGCTGCCTTTATGTTGTTTTTAACATAGCTATCTAAAGCATCTTCCAGTTCCTTTAAAGCATTCAAGACACATAGTTTTATTTTTTTAAGATTCAACTTTTCTTACCTTTAACCTCCCAATTTTTTAACAATCTTTCCCAATCAATCCTCCACAAACACACTATTACAGCAAACAAGATAACAAAGGAAGCTACTACTAGAGGTAAAGAGACCTCTCCATACCCTTCCATAATAACTAAGCTCACATGCCTTCCACCATATACCAAAATGGAGAACATTACAAGTTTTCCGAGTAAACATGGGATAAGCACTGTGAAAAAATTAAATCTTAAAATTCCAAGCGGAATTATGAGAAGGTCATCTGGTAGAGGTGTTAACGCAAAGATAAAAACAATCAAAAACCAGGTTCTCCTGTACCTTGATAAAACCTTAAAAGCATAATCAAACTTACGTCTTGTTTCCTCTTTAACAATACCTTTTACAGTATAACCTAGAAAATATCCCACGACCTCGCCTACAGTAGAACCTAAAGCCGCAGATGTCACTATAAATAACGGGTTAATTTCGCTAATGACGCTAAATAAAAGAATCACAATCTGATACGGTATCGGAAAAATTATGGAAGCACTTCCAAGTAAGCTTACAATAAAAACTCCAGCAAGACCAAGTTGTGTTACAAGAGTTTGTAGAAATTCACTCAATCCTTAAACCTCTTCTATGAGCTATGTGCACAAAAATCCATTAAAAGGTTTTTAAGCTTAACTCTAAATTCCCATAAATCTTAATATATGGTTGCAAACGTTCTTGTTTAACGAAAAACAATTTCTTGTTAGGGGATATCTTGTAACCTTGTTAAGTGTTAAATTAGGGGTTGATTAATTCAATGGTGAGAAGGGATAAATGGCTTAACCAGTTTAGTGAGTGGTACCAATACATCATTGAAAATGCTGGAATTATAGATTATAGGTATCCTATAAAGGGTTGTGGTGTCTGGCTTCCCTACGGTTTTAAGATAAGAAAAAACGTCATATCCATAATATGCAAATTTTTAGATGAAACAGGACATGAAGAAGTGCTTTTTCCTTTAATGATAACTTCTGAAATGATTGGTAAAGAATCTGAACATATAAGAAGCTTTGAAAATCAGGTGTTCTGGGTAACTCATGCTGGAGGGAGAGAACTGAACGAGAAGCTGGCATTAAGACCAACAAGTGAAACGGCCATTGCCCCTATGTTAAAATTATGGATACGTTCCCATGCAGATTTGCCGAAGAAGATTTATCAGGTTGTAAGTGTGTTTCGATATGAAACAAAGGCAACAAGACCACTAATACGAATGAGGGAAATAACAACATTCAAGGAAGCACATACCTTCCACGAGTCCTTTGAAGATGCAGAAAGGCAAATTAATGAGGCTGTAGAAATCTACAAGAAATTTTTTGATAACCTAGGAATACCTTACCTTATATCTAGAAGGCCTGATTGGGATAAGTTTGCAGGAGCATCTTACTCAATAGCATTTGATACAATACTTCCAGATGGGCGAACTTTACAGATAGGCACAATTCACAACCTTAACCAGAATTTTTCCAAAGCTTTTGAAATAACCTTTGAGAAAATGGATGGTACAAGAGATTATGCGTGGCAAACATGTTATGGTATTTCTGAGAGAGTTATTGCATCTTTAATAGCTATTCATGGAGATGACCATGGGCTTGTTCTTCCACCAAAAATTGCTCCTATACAGGTTGTAGTTATACCTATACCTTACAAGGGTTATGAGGAGGATGTTAACAGAAAATGTGTAGACATCAGCAAACAGCTTAAAGATGTTAATATAAGGGTTGTAGAGGATTTTAGAGAAAAACTCACACCTGGTTCAAAATTTTTTGAATGGGAATTAAAAGGTATTCCGGTAAGGGTTGAAATTGGGCCTCAGGATGTCAAAAATAAAACTGTAACGCTTACCAGAAGGGATCTTCTTGAGAAAAAGGTTGTTAAAGATGATACTCTTATTGAAAATGTTTTAAAGATGTTTAATGATATTGAAGAAAATCTGAGGAAAAGAGCGTTGGAATTCCAGTTAAATCGTATTTATAGGGTTAGGGATGTTGAAGAAATTGTCAAAATGTTAAATAATGGTGTGTTTGTTTTTGAAGCTGGATGGTGTGGGAAAGATAGGTGTGGATTAATGTTAGAAGAAAAAACAAATTTAAATGTTTTAGGTGTACCCGTTGATAAAAATTTTGATGATAAGAATGAAGAAAGATGTATAATATGCCAAGAAAAAGCTGAACTTATAATCAGACTTGCAAAATCATATTAGTTTATTAAGAAGAATCTATCATTATTTTTTAGGTTAGATTTAAAATTACATGCTGTAGGTAGTTAAATAATGCCTAAAAAGAGAAAAAGTAGGGGAAGGGCAAAAGGTGGAAAGGGAAGAAGCGAGCTTATCCACTGTGACGGATGTGGATGTCTTGTTCCTAGAGATAAAGCTAAAAAAGTTACTAGATGGGTGTCATTTGTAGACTCGTCTTTAGCAAAGGAACTAGAGGCTCATGGAGCATACATTCCAAGAGAAAGGGTTACAAAGTATTATTGTGTGTCATGTGCAGTTTACAGGGGTATTGTAAAAGTCAGGTCTAGAGAGGAAAGAAAAATCTCAAAGCCACTGTAAGCCAAACTGTAACCTTAACTTAGTTTTGGTTGGTATGAGTATTAAAAGACTTATTTCAAAGGTAACTAAGGAAAATCTTTGGCTTTACATTCTAACAGAACTTTCAACAAGGTCTATGTATGCGTATGAGATTGCAAAAGTTTTAAAAGAAAAGTATCAAATACCTGTTGCAACCGTTACCACGTACATTGTTTTGTATAAGATGGAGAGAGAAGGACTTATTAAAAAAAGGGATAGTGAAGGAATGTTTAGAAGAAAGTATTATATAATTACTGAAAAGGGATTTTTAGCATTGGATAACGGTAAAAAGTTTTTAAATAAGATTATTAAAATGCTTGAAAAAAAGGATACAGAACATTAATCGCTATCTTAAAATTTTGCTAACATAAATCACCCTATGAAACACCGTTAAATTTGTAAGCAAAGCTAAAACTACAACCCCTATTTCAGGATGGAAAACAATCGTGGTTAAAATTATGATGAGCAGCCTTTCAGGCCTCTCGATTAAACCGACACCTTCTAATCTTATGTTTAAACTTTCAGCTTTAACTCTTACGTAGCTTGTAAGGATAGAACCTGCTATTGCTGCTAACCCCCAAAAAAATAGGGGTAAAAGTATTATGTTATTCATACAATAAATCGTTATGGCTGATAGTATGAGTACATCCGAGTATCTATCAACAATCGAATCTAAAAAGTTGCCCAATCTGGTTACCATGTTTCCTACTCTTGCAACTACTCCATCTAGCATGTCACAAAAACCTGAAAGAGAAAGAAAGAGAGCTGCAAGTAGAAGATGGTAACTTGGATTTGATATTGAGGCATAAAGGTAAAAGATTGTTGCAATAATAGATAAAGCTAAATTTAAAAGTGTTAAAGTTATGGGTGTAAAACCAATCTTCAATAAGAATTTGGCGGGTTTTGTAAGTTTTTCCTCAATCTTCTTTTTAATTCTTGAAAGCAAAGTCTCCCACTTTATTAAAAACCATTTAATCCATCCTTATTTAAAACTTAACCTAAAAAGTTAAGATAGACTATTTAACCTTCATAAGTATAAAGAAAATTCTGTAAAAGTGTGCATCTTCATGAAGAAGGTAAACTCGGAAATTAAATGTAGTGTAGTTGGATGCAAAGAAAATGCTGTTAGAGCTATTTCCGCTGAAAAAACTCGACTTAAGGGTTTAGATGTGGTTGCTGGTAAGAAGGCTTACCTATGCAATTTTCATTATAAGCAGTTTAAAAAGAATTCCAAGAAGGAAAAAATGATTGAAAGGTGGAGGTGGGATAAGGTAGGCGATTTTAGATGAGACTTCTTTTTATTCATGCAGACAAATTTAGTTACACGGTTAGAGAAAAAGCATTAAAAGAAGCAGAGGATTTAGATACAAATCGTAAATTATACTCAACATCTGAAGTTTTAGTAGCTTTTTGCGCTGTAGAAAAAGTTGATGAAAAAAATCCTAAACAAGTAGTAGAGAAAGCACTGGAAGCTGTTAAAGATGTTGCTAACACCGTTAAAGTAGAAAATATTGTTATTTATCCTTATGCTCACCTTTCATCTGAGCTTGCATCACCACTAAACGCGAAAAAAATCCTTGAAGCATTAAAGGAGATACTTAACAAGGCAAACTTTAACGTTAATCTTGCTCCTTTTGGCTGGTATAAAAGCTTTAGTATAGAATGTAAGGGTCATCCCCTCTCAGAGCTTTCACGTACAATAGTACCTGAAGAAGTTGTTTACCACGAAAAACCACAAAAAAACATCTATAAAATCTTAACTACAAACATGGAAATCATGGATCCTGCTAGTTACAAGTTTACAAGCGGAGAGGAAGAATTTAAGATTCTTGTTTTGAAAGAAGCCTTAGGACAAGAATTACCTGGTGGGGAAAAACCAAGATTTCTTGATTATTGTAAAAAGTTTGGTATTACGTGGGAACAGTTTTCTGATGTTGGTCATATGAGGTATGGTCCGGAGGCTAGTTTAATTTTTGAGCTTGCCGCTGATTACGCGTCTAAGCTTGTAGATTCTTTAGATATTCCAGTTTACCGTGTTCACGGAACAAATATGTTTGACCTTTCAATTCCAGCGGTTAGTGAGCATGCTAAACTTTTTGGTGGAAGACTCTATGAGATACAAACAGATAAGCGGAGGCTAATTTTAAGGTATGCTGCTTGTCATCAACAATTTGCAATGGTTAAAGACTGGATTATTAGCTACAAGGATTTACCCTTTGGAGTTTACGAGCTTGCTGACAGTTACAGGTTTGAGCAGGAAGGTGAGCTTCTACTTTGCTTCAGAGTTAGAAAACTTCACATGCCAGACTTACATATATTCTGTAGAGATATTGAAGAAGCCAAACATTTCGCTTTAAAAGTTCACGAAAAAATATATGAAGAAATTAGAAAGCTTGGAAGAGACTACGTTTCCCTGTATAACACAACTGAAAGCTTTTTTAGCAAGAACATGGATTTATTTAAAAAACTTGTTGAAGTTGAAGGTAAACCTATACTTCTCTGTTTTGTTCCAGAAAACATCTACTACTGGGTTTTAAATGTTGAGTACCATATAGTTGATGAGCTTAAACGTCCAAGAGAGATTGCAACATTCCAGATAGATACTGGAAACGCGAAAAGGTTTAACATTACATATACTACCTCAAGCGGAGATAAGACCTACCCGGTTATAATTCATACAGCACTTATAGGTACAATTGAAAGATACATTTTCACAATTTTTGATTCTGCTGTAAAAAATGAAAAAATGGGAAAGTTGCCAATGCTTCCAGTATGGCTTTCACCAATTCAAGCTAGGATCATACCTGTTTCAAAGGATCATCTTAGCTTTTCACTAAAAGTTTTAGAGGAACTTGAGAAAGAAGGAATTAGAGTTGACGTTGACGATTTGGATGAAACTTTAGCAAAAAAGGTTAGAAGAGCTGAGGTATCTTGGATTCCATACATTATTGTAATTGGAAGCGAAGAAGTTGAAAGTGGAAAACTTGATGTAAGATTCAGGGAATTTAATACTCGTAAAAAAATTACTTTGAAAGAATTCATTGACGAGGTAAAAAATAGAATTGGGGGATATCCTTGGAGACCGCTACATCTACCTAGGCGGATTAGTTTAAGGCCGCTGTATTAAATGTTTAAGGTGGTTAAGTTTGAATAATGACAGACTTGAAATTATAGGTGTAAAGGGTATACCAATAATTAAACCCGGAGATGATATAGCAGAGATTGTTTGTGACGCTATTAAAAAACAAGGATTAAAACTTGAGGATAATGATATTTTAGTTATTTCTCAAACAATAGTTTCAAAAGCTGAAGGATTAATTTTTACGCTTAAAAAAATTAAGCCAAGCGTTCAAGCAAAAATAATTTCTGAGCTTACATCCAAACCTGCGGAAATTGTTGAGGTAATTTTAAGGGAATCAAAGCGAATTATTAGGCTTAGGGGTAAAAACTTGATAACTCAGACAAAACATGGGTTTATTTGCGCAAACTCCGGGGTAGACGTGTCCAATGTTTCTGGTGGGGATAGTGTTACAACTTTACCAAGAGATCCTGATGAATCCGCTAGAAAAATTAGAAATAAAATTAAAAAGTTAACTGATAGAGATGTTGCGGTAATAATCTCAGATACGTCAGGTAGACCTTTAAGAATGGGTCAAGTTAACATCGCTATAGGGGTTTCGGGTTTAAATCCTATTCTTGATAGAAGAGGTGAAAAGGACCTTTTTGGTTACACGTTAAAGGTTAAACAAATAGCAATAGCTGATGAACTTGCATCAGCTGCAGAGCTTATTATAGGTGAAGCTGATGAGGGGGTTCCTGTAGCAATAATTAAGGGCTACACAAAATATGTTAAAAACAACAATGCTAAGGCTTCAATACTAGCTAGACCAATAAAACAAGACTTATTTGTTTAACTAAAAACTCTTTTTTCTTTTTCTTCTAAACAACTTTTTAAAACTTCTACTACAAAGTTTAGTTGTTCCCTTGTAATCTTATATGAAGGCAAAAACCTTAAAATATTCCTTCCTGAACTTAACACTATAACTCCCTTTTCCTGCATATTTTCTATAACATCGAGGACATCAAACCTTAATTCAACGGCAACCATTAATCCCAACCCTCTAACCTCCCTGAGAATCCTAAATTTTTCACAGGAATTTTTTAAAGCATTTACAAAGTAGTCTCCAAGTTTTGATGTTATTTCCCATGCTTTCTCCTCAACTAGAACATCTATTGTTGCTGAAGCGGCTGCACAAGCCAAAGGATTTCCACCAAACGTGCTTGAGTGTTCTCCGATACTTAAACTTGACATTATGTCTTCTCTACCCATAGTAATTCCTATGGGTACTCCTCCTCCTGCAGATTTGGCTAAGCAAAGAATATCAGGAATAGTATTCCAATGTTCAAAAGCAAACATTTTACCTGTTCTTGCAAATCCTGTTTGAACTTCATCAAAAATTAAAATTAAGCCTTTTCTATCAGCAATTTCTCTCAATTGCTTAAGGTAATCCTCAGGTGGGATATAAACACCAGCTTCTCCTTGAATTGGTTCAACAATTATTGCGGCAGTATCATTACTAACAGTTTTTTCAACTTTTTCAGCATCACCAAAAGGAACAAACTTCACGTTTGGGATTAAAGGTTCAAAAGATGCTCTGTACTTTTGATTCCATGTTACTGAAAGTGCACCAAACGTTTTACCGTGGTAACTTCTAATCATTGCAATAATTTCCTTTTTTCCTGTAAACTTTCTAGCAAATTTTAATGCTGCCTCTACAGCTTCAGCCCCACTGTTTGATAAAAAAACTTTATGTAAACTTGCAGGCACAATTTTAGACAATCTTTTTAAAAGCTGAGCTCTAGCTTCGTTATAGAGTGAACAATGACATGAAATAAGTTTTTCAGCTTGTTTCTTTATTGCTTCAACAATTTTTGTGTTTGAGTGCCCAACAAAAGCTGCACCATAACCTGCCATGCAATCCACATATTGTTTGCCATTAACATCCCAAATTATAGAGTCTTTTCCTTGTGCAACCACAATGCTCCTTTTATGGTACACTTTTGCTAGATACTCATCTTCAAATTTTATTATTTCATCTCTACTCATGGACAATTAAGGTTCCCGCCTTATAGTTTAAAGCTAAACTTAAAGGGTTACTTATAAAGCCAGAAGTTATAAAAACATTTTTAACACCAGCTTCCAAAGCCTCAACAGCAGCATAAATCTTCTTTTTCATTCCATGTCCTATCAATGGAATCTTTTCTTTGGCATCAGCTATACTTATCCTTGGAACAACACTCCCATTAAGTATTAAACCTTCAACATCCGTGCAAATTAACATTCCATCAGCTTTTAAAGCTGCGGCAATATATGCAGCAGCCCGGTCGCTATCAACATTTAAAATGTTGTATTCGTCATCCATTGCTATAGGAGCAACAACAGGAAGATAGCCTAAGTTTAACAGATTGTTTAAAAGTTCAACGTTTACACATTCAATCTTACCAGTGTAACCTCCATCAATAGCAACTTTTCTTCCCCTTTCATCTAAGATTATAAGCTTCTTTTTTCTTATAGCCTTTAAAAGAAAACCGTCAACACCACTAAGACCTACAGCTTTAATATTGTATTGATGAAGTGCCGCTACGATCTGTTTATTTATTTTTCCAGCCATAACCATTGTATAAATTTCCACTGTTTCTTTGTCAGTATAACGGCTGCGCATACCATCAGGTGAAATAATAAACTTTTGCTGTTTCCCCATTGCTTCAGCAACTTGAGTTACAACATCGGCTCCACCATGAACAAGGACAACTTTACTATTCATGTAAAGCTTTTTAAGGTCTTCTTTTAACCCTTCAGGAAATTCTGACTTTAAAATACTTCCACCAATCTTAACCACAAAAGTTTTAAACTGCAATTTTTGTTTCACCTGAAACATCAAAAATTTAACATAAACACTCCTAAAAAGATTTCACTTTTATTTAAAATTTTAGCCCATGATTTTTTAAATTATTGTTAACTTAAAGCTATTTTTATCTTTAATATCTTTTACTTGACCATCTTTCTAACAACTATTCCTATCTTTGTTGTAAGTGAGATTTTACTGCAAAGAAGCTAAAAAAATTCTTTTTTAACATTTTTAACAAAATGTCTACACTGGATGTATAGGTGGCTGGATAAGCCCATCTTTTTCGTCAAATCCTAGAAGAATATTCATGTTTTGAACAGCTATACCTGCTGCTCCTTTTACTAGGTTGTCTATTGCCCCTAAAACTACAAGTCTGTTGCAATGTTCATCAACCTCAAACCCTATATCACAAAAGTTTGAACCTAAAATAATTTTAGGATCTGGAAGCTTGTATAAGCCTTTTTTGTCCTTAATAAATCTAATAAATGGTTCATCCTTATAGAAGGAGCGGTAAATCTTCCAGATTTCAGTTATACTAACCTCTCTAGTCAAAAATGTATGGGATGTCGAAAGAATACCTCTTACAATATTTACTGCATGAGCAGACATAGCTACCTTAACATTTAAACCTGAAATTGCTTTTAATTCTTGTTCTATTTCAGCGGTATGTCTATGTCCCGCAGGCTTGTAGGGTCTGATAACCCCATATCTTTCAGAGTGATGGGTTGAGCGTGTAGGTTTTGCTCCTGCACCAGACGACCCTATTTTAACATCAACAACCACTCTATCTTCTTCAACAATTTTTTCTTTAAAAACGGGTGCCAGACTGAGTATAGCTGCCACAGCCATACATCCTGGGCAGGCTATAAGCCTAGCATTTCTAATTTTATCTCTATAAAGCTCCGGAACTCCATATATCGCATCTTTTAAAAGTTCAGGGTGTGGATGCTGCCAACCATACCATTTTTCATACTCAACTGGATCTTTAAGTCTAAAATCTGCGCTTAAATCTATAACTTTTAATCCCGCCTCCAAAATTTTTGGGGTAAGTTTTGAAGATACTCCGTGTGGTGTGGCAACAAATACGAGGTCACATAAGCTTATTGTTTTTGATATGTCAGGTTTATCAAATTGAAGTTTTGTTAAACCTCTTAAATTTGGATGAACTCTAAAAATATGTTCACCAGCATATTCTCTGGAAGTTATGTGAGTTAGCTCGACTTTTGGATGAAAAAGAAGGAACCTTAAAAGTTCTCCACCAGTGTACCCTGAACCGCCGATTATTCCAACCCGAACCAAATTTCTCATCTTTTCAGTTTTTTATTTAACATTAAATATTTCTATTTTTTAGCTTTTCTAATAAGATATCCCACAATATACTTGGGTATGTTTACTCCTGTTGCTTCAACAGTGGCTTTAAATTCAACAGTATGATTTATTTCATGAACAACAAGACCATTCTCCGTTTCCATCATATCTACTCCTAAAATTCCTCCGCCAACCGTTTCAGCTGCTTTAAGACTAAGCTCTCTAAGCTCATCAGTTATTTGGCAGTATTCTGCTTTACCTCCTCTTGCAATATTTGTCTTAACATCTGTAAACGAGTATCTATAGATTGCAGCTATAACTTCATCATCTATGACAAATGTTCTGATATCTCTTGGAGGTCTTTTTACCATATCCTGAATATAATAAACTTGATAAAGCGGAAACATGTATTCTCTTTCTTCAAAAACAGCTCTAGCTGTTTCTTCATCCTTTAAGGGTACAATAAGTCTACCCCAGCTTCCAACGATAGGTTTCAACATTACTGGACGATTTAACTTCTTAAATGCTGAAAACGCTCCTTCCGGTGTAAACGCAACATAAGTTTCAGGTGTCGGTATTCCTGCTTTTGATAGTGCAATGGTTGTTAAAAGCTTATTTCCGCATATGCTTGAAACATTATAAGGGTTTACTACGTAATATCCTTTACTTTCAAGAATTGCGGTGAGGTGAAGATTTCTAAAGTAACTTATGCATCTTTGAAGTAGAACATCTCCAAGATTTTTTGAACTATAGTCATCTTCACGTGTAATGTTAAAGAAACTTTGTTTTGCATCTATTAAGTTTACGTTTATACCTCTAGTTTTGGCTGTTTCTATTATTGCTTTTTCTTCCCACCGAATTTGATCATAAACAATACCAATGATGATCCCCAATCACTCTCCCCAATCTTCACCTGAAACTTGGGAAGGTTTAACTTCTACATTACACTTCTCTATACTTGTTACCTCCAACTCTAAACCACATTCAGGACATGTTAAAATTTCACCTATGACTACATCTTGGGGTGTTTCAAACTCGGCACCACATTCTGGACATACAGTTTTCATTCTTTATCACATTAACAGTTGTTATGTTGACGTTAAAGCTATATAAAAACTTATCTTATAAGTTTTATCATTTCCAGCTTGATGGCTCACTGTAACATTAGGCTGAGCATAGTAAACTTATTTTAAATGCCTGTAACAACTAAATTTTATAACAATACTTTGGTGAAAAGTAAGGTTGTACATTATACCTTCAGTTGACATCATGAATGGTAAGTGTGTAAAGCTTATTCAGGGAAAACCTGAATCTGGAATAAAGGTTTCAGATGACCCCGTGGCTGTTGCCAAATTTTGGGAAGAAAGTGGTGCAAAAATTCTCCACATCGTAGATCTTGATGCTGCAATTTACGGCTTCAAAGATAATAAAAGTGTAATTAAGGAAATACTGAAAAATGTAAGTATTCCAGTACAAGTTGGTGGAGGTATAAGATCTATCACGGATGTTGCCTTATTTTTAAATGCCGGTGCTAGGTGGGTTATTCTTGGTACGGCTGCAATAGAAAATCTAGATTTTGTTAAAGAAGTTGTAGAAATGGTGAATCCTAAACGCATCATAATTGCCTTGGATGCAAAGGAAGGTTACCTTGTTAAAGAAGGTTGGAAAACAAAAGTTAAGTTAACTCCCTATCAGCTTGCTAAAACATTTGAAACTTTAGATGTTGCCGCATATCTTTTTACAAATGTTGATGTTGAAGGAACAATGAGTGGGATTAATATTGAAGTTGTTAAAAAGCTTGTAGAAACAACAAAAATTCCCATCATTTATGCTGGAGGAGTTTCTTCTCTTCAAGATATTGTAAAGCTTTTGAGGGCAAATGTAGCAGGGGTAATTGTTGGAAGAGCTCTTTACGAAGGGGTTTTTAGCCTACAAGAGGCTATGGAGGTGATTAAGAATGCGGGAGGCTGAAGTTAAACGCATAACAAAGGAAACTAGTGTAACCGTAAAGTTAAATCTTGATGAAGCTGGAGAAATAAAAATAAAAACTGAAAACGCGTTTTTAAACCATTTACTTACTTCTTTTGCCCTTCATGCTATGCTGAAACTGGAAGTTTATGCTGAAACATACGAAAAATCCAAAAATCATCATCTTATTGAAGATGTAGCTTTAACATTAGGTCAGGCTCTAAGCAAAGCTTTAGGTGAAAAGGTAGGAATAAACAGGTTTGGATACGCTATTGTTCCTATGGACGAGGTTTTAGTTTTGGTAAGTCTTGATCTGTCTGGTAGACCTTATTTTAAATCCAACCTCAAGCTTAAACCAGAAAATATTGAAGGTCTCTCATCTTCTATGGTAAACCACTTTTTAAGGTCTTTTAGCTATGAAGGAAAATTTAACCTACATGTTATGGTATTACGTGGAGGAGATGACCATCACAAGGTTGAGGCTGTTTTTAAAGCACTGGGGTTGTCCTTAAAGGAAGCTGTAAAAATTAGAGAAAAAGGTAAATACAATGTTCCTAGTACAAAGGGTATATGCTAAAATTCTCTTAACCAGTGAGCATTATGGTGTTTAAAGTTTTAAGACTAGATACGCTTGAAAAGAAGGATTTTTTGAAAATTGTTACTAGGTGGAAAACTAACTTAGAAGTTTACAGGAAAACGGTATCAGATATTTTAAATGAAGTAAAAAAGCATGGTGATAAAGCTCTTATAAAATACACTGAAATTTACGATGGTGTTAGACTTTCAAAGAAAGAATTAAGAGTTTCGGAAGAAGAATTTCTTGAAGCATATCGTGAGGTACCTAAAAATCTTGTTAAAGTTTTTAGGTCTACTGCCGAAAGAATTAGAAGTGTACACTCTAAACAACGCCCAAAAGATAAAATAATTAAAAAATCTTGTGGCCTGCTTATTAAACAAATTTTTAAACCAATAGACAGTGTTGGTGTTTACATTCCTGGTGGCAGAAAAGTTTATCCTTCAACTGCGTTAATGCTTACCATTCCAGCTAAGGTGGCTGGAGTTGAAAAGGTTGTTGCGTGTACCCCGCCAAGAAAAAATGGGAAAATAGATTCTGCAATACTTGTTGCTCTTGATATGGGTGGTGTTGACGAGGTTTATAGAGTAGGAGGTGCTCAGGCAATAGGAGCATTAGCCTACGGTACCGAAACAATACCAAAGGTTAGCAAAATAGTTGGTCCTGGAAATGTTTATGTTACAGTGGCTAAAATGATGGTTTACGGAGAAGTTGGCATAGACTTCCCAGCTGGACCAACAGAAATAATGATTTTCGCTGACGAAACAGCAAACCCTCTTTATGTTGCTATGGATTTGGCATCTCAAGCTGAACATGATCCAAATTCTACATCTATTCTTGTTTCTACATCCGAGAATTTTGCAAACAAAGTTAAAGCAGAGATTACAAATACCCTACCAAAAATTGTTAAAAAAAATGTTTTTGAAACTTTAAAAAGAAACGGTAAAATTCTTGTTGCAAAAGATGTTGATGAGGCTGTAAAATTTATTAACGTGTTTGCTCCGGAACATTTAGAAATTATTGCTGAAAATGCTGAAAAAGTTGTGTCAATGGTTAAGAATGCGGGTTTAATTTCAGTTGGAAGTTTTACTCCTGTTCCTGTTGCAGATTATGCTGTTGGTGTTAACCATGTTCTCCCAACTGGTGGCGCTGCATCTTTCCACTCAGGATTAACCGTGTACGATTTTCTAAAACCATTAACGATTCTCCAACTTTCACATGATGGGTTAAAAAGATTTAACCAGGTTGTAAAACTTTTTTCAGAAATTGAGGGGTTAGAGTTACATGCAAAGTCTGTAGAAGCCAGATTTAGGGAGGAGTGCTAACTTTTTGAGCTTAAATATATTAAAAGAGGTTTTTGATGTTATTAGAGATAGAATAGAAAACCCTAGGCTAAACTCCTATGTTTCAGAATTAACTAAGGCGGGGTTGGAGAAAGTTTTATCTAAAATTGAGGAAGAATCCAAAGAACTTATAGAAGCATCAAAAATGGGTGTCAAAAAAGAGGTTATCCATGAATCTGTTGACCTCATTTTTCATGTATTTGTTTTGTGGGTATTAGAAAATATAACCTTGGAAGAAGTGCTTGAAGAATTTAAAAGAAGGAGGAGGTAAAACTTGGCCTACTCCCTTAGTTTGGAAGATGCAAAAAAAATTGTTAAAAAGCTGAATTATAGGCATAATGGACTAGTTATTGTGGTAGCTCAGGATTTTGAAACAAACGAGGTACTTATGGTTGCATATGCAAATCGTGAAGCTGTAGAAAAAACATTGAGTACTGGTAAAGTCCACTATTGGAGTACTTCAAGAAGGAAACTTTGGCTTAAAGGTGAAACGTCTGGAAACTACCAAATAGTTAAGGAGATATATTTTGATTGTGATTTAGATGCAATATTAGTTAAGGTTAAGCAAATAGGAGTTGCATGCCATCTAGGCTATAGAAGTTGCTTCTTCCAAAAACCTGAAAACCTTAAAAATTGATAATGTTAAACATAATTTTATTAAACTTTGGAAGCGACATTTAAGTTGGAGAGAAAATTTCAGAATAAAATTGAAATTAGAAGAATAGACTTACACACACACTCCCTGCTTAGTGATGGGGAGCTTCTACCAAGTGAAATTGTGAGATACGCTGAATTTCTTGATTATGAAGCTATAGCTGTAACTGACCATGTTGATGCTTCAAACATTGATTCAGTTTTACCAAAACTTATCAAAGCATCAAATGAGCTTAAAAAATTTAGTGCGAAATCAAAGTTTTTTATTGGTGTTGAACTTACACATATTCCTCCTGAAAGGATACAGTCAATGGCTTTAAAAGCGAAAAAACTTGGAGCTGAACTTGTAATTGTTCATGGTGAAACAATAAAAGAACCTGTTAAAGCTGGAACAAACCATGAAGCTGTGAAATGTGGAGATGTTGATGTATTAGCTCATCCGGGATTAATTAGCTTTGAGGACACTGAGTTGGCAAGAGAAAATAACGTCTACTTGGAGTTAACTTTACGTAAAGGACATTGTCTAACAAATGGGTACCTTGCAAAAGTGGCTTTAAAAACAGGAGCTAAACTTTTATTAAACACCGACCTGCATAGCCCTGAAGATTTTATCACTTCTGAAGAAGCTTTTAAAGCGGCTATGGGTGCAGGCTTATGCGAGAAAGATATTTTAAAGGTTTTAAGAGAAAATCCGAGAAAACTTCTTAAAAAATGCGAGATAACTTAAAAATGTTTACAACTCATCCAATTTGTCAAGTTTAAACTCTTCGTGTAATGCTCTTACAGCTCTTTCACCATCATTTTCCTTAACAACAAAGGATATACTTAGTTCTGACGACCCTTGCGCGATCATCCTGACATTAATTTTTTCACGTGCAACAGCTCCAAAGATTCTTGCAGCAACTCCTGGTGTTCCAACCATTCCTGCCCCAACCAGCGTGATTACACAAATGTCATCTTCCGACTTAACCTCCTTAATAATACCTCCTCCAAGCAGACGGTCTTCAAGCGTGTTTAGCGCATCCTCAAGTTTTTCTACTGGAATAACAAATGAAATATTAGCCTCAGAAGAACTTTGAGAAATCATTAAAACGTTGATGTTTTTGTCACCTAAAATTTTAAAAACCTTTCCAGCAGTACCAGGAACTCCAAACATTGATGCTCCACTTACCGTGATCAATGCAGCTTTACGTATAAGCGAAATAGATTTAACAATGGATTTTGACGATATTTTTTGTTCTTTAAATATTAACGTTCCAGGGTTTTGAGGGTTAAAGGTGTTTCTAACTCTTATAGGTATGCCCTTTCCACTGACAGCCTCAACAGCTTTAGGATGGATCATTTTAGCCCCAAAATAAGCCATTTCCATAGCCTCACTATAAGATAGTTGAGGGATAAGCCTAGCTTTAGGCTCAACCTTTGGATCCGCAGTCATAACTCCGTCAACATCAGTCCAAATCCACACCTCGTCAACATCTAAGGCATAACCTAAAATTGTGGCTGTAAAATCTGATCCTCCTCTACCAAGGGTTGTAATTGCACCATTTTGGTCTACAGCAATATATCCTGTAACAACTGGAATTATACCATCTTCTATAAGATTTTGAAGTTTATTTTTAACTTGAAAACTCGTTAACTCCATAAGCGGATTTGCATTCCCAAAATTTGAATCAGTAACAATTCCAGCATCTCCTCCAGTAAACCATTCTGATTTAATACCATTACTTTTTAACGCACCACAAACTATTGGAGCTGACAATCTTTCTCCAAAAGAAACTACGTAGTCTAGTATCCTTGGGGTAATTTCCCGAAGATAAGAAATTCCATATAAAACATTTTTAAGCTCATTCGTGGTTTCATTAATAGTTGCTTTTACATTTTCTAAAACATAAGGGTTGGAGACTGCTTTACATGCTGCTTTAACATGTTTTTCACTAAACTCTTTAATAAACTCTTCAATAAATCCTTTTTCACACTTAATTACATTTTTACAAACTTCAAAAAGTTGGTCGGTTACACCAGCTAAAGCTGAAACCACAACAACAATTTTATTCTCTTTTGCATACTCCTCTATAAGATTAGCAACATGCGAAATTCTTTTCCCATCAGCGACAGATGTTCCTCCAAACTTCATAATAAGCTTCATTTTTATCTAAAAAAATTAAAGGTGTAAATTTAGGCATTTAAACTTTTAGCATACCCTCCTTTATAATAAGTAAATCTCTTAAAATTGCACTTGCAGTTTCAATTCCTCCTGCACCCTTACCGATAATAGTTTCTTCGCCAGCATAGGTAGATACAAATGTTACTGCATTAAGTATACCGCCAACGCATAATGGATGTGTTTTTTGAATTGGTTGAGGTTTAACCTCAAGTTTACCATTTTCAGCCGAAGCTATAAGTTTAACTTCACAATTTTGTCTTAACGCATCTTCAACATCAGCTAACGTGATACCTCTAATACCATTTACTTTAACATCTTGCAACACAGCTTTAGTACCAAAAATCCAATTAGATAGAATCACAAGCTTGCACGCAGAATCCCATCCATCAACATCTAGAGATGGATCAGCCTCAGCATAACCTGCCCTTCGAGCTTCTGAAAGAGCTTCTTCAAAGGAGATTTTATCGGTAGCCATCCTTGTAAGAATATAATTTGTTGTTCCGTTTAAGATACCTTTGAATGAAATTATGTAATCCCCAAGTAAACATTTTTTAGCAAAATTTAGAATTGGTGTGCCACCGCCAACACACCCACTAAATCTAAGGAAAAGATTGTTATGGTTGGCAAGCTCCATCAATGCTGGGAAAGCTAAAGCTAATGGACCTTTATTGGTTGTTACAACATGTTTCCCCGTCTTTAAAGCAGTTCTAATATGGGTTAGTCCTGGTTCCCCGTTAGTAATGTTTGTTGGAGTTGTTTCAACAACAACATCAGCATCAACTTCCTCTATTACCTTACTGCCCTCCAAATCTTTTATACCAAATTCATCAACATAGGCAACTGAACC
The DNA here is from genome assembly GCA_052246995.1 of Candidatus Bathyarchaeota archaeon. Classification (GTDB taxonomy): domain Archaea; phylum Thermoproteota; class Bathyarchaeia; order Hecatellales; family Hecatellaceae; genus CAZMUQ01. The sequence goes on along the minus strand of JBQPWD010000002.1, from coordinate 158,619 downwards.
TTTTTGATGTTTCACCTTTAATACGTCTTCTATGCTAATTCCTCTTTTATTTATTACAGCACCTCCTTTATCAACAATGGCAACAATTCTAGGATAAAACTTGAATTTTTCAGTTAACTCTTTTATTCTTTTATCAATCATTTTTGAAAAATTTTGGCCTACAACTCCAAACCCGATTAGGATTATTCTCAACTCTTTAACCTCTTAACCTTTTAATATCCCTAAAATTTTTTTGAGTTCTTCAAAGTTAATATCAATTTTAACAATTTCTTCTCCAAGAAACTTTACAGGGGTATCAGGATCCTTTAAGCCATGACCTGTTGCAACACAAACAACTGTTTCATCTTTACTTATTTCTCCACTTTCAACAAGCCTTTTCAAACCCGCGATTGAGGATGCACTTGCAGGTTCGACAAATAAACCCTCAAGTTTGGCTAATTTTCTCTGGGCTTCCAAGATTTCCGTGTCTGTGACAATCTCAGCTCCACCGTTAGATTGTTTAATAGCATCCATAGCCTTTTTCCAGTTCACAGGTGAGCCTATTCTTATAGCTGTAGCAACAGTTTCAGGGTTAGGAACGGGTTTAATAGTTTTCTCACCACTTTTTACAGCCTTTGCGATAGGAGCAGCACCTTCAGCCTGAACACCAAACATCCTTGGCAACTTTTCAGCTAAATTTAGCTTCTTAAGCTCAAAAAATCCTTTCCATATTGCGCTTATATTTCCAGCATTTCCCACGGGAACAACAACATTATCAGGAGTTAAACCCTTAAGCTGGTCTACAACCTCAAACGCTAAAGTTTTTTGCCCCTCAAGCCGGTAAGGATTAACTGAATTGAGAAGGTAAATTTCACCTCTCTCAAGTGAAAGTTTAAAAACCATTTTTAATGCATCATCAAAATTTCCAGAAACCTGAATAATTTTCGCACCGTAAATGATGGCTTGAGCAAGCTTACCATAAGCCACTTTTCCAGCAGGTATTATGACTATACAGTTGATTCCGGCTTTTGCAGCATAAGCTGAAAGAGATGCTGAAGTGTTTCCTGTTGAAGCGCAAATAACAACTTTAACCCCGTACTCTAATGCCTTTGTTATGCCAACAGTCATTCCTCTATCTTTAAATGAGCCAGTAGGATTTTCTCCCTCGTTTTTTAAATATAGCCTTTTAACCCCAACTTCTTTTTCAAGTTTACTACACCTATAAAGTCTAGTTCCCCCTTCTCCTAGGCTAACAATCTTAGATTTATCAGTAATTGGTAGAAGCTCTTTATACCTCCATACAGATAACGCATATTTTTTCCACTTTAAAGTTTCAATTTTTTGACTTAGCTCATCATAATTGTACATCACGGTTAAGAGGTCTCCACATTTTTTACAAACGTAGACCCTATCTAAATGGCTGTATTTTTCATGACAACCTATGCATTCAAGGTAAAACATTTTAAAACCTCATGTACTTAAGTTGTTAAATGTTTAATCAACCTTTTGATTTACTTCTTTATTGATAACTTTTATCACAACATGGAAACAAAAAGTTTAACTATTAAAACCTAAAGTTTAGTTTAAGTTGTCTTTAAGGGTGAAAGTTAAATGATAAAGGAGCGTAAAGAGGGACTCGGCTATATAAGAAAACTTGTAAAAATGCATCATAAGTGGAGAAGCGAGTGCATAAATCTTATTGCAAGTGAAAACATTACCAGCTTAGCTGTTAGAGAATTTTTAGCATCTGATTTTTCTCATAGATACGCTGAAGGTGAACCGTTTAATAGGTTTTATAATGGAACAAGATATATAGATTTAGTTGAAGATTTCACTAAAAAAAAGTTAAAAAAGGTTTTTGGTGCTGAACATGTAAATTTAAAACCTTTGTCTGGTTCTCAGGCCAATTTATCAGTAATCTATGCTTTAACAAAGCTTGGAGACACCATAGTAACTTTATCTTTGGTTGACGGAGGACATATTAGCTGTATGGATTTTGGTGGAGCTGGCTTAAGAAGTCTTAAAGTTGAAACTTTAGTTTTTGATAAAGAAGAAATGAATATTGATGTTGACGCTTCTGTAACAAAGATCATGAAAGTAAAACCCTCTTTATGTTTTCTTGGTGGTAGTGTAATACTTTTTCCTCAACCAGTAAAGGAAATAAAAAATGTCTTAACCGACATTGGAGGGGTTCTGGTTTATGATGCCTCCCATGTTTTAGGATTAATAGCGGGTAAACAGTTTCAAAACCCGTTGGAAGAAGGAGCTGATGTTGTTACAAGCAGTACTCATAAAACTTTTCCAGGACCTCAAGGTGGAGTAATATTCTGTAAAAGTGTTCTGGCTGAAAAAATTGATAAAGCGGTTTTTCCAGGTCTTGTAAGTAATCATCATCTTCATCGTATCCCTGCATTGGCTGTATCCATCTTGGAGGTTGAAAAGTTTGGTGTAAGTTACGCTAAACAGGTTATAAAAAATGCCAAAGCGCTAGGTGAATCATTATATAATGATGGTTTTGATGTTGTTGCTGCCGATAAAGGTTTTACCGAAACGCATCAAATCTTGGTTGATGTGTCAAAATTTGGCGGTGGAGGGGTTATTTCTACACTACTAGAAAAATCAAATATAATTTGCAATAAAAATCTTTTACCATGGGACAATCTTGATAAGGTGGGTAATCCTAGCGGAATAAGGCTTGGAACGGCTGAATTAACAAGGTTAGGATTAAAAGAGGAAGATATGTTGGAGGTTTCAAAGTTTATAAAGCAGGTTGTAATTGAAAAAAGAAATCCTGCTTCAGTTGCGAAAAAAGTTAAAAATTTCATGAAAAATTTCTGTATGATTCATTATTCCTTTAGGAGAGACCTAGCTTACAAATACGTAACCTTTTACTAATTTTTATTAAGTAAAAAGTCAGGTACCTTTTTGGTAAGCCTGCTTACGCGTATTAATAAAACCTTTTTAAGGTTTACCTAATACCTTTTTTCAGGATATTTCAGGGTAAAATGTGTTATGAGGATTAGAAGCATTATTAAAGGATTTAAACCATACAGTTGGGAGATATCTCCTGTTGAAGTTATAAAAAAGTTTAGTCTAACTACTGACAAGATTATCCGATTTGATACAAATACTATGCCTTTTATTCCAAAAGAAGTTGTAGAAGAGTTTAAATCAACAATTCAGAATATCAAAATTAACGAGTATCCTGATCCTTCATACATAGAGTTAAGAGAGGAGTTATCAAATTATCTTAAGAAGGATGTTGACGAAATTTGTATAACCGCTGGTTGTGATGAAGCTTTAGATATTGTAAGCAAAGTTTTTGTTGAATATGGGACAAGTGCTATTATTTCAAGCCCAACGTACGCTATGTACAGAATTGTTGTTGAGACAATGGGTGGAAAAATTGTTGAGGTTTTGAGAAAAACTGATTTTTCAGATGACGTTGAAAAACTCATGAATACGGTGAATGAAGACACCAGAATAATATTTCTATGTAACCCCAACAACCCAACTGGGAATTTAACACCTAAAAATGATATTATTAGTTTAGTGGAGAGTTTTCCTGAGATACCTATTGTTGTCGATGAATCTTACGCTGAGTTTGCTGGTGAAAGTTTAGTGGATTTCACTGACAAGTACGAAAATTTAATAATACTTAGAACATTTTCTAAAGCACTTTTCCTAGCTGGTGCAAGAGTTGGGTACATTGTTGCCAATGCTAAGACTATTCAAATCTTAAACATTATGCGTCCTCCCAACAGTTTAAGTGTTCCGTCACTTATACTTGCAAACATAGTATTAAAACACCTTGATGTGGTTAAAAGGAATATTGAGTACATTTTAAGTGAGAGAGAGTGGTTAATAAAAGAACTTAAAAATGTAAAAGGTATTCAGGTTTACCCATCTTGCACAAACTTTATTCTTGTTAGATTTAACGAGTTTAATGTTTACAATATTTATGAAAGTCTTCTTAGAAGAGGAGTAATCGTGAGGAATGTAAGTGATATGCCTATGCTTAAAAATTGTTTAAGAATTACGGTTAGAACCCGAAAAGAAAACAGTTTTTTAATTGAAAATTTAAAGAATATTTGTTGTGGGTAATAAGAAATGGTGGAAATGGAAAGCAAAGTTGTTATAGTTGCTATTGGTAAAGACAAGCCTGGGCTTGTTGCAAGAGTAACCTCAATAGTTTCAGAGTTAATGGGAAATATTGAGGAACTTGACCAAGTAGTGCTTCAAGGCATATTCGTGATGTCAATGATTGTTAAGCTCTTAAACCCAAACTTAAACAAAAAACTAAATGAACTAACTAGTAAACTTAGTGTGGAAGGAAAAAAAATAGGCTTAAAAATCCACGTTTATCCTGTAAAACTGCTTGTTTCAGCTTAGGTTTGGCTTATGAGAAGGCGTACAATAATAGTTACAACGGTCGGCAAAGATAGGCCTGGAATTGTTGCGGGAATATCTAAGGTTCTTTACAGGTATAATGCAAATATTCTAAAGAGTAGGGCGTCAATTCTTGGAGAAATGTTTGTTATGGTTATGGTTGTTGATACTTCAAACATAACTACAAGTCTAACTAAGCTTGTATCGGAATTAAAAAATGAAGGAATAAGGTTAGGCTCTGGAATATCAGTCGAGGATGAAAAAACATATCTGAAGAGGAAGAGGATTATCGCCTTTGACATGGATGGTACCTTAGTAAACATGGAAATTATTGATGAAATGGCTAAACTTGCAGGTGTTGAGGATAAGGTTAAGGATGTTACAAAAAAGGCTATGGAGGGGAAAATGGATTTTAAGGAAGCTTTATCTAAAAGAGTTTCTCTCCTTAAAGGTCTTCCTTTAAGGAAACTTGAAAAATTGAAGAATAAACTAGAACTATCTCCTGGTGCTCAGGACCTTATTGGAGAACTTAAGAAAGCGGGGTTTGTAATAGCAATAATTACTGGTGGATTTGATATTTTTGCTAATCATATTGCTGAGAAACTTGGAGTAAAGTATGTTTATGCAAACAAACTGGAAATCAAAGACGGTGTCTTGACTGGAAGGTTTAAAGGTAGTATTTTAAGCCCCGAAGACAAGCTTAAAGCACTCATGGATATTGCAAAAAAGGAGAAAGCGGATTTAAGTAAATGTATAGCTATTGGAGATGGGGCTAATGATATCCTTTTACTTAAGAAGTCTGGTTTAGGCATAGGTTATAGGCCAAAAAAAATTGTTAAACAACATGTTAACACGCTTATTGAAAATGGAGACCTAAAAACAGCAACTGTGTTTATCGGCATTAGTGACAGTCAAATAAGAACAGAAATTTCTAGGTTTGTTAAAGCTAGAAGGTAACTTTCTTAGTTCAGTTTTTGATCTTAACCTAACGGTATTAGTTTTATTTCTCCTGTTTTCTTGTTAACCCTAATTTCAACCTCTTCTCCATAATGATACTTATATTCCATTTTTTCCCATTCATGAACTGTAAGAAAAAGTACAAGCCTATTTGTGTAAACTTTACCTTGTGAAAGCATTCTAGGTAGCTGGGCTATAATAGGCATGACTATTGATAATTCTTGTGGAATATTGGGAGGCATAGACATTACTGCTGGAGGTTTTTGAGCTTCAATACCAAACTCAACACAAACATACTCATTCCCGTATGCATCGAAAAATGGGTGTATGGATACCACCTTAAGGTTTATGCTTATTTCATCTCCACTCATAAACGTTATACCTCTTAACTAACTATAACCACGAAGTCTTCATGTCTTAACTTTATAACCACTCATAACATAAAAACTCTTCTCAATTTTCAGCTGAAAATGAATTTTACCTTCAACCATAAAACTTAAATATTTAAGCTTAAGAACTTGATACTTAAAAGTATCTTAGGAAGGTCTGCGTGGTGGATAGGAGGTATCGAGTTTACTTTAACTATTCATGCTTTAACAAAGTTTTTCGCTATTAGAAAAAACCATTCTTTAATTTCTATTCTAATATTGTTGCTTAAGCTTTTTTTAAATCCTCAGGAGGTTATTAGTGGATGAAAAATGCTAAAACAATTGTTGTAAAATTTGGTGGTTCTACACTAGCATCTTCAAAAGATTTTACGCTGGCTGCTGAAAAAATTGCTAAAGAAGTTAAAAAAGGCACCAAAATTGTTGTTGTGGTTTCAGCTTTAGCTGGTGTAACCGACCAACTTCTTAAAACAGCTCATGAAATCTCATTAAACAACCTTGGAAAATCTGAGCTTGATGAGGTTTTATCAATGGGTGAACGGACCGCAACGCGTTTAATGAGTGTTGCATTAAAGGCTTTAGGTTTAAAAGTTGTAGGTTTGGATCCTCTAGATAACCTCTGGCCAATTTATACCGACTCAAATTATGGAAATGCGGAAGTCCTACTTGATAAGACTGAGAATGCTATCTTGGAAAAAATCAAACCTTTAATTGATAAAGGATATGTTGTAGTTATACCTGGCTTTATAGGTTTATCTCCTGAAGGTAAAGTTACAACCTTAGGTAGAGGTGGAAGCGACATCACCGCTATGGTTCTTGGAAGATGTTTAAATTCTGATGAAGTTATTTTTGTTAAAGATGTTGGTGGAATTCTCTCGGCAGATCCAAAAAAAGTTTCTAACCCTGAAAAAATAAATGTTTTAGATGCTGAGGAAATGTACACTTTGAGTTCCGCTGGAGCAAAGGTTCTTCATCCAAAAGCGTTAAAATATGCAAAAAACGAGATTACGGTTAGAGTAGTAGGTTTAAACGAAGATTTCTCAGGTGGAACAATTATTAAAGGCGAAATAAACTTAGGTTTAAAGGTTGTATTAAACAACAAACCTGTTTCTATGATAACTATAGTAGGTAAAGAAATTTCTCCGGCAACTACGTTACCCAAAATTCTATCTGAGGAATTACCCTTAGAGAAGCTCTTAGGTTTGACATTTTCCTATCCATCCCTTATTCTTTACATTGAAGAATGTATGCCAGAATTTATTAACAAGCTCCATAGTTTAATAAGGAATGAAAAAATTGCTAAAGCTATTCATAGTTTTGAACCATTATCCCAGATAACTATTTCAGGACATGACCTTGAAGAAACTCCGGGAATTATTGATACTGTTGTTGCACCACTCAGCTTAAATAGTATAAACCTTTACGGACTTATAACGGTAAGCTCATCTGTAAGACTATTTATACATTGGAATGATAAAGAAAAAGCTTTCTTGCTTATAAAGGAAAGTTTATCTAAATCCGGGTTGTTGAAGGGTGGTTGAGTTTTGACTGGAAGAATTAAAGCTGGTGTTTTAGGTGCAACTGGACTAGTTGGGCAAAAATTTGTTAAGCTTTTAGAAAAAAATCCATGGTTTGAGTTAAAAAGCGTAGCAGCTTCCGAAAAATCTGCAGGCAGGACATACGGTGAAACTGTTAAGGGAAGTAGTGAAGATTTTTCCAGCAAAACTAGGGAATTAGAGGTTAAACCCTTGGACCCTAACCTGTTTAAGAATGAGGATGTGGACGTTATTTTTTCAGCCCTTCCTTCTGATGCTGCTTACCAAATTGAGGAGGAATTTGCAAAAAACGGGTTTATAGTTTTAAGTAACGCGAGTTCTCACAGAATGGATGATGATGTTCCACTATTAAATCCTGAGGTAAATGCTGACCATGTCAGCATGATTGATAAACAACGTAAAAAAAGAAACTGGGATGGTGCTATAGTTACAAATCCAAATTGTACAACAGCAATACTAACTTTATCATTAAAGCCAATATATGACAACTTTGGTTTAAAACGTGTCGTAGTTTCAACAATGCAAGCTGTTTCCGGTGCTGGCTATCCTGGGGTTGCATCATTAGACATTATTGACAACATTATACCCTTCATTAAAGATGAAGAAGAAAAGGTGGAAAGAGAAACCTTAAAAATAATGGGTTTACCTCATCAACATGCAAATTTTAAGGTTTCTGCAAGCTGTCATAGAGTTCCAACAATTGATGGACATGTTGAAGCTGTATTTGTTGAAACAGAAAAGAAGGTAAAACCCGATGAAATAATTGAAGCGATGAAAAACTTTGAAGGAGCACCACAAAAACTTAAACTTCCAACAGCTCCTCATCCTCCAATAATTGTTAGACCTGAAGATAACCGTCCTCAACCAAGAATTGATAGAATGGCTGGTGGTGGTATGGCTGTTGTTGTTGGAAGGGTAAGATATGACAAAGTTTTTGATTGTGTAAAGTATGTTGTTTTAGGACATAACCTTATTAGGGGCGCAGCAGGATGCTCCATACTTAATGCTGAACTCCTTAAATCAGAAGGATATGTTTAAAAAGGTGTAAACCTTTGGAGATCGGTAAAAAAAGAAGGTTAAGTAGAATTTTTAGAAGTAATGGAAAAACAGTTATTGTTCCAATGGATCACGGAGTATCTATTGGACCTGTTAAAGGAATTGTAAACATGCAATGGATAGCTGATAGGCTTATTCTTGGGGAAGCTGATGCTGTTGTTGTTCATAAAGGTATTGCTAGTAGGGTAAACTTTGGAAAGATGGGTATTATAGTTCATCTTTCAGGAAGTACAAGTTTAGGCCCTGATTTACACTGGAAGGTTAAGGTTTGCAGTATAAAACAGGCTTTAAGACTTGGTGCTGATGGAGTGTCTGTACATGTTAACGTTGGAGCAACTCAAGAACCAAGAATGTTAGAATATCTTGGTAAAATTGCTGATAAAGCTGCAGAATTTGGTATACCCTTACTTGCAATGATGTACCCTCGAGGACCAAAGATTCAAAATGAGCATGATGTTGAGCTTGTTAAGCATGCTGCAAGAGTTGGAGCTGAACTAGGCGCGGATATTGTGAAAACAAACTATACTGGAAGTATTAAAAGCTTTAGAGAGGTTGTTGAAAGCTGTCCTGTTCCAATAGTTATTGCTGGAGGACCAAAAACCAAGAATGAAGTTGAATTTTTAAGTATGGTTTATGATTCTATTGAAGCTGGAGCAGTAGGAGTATCTATTGGTAGAAATGTTTTTCAACATGAAGACCCAGCAAAAATGGTTAAGGCGTTAAATGCTATTGTACATGAAAATTCTGACGTTGAAAGAGCATTAAAAATTCTTAAGGAGGGCTAAATTGAAGGAACTGTGGGTTAGCATTGAAGACTCTATACAGGAAGAATTTAAAAATACGCTTTTAGAGGCATCAAAAAAGGTAGCTTGTAGAGTTATTACGTCAAATAAGAACCTGGCTTCTTGCATAAAATCCTTGGGACTTACTGTTACATCTAAAGATATAAACAATGAAATAGTTTTTTTGGATAAAATTGATGAAGAATTGATGACGAGTTTAAAGAATAGCGGAAAAAAGGTTTGCCTATTAGTAAATATAACAAGCGGAAGTGACGAAAAGAAGGTGGTTGAGGCTGCTGAGAAGAATGTTGATTACATCATCATCCGATGTTTAAACTGGAAAGTTATTCCATTGGAGAACCTTATAGCAAAGGTCCATAGAAGGAGTAAGCTTTTAGTTGAAGTTTCCAGCGTCGAAGAAGCAAAGTTAATGATGAAAACTTTAGAAATCGGTGTTGATGGCTTGATTTTAAAGACAAACGAGCCTAAAATTCTGGTGGGTGTTGCAAAAATTATTGAGGAGGAAAAATTAAGAAGATTAGAGCTTAAACAGGCTAAAATTATTGGATGTAGAGAACTTGGTTTAGGAGACCGTGTTTGTATAGATACTTGTGAGCTTATGAACAGAGGAGAGGGAATGCTTGTTGGTTGCCAATCTGCAGGACTTTTTCTTATTCAAGCTGAAGTTTTTGAAAATCCTTATGTTGAACCTAGACCGTTTAGGGTTAACGCTGGACCTGTATCCCTTTACTTACTTACACCAGGAAACAAAACTCGATATCTCTCTGAGTTAAAAGCTGGTGATGAAGTTTTAATTGTTGATAGAAATGGAAATTTTAGAGTTACAACTATTGCACGTGTAAAAATTGAGAAAAGACCGTTAATGCTTGTAGAAGCTGAGGTTGAAGGTAACATTGTTAAAACAATTGTACAAAACGCTGAAACAATATTTTTAGTTACAAGAGACGGTTCAAAGTCTATAAGAGACCTTAAACCCGATGATGAAGTTTTAGTTTACTGGAATCCTGGTGGAAGACATTTTGGTACCCTTGTCAAAGAGGAATCAGTTATTGAAAGATAAAGCCAAAATCTGTGTTGTTATTATCGGAAGAAGTATTAAAGAAGTAGAAAAAATGCTAGTTAAAGCTGAAAAAGATGAAGCTGACCTTGCAGAGCTGAGAATAGACTACGTTAAGAATTTAACAAATTTTGATTTAAAAAAAGTTAGAGAAACAACAAGTTTACCATTAATAGCAACAAATAGGCCTATAGGGGAAGGTGGATATTCAACTCAACCTGAAAATGATAGGTTAAATGTTCTTTTAAAAGCAGCTCAATGTAACTTTGATTATGTGGACATGGAATTTTCGGTAGAAAAAGTAGAACAGTATATAGCAGAGATAAAAAACCTTGGATGTAAAACAATAGTTTCACATCACAACTTCAAGTTAACTCCAACAATTAGCGAAATGTTTAAATTGTTTAGACGAATGGTGAATATAAAAGCTGATATTTTAAAAATCATTTTTACAGCAAAAAGGTTAGAGGATAACCTAGAATGTTTAAGTTTCTTATCTAAAGCATCAAAAAAGTGGAGAATTGTTTCTTTTTGTATGGGAAAATTAGGTGTTCCATCAAGAATTTTATCCCCAATTTTTGGTGGAGAGTATACTTACGCTTCACTACTTAAAGGAAAGGAATCAGCTAAGGGACAGTTGACTATTAATGAATTAAAAAAAATTTTTAGTATTATTGGTGCTTAATTTTTGAGGCTAATCAACGGTAAAACAAAATTATATTGTCTAATAGGTAACCCTGTTCAACACTCGTTAAGTCCAGTAATTCATAATGCCATATTTGAGAAACTTGGTATAAATGCTGTTTACCTTGCCTTTAATGTTTCAAGAGAAAACCTTGAAAGGGCTGTTAATGGTTTAAGAAGTTTAAATGTTTCAGGATTTAACGTCACAATGCCCTATAAAACTTTAATAATACCCCTACTTGATGAGTTGGATAGTTTAGCTGAGAAAATCGGTGCTGTAAATACCGTGAAAAACGTTGACGAGAAACTTGTAGGATATAATACTGACGGTATTGGTGCTTTAGAGGCTCTTAAACATAGTAATGTGGAGCTTAAGGGAAAGAAGGTGGTGGTTATAGGGGCTGGAGGTGCTGGAAAATCAATAGCCTTTACACTTGCTCAACAATTGGAGAAACTTGGTAGAGGTGGAGAAATAGTAATACTTAATAGGACTGTAGAAAAAGCGGTAGAAATAGAAAAATCCTTAACGATGAACTTTAACATAAAAGCTAAAGGTTTAAAGTTAGATGATTTAAATCTTAAAAATGAGCTTGAAGACGCTGATGTCCTGATAAATGCAACATCTGTTGGGATGTATCCTAAAATTTGGGAAACACCTGTTAATAAAGATTTTATTAAGCCAGGTATAGTTGTTTTTGACATAATATATGAACCTTTAAAGACAAGACTACTTACCGAGGCCAAGAAAAAGGGTGTAAAGGTAGTGGAAGGTATCAATATGTTAGTGTACCAAGCTGCTAAGGCTTTTGAGATATGGTTTGAAAGAAAACCGCCTACCGAAGAAATGTTTAAAGTTGTTCTTAAAAACTTGAAGAAAGATTAAATTTCTAGTTTGGAGAAAGTGTATGAGTTACGGTAAAGCTATCGCTTATGGTGCAGCGACAATAGTTAATGCTATAGCGATAGGTAAGGGTGCTGCTTTTGGTTTAGACTTAAAAACAGAGGCAAAAGTTGAATTAACCAATGAAGCTGGCGTTGTTAGAGGAAGAATACTTTCCAGTAACAACGAGGATACCAAACTTATTGAGGAAGCTGTTAAAGTTGTTTTTGATTATTTTGGTGTTAAAGAAAAGTTTGGTGCAAAAGTTGAAACGATGTCAAACATACCTATTGCTAGGGGCTTAAAAAGCAGTAGTGTTGCTGCAAACGCTATTATTCTCGCAACACTTACAGCCTTAGGTAAAAGTTTAGATGATGAAACAATCATTAATCTTAGTGTTAAAGCTGCTTTTAGAGCAAAAACAACCATTACAGGTGCTTTTGATGATGTATGTGCCTCCTACTTTGGCGGAGTTGTTGTAACAGATAACGTTAAGCATAAAATGATCAGAAGGGAAAAAGTTGCAACTAAGTATAAAGTTTTAATTTATGTACCGAAGAAAAAAACCTACACGGTAAGTGTTAACGCTAAAAAGGTTAAATTAATAGCACCGTACGTTAAAATTGCATTTGAAAGGGCTTTAAACAGAAAATACTGGGAGGCTTTAACCTTAAACGGTTTGCTTTATTCATCAATTCTTGGATACAAGACAGACATTGTTTTTGATGCTTTAAACGCGGGGGCTATAGCTTCAGGTTTAAGTGGTAAGGGTCCTGCTGTTGTAGCTGTTGTGGAAAATCATAAGCTTGACGATGTTCTGGATGTTTGGAAAAAGTATGGTGAAGAAATTCTGGTAGCAAATGTTAACAATAAAAAATCGAGTATTCTGGTGTAAAATATGATAGTTGTTGTTAAAAAAACTGAAAATCTAGATGGATGTGTTGAAATTCCCCCCTCAAAAAGCTATACTCATAGGGCTGTTGTTGCGTCGGCTCTTAGTAAGGGGGAATCTAAAATTTTAGAACCGCTTTATTCTGATGATACACTTGCAACTATTAATAGTTGCAAAAATTTTGGTGTAAAAATTGTGGCAAATGAAAAAATGCTAATTGTTGATGGAGATTGTAAGCTAACTGCACCAAGTAAGCCAGTAAACTGTAAACTTTCAGCCACAACCATCAGATTTATGACAGCATTTGCTAGTCTAGCGGAGGGTAAAACAATCTTAACTGGTGAGGGTAGTCTTCTAAAAAGACCAATCTATCCTCTTATTGATGCCTTGAGGATGTTAGGGGTAAATTGTGAATCAACTGATGGTTTTCCACCAGTAACAGTGTACGGAGGAAGAGTTGTTGGAGGAAAATCTTCAATTGTTGGTGATGTAAGTTCACAGTTTGTTTCTGCTTTAATTTTTATATGCCCCTTAGCTAAAAATGACAGTTTTATAGAAGTAAAAACTCCTCTTGAGTCCAAGCCGTATGTAGAGTTAACGTTGGAAGTTGTTAAAAGACATGGAATTGACGTTAAAGTTTTAGGTAACCATGAATCATACTACATCCCATCAAACCAGAATTATAAACCTTATACCCATAAAATTTTTGGAGACTTTTCTTCTGCTTCATTCCTTATTGCCGCTGCAGCAATTACAAACTCTAATGTAAAATTCAAAAATCTCTATCCTTCACTTAAAACTCAACCAGATGTAGAAATAATCAACACTTTAAAAAAGATGGGGGTAAAAATTCATTGTGGAGAAAATTATGTTGAAGTTTTAGGTGGTGAGTTAACTAGTGTGGAGGTTGATGCAAAAGATACCCCTGACCTTGTTCCAGTTTATGCCGTTTTAGCATGCTACGCTAAAGGAGAAACAATAATAAGAAACGTTAAGAGGCTAAGAATCAAAGAATCAGACCGTTTAAACGTAATAACTTTTGAACTTTCAAAGATGAATGCACAGATTAAAGTTTTAGAAGATAACTTGATTGTTAAAGGAGAATGTAAGCTTAAGGGAGCAATCATCAACCCACATAATGATCATAGAATTGCTATGGCATGTGCAGTTGCAGCTTTAAGAGCTGAAGGAGAAACAGTTATTCTTAATAGTGATTGTGTCAAAAAATCCTATCCTAGTTTTTTCGAAGACCTAGCTAAGATTGGAGGCAGGATAGAAATTAAAGGTTGATGGTTTCTACAGGAGGTAAACCTTAATATTTGTTAAGTATTCTACATTTTTGTCATGACAAACAGTATAGGAAGAAATTTTATTTTAACAATTTTTGGCGAAAGTCACGGTAAATGTGTAGGCGTTATTGTTGATGGATGTCCTCCAGGACTACCTTTAAGTGAAGATGACATTCAAAAGGAGCTTGACAAAAGAAGACCAAGTAAAGATTTATTCTCAACGAAGAGGATTGAGGAGGATAAGGTTGAAATTCTTTCAGGTGTTTTTAATGGTTACACTACTGGTGCACCACTATGTATGATTGTATACAACAAAGATGTTGTTTCAAATGTATATGAAGAATTTAGGTGGAAACCTAGACCAGGACACGCAGATTATCCTGCATTTATAAAATATCATGGTTTTCATGACTACCGTGGTGGAGGAATTTTTTCGTCACGAATTACCGTAGGATTTGTTGCCGCAGGAGCAATAGCAAAAAAACTTCTTAAAAAACTTGGTGTTGAGGTTTACGCTCATGTAATCGAAGTTGGCGGAGTTAGAGTTAAGAAAAGGATTACATTCGAAGAAGTTAAGGAAAAAACAGAAAAAAGCTTGTTAAGATGCTGTGACCCTGAGGTAGAAGAAGAAATGAAGAATGTTATTTTAAAGGCTAGGGAAGAAAACGATAGTGTTGGGGGTATTATTGAGTGCTTTGCAGTTAATGTTCCACCTGGTGTTGGGGAACCTATTTTCAACTCTCTCGATGCTGATCTTGCAAAATTTCTTTTCTGTATTCCTGCAGTTAAGGGTGTGGAATTTGGAGCTGGTTTTAATGCTGCAAGACTTAGAGGATCTGAAAATAATGATGAATACAGAGTTATTAATGGTAAAATTGTCACATTAACAAACAATGCAGGAGGAATTCTTGGAGGCCTATCAACAGGTATGCCTATAATTGTTAGGGTTGCATTTAAACCTCCTTCTTCCATACCAAAATTTCAGAAAACTGTTGATCTTTTAAAAATGGAAAATACAGAATTAAGGATTAAGGGGAGATACGACGTATGCTTTATACCTAGAGCTGTTCCTATTGTCGAAGCGGTGGTTGCAAACGTTCTTATCGACCATTTATTGCCAACCCTTAAGCATCCTCCAAAAAAATTTGACTAGAAACTTCTCCTTTTTTATTAAATATTTCCCTTAAACTTGTAATTGAAGCCTTAATTATGACCGGCTCTTTAAAAAAGCCTTTACATATTTCTTGGGTTTTTAATCCGCTACCAGTTAGTATACAAAGAATACTTTCATCTCTACCTATTTCTCCAGAGTTAACGAGTTTTCTAACTCCAGCGAAGGCAGCCGCAGCTGAAGGTTCGATAAAGATTCCTTCATACTTAGCTAGAAGTTTCATAGCTTCAGCAATTTCATTATCAGAAACAACTTCTGCCAAACCATTACTTTCTTTGATAGATGCCAAAACATACCGTCCTCTAATAGGGGACGGTATCATTAACCCTTCAGCAATGGTTTTATGAGGGTTTACAGGCATTATGGTATCCAAACCTTTAAGGTAAGCTTTAGCTATTGGTGCGCATCCTTCAGATTGAATACAGACAAGCGAAGGAAGTTTATCTGCTAAACCTAGGTTATAAAATTCTTTCAACCCTTTCCAGCATCCAAGAAAAGCGCTACCAGTACCAACTGGAAATACAACCCAGTCTGGAGGTTCCCAATTAAATTGTTCGTAAATTTCGTAACCTATAGTTTTGTTTCCCTCGTAGAGATAGGGATTTAGTTGAAAACCACAATAATACCAGCCATATTCTTTATGAGCCATTAACGCTGCTTCGTAAGCTTCACTTCTTGTACCATCAACCTTAACAACAAAAGCGTTGCTCATCATTGCTTGGACAACTTTACCTATGCTTACGTACGCTGGTATAAAAACATAACATTGTAAATTTGCTCTTGCAGCATATGCTGCAAGAGAAGCTGCAGCATTTCCAGAAGAATCAATAACAACAGCCTTAGTTTTAAACTCCTTAGCTTTGGAAATAAGAATTGATGCTCCTCTATCCTTAAATGACCCTGTTGGGTTTAAAAAATCAAGTTTAAAGTTAAGTTTACTAATTTTAAGATGTTCAGCTAAATTTCTACTTTTTACTGTTGGCGTGAATCCCTCTCCAAGTGAGTACACGTTTTTTGGGGAAATTGGAAGAAGTTCTATGTAACGCCACATTGTATAAATACTTTTATTTGCAAACAGAGTCTTTGATACTTTTTCTTTTAATTCTTCAATGTTAAGTGTAATTTCAATTGGGTTGTTACAGCTTGGACAGCTATAAATAATCTTATGGTTTTCATAAGACCTACCACATTCCAAGCATTTTTGAAAAAAGTTCAAAAAGTTTGAGACCTCCAGTTAATGAGCAAGTTTAAACAGGTTTTATAGTTTTTTATGTTTACCTAGCCAGAACAGTACACATAACCTTTAACCCTTCGAATAAATCGGTCGCATACGAAACATTCAAGAAAGGATACCGAAGAACCCTTTAATGGGCATTCAACAGCCTCCTTTTTTAGCCGCAACAACACCCGCTTTGAGAAAACACCCTTAAGTTCTTCAAGTTTTTCGACAGGTACTTTTAGTGATTTTTGAAGCATCTTAACCTCAAGCTTATGTTTATAGTTAGATGGGGCGTCCATAGGACGCGCGACACCTCTTACTTTTTACTTTGCTAGTAAGATTGTTTGTTTTAAATACCATTTTAACTATTTTGTTTAGATTTTATCTTTAACTTATTGTACTTCTATTTTTTCTCTGGAAAACCCTAGCGCTATCAACTTTTCCTTGGCTTTTTCTCGGTGATCTCCTTGAAGAATTATTTGATTATTTTTTGCTGTTCCGCCACATGCACAAAAAGCTTTAAGTTCAGCGGCAAGTTTACTGATGTCTACATCCTTAACATCAATTCCCTCAACAATTGTTACAGGTTTATTCCACTTTCTTTTTTCAAGTCTAACTTTGATTTTTTGTTGATCTTTACTTATCTCGCTGCATACGCAAAGGTCTAATGGTAGTCCACAAACTTCACAAATTTCAGCCATATTTTTTCCTTAAACTCTCCTTTTCCGTCATATAGAGCTTTTAAATCTAAAGAATAATAAAGCTTACTCATATATATTTATTTGTTGTTGACATCGTTGAAATCTCATAAGATTGTTGAAGAAATCGTAAACCTAGCTCAACTTGCAATAGCTCTTGAGGCTTGTAGCTACCCTAAACCAGGGGCCGTCCACAGATTTTCTGACTTTAAAGATACAAGACTTGAACATTTTATTGCAGGAAGTATTGCTGTAGGTCCAGCTATGAGAAAACTTGCCTTTAAAGGTTTACTTGTAAAGAATGGAAAAATAAGTTTACAACATGTATGTATTGGGAAACATATTATGGAGGCTATTACATCAACAAGAAGTTTACATAGCGGCGGGAACACCAATCTTGGTGTTGTTACATTACTTGCACCAACAATTGTAAGTGTCGCAATAACAGGATACGGTTACCAGCATAAACTTGACATTAATTTTTTATCTAACAATGTTAAAAAAGTTGTTAAATCAACTACGGTAAGAGATGCAATAAACTTTTACAAGGCAGTAAGAGAAGCCAAAGCTGGAGGGCTAGGAAGAGTAGTAAATTGTAGAATACCTGATGTAGGCAATCCTGATTCGTTAAAAATCCTTCAAAATAGAAGTATAACTCTGTACGATGTTATGAGATTTTGTTCAAAGTGGGATAGTATATGTAGTGAGTGGGTTACAGGTATGCAAATATCATCTCAAATTGGCTATCCAACGATAAAAGAAGTTTATAATAAAACCGGAGATTTAAATAAGGCTATTGTACAGTGTTTTCTCACAATTTTGGCTACTCGGGTAGATAGTTTGATAGCAAGAAAAAATGGTTTAAAAACCGCGAAAAAAGTTACAGAAAAAGCAAAAAAAGTGTTGTCTGTTGGAGGGATTCTTACAAAAAATGGGATAAACGAAATAAGAAGACTTGATAAGGAGTTAAGAACTCCGGATAACCGACTAAACCCAGGAACAACGGCAGACTTAACGGTAAATTCAATTTTTATGTCTCTTCTTGACAACATAAGACCCTAAGAAGCTATAGTTTTCCTATTATTGCTCTTGCAATAGTGTTTTTTTGAATTTCTCTTGTTCCTTCGTAAATCTCAGTTATTTTTGCATCTCTATAAATTCTTTCAACATCATATTCTCCTATATACCCATAACCTCCAAATATCTGTACCGCCTCATCAGCAACTTCAACAGCAACTCTTCCAGCATAAGCTTTAGCCATCGAAGTTAAGCACGGGTCTATCCTTCTTTGGTCAAAATTCCACGCTGCTTTATACACTAAAAGTCTTGCTGTTTCAACCTTTATTGCCATATCTGCAATTTTATGCTGGATAACCTGAAATTCCGCAATTTTTTGACCAAATTGTTCTCTTTGCTTAGCATAGTTAATTGCACGTTCTAAAGCACCCTCAGCAATACCAAGAGCTTGAGCAGCAATTTCTATTCTGCTTTCATCAAAAAACTCTAATGTTTGGTAAAACCCTCTACCTTCTTGACCTATAAGTTTCTCCCTTGGAACTCTAACATTGTTAAATGATACTTCCCCTGTTAGCGAAGGCCGAATACCCATTTTTCCACCAATTTTTGTAACATCTACACCTTCAGCACTTTTATCAACAATAAAGAGGCTTTGACCTCTGTATGGTGGTTTAGCTTCAGGATTGGTTTGGCATAAAACAATAAAAAAACTTGCAATAGGAGCATTTGTTATAAGGGTTTTTGTACCGCTAATAACCCAGTGGTCTCCATCTTTTGAGGCTTTTGTGAGTAAAGAGGTAATATCGCTACCATGCTGAGGCTCAGTAAAAGCGCCCGCAGAGATGGCTTCTCCTTTACATATTTTGGGAAGACATTCTTCCTTTTGTTCCTTACTTCCAAATCTTAAAATTATCTCCGATGCAAAATCTGCCAGAATTAATGCTGTTCCAAGCGTAGAATCAGCTTTACAAAATTCTTCAACAACTAGTACATTCTCAAAAACACCAAGTCCTTGTCCACCATATTCCTCAGGAAAATGTACTCCTATAAATCCTAGTTTGCATGCCTTTTTCCATAATTCAAACGGATATTCTTCTATCTGTTCAAACTTTCTTGCCAGTTCTCCGCTAAACTCTTTTTTTGCAAATTCTCTTGCAGCTGTCTGGATGTCTTTTTGAACATTCGACAACTCAAAATCCAAGGAATATCACCAAAACATTAAATCATAAAACTTCATATATATTCTTAATCTTGTTTCCTTAAAACAGGAAACCTAAAATTTAAAAATTATACACCATTAAATAGAATGGGAAGCCCGGTGGTGTAGCGGCCAAGCATGGCAGGCTCTGGTTATCCAAGATAGGAGAAACCTGCCGACGGGAGTTCGAATCTCCCCCGGGCTACCAAAAATAAACTCTGGAACTTTATACATCATCTACTTCGTAGACATATTCCAATTCTACCTTTATTAGATTTTAGTCTCCTCCACAAGACATACGCAGAAGTCATCCCAGTCAAGGTTTACAAACTTCGTATATTAGCATATTGTTCGGTTTTGGCGAAAGAATTGTAAAAATGATGCCAGCTGGATGAGGTATACTGTCTATTTTTAAAACAACATTTTTGCATTGACAAGTATTTCGTTGGATACTAATCTAAAAGTTTCAAGATAAAGCTATAAACCTAGGCTATCATTTCTTGCTTCCAAAAAATTGGAGAGTTATGAGGGTGTAATCGTGCTTTTTTAGGTTATGTTTAACTGTAATGGTCTTTTCAGATTTTGGAGATTTGAGAGAAAAGTAGAAGTTTAGGGGTCTTATCAATAAAATTTATCTACCATCAACTAATTTTTTAGAAAAACTTGCTTACTTGATTATATTTTAAGATATAAAATATGCGTTTTTTGTTTAAAAATTATGAAAAAGAGAATAGCTGTTTTCTCTTGAAAAATAAGTTTGTACAGGATTATGTCAAAAATAATATTTTTTCATTATCAGAATTTGAAAAGTTTATTGCTAATATTAGCTCATTTCTAAAGATAACAATACATTTATTGCACTTAATACTGCTTCAACACTAGCCATAACAATATCTTCATGAACACCTAATGCTGTAACCGATTTTTCTCCTCTTCTTACTCTTACTACAACTTCAACTACAGCGTCGGTTCCACCTGTAATTGCCTTCACATGATAATTCTCAAGGATTATGTCGGCTACTGTTGATATAGCCTTCTTTATAGCACTTATTGCTGCATCAACAGGCCCAACTCCCACACCAGCTTCAACGAGTTCTTTACCGTTAACTTCAAGCACGACAGAGGCCATAGGTGTAATGTTGTTTCCTGTTGTTACTGTAAGATTTTTAAGCTTGATTAGTCGTATTTGTGGAAGACCCATTACTGCTTCAGCTATAGCTTGAAGGTCGCTATAGGTTACTGTTTTACCTTTATCACCAATGCTTTTAACCCTCATAAAAATCTCATGAAGTTGTTCTTCCGAGGGATGAATGTGTAATTCTTCTTCGAGAATCGTTTTTACACTAAACATTCCTGCATGCTTACCTATTGCAAGCTTTCTCTTAACACCTACAACTTCAGGCTGAATTGGTTCATAGGTGGCGGGGTTGGTTAAAATGGCTTTAACGTGAATGCCAGATTCATGAGTAAAAGCATTTTCACCTGTTATAGGTTTATTTGGTTGAACTGGAACACCTGTCAAGCGTGAAACCGTCGTGGAAAGCTCGTATAACTTGTTTGTTTTTATGTTAACTTTAAATCCGTAAAGGTTTGTAAGAGCCATTACAACCTCTTCTAATGCTGCATTTCCAGCTCTCTCACCCAAACCGTTAACGGTTACATGTACTTGAGATGCTCCTGCCTTAACAGCTATGATAGTGTTTGCTGTAGCTAAACCAAAATCATTGTGACAATGTATACTAAAAGGCTTGTTGGTGCTTTTGCATAAGGTATTTACAAGCTTATAACATTTTTCAGGAGTTAAAACACCAACAGTATCACATAAGCAGATTCTGTCAGCTCCACTTGCAATACCTGTTAAAAAGAAGCTTTTAAGAAATTCAACCTCTGTTCTTGAGCCATCTTCAGCTGATAATTCAACAATCAACCCATGCTTTTTTGCGTAATTAACACACTCGTATGTTAAGTTTAAAACTTCATCTGACGTTTTTCTAAGTTTGTATTGAATCTGGATTTTTGATACTGGAACAACAATGTTGATCCCGCAAACTCCACTTTCAATAACTTTATCTATATCTTTAATGTCCGCTCTAGCCATACTAAAAATCTCAGCGTTAAGCCCGCTTTGGCTCATAATCTTTAAAGCCTCAAAGTCCCCTCTAGAGACGCTAGCAAAACCTCCTTCAATAACATCAACACCAACTTCATCAAGAAGTTTGGCGATTCTAAGCTTTTTTTCAGGTGAAAGAGAGACTCCCGGTGTTTGTTCTCCATCTCTTAGAGTTGTGTCAAAAATTTTAATTACACGTGGTTTATTCTCTTCTTTATTACTAAATAAAATAACACCCCATAATCTTCTCCCTCAGCTAGCAGAATTTATAAAATTGGAAGTTCGTCTATAAAAGTTTTTTGAAGTTAAAGTAGTCCAGAATACGCGTAGATTGTTTTTGATGGAATTGCAATATATTTTTCAACATTTTTTGAAATCCATACTCTTTTAATAGCATCAGGATACCATTTGCTGTACGCTCCACCATAAGGTAACTTATGTCCAAGCATAAAATCCCTTAGATCTTCACTTAATCCTGCTTCCTGCATTCTCATATTCCAATATCTCCTGAAAATATGCGGATGAACCTCATACCTTTTGTCTGAAGCTTTTCCCTGAATTCCTGCTTTTAAAGCAGACTTATTAATTATTTCACGTATAGCTACTGTTGTTAAAGGAAAACCTCTTTCACTCTTTGATGCTCTAATAGGCCTTTTTTTCCCACTTTTTTCAACTTTAACTTTTGAATAACTTCTAAAAAGCCAACTATCCTTATCAATAACTTCTCCGCTCTCAATTCTCTCCTTGAGCATCATTTTAAGACATGTAATACTATCATTTCCAACAGCAAACCTATAGCTTTCTCCAAGCTTGTTTACATTTACACCATTAATATTTCTTAAAACAGCTGGAACTTCAATTATTAATGGTGTCTCTCCTCTTTCTAACCCAGATTTAACATGCCCATATCTAAGAGCCGTTAAAACCCCACTACGTTGTCCTGATTGAGCTAAAAAAGTTATCACACATCTATCTCGCATGTTATTACATACATCAACCATTTTTGCAATCTCTTCAGGTGTTAAAATATGGGAAGATTCATATTCAACCCTACCTTTAAATCCTCGGGGGGTTGGTCCTAAAAATATATCGTTCCATTTGAAAAAGGACCTTAAACAATTATAGGAGAGGATAGCTGTCTTAGAGCTAAAACCTTTCTTTATTAAAAAATTATAGTATTCTTTTATTTTATTATGAATTTTTAGGGGATTTTTCTTTGCTTCAGCAATAAGGTCATCAGGATTTTTTCCTATCCAATCAATAAACTTTTTAAATCTAATAAGATAATTCTTCTTCGTGTTTGGTCTATCTGGAAAGTTACTTATCCATCTGGCGACAGATTCAAAGTTAGAGAAGTCTTCCTGCATAAGACTCTATTTCTCAAGGTTATATAAAGATTTTTCTTTATATAATCTAAGTTATATAAAGAAAATTGTTGAAAAAGTTGTTATAGTAATACATAATTAACCAAAATAACAAAACATGGAGAAAAAACCCTAAGTTTCCAAGATTTTTTACACTAAGGGGTACCTCTTTTTCCCCACTTTTAGAAGATGTTTTTCCAACATCCAAAAAATTGGAGACTTGGTAATCCTCCAAAAAATTGGATGGTGTATTTACGAGTTATTGTAGTGTCATTTCTTCTTTTACTTGTTGAGTTATGATTTCTTGTTTTACCATCTCTTCTTGGCTAGTTTTTTCATTCTCTTCAGTATCCCATGGAACATATACCAAGGATACAATAACACTTCCGTATTTTCCTTTAGGGACTTGAAAATGCTCGCTTTTTATGTTTACTGATGATAACTCCATTCCCCTAATTTTTGCCATTTCCTGTAGTTTCCACTTAAGTTCTTTTTCAATGGCTTCCTTATCCTTATATCCATGTGCCTCCGCCACGATTCCATATTTCCTTCCATTTGCATCAACACCCCATCCCCAGCCAATACCCGCACCTATTGTTTCACCTGGGTTTCCATCCATTCTCGCCAAAACACAGAATGTTATAGTTCCCGGCGTAATTTCATATTTCTCAATGTATTCGGCATCTTGTGGAAGAATAGATGAAACACAAACAAGATTGCATTGAGCAATGCCTGCTTTCATCAAAGCTGCATCAAACGCGTTTAATGGAGAGATGTTACTTGTTGCTGAGGCGCTTACAGTAAAGAATTTTCTTGGAAGAAATGTCTTACGACTTGTATTGTTCCCCAACCTTAACTTTGAACCTCCAAATACTAGTTTTTTATTTTACACCAATTTATTAAAATTTTTTCTTGAAAAAGGATTTTTATACAGGTTCAATTTAAATTTTGCTCTTAATTTTTTAATTCTTTTTTCGAAAAACATTTTTTTAACAATTACATTTAAAAAATATGTTTGTTATACGGCATTTTGATAAAGCTTTTTTTATATTTTTGTAAAAGATACTTAAAATTGTGTTTTCTTGTAAATTTTTCTTTTTGAACATTTATATTTAAAAACTTTATAAAAGTCGAGTTTTAAATTTAAAAAAATAAATCAAGCAAACCTCACCAAGGCTCTTTTTTCTTACCAGTTTTATACGCAATGTAGCATCCAACTCTATGAGCTATGAATGTTGAAATAAGGATGGTAAAAACTAAGTAAATGTCTATTGTAACCAGATCAAAGAAGATGTTGAATAGGTAGGCTAGCAAAAGTGAAAAAGATATAAAATCTAGCTGGTCGAGAATAGGGGCTGGTGCGCCTCTTGGCAACCCAACCCTTCTCTTTATGAAGGCCCCAACCAAATCTCCAACAACCGCACCAGCAGCAATAAGAAAACCGAATAAAATGAAGTAGTAAATTTTTGATTGTATGTAAAATGATGTGGGAAACGTGATTCTGCTTAGCAACATAAGCTCAATAAGATAACCTAAAAATCCAAAAATTGTTCCAAATATAGCACCATTAAGAGTTTTTCCTTCACCAAAGATTCTTTTACCATCAATAAAGTTTTTTCCCATATCTAGAGGCTTTCCACCGCCAAGTAAAAGCGCAAAGCTGTTTGCCATATAAGCTGGAACAATTATAAGGAAGGCTGTAACAACAAAGTTGACATCTAATTCCATAAACATTTTCGGATTGAAACTTTCTTTTTGTCAGCTTGTTTTTAGGCGGGAATAATCTTCTCCTTTTTCAGAATACCTTGTGCAGCTATAATTCCTGTAGCTGCAGCTATTACAATCCCTCTTGAGAGACCTGCACCGTCTCCTGCTACAAATAAGTTTTCTATTGTGGTTTCCAGGTTGCTGTTAGTGTAAATTCGGTTTGCTGAAAATTTAACCTCTGGTGCATATAGTAAAGTTGAGGTAGATGCCACTCCAGGTATAACGTTATCCAGCTTATATAAGCCTTCAATGATGTCAGTTATGATGCGGTGAGGCATGGCCATAGCAATGTCTCCTGGTGTTACTGTTTTTAACGTCGGTTTGATGTTTCCATTCTCAATTCTTTTCCATGTTGACCTTCTACCTTTTTCTAAATCACCAAGTCTTTGAACTATCGGTTTTCCTCCACCAAGTAGGGTTGTTTGAGCTGCAATTGTGCGACCGTATACAGAAGTATCCTCTAGTGGTTCTGTTAAGCTTATTCTCACGAGAAAGGCGAAATTTGTATTTTGAGATTTTAAACTATTCATACAATGTCCATTTACACCTACAAGATTTTTATCATAAACTTCTAAGCATACAAATCCTCTATGGTTTACACAAAAAGTACGTACAAGGTCGTCGTATTTTTTTGTATAAATATGAAACTTTGGATCCTTATTTATACAGGTAACCGGCTCCATAACTATTGCTGGGACTTCCACTCTAACACCAATGTCAATTGGCTCATGTTTTGTTGGGATTCCAAGCCTTTTTGCTTCTTCAGCAAGCCAGTTTTGCCCGCTTCTTCCTGGAGCAACAATAATATGCTTGGATTTTATTTTTTTACCGTCTTCCAGAGTAATAAAGCCTTTATCTATGTGGGAAACGTTTGTTTTTAACAAAAACTTAACATTTTTTGTTTCTAAATCTTCCATAAAATTTTGAAGAAGTTTTGGGGCGTTATCTGTTCCTATTTCTCTTTGAGGTGTTGGAATAAATTTTGCTCCAACCGCGGCAGCTTTTCTTTCTAATTCTTCAGCTTCTACACTACTAGGTTCATATAGTGTATTTGGACAACCGTATTTTAGGAAAATTTCATCTACCTTTTTGATAAGGTCCCAAGCTTTTTCTGTACTACCAGTTAATTCAAACAAGTTTCCACCAATATCAGGTCTAAGATTTAACCGCCCACTTGAGAGAGTTCCAGCACCTCCTATACCGCAAAGAACGTTACAAGGAGAGCATTTTGTACATCCACGATAATTTTGCTCAGGACATACACGATTTAATGGTTTATCTCCTTTGTCAATGATGAGAACTTTTAATGAGCTCTTTTCCGTAATTTCTAGCGCTGCAAATAATCCTGCAGGACCAGCTCCGACTATGATTACATCTGGTGATTCTTCCACCATCTTAAACCATTCTTAAATTATCGGGTGGGGATTTATATCTTTTGTTATTTTAATTTTTAAAGTAAAAGTTACGGTTTCCCACGTTATGAAACTTTTTCCAGTTCTCTAATAGTCCCTAGATAGGTTCCATCTAAAAGAAAAATTTCAGCCTTATCCAAAAGTACACCATTAGACCTAATAACAGGTCCTAAAAGTTCATCCTTTGATTTAATGTTAAACGGCACTCCTCCAAGAAGGTCGTTGAATGCTGGAACAATTATCAACTCAGAGCATTTAGCGTGAACATTGTATCTTTCAGCTAAAAGTTGGCTAGGAAGTTGATTTTTTTCAATAGTAATTCCTCTATGCCTTAAAAAAGAGCTTACTAGCCTCTCAACATCTATTGGGGCTTTAATCCATACTGTTTTAGAAATTTTAAAACCAAAGGCGCCCTTAAACTGGATTGTTGGGTGGTTATGTCCCATAATCCATAGTTTTGCCTCAAAAAGCTTTGGGGTTGGCCATGTATGGCCATGAAAAAGCCCTATTTTTTCTTTTTTTCCAATAGTTGTTCCTCTGGCGGAGCTTATAGCAATTTTTGGTGAGGAGAGGTAGGATATTTTTCCATCATGGTTTCCAGGAATTAGTAAGATTGTCTCAACACTTTTTTCAAATTCTCTAAGAAAACTCGAAACATCTACTAATTCCTTAGATGAAATTGTTGGTATTACATGTTTCAAGTCTCCAAGGATTATCAGCCTATAAGGTTTAATTTCTTCAATCACTTTAAGCAACGTTTCCTTAAATCTTTCAGTTTGAGGTGGAATATTTATTCCTGATTTTACAAGTTCAAGTTCATACCCTAGATGAATATCGCTTAAGATGATATTTTTTTCTTCACCTTCTTCTATTAATAAGATAGGCCATGGAGTATACGGTTTTATTAGCAAAATAATACCCGTTAAAAATATTTCTAAACTAACCTATAACAATTATTTAGATAAGAAGATGCATGAGGAAGAGAAACTTATAGAAGAAGTTTGTGAAAATGTAAGAAAGACTGGAGAATTAAGTGAAAACGAAAAACTGAAACTTTACAGGGTTTTCGGTAAACGTTTTAAAAATGCTTTAAAAGCTTTAGATGAAAAAGCTGTTAAAAAATATGTTTTTAGACCTAGCGGAAGAGTTGTGTGGATTGTTGTTGGCAAAGAGAGAGATTATGAAGTTATTCCGCTTATTGGTTACTGTAGTTGTGATGACTTTTACTTTAGGGTTTTAAGTAGCGATATTTTTTCATGTTATCATATAATAGCTCAAAAACTTGCAGAAGTCCTAGGAAAATATGAAATTATAGAGGAAGAGGATTCTCTTTACGAGGTTTTAATGAAAGAGTGGCGTTTTATTAGCAAACAGGATATTCCGGATTAAGCTTTAAACTGTACATCTCTCCAATTTTTGGAATATTAGATAAAGCCAAATATTTTTAAATAGGGTAAAGTATAAAAAAATTTAATTCGGAGTTTTAAAAATAGTAGGCGGGAAGAATTGTCAAGGGAAATTGTTGCAGGGGTTCATGCAACAAGGGCTGAGATGCTTAAACTTAAAAGAAGAGTCCAAATTGCGCGTAGAGGTCATGACTTACTTGTCGAAAAAAGAGATGCTCTTCTTATGCATTTTTTTGATGCTGTTGGAAAGTTTGAAAAAACTCGTAAAAGGTTAGAAGTGGTTTTAATTGAGACGTACAAAAAATTTATTAAGGCTAGATTGTCTGTAGGCTCGGATAAAATTTATGAGTTAGCTTATTCTATGCCTGAACGTTTTGAAGTAGATGAAAAAATTAGGAATATTATAGGAGTATCTATTCCGATCTTTGAAGTTTATGTTAAAGACAAACCTGAAAAAGGTTGGTGGTATGATGTTCACGAAACATCTGCTGCCGTTGATGATGCTATAAGAGGTATGGAGGAGGCTATTAAACTTATGGTGGAATTAGCTGAGGTTGAAACAGCTGTAAAAAGGCTTGCAGAAGTAATTATTATGACAAAAAGAAGGGTTAATGCGCTTGAGAAGGTTATAATTCCTAGATTGGAAAACACAGTAAGGTATATTCAAATGCAACTTGAGGAGAGAACAAGAGAAGATTTCTTTAGATTAAAGCGAATTAAAAAGATTCATGAAGTACAAAAAGCGGTTGTAGTTTAACCCGTTTTCTTCTTGGATGCTAACATTAAAATTGCTTGAGCAAGGTCTCCTTTACACTCTTTTAAGGCCGCTTTAGCTTCCTCAAAATCTACATTTGCCTGTTGAGCTACAAGCAAAACATCTTCATCTGAAATTTTTTCATCTTCCTTTAACAACTCAAGTTCTTTTGAAATTATTTTTTCTTCTATTTTCTCACCGAAAATCTGAAAGATTTTTTGACCTTGAAACTCAAACAATGTAACAACAGGGTTTTGAATGATTACCTCTTTTGTTGACGTTTTTAGGATAACTTCTTTAACATCCTCAACTTCCTTAGCATTTACCCCGAATTTACCTATAATCCGCTTAAGTTCTCTCGAACTCAGACGTCTCATAAAATATTCAAAAATCTTTCCTTAATTTAATCCTTACTAAAGGTAAGTCTTGAGAACCTTGTTTGCAATCCCCAGAGTCTAATAAACCCGTACGCGATGGATTGTTCATATTCTGTTTTCTTACAAAGTGCGTATGGAGACGATCTTCCAACAATTGTCATACTGCCCTTAAAAAGTTTAAGCTTAACATCTCCCGATACACGTTGCTGCGTCTTATCTATAAATACTTCTAAATCTTCTCTTAACGGATCCATCCATAAACCTGAGTAAACAAGCCAAGTCCATTCAGCATCAACATACTGTTTGAAGGCTAGTTCATGCCTAGTTAAGACAAGTTTTTCCAAATCTTTATGAGCCTCAATTAAGCATAAGGCTGCAGGGCACTCGTAAACTTCTCTAGATTTTATTCCGACAACTCTATCTTCAACATGGTCTATTCTACCTACTCCATGTTTTCCAGCAAGAATGTTTAACTGATCTATTAGGGTAATTGGGTCAAGACGGTTACCATTAATAGCCACTGGGATACCGTTTTCAAATGTTAACGTAATGTATTCTGAAATATTAGGGGCCTCTTCTGGTGAAGTTGTTAACTCAAAAACTTCTGGTGGAGGTTCTTCGCTAGGATTGTCAAGAGGGCCGCACTCTATAGACCTACCCCAAAGATTCTGGTCGATGCTGTATGGATGAGTTTTTAGTGTTAAAGGTATTCCATGTTTTTTTGCATACTCAACTTCCTCTTCCCTTGATAACCTCCATTCACGTACAGGAGCAATAATTTTTAAATCAGGAGCTAATGATTCAATTGTAACTTCAAACCTAACTTGGTCATTTCCTCGACCAGTACAACCGTGAGCGACAGCAGAAGCTCCTTCTTTTCTTGCAACTTCAACAAGTTTTTCAGCTATTAATGGTCTTGAAAGAGCACTACTTAAAGGATATTTCCCCTCATAAAGGGCATTAGCCTTAATTGCTGGAAAGATAAATCGCTCCACAAACTCTTTTTTTGCATCTATGGTGTAATGCTTTACTGCCCCTGAGTTTATTGCTTTTTGCTCAATAACTTTTAAATCCTCTTTTTGACCAACATCAACCGTTAAAGTTATAACTTCAAAGTTGTAATGTTCATTTAACCATTTAACCATAACTGACGTGTCAAGGCCTCCAGAGTATGCAAGTACAACTTTTTCCACCAATAACTAAAACACCATCCCTTATTTAGGATAATAAAAATACATTAACATATAGATTAATTTTATTACATCCGGTTAAAATTGGTAATCTCCGAAATTTTTAAAGTAGTTGATGAGCCCACCACTATTTAGAATAGCAAGTAAAGGTTTTGGGATAGGTTTAAATTTGT
The DNA here is from genome assembly GCA_052246995.1 of Candidatus Bathyarchaeota archaeon. Classification (GTDB taxonomy): domain Archaea; phylum Thermoproteota; class Bathyarchaeia; order Hecatellales; family Hecatellaceae; genus CAZMUQ01. The sequence goes on along the minus strand of JBQPWD010000002.1, from coordinate 128,835 downwards.
AACTTTTGCCAGTTTTATGGTTGACTATTAACCCTTCTTCCAAGTTCACCTCAACAACATCTCCTTCAACAATCTCTCTACTAGCATCTTTACATTCTATTAGAGGCAGCCCTATGTTTATAGCATTTCTGAAGAATATTCTTGCAAAAGACTCTGCTATTATTGTTGAGATTCCTAACTCCTTTAATACTCTTGGTGCCTGTTCACGGCTTGAACCGCAGCCAAAATTTTTACCTGCAACAATAATGTCTCCTACATTAACCTTTTTTGAAAAACTAGGATCAATTCCCTCCATTGCATGTTTGGCAAGCTCCTTCATATCTAAGGTTTTAAATTTATATTTTCCAGGAATTATTACATCAGTATTTACATCATCACCAAATTTCCAAGCTTTACCTTTAAACTTCATACAAGCTTCACGCATACTGGATTATTATACTTTATATTCCACAATTTTGCCTTTTATAGCTGATGCTGCAGCAGTCATTGGAGAGCAAAGGTATATGTCTGCTTTATCACAACCCATTCTTCCAACAAAGTTTCGGTTGGATGTTGAAAGTACAACCTCCCCCTCAGCTGGAACACCTTGATGGGTTCCGACGCACGGACCACAACCAGGGTTACAAACAGTGCACCCAGCTTCAACAAAAATCTCCAGTAAACCTTTTTTTAATGCTTCAAGATACACTCTTCTTGAGGCTGGAACAACTATCATCCTTGTTTTTTTGCTTATTTTTTTACCTTTTAATATTTTTGCCGCGATTTCTAAATCTTCAAGTCTACCGTTAGTACAAGATCCAAGAAAAACTTGATCAACCTCTAAACCTTCAACCTCCCTTACAGATTTAACATTGTCAACAGTTGGAGGACAGGCTATCTGTGGTTCTAGGTTAGAAACATCAAACTCGTATATTTCCTCAAAATAAGCGTTTTCATCGTTTCTTATAACTTGAAAATCTACCTTACCTCTAACATTCTCAATGTAACTTACTGTCTTATCATCTGGTTCAACAATACCTGTTTTTGCCCCAATTTCAACAGCCATATTACATAAGGTTAGTCTTCCATCAACACTTAACTTTTTAACAACATTTCCAGAAAAATCAACAACCTTATAGGTTGCACCATCAGCCTTCACTTCACTAACAATATACAACATTATATCTTTTGCTGTAACATTTGCAGGAACATTTCCAGAAATATTGTATCTAACAGTTTCTGGAACCTTAAACCAAAGTTTACCTGTCTTAAAAACAGCGGCCATTTCTGTTGAGCCTACTCCTGTTGCAAAAGCACCTAACGCACCATAGGTGCAAGTGTGAGAATCTGCACCAACAATAAGCATACCTGGAAGAACATGATTTTCAACCATTAATTGGTGACCTACTCCCCAACCTACATCATAAAAGTTTTCTATATTTTGCTCAAAAGCAAAATTTCTTAGAAGTTTTTGAAGGTTTGATACATCCTCAGATGCGCTTGGAGCAACATGGTCTATGGCAAGAGCTATTTTTTTAGAGTTCCAAACTTTTTCACCACCCATCTCTCTAAACGATTTTATAGCTAAAGGACCTGTACCATCATGAGCCATAGCAAAATCTATTTTTGCAATTACAAGCTCACCAATCTCAACTCTTCTTCCAGAAGCCTTTTCCAAAATTTTTTCTACTATAGTTTTGCCTACCAAGTTTTCACCTATGCCTCATCAAATATTTGTCTGTAGTATTTAGTTAAAATTTGACAATAAAGATAAAACTTTTCTTTTACTTAGTTATTTTTGCTGAAAGTGCAATGGAAAAGCAATTAAAAGGAACTTTTTTGTTGTCAATTTTAAAAATATTGCAGGAAAAACCCTTTTTCTCGGCAGATGAACTTGCAAACATACTTTTAACATCCAAGAACGATGTTTTAACGTACCTAAACATCCTGCTTAATGAAGGATTAGTAAACAAAGTTCAAGAAAATTTTACAGCAGAACAATTACAAAAAATTATGATTGGTGTTAAGGCTGTAGAAAGCGGGTATACTATAGAAACTGTAAGCAGATACTTATCATGGGAAGATTTTGAAAGAATTGTTCAAACTATTTTCGAGTTTAAGGGCTATAAAACCATGATTCGTAAAAGGTTAAGGGTTGAAGGAAAGATTTTTGAGGTTGATATTTTAGCCTTTAACGAGAATCTGTGTTTTTGTGTTGATTGTAAACACTGGAAACACGGACTTAGCAGATCAAGAATTGATGAAATAACAAAAAAGCAGAGTGAAAGAGCAAAACTAGTTTCGCTTACCCTAAGAAAAATTGAAAAAAGAGTTGCCAAGGATAGTATGGTAATACCATTAATAGTAACCTTGGCAGAGGTACCTTACAAAACTTTTAACATGGTTCCGTTAACACCCATACTAAAATTGAAATCTTTTCTTGAAGGTATTCAAGGCTACCTTCAAAATATTGTGACATTTAAAGTAAATTAAAATTAAAACTTTTATAAAAACTACTTTCTACACGAATTCCTTACAATTTCAGAAACATCTTTAACTATTAATTTTTCCTCCATTTCCTCATCTTTTAATGCACTTTCAAACATTGTCAGGCAGCTTGGACATGCTACCGCTAAAACTTTAGCTCCAGTTTCATAAGCCTCTCTAACTCTAATCCTGTTAGGGCTATCTTCAGAACCTCCTAAAAAGTCTGTTACAAAGTTTCCGCTTCCACCTCCACAGCAAAACGAATTTCCCATGTTTCTTTTCATCTCCAGAAGTTTGAGTTCTGGAATGCTTTTTAAAACTTCTCTTGGAACCTCGTAAATCCAATTATACCTACCAAGAAAGCATGGGTCATGATAGGTAACTTTAACTTCGTTTTTTGAAAGTTTTATTTTTCCATTTTTAATTAAGTTGTGCAAGATTTGTGTATAATGTAGTACTTCAAACATCCCTCCAAGTTTTGGATATTCGTTTTTCATAATATTATATGCATGAGGTGAAATTGTTATTATCCGTTTTACGTTTAACTCTTTAAACTTTCTTATATTTTGTTCAGCTAACAACTGATACAATCCTTTTTCACCAAGCATAAAAACTTCGTTTCCATCGCAATTTTCTTCATCTCCAAGGATGCCAAATGAAATACCAGCAATAGTTAGTATTTCCGAAACACTTTTAGCTACTTCCTGTGTACGCTCATCGTAAGAAGCTAAACAACCAACATAAAGAAGATAATCATCAGTAGACTCAAACTTTCTTACACCAACATTTTTAGCCCATGCTTCTCTTTCGCTTCTAGGCTTTCCCCACGGATTCCCGTGCTTTCGTATGTTTTCAAGAAAATCCCTTACAGCAGGAGGAGCCAATCCTTTTTCAACAACTTCGCTTCTTACAAAAGTAATCCAGTTAACAATGTCTTGATTAAACCCTAATGGACAACGTTCAACACAATTTTTACATGTAGTACATGCGTAAATTATATTTGCAAGGTTTTTGCTCCAATTAATTTCGCCATTTAACCACGCATACATAAGCCATAACCTGCCACCTGTAAAGTAGGTTTCAAATTTGAAGCGTTTATACGAAGGACAATTATAGTCTGTAAAATCACTTGTAAACTTACAGTAGCCACATGCAAAACATCTGTAAAGTTGAGGAAAAATTAAACTTGTTTTTTCCAAGCTACTCTACCTCCCAATTTCCAGGGTTCATAATACCATAGGGGTCAAGAAGCTTCTTTATTTGTACCATTAACTTGCGTGTGTTTGGATCCATACGTTTTAAAATTTCTTGTTGAGCCGGCACCTCAGCCTTCCAAGGAAGGCCTCCAAGCTCTAAAGCTATAAGGTCACATTCATGCAAAGCTTTCTCTACACGTTCAATATCGGACGGATCTATACGGTTGAACGGGAATGAAAAACCAAACATCATACAGTGTCCTCTACCAATAACACGTGAAGCTACAGCCCAAGTGGTCTTATATTTTTCAGCTACATCAACCATTCTTTTATAAGCTTCAGGATATTTTTCAATAGGAATAATTGGCCCGGTATACTGGAAACCGCCACCTCTTTTTACATCAGCAAACCGTGTTAAACTGCTTAGAGGCATTTCTAGTAGTGTTGATTTAATGTCAGGTGTTAAAAATATAAAACCTCCCTCTTTACGCTTAATATACTCTCTGAGAGAATCTACAACCAGTTTTCTTTTAAACTCAACTTCTTCCTCACTATCTCCTGTTAAGCATACAGTTATATGATGTATTCCTCTGTAGATTAATGGGTATGGTTGAGTCCAAACGTTTACATCTTCAGCAACTTCAGTATAGGTAATTCGAGATATAATATCTGGGACAAGATTTTCATCATCTGTTACAAAGACTTCTACATCTCTTATCTTTTTGTTTGGGTATAATCTTATTCCTATTTTCGTTATTATTCCTGTTGTTCCAAACCACCCTAGGAAAAGTCCTGACAAGTCTGGTAATGGTGGTCCTTTAGAAAACCAGTAGGGTGATAATGAACATGAACCAATTCTACAAACATCACCAGAAGGTAAAACAACCTCTAAACCGCAAACCATATCAGAATTAAAACCATACTGCTGGGCTAATCGTCCCTGTCCATGTATAACAATGTTTCCAGCAACAGTTGCAGAAGGTGGGGCATCTGGAATTGAAAATCTTAAATGTGGATAATAATGTTCCAAGTATGCTTTTAATTTTCCAGTTGTAACTCCAGCCTCAATGACAGCGTATCTTGCTTTCTCATTAATCTCTAAAATCTTATCCATTCTTTTTAGGTCTAAAACTATTCCACCCTTTAAGGGTCTAACCAGACCTGTTAAGGCAAGACCTGCTCCTCTAACCACAATAGGAATTTTTTCTTTACATGCAAGTTTAACAATTGCTTGAACTTCCTCTACACTTTTAGGTAAAACAATGTAATCTGGTTTACAAGGTTTCATTAATCCTTGGTCTCTAGAGTAAAAATACTTTTCCTCAGTTCTATCTGAAACATAATTTTCGCCAACTATCTTAACTAAAGCTTCATACACACTACTCATATTTTTTACCTCCAAGTTAAAACCCTATAGGATAGGTTTCTCACCTATAGCAAGTTTACAAAGTTCACTCATCAACATCGGCTTCATGCCAAGTTTACCCACTTTCTCAGCCAAAATAAAGTAACACATTGGACAGTTAAAAACAACATACTCCGCATCAGCCTTTTTCATATCTTCAACATTTTTTCTTTGTAATTCTTCGCTCAACTCAGGATATCCAAGTTCCTTTATTATTCCAGCACAACATAACGCGTTTTCTCTATCATACTCCCTCTTAACACGTTTAACACCAATTAATTCAAAAATATCATCAACAAAGTGTTCCTTATCTGGTGTTAACCTAGTTGAACAATTACGCTGATATGCAACTTTAAAGTTTAACGGCTTAATAATTTTTTCATGCTCCATTAACTTGTTGTAAAGATACTCAAAAAGATGTATAGGTTTAAATGGTACTTTGATGTTGTATGCTGGTGCTAATGATTTAAATAACCCATAACATTCATCATGAAAACATATAAGCTCCTTAACACCGTATTTTGCAATATTTCCTATTATTATAGGAGCTCTCTCTTTTATTATTGAAGACTTTCCAAAATGTAAGTAAACAACATTACAAAAAACATGCCGTCCGTAAATTACTGAAGCCCCATCGAAAAGCTTACCTTGAATCAAGGGTGCCAGTTGAGGAAAAAAGCATAAAGAAATTACAGGTTCTTTAACAGGTTTAATTTCAGGTTCTCTCCCAATTAACTCTCCACTTTGAACCCAACGTTTAACTATTGGTTTTGGCGCTGGCAGAATTCCTTTTTCCTCCTGACGTTCAACTATAAGGTAAAATGGATGATTACCCCATCTACAATATTCTTCACACGCATAACATGTAACGCAATTGTACAAAACTTGGGATAACTCACCGCTGATAATTTTTCTAATTTCACTTCTAGCCTCAGTAGACCCTAAGTTCAGGTATTGACATTTAACTAAACAATCATAAGAAGAACAAGCCAGACATAAATCCCTATTAAAAGCTAATTTAAAGTTTTTCAAGCACTTTCCTCCACATCATATTTTTATAAAAATAATTTTTATATATTAGATTTCTTCTATCCGTAACTCATTAAAAATAAGGAGTAAACTTCTAACTCCGGTAAGGTAGTTTCTTTACTTAATAATTGCTATGAGGTTTTTCTCATTAACTTTACTAAATTTAACCGTCTCTTACATGTAAGAGAAAAATTTAGAAGAGGCTTTACTACTATATATTGTGTTCCTCGTGTTATGAGGGGCCGTGGGCTAGCCTGGTCTACGCTTGGCGGCTTGGGCCCGCCAGATCGCCGGTTCAAATCCGGCCGGCCCCACCATATTTTTTGGTTAAATTATTTTCAGAAATTTTAAGCGTAGAGGATTTCTACCTCTCCAATGGATCAGCTTTGATTAGATGTATAACAGTTGAATGATTAAAGAAAAAAGGGTTAATAAGAAAAGTAGTGAAACACGCAACAAAAATTGAAAAAATGTAAACTGGAAATAAAGCCGCTTTTACCTTAGTAAAGAGAAAAACTGGTTTAAAGTTTAGGTTTGAGTTGAAGTTTTAGGTTGGGTTTTTATAAGTTCACCATACTTACAGAGTTCACATTTTTCACACGAACAGCGAACATTAACATCCCCATTATCGTAAATGATGAGTAAAGCTGTTCGTGAAGGTTCACCTTCATGAACATTACAGCTTATAATGTGAGTTGCCGAAACCTTTTTTTGAGGCTTTTTAATTCTCTTTCCAGCCAAAGACACCACCGAAAATTATTAAAGCTTAAGCAGTATTTACAGTTTACCTTACCTGAACCATCAGAAAACCACATCATAAATCTAATTTAACTATGTAATTTGAAAAGAGGAAGTTTTTAAGCCTAAATTTAGTAGCTGAGCAATAGGTGGTTTATAAGGCTTCATAAAATGTTCATCTCGGCTTTTTATTCTATTATTCTGCTGAAACTTATTGATGCAGTAACAAACATTATGATGTTGAAAATTATTATCACAGTTACATCCAGTAGGAGATTTGAAACATCTCCTGTAATTAGCAAGCCTCTTACTGCATCAATGACATAGCTTAACGGGTTGAATGTTGATAATTCTTTTAGGATTGGAGGCATCATTTGAACTGGATACAGGGCGTTGCTTGCAAAAAATAGGGGCATAACTATGGCTTGGCCTATGCCAATAAATCTTTCACGAGTTTTTATGATTGAGGCTACAAGTATTGATAGTGCTGCGAATCCGCCTGAGACGAAGAAAATTATTGTAAAAGCTAGAATGACGTATATCGGATTAAGTATAAGCCGTACACCAATTATTAGGGCTATGGGTAGAATTAATATTGCTTGAAAAAGGGCTCTTACACCTGAAGCCATGGACCTTCCTATCACCATGAAGTATCTTGAAGTTGGAGTAACAAGCAGTTTCTTTAGGATACCGGACTCACGCTCCCAAATCATCATCAACCCATAGAATATGCTGACGAAAGTTGCTGTCTGAATCATAACTCCTGGAGTTATGAAGTCTGTATATGGTACTCCACCTGTCGGTATAGCCCTAACGCTGCTCATAATGGATCCATATATGACTAACCATAGAACTGGTTGAATAGCCCTAAGGTAAATTTCAGTTCTGTCATGGCGTAGTCTTCTCAATTCCAGCTCTACCATAACTAGCATGTTTTTAAAGTCTTCTATCATGTTTTACCCCTTCCTAATTCTATATCGCCTATGCCTAACCTCACTAAATTTACCTCCTTCCTCAAGCCGTGTGCCAGCATATTTAAGGAAGACTTCATCTAAAGTTGGCTTGGTAATAGAAACCTTTCCTACAGATATGCCTTTACCCTTAAAGATGTTCATTAAACTGAACAACGCGGATTCAGCATCATCAACAAACACACTTAAACTTCCATCTTCAACGAAGACATCCCTCACAAAACATAATTTTATAAATTCTTGAGCTAATTCGGGTTTAAATTCAGCTTTTTCAAAGGTAAATGTGATAATTTCACCGCCCAACGAATGCTTTAACTCTTCGCTTGTTCCCTTTGCTACTATCTTTCCTTGGTTAATTATAGATATCTTGTCTGCATACAAGTCAGCCTCATCTAGATAATGTGTGTTGAAGAATATGGTTACATTGTACTCCTTCTTAAAAACGTTTAACCTTTCCCAGACAATTTTTCGGGCAGCAGGATCCAAACCAATAGTTGGCTCGTCTAAAAACATGATTTTTGGCTTAACAAGCATGGCACAGGCTATTTCAAGTCTCCTAATCATCCCGCCAGAATATGTCCGAACCAGATTATTCTTTACACTGGTTAAACCCATATATTCTAAAACTTCATCAATTATTTTCTCTCTCACATCAGATGGTAAACCGAAAATTTTAGAATAAATCAGAAGATTTTCATAGCCGCTGATGTCTGTCCAAACGCTTACTTCTTGTGGAACGTAGCTTATCAGCTTCCGAACCTTGCTACCTTGACGAACAACGTTTAACCCAAAAACATATGCTTCCCCAAAAGTAGGCTTGATTTGTGTTGTCAAAATACGTATAAGTGTAGTCTTTCCAGCACCATTTGGGCCCAGAAACGCGAAGGTTTCTCCAACTTCAACAGTTAAATCCACCCCATCTAAAGCCCTAACCTTACCATCGTAAACCTTTACAAGTCTGTTAACCTGAACAGCAAAATTCATATCTCGCTACCATTAAATAACTACCAACAAGTCTACAAAAATGTTCTCTAAAACTTTAAAAAACACCAGTAAAGGGCGAAGCGTAAAGGAAACTTCATCCTTTCTATTTTTTAGGCATGCATGTTTCATTAAGCTTAAACGTATAATGTTTAAATATTCATTTAGTGAGGTGTGAAAAATGAAAGTATTATTTGTTTATTATCCAGAAACTGGGAATACCAATGAGGTTGCAAAGGCTATTGATGAAGTTTTGGATTTGAACCCTTTAGAAGCCTCTAGGCTTTGCCGGGATTCCACTGACTCCAGGAGGGTAGGAGTTACTACAACAATGTTTGGGTATCACATTTTTAAAAGGGGAAAAAGTTCTATAACCACTATGCTCTCTTGCATGAAAGAGGATGTGTGGATTTTATGAATAGGAAGTACGATGTTATTGTTGTTGGTTCAGCGTTTGCTGGTGCAGTTGCAGCAAAGACCGCTGCGGAAAAGGGGCTTAAAGTTTTACTTCTTGAAAGGTCAACTGAACCCGGAGAAAAAATTGTTTCTGGAGGTATTCTGACCCACGACGCATTCATTGAGCCCGGGTTAGAGTTTTTAAAGGAGGCTCCATTGGAGAGAGAACTTAAGGGCGTTAGGTGGATTGTAGCTAACGAAAAGGGAGAGACGCCATTGGAACTCACATTTAGGAGCACTGATGATAGTCGGGTGGGATATACCATCTACTGCTACGATTTCTGTAAATGGCTAACCCAGCTCGCTGTGAACGCTGGAGCCGAATTCGAAAATAACACAACCGTTGTGGATGTTATAAAGGAAAACGGCTACGTTAAGGGAGTTGTAACGGAGAAGGGGGAAAAAATCAATTCCCAAGTAGTGATAGCAGCTGATGGAGCAAAATCGCTAATAGGAATCAGAGCTGGAGTGAGAAGAAAGCTACCGCCAGAAAATGTGGAAAATTGTGTGGTTCTAGACTTCACAATACCAGAGAGGGAAATTAAAAGACTGGGATTGGCGGACACTTTTGAAGTTTACTGGGGAACACTAACCCCCGCAGATATAGGTTCATATGTTTGGATATTTCCCTATAGAGAAAGCTTTCACTTGGGAGTGGGAGCACTGGTTTCAAGCAGGAAGAATCCCGCCATCTTCATGGAGAGGTTTCTACGCTCACAACTCTGGAAAGACAGATTCGAGGACGTAGCAAAATTCAGAGCTTGGATGTGGAACACTGTACCCCTATGGTCAGCACACGACAGAGGTCAGAAAATGCTGGAAAAAACTTATGGCAACGGGATTCTCGTGGCAGGGGATGCAGGAGGATTCTTAGACTCCTTCACCTGTGCAGGATTTTACGGCGCAATGACCTCAGGAATGCTTGCAGGAGAAGCCGCGGCTGAATCCATATCCAAAGGCAACGTCTCAGAAGAAGGACTATCAATCTACGAGGAGAAGTATAAAAAGAGACTAATTTGGAGACTAATGCAAAGACCTTGGAGAAGAGACGTCATTGCAAAGATGGGTGGGGAAAAAATTGTCCAAGTAAGCTCCACGATTTCCAATTACGTAGTCAGAAGCGCATTTGACCAGCCCAAACCCTCAGACCTAATGCTGCTACTAAGCGGATTCCTACCCCTAATAAGATATATAGGACCATTCCTCTATAGAAAACTTCCAATGCTATTTAACGAACTTATGTTACTTGCGGGGGTGGCAAAATGAAGTATAAAATGTTGGAAGGAACAAGCTGGACGCCAGGCGGCGAATTCATCAACATCGACCCGGAAGTCTGCACAGGATGCGGAGACTGCGTCAAGGTATGCCCTGGAGGAGTGATAACTATGGTAAACGGCAAAGCCAAAGCAGTAAAATACGAGAACTGTTGCGAGTGTGCCTCATGCTGGTTTGTATGTACCATAGGAGCCGTAAAGTTCTTATATCCCAAAGGCGGAACGGGAAGAAAATACCGCTGGGGATAACCGCGTCCAAAAAAAGAGAAAATAATCATTGGTCTACAGGGAATTAGCTCCAGAGAAAACATAAATACACTGACAGTATAAAAGTTGGAATAAGAGTTCTTCGCTGAAATTGTCAAACTTGTAGGAACGGTTGAAGGAAGTTCAAGTTTTCACGGAATCCGGACAAGATTAAATGGATGAAGATTCAATGCTCTAAAGGAGAGTTTGAGAAAAGCAAAGACCTCAACAACCTGCAGTTCAAGGCTATGCTGAAAGATTTAACCAAGTATAAGGGTAAGCTGATCAGAAACGGCTGGTTTTACTGGACATTTAAGGATGACTCAACCGTTGATAGACAGATGGGACGAAACTACCTCCACGAGTGCCGAGTTGGCTTTTAAATCAGTATACGAAGAAATATAAGGCTTCTTATCAACAAACTGGATAGAGCTATTTGAGGAGTTGCGGTTATAAAAAAAAAGCTCGTATAAGCGCTGACTTTACTCCAAACAAAAACATAAAAATATCTATACCTATGTATGTTTGTATGATAACAAACCACCTAATAGACGTGACAATAATTTGTTAGCTAGGGGATAATTGCCGGGGTCGCCTAGCCTGGTAGGGCGCAGGCCTGCTAAGCCTGTGGCGCGTTTGCGCCGCACGGGTTCAAATCCCGTCCCCGGCGTCAACTATCTTTTACGGTTATTTTTATCCAAGTTTTTCCTCATTGCAACTTCAAAAGACATAAGCTTTCTTCCCTTTACACAAATAGCCTACCTTATGGCTTTAACGTTAATATACTCTATTCAAAACATTTTCAGCTTTTCCATTGAAAAACGAAAACAATCGTCTTTGTTCTTAAAGAATGGGTAATGTGAAATATTCGCGTCCATATCGATGTCTGATTTTTTAACTTATCACTAGTTGGTATTTTCTTTAGGAAAATGTGCCTAAGAAGGAAACTTGAAGCTGACAACAATTTAAGGAATTTCCGACTAAAATCTCTGAAAAAGATTTTTAAGGCTTTTAGCATACGTTTTCATGCTTTTGTGTTTACATCTAACTGGAAAGTTTTGACGTTCTGGATATTTCTCCGTTATTAAGCTGTTAGTTTTTCTAATGTAGCAATAATGGTCATCTCTTGTTAGACCAGTCAACCAAAGATCTATTTGGCAGAATTTTTTAAATCATCCTAAAAATTTCGTTTATTTTGACAAAAGAAGGTTGATGTTTACGGTTATGATAAGAATGTTAGCCAGAAAATGAAGAAGAACTCACTTGTTTTGGCCTTCCAATCATCCTGACTAACGTCCTTTCCATACTGGTTGCCGTTTTTCCAGAAACGCGGTAATTCCTTCTTTAGCATCTTCAGTAGTACATAGAATAGTGAATACTTCTCCTAAGTAAGTCAAGGCTTCCTCATACTTCATATCCCACATCTTATAGAAGGAAGTCTTACCCATTTGCAGAGCAATAGGACTTTTACTGGCCAGTTTCTGGGCAAGTTCCATAGCGGCTTCCTCTAGCTTCTCCCTGGGTACCACTTTATTTACCAAGCCAATCCTTTCCGCTTCCTTAGCATCGATAATGTCTCCAGTAAGTAGGAGCTCCAAGCTCTTCTTCTTGCCCAGTATACGCCACAATGGCGCCGAAGGGCCAAAACAGTATAAACCAACATTTATGGCCGTTGTCCCAAAACGGGCATCATCACTTGCAACGGTTAAGTCGCAGGCAGCGGCCAACCCAAAACCATTAGCTACGGCAACACCATGCACAGCGGCAATCACCGGCTTACTCATGTTGGCAATGGTTATATTGTGAGCATCCATAGCCTTAACCCAGTTGCGAATTTCTATAGGATTCTTACCTTTCAACTCGTTAACATCAATTCCTGCACTAAATGCACGACCTGCACCCTTGATGATTATGACACGTATCTGGGGATCCCGATCTAACTCCAGCAAGGCTGTGTTAAGCTCTTGAGCTAGTTGCATTGTGAAGGTGTTAAGCTTCTCTGGTCGGTTAAGGGTGATTAAACCAATATTGTCCTTTCGTTCCACGATAATAGTTTTATATTCCAAATTTTTTCCCTCTACTTACAATTTTCAATAAAAAATAGGTTGGTATGAAGATAAAAAAGTTTATGTCTTCCTCCAAAAGAGGGGAAAAATTAGATTTACTGTTTCAGCGTAAATAAAGCGTAGATTCAGATGAAGCTAGCCTTAAGATATGAGAATACTCAAGCTAGTCCAAACCCCTTTCATTGATATATCCTTAGAAACCTTAATTATCTAAACCATTTTCCGATGGCTCAACTTGTAAAGATAAGAGTTCCCTCTGGTAATACTTCAATCTTAAATCATGCGATAACGTTATGTTAAGTTAGGTCGAAGAGTACTCTAAGCTTATTGAAAAGTTCAAACATAAAAGCAGAATAACTATTGAACCAAAAATATTATGGTTGGGAAAAGTTATAGCTGTTTAACGTTTAATCACTTAATTTTTATCTTATAAATCCTTTTACCTTAAGCTCTTTTTTAACTAGAGAAATAAAGTTTTCAGCGTTGGCAGGCTTCTTTGTTATCAAGCTAACCAAGATAAACAGTAGGGTTGTAACGATTAAACCCCATACTGGTGGACCTAAAGTTAGAGGAGATATTCCTAAAGTATAGAGTACTCCTGTCAGGATACCCCCGCTAATCATGCTTACACATGCTCCAATTCCGCTTCCACCTTTCCAGTAGAATGCTCCAACTATTACGGGTAGTTGTACAAGTAAACCTGCTGAAGCCATCACAGCTAGTAAGGATATCAACCCAACTCTTTGAATAGCAAAAATCCAGATTATTAAAGCTTCAACAAGAATTGTTGCATAACCAACCAGCATTTCAACTTTTTCTGAAGGTTTTTTAGCCAATACACCATAAATATCTCTGCCAACCATGGAGGCCAATGAAAGCATTATAGAGTTTGCTGTGGAAACTCCTGCTGAAACGATGCCTAACATAGCTATTAACGCTAAAATTGGTGGAACAAAAAGTTCTAACATTAGGGGCATAGCTTTATCTGGAGGAGAAGCTGAAACTTTAAGAACAACTCCCATAAAGCCAAATAAAATGCTAATCACGGTGTATATAAAGCCAAATATAAAAAAGCCAACAATCATGCTACGCAAGGATGAAGTGGACTTTGAAACAAAAAGACGTTGAGAAACTTGTGGATTTGTTAAGGCAAAAAAGAACCATGGAGTGGTTAACGTAACAAAGTTTTGGATGGTGAAAAAGTTTTTCGGTCCTGGAACTGTAAGCATATCTGGATACTGATTTTCAAGCATGCTTACAAAATTCCCCCAGCCTCCTAAGTACGTATAAAGAAGGTAAAGAAAAAGGTAAACAGAGGTTGAAAGCATAAGTAAACCTTGAACGGTATCAGTCCAAGCTACACCTCTAAATCCACCTAAAAGAGCACAAACAGCTATAACTAAGATGGTAAATGTTAAACTAACCTCGTAACTTACAGTTCCACCAGATAAGGCTTCAATAAGATAAGCTGAACCCATACCTTGAATAGCCATATACGGAATAAGAAAAATTAAGCATAAAATTGCTGCTACAATACCAACAAGTTTACTTTCATATCTTTCAGCTAAAAGCTGGGTTGGGGTCATATACCCCCATATTTTACCTGCAACCCAAAATTTTGGGGCAAAAACCGTGAGAAGAAGAACTGTAGCAAAAAGATATGTAAGTTCAAAACCCAAAGCACCAACACCATAAGCATAGGTTAAGCCAACTAACCCAACCATCATAAAAACACTGTAGGTTGTAGCTGCATAAGTTAACGCGGCAATAAATCCTGTAATTTTTCTTCCAGCAAGATAAAACTCCTCTAAACCTTTACCAGTCTTTAATCTTCCGTAGTAGGCAACGGCAAGTAGAAAACCAAAGTACACAATTATTGATGCAAAAATTAAGCTTGAACTTATCAACCTTCAACCCTCCAAAACCTTAGTATCAAGGTAAAACATAGTAAAGCAACAAAAACGGTAATTAAACACCAGAAAAGAAATGCTCCCAAAACGGTTGGATAGTCTTTAAGCACTAAATAAGGAATCAAGTAATTTAAGAGTATTAAAAGAAAAAACAATGCTGTAACCGTATAGTTTTTAGTTAACATTATTAACCTCCACTATTATTTTATTTTTCTCCTTCGAACAAATGTTCGATATATTGAAACATTTGTTCGGATAACCCTTATTTATATATTTTGGTTACTAACTTTTGAGAATGGGTATAGATATGAAGGATAAAATCTCAGGTTTGCTTAAAAGTAGGGGTTCTGAGGGTATACTTCAAGGAGAAATATCAAAAATATTAAGATGTTCTCGTTCAACTATATCTGAGACTTTAACTGAAATGCTTAAAGATAGGGAAGTCGTTAGAAAAAATATTGGAGGTAAAATTTACCGCGTCTGGCTTTTAGATTATGCACCTTTTCCTGTTAAAAAGCTTATTAGAGTTGGGATACTTAAAGCTACAGAATATCCTCATGTTTTACTTACTGTTAAAGATTTGGAGAAGACTAACATAAATGTTAAATTAAAAATTTTTGATGACGCTTTAGAGGCAACAAATGCTTTATCTGTAGGATACTTAGATGTTGCCTGCTCACCTTTAATTACACAGGTGCTGCATGCTTTACTTTTACGCTCAATAAAAATTTTTGCAGGATGTGGGTTTAACGGTAGTGGGCTTGTGGTTAAAAATGAAAAACTTTTAGAGTTAATTTATGGATGTTCAGAACTTTCAACTATGGAAATGAGTTTGAAACTTTTCTTAAGAACAATGGATGTAGAACCTTCTCAAGTTGAAATCAGATACTTTAATAACCCTGACCGTATGGTTGAAAGCTTTATTAATGGTGAGATTTCAGCTTTAAGTATCTGGGAACCGTATTTAAGCCTCTTTAGGGGTAAATTTAAGGTTTATAACTTTGAAGATATCTTTGGCAAGTTTCCATGTTGTACATTAGCTGCTAATACAAAATTTGTTAAAGCTAATCACGATTTATTTGAAAAGTTTCTTAAAAAATACTGTGAAAATACTGATAAACTTTCAAGGCGGAAAGATGAAGCTATTAAACTTACAGCTGAAGCGTTAGGATTTCCATACAGCCTAGTAAACTTATCTTTTGAAAAATTCCTATACGACTACAAGCTTAGCCAAGATGAAATTGTAGAAACGTTAAAAAAGTTTGGGATGTTTTTAACAAGACAATCCTTAAATGAAATTTTTGAGACTTCAATCAGTTAAAAAAGCTAAAATGGAAGTTTAGATAACTCCCGACTCCTTAAGCTTACCAACATCCTCATCATTAAATCCTAAAAGATTTTTTAATATTTCTCTTGTATGTTCACCAAGTTCTGGTGCTGGACTTCTAATTTTGCCAGGTGTTTCTGAAAATTTTGGCGGAATGCCTAATAACTTAGTTTTTCCAATTTTAGGATGGTTAAACTCGACAACCATCTCCCTTTTTAGGGTATGAGGATCTTTAAATGTTTCATCTAAACTGTAGACTGGGCCTACACATACATCAGCTTTAGAGAGTTCTTTAAACCACTCATCCCTAGTTTTAGTTTTAAAAATTTCCTGTAAAGTAGCTTTAACTTCTCTACCTTTTTCACCGTCGGCAAACTGGTGGATAATAAAGTCTTCTCTTCCTAAACTTGTACATAAGTTTCTCCAGAAACGTTCCTCTAAACATCCTATGCTAATGTACTTTCCATCCTTGGTTTCATAAATGTTATAACATGGAGGATAGCCTACAACAGGAACCTTCCCGACATCAAACTTTTCACCTTCAACAAAGTAGAAGGAGGATGGAATTGTTAACCAGGAAATTGCCCCATCAGTCATAGCTATGTCGATATATTGGCCCTTACCAGTTTTTTCACGTGCAATTAAAGCTATAAGTATTGAGGCGGTGGCCATTAAAACTCCACCACCAAGGTCAGCTATCTGTACACCAGGTATTGTTGGAGGTTCTCCTGGACGTCTTGTTAAGCCAACTATTCCTGCAATGGAAACATAGTTTATATCGTGACCAGGTAAGTCTCTGTATGGACTATCCTGTCCATACCCTGAAACTGAACAGTAAATTATTCTTGGATTAAACTTCTTAACCGTTTCATAGTCAACTCCTAAACGCTTTGTGACCCCAGGTCTAAAACTTTCAATTACCACATCAGATTTTTCTATTAACTTGTAAAAAATTTCTCTACCTTTTTCTGTTTTTAAGTTTAAAGTTATACTTTTCTTGTTGCGGTGAAGAGAAAGAAAATATTGGCTGATTCCTCCAATCATCGGCGGGTTCCATCTGGCATAATCTCCACGTGTAGGTTCCTCAACCTTGATAACCTCAGCGCCAAAATCTGCTAAAAGTGTTGTATATGGTAGAAGCCATGTTAAATCTAGAATTCTTATTCCTTCTAAGGCTAACATAAACTTTCACATTTTAAACTGTAAAGAAAAACGTTCTTAAATTTTGTGGCTAAGATTTATTCTCCACTTTGGAAATGTAAAGTAAAAAGTTTACTTTCTACCTTTTTCCTCGTCAACAACCTCATAATCGGCATTAACAACCCTTTCACCAGCTTTGCTTGTTTGATTGTTACTGTTAGCTTGTTGAGCACCAGTTTGTTTATATCCAGTTTGTCTATACATTGTTGCTCCAACTTCCTGAAGAACTTTTGAAAGTTCTTCGTTTTTCGTTTTAATTTTTTCTACATCCTTACCGGTTAATGCATCTTTAAGCTCTTTTACAGCTTGGTCTATTTTAT
Organism: Candidatus Bathyarchaeota archaeon; assembly: GCA_052246995.1. Lineage (GTDB taxonomy): Archaea > Thermoproteota > Bathyarchaeia > Hecatellales > Hecatellaceae > CAZMUQ01. Next base: position 111,250 of record JBQPWD010000002.1, on the reverse strand, counting down.
CAACCTGATCTTTTGTTAACTTTTCTTTAAGCTCCCTTTTCATTTTTTCCGCGGTATAAATTAGTGAGTCAGCTTGGTTACGGAGCTCAGCCTCCTCCCTTCTTTTTCTATCCTGCTCCGCGTAACGTTCAGCCTCCTTGACCATTTTTTCAATTTCTTCTTTTGAAAGCCTATGAGGAGCTGTTATGGTCAGCTTTTCCTCTTTTCCTGTAGCCAGGTCTTTAGCTGTAACGTTAAGTATCCCGTTTACATCTATGTCAAAGGTAACCTCTATTTGAGGAACTCCTCTTGGAGCTGGTGGGATACCTGATAAAACAAACTGTCCAAGAAGAACGTTATCCGCAGCCATTGGCCTTTCACCCTGGTAAACTTTAATTGCAACAGATGTTTGAAAGTCTTCGGCCGTGGTAAATATCTGGCTTCTCTTGCATGGAATTGTTGTGTTTCTTTCAACTATTTTTGTAAATATGCCTCCAAGAGTCTCAACTCCAAGGGATAAGGGTGTAACGTCAAGAAGCAGTATATCCTTAACCTCACCAGTAATTATCCCTGCCTGAATTGCTGCACCTACAGCAACACACTCCATAGGGTCTATACCTCTTTCCGGAGGTTTACCCATAACTTCCTCAACAAATCTTTGAACTATAGGCATTCTTGTAGGTCCTCCAACAAGAATTATCTTATCAATATCAGCAGGTCTCATTTTTGCATCAGCCAAAGCCTGCATCATAGGTCCTCTACATCGTTCAACAATTGGTTTAACAAGCTCTTCTAATGTTGCCCTTGTAAGACTCATTTGAAGATGTTTCGGTGTTCCACCCTCCATAGCAATAAATGGAAGATTTATCTCAGTTGTAATTGATGTTGAAAGCTCAATTTTTGCCTTTTCAGCAGCCTCACGAACCCTCATCATGGCCATGCTATCCTTTCTTAAGTCTATACCTGTATTCTTTTTAAACTCGTTAACAATGTAGTTTACAAGAACTTCATCCATGTCTCTCCCGCCAAGTTGGGTATCTCCACTTGTAGCTTTAACCTCAAAAACACCCCCACCAAATTCAAGCAAAGTTACATCCAAGGTTCCACCTCCAAGGTCGAAAACCATTATTCTTAGTTCTTTGTCAGCTTTATCTAAACCATAGGCAAGGGATGCTGCTGTAGGTTCATTGATTATTCTTGCAACCTCAATTCCAGCTATGGCTGCAGCATCTTTTGTTGCTTGTCTTTGATTATCATTGAAGTATGCTGGAACTGTTATAACGGCTTTATCAACTTTATCTCCAAGGAAAGCCTCAGCATCCTTCTTAATTTTTTGAAGAAGAAATGCTGAAAGTTGTTGAGGAGTCCACTCTTTACCATAAATCTTGTATTTGTAGTCTGTACCCATTTTTCGTTTAAATCCTGTTACAGTGCCTTCAGGGTTTGTTACAGCCTGCCTTCTTGCAGGTTCTCCGACTAAAAGTTGACCATCTTTGGTAAAAGCAACGTATGATGGGAAAGCTTTTCCGTAAAGGGTAACTCCTTCACTGCTTGGTATGATTACAGGTTTTCCTCCAATTAGGACGGCTGCTGCAGAGTTACTTGTTCCTAGGTCTATTCCTATAATTTTACCCATCCATCTCCACCTCCTGATTATAAGTTAGCTTTAAGTTTTGAAACTTTAACCATGCTTGGTCGTATAACCCTATCCTTAAACATGTATCCTTTCCTTAACTCTTCAACTACTATACCTTCAGGTGGGTCTAAAACTTCAACATGTCCAACTGCTTCATGAAGGTTTGGGTTAAACTTTTCACCTAAAGCTTTAATGCTTGTTAAACCCTCTTCTTTTAAAATGTTTTTAAACTCGTTTAATGTTAGTTCAACTCCCTTAATTAAGGCATCTAAACTTTTACTTTCTAAGCCTACTTTTAATGCAAGCTCAAGGTTGTCAATAATCCCTAAAAGTTTTTGAATAAGTCTTCCTTTTGAAATATCAACAGCCTCCTCAATTTCACGTTTAACTCTTTTTAAGTAGTTTTCAAAATCAGCTTGAAGGTATTTTAACCTTGTAAGGTAATCTTCAGATTTTTTACGTTCCTCATCCAGAAGTTTTTTTAATGTGTCAATTTCAGCTTCCTTTTCTTCTTTTTTCTCATGCTGAGTATTAGTTGAGGACATGTTTAACACCAAACCTTAAACTATTATCCGCGAAAATATGATAACAATACTGGCATGATGAGGCATAGGTGGACTGGGTTTTTAAACGCAAACAAGTTACGTGTTTAAACTTTTAAGGTTAGAATAACTGAAAGTTAGAATTTAAGATATGCTTATAAGCTTTTCTCTTTATTCTTTAGGTGAAGAGTAAAACTTTATTTGGATTTGGCTTAGATTACACAAAATGTTGAGTTATGTGGTGTTTGCTTGTTGGAGAAAATAAAATTTAACGAGATAACAGTAGTTGAAACAGCAAAAATTGAAAGCGAAAAACCAGTTATCACTGTTGGGCTTCCTGATGTTGGATTGGTTGGGCCGATAGCAACTTCCCATATTGTCCAAGCTTTAAATATGAAAGAAGTGGGATATTTCGAGTCTGACCTTTTTCCACCGATGATAATTGTCCATAAAAATGAACCTAAACCGCAGGTTAGGATTTTTGCTAAGGATAACTTAGTAGTAGTTTTATCCGAAACAGTATTTCCAGTTCAAGCAATCTACCAGCTTTCAAAAGCAATAACCTTGTGGGCTAAACGACATAATGCAAAATTTGTTGTGGGAGTTACAGGAATTGCAACACCCAACAGGCTTGAGATAGAAAAACCAAGTGTTTACGGCTTTGGAAGTACTGTTGAAGCTAAAAATGAGCTTGAAAAATTAAAGGTTCAACCGTTTGAAGAGGGAATTCTTGTTGGTATTTATGCTTTACTTGTAAAAGACTGTATAAATGAACAACAGCCAAATATAACTTTACTTACAGAATCACATATGCAATTTCCAGATCCTGGGGCTGCAGCATCAACAGTTGAGGTTTTGAATTCTTTATTTGGAGTTAACATTAATGTTAAAAGCTTACTGGAAAAGGAGGAAGAAATTAGAATTAAAGCTAGGGAGCTTATGCGTAAAACAAGCGAACAAATGAAAGCTTTAAGAAAAGTTCAAGAACAAGAGCTTAGAGGAATATATGTGTAGGGGGGAATTTGGTTGTCAACACGTAAGAAGCGAACAGTTTTTGATGTTTTTGAGGAAATTCGTGAAGAAATTAACCGATTTTTTGAAGAGTTTATGGGACCTATGCTTCCAGTTGAAGCTCCTATGCAAAATATTTCTAACAAAGAACTTCAACCATTAACCCATATTTCAGAAACTGAGGAAAATATTATAATAACAATAGATTTACCGTGTGTAAGAAAGGAGGATATAAAGATTAATGCAACAGAAAGTATGGTGAGAGTTGAGGCTCCTATGAGAGAATGTATAAGAATAGATTTTTATGGACCATTACAAAGGGTGGAATTTGAAGTATTTAAGAAAACAATAAAACTTCCAACCCTAGTTGACCCCAAAAGAGCTAAAGCAAGATTTAGGTTAGGGGTTCTTGAGATAATTTTACCTAAAAAGGTTGTAGGGTTTAGGATACCTGTAGAGTAGGGAAGATTTTTACAAGTTTTTAGCTTAAACTTTCTCTCTTTTAAGTTCAAAAAAGCATGGTGTTTTCAGGGTCTAAGCAAATATACTCTTGAACTTTAGCAGACATCCAATCGTCTGCTGGAAGTTCCTTGGATAAAGCTGGAAAGAAAGGAAGCATAGCAGCTAAAGCATAAATGCATATTCCACTACCCTTGACTAAACGTACAATTTGACCCTCTTCAACAATAAAGGTGTCACCCTCCTTATGAATATGACAGTAACCTTTAAGCTGTTTTTTCGCGGTAACCACTATTCTATACATTCTTAACCACCTCTGAGTATTCTTTAAGAAGGAGGATACTAATTAACCTTCAACTAGAGAGGCTTTCTTAATGTAGCTAGCGACTTCGGCAACCCTTCTACCAAGTTTTCTTGACAATTTTAATCCAAGCTCATCTTTTCTAACTTCTCCTGCAGCAAAAGCTACAGCAGTTCCACCATACTTTGTTCCATCACCAACAACTATCATATCATGCGTTAAGAAGAAATCATGTATAGTTCTTAGTGTTGTTTCCTGACCACCACTTCTACCAAAACCAACAGCAATTCCACCACCAACCTTATTTTTGAGCTTTGAGCCTTTAAGAGTTTTAAAAACTGTTGTTCTATCCATTAAGGCTTTAAGTTGAGCTGTAATCGTGCCCATATATACTGGACTTCCAAGAATAATTCCATCATACTCTAAAAACTTTTTAACAATAAGGTTCGCATCATCATTAATGTTACATTCACCAGTAGCATAACAGTTACCGCATGCCGTACAGGGTTCTATTTTTTTACCTGCAAGAAGAATAAGCTCCGTTTTTGCACTATAACTTTCCACGGCAGCTTTTAAAGCCTCCTCAACCAGTATTTTTGTATTACCTTCAGCTCTTGGACTTCCAACAATACCAAGAATTTTTAACTCATAATTTCTAAACAAAAAAATTCCTCCACAATGTTTTTAGAGTTAAAATAAATTATTGGGAGTAAAGATAGATAAAGTTTCAGCTATCTTCTTACAAACCTCTTAAAAAGGTTGTTAACCTCTCTGTAGGTTTGAGGTGTTCCTATGTCATTCCAGTATCCACTTAAAACGTACCCATAAACTGGTTGATGGGTGTAAAGCCATTCAATAAACCTTCCAGGCTGGTCTTTTCCAACGTTTTCAAGTTTAACGTAACTATGAAGAAGAGGTATAGAACATTTATGAAGAACATATATACATGTACCAACAAGCGTGATATCTGGATTTTTAGGTTTTTCGATAAACTTTACAACTTTACCATCAGAATCTAAAACAACAACAGAGGCTTCTTTAGCAAGCGCCTTCCTTTTAACATCGTAAACACCAAGGGTAGTAGCATCTTTATCCTTAAAAAAACTAATTATGCCTTGTAAGCTATCTGTAAAAATGTTATCTCCAGCAATAATTAAGTAGTTTACATTGGTATTTTCCGCGGTGGCTGAAGCTATGGCTGCAACAGCTCCAGGTTTTTCCTCCTCCCTTGTAGACCTCTCAACTTCAATCCTAGCATTTATTGGAATATTTTTCTCTTTAAGCCATGCTTTAAACTGGGCTTCAAATTTAAGGTTTGTTGAAATAATTATTTCATCAATTTCTGCTTTTTCCCTTATCTCTAAAACTTTTTCTAAAATATAGTCAATGACAGGTTTGCCAGCAACTTTTAATAAAGGTTTAGCTTTGTTGTTTGTTAAGGGTTTTAAACGTTGAGCGTAACCTCCAGCCAAGATTACAGCTTTCATCAATTAGATAAGGTAACCAGCACCATTATTTATATAAGTTACTACACTACATAATCTAAACTGAGGTTAATAAAATATGAAAACTGTAAAAGAATATTTAGAAAGCATTGAAAAGCTAAAACTTCGAGTATATTTAAATGGTGAAAGGGTAGATTCAGTAGTTAAGAACCCTGTTACAAAAACAGTTGTTGATGCTACAGCTAAAATTTACGATTTAGCTCAAAATCCAATCTATCAAGACGTTATGACTGCTTATTCTCCACTCATACATGAAATAGTAAATAGAAATGTTCATCTTTTTCAAAGTAGAGATGACCTTGAAAAAAGGGTTGAAATGGCTATTTTAACAAGCCGTCTTCTTGGAACATGTAACTATAGATGTCCAGCCTGTGACATGTTAAACGGGTTGGCAAGTACAACCTATGAAATGGATAAAAAACTGGGAACAAAATATCATGAAAGGCTTATTAACTATGTTAAATGGGTTCAAAAAAATGATTTAGCGGTAAGCGGCTCAGCTACCGATGTTAAAGGAGATAGGGGAAAAAGACCTAAAGAACAAGACCCTGACATGTATATCAGGATTGTTGAAAAAAGGAATGAGGGCATAATTGTTAGAGGGGCAAAGGTACATCAAAGCGGGGCAATAGCTGCCCATGAACATTTGGTCATACCTGGAACTGCTTTCCGTAAAGGTGAGGAGGAATATGCTGTAGCTTTCGCCATTCCAAGTGAGTCTAAAGGTATAACTTACATATGTCAATACACCCCCCAAGATGCTGAAAGATTGATGAGTGATGATCAATATTACCTTGGTAATCCTGTTTACGGTGTAAGGGAGACATGTATGATCATTTTTGATGATGTTTTTGTTCCATGGGATAGGGTTTTTATGTGTGGAGAAGTTGAGTTTACAGGAACTTTAATTTCACGTTTTGCAAAAACACATAGAATGACCTGTGGTGGAGCATGTAAGGTTGGTTTTGGAGATTTAATGATAGGGGCAGCCCATGCGGTAGCAGACTATCTTGGAGTTTCTGATGCTCCTCATGTAAGAGAGAAGCTTATTGAAATGGTTAAAATAAATGAAACCCTTCATGCATGTGCTGTTGCAGCAGCGTTTAAAGGTGTAGAGGAGCCTGAAGGTTCGGGAATATACTTACCTGATAGAATTTTTAGCAATGTTGCAAAACTTAATTGTGCTGAGGGTTTTTGGAGGCTTATGGCTTTACTTGGAGATGTTTGTGGGGGTTTAGCTGCAACAATGCCCTCAGAAAAAGAGCTTAAAAACCCTGAAACATCAGAATACATTAAAAAATATCTAAAAGCTAGGGTTCCAGCTGAAAAAAGAATGCGAATTACAAAGTTTATACAAAACTGGGTTGCAGGTACACATGGTGTTGCAACTTGGCATGGAGCAGGTTCTATTGAAGCCCAAAAAATAGAGATTTATAGAACAGTAAACTTTGAGGAAAAAAGAAAGTTGGCGGAAAACTTAGCTGGAATAAAAGATTAAAAAAAGTTTAAGATGAACGTGAAGAAATGTTTTCCTCAATGTTTTTTAAAAGTTCTTCAAGAAACTTTACTGTCTCCTCAGCTTCACCAATTTTTTGATTCCTAATTTGATTTGAAAGCCTTGCAGCCAGGCTTTTTGCTTCACCAAGTTTTTCTTTAATTGCTGCCAGCTCAGGTCCTTTAATTTTCGCGTGTTTAAGCATACCTTCAAGCAACCTTAACCTAACCTCAAACTTTTCAGCCATTTTAATCATTTTAGCTGTGTCTGGTTCTAAGCTTTTAACTTCATCCACACTTTTTTCAACATACCCCTTTGCCTTCTCAATTTCCTTTAAAGCGTTTTCAACATCACCCTTTTTGATGTACTCTTGAGCTGTAGTAATGCTGTAGGAGGCGTTTTGAAGCATTTCAGAAACCCTGTATCTATTTAAAAACCTAGACATTTGTTCAACATGGGCTTGCAACCGCTCCCTTACCTGGTTAAGATAACGTTCAGCTCTAGGAATCGTAAGTTTTTTTGCGGTGCTGTGTATTTCACCAACACATCTTCCTAGAATACCTCTTGCCGTGGCTAGTTCTTTTGCGGCCTCGTTAATCTTTCCCTCATCAAGAAGGCTTTCCGCATTATTTAAATGAACTCTTGCATCTTCAACTTCATTTTTTACCGTAGTTAAATTAACGCCAAACTTTTCTTCAGTTGAATTTGCCAACGCCTCAATTCTATCAGCAAAATCGTAGGCTCTTGATATTGCAGTTCTTAAGCAAACAAGGTTAAAAGCTTTCTCCTCTTCCTCTTTGGTTTCAACTCTAAGAGCAAATTTGTAGGCTGTCTGTAAAGCAAGCTTAAATTTTTGCATAGCTTTAAGGGCGTAACTGCATGCGTTTGCATAGTCTCCGTTATCCCTGCAGGAAATGGCGTCATTTAGGAGTTTAACACCCTCAACGTAAAGTTCCTCAGCTTCACGGGGAACTCCCATATACTGAGTTTTAAGTTCATCGAAAATTTCTTCAACCTTAACCTTTGACTTGTTTGCGATATCTATGAGCTCATTAGCTAAAAATTTTAGTGTGGGGGTTTCTGAAGTATTTTCAGCATACACAGTGGTAAAAACTGTGTTAACCTGTATGGTGGAAACTGAAATAAGCAGTAGGGCTGCTGTTAAAATTGACAAAATTTTAGATCCATCCATCCCTTACCACCTCCGAAACTTGAGATTACTACACGTTAAACTTGATATTAAGGGAAACTGTGAAACTGTGTGAACCGACTGTTTCACTACTTGAACTTTAAACTTTAGCGGAGTAAAAGTTATAAGCAGCATAAATTTTCCTTTTATAGAAAATGTGTGGGGGTTGGGAAAAATGGGTCTATGGAAGCTACGTTTATCCATGTATGGAACCCTTACCGTTATTATAATGCTTTCAACGCTTTTCTTCACTATAGTGCTAACGTTGGTTGGAGCTTTAAACATCCTTCTTCTTGCAATGCTTGTTGTTGTTTTTAACATTCTTCAATGGCTTTTTGCACCTAAAATAATAGATAGTATTTACCGTACTAGGGAGTTTTCACCAAAGGATAACCCTAAACTTTACAACACTGTTAAAAGGCTTAGTGAAAAAATTGGTTTAAAAATGCCTAAGGTAATGATTGCCCAAATCCCCATACCCAACGCCTTTGCTTACGGATCGCCGTTAACAGGGTCGCGTGTTGCTGTAACTAGTGAACTTTTAAAGGTTTTAGAGGATGAGGAGGTTGAAGCTGTTATTGGACATGAACTTGGACATTTAAAGCATAGAGATGTTCAGATAATGATGTTTGTATCTGTTTTACCTGCAATATTCTACTTTATAGGTTATTCTTTAATGCTTTCAGGGTGGTTTGGAGGTTATAGAAGCCGTAACAATGCTGGTTACCTGGCAATTTTGGGCATTATATGCCTAGTTGTATACTGGATACTATCCCTCTTTGTTTTAGGCTTAAGCAGATACAGGGAGTACTACGCTGATAGAAGAAGTGCAACAACAGTTGATGATGGTGCAAGAAAACTTTCAGAAGCTCTTGCAAAAATAGTTCATAACACATCCAAGGTGAAAAGTTTCCAAGCTAAAGAGACTCTTGGTGCTGTAGGAGCGTTTAAATCCTTGTTTATTTCAGACCCTGATAGGGCTGAAATGGATGAAGTGAGCATTTTAAACCTTCCAATGTTTAGACGTTTAACAGACCAGCAACTTGTAAACGAGATACTTTCCAGGAAAATAACGTTTACCGACAGGATTATGGAGCTTTTTTCAAGCCACCCAAACATTGTTAAAAGGCTTAAAGCATTAAAGAAAATAGAGGAAGAAAGTAGACGTATAACCTAACCTGCCATTATTTTACAGGATTCACGTTCAAACAATTAAAAATTTCTTGCTATAGATAAAAAGGCCTGGTTCTTAGACTCTTTACACAATACATCTTCTTAAACATGCAAACCATACGCATAATGTTAACACAGCACTACTATACAAACGCTTTTATTTTCCTATCTTAATTATTACAACCGACATCAATACCAGTATCAGGCTGTAGATTAGGAGGAGAATTAGCGGTTTATCTGACAGTGAAGATAGTTGATTAAGCCATTCATTCATAGCTTCAATACCTTCGTAAACTGTCATGTTTGAAACTGCTACACGTAATATAATTTTTCCAATCAACCTATAAAACTTATACGGGTTAATCAACAATTTAGGGGGTAACCATGCCATACATAAAACCAGAAAAAAGGTTAAAACTGGATGAAATATTAAACCAAATCTTAAACTATTTTGAAAAGGTTGAAGATAAAGACAGGGATGGACAGTTAAACTACTTGTTTACTAAAACGTTAAAAACTCTTTACAAGCCAAGCTATTTTAACTATGAAAGAATTATGGGTTTGTTAACATGTATTCAACAAGAGTTTTACAGGAGATGGGTAAGCCCCTACGAAGATTCAAAAATAAAGGAACATGGAGACATCTAACAATTTACGTATACATGATCAAAGTTTAAAACAAGAATAAACGGGAAAAATATGAAAATCCTTACAATGGGTTGTGGATACATAGGCTCAGTTTTGGTAAGATATCTATCTGAAAAAATTCCTTCAGCAGAAATTGTTATCTCCGATGAAAACAAGGATTCCGTTGAAAAGGTTGCTTCCTCCATAAACAAAAGTAATGTTACACCTCTTCAACTAGACTTTAACAACTATAAAAAACTTGTTAAAACAGCAGGCGAATTTGACATCTTAATAGGATTGTCTCCTGGAAGACTGGGCTATAAAACGGTTAAAGCGGCGATAGAGGCTGGTGTCAACATGGTAGACCTTTCCTACATGTCAGAGGACCCTTTAACCTTAAACAAGGATGCTTTAAAGGCAAACGTAACCATAATACCTGACTGTGGACTTGCTCCTGGCTTAAGCAACGTACTTGTTGGTAGGGCTGTTACCATGCTTGACAAAGTTAAAGACGTGGTCATACTTGTTGGAGGAATACCTCAAACACCCATACCTCCTCTAAACTATAAGGTAACTTGGTGTGTTGAAGACTTAATAGAGGAATACACTAGAAAGGTAAAAATTGTTAAAAACGGTAAAACTGTTGAAGTTGAGGCTTTGGAGGAGTTAGAGTTTCCAGGTTTAGGGAGGTTGGAGGCTTTTTACACAGATGGTGTAAGAACACTTCACCACACAGTTAAAGTGGAAAACATGTGGGAAAAAACTTTAAGACACCCTGGACATGCAGAAAAAATAAAAATGTTGAAGGCATTAGGGTTTTTTGATGATAAACCTGTAAACGGCATTTCCCCACGTAAATTAACCATCAAGCTACTGGAGAAAAATTTGAGTTTTCCGTCAATCAAGGACCTAGTAGTTATGAAGGTTAAGGTAAGCGGGGTTAAAGATAAAGTAGAAAACATCTACTCCTACCATCTTCTAGACTACTATGATGAGGAGAAAGGTGTAACAGCAATGGGGAGAACAACGGCATACACAGCCTCTACCGTTGTTCAATTGTTGGCAAAAAACGAGGTAAAGATGAAAGGTATAGTTCCACCGGAAAAACTTGGAATGGATGAAAAAAATTTTAACAAAATTATAAGTATGCTTAGAGATGACGGTATAAAAATTGTAGAAGAAAAATTTAAAAAAAGTTGAAAATAAAAAGCCCGCTAAATGTAGGCTAACTGCCAAAAAACGTTTACAAATTTACAAATTTACAAGTTCTCCTTAAGTTAGTAGCAAGATAAAGGATATTGATTTTGACTAAATCTTAATATTTTAAGCTGTTTAAGCTATCAATGTAGGCTTGTTGAAACGGTATAGTTAAGGTGGACAGTATGATTAATGTTGGACCTGCAGGTATACCTTTAGCTGTGAAGGGTCGAGGCTACGATGAGGCTTTAAAATATTGTATGGAGGTTGGTTTGGATGCTCTTGAGGTTCAATATGTTCGGGGAGTTAAAATGGGTGTAAATGTGGCTATGAAGCTTTACGAGTATTCTAAAAAGTACAATGTTAAGCTTTCATGTCATGCTCCATACTTTATCAACCTTTGTGGAGATAAACAAACTGTAAAAAACTCTCAACAAAGAATTGTTGAAACATGTAAAGTTGGAAGCTATTATAAGGCTGAGCTTGCAGTTGTTCATCCAGCCTACTACGGTAAGCATTCAAAAGAGGAGGCTAAAAAGATGATTGTAGATGGGATAAACAGCATAGTAAACCAGTGTCCCATACCAATAGGAATTGAAACAATGGGACGGCATTCACAGGTTGGACCTCTTGATGATGTTTTAGACATCGTGTATGAAACAGGTCAAAGAATAGTTTTAGATTGGGCTCATGTTCATGCTAGATGTAACGGCTGCTTGAAAAGTAAGGATGATTTTGTAAAAATTTTAGAAAAAATTGAAAAAAAACTTGGTAGCAACTCTCTTAAAAATCTTCATCAACATTTTACCCAAGTTGAGTATTCCACTTCGGGAGAAAAAAGGCATCTAATTTTTGAAAAGGGAGATATAAACTTCAGGTTTCTGGCAGAAACTTTAAAAGATTTTAATGTTGAAGGCACCATTATCTGTGAAAGCCCTGTTCTTGAAGAAGACGCTGTAAAGATTAAAAGCATACTTAAAAACTACGGAATAGGATAAAACCAGTTCTGTTAACTTTTCAGGACTTTAATAAGGTTTAGATTTGCAGTATAATGTCTATGTAGGCTGAGGTTGATGCTAAAAAGGAAGATCATCTTACTTTATCAAAAACTAAAAGGCTTAAACATTTATTAAAGTAACTATTTACTTAAAAGGAGACGTTGCTATCTGCTAAAGGGGGAAGATGTATTGAAATTTGACAAAGAGTTTTTTAAGGATGTTGTTCATCATGTAAAACTTAAACCAAAAATGTATGTTGATGAGCTTATTCGTGAAATGGCTGGTTCGGGATGTTTTGGTGCTGGACGTTTAGCTCAGGCAGTAGATATCTACGAATCTATGCTTAAAGAAAAATGTTTGATAGTTTTAGGCCTTGCTGGAGCAATGGTTCCAGGAGGTATGAGAAACGTTATTACTGAAATGGTTAAGCGTAAAATGGTGGATGTTATTGTTAGTACAGGTGCAAACATGGTTCATGATCTACTTGAAGTTTTTGGAGGGCGTCATTATAAAGGTACAACCCATGTTGACGATGAAATGCTTTACAAACATGGAGTTGACAGGGTTTACGATGTTTTTATTCCTGAAGCTGACTTTAAAGAAAAATTTGACAAACCTTTGATTGAAATTTTTAGGGATATTGCCAAGTACGCAAAAAACAAGGCGTACTCCACATGCGAGTTGATGAGGGAAGTAGGTAAAAGAATTGTAGATGAAAATTCAATAATCTATAACGCATACAAGTGTAATGTGCCCATTTTTGTTCCAACACTTCACGACTCATGTTACGGGTTAGCCGAATATGAGTATGTAAAGCATTATGGAGAGAGGGGAATTATAGTTGATGCGTTTAAAGACGTTTTAGAGTTTCTTGAAATTATAGAAAAGAATGATTCAGAAAATGGTGCTTTGCTTATTGGTGGAGGAGTACCTAAAAACTTTATTTTTCAGGCGGCATTTAAAGTTAACAAACCATATAAATATGTAGTCCAAATTACAACTGACAGGCCGGAACCAGGAGGACTTTCAGGAGCAACTCTTGAAGAGGCTGTTTCATGGGGTAAGGTTGAGGGTAAAGCTTTAAAGGTTCAAGTTATAGGTGATGCAACAATCTGCCTACCAATTATTGTTGCAGCTGTAATGGAGAGGATTTTTGGAAAATAAAATTAAAGATTTTTTTACTAAGCCTAAAAACGAGTTTCTTGGGTTTTTATCCAGCTTTGACGATGCAAGTTATGTTATTTTAGGTTTTCCTTTTGACTTTACATGTACATATAGGTTTGGATGTTCTAAGGCTCCTGATAAAGTTAGGGATGCATCATTAAACATTGAAACATACAGTTTTAGGTTTAACTTTAACGTTGAAGACTTAAAAATTTATGATATTGGAAACATTAAACCATGTAAAAGTATCGAGGAGGCTTTAACACTTCTTGAGAAAGCTATTTCAATTATAAGTAGAACTGGAAAGGTGCCTGTAACTTTAGGCGGGGAGCATACACTAACCTATGGTGTTGTTAACGCTTTAAAAAGGGAAAATTTTAACCTTATCTGTTTTGATGCACACCTTGATTTAAGAGACAAATATCTTAACAGAAGACTTTCCCATACAACATTTATGCGTAGAATTACCGAAAAAATTGGCGGTAAACGGGTATTTTTGGTTGGAGTTAGAGCGGCATGTAAGGAGGAGGTTGAGTTTGCTGAGAAAAATAAGATTAAATACTTGACAGCTTTACAGATTAAAAGTTTAGGCATAGACAACACATCAAAAATTTTGAGAGAGTTTGCTGAAGAAAATGATAAGGTTTACATTAGCCTTGACATGGATGTTCTGGACCCCGCATATGCACCTGCAGTTTCCAACCCTGAGCCTGATGGTTTAAACTTTTCCACACTTTTCAATATATTAGGCGGTTTTAGTGGGGTTAAATTTTTAGGTTTTGATGTTGTTGAAGTTGCACCTGACTTTGATTTTGGAGTTACTGCCATTCAAGCTGCAAAAGCTGTTTTTGAAATTTTATGTTTATCCAGAAAAGGCTAATAGGGTTGAAGTATCCTAGTTCATTTTAAGGACAAGAAATGAAAAGCCGCTTAGAGGATTTTTTTGGAGAAAGGGCTGGAGAGGTTAAGGAGAAGCCTTCTTCTAAGAGTGAAGATGTTCAAAAAAATGTTGTTGATGAGTGGGTAAGCTATTTTAAAGGTTTAACTGTTGAAAGATGTGTAAATTCTAAAAACCTTAAAAATGTGTATCTTTTTTCAGCCAGCTATGATGGAGATAAACGTTGTGTAGTTTTAAAGTTTTACAATCCGGAAGATAAGAAAATTTATTTTTGGTGTGATACCACTGGACATAAACCATATTGCCTAACGAATATTACACCTGAGGAGCTTGAAAACATTCCTGAACTTAAGGAGGTTAAAGGTTTAGACCATTTTGAGGTTGTTGAAAAGTTTAGTTTACTGATGGATAAACCATTAAAGGTTACAAAGATTGTAGCTCAAGATCCTTTAACCATAGGAGGGAAACCTTCAGGTTCAGTTAGAGATGTTCTACCAAAGATTAGACATGACGTAAAAGTTTGGGAAGCTGACATAAAGTACTATGAATGTTACATTTATGATTTGGGTTTAGATTTAGGGTTACCATACAACATTGAAGATGGAATACCTGTTAAAAACAGGCTTACAAACACTAGTTTTGAGGTTGAAAAACTTTTTACAGATGAACCTAAAGAGTTTTTCCAGTATTTAAGAAGCTGGTCTAAGCTTCTTGAAACACCATTACCAGATTTAAAATTTGCAGCTTTAGATATTGAGGTTGAATCTCCAGGCTTAGATAGGGTTCCAGACCCTAAAGAGGCTTTACATAGAGTTATTTGTGCTTCTATTGTAGATTCAGACGGGGTTAAACACGTTTTACTTCTTAGAAGGAGTGAAGTTAAAGATGAAGAATTTGACAGGTTAAATGATGCTAAAGTTGAATTTTACGACGATGAAACTCAGCTTCTTTGCAGAATTTTTAGATTTCTTGTTGAATACCCCATTATTGTAACATTTAACGGTGATGAATTTGATTTAAAGTATCTTTACCATAGAGCTCAAAAGCTTGGTTTTCAAAGAGAAGTTGTTCCCATTCAGTTAACTAGAGAATATGCATACCTTCCCTATAGTGTTCACATAGACCTTTACAGGTTCTTTTTTAACAAAGCTATTCAGGTTTATGCTTTTGACCAGAAGTATAGGGAGGTTAACCTTCACGACATTTCACTAGTTTTTCTTGGTTTAGGTAAGGTTGAGTTAAGTAAAAACGTTTCAGAGTTAGATTATAAGCAGCTTGCAACATATTGTTTAAGAGATTCAGAGTTAACTTTTAAGCTTGCAAGTTTTGATGGAAACCTTGTACTAAAGCTTATTATAGCTTTAGCAAGAATTACAAGAATGATTTTAGAGGATGTTTCAAGGCAGAGTGTTTCAAACTGGATTAAAAGTTTAATGTACTGGGAACATAGAAGAAACAACTACCTTATACCATCATCTGAGGAAATTTTAGCTGTAAAAGGTTCAACATCAACCCACTCAATCATTAAGGGTAAAAAGTATAGAGGGGCTATTGTTATTGAACCTAAACCTGGAGTAAACTTTAGTGTAGTAGTTTTAGACTTTAACAGCCTCTATCCAAGCATAATTAAAAAGTGGAACCTTTCCTATGAAACTGTTAAATGTTCTCATGAAGAATGCAAAGTCAACCTTATACCTGAAACAAATTACTGGGTTTGTAAAAGAAGGCAGGGGTTAACAAGTCTAGTTATAGGTTCATTAAGAGATTTAAGGGTAAAGTGGTATAAGGCTAAGGCTAAAGATAAAACGTTACCTGAAGAGGTTAGGGTGTGGTATTCTGTTGTTCAGAGAACTCTTAAAGTAATACTGAACGCATCTTATGGTGTTTTTGGTGCAGAGCATTTTGCTCTTTACTGTCCACTTGTGGCTGAGGCAACAGCAAGCATTGGAAGATATGCTATAAAAACAACAATCAAGAAGGCGGAGGAGTTGGGGATAGAAGTAATTTACGGAGATACTGACTCAATGTTTCTTAAAAATCCCTCTGAAGAGCAGGTTGAAGCTCTTATAGAGTGGTCTAAAAATGTTCTTGGAATGGAGCTTGATGTTGATAAACAGTATAGGTATTCTGTTTTTTCAACAAGAAAAAAGAACTATATTGGAGTTTACCATGACGGTAATGTTGAAATTAAAGGTTTAACTGGTAAGAAAAGAAATACTCCTGAGTTTCTTAAGAAGACTTTTGTTGAAATGATTAAAATTCTTGGAGAGGTTAAAAGTGAGGATGATTTTGATAAAGCAAGAGAAAAAATAAAAAGTATTGTAAAAGATTGCTATGTGAGGCTTAAAAATAGACAGTACAGTCTTGAAGAGTTGGCTTTTACAGTTGTTTTAGGTAAAGATGTTGAAGATTACGATAAAACTACACCTCAACATGTTAAAGCGTTAAAACTCTTACCTAAAAAGGAAAAAGTTGATGTTGGCGCTGGGTCGGTTATTAGGTATGTTAAAGTTAGAAGAGAACCTGGTGTTAAACTTATAACCCATGCAAGAATGGATGAGGTGGACGTGGAAAAGTATGTTGAACATATTCAAACAACGTTTGAACAGGTTTTAGATGCGTTAGGTTTAAGCTTTAATGAGATTACAGGAATGCCTAGGGAGGCTAAACTGGAATTTTTCCAGTAAAATGTTTTTTAAACCATGTAATGTTGAGTTAGCAGTAGTAGTGTTGCAAGAGCAAGCTGAGGTATGGCTATTGCAAGTCCAGGTTTAAGCCAGTCTATAAAGTTTATGTACCTTCTCCTCTCCTTTTCGATAATCCCTAATGCTACAATGTTTGCTGTGCTTCCAATCATTGTTAAGTTTCCAAGGTAACATGCACCGAACAGGAGACCCCACCACACTGGAAATAGGTGATAGCCGTAGGCTTCAAGCCCATGTACAATGGATATTAACGTGGCAACTGCAAGAATGTTATCCATGAATGCGCTTAAAATGCCGGCGGTCCATGTTATTGCTGTTGTCATAAGCATGGGATTGGCTCCAGCTGCAGAAACAATACCTTCAGCCATAAGCCTGTTTACCCCGGTGTAGGCTAATGTTCCAACACAAGCAAAGAAAAAAATGAAGAAAACAAGAGACCACCATTCAACCCTGCGCTCAATTATCTCTCTTGCTTTTTCCCTGCTTAAAAATAGGGCTACTCCAGCCATAACAACTGGGACTGCAAGTAGTAAGCTATTTTTAGGTAAATGTAAAAGCTCTTCAATGGGATGGTGAACTGCAAGCCCCCCAATGGTTAAAAGAAAAACAATCCACGGTATAAGCATGGTTTTATGAGTAACTTTTCCACCACCATTTGTTGATGACTCCATCTCCACACCTAATGTTTTCATTCCATCATTCAAGGCTTTAACGTAAGGCTTCCAATAAACAAGCGCCAGGAAGATTGTTAAAATTAAAACCACAATTCCTATTGGTGTTGCCCATCGAATAAAGTCTAAAAATGTAAGTTTTCCTTCAAACGCTATAAGAACACCTATTGGGTTACCTATAACTGTGTAGCTGCTTCCAACGTTTGTAGCCATAACCGTTGCTATAACCATGGGTAAAATGTCAAGGTTGTATTTTTTGGTTATTCTCAAAGTTAAGGCTGTAATAAACAGTATTGATGTGACTTCGTCAACTAAGGCTGCAAACAAAGCTGAAAGTATAAGTAGTCCTGAGAAAAGCAGTTTACCGCTTCTACTAAAAACCTTGAAAAGTAGGTTTAATAGGTATTCGAAAAAACCTTTCTCCTCAAGAAAACCTATGATAGTCATCATGCCTACAAGGAAAAGTATAACATCAAAGTGTGCATACTCTATTAGGTGGGGTACATCTAAAACTCCTGTAAAAAGCATTAAGGCTATACCTGCAAGTGCAAATGCAACCCTAAGCCTCCAGAAAAATATTGCACCAAGAATTATTCCAATAAAGCATACAACCGATATTACCTGGCTTGGTTGAAGGTTAAACATTAAAGATAAAAGTGTAGCTACGATAACCCCCGCAATATATGATAGGAGGCCACCGTATTTCATTCGTACCACCCAATATAATTAGAATAAAAATTGATACTTAAAAATTATATCTCCAAACAGTTGATAATACAAGCTAAAAAAGTTTAGTAGTTTACATAGGTTAGCCAAAACTCATAGTCTAGGTTTTCACCTTTAACAATTTTTAAATATTCCTGTTGGAGTCTTAGTGTCACTTTTCCAGGTTTCCCATTACCAATTTTTTTACCGTCAACCTCACAAATAGGGGCAACTTCAGTTGCTGTACCTGTAAAGAAGGCTTCGTCTGCGTTGTAAAGCATCTGTTCGTCTATGTTTATCTTTTCAACTCGGTACCCAATGTTTTTTGCGATTTTAATAATACTATCTCTTGTTATGCCTAAGATTATTGCTGAATCATCCGGAGGAGTATATAAAACTTCATCTTTAACTATAAAAAAGTTTTCACCTGGACCTTCGACAACAAACCCGTTTTCATCAAACATCAAGGCTTCATCATACCCATCCATAAGGGCATCAACCTTAGCAAGTATAGAGTTTATGTAGGCTCCTGTAGCCTTAACGTTTGATGGAAAAGCTCTTCTTGGAATTCTGATGTAGGGTGAAAGTTTAACCCTGACACCTTTTTTAAGGCTTTCCTCTCCAAGGTATGCTCCCCAAGTCCATGTTGCAATTGCAACCTCAACTGGGCTGTTTAAGGGGTTAAGACCCATTTCCCCGTAACCTCGGAAAACTATGGGTCTTATGTAGCATTCATCCAGGTTGTTAACTTTAACAGTTTCAACAATGGCCTTTGAAAGTTCATTCAGCGTGTATGGGATTTTTATCTTGAAAACCTCGGCAGACCTAAAAAGCCTTTCTACATGGTCTCTTAACCTAAAAATTGCTGGACCTTTAGGTGTCTTGTAGCATCTTATACCTTCAAAAACGCCGCTGCCATAGTGAAGTGTGTGGGTTAAAACATGAACTTTCGCTTCATTCCATTTAACAAATTTACCGTTAAACCATATATACTTGGTTTCGCTTATAGGCATGGATTTACACCCTCAAGGTTAATTAAGTGCCTATTAAATGCTTTAATATTAAAAATATTTTTTGATGTAGGATTTAAGGGTTAGGGATGTAAAAGATTTAGGTTGAAGTAGCGTTGAGTTTGAAGGTTTATACTGTTATTCCAGTTAAAAATCTTAGAAATGTTAAAAGTAGGCTTTCAACAATACTTTCAATGGAGGATAGACGTAGGTTAACACTTGAAATGCTTCGGGATGTGTTATACACGATTAAACAAGCCAGGAACGTTTGGAGGACTTTTGTTGTAAGTTCGGATAAGGAAGTTTTAGATTTTGTTAAAGGTTTTGATGTGGAAGTTTTGCAGGAGGAGAGGGATTCTGGGGTAAATTCTGCTGTAAACTATGTGTTAAACCATGTTCAAATTCAAAATGAGGAAAATGCTGCTTTGCTTATATTACCATCAGATATACCGCTTATCACAGCTGAAGATGTTAACATTGCTATCAGCTTAGGGTTGGAAAAGCCAAGTATTACAATTTCTCCTTCAGCAAGGTTTGACGGCACCAATCTTCTTCTACTTAACCCGCCAGGGGTTATTCCAACATTCTACGAGAATAACAGCTTTCGTAGACATGTTGCTGAAGCTTTTAAAAGAAATGTAAAGGTTAAGCTTTATGTTTCATGGGGAATTATGCTTGATGTTGACGAGCCTGAGGATCTTAAAATGCTTACCCTGGTTGATAAGGAAAACTTTACAACCAAGTTTCTGGGTAAAAGGTTTAGGGAGGTAGGTTTAAAGCTTTAAGACAAAACCTTGCAAGCCTAACTTCGTCTTTAAAATTTTTCATTAAAATGTTTGTTGTTAAACATTTTAAACCAAGTTTTTCAATTTTTTTCCTAATTTTTACATCCTTGTTGTCAACAACAAAAATTCCAGCAAACTCTTTGTATAGTTCTGCGATTTTAAGAGGTGAAATAGGGGTTAAGCCTAAACCTTTCATGATGGTTCCAACTGGTCCACTTACAGGTGAATTTCCAATTATTGGTGAAACTGCTAAAACCTTGTTTTTAAGTTTTTTTAACTCTTCAAGCATTCCAGGTAGGAGGATGATGGGTTTTATGCTTGTAATAGGGTTTGCTGGGCAAACTATTACTCCATCAGATTTTGAAAGAAGGTTTAAGGCTTCAAAGTTTGCTTTAACCTTTTCAATGCCGCTGTACTTAACATCAAAAACTTTAACTTTTCCACGTTTTTTAACCCAGAATTCCTGCAGGTGAATTTCCTTTCCATCTACAGTTTTTATTTTTGTTTCAACCCAGCCGTCTGTTGCTGGAAGAATTTTTGCTTTAACGTTTAAAGCTCTACAAAGAATTTTTGTAATTTCTGTTAACGTTAAGCCTTTAGCTAGAAGGTTTGTTCTGTAGATGTGAGTTGCAAGGTCCATGTCTCCAATGTTAAACCATGTTTCCAGCTTGTAGCGTTTAAGCATTTTTTGAAAGTTGAAAGTGTCTCCTTTAACCCCCCAACCCCTTCTTTTATCCAATATTCCTGCAAACATGTACATGACTGTGTCTAGGTCTGGGCATATTGTAAGACCGTGAATTTTAAAGTTGTCTCCAACATTAACTATAACTGTTAAATCTTTTTCTGGAACTATCTTTTTTAAGCCTCTAAGAAGCTTTGCTGACCCTGTACCTCCAGCCAGCACGGCAACTTTCAAGCTTTAACTTTCACCTAAAATGTTTAAAACAGTTTTGTAGACAAGTAAAGTTCCATGGTAAAGGTCTTCTATATCCTCATACTCATCCTTAACATGAGCTTGACCTTGAGTTCCAGGTCCTATACAGATTGTTGGAATGTTTAAAGTATGGTTAAAAAATGCAGCGTCAACCCAGCCTTTAGCTATGGATAGTTTAGGTTTAAACTTGATTTGTTTTGCGGTTTTAACCGCAGCCTTAACAACTTCATGTTTTAAGTTTATAAGGTAACCTTCGTGAAAGGTGTCTAAGGTTAAGTTGAAGTCTTTTTTTAAAACTCCTTTTACAAGTTTAAAAATTCTTTTTTCAGCTTTATCCCTTTTTTCTCTAGGTAGAGCTCTATAGTTTATTGTTAAGTTGCATTGGTCAGGTATTCTTGTAGCCCAACCATTACTACTTATTTTTGTTATACTTGCAACAGCTTTCTCTTTTAGAGGTTTAAATATTGACGGAAATTTGGCTTTTTTTACAGCTTCCACAACGTCTACAGCTCTATAAATTGCATTTACAGCTTTTTCAGGTTCTGATGAGTGGTATGCTTTCCCGTAAACTTTTAATGTAAAATTGGCTATACCTTTACAGCCAACCACTATATCAGCAACCTTGTTTTTAGCGGAAATGTAGTGGTCTAGACATATTCCAAGGTTAGCTTCAACCTTACCAATTAAGGCTTTTCTAGCTTCATCCTTTTCGCTTTCCTCTCTACTTGTAAACAGGAAAACTACTTTACCGTTTGGAGGTTTAAAACTGAAAATTCTTGCAATTTCAACCATAGCGGCAACACCACACTTGTTGTCTGAGGCTCCAAGACCGTAAACCCTTCCACCAGCAACTTTACCAGCATAAGGGTTTATACTCCAATCTCCAACTGGTGGAACTGTATCTGTATGTGAGTTTAGAAGTATGGTTTTCTTTCCACTGCCAACTTCAACTATAACATCATAGTATTCATCCATCTTTGGTTTGTAGCCAAACTCCTCAAACATTTTAAAAATTTTTTCAGCAATTTCTTTCTCGTTTAAACTTAAACTTGGTGTTTGAACAAGTTCAACTAAAGTTTTAACTAAAAGGTTTTTGTCTGGAGAGTTTATTTCCATAGCTTTAATTTACAACTATGCCAAATTTAAACGTTAAAAGGTTAAATTGTAAAAACTAAAAACCTAGAAATTTTAGGTTATAGGGCTTTAAACTTTTCAAACCAGTTAACATATTGTTTTAACATTTCTTGTGAGATGCTTGGTTTTCTTTTTTCAATAATTTCTAGAAAGTCTTCCATTTGAATTGGTCTTGGTTTTAGGTTGGGGTCGTCGGCTTTTTGGTTGTTAAAAAATTCTCTTACAACTTTAAGTTGAACTGTTTGGAAGATGTCTCTTATATCACTTCCATTGTAACCTTCAGTTTTTCTTGCAAGCTCCATGAAATCCACGTTTGGTGATAAGTTTAGGTCTTTACCGTAAATTTTAAACATTTCTAGGCGGGCATGATAATCTGGAGGCGGGATGAGAATTCTTTTTTGGAATCTTCTGATAAAGGGTTCGTCTAGAAGCCATGGTTTGTTTGTGGCTGCAATAACGTAGACAAAATGTTTTCTGTTTTTGTCGTTTATTCCATCCATTTCTTTGAGAAATTGGTTTCTAACCCTAGTTTCACCTCCAACCTCTGTTGAGAAGGTTCTTGTTAAAGAGTCAACTTCATCAACAAATATTATCGAAGGTTTACCGTTTTCAGCAGACTTTCTTGCTTCTGTAAAAAGTGCTGCAACGTTTTTTTCAGATTCTCCAAGCCATTTAGACATTACTGACGCTGCATCAACAGAGTAAAAGTTTGCATCAATCTCGCTTGCAACCGCAGCTGCAAGCAAAGTTTTACCGCAACCTGGAGGGCCAAAAAGTAGGATTCCTCTAGGCCATCCCAGAGGGAAAAGGTCTGGTCTTTTAACAGGGTAGATTATTGCTTCTTGAATTGCTTTTTTTGCTTCTTCAAGGTTCGCTATTTCGTTCCACTTTACACCTGGCTTTTCTGTTTGTAGTACAACTTTTTCTTTATCTATGTTTGATGTTTCCAGCTCCTCTTCATGGTTTCCCTTGATATCTTCTATTCTACGTTTGTAAGATTCAACATATTTAAGGTATATTCTGCTTTGAGGAGTGTTAGGGTAAAGGTTGCAAATTTTAAGTAAAACTTCAACAGCTTTTTGATACTTCTCAACAGCCTGGTTTTTTAAACCTTGACGGTCAAGTTTAACAGCTTCATTAGCATAGTTTAAGGCATACTTTTCAAGCTCGGTAAGCCCGTTCATCCCGCCCTTACCCTAACAGCCTATTTTTCCTTTTTGCATATGCCTAAACTATAACTATTTTTCCATCTTTCTCCAGCTTTGTCAACACTTTTCTAACGTCTTCAACATCCACATTTAAAGTTTCAGCACATTTTTTTATGCTTAGTTCTCCACCATGATTGTAAATGTAGTTTAAAACTTCCCCTTCAAGTTTTTCTAAATCTTCTAAGGATAGTTCTTTTAATGGCTGAGGTTTAGACTCTTCCACCATCTTTTCCATAACTGGTTTGATAGGTTCTTCAGGGGTTGGTTTTGTTTGTTGAGGTTCAGGCTGTTGAATTGGTTGTGAAGCTGCTTGTGATACAGCCTCTACAGGCTTCTCAACTTTAGGTTCAGGTTGAGGTGGTATTGGAAGCTTTGGATAGATTTCACCCATTTTTTGCTCAGCTATTGTTGCTGCTTCAGCAAGAATTTTTTTAGCCTCGTCTGACGTAACCTCTGATGCTGCCTCCTCTAACGGGGCTTTTCCAGCCTCTATTATGGTGTTTCCAAGCATGTTGTTTATTTCTTCAAGCTCATAAGCTACTTCTGGAACAATCCCCTTAAGCTTGTTTCTTGTTTCCTTTATTATTCCAGCCACAGGGGACATTTGATTTAAAAGGTCTCCAACGTCTTCAACTGTTCTAAGTCTAAGGATAACTTTTTCTATTGCAAGTTGTGATGCAAGTATAATCTTTGCTATTTTTCTGATTTCAACACATTCGTTAGCATACATTGTTGCACGTGCATCGTCCCCCGAGGCTTTAGCACCAATACATCTCTCAAACATTTCTCTATCTCTTTGATGAAGTTTTGAGGCTGATTGTTCAAGCTTGTTTAGCTGGGTTTCAAGCCTAAAAATTGCCTGAGAAATTTTCTCCTTTAAGGGTGTTCTTGAGAAGCTAAAGTGAAAACGCATTTTACCAAAAACCTCCAAAATATTTTTAAAAATTTTACGGGGATACTTCATCCTCCACCAGCCGTTATGTTAGATGTAAGCTGCTGGTTGAGGGTTCTTTGTAGATTGGTGGTGTTTCTGGAAACTTTTCCTTCATTTTCTGTTCAACAACAGCTGAGGCCTCTTCAAGTATTCTTTTTGACTCCTCGTTTTCAGCTTTAAACGGTATTGTTACTCCTGAGGCTTCACCAACCTCAGTAACCATTCCATCCAGCATTTCGCTTATAGCTCCAAGCTCATATGATACTTCGGGGATGATTCCTGAAAGTCTACCTTTAATGTTGTGGATTACACCTGAAACTGGAGCTATTTCTTTTAATGTTTCACCAAACTCTTTAACTGTTTCAAGTCTTAGCATAACTTTTTCCAGTGCAAGTTGGCTTAAAATCATTATTCTAGCCATTTTTCTGACTTCAGCGCATTCATTAGCGTAGATTGTTGCACGGGCATGGTCTCTTGAAAGTTCAGCTTTTACACATTTTTCGAAAAGCTCTTTATCATGGTTTTGCATTCTTGTTAATGCTTGTTCAAGTTTTTCATGCTGAGTTTTAAGCTTCCATAAAACATACTCTATTCTTTCCCTGAGGGACTCTTTTTTATGGTGTATTTTTTCACCTATCTTTTTAATAATGGATTCTTGAGATTCTTTTTCCCAGTTTTTTGTTAGCTTTGTCAATGTTAACCCTCCACTTTAGGTTAACTTTTTAAGCTGTAAGTTGCGCATTTAAATAGTTAACTTAAAACTCTATTAAGCTTGTAAATTTTTTTAGTTAAAATAAGGGTAAAATGTTTGAGAAATTTTACAGGTAAAGTTTAACTTTAAACTTGAAAAAAATGGTGTCAATTCAATTTTAGGTGAGGTTTGAATGAAAGTTTGATTTATATGTAACTATCTTTTAACATGTTGGAAAGCTTATTCTTCCATGTCTGTGAGGCCCATTTCTGAAAGTTTTGTTCTTTTTTCAACTTCAAAAACTATTATACCACGCCAGCAATCCCTGTTTAAGATGTTAAATTCTAATGCGTCTAAAAATCCTTCAAGAAAGCTTGATAAAAGCTCAGTGTTTTCTTGAGGCTGGTTTGGAGAGATAACTTTAAGGGTAAACTTGTTTCCACCAGTGTTTAAAAATTCAACTTCAGAGATTTCAAAGAAGAAGAGGCTTGTTAAAACCTTTTTTAAAACTTCTAGTGGTTCTTGAAATTTTGCTTTTAAAAATTTTCCATACCATAAACCTGAGGAAAACCAGCTTTTTAAAAGCTTTTCCTTTTCAACCTCATACAACCTTTTTATGGAGTAGTTTAAAATGTCTGAGAAGATGAGTGCTGCTCCAGCTTTTCTTAAAGCTTTAACTAAAACGTAAAAATCCACAATTTCAGGTAGGGTTGAATCAAGTTCTTCAGCTTTTATTGCCTGTTCAAACATTTCATTTACAAATCCATAAACAGTTTTACCTTTCCTGTTGGATATTTCAATTATTTTTTGTAAAAGGTCTCCTCGTACAGCAACAAACTTTTTTGATGTTGACACTTCCCTATCCACCTATTTCTCTTACAAAGGTTGCGGCAACAATTCCTTTAACTACCTCGGTTTTTAACGCTTTATAGTTGAAAGCCTTCATCATTCCTGAAAGGAAGGCCCATAAAATGTTTGTTTGAAGTTCTGAGTAGTTTGAGCTTATACATCGGATTAAAGCTTTTTCACCATCCATTTTTAAAATACACTCTGAAAGGTCCCAGAAAACTATGCTGATAACTTTCTCTAAAAGTTTTTGTATATCTTCTTGGGGGAAAACTGTTTTACAGTATTTTCCAAACCATTCTCCAGTTTCACTCCAAAATTTGGTGATGTTTAAATTATCCTGTTTTTTTAGAAGCTCATACCATAGTATTCTAGGTGTTAGGATGAAGCCTGCATCTTTAACAGCCTTAACTATGTTGTATTCCTCAATAACTTGTGAAAGAGTTTTACCTGTAGCTTCTAACTTTAAAGACTGTTCTAAGATTTCGTTTACAACAGAGTACAATGTTAAGTTTCTTTTTTTAGCAAGGTATTTAATCTTCTCTACAAGGTCTCCACGCGCAGCTAAAAATTTTCTATTCAAGGCTTTCTACTCTATTTTTTGTGGAAGTTAACATAAAAATATGTCTGTTTTACTTCAACAAGCCGTGACGAAAAACCAAAAGGAGTGAAATGAAACTTAAAATATGTCATTACTATTTATAGGTGAAGTATTATGGGACATACAACAGCTAAAGTTAAACTCTACAATCCTTATGAGGTGTCTAAATCTTTAGATTTAGAGTTGTTGGTGGATACTGGTAGCGCGTACAGCTGGGTTAAGCGTGAAAAACTTGAAAAACTTGACATAAAATCAACATCAAAATGGAAGTTTAAGACTATTGAGGGTAGGGTGATTGAGCGTGAAATTGGTGAGGCTGTGGTTGAATGTTTAGGTGAGAAAGCTACAAGAATAGTTGTTTTCGCCGAGAGTGAAGATGCTGAAGTTTTAGGTGTTGATGCACTTAAGGGTTTAAGGCTTGAAGTAGACCCTGTAACAAGACAGCTTAAGAAAGTTGAAGCATTACTAGCATTCTGATTATCCTTTCAAGAATCCGTAGCCAATTCGCCAAATAGCCAAAATAGCTAAAAAAGCTGGAAATGGGTAAATTTGTAAGCGTCAACCAGTTTAAAAAGCATGAGAATCTACATTCCAAAAGAGTTTCATAAGCTTTTTTAAGGTGTAAAATTTCCTCATGCTGAGGGTTTTTGAGTAGTTAACTTTATATGGTTTTAAGGCTATTTTGTTGAAGAGTTGAATTAAAAACCGCCATGAAGCCTTAAAGGCTGAGGTGAAGCGGATAGTTAATAAAATGTTAACTATCCGGTGGCGGTTGACGGGTTGAAGGCTTTTTTTAACGTTAACAGGCTGGGTTTTGAAAATCAAGGTTTTGTTGGAAATTTTTGGCTTATTTTTCCAAGGGTTTTGAAAGCCTCAAGCGGGTTTATACCTTGGCGTTTTATTTATAGCTGGGAGTGTGTAAATTGTGGTGATTGTTGTAGAAAGTATAATGTTAATCTTAGTGTTGATGAGTGGTTAAGGATTACTAGGATTTATGGTGATGTTGTAGTTTCTAGTCTTGGAAAGCTTGTTTTAAGGAGGGGGGTTGATGGTTCATGTGTTTTTCTTCGCAGAATTGGTGGTAGGTGGATTTGCGGGTTACAGTCTATTAAGCCTAGGGCATGTATGCTTTGGCCGTTTTACGTTAAGGAAAAGCCTGTTTATGGTTACGGGGAGTTTGCATGCTACAGCCATAACGGGTTAAACTTTTACATTTATGTTGACACGTTTTGTAAAGGTTTAATTTACGGTTTACCATCAAAGAAAATTTTGGATGAGATTTTACCTGAGGTTGTTAAAATCTATCTTGGAAAAAAAGTTAAACAGCAATATACAACGTCCAAGTTAAATCTGGGAGTGTTAGGAGGAGATATGCGTAACATAGTTAGGCTGTTAAGTTAGTTTTAGTTAGGTAGAAATCTATGTGCAACCTGTCTAAGTTTTTCTTAACTGGTTTACTTCAAGTTTAGGCTTTCATAAAGCTGTTACATTTAAGTTGTTTGACTTGGAGGTCAACCTGGTAAAAGGGAATTTAAAAGATGTGGAATGTTGTTTGTAACTGGAATTTAAAGTTTAAAAAAAGTTTAGTGGCAGCAGCTTTCAAAACTGAGCTTTACATCTTCCTCGGAAAATTCTTCTTCTATAATATTTTTAATATACTTTTTTACGGTTTCTGGTGGTAGGTTACATTCTTTAGCAATTTCCTCGTATGTTTTGCCTTTTCTAAGAAGTGACTTGACTTGTTCCACTTGCTCTTCTGAGTGGGTTTTCATTTTAACCACCAAATAAAAACTAACTGTTCATCTTAAAAAAGTTTTAGTTGTTTAGGGTTTGCAGTATACAGCATACTATTATAATATATTGTGTTTTACGTAAAAAGCACTACTTTACAACTATTCTTCTGGTTATTGTTATTACTGAGATTATTGAGAATGCTGCTGCCAGTATTGATAATGCTGCTGCTGTAAGTATGAATATTTTAAGTATGTTTATGTCTTCTCGTAAAGTTTTAATTTCGTTTTTAACAACCTCTAAAGGTTCAACGTAGTAGACAACTTTTGAGTCTTCTCCTATGTTTCCAGCTTCATCAACAGCTACAACCCTAATTATGTTGTCTCCTCTTGTGGAGAGGGGAAGTTCAGCTTCCCATGTTAGGGTTTTTATGTTGACAGGTGTTTTTACAGGTGTTAAACCTGGAGTGAAAATTTCAACATAGTTTACAGGTTCGTTAACTGTTCCTTTAACTTTGATTAACGCTGATTCTGTTTTTGCGGGTATTTCTGTTATTGCTACTTTTGGTGGGGTTGTGTCAACGTTAAAGATTATGGTTGATGTTGCAGGATGTCCTGCTAAGTCCTCAGCGTATACTTTGATTGTTGATATTCCTTCAAAACCTGGCTGGATATGGTATCTTGCAATCCATGTTTTCCCGTCTACGCTGGATACGTCTGGGCTTTTTTGTGGAAGGTTGGCTTGGGTTACGTTTACCACTACCTTTCCAAGTCTTTCATTTCCAGAGATAATTATGGTTAAAACTTCATCTTTGTAGATTTTCTTTTCAGGGCTTAGTAGGATGCTTATTGTTGGTGGGGATAGATCTAAAAATACTGTTTTGTTAAACCATCCTTCATGGTAAACCTTTATTACCCATTCTCCCTCGACATCTCTGGCTGAGAAGCGGTAGATGTCTACAGGACCCCACCATCCTCTACTGTCAGCTTCAACTTGAGCTATGGCTGTTCTTTCACCTTTAGGGTTGATTAACTGTATTGTTAAGGATGAGTAGGGTGAGGCTACCCCGCTAACTAGGAGGGGGTCGTCAAGCTTATAGTACTGTTTATTTGTTTCAATTATGATTGTGCTTGTGTAGGCTAAAACTGATGGGGATGTTAATAAAAGCAGGATAAATGTAAGCGTGATAAGAGTAAAAACAGGTAAAAAAAATTTTTGTTTAGGTTTAAGTTTTTCCATTTACATTTTCCTTTAAGCTGTTTTTTCAGGTGCTTTTGGTGCTAGGAGTGCTTTTGCAGCTGCAACAATTCTTCTAATCATTACTAGGCATATTACTGCAAGGATGATTGCTATTATTGCAAGGATTAACGCTACATACATCATTGTTACGGCTCCAGCTAAGGCTTGAACAGCGTTTCCAAGTTCGGTAACGCTGGTTGAAAGTTTGGTAACTGCTCCCTCTAAAGTTGTAACTTTACCTTCTAAGCTTGCAACCTTAGACTGTAGGGTTGATATTGTTGCTTCTAAGCTTGCAACCTTACTTGTCAGGGTTTTAACCGTGTTGGATAGGTCTGATACCTGATTTTCCAGTGCGGCTACTTTTTTCTCAAGTTCGGCGACACGTCCTTCTAACGTTGTTGGTGGAGGAGTTATTATAACTCCAAGTGTAAGCTTGTATTCAGCCCATTCACCTGTTACAGGGTCGTAAGCCTTAACTGTCCATGTTCCAGATTTGTCTCCAACACCAAACGTGTAAACTCCTTTAACACTATATTTTCCTGTTGTATCGGCTTCAGCTTGGGCTACAGCTACTATTTTAACGTCTGGGTTGAAAAGCTGGATTGACACCGAGGCTCCAGCTGAGGCTGTTCCGCTGACGTTTAATGTTTCACCAGCGTTGTAGGAGTCTTTTTCAGGTTTAACTGTTATTGGTGATGCTGAAGCTAAGGGTATAACCGCCAACGCTGCCAATGTTAACATTAAAACAAAAAATATTGGTGTTGTTTTTTGTAGGGTGTACATTGTTTGGCACCTCTTCATGTTGTATTACACTACCGTTATTGTTGCTGTTGCAACATCTGATAGTGGTGCAGGTTCATCCCAGCTTCTCCATGCAAAGACTTCAACGGTGTAGGTTCCTGGGGCTGTAGGTGTCCAGCTTATACCCATGGTGTAGGTTTTTCCTGCCGGGACTGTTCCACTTATAAAGCTTAGGAAGACCACATGTCCAGCTGCATCCTTAACCTGTACAATGTAAAGCATGGATACGTCTTCCTCCGCAGTGTTTGTCATGGCTGTTGAAATTAGAACCATGCTTCCAGCCGCAACCTCTGTTAACGGTTCACCTGTGGTTGGGTCTGCGGCTACAGGTGTGCCCGCGATTATGGGTTTGGCAATTACAGGAACACCTATCTTGGCTGTGGCGGTTACTCTTTTTACGGTGACGGTTGGGTAGTCTTCTATCGACCTATCATCGTAGATTGCTGTTATTGTGTCTCCCTTGGTTACCTTTAGCATTGTTCCGGTTGATGGTCCAGTGGTGAATGTGAGACTACCTTCAAATATTCCAGTATCCTTACCTGTTTCGGTAAGTGATATTCTAATTCCTGCTGGGTCTGTTGTTGATGTTACTGTTATTTGAACACTGTTTTCAAGTTTGGCATCTTTATTCTCATCAGGCTCAACAAGGGTTATTTTTGCAGTTTCGTTTATAAGGTAGAAGCTTTTGTCAAAACTTATTTTTGCTGTTACATAGCTTACTTTTGCTGTTACCATTCTTGCAACGTCTTTCTTTCCTGCAGCGTCAGCCTCTTCAGTGTATACGGCTGTAAGCCCATCACCATGGCTTGCCTTCAACATTTTTGCAGCCTCATCAGTTTTATCGCCGAGTTTAACGTATTCCTCAAATATGCCTGTGTCAACATCAGTTTCTTTAAGGGTTACTTCAATGCCGTATGGGTCACTTGTAGTGTATATCCTTATACGGTCTTTAGCTATTGAGTCAACAACAGCTGAGTCTGCGTTCATGTCTGGGTCTGTAACTGTAATCTTAACCGTACCATATGGTGAGTAGGATGACCTATCCAGTTCTATTTTTCCATCACTTGAGTAAACTTTTGCGCTTGCGGTTATCTTTAGCTTTCCACCACCACCAGCTGTCTCCTGATCCTCGTAGGTTACGGTAACAGTGTCTCCACGTGAAACCTTAAGCTCACCAGTACCTGGTGTACCGGTAACAAGTTTAACTTCACCTGTAAATGTATCAGTATCTTTGTCGGTCTCCGTAAGTTCTACTGTAAGTCCGCCGGGGGAGGTATCGCTCTTAATCGTGACTCTGTCAGTGATCTTGTCTTTAGCTTTTGGATCTTTGTTCATGTCTGGGTCGACAACGGTGATTTTAACTTTTTCACCAACCTTGTAAACAGATTTATCTATGGTGAGTGTTCCCGTGAAGGTGTCAAGTCTTGCTGAGGCCACAACAGGCTCCTGGACTCCAATCTCGTTGGCGGGGTCTATGTATTTAAAGTACAATGTTTCTCCAGCCTTAACATTACCTATATGTGCATTAACAACTTTTTCAAATATGCCTGTGTTAACATCAGTTTCTTCGATGTTCGTTATTGAAGTACCATCCCAACCTGTTGAGTAAAGCACAACAGGGGCTTCAGTATATTCGCCAAGGGTTACCCCTGGTGGGACTATGTTGTTGGTGATGTTTAACTGCCATTTGTCACCTACTTTTCCAACAACGATTTTATCTTTGCTGTATACGTCGAGGTTGAGGTCTGGGTCTGTTATGCGAACTGTAACTTGAACGTTTGGTGAGTACACTGGTCTTCCAAGTTCAACGGTGCCTGTTGTTGCACGGATGCTTGCCTCCTTAGAAATTGCCTTGTTTGTCTCTCCATCAGCGGTTATTGGGTCAGTATAGGTTACTTTTATTTTTCCTCCAATGGAAACTTGGACTGTTGGAATGTTTCCTGGTGCTGAGGTGGTTGTACTGGTTTTGAATCTTCCAACGAAGATTCCAGTGTTTGTTCCACCATACTCCGTCATAAGAACCTTTTCAGTATCCACCGTTGTGCCATCAGCTTTAACACTGTTGACGGTTACTAGGCTTTGAGCTACAGGTGTTCCTAGATAGTCTATTGCATCAGGGTTGACGTTCATGTCTGGATCGACAACGGTAATATAACCCATCATGTTGGGTGAGTAGACGGTTCTATCAAGCGATACAACACCAGTGTTGGTTGTAAAGTCAGCTTTGGCTGTGCGTAGAACACTCCTGTCGCCAGTGGCGGTAAGAGGATCAGTGTACTCCACTATTACCTTATCTTTAGCAGTAACATTTAATCTTCCAGGAGTTGGCTCTATTGCAAACTTGAATGTCCCGGTAAATCTTCCAGTATTCTTTCCTGTTTCATCCAACTTTACGTATAAACATCCTCCTAGTTTGTCACTTTTAACGGTAACCTCCACATATTCAGCTTTGTCTGAATCCTTGTTTAGGTCAGGTTCAACAAGGGTTATTTTTGCAGTATCATTCACCATGTAGACAGCCTTGTCAAGGCTTACTTCAGCAGTTGAAACAGTTACAATGGCATAAGCGGTAACATCTCCTTTAGGATCACTGTATGTAACAGTTATTCTTTGACCAGGCATGGCGTAAGTATAATAAGGAGGATTAACAGGCAAAATAGTGGAACCCTTAAATGTTTGGGTGTTGGGTCCTGTCTCGGTCAACTTAACATTTTCTTGCCATAGACCTGCAACATCAAGTATTACGTTCGTAGCTGATATTTCATCTACAGTTGTTGGGTCAACGTTCATGTCTGGGTCTGTAACTGTAATGTACACCTTCCCCTGCATCGGGTAGGCGGTTCTGTCGAGGCTAATACTTCCCTTAACCTCCTTATATGTTACGGTTACAACCCTCTCCTGGTTTTCGCTGGCATCAAAATAGATAAACTTAACATCCG
Source organism: Candidatus Bathyarchaeota archaeon (assembly GCA_052246995.1). Lineage (GTDB taxonomy): Archaea > Thermoproteota > Bathyarchaeia > Hecatellales > Hecatellaceae > CAZMUQ01. The sequence continues at coordinate 78,142 of JBQPWD010000002.1, read as the reverse complement.
TGTCAGATTTAGGTTCCTTAGGTAATAGGTTTGTAGCGTAGGTTTCATCCTCGTACCAGAAGGGTGGCGGATTTCCAGGCGTGGTAGGGGCACTATCTGTTGGTCTTACCCAGCACACCCACTGTCCACCAACTACTTGAGAAGCATTCAGGTAAACTACTTGAGATCCCTCGTTTTTGTCAGTGTATTCTGTCCTTATTGATACAAGTTGCTCACTAGCCTTTTCAGCCACATCCGGGTCTGTTACCGTTATTTGCAACAACACCTTTGCGCTGAAGGTGCTTTGGGATGCTGTTATTGTTCCTGCTGCTCCATGTGCCACAAGTAGTGGTGTTAGGGTTGCTAGGGTGCTTATGATTAGGATTAACGTTGTTATTGTTGCTAGGGTTTTGTTTTGAAGAACATGATTCATTTTTATTTCACCTTAAGAGTTACTAGGCTATTTCCAAGTATGATATAAGGCTGGTATCACGTATTTAAAGCTAAGCTTTAAAAATGTAAACAAATGTAAACAAATCAAGCTTGCCTTCTGAGCAGTTTCAAAATAGGGTTTTGTTAAGTTTTTGGTGATGGGTTATAAAGTTTAAAGGTTGCTTGTCGGATAATGTTTTCCAGTCGTTTTGGATAGGTATCTCCGCCATTTTTGCTGGAGGATTCTTTCCTAATGCTAGATGTGGTCTTACTAAGTTATAATGAGCCATCCATCCTGTTAGAATAGCCTTCGTCATTCCACCTTCTTGAAGCCTCTTAATGAGGAAGGTTGAAACCTCATGGAGGGAGATGTTGAATGCAGTGTCGGACATGGAGAAATACAACTTAGATTTTGTTGATGCTCTTACACTACAAGTAATAATGAAGAAAAATAATGTGACTGAAATTTACACAAACGATAAAGACTTTGAGAGAGTGGAATGGGTGCGTAGAATCTGGAAATAATAAGCTAGGTTCAGGGAGAGATTTCTCCCTTCAACACCTTCAACATATTTAACTGTGAGAGATTAGGTCATCTATAATGACCGTGTTTGCTCCCACCATCACTCCATTGCTTTGAGCTCTAAGCTCATGTAGCCTTTTTAAGTCATATGGGCAACTGAGCTTGCTGTAGCGTCTCTTACTTGCAATTCTCCCATCAACACTCATGGCTGAATAAACTGTTATGTAACACTATTCTTAGCATATTTCATCAACACTTAAACAATGCATGTGAAGAGAGCCTTAAAACTTGTGCATGGTTATTCATATTTCTTAGGGTCTATTGCTTTGAGCTCTTTTATCTCGCGGTAGGCTTTATCTGTTGATATTATTGCCCCGTCATGTAGGATTGCTGTTGCAGCGTGTAGTGAGTCGAAATAGGTTAGTTGATATTTTTTTCTGAGGTTTATGGCTGTAAGCATCACCTGAGCGTTTATGGGAGCCTCATCCACATTTCTTATGCTCGTTAATGCTCTTATATCGGTGGCTATATCTTCTTCACTATAGCCTCTTGATTTGAGGATAAGCTCGTACTCCATGAGGGCTGAGGTTGCTATGGTTATCTTTCCAATCCTTCCGTGGGCGGCGGCCTCAAAGAGCTTTGAAGCGGCCTCGTGAAGCCCATCTTCCCTATTAACTAGAGCTATTAGAAGGTCGAGCTCTACTATCGGCATGGATCATCCCCCTAACCATTTTGTCGGCTGTCTCCTCAACAACGTCATACCTCAATTTTGGGTCACTATACCTTCCCTTGAGAAACTTAAGCGGGTCTTTTACAACCTTGACGGTGGCAACCGCCTTGGATGCATCCACCTCCCACATGATAAAGTCACCCTCATCTAGGCCGAGAGAACGCCTCACATCTGAGGGGATTGTGGTCAGCCACTTTTTTGAAACTCTACTAAGACTCATATATGTCACTAAGAATTTCATTTAATGCTAAACTTATAAACTTTGCTTAGAATGTTATTCCCAACCATCTTGAACCCTAACTGTAAACATCTTGCAGAAAACACGTGCAAAGTAACGTGTAAGTGACCTACATGGAGAGCCACTATCCCACAATTATCCCTTGCCCAACCTGAGTCTCCCGTTTACCTAAAGGCTATGGAAAAGCTTGAAGATGGATGTAGCCAAGTTGAAGTCATGTCCACGCTCGACTTAGACATTGAAACAATGAAAAAGCTTCTTGAAGACTACAAGACTTTACAAAGCTACACTAAGGAAAAAAAAAAGCCGAAGAGGATGAAAAACTTATTTATCCCCACACTTATTTCTGGCTTCTTAACAGTCCTCTACTCACTTATTATACCTGGTGAGAAAAGCAAAACCTAAAGGTGGTTTAAAAGTTAAATTAAAATAGATGTCTATCCAACCTATCTGCTGTTATACTAAGTGGTGGAATAAAACTGTCATTTGAGGAGTCTGAAATTATTAGGCGTAGGGCAGAGGCCTTTCTGAGAACTGCAAAATATTTACTCGAAAACCGCGAATGGGACCTATCAGTCTTTAACCTTGAGCAGTACTGCCAATTAATTTTAAAATATAAATTGCTGATTAAATCCGGATCATATCCAAGGACACATTCCCTTAGAGGACTCATAAGGGAGCTTGCTAAGTTAAACCCAAAACTGCTATCCCTCATTAATGATGAAGATAAACTACATTATATAGCCAGACTCGAAGAAGCCTACTTGACTTCAAGATATATCCCATATGTTTACGAGGAAAATGAAGCTCAAAGCCTATTTAAATTCGTGATTAAAGTATTCAAACCAATTATAGATGAAACTTAATGACATCAAAAAACAAAGACCATAAAGATCACTTAAAGGTTGCTGAAAGGGTTAAGAAGATAGTGCATAGCATAGATCCCCATGCAAGAGTTTTCGTTTTCGGCTCTGTTGTTAGAGGTACGGCTACAGCCACGAGCGACATAGACATTTTGGTTGCTACCAAGATGATTAAACAAAAATATGACATCATGGTTAAGGTGTATAAGACTGTAGAGGAAAACGTGGAATTACACGTGGTCACCGAAGAAATCTTGGAAAGATGGTATAAAAGATTCATACCGGATAAAGAGCTTGTAGAAGTGTAGAACAACCACAACAAAAAGAATATATAGAAAATTCATCAGCCAGACAACATTGCCAGCATCTGTATCTTAATAAGCACCATCATCCCAACCATGATTTACAAAAACTTAACATAAAAACAACTTAAACTACACACAACCCTAAAACTAAAACTTAAACTCTTACCTAGGTTTAGAGTCAAACTTCCACATTTTAACTTTATCAAGGTGTCGAACTACCACTCAACAAAAAAAGCTGAAGCTTGGTAACAACTCCACTGTCTAACAGTAAAACAAAAGGTTAAATTAAAATTGTATCCTAGAATTTTAGAAGAACCATGGATGAAAACGAATACCTGAGATGGATTGTCTTCAGCAAAAAAACTCTGGATTCTGCAAGGGGGGATCTTGGTAGGGGCGATTACAACTGGGCATGTTTTAAATCACAACAGGCAGCAGAATACGCGTTGAAGGCTTTGCTTAGGGGCTTAGGAATGCCTTCATACGGACATAGCCTATCAAGACTTCTAACAGGAGTTTCAAGTGTTCTTCAGTATGACGATAAAACAGTCCAAGCTGCTAAGACATTAGATAAATACTATGTGCCAACAAGGTATCCTAATGCTTGGGTTGAAGGTAGTCCAGACGAATACTATACAAGAAGAGATGCTGAAGAGTCTATAAGACTTGCTGAGGATATAATAAGTTGGGTTGAGGAGAAATGGAAATCATTGAAGAAAGAAAAAGGATAAGAGAGAAACATATAAACGAGGCAAGGGAGTGGGCTTCTAAGATCCCATTTAAGGTTACAGCCATTCTAATCGGCTCCTATGCTAGAGGAGACTTCAACCTCTGGAGCGACGTAGACATACTACTCATCTCAGAATACTTTACAGGAAAACCACCAGACAGGTTAAGAAACATAGATACCCCCCCAGGATACCAAGTCATCGCCCTAACATACAAAGAGTTTAAGACGCTAATGGAAAAGAGGGAAACAATGGTTATAGAAACAATGAAATATGGGGTAGTTTTGAGGGACGACCTCAAAATCTTCTCTAAATAGTTAAAACTTTTATGTAAAATATGGCAAGTAGACTAAGAAATTAAAAATACCAGTAAGCAAAGCGGCTTCTGGAAGTACTTTAAGCGGAGGACTTTGATAACCAAGATAGGAAACCGTAATTCTAATAGTAACAAAATTCTCTGCGGAAACAACAATAGGAGTGATTGTGAAATTATTTATTTTTAACATTCATCATAGTCATCTGGTTTAAAGGGTGTCGGGTCTGATGCGCGTTAAACCTGGCACTTTATCATATGTTTTGTCGAATGAGATTACTTTTCTATCCAGGCTCAGCGCTGTCGCAGCATAGTGAGAGTCAAAGAACGAGAGGTTTAATGTCTGCCTTAAATACACGCTTGCAACGGCTGTATCAGGGGTTAATGGCACATATTCTACACGTGGTAGAGCTGCTAGAGCTGCTAAATCCCTCAGAAGCCTTTCTTCCATTCTTTCACTCCTATAAATTAACTCCATTTCAACCAAGCTAACACTTGAGATGTGGATGCTTATCTCCCCATCCTGAAGTTTTTTAAATATTCTCTCTGCAACAGGATGGTTAGGATCATACTCATTTAAATAGGCAAAGATAACATCGTTTTCTAAGAGCGGCATTATGTCATCAACCTTTATTTACCTGCTTCACCCTCAGCCAACAACTCCGCCTGTCTTCTAAGCTCCCTAAACGGCTTGTTGACTTTAAACGCACCATGAAGGATTTTAAAGGGGTCGGATGGTAATGGAATTATTTTGAGATGGTCACCAGCATTTATAACCAAAACCTTCTTCCCAAAATTCAAAGACTCCCTAATCTCCTTAGGTATAGTTAGCCTACCCTTATCGTCAAGCTCCAATATACTCATCTTACCCACCAATTAGGAAAATTTAAATAAAGTGGGATTTATACTTTACTAACCTAATACACCCACAAACCCCTCACCAAGATTCACGTAAAAATTGTAGGGACAATATTACCTGCTAAATCTCTTGTTTCCGCAACATAAACAAAATTTATGTCCCCAAAAATCTATGAAACTCCCTTGGAATGTAGATTCTCACGCGTTTTTACCCCTAACAATTTTTATAAATGTCCCGATTCGCCATTTTCCCTTTTTCCCCATTTCCCCAATTCCCACCAAGTCTTCAAGTTTTAAACCTTCAACCCCCTCAACAAGATAACAAACCAAAAGACAACAATTTTCAGCTTTGACAAACATGGATTCCCAGACTTATAGGCATACAAGCCTCAGTAGACATCTAAAAGTCAACTTCCTCATCAACTTTAGCGAACATCAGAATTGCGTTACCCAATTGGACAGACACAAGCGTAAACTTGTTAGGATTTCTTAGGAGAAAGCTATCAACAAATTTAGGCTTTAGAAATTACTTTAGTTATGAAGGCTTCTCTCAGCCTAAATGAGTAAGAATGAAAAACCCGTCAAAATGTTTTTTTACGCCTCATCTCAAACTCAAGCCGTAAACATAATCATACTAACCGAAAAATTGGGTTAAAAGAAGAAACTTGTAAAAAGTTAAAAAACAAAAACTGGTTGGAAATTTGGAAAACTGGAAACATTCCAAGAAACTGTAAAAACTTTTAAGAAACTTTCCATAAAATCTGATATCCCAGTTACATTTACAATTTTACAAATTTACAAACACTTTTGATAATTTAACGGTAAAGGTTGAGAAAGACGTTAACTTCCGTCAGATTTAGTTTTTACACTTTTCATCAGCTTTCCACGTCCACCGCTTCCAAGACCCTTATGAAACTTCAAACCATCCTTGAAAACTTTCAAACATACTACTAACAAAATAACCCCAACTTTAACGCCTAAAAACTGATAAACTGCTTTACACATGCAAAAATCGTTATATCCTTCTCCACATCCTTTCTGACATATGACAGATGAGCATGTAATGGAAGCATTGGGAAAAACAAGAATAGTTGTACGTGACGGCAAAGTAATAGAAGTTGGAGAACCACTAATAAACTTTTGTCCCTTAGCAGTCAGGTTTGAGGAGCCAGTAAAAACCTTTTCAAAAGAAGAAATAAAGAGAAACATAGAGTTTAGAATAAAGAAGTTTGGCATGCTCACAAAAAATAGAATTGTAGTTTCAGATGAAGAATTTGTTCCCTTCGGGGCTTCCGAGCTGATAAGCTTTGGATTAAAAAAACATATGATTGGTGGAGCCGTCATTGCTGCTGATTGTGCTGGAACAGTTGTAACAAAAAACCCATCACTAGTTCAAGGTCTTGGAGGTAGGCTATCAGGTCTTGTAAAAACAAGCCCGATTCCAGAGGTTATTAAAAAAATAGAGCAAGAGGAGGGCATCGTCCTCGATAAAGAAACTGCTAGAATAGACCAGCCAGCTGGAGTAGAACTTGCCTACAAACTTGGAATGTCAAACGTTGCTGTCACAGTAGTAAGTGCAAAAGATGCTGAGGCTGTAAGAAGCAAGTATGAGGATTCATGGATATTTGCCGTACACTTAACCGGGATCTCAAAGGAAGAGACAAAAAGACTGTTGGAGACATGTGACATGATAACCGCATGTGCATCAAAATGGGTAAGAGAAATTGCTGGAAAGAAGGCATTACTGCAGGCTGGTGCTACCATACCCATGTTTACAATAACTCAAAAGGCAAAAAATCTAGTGCTGGAGAGACTTAAGAACTTGAATCGTCAAGTATTTGTAAAGCTGGAGAAACTACCGTTTACTTCGGAAACAAGTCCTTCCCCTCTTGTTTAACCGTACCCGCCAACCTTCCTAGACTTGTTAAACGTAAGTTTAAAGTATGATACTTTGCATTCAGTAGTTTATGAGAAGGGTTGAGGATTGGCTTAGACAAGCTGAAGCTGCATTAAACAACGCTAAAAAAAATGTTCAGTTTGGAGATTATTGGGTTGCATGTTTTATGGCTCATCAGGCAGCAGAATACGCGTTGAAGGCTGTTTTTCAAAGTTTGGGTTTGGAAAGGATGGGTCATTCGGTTTACAGGTTTTTGGAAGAGTTAAACGCTCCAAAAGAAATTTTAGATTTAGGTAGAAAGCTTGATAGACATTATCTTCAATCAAGGTATGTTAACACTTTCCATGAGGGAGCGCCAGTAGATTACTATACAAGGGAGGATGCTGAGGAGGCTGTTCAACATGGTGAAAAAGTTGTCCAGTTTTGTAGAAAAAGTATATCGAGAAGTTGATGAGTATGTTAGTTGTTTAAAAAAGAAGTTTAACGTAAAACTGGTTATCCTTTTTGGCTCAATACCTAAAAATTCTTGGATTGCTGAAAAAAGCGATGTTGACTTGTTGATTGTTGCTGAAGGTTTAAAACCTACTCCAAGCGAAAACTACGAAATTCTCAAGCTTACGGGGATAATTGAACCTTTAGGCTACAATCCAGAATCTTTTCTTGAGGTTGTTAAAAACCTTAAAAGCTTTGTTGTTTTTGATGCTTTAGAACATGGTAAAGTTATTCATGCCGATGATGAATATCTAGGTAAGGTTAAAACTTTATTTGAAGAAGTAAAGAAAAAGTACAATTTAAAAAGAGATGAAAAGGGCTGGAGCTTTCGTATAAAACAGGCATAGTTTCTTTGGATATAAAAATAAGTTCCTAACACATCAAGCAGGATTTCCACAATTTTAAAGAATTAAAGAAGAGTAAGAAGTAATGAGCAAAAATTGACTCTATCCATAGGAGGCCCAGTTTAACCTACATCATTTATGTAGGCTACAACACGATTTTACTGGTGGATTTACCAGGTTTTACCAACCAGCAAAAAGTTAATCAAGGAAAACGTCAAACTGCCTTATTTTCTCATAAATTTTTTCATCACCACCCAGAAGTACACCGTACTCCGCTATTTCCCTAATTACCCCAGACTTCTCTTTAACCATTTTTCGCATTTCATCAACAGTATAAACCCTCGGCTCAATGGTTATTGTAGCTTTAGGCTCAATGTACTTAGCAATTCTATCTAAGGGCCTTTCCTTTGACTTCCTCACAATTATTACCACATCAGCATCTGAAAACGCCGTATAGTCGTCCCTAGCAAGAGACCCTATCAATATTACAGCTAAAGCTCCCTTTTTAACACTCTTTTTAGCATAGTCTTTAAGCTCCTTGATTACAACATCATAATCAAGCTTGAACAACCTTACTTCTGGCAAACTCAACCACCTTACCAGCATATCTTACTGCTCTCTCAGCATCAGCCCTAGTATAGTAGTCTAGAGGTGCACCTTCAGGGTGAAAATTTAGATACCTTGAAGGTATGTAATGTTTATCCAGTTCCTTAACCTCCTCAACAAGGTTCTTATGAGGCTTAAAACCCTCTGGAAGACTTTCAAGCATTCTACTAACAGAACGACCCCAAACTTCAATCCTAACACAACAAGAAAGGAAATATCGCTTTAAATACCATTCCAGAATTAATTACGTGTGGTGAGTGGTTTATCTTAAAAAGATAAAGAACTGAATTACCACCATAGCTACTACAAGAAACACCAACATTTTTAATGCTCTTGTATTAAACTTTTGAGCCTCTTCAGTCTTTTTTGCATCTACAAGCTTCATGATGTAAACGGAAACTGAAAGGTTGTATAGAAAAATCACGTAGATCGAAAGCATCATTCTATCAGCCAAAGTCAAGTATCCAACAGGGGGAATACCGCTAAGCAACGCTAAATGAAAAGCCGTTGCAGACATAAGGGTTGTTACACCCAAACCTATCCTCTGACTAAAGTTTTGAGGTGAGATAAAGAAGGTTAAAAGCGATATTGTTGTTATAACAAACACTGTTAAAACATTTTTAACAAAGGAAGATAACACGGGTCTTTTCAGTAAAACATTGAAAACAAGCCTAGAATAAACGTCCTCTCCATACTGGTGTTCAGTTACCATGGCTTTAAATCCCTCTATTTCCCAGCCAGCAACATTAGCCTCCCTATCAACATTTGATGTTGGATCTACTGTAAAGATCAGCCTAGAAACATCCAAGTTTTTATGTTCAAGCTCTATGGCAAGGGTATGTGTTTCAAAAGGATATTGTGAAAAATCAAAAGTTTTTATAAACTCTCCTCTAACACGATATTCCACGTATCCATGTTCTGCATCCACTTTAACCTCGTACTTTGTTGGAAAACCGTTAACAAACTCAAACTCCTTTACTTCTTCCAAGCTTATTTTGGATGGGTCAAACCTAAACCATAAGTAAAAATCTAAACGGTAACTACTCGCAGATAAATCTACCCTTTCCACGTTTACAAGCCAAACTCCAACCTCAACATTTGCGGGGTCAGATGAAAGGCTTTCAGCATTTGCATTAAGCACCGTAATGGTTGATAAAGAAGCCAACAGTAAAACAAGTAGTAAGACGTAGCCAGCCCTCATCAAACCCACCGTACATTTAACGATTAAGCTTAAATTACTTTAAAAAATTTAAAAATTTCTTGTTGAAAGCTTTCTATATTCTGACAAACCATGTAGTAACTATTTTCTAAGGTTCAGCCTTTACCACTGCTTTAACTTTTTTAACTTAACAAAATAATCTTCCCACATTCTTCAGCTAACCCTGAACTCCAGCTTCGTTTACAAGTCTTTCACATAAACAATATGCTTTTTCAGCCCTTTTGACAGCATCTTCCGCATCCTTCTCATCAACAACTTCATCTGGAGTGAGAAAAGCCTCCTCCCCTCCATAAAGACTTATTTCTCTCTTCTTAACCAGTATCTTGCTAGATTCACATAGAAAACCTGTTTCCCCACTAAACCAAGCTGGAAACCTATCTTTAACCTCTAGCAGCACATCAGAAACATCATGCACTTTAGGATATTCAATTCCAACAACCTTTAAAACCGCCTTTAACGAAAGTTCAACACATTCTTGGCTTAGTCTCACAGCATATGGATAATTACTCTCCAGAAACGCTTCTTTAGCATCTTTCAACCTAGCCACAGCTTGACGAAGATAAGCCCTTGCAACTTTAAAAAGCTTCAATCTTTTCACCAAACTTGTAACTTGGCTTTAAATCCCAATACCAGTACTTTCCATCCACCGTAACCTTTTTAACACCATGCTTAAGCAACCATGTCTTAAGCTCCAACAACGTAGCTTCAAGAAAACGTTCCTTATCGTAGAGAATAATGGCCTCCTCAGTTAAGTCTAGAAACAGCAACGGAATCCTCTTTACCTCCTCCCTTCTCAACGGATAAAAACTTAAAGTAGTGTAGATACCATGCTTTCTAAGCCATCTAAGCTCCTCCTCCAATTCTTTCTCCACGTAAACAAGCTTTTCCATCCTAGAACCAAGGCTTCCATGAAAAGAGTCAGAAATTAAAAGTATGTCAACATCGCTGTTATTTACCGCTGAACCACGTGCAACTGACCCGTAAACAGCAATAGACCATAAATCTAAGTATTTCATAACCCTTCTAAGACAATCCAGTATAAGCTTAAGATATCTTTCCTGAGCAACCCTGTCAAAGTTCTTAACCAACCCAGACGCTAAAAAAACAAGGTTTTCAGGGTCTAAAAGCCTGTAAAGCCTAGGCTTTTCACGACTAAAAACTAGAAGAGCCCTCATCGAATGAAGCTTACTAAAACACACTGAAAGCTTGTTTTCATCAAGTGATAAAACCTCTTTAGCACTACTAAACGTGAAAAGTTCGCCACCAAACTTTACAAAAAGCTTAGAGTAAACCTCACCAATCCATCTAGAAAGCCACATCCAAACCAACCTATTTGATAACCTTAACTATTTATTAACCTTTCCATATTTCAAAACTTAAAACAGCTTCTATTCAACAATTACGCCACCGCCAACTTTACCCTTTTGATAGAATACGTATGCTAAGCTTTCCTTATATATCATCACTACAACATTATTTTTTCAAGGGGTTTTAAATTTGAAACATGAAGCCTTAAGATGGCTTAATGAGGCCCTATGGGACTTGGATACCGCCAGAATACTACATAAAGCTGGAAGATTTAATGCAGCAACATTCTACTCCCATCAAGCTGCTGAAAAAGCCTCTAAAGCCATGCTTTACCATGTTAACGAAGCTCCTTGGGGACATAGTGTTAGGGAGCTTCTGCTTAGATACTTTGAAAAAAATGCCCTAAACCCCGCAGAAGAAATCATGCAATGTGCTAGGGAGCTTGACAGACACTACATACCGTCAAGATACCCCAATGCACATCCCTCTGGCACACCACATGAAGCCTACGATGATGAAACATCCTTAAGAGCCATTAAATGTGCTGAGATAGTGGTGGAATATGCTAGAAAAATTATCAGCCAATAAAGAGCTTGAAAAAGCTGTTAACAAGCTTAAAAAACACTATAAACCGTCTGCAATCATCCTTTTTGGGTCAAGAGCCAGAGGAGACTACAAACCTTGGAGTGACTACGACCTCCTAATAATAGCCGAATTTAAGAAAAAATACATGGAAAGAATAGGTGAAATAATCGAGTTGCTAAACAACATTAAAATAACAATTGAAACCCATCCATACACTTTAGAAGAGGCAAAAGAAATGTTAAAAAAAGGAAATCCGTTAATTGTCAACGCACTCAGCGAAGGCATAACACTACATAAAGAACAAAACTTTCTAGAAATAGAAAACATCTACCAAGAACTCCTTAAAAAAGGGTTAAGAAAAACCAGCTTAACAATAATAATCCCACCAGAATAAGCAACCTATGAACAAACATTCTTCCACATGTAAACTACAATGGTAAAGCCACCAAAAAGCCAGAATCGATTTTCTCAACACTAAACCTCCAAAACGAAAAAAGCAAAAATACCAAAGTTTTACATCAGCTTCTAAGTAGGTAGAAGTTAGAAAATTAGTTTAACTTTGGAAAATTTTTATCTTAACACTTGAAAGTAAAATTAGGATAAAAGGTTAGAGAAAAATGAAGGTTATCTTTCATCCAAGATATAAAGAGGTTTACACCTCAGACCCAGCAGCCAAAGCTGGAAGAATGGAGACAATTTTAAAAGAAATTGAAAACCTTTACGAATTCATCAAGCCAGAACCAGCTAAAGAGGAAGATTTAAGAAGAGTCCACACCCAGAGACATATTGACTCAATTAAAAAAGATCCATTACTGTATGATGTTGCCTGCCTTTCAGCTGGAGGAGCAATCTTAGCCGCCGAACTGACAATAAAAGGAGAACCTAGCTTCGGCCTAATCCGACCGCCAGGTCATCATGCAAACCCTGACCATTGCTGGGGATTTTGTTTTTTCAACAACATTGCCATTGCAATCAAAAAACTTGTTACCGAGAAAAGAATAAAAAAAGCCTTAATCATCGATTTTGATTTACACTTTGGAGATGGAACCTTCAACATATTCAAAGATACAAGTGAAGCCACCTACTTCCACCTACCAACCGGAAACAGAATTCAACAACTAAAAAGTTTGGAAGACTTCTTAGAAGAAGAAAAAAACTATGAGATTATAGCAGTTTCAGCCGGCTTTGACCGAGGAAAAGAAGATTGGGGTGGAGTTTTTGAAATTGAAGACTACAAAACAATTGGCCAATTGATAAAAAAGGCTAGCCAAAAAAACTGCCAAGGCAAAAGATTTGCTGTCCTTGAGGGGGGATATAACCTAAATGTGTTAGGCAAAAATGTAAAATCCTTCCTAGCAGGTTTCGAGTAAACCAAGTAAAATTTGAACATTTTACAAGAATGGTTCCTGAAGAAGAGGTAAAAAAGCGTATTCTGGAGAAGCTTAGACGAAGGCTGGAGAGATTGTAAACGAATCATCCAACATGATAAAAAAGTAGCTATAACTATACGTGAAGATAGAGGGAAGAGGTGGTTAAGTTTGTATCTTTATGATACCATACTACTAAGTAGAAGTTTAAACACAAAAAAATAGCAAAATCTAATGTTAACGTTTACCCGAAGATTTTTCACTTTTAAAAGTTTTTCTCCTTAAAAACATCGTTAAGGTAAAAATTAGAGATACAAAAAGAACTGCTGTCAAAACAATAACCCAATAAGTTAAAAACAGAAGCTGAGAACTTAAACCTACAATTGAAGCGTCAATAAGAGATAATTCCCTCTTTAAGGTGGAGATTTGAGATTCAATTTTGCTTACTCTTTCAGAAAACTCCATCAACGGATCAAACTTTACTGGAAATTTTGCAAGATAACCAGTGTTTTCACGCATAGGATCTCCAAAACCAGTAAAATATATGTTAAAGCCTTTAGGGTCAACTGTTAAGCCGTAAACCCTACCTAAACCTGAAAGTAAAACCTCCAAAGAAACATTAACCTCTGAAAACTTTAGAAGATTTCCAGCTTTCACCGTTAAGTATACGTTTCCAGCAGAATCAACAGCAACAGCATAGGGAGATGTAAGATTTTCAACTAAAACATCAACCTCACCAGTTAACCTGGAAACCTTCTTTAATGTGCCGCCCATAAACTCCACAAAAAATATGTTTCCAGTAGAGTCAACAGCAACCCCGTAAGGTACATTCAAGTTTTCAGCAACAACTTCAACTCCACCAGTTTGGAGATTAACCCTTCCCAGCGTGCCATTAACACTTTTAACTGTAAAATACAGGAAGCCCCTCCTATCTAAAGCTAAACCCCAAACACCTACAACCCCCTCAGCAACAACCTTAACATCCTTAAAATTTTTTAAAGAAACCTTTTTTATCAAACCCAGACTGGATTCAGCAAAATACAGCCAGTCAGAGTCAACAGCAACACCTGTAGGTGTTGTAAGATTTGAAAACATACTTACTAGTGTACCGTTATTAAAGAGAACATTAAGCCTACCCTCACCAGCACCTCCATACTCAGTAAAATATACGTTTCCAGCAGAATCAACAGCAACACCGACAGGATAATTTAAACCTCCAAGCAAGGTAACATACGTAGATTCTGCATAAACTGTGTGAAATAACGTTCCAGGAAGAATGAAGGAAACTAGAAGAAAAGTATAGAAAAAACTTAACAAGGCTAACCGTTTCAACTAACATCACTTCCAATATTACCCTTACCTTCAACTTTTTTAATCTTATCAAGATAAAGCTTGTAGGTTGATGTTCTAGCAAAAACCTTTGCAGCTCTATCAGGGGTAGGATAAACAGGAACACCATTAGACTCTAAAATACTTAACGATGGGGCATTCGTACCTACGGCTAAGGTGGCAACATAAACAGGTTTACCAGTCTCCTTTACAAGACTTACAATCTTCCTAGCTACGTCAGACTCAACTTCGATAAACTTGTTGAACACTGATAGATCTAAGTTTTTAATGTAAGGGGATCTTTTGAATCTTTCAAGAAGACTCTGAGCCCAACCAAAACCAAGATAAATTACTCCATCAACATTTTCATCACTCATAACCGTTTCAACACATTTAAACTGGATGGCAGGATCTGTTATTGCAACAGTATCAACAGGGTTGGACCTACTCCAGTAGCTTGGTAGAAACCTATCCATTCTTTCTATAGTTTCCCTACTCAGAGAAGCAACACTTAAACCAAGTTTACCACACATATCAGCACAAACAACACCCCAACCACCTCCACCTGTAACTATTCCAACCCTTTTACCCTTAGGTAAAGGTTGGTTTGCAAAAGCTACAGCTGTATCAAAAAACTCTTCAATATCATAAACTCTAACAACACCTGTTTGCCTAAAAAGTGCATCAACAATTTCATCTCTAGCAGCCATAGCTCCAACATGAGACCTTGCCGCTTTCGCCCCAGCTTCTGTTGCTCCCGTCTTAAGTACAACTAAAGGCTTTTTTCTTGTAACCTCCTTAGCCAACCTTGGAAATCTTGAATTAGGCTTAAAACCTTCAATATACGCCATAATAACCTCAGTTTCAGGGTCACAGCTAAAGTACTCTATAAAATCTTCACATGTAAGGTCAGCCTCATTACCACTACTAACAAACTTATTAAATCCTATCCCCCTCATAAGCCCCCAAATAACCATGTTTGTACCAAGATTTCCACTTTGAGAAACGAAGGATATTTTACCTTTAAAGCTTGAAAAGTCTAGGGGGAAGGAAGCCATTAAAACGTTAAGATTTATTGTTGTGTTAAACGTTCCCATACAATTAGGTCCAACAATCCTTATCCCACCCCTCCTTGCAATGTTAACAACCTCATCCTCCAGCTTCTTACCCTCATTTCCAGTTTCCCTGAAACCTGCTGAAATAATAATACAAGCTTTAACGTTTTTCTCAACACAATCCTCCATGACTACTGGAACCTGCAACGCTGGAACAACAACCACAACCAAATCCAAATCTTCAGGAATATCCTTAACACTTTTATAAGCCTTAAACCCTAAAACTTTATCAACCCTATTATTTACGGGATAAATTTTTCCCTTAAATCCTCCAGAAATCAGGTTGAAAAATGTGTTAAAACCATACTTGCCAACAGTTTCAGTTGCACCAACAACAGCAACAGAGTTAGGATAGAAGAGTGGTTTAAGCTCTTCGTATATATTTCCCTCCATAACTAAACCTCCCAACAAGGCTGGGACAATACACCTGAGAAGATATTTTACTACGGCTAAAAACTACACCAGCATAGGTTAGGTTCT
Source organism: Candidatus Bathyarchaeota archaeon (assembly GCA_052246995.1). Lineage (GTDB taxonomy): Archaea > Thermoproteota > Bathyarchaeia > Hecatellales > Hecatellaceae > CAZMUQ01. The sequence continues at coordinate 62,431 of JBQPWD010000002.1, read as the reverse complement.
AATTAAAACGTAGAAGTCTATTTAACTTTTATCTTTTTAGGCTTCATAGTTAATATTGATGAGTAAAATAGTCTCATTTGACTTGGAGGGGACACTTGTAAACATAGACTTTAGCGATAAAGTCTGGAATGAAGGAATACCTTTACTTTATGCTCAAAAAACTGGTTTAAAATTTGAGGATGCAAAAAGAATTGTTTTAAACGAGTATATGAAAGTTGGAGAGGAACGTATCGAATGGTATGATGTAATGTACTGGTTTAACAAGTTTGGGCTTTCAGACGTAAAAAACTTGTTTAACACATATAAGGATAAAGTACAAGTATATCCTGAAGTTAAAAGTGTCCTAAACCTTCTAAATAAAAAGTTTACATTAATTTTAACTTCAAACTCTGCCAAGGAATTCATAGAATTTTTAACCAGAGAAATTAAAGTATACTTTAAACATACCTTTTCAGCAACATCAGACTTTAAAACCACAAAAAAGAATGTTGAATTCTACAAAAAGATTTGTGAAATTTTAAACGTTAATCCTTGGGAAATCGTCCATGTTGGAGATAGATTAATAGATGATTTTGAAACCCCCAGAAAAATTGGAATTAAAACATACCTTCTTGATAGATTTGGAAAAATTAACAATTTAAACAAAAAATTTGTCGTTAAAGATTTAAGCGAGTTTGCAAATAAAATTTTGATGAATGAAAGTTGAGTAAAGTTGAAACCCCTAAACCTATAGTTACTAGGTGTTTAAAAGTTTCCTTCAAAACTAGGATTGGAAGAGGATTTTCTATTGGAGAGTTGAAGGAGGCTGGATTATCCATAGATAAAGCAAGAAAACTTGGAATCTATGTTGATGAAAGAAGAAAGTCAAAACATCAAGAAAATGTTGAAGCATTAAAAAAATTGGCTTAAAAACATTTAGTAATTTTCCATGTCATCAATCTTATGATGCTCATAGATGCTTCTAAGCTTATGTTTAACAACAACATGTTCAAGCTCACCCTCAAGCAGTGTAAAAAGTTCTTTAAGACATTTTAAAAATTTAGAGTGAGACCTTGTTCTAGGCCTTTTAAGGTTTACAGGGTAAACATGTTTAACCTTTGCGGGCTTTCTTGTTAAAACTATTATTCTGTCACCCATTTCTAAAGCTTCAGCAAGATTATGAGTTACAAGGATAAAACTTTTTTCACAACCCTCCCATAATTCTAAAACCTCACTTCTCAGCACTTGAGCAGTATACTCGTCTATAGCGCTAAAAGCCTCATCCATTAAAACAACATCAGGGTCAACCGCTAAAGCTCTAGCAATAGCAACCCTCTGCTTCATCCCACCTGAAAGATCCTTAGGGTAAGCATTCTCATAACCTTTCAAACCCATAAGATTTACAAATTCTTCAGCAATTTTTCTACGCATAGGTTTAGGCATACCCTGCATTTCTAAACCAAACTCAATGTTTTGGATAACAGTTCTCCATGGAAAAAGTGCAAAATTCTGGAAAACCATGCTAATCTTGGGATGAGGAGATTTAATAGGTTCACCATAAAGTCTAACCTCACCATGAGATGGTTTTTCAAGTCCAGCTAGTATTTTTAGCAACGTTGATTTTCCACAACCACTTGGACCAACAACACATAAAAATTCTTTTTTCTTTACATCAAAGGATATTTTTTCCAGAGTTGGAAAATGTCTACCATTAATGGTTTCATGGTATTTTGCTATGTTTTTGGCTTCTAAAACCCTTGTCATTCATGCCACCTCTTCACTCTGCTTTCCATAACTTGAAAAATAAGCCTGTCGACAAGTATAACTATGACACCAATCATGAAAATACCTGCAAAAGCTTGGGTAAGAGAACCTTCCCCAACTGCAAGAGTTATAAGAAAACCTACACCATTAATTCTTGCTATAACCTCAACAGCTAATATTACCTCCCATAAAAACTCGTATGCAAGCCTAACTCCTGTTATAAACTGTGGAAGAATTGCTGGAAAAACAAGCTTCGTAAAAAACTTTAACCCTTCAGCATTAAACACCATTGCAGCGTGAAAGTAGTCGGAGGGTATGTGTTTTACACCCTCCCTTAACGTAAAGAATAGCGGGAAGAAGGCTACCATTACAGCTATCAATAAAGCTGTTTCCATACCTTTTCCAAACCAATAGATGAAGAAAGGCATTAAAGCAACATCAGGTAAAGCGCCAACAACCATTATTAACGGTGTAATGGAAACATCAATTCTAGCCTTTAGACCTGTTACAATTGCAAGCGGAAGAGTAACTAAAATAGCAATAACAAGCCCAAGACCAATGGTTAAAAGACTTATAAAAACGCTAGCTGTAAATTCCGGTTTTGTTAAAAGATTTAATAAAAGTGCAAGTAAAATCTGAGAAGGTGCTGGCAAAACTTCTGACGAAACAACATTTAATCTTAATAAAGATTCCCAAAAAAGAAGCATTAAACTTAATGGTATAAGAAATGAAAAATCTTCAAACCGGATGGAAAATACTCTTCCAAGAGCTAAAGCTTTCCTACCCGCTTTCAAAGTTGTCTTTTTAGAACTCTCCAGCAAAGCCACATTAAAACACCAAAAAAGTGGTTTAGAGGAATAATAGATAAAATTTTAAGCAAGAAAGAAATGGTAAAGTAGAGATTTACTTTTCAAACTTTAACATTAAAAACTAGACAGGTTAAATCAAAAACTTGTTAAAAATTTCAGTAGTTAAAGGTTTAATTAAAAAGCTTGTAATAAAGTTCTAAGGTTACTATTCATTCAAACCAACACCTTAGAATGATAAGCGAAGTTAAATACTATTATAAAGTTTTAGGTTATTAGTGAAGTGATATGGTAAATCAAAAAGAAGAAAACAAGAATGAAACACAGATACCATTAAAAATAAAATATTCAGAAGATTTCAAAAGAATCTACGTCACTGGAGCTGTTGGAGGTGTCTATAGATACGACTTAAGAATAGCATTTTTTACTGACTACCTAGTTTATGGAGAAAACGTTTCCGATAAACCTTCAATTATAAGAGAAATAAAAGCAGAAGTTATTTTAAGCCCTTTAGCCGCGGTAGAACTTAAAAAGTGGCTTGATATGCAAATTCAAAACATTGAAAAAATAGAAAGCGTGAAAGGTAAATCTCCAACTGTTATTTAACTATTTTGAAAAATAGAAACATTTAAAAAACTCTCCTAACCTAAACCTAATAACATTGAGTAACAGTGTTTATTGCCAACTAACTTAAATTTTGTGGGAATAGTAGGTTGAGTAGAAAAGTTATACTTGATTCAAATTTTCTCCTACTACCATTAAACCTTAAGATAGACATTTTTACGGAGGTTGAGAAGCTTTTAGCTACAAAGGTTGAGTTTATACTGGTACCGGAAGTTTTAAGCGAGGTTGAAAAGTTGGCCGGTAAAAAAGCATCTATAAGCAGAAAAGCTAAAATTGCACTTCAACTTGCCAATACTAAATGTGTAAAGATGGATTTTAAAGAAAAACCCCTAAATGTTAATGTTGATGATTACATTGCTAATTTAGCTGAAAAATACGGTTATATTGTTGCCACAGCAGATATAAGGCTTAAGAAGAAGCTTAGGGATAAAGGTATCCCTGTTATATACCCAAGAAGTAGAAAACACCTAGTTTTGGAGGGGTATGTGGATTAAATGTTTGAGCTTGTTAAATGTCAGGATGTTGTTAGAATTCCCCCTGGAAAGTTTAATCACGAGCTTAAGGCTGTTGCTTTAGAGGAGCTTAGTAAGAAATACGAGGGAATGTTAAATGCTGAGCTAGGCTATATAATAGCTATTTTAGATGTTAATGTTTCACCTTCAGGAAAAATCTTACCTGGTGACGGAGCAACCTACCATCAAGCAGAATTTACATTATTAACCTACAAACCTGAACTTCAAGAAGTTGTTGAAGGCGAAGTTATAGAAATAGGAGATTTTGGCTCATTTGTAAGAATAGGTCCTGTTGAAGCTTTACTTCACGTATCCCAGATTCTCGACGATTACATTGTTTTTGATGCAAAAAAGGGTGTGCTACTTGGAAAAGAAACCCAGCGTAAACTGTCAACAGGTGACAAAGTGAGAGTAAGAATTACTGCTGTAAGCATGGGTAAAGGAGGTTCAAGCGGAAAAATTGGTGTAACAATGAGGCAACCATTTCTAGGTAAACTAGAGTGGATAGAGGAAGACCTTAAAAAGCTTATGGAGCCACAACCAAAACCCGAAAAAAGAAAGAGGTAAAAACAGAGGTTGAGAAAAAGTGAAAGAGAAAGCATGCCTAAACTGCCATATGATTGTTTATGGAAATATATGTCCAAACTGTAAAAGTACATCTTTAACGGAAAACTTTTCAGGACTTTTAATAGTTTTAGACCCTGAAAAATCTGAGTTAGCTAAAAAAATTGGAATAACAAAGCCTGGCAGGTATGCTTTAAAAGTTGCATAAAGCTTCTTTATAGCTAAAATTTCAAGCTTCACAAGTTTTTACTAAGAAAACCTTATTCTGGAAACTTCAGCGCCCACATTGTTTGTGTTTGTATAGAAAATCTCGCCTTCAACTTTTCGGTCAATTAAAAAGTTTTCTGCTTTTTTAACAAGCTTTTCAGCTTTCTTTTTTCCCTTAACCAGTCCATAAACTGCAGGCCCAAATGAGCTTAAACCAGCACCACATGCCCCATTTTCAAGCATCCATTTTATCAAATCTTTAACAACTTTATGTTGAAGCTGAACTTCAATCTTCTTAAAACCTATACTTTGAATTTCTGTTAAGGCTGAGCCTAAATCTTCAATTTTTCTTTCAACAATTGACGGTAAAATCTTCATCAATATTATCCTTGTAAGCTTACAAACTTCCTCGGATGGAATTGGACAATACCTCCTGAAAATTTTAAACTCATGTAAACCGAAAACCCTACGATTAACTTTAGGGATACATATAACAAAAAACCAGTCTTCAGGTAAAGAATACCTAACTAAAAGAGGAGCTGGCGAAGCCCTGGAGAAGTGTGAAGGTAAAAAGGATTTCTTTTGCTTACCCTTACCAAAACTATGACCTCCATCAACTATAAATCCGCCACCTTCAAAGGCTGCAACACCTATACCTGAAGTTCCACCTCTACCCATAATTTCCGCAAACCTTCTAGCATCAGCAACTATACCGTAAACTTCAGCTAAACATTTTGCAATAGCTAATGCTAACTGTGTCCCCGAGCCTAAACCCACATGTTCAGGGATATCTTTAACAATTTTGATGTTAACGGAGGGCTTCAGCTTGTAATGACTTAAAAATGTTTCAACAAATTTTAATGCTAAATTTCTTCTAAAACCTTCAACCTTAACTCCTGTACAACTTGTTCTGGTTGCCTCAACCTTCACCCCTGGATGGTTAAGCGCAACACCTATACCTCCATCAACTCTGCCAACCTCACCATTAAGATCTATAAGTGTAAAATGCAGCCTCGAAGGTGTTTTAACAACCACTTTAAAATTACCTTCACCTAGGTTTTTCATGGACGTTACCCACTATAACCTGCTTCACCGATCCTGCTATTTTTGAGCATACTTCTTTTTACAATTTCCATGAAAAAGTTTCTCTTTTTAATTGAATTGTAGAAAGCCTTTTTAACAGCCTTTTCAAGTTCAACTTTATTAGCAGGAGACCTTTCACCAACAACTTTTTTAACCTCAGTATAGGCTGATTCTCTAAATTTTGGTTTTAAATCCAAAAGCTTACCATCAACTATAATCTTAGCCTTTTTAGGCTTATCTACAACGTAACCTACAGGTTCAACTTTAACCCCAAGTTTCCTAATCTGGCTTCTAATTTCTTCTGAAAAATTCTCGGGCACAAACATTAAAAGCGAATCTAAGGATACACCTAAAGGGTCGATAGATTGATGTTTAAGCATCTCTAAAACCTTCTCATTAACCATTTCTTCCACAATCTTTCCATCTATAACTAAACCCACTCCTGCTTCTTTGCAAATAGTGTTTGCATCACCCCGTATACCACCGTTTGTAACGTCAGTCATAGAATGAATTTTTGAAATTAGGTTTGATTCTAAAAGGAAGTCACATATTTCAAGAAATCTTAGGTTTAATGTTTCAAGAATAACATCAAAGTTTCCACTATATATAGCTGAAGTTGTTATTGTCCCACCACCAGCACCCTCACTCATCAATATCACATCTCCTGGCTTTACGTTTCTCTTCGCAGTAACATTATGTTTAGCTTTAACAATTCCCACAGCTCCAACACAACTAACCATCCTTTCACCAATAACCATATCCCCACCCACCCTTAACGTGCTTCCAGCCACCAGTGGGACCCTTATCAGACTTGAAACAACGTTTATTCCAACAACAAAGTCAAACAGTTTTCCAATATCACCATCATCAGCCAAGTGTATGTCGTCAAACAGGGCAATAGGTTTAGCCCCTTTAACGTAAACATCCCTTAAACATGCTCTTGTAACGTGAAAACCTGCTAAAAACGGGAAATTGCTTAACCTTGAATGCGTACCATCAACAGAAACCGCAACAATAAGGTCTCCAACCGAAACCATACCCGCATCATCAAGAGAAAGAGGCCCTAAAAACGGGTTTAAACCTCCAAGAGAAGCTAGCTTTGCAATAAGCTTATGAACAAATATGTCTCCTTCACCACGTGAGCCTACACCCATAACACCCATAGAAACATTAGATTTTGGGTAATCAACAAGCTCATGTAGAACCTTGTTTTTAACTTGTTTAACACTTCTGCTCCTTAAAACTTCTTTTAAGACAGCATCAGCAATTTTTTCAGCCTTCACCTTGGATATATCACTTTTAAACGTTAAAATTTCATCCACAAGTTTTATCTTTATATCTGATTCGTGAAAACCTCTATCCAGAAGAATATTTACCAATCCTTCAAGGTCGGACATTAAACCATCTCTCCAAACCCAACTTTTAAAGGTTTAGCATTTTTAGCTTTATTTTTCGTAATTCTATGATGTTTACGGAGTATTTAAGGTAAAGCTTTAAAGGTTAAACCTTAGTGAAAGCTGGTATGTTTAAGATTTTTCACATATTTTTGACTACAATCCTGGTGAAGTGTATGTAAACTTTCACCTTCAAATATAAATTTAAAGCCTTAATACCACAGAAATTGCTGGTTTAAGCTTTAAAACAGGATGTTTCAGAGGGGTAACCCTTAATTAGTATTTTACTGAAAATTTTTGCGGTGATAGAGGATTGATAAAATGCCCAAGATGTAACAGTGAAAATGTTAATGCAAACAAATCTTGGGACGTTATCCCCAAAAGTGGGCGAGGAAAACCTATACACGTTACCGTTTATCAGTGTAAAGATTGTAACCATAAGTTTAGAAGAGCAACGAAGCTTGAGGTTGAAACCAAAACTCAACCTACAGAAAACACAACATCTCAAACAAGTGGTTTAACCAGTGAACAACGACCAACCTTTAACTTAACCATGGATGAAGTTATAAAGTTAACCATTGTTAAAGAAATCCCTATAAAACATGGAGATGGAGAGAAAGAACTTAAAGACCAAGTGTATGATTACATTAAAACTCATAATGGACTTCTAAACATAAAGGAGTGTTCAACAAGGTTAAATGTGGATCCTGGCGAACTTACAAAAGTTATTAAAGAAATGCTTGATGATGGTTCAGTGGCAAAAATTGAAGAACCGCTCTCTCCAATAGAAGAAATAAAGGAGTTTGGTGAAGCTAGTGAGGAAAAAAGGGTAGTTGTAGGTGAGGAGAAAACCACAAAGCATTTATCCATCTTTGAGAGAATAAAGAGAGCTTTTACTGGAATGAGCTAAAAATTACTTAATTAAACCAATTTTTAGGTGAATTTTTTATGAGTATTCAAGGAGAAGCTTTTCGCAAGTTTATAGGAAAACCTGCAAAGGATATTTACGGAAGGCATCTAGGATATGTTGTTGGTTTAACTTTAGACCTCTCTGGTAAACTACACTCGGTTGGCGTTGACTGTGGAGGGAGATTTGAAGAATTCTCACAACCGCAAATATCAATTAGAGATGACAATATTGTTATTACACCACGCTGGAAAGTTGAAGCTGAAAGATTTAGAAAAGAATTTCAGCTAGCTTATAGCAGGTTTAAAGCATTAGAGGAGCTTCTAAAAAATAAAGAAATTCCTGACTATGTTTACGAAGAATTTTATAAGGAATACAAGGAAATCATAAGCAAGCTTGAAGAGGGACAAAAAGAAATCTCATTAGAGCTTTCTGAAAGGATGGAAGAAGTAGATAGAAACATAAGAAGCTTTGAAAGATTCTTAGGATATCTCAAGGTTCAACGTAGAACAGGCGAGTTAAGTGAGGAAGCATATATAATAGCAAGCGAGTACATTTTATCAGAAATAGAGAAAGCGTTTAGAGAAAAAGAGGATGTTAAAAAATGCTTGGAGTCTATTTCTCCGATTGAAGAGGAACCAGCAAAAACAGAACCGCCCATAGGAGAAGAGTCAACATATTACTTACCTAAAGTCCAATCAGAGAAGAAAAGTGAAGAACAAAAACCCTTCACAGTTCGATTACAACCTGATAGCTAGTAAAACATAAATCCAAATTTTTTATTTTTGACATAGTTACAGCTTCTTAACCTAATTTATGGGTTTGATAGATGTCTGTTTGGATTGCGCTTAAGATGTTTAAAATTAAAGGCATATATTTAAAGTTTACAATTTTAGTTACAGCTATCTTAGTGGCCAGTTTTACGCTTATGTTTTTAGGTTTTAACGATTTAAAGAATCTACCCATACAAGTTTTTTCATCAACAATCCTGGTAATAGCATTATCAAGCATCTTTCTTCACGCTACAAGATGGATCTATAATGATTTAGGAGTTCTTAGAGCTCTTGGAGCAGAAGAGTCTACAATGGTAAATGCAGTATTGGTGGAGTTAACAGTTTTAGGTTTTAGCGGTGTAATACTGGGAACTTCTCTTGGAACGTTGTTAATATCTGTAACCCCGTTTATTACACCATTCTTTTCATTTTCCACCTTAACAAGTTTCAGTATTAACGAGTTGATACTACTATTAACCTTACTCTCCATTTACACATCCATCGGTATTATTGTAAGCGTAGTTAATGTTTGGAGGAAAATTAGGAAAAGGGTGGTAGAGAACCTTACTTACACATAATGATTACATTTTAATGGTAGAGCATGTCAAAAAAACGTATAATGGCCAACATGGCCAAATTAAGGTTTTTGAGGACTTAAACTTAAAAGTTAAAGTTGGAGAATGTGTTGTCATAACAGGACCTACCGGGTGTGGAAAAACAACGCTTCTAAACCTTATTGCAGGTTTTGATTATCCGGATAGCGGAAGCATAGTAATTAACAACGTAGATATTGTAAAGCTTAATGCGAACATAATTACAACTTTTAGAGCAAAAAATATGGGGATAGTATTTCAATCAAACACTCTTATACCTGAACTATCAGTCTATGAAAACCTTGAACTTCCACTGGTTTTTCTCGGCATTAAAAAGGCAGATAGGAAAAAAAGAATAGAAGAAGTTGCGAAAAAAGCATTTATAAATGGTTACCTTGAAAGAAGGGTTTCAACTTTGAGTGCAGGTGAAAAACAAATAGTAGCTGTTGCTAGAGCACTTGTATCAGACCCACCAATAATGTTAATGGATGAACCTTTGGAGACTCTTGACCCGTTAACATTGGATATCATCTTGGCTTTTTTTAAAGGAGAAATACTTAACAAGAAAACCGTCATTGTTACAACACATAAAAAAAGAATAACGGAAATTGCTGGGAAAGTTGTTTCCTTAAGGAGAAAGTTAGATATTTAAGGATATATTTATACTTACTTTTACCGATTAAAGAATAGGGTAAGGTGCTGCTTAATTTTTAACAATGCAAAATAATAGACATGTAAAAAAATCATTGATGATAAACGTAGTCTTGCTTGGGCTTGTGAGTTTTTTAGCAGATGTTAGTAGTGAAATGATTATGCCAATCTTACCAATGTTTATTGTTGCTTTAGGTGGGGAAGCGTTTATTGTCGGGTTAATTGGAGGGTTAAGTAGTAGCATCCAAAGCATTTTACAAGTTTTCTCAGGGTACCTTTCAGATAAAGCTGGAAAAAGGAAGCAATTCATATTTACAGGATACCTTACATCTTCAATCGTAAAACTCTTTCTTCCACTTTCTACAGTTTGGCATCACTTACTTGTGTTAACACCTTTGGAGAGAGTTGGAAAAGGTTTGAGAACAGCACCACGAGATGCTTTAATAGCAGCTTCGACATCAGAAGATGTTAGAGGTAAAGCTTTCGGAATTCATAGAGCTATGGATACTGGTGGAGCTGTTTTAGGTGCATCTTTATCCTTCATCCTTTTCTGGGTTTTAGGCTTTGAGTTTAGAGTTATACTTATGATGGCAGCTTTAATAGCTTTTTTTGCTCTAATTCCACTTATCCCAGTTAGGGATGTAAAAATCAGGCCTGTTAAGCTAAGAAGTTTAAGTCTTAGCCTTAAAGGACTTCCTAGAAATTTTATGTTTTACTTGATAATCGTGACTCTTTATTCTCTTGGAAACTTCACGTACATGTTTTTCATTCTTAAGGCTCAAGAAGCTTTTGCCAAAACATTTCCATTACGTTATTCTCAGGCTTTTCCAATTCTTTTATATATCCTGTTTAACCTTGTTTACGCTTTATTTTCAACACCCTCAGGAATTCTTTCAGATAAACTGGGTAGAAGGAGGATTCTTTTCCTAGGCTACATTCTTTTTAGCTTAACATGTTTAGGCTTTATGTTTGCACAATCACTACCATTGTTTATAGCGTTCTTCAGTCTTTACGGTTTAGCTTACGCTTTTATTGAGGCAAATCAAAGAGCTTACGCATCAAACCTCTTACCGGAAGAATTAAGAGGTGCGGGTTTGGGTGTTTTCCATACTTTAACAGGCTTTGTAGCCCTACCAGCAAGCTTGATTGCAGGTTTATTGTGGCAGGTAAACCCTGAATTAACATTTATGTACGGAGCAATAATAAGCCTTATAGCTTCAAGCTTAATGGGTGCTTGGAAGGTTAAGCTGGAAAAATTTAGCTAATAGTTTTTGTCAGCCGGCTCTTCCAAGAATTTCTCATCAACATATTTCAAGTGAGCTAGGCTCATCATCCAAACTATGTTTGCTGAGCTTAAAAATTTAAACTTTCTTATGACCATAGTTAAATAAGCTTAAATTCAATTTTTTCTCCATTCTTACTAAAAAAGGCTAAGGTTGTATAGGTGTAGGGTGGACAAGCTATCATCATAACTTTCCCATAAAAGTTGTTTAAATCTTGTGGAGAAGGATTTAATGCTCCGAATGGATGCGAATGTGCCAAACCTACTATTGAAAAATCGGCTGGAAGCAGAGTAGCTGAAAAACTTGAAAAACCTTCACCATGTACCGATTTGGGGGGGATAATGACTCCTTCAATGATAATTCCATCCTTAAACTTTTTCCCCCTAAGTAAAAGTACTCCTTCTTTAGGATGAATATGTTTAAAAAAGTTCAGAATTCCTTGACATGTTTCCTCCTTTATGTAGACTTTCACCTATAAAACCTCATTAAGCTATTATACAGGTTTCTAAAAACACTATATATGGTGCTTCAACTAGTATTAAACTATTTATAGTTTAAACGTAAACAATAAGTTATATGACGTTTTTCACATACCTAGTTGATACGAAACAAAGAAACTTTCTTATTACAGCCAAACAACCGACTTAAAACCATGTAGAACCTTTTTTACTTACCAAAAAGTTTATATACATACTCTACTCTAAAGAGTATTTGCCCGGCAGAGTATTGAAACTAATCATATTCTGCATTTTTTGACGGAAACTGAGGATGAGAAGTAGGGTGGAGAAAACTTAACCCTAAAGTTTTTAACTTAAAATTTAAGCTTACTGGAGGTTTACTTAATTGAACAGTAACAAAGGAGAGTTAGAACAGGAAAAAAAACCTCAAAAGTGTCCTGAATGTGATAGCAAACTTTTCATAAAAAGTGAAACTGGAGAGATTGTTTGTAGTAATTGTGGACTTGTTATTGGCGAAGAAAGCTACGATATGGGTCCTGAGTGGCGGGCTTTTACACTTGAAGAAAAGGCTGGTAAAAGCCGGGTTGGAGGTCCAGTATCTATTCTCCATGCGGATAAAGGTTTACCAACGGTTATAGATAAGGTTGGTAAGGATGCATTTGGAAGAAAAATAGATTTGCAAACAAGGATCCAAATGCTACGTTTAAGAAAATGGCAGACAAGAACTCAGTATCAGTCTCCAATCGAAAGAAACCTCCTTCAAGCTTTAGCTGAGCTTGACAGAATAACTGACAAACTTCATATACCTGAAGACCTTCAAGAAGAGGCTGCTGAAATTTATAGGAAGGCTTTGGATAAAGGTCTTGTACGTGGACGTTCAATATCAGCCATAGTTGCAGCCTCAATATACGCTGCATGTAGAGTTTATAATAGACCACGTAGCCTTAAAGAAATAGCATCAGTTAGTAGAGTTAAGAAAAAAGATATTGCAAGAAGCTACCGTCTACTGTTAAATGAGCTTGATTTAAAGATGCCTATCCCAGATCCTAAGCTGTATATTTCAAAAATAGCGGCAAAATCTGAAGTCCCAGAAGAAACTCAACTAAAAGCAATTCAAATTCTTGACGAAGCTGGGAAAAAGGGAGCTGTTATAGGTAAAGATCCAGTTGGACTTGCTGCAGCTGCACTTTATATTGCGTGTGTACTCACTGGAGAGAAAAAAACTCAGAAGGATATAGCTGAAGCTGCAGGTGTTACTGAGGTTACTGTAAGAAATAGATATAGAAGCCTTAAGGAGCAACTTGGCCTAGATGTTTAGTATGTTAAATTAAGCCTAAACCAATCTTTAGAAAATGTATCTATTTGGTAAATACTCCTTAAACCAGTTTTTTACAACTTCCTTTAAGGTAAAAGTAGAACGTGCTTTAAAGCCTAAAGGACTTTTCAACATCAAATAAAAAACAATTTAAGCATGTTTAATTCAATATTAAAGTTAGCAGAAAGAGTAGAGGTGAAAGTTTTGGCTTCAAAAATAAACACAGTAGCAGTTATTGGCGCAGGCGTAATGGGTCACGGAATAGCACAAGTTGCGGCAATTTTTGGATGTAAGGTTAACCTTATCGATATTTCTGAAAACGTCTTGAAGATGGGTATGGAAAGAATAAAGTGGAGTCTAGGAAAATTTGCTGAAAAAAAGTTTATTTCTGAAAGTGTTGATACCGTTTTAAGTAGAATTAAACCTACAACAAGTCTTGCTGAAGGTGTAAAAGATGCTGATTACATGATAGAGGCTATACCTGAAAACATAGATTTAAAAATGAAAGTTTTTGCTGAAGCTGATAAAAACGCTCCACCACATGCAATCTTAGCTACAAACACAAGCGGCTTATCCATTACCATGATTAGCGAAGCAACAAAAAGACCTGATAAAGTTGTTGGAATGCATTGGATGAATCCTCCACAATTAATGAGGCTTATAGAGGTTATTAAGGGAAAACATACAAGTGATGAAACGTTAAAAGTAACAATAGAGCTTTGTAAAAGATTTTGGAAGGAAACGGTTGTAGCTAAAAAGGATGTCTGGTTCTTTCTTGCAGCAAGAGCTCATACTGGTTGGGGTACTGAGGCCACCTTAATGTGGCTTCGTGGCGAGGCAAAAATAGAGGAAATAGATGCTATGGCAAGATATAAGCTAAACCTACCAATGGGGCCTTTTGAACTTTCAGATTTAACAGGACAGGCAGACATAGTAAAAGAAGCATACACTTCAATAGATAAAATTTTAGCAAAAAACCCTGATTTTGAGCCTAATCCTGTAGGGCTATACATGTTTAAGCGTTTAGCTGAACAAGTATGGATTCCACGTAGCGAGCAGGGTAAAAGTGGCATGAAAACTGGAGAAGGATTCTACAAGTATCCAGGACCTGGAAAGTATGCTAGACCTGACCTTCCAAAAGAGTTTGCAGAAAAAGTTAACCCTATACAAGTTTTAGCTCCAGCTGTAAACAGTGCAGCTTGGTGTGTTGCCAATGGTGTCGGGTCAATTGAGGATACTGATAAGTCTTTTGAGCTTGCATTTGGCTGGCCTAAAGGAGCATTTAAGCTTGCAGACGAGTTTGGGATACATAACATTGTTAATGTTCTTCTGGAGAAAAGAGCTAAGGTTCCTGATTGGCAAAAAGCATTCTACACACCTGAACCGCTACTTGTAAGAATGGTTGAAGATGGAAAGCTTGGAAAAATAGCTGGAGAAGGATTCTATAAATATTAGTTTAAAGATTGAAAAATCAACCTAAAAACTTTTTATTTCTCCATTTAAATACAATTTTTAGGCTCAATGACCTAACTGACCTAGAAAGACTACCCATGATTTACCTTCTCTCATTGCGGGAGAGCCTATTCTGGATGATGAACGAAGGACGGAGCTGAATCTTATGAAGATTTCAGCCTTAACTGACAAATTTTTAAGGTTTACTTCTATCGTCAATTCAATTCTTAAATTGTAAATGTTTATAAAAGAGTAAGAAGATAAGTAAACCTTTTAACTTTCATGGTAACTTTTAAGTCTCATGAAGATGTATGAGAAGAAGTTTAAGGGTTAAATTTTTCCTTCTCACAAGTCTTTTACTTAATGTTTTACTAGCATATGTTTTAGTGGTAACCTACACTACCTACACTGAGAGTTTAAACTACTATAAACTACAGATAAAAAATCTTACTGAAGAAATTGAAAATCTAAAGAAAGAACAGGAAATTATTAAAAACCAGCTTAACTACTACAGAAATCAAACACTCTACTATTCATCAAGTTTAACAGGAGGAGTTGAAGGTTATAGTGTAATTGAAGGTATTTCAGAAGTAAACCTAGTAGCAGTCAGAATTGTTGAAGCCAGCGTTTTTGGGTATAAGTTAGATGGAACAACATTAAAGGGATGTATAGTATTGAAACATGGAAGTGGAGATGTGCTTGTAAGTACTGAACCTAAGATAGGAATAGATTTACAGTCAAGCTTAAGGTTAGCAGTTCACGTAGCTGAAAATGTAACTTTAACACGTTTAACCGAAACAGATGTTATTTTAAAGGTTACAGCTAAAGAAGAAGTTGACATTATCGACGGCCCTAGCGCTGGTGCAGCTATAACAGTGGCAATAATTGCAGCAATAAAACATGAAAAGCTAAATTCATCGGTGTACGTAACTGGAACCATCAATCCTGATGGTTCAATAGGTCAAGTTGGAGGTATCCCTGAAAAAGCGTTAGCCGCAGCCAAGGAAGGGTGTAAGCTTTTTCTTGTACCAGAAGGTCAGGATAGCGTTGTAGTTTGGAGAGAAAGAGAACGTCGTACCCCAATCTTCACGGTAATCGTTAGAGAACCTTACACAATTAAGCTTGAAGAATTTCTCAAAATGAATGGTTATAGCGATGTTAAGGTTTTAGAGGTTGAAAATATCACACAGACATACAACCTTATGAGGTTGCAGCAAGGTTAAACTATCATTCTTATTGATGGCGGTGGGGAGGGTTTAGATTTCTGGTAAACATCAACTACAGGTTCCTTTTTTATTAACGCCCTAAACTTTCTACTACACTTCTCACATGTAAAGGATCCAAAGGTAATTTTTACTTTCCTTTCCTTCCCTAAGGTTACACTCCAAGTTTTTGTTAAGTTTTTAACTTCCGAGCCGCATTTTGAGCATTTAACCATAACAATTTACCCCGCATCCTATGTTGACTACTTTACAAAGAAACTTTATGAAAAAATACTTAACCTTTCTGGTGGGAAAAAGCCCAAAATGGTTAAATGTAACTTAAGGCAATGCTTCTAATAACATCAGCAACATCTTCACATCTATCTGCAAGATTTTCCATTCCATCAAGTATTTCCTTTAAAATTAGGGCTACGCCAATATTTTTACTATTTTTACACCAGCTTAAAAATTCAGGAATGACAAATTCCACTCTAAAATCGTCTATTTTTTCCTCCAAAGATTCAACTATATGGGAAGCCTCTACTGCTTTTCTAGGGTCGTCTATTAATGCTTCAAATGCTACTTTAACTTTCTCAGAGATTTTAAGAAGGTTATCGGCAAAAACCCTTAAAGTTTCTCTTAAACTTTCAGTTAACGTGGATGGGTCTATAAATTCAAGTTTTCTTGATGATGCTTTAGCATATGCGGCAACATCATCCATAGTCATTATAAGCCTAACAATCTCATCCCTGTTTATCGGGTGAAAAAGTCCTCTAGATAATTCGGAAAGTATGTTTCTTTTTATCTCATCAGCCTCTCTTTCATAATTAAAAGTTTCATTAAACATTTTTTTTGTATCTTCTCTATCAAGAACGCTAAAAGATTGAAAAGTTTTATGCATTGCAGCAACGGTTTTAACAACAGTTTCAACATGATTTTTGCAAAGTTCCAGAATCTTCTTCTCCTTTTTTCTTCCAAGCCAAACCATGGAACTTGTAGATTTAAAGTCTCTTGAACCCAACTTTTATACGCCTCTTTTTAGTTTACCCATAACTAAAACATAAAGAAAAAACAAATTTAAACATTATGAAGCTTAAGATTATAGTACAGGGTAGTGTTAAAATCCATGCTAAAATTATTCTTAAAACAGTTGATAAAGAAACAGTTTTTTTACCTAAAGCTAAACCCACCCCTATAATAGAACCTACACTGCTATGAGTTGTTGAAACAGGCAAACCCCAGCCAAAAAGAATGTAAGGCACCGTGGTAAACCCCCAAACAACAAAGGCATTCGAAAGTTCAGCCGCTAACCCCATAAGAGGAGTTAAACGGGTTATACCATAGCCAACTGTTTGAATAACCCTATAACCCCATGTAAAACCTCCAAGAGAAATACCCGCTGCACCAAGGAATGCAAGAATAAGCATTGTCTCTTTTGTGGGCAATCCTACAAATTGTTCGGTAATAGAGACATATACCCCGGTAGCGTTGCCAACATCATTAGCACCAAAACTGTAAGCTGAAGATGCAAGGCTGCCAACCAGTAAATATTTGAGAAGTTTCTCAAAATTTTCTTCTGGAGAAAATTTTCTAAAAATAACATTTAAAACTTTAAAAAATACAAATCCAAACGCCAAGGAAAGTAAAGGAGAGAATATAACCCCCAAGAAAACTTTACCAATTACATCTAGATTTAGATTAAAACCATAAGCTGCAAAACCATAACCAATAACCGCACCTATAGTTGCATGGGTTGTTGAAACAGGAAGACCCTTCCAAGTACATAATACAAGCCATATAACAATAGAGAGAACTACGCTGAATGCACCTAAGAATTCTACGTGTTCAACAATACCTCTTGAAAGTGTTTTCATAACCATGTGACCTTGAAGAACAGCACCTATAAAGACAAAAATTGAGAAGAGAACTAAAGCCGTTCTTAAACTTATTACACCACTACCAACAGCACAATCCGTTGGATTTGCGGCGTCATTAGCACCAAGACACCATGCAATCACCAAAGTGAGGACAAGACCGGCAACGAAAATTGCAAAAGTTGTCATCTCTTTTTCTATTTGTATTAAGAGTAAAAAGTTAATTATGAGTTGTCTACTTAAACTATATACACCTATATAGCTGAAACTTCCTTCAACTACAGTTTAAATTTTCTACAGCCTACAAAGGTTTGAATTCTTAAACAAGAATTTTAATTTTTATGCATAAAATGTTTTGCTATACTTTTTGTAAATCATGGTTTCAGCGTAATTTTAAAGATTCTCCGCAGATTTTGAAGGTCACAAAGTTTGGTAAAATGGGGTGGAGGGGATTTGAACCCCTGACCTCCGCGTCCCGAGCGCGGAATCGTAGACCAAGCTGGACCACCACCCCATGTAAAGGAGTCTTTCCTAATGAATTTTTACACCTATAAGAGTTAAAAACTATTTTACTGTTGATTTTTTGGGAAGACTTAAATTTTTGAGACTAGTCTTTCTTTCTAGTCTATCAAGTTAGTTAGGTAAGGCATACTGGAGGTATTGGGGAAATTGAAAAAACTTAAGGTTGCCATACCTAAAGGCCATCTATGGGATAAAACAAGCAACCTGCTTATACAAGCAGGATACGAGCTTAAAATAACTAGTGAAAGGTCTTATCTTATCTTAACAAATGATTCTGAAGTTGAAATGAGGATTCATAGAGCTCAAAACATTAGCCCCCTTGTTGAGGAGGGAGTGTATGATGTTGGAATTACAGGTTTTGATTGGATTGTTGAATATAATGCTGATGTTGTAGAACTTTTAGACCTAGAATTTGGTAGAGTTGATGTTGTTGCAGCTGTACCGCAAAGTTATGGGTTATCTCCTGGGGAGGATGTTTTTGATAGACTTGTGGAAAAGATTAAGCTTGAAGGTAGAGAGAGAATTATTGTAGCATCAGAATATGAAAATATTACCAGGAGATTTTGTGATGAAAAGTTTAAGGGTTTTCCCTACAAGTTTATACGATCCTATGGAGCAACTGAAACTTTCATTGATACTGCAGATATGATTGTGGAATGCTCAGAAACAGGAACATCGCTTAAAGAGAATGGTTGGGAAGTAATTTTCAAGATTTTTAGCTCTACAGCGAGAGTTATAGCTAACAAGAAAAGTCTAAATGATAAATGGAAAAGAGATAAAATCGAAGGGTTTGTAATACTTTTAACCGGAGCTAAAGACGCTGAAAACCTTAAACTTGTTAAAATGAATGTCTCCCAAAATGCATTAAAAAACGTTCTAGAAATTTTACCATCCATGAAAAGCCCAACAATCTCTAAGCTTGCATCTGAAGAAGCAGGATATGCTGTTGAAGTTGCCGTTAAAAAAGATGAAGTTGTAAAGCTTATTCCAATGCTTAAGAAGTATGGAGCAACTGACATACTTGAGCTTGACATTAGAAAAGCTGTAAAGTAAAAATTTTTGGTGAAGAAATTTTTTGGGTAGCTTGGTCTTTATTGGGTTAGGTTTAAATGACGAGAATGACCTAACCATTAAAGGTCTTGAAAAAGCAAGAAAAGCTGAGGAAGTTTACATCGAGCTTTACACAAATCTTATGCCAAATTTTTCAACAAAAAATCTTGAAAAGATGATAGGGAAAAGGGTTACGGTTCTGAAAAGAAGAGATCTAGAAGAGAAGGCTGAAGAAGTATTAATTAAAAAAGCTGAGAAAAATGATATCGCGTTAATAGTTCCAGGAGACCCTATGATTGCAACAACACATGTTTGGATTAGACTAGAAGCTGAAAAAAAAGGTGTAAAAACCGAGGTTATCCATGCACCGTCAATATACTCCGCAGCACCTTCAATCACTGGTTTACAGATTTATAAGTTCGGTAAAACTGTTACAATTCCATTTCCAAAGGAGAATTATAAGCCTAAAACGCCTTATGAAGTTGTAAAAGAAAATTTTATTAGAGGTCTTCATACTCTCGTTTTGCTTGATGTTGATGCTGAAAAAGGTAGATGGATGAGTATTAGAGAGGGACTTGAATACCTACTGGCTATTGAAGAGGAGGAAAAGTCAAAAATTGTGACTTCTGAAAAACTTGTAGTAGGTTTGGCGGGGTTAGGTTCAGAAAAACCTGTGGTTAAGGCAGATATTGTTAGCAGAGTTTTAAATTTTGATTTTAAAGCTTATCCTCAAACAATCATATTTCCTGGTAAACTTCACTTCATTGAAGCTGAAGCATTACACGTTCTTGCTAATGCGCCAAGGGAGGTTTTAAGTAAGTGAGTAAAGAAAGCCTTAATGAAAAATACTTTAAATATTTAGGCAATCTTAAGAAAGCCTTTTCCACGCTAAGTTTGGTAAAAAACTTTAACATCAATGTTAAAATTGTTGAGGATATCTTAGACTTGGCTAAAAGGTATGTTAGTGATGCTGAATACTACAAGGGAAAAGATGACCTTACCACAGCATTACTTTCTCTCTCATACTCTGAAGGTTTGCTTGATGCTTTAAGAATGCTTGGAATTGTAAACTTCAGGTGGGAATGTTAAGATGAAAAATGGAAAGATTGTTCTCGCATCTGGAGTTTTTGACTTAATCCATCTTGGACATGTAAAATTTCTTGAGGAGGCAAAGAAGGTTGGAGGTGAAAATGCAAAGCTTATCGTTGTTGTTGCAAGAGACCAAACAGTGGTGAAGTTTAAAGGTAAACCTCCAATCCTACCTGAAAACGAAAGAAGAATGCTTGTTGAAGCACTTAAACCTGTAGATTTAGCTGTGCTTGGCTATGAAGATTTTAACATTAGCAGAGTAATCAAGGAGCATAAACCCGATATCATAGTATTTGGATACGACCAAGATAGTGTCAAAAAGGAGGTTGAAAAGGTTATTAAAAAAGAAAATCTAAACATAAGGATAGTTCAAATCGGAAAATTTGATTTCTGGGAAGCTTCAAGTTCCTCCAAGCTTAAGAAGAAACTTGAAGAAAACATCTAAACCTTACAATAGAATCTTTTTTTAAAAGTTAAGCAAAAATGTTGTAGGTTATTGATGTACAGTCAATTGGTAATTATGGTATTGAAAAGTACTACCATGTGGGACTTCTAACAACATGGATGAGATGTTGGAAATAAAAAAGCTTGGCGTAACAGCAATATTTGAGGTTTAAGTAAAAAAGTTGTAAGCGGTGTAAATCCACGCTGGAATTGTGATTGAAGCCCAGATTAAAGGATTCCAGAAAAAAATTTTACTGCCATCTAAACCCATAAATGGTATTAAGTTAAAAGCTGCAAGCCAAAGATTAATTCTAAAACCAATCAAACCTAGAATTCCAACTACCCCAGCAAATTCTTGATAAACTAGCAAAAAGATAAAAGCCAACAGAAGATTTGTCAGAGGACCTGCCAAAGCTATTAAACCATTTCCCTTTTTATCAACTTCCAAACTCCAGATGTATTTAGGGATGATGTAAACCGCACCTGGAGCTGCAAAAATTATCCCGCCACCAGACATTAAAGCAAAAGCTAAAGCCATAATTAAACCCCAACCCCACATTCTAAATTCAGCCCAGCATCCAAGTTTTAAAGCCACAAACTTATGGGCTAATTCATGAAAAATGAAACCAGAGCCAACAGCTGTAAGTGAAATAACAAGCATTAATGGAAACATTTTTGGATTGCCAAACAACCATGTTAAGGAAAAACAAAAACCTAAAACTATCCAAGCTATGATTAAATGTTTAATCTCAGTTTTGCTAAACAAGTTTTCTCTTCCCAGCTATGCCATGTTAAATGAGTACCTTTAATTTTACAATATCACCATCCTTTAAGTTAAGCTTTCCCCTTAGATATATTGGCGCTATAACTTCCAACACAGACGAGTTATAGTGGGTTCTTTGAATAAGCAGGATGGCTCCCTTAATCTTATCTTCCACAACAGATGGGTAACATTTTAACATACCATACGTCCTACGCCCGTTGCTAAAACCTTCAATAGGTATTCCTTCAAGCTTTTCCAGTTCTTTCCTAGCTAAAATATCTTGCTGAGTTAAAAGTTTAAGGTTTAATGTACCAGGATATGGTTTAAATCCAAGTTTACGGATAAACTGCGCCATGTAACCTTTACGTGTAACATAGTATGCTCCTTCTCCAAACCCTGAAAAAACTTTGCCCTTTAACGTTAAAAATTCAGGCTTTTTTACGTAAAGTATGGAGTGAATTGTTGTGTAAAGATTTTTAAGCTCTTCTAAACCCTTATCAGTCAATTTTAAATATTCTCCACGATGGTTAACTTTTCTTTCAATAAAGCCTTCATGTGAAAGCTGCTTTAAAATTCTTGATGCTGTTTGCTGAGAACAACCAAGTTCAACAGAAAGTTTTTTTGTTGAGGTAAAGATGAACTTTTTTATACCTCCAAGCTGAGCAATCTTCATAAGAGGAAAAAGATAATATTCTTTTCTCAAGCTTCCCTTATCTCCTTCAAGTTTTCCCTTTTATACTTTTCCGCGTAAATATGAGCCAATCTTAAAGGTTCTGGAAGTCTACTACCTTTCAAGCATTTACACGTAATCTTTAACGCATCTTCAAACGTCAACATGTTTCCAACACTAACGTATATTGGCTTATCTTCACCTTTTACCTTAACAGCGTAACCAACAACTTTGCCATCATACATTATCTTAGCCTTACCATCTACAAATTTACCTTCAAAACCACATAAAAGTTTTTTAGCAACACCTATAGTTGGAAGCCTTAAAACAACACCCACATGAGTTGCTAAACCGCAACCATAAGGATGAGCCAAACCATGTCCTTCAACCATCAACACATCAGGTTTAGTTTTAAGTACACTAAAAACTTTAAAAATTAAAGGTGCTTCACGAAAAGATAGTAAGGTTGGAATATAAGGAAACTTGACAGGTAATTTTAAAACGCTAAGTTCAAGCATGCTTAGATCTTTAAAATTTAAAACAACAGCAGAAGCATAAGCATTCTCGCCTTTGTATGCAACATCAAACCCACAAATAGTTTTAACATTTTTAAGGGAAAGCTCTTTAATTATAACCTTCTTAGCAAATTCCTGCTGAATCTTTCTAGCTTTAAATATGTTAAACCATTCAGGAATTGTTGATTTATCTACTGTTAAATTTTTCATCATAAAAAGATAAAGTTTGAGGGTTAAAATTTGTTTAATCCTTTATACCTGCAAGCTTTTTAGCGATACTCTTTCTTTCTTCAAAGTTGTATACCTGAGATATTATAATTTCCTCCATTATTGGGGAACCTCCACCATGAACCCCTGCAATCTGGGTTACTCCAGCTAATGCTGAACAAAGAATGTCTGAAAGAAACCTAAAACACCTATGCTGCTTTTCAGAAGAAATATTCTCTTTTCTCATAATATATTTCTCAAGCAGTGGTCCAACCTCAGGATTATAAAAGTCTTTTTCAAACGGTAATGTTGCAGGAAGACCGCCTGCAAGCTCTGTTACCACATCAAATTCATGATAGATATTTACTCCGGCATGACGTCTTCCGGCATTGGTAAATATCATGTCAGGTACACATGTACCTGAGCCTGAAATTGTAGATTTAACTGCAGATGCAACACCTGCGGCATATACAAGCTCAGCAAGGCAAGCCATCTCAACAAGCTTGGTTCTTACATGCGGACGGTCTTCAATACCATTATATTCTGCTACAAGTGCTGCTGAGCCAAGCATTATATCTGTAACCGCGGGCTTACATCCAGTGTAGCTATGTCTATGGTAATTAGCAAAATGATGAGCAAGAAGACCTGCAAAATCCCATTCACCACAAAGAAACACACGATCCCATGGAACAAAAACATCGTTAAATATTATAAAAGAGTCTCCAACACCAAACTCCTCAATAGGAGCATGTAGTTTTTCTCTAGGTCTTGGCGCTGTTGCACGTACAACATGTTTAACACCTTCCCAATCTCCTGGAACAGCAAAAGAAACAGCCCAGTTTTTGTCCCTCTCTGTCATTGCCCTTGTAGGTAGAACTATGATTTCATCTGCGTAGGAAGCCATCGTTATATGATTTTTTGCTCCCCTAACGATTATACCATCATCTCTTTTCTCAACAATACGCATATAAAGATCCGGATCTTTCTGTTGATGAGGCCTTAGAACCCTATTACCTTTAACATCTGTTTGAGCAGCAGCGGCACATAGGTCGTTTTGCTGAAAAAACCTTAAAAACTTTATAAAGTTTTCATAATAACTTGTTCCATATTTTTTGTCAGCTTCATAGGTTACAACTGAAAGAGCATTTATTGCGTCACAACCCATACAACGTTGGATACATCCACCAGTAACATGACAAAGCCTACGAATCATCTCCTGTTTTTTTAACAAGTCTTCTTGACTTCTGTTTATATGAGTAAACCTGTTAATTTTTTCACCTGTAAGATGGGATGTTGCTAAAATAAGATTCTGATATTCAGGGTTTTGAGCAAGCTCATAGGTTTTAGCAATAACGTTTATACCTGGTCTAAGTTTAGGGTCATCTCTGCCTACTAACTCCCCATCGATGTAAACATTTGGTTTCATTTTTTTAAGCGCTTCAAAATACTGTTGAGGTGTTCTTAAAGGCATAAAAATCCACACACCATAACCTTTTTATGAAAAAATTGTGGGATTAAGTGATACTTAAAACTAACGTTAGTTTTTAAAAATGTTTTGAGAAATAATTGGTTGTATGCTTATTGAAATTCGCATAGGGCCTAGAAAAAGAAAACTAGCAAACTTTATTTTAAAGGTTAAAGATAGATATGAAATTAACCCTTCGGTTGGGATGAATGGAGTTAACAGATAGCATTCCAGAAAGAAAATAACATCTCACACTTTTTATGTTGTTGGTCTTCCTTTCAGAAGAATACTTACCAATTCCTTGTTTAACCAGGATCCTTTATTCTTCTGGAAACTCATAAGAAGCTAAGTACAAGGATAAAGGCCATAGCTTTTTGTAATTCATAGCTACTACTAGTTGCACCATTTACACAAATTTTTCTGCTAATAAACTTATAAAAAGAAAATGAGTATCGTGTAAAACATTTCATGCTTCTGATGCTATCATACTGTTCTATGTTTTCGTATTAAAGCTGCTGATGAAAGTGATTGCGTGGTTAATATTGAAGCTAGGCTTGAAAGGGAGACCTTCTCCAAAACCAAAGTTCTCGGTTCATTAAGAAAATGCTGATGAGGATGTAGCGCCGGGGATGGGATTTGAACCCATACGAGCCTTTAAAGGCTCACCGGATCTCGAGTCCGGCGCGTTACCAACTCCGCCACCCCGGCCTTAATCTAGTAGACCTTTTAGGTTTAAATTAGCTTTTTGTAGCTTTAACTTATAGCTAACTTGCTGATTAATAGTTTTTAGGTGTACTAAGTTATGAGTTTAAAAAGGGATATTGACATCCTTTTTAAGAAAATAAGGGATAAAAAGTTTATGGTTAGAGTTAAAAAGTTTTTTAAATCTTCCATAACCAGTTTTGGTGAGTCGAGGAGTTTACATTTTTATGTTTCTCCTGCTGGTAAATCTCATCATCACTCCTATACTGGGGGATTAGTCCAACATACACTATCAACCGTTAAAATCGCTTTGATGCTTGTTGAAATATTGGAAAAAGTTTATGGGTGTAAGGGGATAAATAGGGACTATGTTTTAGCTGGAGCATTACTACATGACCTCTATAAACCATTGACATATACTCAAGAGGAAGATGGAAAATTTGATTTCTCAGGTTTAGGTGAAAGGTTAGACCATCTATCTATACTTGTGGCTGAAGCATATAATCAGGGATTACCGTTAGACTTTATTCATGTGCTTGCAGCATCACATGGGGAGGCAAGTCCTATACCACCAAGAACTGTAGAAGCGTTAATTGTTCATTTAGCAGACCTTGTAGATTCAAAGCTTGTAGGTGAGCTTCAGAGAGTAGCATTAAGTATTGTAAGAAAATGTGGCGTTGAAGAATTCTTACCTTTAACACCAAAAGATTCTCTACAAATAATCCAGTGTAAGAATGGTGGAAGGTGTGAAAAAGTTAAGCTGATAGTTGAAAAGTTGAGAAAAAAAGTTAGAGATTAAATTTTCCTATCTCTACCTAAAGATTCTTAGTATATACGAAGGTAAGCCCAGTTCATCTTTAATAGTTATTTCTCCAACTTCAATAATCCCTACGCTGCCTTTAACTGGTGTAAAAACTTTAACTAATCCCCTATTTTTATCAAAGTTTTTTAAAACACCAAGCCCGAGAAAACTGGAATTTTTATCGTAAAGCCCAAGAAGAACACCCTCTTCCTGCAATTTACCAACAACTTTAACATTCTCCAACAAAAACACCTTTACCGCGGAATTTTTCATGTACCTATAGTAAGATTGCCATCTAAGCTTTTTTCTCTCTTCACGGCTTCTTTTTTTTACATAGCTAGAGGACTTAACCATAAAAACTGTAAAACCGTTATTTTCAAACATGTCAGCAAGGGAAAGCTCGTCTTCTGAAGAGTGAAGAGCAACAATAAACTCTATCTTAGCACTTTTTGCCATTTCAAGCTTATATTTCTTAGCATCCTCACCTAAAACCCAGCCGTCCGTGTTTAGTACTGTAAGGTTAAAGTTTTCTTTACTGTTTAAGCATAAGTCTGAAACTGCTTTAACCATCCTAGATTGGACATTTACAGGAGTTATTGAGCCTATAAATATGACATTGTCAGGATTTTCGTAGAAAAAGTCGTAAACGTAGTGTTTAGGGCTGCAACAGCCAACGGTTGTTGGGGGCCCAACTTCAGACTGTCCTATATCTGCATCGACAACGTTAACGCTTAAAGATTGTTTTAAAGCATTGTTTAATGCGTAAACGGTAAAAGTTGTTTTTCCAGTATCAACTCCACCAACAACCATAACACCAATGTTTTTGGTTTTGGCTTCAATCAAAATCTTTTTAACAGTTTCTTTCCAATCTTCAGGTATGGTGTCCCCCTCAACCTCCTTAAAAGAGGATTCTTCACCACAGTTAAGCGTAAGTTTTGCTGGTGAAGAACAGTAAAATGGCAACGATTTACATTCTCTAACTTTAATTTCACCCCCAGAATTTAACGGTGCACCTAGAACTGAAACTTCACCTTCTACAAGTTTTACTAATGCAGGTCCAGAAACTATTACGGTCCTATCAGCCTTAACTGTTAAATCAAACTTGCTTTCCGTGTTCAACCTAAACACTGCCTCAACATTTATCTGAAAGCAATCTCTACAGCCGAGTTTTTGTCTTTTTCCCCTCTTTTAACCCTTAACTTTTTAACCTTTTTTGTTGTACGGTTTTCATCAACAAATAAAACTTTAATCTTAGAAGCAAAGCTATTTGAGATGTTTTTTACGAAGTTTGAAACATCACCAACCTTGTTGTTTAAGCCATTTTTAGGTAAAGAACCTTTACCAATCTTCACTATAATATCCTCAGGACAATATATTTCAGAAACGTTTTTCAAAGCTTCATAAGCCTCATGAAAACTCTTAAAATTTTCCGTTAAAACCACAACACCATCAACAACAGCAGCAAAACCTACATTTTTTCCAGGGTCAATGCCAACAATTAACTTTTCACATTTCTCAGCTTTAACACCTTTAACAATTTTTAAAGCTTTAGCTAAACTTTCACCAAGGTTTTTTTCATCAACCGTAACAATTGTATGATGCCTAACATACTTTTCAAGATCCTTTGTTGTTAAAACAACCTTAACCGTTAAAGGTATTTTTTCCCCTGGTTTTTTAGCGATAAAGCGTAAACCTCTGCCTTTTAACTCCTCAACCAACTGGTAATATAATCTTCCATCAGAAACAACTACAGCTATTTGGCTTGTCAAATCTAAAATTAAGATGCCATCAAACCCATATAAAGATAGTTAACAAAAAATTAATTACAAACAAGGGATATAAAAATAAGGAAGCCGGGGTGGCCGAGCGGTTAGGCGGCGGGCTGCAGACTCGCTAAACGCAGGTTCAAATCCTGCCCCCGGCTCCATACAAATTGTTTAAATCCGTAACATGCTAAATAAAAACTCACCTCCAGCCCAGTTCGCTCAAACTTGACTTAGTGTTGGACCTTAAAGTTGCAATAAAGCTTGAGGAGGCAAAAACCAGACTGTCAACTTACCGGAGCATCTAATCTAAGATCGTGAAACCATAAACCTCCTAGCTGGAAAGCTTCTAGAAAAAAGCTTGGAAAAAATTTCTCCAAGCCCCAAGCATGTTAGGATTTTTGTGACGTTTGGTTCACGGAGAGTAAAAATGATGTTTTCCCTAATCTTCAACAACATTTTTACGTTTTTGTGTAAATTGTTTGCTTTAAATTCTTTGTAGGTAAAGTTTATTTATAATATTAAATATATAATTATTAGAATTTTTGAATTTTTGGAGGAATATGTATGAGTGGTAACGGAAAAGGGTTATGTCCAAGATGTGGTGGGGAGAATAGTGTACATGTTGGATTAATTCCAGTAAAGGTAGGCAGGACTCGAAGCCTAATGTCGGATATCTACATTTGCAGTAAATGTTCATTGATTTTTTATGAATATAGCAAAAGTTACTCCACATTTAAGTAGGTTTTAAGTAGGTTAAACCTGTCTAAGAAAACCTTACTTATTTTAAGTTTCTTGTCGTAAGACATGTTAAAAATACCCTTCAACACCATCAGAATAAAACATCTAATAAGCTTTATGCCTAAAAACTATAAGTTTCAGCTAGGACCCTTTCCTAAACGCGAACCTATGATGATGCCCAAACTGGACTACCAATAGTGTGAGTCTATTAAGTTTTCAGCAAAAGCATAATAAAGACAAACATAGCCATTGACACAAAAACTTTCTTATTCTAATTTTCTTAAAAAACACCAACAGTAAAAAAATGTACCAACCTGAAGAGCTGATGCCCAGCCTCATTAATGTAAATTGCAAGTATAGAATAAATCATTCCTGAAACAACCATAAGTGGAAACAATCCTAAGCAGGTACTATAACCTTTATTTTTTCCCAAAACTAATAAAGTTCTCCGTAAAAGTTTTTTTGCCAGTTAAAATAAAAATTACAAAACAATGTTTTAGTGAGGTAGTGAAGGTGTATGAAAAGAATTTCATGGGAAGAATATTGGTTGAAAATCGCAAAAGTTGTTTCTGAACGTTCAACATGTTTAAAAAATAAGGTTGGGGCTGTAGTAGTTAAGGAAAACCTTTTTCTATGTTCAGGGTATAATGGAGCTCCGCGTGGAGAGGCTCATTGCGTAGATATAGGTGTATGTGCAAGAGAGGGCCAACCTAGGGGTCATGGTTATGAGGATTGTAGAGGTGTTCATGCCGAAACAAATGCACTATTAATGGCAGCTAAACATGGTATAAGTGTTAATGGTGGAGTAATGTATGTAACAGCACCACCATGCAACATATGTAGAAAACTTATGAAACAGGCGGGTATAGTAGAAGTGGTTTACATAGATTTTGACGAAAAAACTAAGAAAGAAAAAATAGTTTAAAGAATTTAAACCTACTCTCTTGAGCCTAAGCCAAGTTTTTCAGCTTCCTTATCAACATGCTCCTGAATTTTCTTAACCATATCCTCTGTTAAGTGGGCAAATCTTCCCTGAAGTTTAAGATATTCTTCAACCCTCTTCCTCTTAGAAACTTTAACTGTAACCCGTAGAACACCATTCTCAACTTCATAAAGCGGAAAAATCCCTGTTTGAACTGCCAATCTTGCAAGTTTAATTGTCATCTCAGGCCTAATCCTCCAACCAGGCACACATGGACTAATGACGTGAAGATATGCAGGACCATCAACCTCAACTCCTCTTCTAGCCTTATTCATAAGGTCTAACGGATACGCTGGCGAAGCGGTTGCAACATAGGGAATGTCGTGTGCAACAGCAATCTTTGCCATATCCTTTTTCCATTGAGGCTTTCCTAGAAAAACTTTACCAACGGCTGAAGTTGTTGTCCATGCACCAAACGGGGTTGAACTTGACCTTTGGATGCCAGTGTTCATGTATGCTTCATTATCAAGGCAAACATATAGTAGGTCATGTCCTCTTTCAAGGGCTCCTGAAAGAGCCTGAAAACCTATATCCGCAGTGCCACCATCACCAGCAAAAACAACAACGTGAACCTTTTTATTTGGAAGTTTACCCTTACGTATAAGAACTTTAAGTGCGGCTTCAACACCTGATGCAACAGCAGCAGCATTTTCAAAAGCCACATGATACCATGGTACAGCCCATGAAGTGTATGGATAGGGTGAGGAAATGATTTCTAAGCATCCTGTTGGGGATATAACTATACAATCTTTACCTATGGATTTTAAAACAAGTTTAACAATTATAGGTTCAGCACAACCTGCACAAGCCCTATGTCCATAAACAAAGTAGTCTTCTTTAGGGATTTCTTTCAAACTTTTAAAGTAAACTTTTTCAGAAATCAATTTGCTACCCCTCCCTCAACTGGAAGAACATAAAATCATTCTCTATTTTTTCACCAGCTAAAACCGCCCTAGTTTTTTTGTAAATACCTATAAAATCGTTGATTGTGATATCTCTCCCACCAATCCCTGCAATAAAACCTAAAACTTTAGGTTTATCATCCAAACCATAAAGGGCTGAGCGAATTTCACTAAAAATTGGGCCGCCAACACCACCAATAGATATTGCTTTGTCAACAACAGCCAAAGCCTTAACTTTCTTGGCAAAGTTTAAAAGTTCCTCAAAGGGGAAAGGTCTAAACATTCTTAACTTTAGTAACCCCACCTTTTCACCTTTTTCTCTAAGCTTATCAACAGCAACTCTTGCAGTTCCACATGAACCACCCATTAAAAGAAGTACAACATCAGCATCCTCCATTTTGTAGGGTTCAAAAACATCATACCATCTACCAAACATTTCTCCAAATTCTTTCCAAACCTCCTTAATTACGGGTTTAGAGCTACGTAAGGCGTAATCATGCTGCTTTTTTAGTTCTGTTTGTATTTCGGGTAAGCCTATTGGCCCCCATGTTGTGGGATTGTCTGGGTGTAAAGCATACCATGGAATTTTTCTAGGTGGAAGAAAACTATCAACCTCTTCTTGGCTTAAAGCTATTATTGGTTCTATAACATGTGTAACGTAAAAACCGTCAAAGCAAACCATAACCGGAAGCATAACCCTTTCATCCTCACCAATTTTAAATGCCTGTATGATTAAATCAAAAATTTCTTGGGCATTTTCAGCATAAAACGTAATCCATCCACAATCCCTAGAAGCCATAGCATCACTTTGATCTCCCCATATGTTCAGGTTTGGAGATAAGGAGCGAGTTGTAACTGCCATAACTATTGGAAGTCTATTTCCAGCGGCAATAAAGAGCATTTCATGCATAAGAGCTAACCCTTGGCCTGCTGTTGCTGTGAAAACACGAGCACCAACAGCTGAAGCACCTATACATGCACTTAAAGCTGAATGCTCAGACTCTACGTTAATATATTCGGCATCAAGCTCACCATCAGAAACATACTCTGAAAGTTTTTCAACAATGTGTGTTTGAGGAGTTATGGGGTAGGCAGCAATAACATCAGCTCTTGCAAGTTTAGCTGCAAGCGAGGCAGCATGTGAACATTCTATAGCTATTCTCTTCGCCAAAACCTACTCCTCCTCCTCAACCATTTTTATAGCCTTAACAGGACATTCTTCAGAGCATATACCGCAACCTTTACAGTAATCTAAGTTTACCTCATAAAAACCTTCAGAAGTAGCCATAATGGCCATATCTGGACAATAAATCCAGCATAAACCACACTTAGTACACTTACTCCTGTCTATAGTAGGTCTAAAATTTCTCCAATCGCCAGTTAGATAAAAACGTGAAGTCGCAGGTTCAGGAATTATGCCTCCAGGTAAAAGTTCCTTCCAGGATGGTTTACTTTTAATCTTTAATTTCTGATAAGACAAAAAATTCTACCCCCAAACACTTACAGTATTATAGGCTTTGATTACGGCTTCTATGTTTTTCTCCCCAATACTGCCCTTAAACCTTTCACTAACACTTTTAAGGATAGATTCAAGTTTAACTAAACCTGTAACCTTGACAAATGCCCCAACCATTGGAGTGTTAACCACAGGTACACCAATAACATCTAAAGCTATACGTGTAGCATCAACAACAGCTACCTTGCAACTTGAAAAACCGTAGGCTTTTAAAAGCTCCTCTGAACTTATTTTTGTATTTATTACTACTACACCGTTAGGTTTTAACCCTTCAACCACGTTTACAGCTCTTATTAACGTTGGGTCTAAAACAACAACAACATCAGGCTCGTAAACGTCGCTTCTAATATGAATAGGTTTATCATCAAACCTGTTAAAGGCAACAACAGGAGCCCCCCGTCTTTCAGGGCCAAAAGACGGGAAAGCTTGCGCATACCTTCCCTCATCTATTACTGCATGAGCAACTATTTCAGCGGCGGTTACAGCGCCCTGTCCACCTCGTCCATGCCATCTGGCTTCAACTAACATGAGTTTAACCTCCTTTAAGCGAGTTTTCAGGCCAAATATTAGGTATCCTCAACGGGCTAGATAAAAATTGTGCATTAAGTGTTAACTAAATATTAATGTATGTATTGAATGTTAAAAATAACCCTTAGAGGGCAAAGGTAGGGGAGGTTTAAAAGATGAAAGTGGAAGAATTAAATTTTTTTAGTGAAGATGGTGTAGAACTTTATGGAAGTATCTATTTTCCATCAGAAATGGTATATAAACCAAAGCCAGCTGTTTGTTTCTGTCATGGTATACCTTCACCAGTAAGAGTTGAGGGAGACCGGGGATACGCGGAATTAGCTGAAAAATTTACCGTGGAAGGATTTATATCATTTACATTTAATTTTCGAGGTGTAGGGTTAAGTAAAGGTAAATTTAACTATCTTAACTGGGCTAAAGATTTAAAAGCGGCTATAGATGTTTTGCATGAAAAAAGTGAAGTTGATAAGCAACGTTTAGCTGTTGTTGGTTTTAGTGGTGGGGCAATAATATCAATTTACAGAGCCGCTGTGGATGGTAGAATTAAGGCTGTTGTTGCAGGAGCATGTCCAACATATGATGATGAAGAAGCTAAGCTTATAGTTAAGACAATAACCATGGCTGGAAAAGCAGAGGTAATAAAAGGTTTATCAAGTGAGTATGTTGAAAAAGAACTTTATAAGGAGCTTTTAATTGTTGAACCTAGCAAGTGGATTGGAAAAATTTCTCCAAGACCTATTCTCATTATACATGGAGAAAATGATGAGCTTGTGGATGTTAAAAATGCATACAAGCTTTACGAAAAAGCAAACGAGCCAAAAAAGCTTGTAATAATTAAGGGTGGACAACATAAACTGAGATTAAGTAGTAATGCTGTGGAGGTTATTCTTAAGTGGTTAAAAGAAATTTTCTACGTAAGGTAGGTTAGAAATAAAAATTAGCTAAAATTTTAACACTTAAATATTGTTTGGTTGTTGAGTTAAAACATCCACTATGGAATTTCCTCTTCTAAAAATGCAGTTAAAAGTTTTACAAGATTTTCCATATCATCTAAGCTTACAATTTCACTAAAGCTATGAGTATATCTTGAAGGTATTGAAACTACGCATGTAGGTATACCTTGCCTACTAAGCTGGATTGCTGTTGCATCAGTTGTTCCACCTTCGACAACCTCAACTTGATAGGGTATTTTGAGCTTCTCAGCAACCTCTAAAAGCTTGTTTCTAAGATTTATATTTGATATAAGCCCACCTGAAAGCGAGTCCCTTCTACCATCAGCCACAAGTATTACCGGACCTAAACCGATTTTTACCGGTGCTTCATGTTCAACAACCTCAGGATGGTCTGCTGCTAACGTTGTGTCTATGGCTAAACCTACATTAGGATTTAAAGAAAATGCGGAAACCGTTGCACCGCGCAAGCCCACTTCTTCTTGAACGGTAAAAACTCCGTAAACCTTACTTTTAGGTTTAGACCTCCTTAAAACCTCAATCAAAACTGCGCAGCCAGCTCTATCATCAAAGGCTTTTCCACTAACAAGATTATTTTTAAGCCTAATTAATGGCTTATCTATTGTTACCGGGTCTCCAACTTTTACGCCAAGTTCCTTAATTTCTTCTAGGCTTCTTGCACCAACATCTATAAACATTTTCTCGTAGGCTACCAGCTGTTTTCTCTCATCTTCTTTCATAAGGTGAACTGGTTTACAACCAATAACCCCTGGTACAGGTCCTTTAAAAGTATGAATAATAACACGGTTTCCCAGTAAAACATGGTCAGCGATACCTCCAAGTTTGGCAAATCTAACAAAACCCTTCTCATCTACGTGCTTCACTATCAAGCCTACCTCATCCATATGGGCGGCAACCATAATTGATTTTTCAGCTGATGAACCTTTGACTGTGACAAGGTTACCCATAGAGTCAACATTCATAGAATCAACGTATCCCCTTAGCTCCTCCATAATGAGATTTCTGATGCTAGTTTCAAAACCAGCAACACCTGGAGCTTCGGAAAGCTTTTTTAAAAGATTAAACATGGATGACATGTATACCACCATCCCTGTAAACTTTTAGCTCTTCACTTATATGAAAATTTAAAAAGCCTAAAATTTTTTTGGCCTGATAAACTTCAATCCAAGATTTTTAAGACCATCTGTTAAAAGAATTATCTTTGATGAATGTTCAACCATGCACATATACTGGTAAGCTATGTCAAGATACTTTGCAGCTGAAAACACTCCATGAGCCCTAACAGCAACAGCATAATGTGTTTTAAGTTTTTCTGCAACATTTAAAGCCAGCTCATCAGAACCTGGTGAACCTTCAACAACTGGAATCTTTTTTAGCACATAGTATGCTTCGCTATCAAGCGGAGTTATTTCATCATAAAAGAATGTTAAAGCTACGGTATTTGGAGGGTGTGCATGAATTATGGCAAGGTTTGGTGTTTCAGAATAAATTTTTCTATGTACAACAGTTTCTGTTGAAGCTAGTGCATCAAAGCTTGACGGCTTGTCAACATAAACTTGGATAATGTCTTCAAGCCTTAGATTCTCCAACGAGGAGGCATGTCTGGTTATCCACACAGTATTCCCACTTCTAACACTAATATTTCCACCATGAGCAGTAACATATCCACGTCTAGCAAGCTTTAAAGCATACCTTCTAATTTCCATGTAAACTTCTTCTGGAACTTTAGGCATAACAATCAGCCAAACCTAAACTTTCAAGCTTAACCTTTAAAGGGACACCATTACTATCCCAACCTCTAATCATGTAATACTCCTTAAGGATTGAATCAATGTTTAAGTTAAATCTTGCTGGAAGCTTATCCTCATCACCGGAAATTCCAGCTTTAAGATTAAGAACCCTCTCAAGATTCCAAATTCTCTCCCCAATCGTTATTACAGATTCTTGAGTAAACCTTTCTCCTGTAGCAAGCCTTAAGTATTCAGCAAAATCTTTTTCATCAAATTCAAATCCTAAAAACTTGCAGATGATCATGCTATCAATTGTGGCTGAGAGATTTTGAAGGTAAACTACAACACTAGATTTGCCCACTGTTGAAAACCTGTTCATAAGGTATGGGTAACCTAAAACCTCAACGCTAATAAGGTAAGCGTTTAAATGACATCCTCCTCTATTTGATGTAACATAAGCTAAAGCTTGACCTAAAACTCCTTGCGGATTGTACATTGGAAGCTCTAAACCTTTAACGTGCATGGCATAAATTTCCCCATTATACTTTTTGGCAAAAATCTTTGAACCTTCCGCAAGCTCTAACCCTAAATTTCGCCTATAGGCTATATCGTAAATTAAGCTTCTTACTTTTTCAACGTCTCCCCAGCTGACTTTCTCATCTATCATTCCTCTTTCACTTAGCTCCATTGCGCAAGCTATAACTCCACCAGTAGATATGGTATCCATTCCTAAATCGTTGCATAAGTAGTTTAGTTCAGCAACAGCCTCAACACCATCTATCATAAGCATTGAGCCAAGAGAACCTAAAGTTTCAAACTCTGGACCATCACCAATCATCCATTTAGCTTTAGTTATTCTTTTACAAGCTATGGAGCATGCATAACAGCCTCGCTTACCAACAACTATTTTACCTAAAGCTTCAGCTGAAATTTTCTCAGCTTTATCAAACCTCCCATGTTGAAAGTTTTTTGTTGGAAGTATTTCATGTTCATTCATTATATCGAGCAATACTGGTGTTCCAAAGGTGGCTAAAGCTTTACTTAAAACCGGATTCCACGTAACTCTAACCTTAAATACGTCCATCAAGTTTAAAATTTCATCTTCATTTGCAACCTTAACCTTTTTATCACCTCTAACAGCAACAGCTTTAAGGTTTTTAGAACCCATAACAGCACCTAAACCACCCCTACCAGCAAAACTTCCTAAACCGCCAAAAACACAAGCATATCTTACAAGGTTTTCACCAGCAGGACCAATACAAGCAATAGAAAAATCTTTACCTAGGTCTTTCTTTAATTGTTCAAATGTTTCTTTTGTCGTTTTACTCCAAAGGTTGGATGCATCCCTAACCTTTACATCCCCGTTATCAATTTGAATGTATACCGGGTTTTTAGCTTTACCTTCAACAACTAAAACATCGTAGCCTGATTTTTTAAACGAAGCCCCAAAAACCCCTCCACAACTTGAATAAAAAAATCCTCCTGTAAGTGGAGATTTAGATGCCAGAGTGAATCTTCCGGTGGTAGGTATACTTGTTGCTGTTAACGGACCTACGGCAAAAATTAGAATGTTTTCATCGGAAAATGCGTCAACTCTTGGATTTACATTCTCATAAAAGATTTTTGCAGCTAATCCCCTACCACCAACAAAATTTAACAGAACATCCTGTTCAATCTTAAACTCTTTTACGGCTTTACTTGAAAGGTTAATTTTTAAACCTTTCCCAAACCATCCGTACATAAGCCACACTTAAAGATATCTTGAAATTTTAGGTAGGTCACTTTTCACTTTTTTTGCAGCATATATAAGTGCATTGGCATACAAAACAACAAAGTCAGCAACATCTTCAGCCGGAATTCCAAGATTTAACGCATCTTTAGAGAATAAAACATGAATTTTATCTTCAAATTCAGGTTCACCACGTTGAAGAATGTAAAATATTTCAAAACTTGGGATGGGTTTAACCATTACAGCCCAATCAGTACTTTCACCAATTTTGAGGTTAACAACCTCTCCACCAACAATCGGCACAATCTTAATCATGTCCTCAATAGACAAATGTTTTAAAACTTTAGTTCTCTCTTTTAAAGACTCTTCAACAAACTTTTTATGGTAAAATCCGCCTTCAAAAGCTTCCAAACCAACAAGGTTTGAAATGTTAACTTTACGCATAAATTCTAACCTCTAAAACATTCATAGAAAAAACTGTATATTTTATCTGAAAGCTCTTTTAAAATGTTAAAATCCATGTAAAAATGGTCGGTATCAAAAATTATGCAATCTTTTTTGCCTTTTGCACTGTTATAAAGTATTTTAAGCTTTTCTAAACTGGTAAACTGGTCGTATTTTCCATGAATAAAAAGTTTTGGACAGTTTGATGATAATTCAATCTTGAGGTTATCAATTTTCTCGACAGGTGAAACTAGAACTAAACCTTTAATGTTGCTTAACTTCACTGAAACCACCGATGCAACAACCGCTCCGAAGGAATATCCAAGCAATCCTAAGTTTTTAACGTGATTTAACATATACAATGCTGAGTCTACAACATCCTGAACTTCTCCAACTCCAGAGCTATATTCTTTAAAATAGTCAATACAGAGAGCGGTAATACCTTTTTCAACTAGGTTTCTGGCTAAAAATGTAAGCCTCATATCGTTTCTCGAACCACCATAAAGAGGATGAGGTGGACATAAAACAACTCCAGCATCAAGTTTCCCATTACTGTAGAGCGTACAGTAAATTTTACCTCTAGAACCGTCAAAACAGATATCCTCAATCTTCATTAACATTACCTCCCTTACCAAGCATAAATAGGATTTTTTCTGCTGCTTCAGCAAAACCTTCACCACCGCTTTTTAACGTTACATAGTTTGCTAAAAGCTTCAACTCTTTACTTGAGTTTGCTAATGCAATCTTAAATCCTGAAACCTTGAACATTGCAACGTCAACATCACTGTCTCCTACACAAGCAAAATCTTCAACATTTAAACCCATAAGTTTGGCTGCAACCGTTAAACCTACACCTTTATCCAAACCTTTAACGGTAATGTGGTAGGCAAAACCGCTATCCAAAAATAGTAGTTCAGGAAATTCCTCCAAAACTTTTGAGACCTCCTCGTATTTTAAATTTCTATCCAAAGCTGCATCAACATAACGATACATGTTTGACCACCGCTCCTTAAAATGTTCACCAAACTTTTCCTTAAGCCTTTTTAAAGCTTCCCTAACCTTTCCACCATCACCTAAAATCTCAATTTTTCCCTTATACTCAACAACAGCCCCACTTTCAGCAACAATAGCACCACTACAGCCAATATAGGTTTTTAAAGTTTTAAGAACACATAAAGCATTACCTGAAACAAGGATAACGGGAATGTTCTTAGCTTCAAGCATCCTAACGGCTTCCACAGCTTTGCATGAAAGCTTACCATCCATGGTAGTTAACGTTCCATCAACGTCAGTGGCCACAGCCCTAATTCTCAAACTTTTATTCACCTTTTACAAAACCTGATTTGCACATAAATATAAGAAACTTGTTATTAATGAAAAACTTCAGCAAAAAATAAAAAGATAGCACCATCATGCATTCCTCTAACACGGGAATAATGCCTCCAGTAGACTTTACCATAAAACCAATGAAAAGCTTCTCTTACAGGAGAAAACGTAGGAGGTGAAGGAAAACCTGGTATTAACATAAGGTTTATTAAGCTTTTTATCAGCGTATAACCTTCATCAAGGAACTAAAATTTTTCTTTTTATGGCAAATTTTAGTATAAAGTTCAAGAGATAATGTTAAACATTTACATTAAGGTTTAAACACTATGAGGTCTTTAAAAAAGAAAACTTCCATTTTGCATGCAAATATTGCGTTAAGGACCTGCTTAAGCTTTTTCTTATTCTTTGGTTTATGTAAGGCGTGAGGTGTCCATATGAGTGGGAAGCTTATTAAAAACTGGGAGAGAGAAGCTCATGAATCGATGTTTACAAGAATAAAGGAAAAGATCCATCCAGGGCCTCCACTAAAACAAAGACTTTCAAACTCTATTTACCGCCTACAGGTAATTCACCATAAACTTCAAAATACTATAGCAAAAATGGAGCAAAAAGAAAAAATGCTTTTTGGCAAGTGTGCCGAGACCCAAGGTTTAGGAGATTCCTCAAGAGCAGCAATCTATGCTAATGAGTGTGCTGAGGTTAGAAAGATGATTAGAACTCTTCTTAGAAGTCAGGTGGCTGTTGAACAGGTTATACTTAGACTTGAAACTATAAGAGATTTTGGAGATGTTGCGGTTACAATGTCTCCAATAGTTTTAATTTTACAGTCATGTAAGAGTCAGCTTGGAGGAATTATGCCTGAAGTATCATATGAGCTTGGAACAATAAGTGAAACGTTGAACAGCTTAGTCTTGGAGGCTGGAGAAGCTGTGGGCGCTGAACTTGATGTTGTTGCCTCTGGTGAGGAGGCGCAAAAAATACTTAAAGAAGCAAGTATGCTAGCTGAGCAAAAAATGAGTGAAAAATTCCCAGAAATACCATCAAGCCAGACGGATAAATTGCCGACGTCAAACAAATAAACAACATTTTACAATTCTATTTCTAAATTTTTTAATCTAAAAATTTTTATTCAGTTAAAAAAATGGAAACTTTTAAAAAACTCATGAGGTAAGCCGCAATCACTAATTATCAGAAGTTAATAAATCAACACTAAAAGAAGTTGAATAAAGTTTTAAGTTGCTGAATTTGTACATCACCAATAAGAGTAAGAAATTTCTAAAATTTAGGTGGGCCGGGCAGGATTTGAACCTGCGACCCCACGGTTTCTGACCGAGGTTTTTGGATTTCAGGTTATCAGCCGTGTGCTCCAACCAAGCTGAGCTACCGGCCCATGATTCAACATGCCAATCTAAAAATTTAGTTTACTGACTTGCTTAAAATTCTTTTGTTTAAAGTTAACTTTTAAATTACATTTTCATCTACGGAGAACAACTTTATTTCATGTTTCTCTTTTGGTTTAAAATCTTTTTCCATGTACTCTTCAACAAACTCTTTGTAATCAAACATTTTTATTGGTACTGCAAAGTGGATTGCTGGTTGAGATATTAGTAATGCTTCACCTACATCAAGCATTTTAAGCTCAGTATCTGAATATTCAAGGTATGGAGTATTTTCTACAAGATACACCCTATCCTCCTTTAAGGTTGTTTTAAGTATTATTTTTGTCCATAACTCAGCAAAAACATCTCTATTTATCCCTGAGGGTCTAGGAGTAACCGCATTTAGTCCAACGTTATATTTTCGATAGGTTAAAGCTATATCAGAAAAAATTGTATTTTTTTCTGCAAGAAATTTATGAGCCTCTTCAAGAGTTATTAATAGGTACGGTAGCCTTTTCCACGCCTCAAAATCTTTACGCCAAAGTTCACGGTAATAGCCTATAACTGAAGCTGTAATCCATGTTACAATTTGCTTTTGTGTTTCTTCACGTAAACCTGAAATATCAACAAGAACAGTTTTACCGTTTGCTAAAGCTTCAATAATCAGTGGTCTAACGTCATAGTCATATTCAAGGTCTATAAAAACCTTTTCATTGAGGCTTGAAAGCTTCCTTAAAAGGGCTTCAACAACACTTTTCTGTCCTTGAACAAGTTTTATCACACCATCAACATCTTCATCAAGATACTTAGAAACTATCTTTGGAATCCAGTCTGGAGAGCCTATTTTACGGTAAAGTTTTTCAGCATAGTGTTTTTGTGGGAAAGAAAGGTCGGGAAAAAGGTGTGCTAAGTCGATTGGTGAAAGTTTTCTTAAGCCTATATAAATAGGCTGGTATGGGATGTTTCTTCTTGGTTTTTCAAGACCAAAATACACAAGCCTATCTTCAACATTAGGTAAATCTGCTAAACCTTTTCCTATACCCTTACCAGTTAAAAGTTCACCCGCAAAATCAAAAATTAAGCCTACGGCTTCACCGTTTGTTAACATTATTGAGGAGTTTAAAACAAGTTCAGCATTAGTTTTACCTGAACCTATCTGGCCAACTATAGCCATCATTCTAGGTATGTTTTTAACATCTATACCAACAATTTTCCTAAAAGTGGAGTCTCCTACACGGAGGTAGCCAAGCTTAAGCTTACCACTTGAAATATTTAAAACGTTATAGTCATGTTCATCAAGAAACCTAACCTCCCAACCATAATCAGGGTTTAATGTTGGAGCTTTGACAATGTTTGAGGCGTCTTTCTCAAGGAAAAGGATAGAATTAATGTAACGGCATTGAGTGTAGGGGCCTATTGTTCTTACAGTTCCTATTAAGTCTCTAAGCTCATCAATATTGCTTAAAGTTGAACAACTACCTGCGTCAACTATCCGTGCATAGTACGTTTTTAAACTCCTACCTTCACTGTCAACAAATTTAACTATTTGACCATATTTAACATCCACATTGTCATTTGTAGTAACAAAGGTAACCATATCCCCTTTGCTTTCCTTAACCTTACCAATTTTCAAATGGTACACCTCACGCTATCTCAAAAATCTGGTAGTAATGTAAAATATTGAGAAGCTGTTTTACTCTAAAATGCGAAATTTCAGCTTCACATAAAAGCTGATCAAGAACTCCCTCTTTTCTAAGAGCGGAAAAGACGGCTTCTTCGATTTCTAAAAGCTTTGCTTCAGGAATTCTTGTTCTTTCATGCGCAAGGTAGAGTGGAGCGGGGTAACCATAGCATCTTGCATCATCACAAAGGTATGAAAGCTCAGAAATTGTTCTACTTACACCCTCAACTTCAAATCTTTCAATAAGGTAGTCAGCAACATCACATCTAAAAATTCTTAAAGCTTCAGGAGAAAACTTTGCCCAGCAGGACTTTGCAAGAAAAGTTGGAATTTTCTCGTTAGAAGGATGGTTTAACGGATAATAAAACCAGCGGGTTTTTGGGTTAATCTTGTTTGCATAGGAAAAAACTACCGACCTAAACTCTCTACCTTTACCATCAAAATGTTTTACATGTTTGGGTATTGCAATAAGTCTTACACCAAGGTTTTTACATTTATCATATATCTCACGAGGGTAAACAGCGTTGGTAGAATATTCTCTTCCCACCCTACTATCTCTAGTGGCAAAGTAGGCAGCCCCATCAAGTAAACAGATGTCATCCTCATCTAACATTTCAATTTTAATTAAAATCATTCTACTTTCAAGGTTTCTAAGTTTCTCCCAAACCTGAAAGTTTATACTTTTATCAACTTCGCTTGGTGACTTAGATTTAACAGGGAAAACATGGTCCTCATAACCTTCTTCAGCAAGCTTTACCTCACCATTCATACACTCAAGTAAAACGTAAGCCACGCGTGCAGCTTTTATTCGCCAACACATACCTGGAAGTATGGTGTAGGTTGAAACATCAACAGCCAAGATTTTTGAGCGAGGTTTAACTGGGGTAAAAGTGTAAAACTTTTTAGGGTCAAGGTCTTCAAAATAAACTTTTTCCTCCTCAACATGGTAGTCTTCAACCTGAGAATTCTTCCTAACCAATCCTTCCTCCAGATATTGCTTCATGCTTTCAACGCATTCTTCTAAACCTTTAAACACAAAACTCCCTCTTTAATGAAACATTTTCCTGTACACTAGGTTTAGTAGTAAATGTGGATATTTAAGTTGGAGAGTTCGGTAAAAATATTTTAAACCTTTAAACTTAATGATTAAGAAGAAAGTTGAGGATTATTGTGACATCAGACTATCATGGAAATATTAAACCTGCTGAAAAAATTAGAGAATTAGCCATCTCGGAAAAATTTGACTGTATAGTTATTTGTGGAGATATTTCAAGCCACTGGATACTTGAAAATGCCAAAAAAATTATGAAAACACTAGTTGAAACTGGCGTTCCTGTGCTTTATGTTCCTGGAAACATGGACCCTCCGAAGATAGTAAATGTTTTAAGTAATTTGGGGATAAATCTTCACGGTAGAAAGGTTACCATTAAGGATATATGCTTTGTTGGTGCAGGCTTTGAAGAAAACCTTGAGGAGATTCTTAGCACAGTATTAAGCAGTCTTGACATGTTTAAAAATTTAACAATAGTTATAACACATATTCCACCTTACAATTGTAAAGTTGACGTTACATGGAACGGAAACCATATAGGTGACCCTGCAGTGCGGGTTGTTGTTGAGAAGTTTAAACCAAAGGCGGTGTTATGTGGCCATGTACATGAATCTCCAGGCGTAGACTATATAGGGAAAACTGTTATCTGTAACCCTGGACCTGTTTACAGAGGACATTATGCTGAAGTTAGGATTGAGAATGAAGAGATAAAAGTAAATCTTTGTAGGTTTAAAGGTTAACTTTAAACATTTTAAAGTTTTATCCTAAACTTATGAAGATAACTTTTCTTGGTACTGGTGGTGGAAGATTTTCAATTATAACTCAGCAAAGAAGAACTGGAGGTTTAAGAATAATCTCAAAAGAGGAAAAAATAAACGTTCATATCGACCCTGGCCCAGGAGCATTAGTATACTCACTTATGAGTAAG
This sequence comes from Candidatus Bathyarchaeota archaeon, assembly GCA_052246995.1. Lineage (GTDB taxonomy): Archaea > Thermoproteota > Bathyarchaeia > Hecatellales > Hecatellaceae > CAZMUQ01. The sequence continues at coordinate 19,090 of JBQPWD010000002.1, read as the reverse complement.
CTTGACCCGAAAAAGATTAACATGATTTTGATTTCCCATGCACATCCAGACCATTACACGGATGGCGAGGTTCTTGTTGAAGCCATGACTTTAGGGGCTTTTAAAAAAACTGGATGCCTTATTTGTGCAAAAAGTGTAATATCAGGTAATGAGGTATGTGGACCTGCAATTTCGAAATACCATAAAAATCTACCTGAAGAGGTTGTAGAGTTAAGAGATGGGGAAAAATATGAGTACTTGGAGGTTGAGGTGGAGGCTGTTAAGGCAGTTCACTACGACCCTGACACTATAGGCTTTAAGCTAAGGTTTCCTTCCGGAAAAACTGTAGGATATACTTCAGATACAGAATACTTTGAAGATTTAGGCAAAAGATATGCCAATATTGATGTTTTAATTTTATGTACTATGAGGCCACAAAAATCTCCGTTAAAATGGCATATGTCGGTAGATGACGCTGTAAAAATTGTTGATGAAGCTAAACCTAAAAAGGTTATAATAACACACTTTGGAATGAAAATGATTGTTAACGCAAATCCCAATGTTGAAGCAAACTATATCGAAAAACAAACAGGCATACCTACAATTGCAGCATATGATGGTATGCATCTGGATTTTGAAGTTGAGGAAGAAAAGAAGAAAGACTTAACAAGCTTTTTTAAATAATATAGAAGGTTTAGGGTTAGAACGTTGATGGTTGAGTTTAAACCAAGAATAGAGGAAAAAAGATGGAATCCTAGGATGGAAGTTGAAATTTTAGAAAGGTGGGAAAAGGAGAAAACTTACCAGTTTAATGAGGACACTAAAAAGCCTATTTTTAGTATTGATACACCACCACCTTATGCTTCCGGGAGGTGGCATGTTGGTGGGGCTGTACATTACAGTCAGATAGATATGGTTGCAAGATACTTCAGAATGAAGGGTTTTGAAGTTTTGTTTTCTTTTGGAATAGATAGAAATGGTTTACCTGTAGAGGTTGAGGTTGAAAAAAAGCTGGGTATTTCTATCCACAATGTTGAAAGAGAAAGATTCTTAAAAATTTGTAAAGATTTTTTGGATAATGTTGAAAAAGAAATTGTGTCTATAGCTAAAAGGCTTGGAATGAGTTGTGACTTTAAAAACATTTATCGAACCGATAGTCCAGAGTATAGAAAGGTTACACAGGAGACTTTTATAGAGCTTTGGAATAAAAACTTGATATACTCAGATAATCGTCCAACAAACTGGTGTCCTGTTTGTGGAACAACTATTGCTGACGCGGAACTTGAATATGTTGAAAAGGATACATGGCTTTACTACATAAACTTTAAGGTTGAAGATACAGGTGAAAATATAACGATAGCAACTACAAGACCTGAACTTTTATGCACATGTAAAATGGTTATATTTAACCCTGAAGACAAAAGGTATCTACATTTAAATGGAAAACACGCTATAACACCAATTTACAATCAAAAAGTTCCTATTAAGGCAAGCAGCTATGCTAAACCTGAATTTGGTTCAGGTTTAGCGATGATATGTTCTTTTGGAGATTACACAGACATTAGAATTTTTAGGGAATTAGGGTTACAACCAACCATAGCAATTACAAAGGATGGAAAAATGAATAAGGTTGCAGGTGCATATGAAGGTTTGTCTGTTAAGGAGGCTAGAGAAAAAATTGTTGAAGACTTGGAAAAACTTGGGTTGCTTATCAAAAAAGAGAGAATTAAACATTCGGTACCTATATGTTGGAGGTCAAAAAATCCTGTCGAATTTATATTCATGGAGGAATATTACTTAAAACAATTACCGTTTATCCAACGTTTAAAAGAGGTTATAGAAGAAATAAGGTTTTACCCGCCAGAGTCTAAAAATCTTTTAATAAGCTGGGTCAACTCGATAGTAACAGATTGGCCTATCTCTAGAAGAAGATTTTATGGTACAGAAATACCTTTATGGTATTGTGCTAAATGCGGGAAAGCTTATGTTCCGCCGAAAGGCGGATATTATCAACCATGGCGGGAAAGACCTCCAACTGAGAAGTGTGAGTGTGGCTCTACCGAGTTTATGGGGGAAGCTAGAACATTTGACACATGGATGGATTCAAGTATAAGTCAGTTATATATTCTAGGTTATGGTTGGAGTGAAAATCTTTTCCAAAAATGTTTTCCATGTTCTTTGAGGCCTCAAGGGTCAGATATTGTGAGAACATGGCTTTACTATTCCATACTTCGAACCTTTCAACTACTTTCTGCACCAGCCTTTAAATATGTTAGAATATCTGGAATGGGTTTAGATGAGCATGGTGAAGCTATGCATAAATCGAAGGGGAATATTGTTTGGCCTGAACCTTACATTGAGAAGTACGGAGCAGATGCATTTAGACTTTGGGGAGCGTCTGAAGCTAAACTTGGTTCAAATTACAGGTTTAGTAAAGAAAGGCTTGAAGGTTCGTTTAGGTTTCTTACAAAGCTTTGGAATGTTGCAAGATTTATCTCACAATTTCCAGTTGTTGAAAGTAGTGAAAACGTTAAGCTTAGACCATTAGACTACATGATTCTTGATGAACTTTACAATATTGTCAAAGAGTGTGTTGAGGGTTACGAGCAAATGGACTTTTTTATCCCCGCAAACACGTTAAGAAACTTTGTTTGGAATGTTTTTGCAGACCATTATGTTGAAGCCGTAAAAGCTAGAGCATACAACCTTGATAAAAACTTTAATACTGAAGAACAAATTGGAGCATGGAAAACTTTACATTTATGCCTTAAAACAGTTATTAAGCTTTTAGCACCAATATGTCCATTTATCACTGAAGCAATCTGGACTAGACTTTACTCGGAAAAATCTATTCATCTTGAAGAATTTCCACAGCCAAGGGATGAATGGCTTAACGAGCATGGGAAGCTTCTTAATGGTTTTATGGAGTTCAATTCAACAGTTTGGAGGTATAAGAAAAGTAAAAATCTGGCTTTAAATGAAAAAATTAAGATTGTTTATGTGCCAGAAAACCTTAAACCATTTGAAGAAGACCTAAAAGCTATGCATAAAATTGTGAAAATAGTTTTTGGTAAGCCTGAAAAGGATATGAAGGATAAACTTGATGTTTTAGACGAAGTGTACTTTGTTGTTTAAACTAGGTTTTTGGTTTTTTTAAGTTGAAGAAGCCTGTTTATACCGTTAATCATTGCTTTAACACTAGCCATAACAATATCGTTGTTTACCGCCCTAGCTGAAACTATTCTTCCATCCGCGTCTTCAACCTTAACAATAACTTCAGCTGCAGCCTCAGAGCCGCCTGTTAGGGCTTCCAGCCTAAACTCTTTAAGTCTAACATTTATAATGGCATCCGTCACCTTACTAATAGCCTTTATTGCTGCGTCAACAGGTCCAACTCCAGTTTCAGATGAGATATACTCTTTACCTTCAAGAATAAGTCTAACTGAAGCTGTTGGTATAGCGTTGCTTCCGGTAACTACTGTTAAATCTTTTAAGCTTACGATTTGAGGTTCTTCCAAAAATTTTCCACAGACTGAGCTTGCTATTGCGATTAAGTCTGTTGTTGTCACCATTTTACCTTGATCACCCATTTCTTTAACCTTAAGAAGAATCTGTTTCATCTGATCTTCTGTTGGGTGAAAACCAAGTTCTTCCACTTCTTTTCTTAACCCATGAGATCCAGCATGTTTACCTGGAACAAGTAGCGTTTTTCTTCCAACAAGCTCGGGACTTATAGGTTCGTATGTTGCAGGCATTTCAACAACTCCACGTGTATGAATTCCAGATTCATGTGCAAAAGCATTTTCACCAACAATAGGCTTGTTTGGAGGTATTCTGATTCCTGTAAGCTTAGAAACTAGTCGGGATGTTTCATAAATTAGTCTTGTGTTAATCCTTGTTTTTTTACCGTAGAAAGAGTATAAAGCCATTACAACCTCTTCTAATGCTGCATTTCCAGCTCTCTCACCCAAACCATTAACGGTTACATGTATTTGAGACGCTCCTGCCTCAACAGCTGTAAGGGAGTTTGCGACAGCCATACCAAAATCATTGTGACAGTGAACACTTATAGGTATGTTAAACTCTTTTTTAAGTTCGCCAATAAGCAGGCTCATTCTTTTAGGAGTCATTACTCCAACCGTATCTGGAACATTTATTCTGTCAGCTCCACAGTCAACAGCAACATGATAAACCTTTTTCAGAAAGGAAAAATCTGTTCTAGTTGCATCTTCAGCTGAAAATTCAACAATAACACCATGCTTTTTAGCATACTCTACAGATTTGATAACGTTATCCAAAACTTGATCTTCTGTTAAGTGAAGCTTGTACTTAAGATGAAGGGGGGAAGTTGCTATAAATATATGGATAGATTTAACATCACACGTAAGTGAGGCATCAATATCCTCTTTTGTTGTTCTTGATAATCCGCATATTTCAGCATTAAGTCCATCTTTAGCTATAAGCTTTACAGCCTCAACCTCACCTTGAGAGGTTGATGGAAAACCTGCTTCAATAACATCAACACCAAGCATATCAAGTTGTCTTGCAATAATAAGTTTGTCCTGCGGAGTTAAGGCTATGCCTGGTGTTTGCTCCCCATCTCTAAGTGTTGTATCAAAGATTCTAATATAGTTTGAGTCCATTGATGTATAGTTGATTATTTTAGCGTGTTTAAAAAGTTTTTTATCTTAAAAATAGGACGTTACTAATAAAAGTTTTAAGTAAACTTTTAAATTTGAATGTTTTTTAAGAAGTATAGCCAAAAGCTTGGGTTAGAGCGATGAGGTATCGTATAGCAGTAATTCCTGGAGATGGTATTGGGCCTGAGGTTATTAATGAGGGGTTAAGAGTTTTAGATGCTGTTAGTAAAGTTTACAATGTGAAGTTTGATTTTAAAAACTACCCTTATAGTGGAAATCACTACCTTAAAACTGGAGAAATTTTGCCTGATGAAGCATTAAAAGAAATGGAAAGGATGAATGCCATCTACCTTGGAGCTGTTGGACATCCTGAAGTTCCACCTGGAATTTTGGAGAAAGGTTTACTTTTAAAGTTGAGGTTTTATTTTGACCAGTATATAAATCTTAGACCTGTAACTTTATATCCCAACGTTGAAACACCGCTTAAAGATAAAAAGATGGAAGATATCAACTTTTATGTTGTCAGAGAGAACACTGAAGATTTGTATGTTGGTTTGGGTGGTAGGTTTAAATCTGACGTATATAAGGCTAGCCTAACCATTGAACGTAAACTTTACAGTTTAAGGTTTGACGTTAAAGCTTCGGCAGATAAGCCTGAAGAGTTTGCTTATCAGGTAGGTGTTATCAGCAGAAAGGGTGCGGAAAGAGTTATTCGTTATGCGTTTGAATTTTGTAGAAAAAAAGGATTAAAACGTGTAACTTCAGTTGACAAGGCAAACGTTTTAAGTGAAATTTACGGTCTTTGGCGGGATGTTTTTATGGAGGTTTCAAGAGATTATCCTGAAATCGAGACCGAATTTGCATTTGTTGACGCTACAGCTATGTGGTTTGTTAAGAATCCTGAAAATTTTGATGTTGTTGTTACACCAAACATGTTTGGAGATATATTAACTGACCTTGGTGCCATAATTCAGGGAGGGATGGGGTTTGCGCCTGGTGGAAACATCAACCCTGAAGGTGTTTCCATGTTTGAACCTATTCATGGTTCTGCACCAAAGTATGCTGGGAAGGGTGTAGCTAACCCTATTGCAACAATTTTAGCCGCAAAACTTATGCTTGAACATTTAGGTGAAAATGAGGCTGCAAACGCAATAGATAAGGCTGTTAGGGATGTTTTGATTGAAGGTAAGGTTAAACCAAGAGAAATGGGTGGTAATTCCTCAACATCCGAGATTGGAAAGGCAATAGCAGAAAAAATTTCCTAACAATATCTAACTTCACATTAACCAATTTTTAGTATTGGTAGAATCCCTTACCAGTTTTTCTACCAAGTAAACCAGCCCTAACCATCTGTTTTAGTAACAAGGCAGGCTTATATTTTGGGTCGTTAAACTCTTTATAGTAGGTTTCCATGATTGCCAGTAAAGTGTCTAAACCTATTAAGTCTGCAAGTTCAAGTGGGCCCATTGGATGGTTATAGCCAAGCTTAACTGCAAGGTCTATATCTTCTTTTGAAGCAACGCCTTCTTGTAAAACTATTATAGCCTCGTTTATCATAGGAATGCAGATCCTGTTAGCTATAAATCCTGGAGAATCCTTGCATTCAACAGGTGTTTTACCAAGTTTTTTAGCTAAATCTTTTACAATGGTTACTGTTTCTTCTGAGGTAAGCTGGCCTTTTACAACTTCCACAAGCTTCATTATTGGTGCAGGGTTGAAAAAATGCATACCAACAACTTTGTCAGGTCTACTTGTTACCGAAGCTATTTCAGTGATACTTAAACTTGAAGTATTAGAAGCTAAAATTGCATGTTTTGGAGAAAAATTATCTAAATCTTTAAAAACCTGCCTTTTTACCTCCATGTTTTCAGGTGCTGCCTCAATAACAAAATCAACGTCTTTAACAACCTCTTTAAGGTTTATAGTTGTAACTATTTTTCCAAGAATTTTATCAGCTTCTTCCTGAGAAATTCTTCCTTTTTCTACTGACCTTTTTAAGTTTCCCTTTATATTGTTAAGACCTTTTTCAACAAACTCTTGTTTTATATCATATAAATTCACTTCAAATCCTGCTTGGGCACATATCTGGGCTATTCCTGAACCCATAACACCAGCACCAACAACACAAATCTTTTTAATCTTAAAACTCAACCACAACCACCTTCAACTTAAATTCTTTAAAATTATATTTGAAGCTTCACTTAAGTAAGCTTTTCTGCTTTCTGTTTTTCTTTAATGTTTTGGAGAGCTTGTTCGGGTAAAGCTTTCCTAAAGTGACTATTTTGACGTTTTGTCGATTTTACACAGTTCTTCCTGAAAACGTCGGGAAGAAAATTGGACTTCAACCTATACGAGAAGATGATTTTACTCTAGCTGATGGAACACTCATAAAGCGGAAGGTTTCAGAATGCCATGTTTCGATCCACCAAGATGAGGGTGTGACTCTCATCATCTTTAGGTAAGATTTTCGTTGATTAGGTAACCACTAAGTTAAAAAAATAAGGTATTCAAGCTCTTTAGAGAAACTTAAACCAGAAAAGTGGCGGGTCCGGTGGGATTTGAACCCACGACCAACAGCTTAGGAGGCTGCCGCGCTATCCTGGCTGCGCCACGGACCCTTTTTCCAGCTCTATGTGAGTTATCTTGACCTGTTAAATTTAAGCTTAATTATTTTTTTAACTTACATTTAGACCGTACTTTTTTGCTATTTCTATGAAGCTTTCAGAAACATGTTTTACTTCATCCCATGTTAATCCGTAAACGTTAAGTTTAAAATGTTTTGTTAAACCTGGTTGAATACCAGTTATACCTTTATCTTTTAACTCCTCATACAGGAAAAAACCTTTACGTTTATGAGTTTTTGAAACCTTGTAGAAGCCTTTAGATTCAACATGAATTAAGGTATGCTGTTTAGGTTTAACACCTAACTGCCTTGTTTCCTCTATTTTTTCAAGCTTTTCTACAAGATATCTAGCCTTTTTAACCTCTTCATCCCAATTTTTAACCCTTTCAACCACATAGGGAAAAGATGCCATCAAACTTATTAATGGAGCACCCATAACAGTACAACCTAAAAGTGCAACCTCCTTAATAGGAAAACGTCTACCACTCCAATCTCCAACAATCTTAGATTTAACAAGAATTTTATCAACCATCTCCTTAGACATTGCAAGAATACCTGTTGGTGCACTTGCAGCCCAACTTTTATGTCCACTACCAACTAAAACATCAACACCCAAACTTTTCCCATCTACAGGCATAACTCCAGCAGTATATGCGGCATTAAGAATTAAAGGAACATCGTATTCACGACAAATTTTAGCTACACTTACAACATCACTAAGATTACCATATGAACTGTCAACATGAGTTAGCAAAACGGCAACAGGAAGCTTACCTGACTCTCTTTTAACCTCCTCAATTTTTTGAGCATACTTTTCAGTTTCAACTCGAAATTCAGGATAACCAGTATTTGACACTTCTTTAACCTTTAAACCTACAGCCTCAGCTGCAAGATAAGTTGAATAATGAGCTAAACTATCAACGATAACGTAATCACCAGGTTTACCAAGCATCTGAAAAACAATGAACTTGGCTTCTCTACACCTAGTTACAACACGCAAAACATCCATCCCAAGAAACTCAGCAGCATCCAAAGTAAAATCGTACACTGGTGGACGTTTAATAAGGTCTAATCTTGGAGTTTTAGGAGGACACCAATCACAAATCGAGTACCCATCACCAAACTCAATTAAAGCTTTACGTGCAGCCTCACTAAGAATACCTCCTCTTTGAATAGGATTAAGGTTTATATAGCCAACGGTCTCCCTACGAAGGTTTAAATATTTTTCAAGTTTGGTCCTATCTAAAACCAAAAACTCACCAAAAAAGTTTTCCAGTTTAAAGAACTTAAACATAACCTTAAATTTATGATTGTAACTTGTTTAGGAGCAACGCTGGGAAAACTCATTTAGTCATTTTTTAAGTTTTTCTAAAATTAACTCTGCAACCCGCTTACCAGATAAAAACATTCCACCAAAAATTGGCCCCATTCTATACTCCCCGTAGACAGCAGTTGCAGCCATACCTGCAACATAAAGTCCAGGTAAAACTTCAGATGTACAGTCTACAACCCTTTTTTCACCCTCTTCACACCACATAGACCTTTCACCAACAATTCCACCAGTTAAAGTTGGAAGCTTTAACTCTGGAAATTTTTTTGTAACCATCCTAACAACACTAGCCTCATGACCTGTTGCATCAACAATAACTTTACACTTAACAGCAACAGGGTCTACATGTAAACCTGCTTTTTTAACTGCAGACCAGTTTATCACAGCACCACATATACTTAACACGCCTTCAACATTTCTTACCACAACATCCTCAACTTCAACGCCAACAAAAATCTTAGCACCAGCATCTATTGCAGAAGCAGTACACTTTGAAACAGCTTCAACAGAATCTGTAGTGTAGTATCCCTCAGAAGATTTTTTTAGGCGTACATTAAATTCATCAAGGATAGTTTTTGCCTCCTCTTGAATAACAAGCTTCGGAAAAAGAAAACCTCCACCCCACATACCTCCGCCGACATAAAGTTCCTTCTCAAAGATAACAGTGCCTAATCCTCCTTTTGCAAGATATTTTGCGGCTGTAACCCCAGCAGGACCAGCCCCTACAATTACAACATCAGTTTCAACTCTACTTGAAAAGTCTTCTACAAAACTTTTAACAATAGCTTTGGTTATTAATGCTTCATCCATCTTCATAGATAATCACGAAATAATATAAAAGGTTAGGTAAAATGCGTTCTTAAGTTTTTAGTTTAAAACTTAAGCTTTAAACCTTCTACGGTCAATAAATGTTTTAATGACAAACTCTTTAAGGTTTAAGGGGTTTTTAACATGAGTTACTGTTGCATCTCCATTTAACCTAGCCATTTTTTCACATATCATCTTTAACTCGATCCTGTAATCCAACATTATAATGTTTAGCCGGATATCAAACTTACCAGTCATGTAGGCAGCCCTATAAGCACTTTCCTCAGGGGTTTGACTTCGAATATAAGATGCTGTAGGCTCACCATCAGTTATAAGGAAAATATTTCGATTACCATCCTCCTTCATAAGAAGATTAGCTGAAAAATCCAAAGCCTGACCTATATCAGTATAGCCGTAAGGTTTAAGTTTGACAATTTCTCCGGGAAGAAGCAGCTGAGGCTTATGATTATAAGCTACAATAAAAAGCCTATCCTCCTTATACTCTGTCTGCAAAAGCTCTTTTAAAGCTAAAGCAGACAGAATACCTCCTCTAAACTTTACACCACGCATAGAATAAGATGAGTCGATTAAAATCACATTTGACGATTTTGCAGAATGAATAGGAATCCTAGCCTTAAGGTCATCATCCGAGATTTTAAGATTTTCCGGGTCTCTTATTGCAGTGTTTATTAAACTTTCCTGAATATCTATCATGTCATAGGTATGCTGATACTCATCATATTGACATAAAACATGCGAGGGGTAAACACCTACACCTAAATCTCTAACCTCATGAACACCGAATCCTTGTTTTTTAAGGTTTAAAAAAGCTTCCTCTAAAACCTTGCTAGCTATGATTTTTTCACTTTTTTCTGTAAATTCAGGGTAAACAAAAAGTAGTTGAGGATACATTCTGTAAGTATAAACTTTAACATTAACTAAATCTTCCTTAGCTAATTCTTCTGTTACTTGCCCAGGAAAGTTTTGAAGCAATGTTTCAGGTGAAATTTCTGAAGGTTTAATCTCGCCTTTTCTAATTTTCTCAATAAGCTCATTCCATGCCTCCTTGTTTTTCAGGTATTTCATTATTTGTTGAGCGTCAATACCAAACCAGCGCATATACCTCTCTAATCTTTGTCTATTCTGTTCCTCTTCACTTTCAACATGTTCAAGGTACATTTGAATTAGTTGTTCATCCTGTAAATCTTTGAGATATTTTTCACGGTTTACCATGTCAAGGTTAAAAAGCTGGTATACAAGCTTGTCAGTAAATTCCTTACCAAAAATAGAAGTTAATCCTTCATCCTTTTCTTTACAAAGCCTACATTCCGGTTTCATTTTTAATCATCTGTTTTATATTCTTAGGCTCATGTAAAATGTATCCACCCTTATCCTTTGTAACATATTCCGGAATGCATAAACTCATAGACATTAAAATCACATCAACAGCTGAAAGAAAATACTCGTCATCCAACCCAGCAGCATTACCACCATTAAGTTCAAGAAGTTTTAAAACGTAAAAATTGATATACTCCTCACTTCTTAATTCAGGAACTATCTCAAGGTTCACAGGCAAATACCTATCAGAGTCTCCAACAGGCTTTGAATGTTTTCTTAAAGCCTCATAAAACTCATCAAAACCTTCTTGTGGAAGATTATTGTAAACTTCCTCGCATGTACGTTTTAAGGCTTTTTCAAAGAGCTTCTCTATTATTTCATCCTTCCTTCCCTCATCAACTCCATATTCAACCTCAATTCTACCTCTAAGAGCAAGCTTTACAATTTCTAGGGATTCGCCATAATCAATGAAGGTGGGAACTCTTCTACCCATCATTATGGCTCTAGATTGAAGGTGATCATAAAGCTTAATTGTAGCTCTACATGAAGGCTCAGATTCTATTCTTCTTGCAAGCTCACATTTATCCTTATTCCTTGCATACCTAACAGTTCTAGCTAAAATTTTTAAATGCCAGCTAGGAATTGAAACCTTTTCCTTACGCCATTTAACGTAATACATATTTCTTAAACCAATCTCTATTTCCTCTTCAAGAGTTTCAGGGGGCCCAATGTTAACCTCCTCCATCCTATCCAGTAAAGGCTCTTTAATTGGATTTGTTCCACGATAATTGGCAGGATTTGTTGCTGCAAGTTCAATAGTGTTAATTTTAAACGGAATAATGTCACCTTCAACTGTTGTTAATTGATGTTCTTCAAAAAGTTCATGAAGTAGTGTTTGAAGCGAAGAGGGTAAAGCACCAAGCTCATCAAAGTATCCTACACCCCTATTAGCCTTTAAAGCCCTTCCAGGAACAAAAACCTCAGGATGGTCAAGGTCATAACCTTCCCTGATCTTTTGAATGGAAACACCGCCAACCAGCTGCCTTGTAGTTAACATAGGGTCTCCAGGAATTCTAACCCATATTCTTGGAACCCATGTAAGTTCAACAACATTATCTTCAAGAAGCTTTCTTTTGCATGAAAAACATGAAGGATTGGTTGGATCGTCATATATTTTACATCCTTTAACTGCTAAAAGCTTTGGAGGTAAAAGTTCAGCGATTGCCTTAGAAAAAGTAGTTTTTCCATAACCTTTCTTACCCTTAAACAGTATTGGAGAATTTGAAAGCAAAGCATTTTTTACAATCTCCTTTTCTTTTTTCTTTCCAACAATACCTGGAAATGGATCCAAACCCTTTTTTTCGCACTCAAGAATTTTTTCGGTTAAATACTCAACCGGCGATTTTGAATGGTAACGGTTATATTGTTCACTCCAAATGTCAATTTCTTCAGAATTTAGCACGAAACGTGGAGCATTGGCCTTGGTTATCTTAACATCCTCATAGATTAGCTCCTCTAGCTCTTTATGACTAATTTTTGAAGACAACATTCTCCAAATCCTTATTATCCAACTGTTACTTAAACTTTTAACTTAAACTTAAAGTATAAAAAGATTAACTTCCACCGCTATAACGGTTTATCTCTAAATCTTCACCCATCTCTTTCGCAAATTCTAAAAGGATGCTTTTTTGCTTCTCTGTAAGGTTTACAGGTGTTTTAATTATAACCTTTACAAGTTCATCCCCTTTACCATAACCGTACACATCAGGTAAACCCTTACCTTTTAACCTAAAAATTGTTCCGGTTTGTGTTCCAGGAGGAATTCTAAGCTTTTCCTTACCATCTAATGTTGGAACTTCAATTTCTGCCCCAAGAGCAGCCCAAGTGAAGCTTATGGGTGCCTCATAAATTATGTTGTTATCATCCCTAACAAAGATTGGGTGAGGTTTAACCTTTATAATTATATATAGGTCACCAGAAGGCCCACCGTTAAACCCTGGCTCACCTTCGCCAGCTAACCTTAAACGGTAGCCTGTGTCAACCCCTGCAGGAACCCTCACACTAATCTTTTTTACACGTTGTACTCTACCTGAACCTTTACACTCGCTACATGGAGTTTCAATTACTCTACCCTCACCGCTACAAAGGTCGCAAGTAAAAACCTGAATAAAACGCGCAAAACCTGAAACCTTTGTAAATTGAATTTGACCTTTACCCTTACATTTTGGGCATATTTTAGGTTTTGTTCCAGGTTTAATCCTTGAGCCTTTACATACATTGCAAACCTCGATTTTAGGTACATCTAATGTGGTTTTAAATCCTGTTGCAACCTGTTCAAGAGTTACTTCAAGCTCGCATACTAAATCTCTACCTCTTCTGCCATATGCTTCCTCTTTACGCCTCCTTTTTTTGCCAAAAAATATTTCAAATATTCTATCAAACTCATCAAAACCAAAGCCTAAGTCTCTAAATATGTCTTCAAAATCAATACCACTAAACAAGTCTTCGGCGGTATACTTACCTTCAATCCCGGCATGCCCGTACATATCATAAAGTCTTCTTTTTTCATCATCAGAAAGTACAGCATAAGCTTCGGATATCTCCTTAAATTTTTCAGCAGCATCTGGAGATTTATTTCTATCAGGGTGATATTGCATAGCAAGCCTTCTGTATGCTGCCTTAATCTCTTCTTTTGTCGCGTTCCTAGGAACACCTAAGATTTCATAGTAATCCTTGTGAAAGTCCACGGGGCCTATTTTCACCCTATTAAAACAGGAAAATAAGCCGTCAAATAAGTTTTAAGAGAGTTAAAATCGAATAATCTTTTAGTACCGGGATATTAAAATGAAAAATAAAATTTTAATTCTTAAAGTCGAGAAAAATGCTTGTGTTGAAACTGTTGCAAAAAGGACTTATTGGAACCTTGTTCTCCGTTACATGGAAAACGTTAAACTGGGTTTAGAAGATAAAAAACTAGAGGATGAAATTAATCTGTTAAAAAGATTTCTGGAGAAAAAAGATATAAATAAAATTAGAAGCAAAGTTGAGGATCTTATGGAAAATGGTGAAAAAGTTGTAAATGTTATTATAGGTGAGGATAAAGATGGAAAATTATGGTTTAGGATTGATAGTGAAGATTTAGATGAAAGTTAAGGTTAAAACGGTACTATTTAAAAAAACGGATACACTTAGAAGTTGTAAGGTGGTTAAGCTGTTAAGTAGAGAGGAAGCATTGAACATTTTATGTAAAAATGTAAAGAGAAGGAACATCTTTAACCATTCCTTAGCTGTTGAGGCTATTATGAGAAGTTTAGCTAAATATCTTGGAGAAAGTGTTGAAAACTGGGGATTAGTAGGGCTACTTCATGATGTGGATTTTGAAAAAACTGAAAATAACCCATTGCAACATGGTTTAGTTGCTGAAAAAATTCTAGGAGATAATGTCCCTAGCGAAATTGTTAGAGCAATAAAAGCTCATAACTTTGAAAACACAAACGTTAAACCCGAAACAAGGATGGAAAAAGCTTTAATTGCAGCAGATGCAACATCAGGTTTACTTGTTGCATGTGCACTTGTTATGCCTTCAAAAAAGCTTGCTGAAGTTAAAGTTGAAACTGTGGCTAAAAAATTTAAGCAAAAAGATTTTGCAAGAAATGTCAAACGAGAAAAAATTCTTTTATGCGAGGAAATAGGAATACAAAGGGAAAAATTTTTTGAAATATGCTTAGAAAGCTTGAATAGGATATGCGGAGAAATAGGATTATAAAAAAAATAGTAAGGTTTTTACTTTCCTTCTTTAAGGAACTCTATAAGTTTCTCGGCGGGAATTGCAGGCATACTAAGTGTATGAACACTACCTCTAAAACCAAGTTCTATAGAAAGCTTTGCGATAAATCTTTCATCAGGAGCTTCAACGATGTTTACAAAGTCAAAAGGTCCTAAAACAGCATATTGAGCTAAAATTTTAATACCCATGGCTTCAATTTCCTTGTTTACCTCTAATATTCTATTAGGGTTAACTTTTATAGTTTCTTTACCTTTCTCGGTTAGGGTTGTTAAAATGATATAAGTTGGCAACTTTAACACCAAAATGAGAATCTAACCTTAAGATATTTATACTTAAATTTAAACAAACCAGAAAGTTTCTCACCCTCTAGAAGGAAGTATAGGATAAAAGACAACAAGATAATTAAGACAATCTAGAAATTAGCAAATTTAGCAAGTTAATATGTGGGGAGCTACGCCACAAACCTGTACAAACATTCTTAACTTTTAGACAAATCCAGCACATAAAAACTAAGAATTAAATAATATGATGCGCTAAAGTTTTGACGTAAAAATTTCTTTAACGGGTATTAAACTAGCATATCAAGTATGTTAAAGTTTTTATTGTAGTTGTTTAATCACACTCAGAGTAACCACAATTTGAAAGACACTTTTTGCAACCTTCACTCCTTATAAGCGGGCTTCCACATTCAGGACATGCTCCATTAATAATTGAATAAAAAGTCTCAGCAAAATCGCTAGGCCTTTTTACCACATCAGACAATAGCCCCTTCTCCTGCAGGTATAGCTCTAAGGCTTTACCTATTGCATCAGGACATGATAAAACCTTGTTTTTTCCAATACCAACCTGCCGATCACATGAGATTCCCTTATAATGCTTAACTATCTCCCTTGGATCAATACCACACCTTAAAATTAGGGATGCAGACCTCCCAAGACCTTCAGTTTGAGCTGAAGCACACCCCCCAGCTTTTCCAAGTCTGGCAAAAACTTCAAATGGTAGACCATTTTCATCCTCATTAATAGTTACATAAAGTGAACCGCATCCTGTTTGAATTTCATAGGTAACCCCACGCAACATTTTTGGACGTTTCTTAGGCTTAAGAAATTCATGTTTTTCAGGTTTTCTTTGTAACCCTGTTTCTAAAACTTGAGATTCTCTACATTTGTCCCTGTAGACTGTTATTCCTTTGCATTTAAGTTTCCATGCGAGCATGTATATTTTTTTAACGTCTTCTATTGTTGCCTCATATGGTAGGTTTACAGTTTTTGATACAGCGTTATCAGTATACTTTTGAAATGCAGCCTGCATTTTAACATGCCACTCAGGAGAAACATCAAAAGCAGTAACAAAAACCCTTTTAACATCCAAAGGAACCTCATCAACCTTTTGAAGAGAACCATCCCTAGCAATTCTAGCTATCAAATCTCTACTGTAAAATCCATGTTTTCTGGCTGTTTCCTCAAAAAGGCTGTTAACCTCAAGAAATTTAGCTCCCCCAAGAATATTACGAACATAGGATATTGCAAAGATAGGTTCAATTCCGCTTGTAACACCTGCAATTATGCTTATACTTCCTGTTGGAGCTATGGTTGTTGTAGTGGCATTCCTCAAAAACTTGAATCCTCTAGTAAGCCAAAAACTGTCCTCAAAATTTGGAAATGAGCCTTTTTCCAGCGCAAGTTTAACAGATTTTTTGCGTGCTTCACTACTTATTGTTTCCATAACTTTTTCTGCTAGTTGTAGTGCTTCTTCGGAGTTGTATGGAATGTTAAGCTTGATTAACATTTCAGCCCATCCCATAACACCTAAACCAATTTTTCTGTTTCCCTTTGTCATCTGCTCAATCTGTGGAAGAGGATACTTATTCACATCAATAACATTATCAAGAAAATGTACAGCAACATCAACAAGCTCTTTAAGCTTTTCCCAGTTTATTTCTCCATTTTCAACCATTTTTGCAAGATTTATTGAACCCAAGTTACAAGATTCATATGGAAGTAAAGGCTGCTCACCACAAGGATTAGTACTTTCAATATTTCCAAGCTTGGGTGTAGGGTTATGTCTGTTAATTTCATCTATAAATATTAGGCCAGGGTCACCTGTTCTCCAAGCCATCTCCGCTACAAGGTCAAAAATAAATTTTGCAGGTAAACTTTTAACCTCCTTACCTGTTCTAGGGTTTACAAGCAAAATTTCATCATTTTCTTCAACAGCCTCCATAAATTTATCATCAACCGCAACTGAAAGATTAAAGTTCTGAAGTTTTCCCTCCTCAGCTTTAGCAGTAATAAATTCAATTACGTCTGGATGATAAACACTTAAAATCCCCATATTAGCCCCTCTACGCCTCCCCCCTTGTTTAATAATGCTTGTTGCAACATCAAAAATTTGCATAAATGATACAGGTCCTGAAGCTACCCCCATTGTTGATTTTACAACATCTCCTTTAGGTCTAAGCCTTGAAAACGAGAAACCGGTACCACCACCAGATTTATGAATCAAAGCCATGTACCTTACAGCGTTAAAAATCCCGTCAATTGAATCCTCAACTGGGAGGACAAAACATGCTGAAAGCTGTCCAAGTTCAGTTCCAGCGTTCATTAATGTTGGAGAGTTGGGTAGAAACTCAAGGTTAACCATAACCCTATAAAACTCGTTTTCAATTTTTTCAACTTCCTCCCAACTTTTGTTGTAAAGCTTTTCCGCTGCTGCTATAGCTTTTGCAACTCTACGAAACATTTGTTTAGGTGTTTCAATAATGTTCCCGCTTTCATCTCTAAGTAGATATCTGCTTCTTAAAACTTTGGTTGCGTTAACACTTAACTTAAGGTCGTCACTAACACCAATAAGCTTTTTTGCTTCACGAATTTCTGCACGTTTTTGTCTATAAAGGATGTAAGATTTTGCAACGTCAACAAAACCTTTCTTCATAAGCACGGTTTCAACTACATCTTGAACATCCTCTACGTTGGGAATTTCCTTTTCCCCAAATTTTTCTTCAACAATTAAAACAACATCTTCTGAAAGCTTTTTACATGTTTTAAAATCATCTTTACCAACAGACTTCATAGCCTTGTATATGGCTTGAGCTATCTTTTCAGGGTTAAAAGCTTCTAAACTTCCATCTCTTTTACGTATATATTTAACCTTTAAATTCATTCTCTCTAAAGAAGTAGGAAACCGTCTCTAATAAAAGATTTTATACTTTCCTAGGAGAAAAGTTTTAGATTAAATTAACCTTAAACCTTTGGTGGAGAGCTGCTTAACCTTGAGCGATAAAACAGGTATAGTGTATAGTGAAAAATTTCTTGAGCATAAAACAGGTGCACACTACGAGAACCCGAGACGTTTAACCATTGCCCTACAAGTCCTTAAAAATTTAAACATTTTTCCCTCAGAAAAATGTGTGCTTGTGGAGCCTAGAGAGGCAAGCATAGATGAACTTAAACTTGTACACGATAAAGAATACATTGAAACCATTAGAAGATTTTCTCTCTCGGGTGGAGGATATTATGATGGAGACACTGTCCTTTCAAGAGAAAGTTTTGATGTTGCAAGGTTAGCCGTTGGAGGAATGCTTAAAGCCTCTTTAGAAGTTTACAATGGAAAGTTAAGGAACGCATTTGGACTTATAAGGCCTCCAGGCCATCATGCAGGCTTCTCCGGGGTTGCTTTAGGAGCCCCTACTGTCGGTTTCTGTGTTTTTAACAATGTTGCAGTTGTAACAGCTTACATGCTTCAAAAAGGTTATGTTAAAAAAGTTGTAATCTTTGATTTTGATGTTCACCATGGAAACGGAACCCAAGAAATTTTTAACAGTTCAGCTGAAGTTTTATATATAAGTACTCATGAACGTGGAATTTACCCTGGAACAGGGTATGAGTATGAAGTTGGGGTTGGTGAAGGTGAAGGTTTTAAGGTTAACATTCCAATGCCACATAGAGCTGATGATGATGCTTATCTTAAAGCTTTAAATGAGGTTATCATTCCAGTAGTTGACCAGTTTAAACCTGACATCATCTTTCTCTCAGCAGGTTTTGATGCGCACCACTCAGACACCATCTCAACCACAACACTTTCAGTTGAATGTTATCTTAAGATGGTGGAGGAGTTTGTAGGCTTAGCTGAAAAACATTGTAACGGCAAAATTATAGGTTTTCTTGAAGGAGGATATTCAAGGGAAACATTGTCAAAATCTCTTCCAGCAGTTGTTGCAACCTTAGCAGGTATAAACGTGAAACTTGAGGATGAAAAAATTAGGGCACCTGAAACAGTATCAAGAAAAGTTGAGGAAACGATAAGTAAGGTAAAAAAGGTGCTTTCAAAATACTGGAAAATTTAACTTAATACTGTATTAACCCTTAAACAATCTTTTAACAGCCTCTTTACTGCTTCTATCTTCCAGTCACGTGTTCAACAGTTTTATACCATGAAGTTTAGAATTACGCTTCACACGTTTTTACCAGTTTAATCCTAATTTTTTTCTTTCTTTTTTGTAGTGTTGCATTGTTTCTTCGAATGGTTCTGCCCTTTTTAAGGCGTCTTGGGCGTTAAAAACTCTAAGGTCAACAATGTCACCTTCA
>JBQPWD010000001.1:0-309573 GCA_052246995.1 Candidatus Bathyarchaeota archaeon | reverse complement strand
TCTCCATTTTCAACCATTTTTGCAAGATTTATTGAACCCAAGTTACAAGATTCATATGGAAGTAAAGGCTGCTCACCACAAGGATTAGTACTTTCAATAGCTCCTAGGTGAGGTGTGGGATTATCTTGGTTAATTTTATCGAGAAAGATTAGACCGGGATCACCTATTTTCCATGCCGTTTCAGCTATAAGGTCAAAAACTTTTCTTGCGTTAAGCGTACCAACACGCTCATTGTTTCTAGGATTGATTAGTGGGTAATCTTCACCCTTCTCAACAGCCTCCATAAACTTGTCGTCAACAGCAACAGAAATGTTAAAATTGTTTAACCGTTTACCATCAAGCTTACAAGTTATAAACTCTAAAATGTCTGGATGGTAAACACTTAAAATACCCATGTTGGCGCCACGTCTTGTTCCACCCTGCTTAATAGCTTCCGTTGCCGCATCATAAACCATCATAAAAGATACAGGTCCACTTGAAACTCCCTTAGTTGATTTTACAACATCTCCTTTAGGTCTAAGCCTTGAAAACGAGAAACCGGTACCACCACCAGATTTATGAATCAAAGCCGCATGCTTAATAGTTTCAAAAATGCTCTCAATTGAGTCTTCAACTGGGAGAACAAAGCATGCTGAAAGTTGTCCAAGCTCTCTCCCAGCATTCATCAATGTTGGGGAGTTAGGCAGAAACTCAAGGTTAACCATAAGGTTGTAAAAATCTTCAATAGTCTTCTCAACTTCATCATTTGTTTTTCCATAGTATTTGTCAGCTGAAGCTACTGTTAAAGCAACCCTTAAAAACATTTGTTGAGGGGTTTCAACAACGCGGCCATTCTCATCTTTTTTTAAATATCTTTTCTCCAAGACTTTTAAAGCATTAGGAGTTAGATTGACTTTTTCCGTTAACAAATGATGAAAAGTTTTCATTCTAATCAACCTAGAAGTTAGATGATTGGGTTGTCGGCGTGGTTTCTTGCAAGTGAGAAAATAGGCTACTACGGAATATTTAATCTTTTCTACAAAAATGTAGAAAAAAATGTAGTTAAAGACCTCTTAACTCCTCAAATTTAAGATAAAAACGAGTTATTCAAGCTTCTTTATGGCGTTTTTACGTCCTTTGTGAGACCACCACTCCAGTGGAAGATGTACTGTGGATTCCCTTGCATAAGTGATGATACCTGTTAGGCCGCAAACTGGACATTTCTGTTTAAACTCCTTAAACGCTTTTTTACAATATCCACAATATGATATAACACTATCATAAACGTAAAATCCGATATTATATCCTCCACAAACTTCCTTAGTCTTCTTAAGAAGTTCTTCGCTTGAACATTCGCCTACAAGCGGGATTTTAATGAAGCGTCCTCCATTAAAAATTGGATAAAATTTCTCTTCCAACCTAAGCCTGTCATCTAATGAGATTTTTACATTGTCAGGAATTATAGAATCAAATGTATAATATGGACTCTCAGAATCTCCTTGCACATTAACATCAGAGAAACCGTAAAGCTTGGTATCCTGTTCAGCCATTTTTTGAGATGCTTCAGCATCTGGGATTTGAGAAACATAAATTCTTAAGTTAAGCTTCTTAGATGTTGTATTAACTTTGCTAACTAAATGTTCCATTAGTTCTAATGCAAAGTTTTGGGGCATAAGGTCTTCATATATATCGTATCCAAGATGAAATTTGACAGCTTCAGCTAAGCCTACGATATTAATTGAGCCGAAGAAGTTGTCCAACCTACCATATGTTTCGCCATCTACCATACTTGAGAAATTTGGAAGAGCATTCTCCCTAAACCTTTTGGTAATCTCCCTCATTTTAACACTTAAAACTTCACCTGTAAGCTGAATAACCTTTTCAATACCGTCGAAAAACTCGTCATCGTCTCTTCTTGCCTCGTAGGCTATCCGTGGAAGATTTATTGAAATACTGTTAAGGCAGCAAACTCTTAGAGTGTCAATTTCCCAATCTGTTTTCCAATCTGCATTGACTTTTTCACCATCCGCAAGGTAGCTTGAAAATTCGTCTTGTTCTCTAACAAGATTAGCTATGTGGAGTAAGCCATAATTAGCAGCAATTTTATGAGCCTTTTCTAAAACATCATCATATTTAGACCCTAAACAGTTAGGTCTAATTTTTAAGATAAGGTGGGGATTAAATAGCGGCTTTTTTTCACATATTTCAAGAAAAACATCAAGAAGAAGGTCTAAAATTTTTTGTGCTTCATCCTCATAATCACCATAAGTAGGTTGTGTAGAACCTTCAAAACCAATTGCTGGTAAATTTTTAAGATGACGTGGAATTGCCACTTCTAGGCCTAAACTTACTCCGCTAAAAGATTTTAATCCAGTATTGCTTAACTCTAAAAGTAAAACTTTTAAAATTTTCTTGATATCCTCTACTGATTTTTTGGCAGCATAAGGTGAAAGAAACACATTAAAATAATCTATTCCTTGTTCTCCCGAAACTTCGTACTCAAAAAATCTTAACATTTCGGTTGTTACGCTGACTGCCTCAGTAAGTGTTTTTGGTTGAGTAAGTAGAAACTGTTTGTATGGGTTCAAGAAATCTAAGGCTCTAAACTTTCCCGACAAAAATATCCTTAAATCATGGTAAACGGTGAAAGGAGTTAAAATCCATGAATTTGAATTTGATATATGAATTTGACCTGAAAGATGAGCATCGGCCACGTTTCTCGGTAAGCTGTTAAGAAGCATGTATTCGGTTATAACTCTATCGCCTGCTTTTAATCTCACAAAATCTGCACCTAAAAGCTTCTTGGAAGTATCTTCAATTGTTCTTTTCACATCATAAGGCGGCATACCAAGTCTTGTTAACCTATGTCTATACTCTTCAAGGTCGCTTTCCAGGAGAATAGCGTTTACAAATTCCCTAATTAATGGAGCTGTAAGATACTTTACTGGCAATTTAAAAAGTCTCTCTTCAACTTCTAAAGAAACTTTCTCAGCAACATCTTGGGATAAACCAGCTTCTTCAACAAGAACTGAGACTATCTTATTTCTGTCAAATTCCTCTATAGTGTATCTAGAAGTCCTAACAAGCATTTTACCAGACTTTTTAAGAGCATACTCTTCAAGATCCTTTGAAAATCTGATAACCATCAATCCTAGGTCGGTTATTTTGTACTTTTTAATAGGTTTTTCAAAGGTGATTAAACCTGCCTTTATAAGGTTTTTAAGATGATATACGAATTTCCCAGCATCCCTTGTAGGCTCAAAGTTTAACATCTCCATTATTTCGCTATAGGTTAAAGGGCCTTTCGCAGCAATAAGCTTTAAAGTTTGAATTCTCGTTGGTGCTGAAACAGCATCGAAGATTTCTGCGCTTGCTCTTACCTTCTTCTTTGACATAAATTTGTCCCTTTAAGTTGTTTTTAAGCTACTTCTAGTGCTTAAGCTTAACTATAACTTTAAAATAGTTCTAAACCGAATTATAAGTTATATAGTTAAATTGGTTAGAGGAAGTAAAAGTTGACCATAGCATTTGTATTAATAAATGTTCAACCTGGAAGCGAAGAAAAAGTTATAGAAAAGTTAAAAACCTTCGATAAGGTTAAAGAAGTTTACGGGCTTTACGGCATCTATGACATTATGGTTAAAATTGAAACAGGCTCACTTGAAGAAATAAAAGAAACAGTAGATTTTAAAATAAGAAAACTTGAAAATGTAAGATCTTCAATAACTATGATTGTTATCGAGAAATACCTTACAAGTTGAATGGTGTAAAAATGGTAGAAGCTTTTTTTATTGTAACAGTTAAGGCTGGAACAGACCAAGAGGTGATAAGAAAACTTAAGAGCTACAAGGAAATAAACGTTAAAGAAGTTTACGAAGTTTATGGGGCATTTGATATCCTAGCTAGAATTGAAGCTGAAAGTGAAGATAAAATTTCAGAAGTTAGATTAAATTTAGAAGAGAATAAAGATGTTTGGGCTATTCAAGTTGTTAAGGTTTGCTTTGAATGGAGAAAAGCTAAAAGTTAACTTGAGGTTAAAAGCTTCATCAAATGTTTTTCGTCAACTTCAGCTTTTGTCCGCCAACCAATTCTAAGCACATTATTTTCATCTTCACTAAGATAACCTAACCTTATAAACTTCTCTAAATTAAATCTTATTCTCCAAACAGAAAATTTTTCAGCTAAAAATTTTTCAATCTCACTTCTTGATGCCGCTCCACCTTTTGAGTTAAGATAAACTATTGTTGCAGCTAGAATTGCCAAATCATCAACCCTCCAACCAGATGTATTGGGCCACTCTTCGAATTCGCCTTCTTCTAGTGTTAGAAGAACCCAATCCTCATCAGAAATTTCGTTTAAACTTTTTTTAAAAGCATCACCAGAAAAAACTTTAACCTTCAATCCCAGCTTTTTAACTTCGTCGTCCAAGACCATTAAAAGTTTAGGGTAATCTTTTCCAAAGATCCTTTTTAGCTCTGAACCTTTAACACCAGGAATTTTATGCTTCTGAAGTAAGAGTATTCTAACAAGCTTTTTTAGGCTATACTTGTAAAAATCTTTAACCATTCTTCTACCCAATTTAAATAACCTTCTTTAAAGCTATCCATTTTTCGTAACTTATAGGTATTATAAACGAGTAAACATTACCACTTTTTTTAGGCTCATTTTTTGGAAACAAAAAAATTTCATTTTTTAGCGGATCTACACTAAGGTCAGCATAACCATAGCTGATGAGAAAGCTTGTTAAATACGCCTTCATGATAAATTCATCATAAGTATTTGAATATACAAAGTCCCAGTAGGAAACTTTACCATTCTTAACTTTACTCTTAAGAAGCTGCCATAAATCATTTAAAATTTTTTCAAACTCTCTCTTAAGTATAAGTTTTTGATTTTCAACTTCACCCCACGGTATAACTTCCACTTGAG
The DNA here is from genome assembly GCA_052246995.1 of Candidatus Bathyarchaeota archaeon. Classification (GTDB taxonomy): domain Archaea; phylum Thermoproteota; class Bathyarchaeia; order Hecatellales; family Hecatellaceae; genus CAZMUQ01. Next base: position 304,665 of record JBQPWD010000001.1, on the reverse strand, counting down.
CTGGAGTTTGAAGATCAAGCTTTTTCATCTCAAGTTTTCGAGGTATGAGATTTTTCCAGTATTTTAAAGCTTCTTCTAATTTTTTGGTGGGAAGAATTTTAATAGTAACAATAGGATTCCAAGATTCTAGAAAAATTTCGGCTAATCTTTTTGTTTCAATACTACGTATTTTTGATTTAACGGTTTCAATGTCCAGGTGAGGCTTAGATTTATGCTTTAACCATTCTTCTTGAAGCTTAACAACTTTTGATAAGTCGTTTATTGCTTCAGCATCTAAACAATAATCTTCAAAAGATTTGTACTTGTCAAGCAAACTTCTAAGAGTTTCCAATATTTCACAAACTTCAACCTCAAATGGATCTAGAGTTTTCTCATTAACTGTTTTACATAAGTTAATAACTCTTAAAAGAAGTTCTCTACTGTTTTCGCTTTTTTTACTCATTTTTTAACCTCAAACTAGAAGTTTAATGTTTGATTTTCCACCAACATTTTGAACAACAATTATGTTTACATCTTCATCAAAAATCGGTAAAAGTCCTGGCGTTATTACAATATACTGCATATTTTTCTGAGATTTTACTGTTGAAGCTATAAGCTTGGAAACTACTTCACGATTTCGCGGGTCCATGTGAACTTCAAATTCATCAACCGCCCTAATAGGAGATTTAACATATTTTTGAAGTGAAAGAAGAAACGCCATAACAATAGTACTTCTCTCTCCACCACTTTGAGTATACGCATCTAAAACCTTTGGAGAGGCACCAGAGAAGCCTACACTTATCTCTAGCCCTGCGGACTCTATATCTTCATCCTCCACAAGCTTTATACTGCCAGTAGCACCTATACTTTGAAGAGTTACGTTAAAGCTTTTATTTAAATCTTCAAGAAATCGAATTATAACGGTTTTCCATGTTTGCTTTCTAACTTCAACCTCAGCTAACATTCTACGCTTATTTTCAGCAACAATTACAGATTTCTCTTTAAGTTCTTCAAAAACCTTAAAATATTTTTCAAACATTAATTCAGCTTCATCAGGGATGTCCTTTAAAGGTTCAAGCTGCAAATTTACAATTTTTAAATCTTCACTTACTTCCTGCGGAGTACGCTTTGTTTCAACCTTCAACCCTAAACTATCAGCTTTAATAAAGTATTGCTGAAACTCTTTTTCAAGCTGAGAAATGTCCAAACTCAATTTTTTAATTTCTTTCTCTAAAATATTTTTTTGGAAATCTAAAGTGGCTTCCTTAATTTTGTTGTGTAAAATTTCTCTCTGACGAATATCCATTTCTTCATCTAATTTACTAATCTTCTGAAGCAGGTTATCCTTAATTTTTTTAACATCATCAAATTCACCAGTGATTCTTTTGTATTCATCTTCAAATTCTAAAAGAAATTTTTGAAATTTTGGAAGAAATCCCGAATTTACGTCTCCAAGCCTGTTTAAGAATTCTTTAAACTTTAAGTAAGCTTCTATTCGACCTTCCTTTTTCTCTAACCCAAGGATTTTATAGAAAAGATTTTTTCTTTCATCTTTAAGCTTAGCTATATTGACAATTTTCTCTTCAATTTTGTCTTTAACTTCCTTAATACTATTTTCAATTTTTTCTACTTCATCTTTCTTGTCTTTAAGAGAATTATTTAATCTTTGAAGTTCATTTTGAACCTTAAAAACATAAGACCATACAACCTCAGCATTCAGATAGTTTTTTCTTTCGAGAAGCTCTCTCTTCTTGATAAGAAGACTATATTGTTCTTTCCAATATTTTAGGGTTTGCTCAGCGTTTGATAAAAGCCTTAAAACCTCAGATTCTTCACTAAGAATCTTGTTAAGTCTTTCATGAGCTTCCAGAACTCTTTGCCGATACATTTGAAAACCTACAGCTTCTTCAACCATTACAAGCTTTTTATTTGGAGGTGTAAAGCTAAATTCTTCAATCATATTTTGGTGCATAATTATAAGCATGTTACTTGGATTTATTCCTAAACTTGAGAAGGTTTTTACAATCTCAGCCTTATTTACCTCATGATAGTCAACCTCGTACCAGTAAAAGCCGTCTGTTCTAAGAATCTTTGAAACTAGGAATAAATCCGAGTTGCTTCCTTTTATTGGTCGTCTACCATTAACCTTAGAATTATCAAAAACGAGGGTTATCCTTGCCTGTTTCTCGCCCCAACGTACTAAGTCGCTTAACTTCTTGGATCTTTCAGTATATGTCTGACCTAGAACTACGGATAGGGCTACGAGAAGTGAAGATTTACCTGAACCGTTGGGACCGCATATTATGTTTAACCCTGGCTTAAGGGGGATACGTGCATACTCATAACTCATAAAGTTTTCTAATATAACCTCCTTTAGCAAAGGTTTTTTAGAAACTTCCTCTAAGTAGTATTCGTCTTTTTTTACTTTCATTACTGGTTTTTCACCATAGTTGCATCATGATTAGATTGATGATGTAAGTTAAGTCTTTTTTAAAGGTTTAGTTAATTATTAATGTAAAGCTTGTGTTCGTGTCAACATGAAGCTGTAATACACGATGCTTAAAACCTAGAAATTTAAAGATTTTCTAAGGCAAATTTAAACATCTCACCTTTATAAATGTACAGCAAAAGTCTATCTTTAAGAAACCTTAACGAATCTTCATCAACATTAAACTTAAAGTCGTACTTTACGTCGAGTAAAATTAAATTTTCAGATGGTGCTGGTGGGATTGTGGACTTAACACCGATATTGTTATCTAAGTAGCTATCGATATCACTTAAGCTTAGCTCACCTCTGCTACCCATTAAAATTAGAGTTACAAGTCGGCGTATTAGACTTCTAGCGAAACTTTTAGATGTAAATATTAGAAAAAGAAAGTCATCTTTAACTTTAACAGTAATACTTTTTAACTTTTTATGTGAAACATTACCATACCTGCCAACACATCCACCTCCAAAAGAGACTTTACTTTCAAGAATTTTAGCCAATGTCAGTATGTCTTCAAGCTTTACACCGTTACATCTTAAAACGTAAGCATATATCCTTTCTTTGGCATCCCTTCTAGGGTTAAAACTTAAGTTTACTTCAGCCCAAGCCCAGACATACACTTCCCAAGGCAGGAAGGTGTTAATCCTTCTAAGAGTAAAAAATTTATCAGTATTAAAAGCTACTACCTGTCCTAACGCGCTAACCCCTCTATCAGTTCTTGAAGCAGCCTGAAAAGAGGCTACTTTCAAATCGTCAACAAGTCGGGATTTTAATAAGGCAGAAATAAGCTCTCCTGCAACAGTTCTTTTGTCCTTTTGAAGCTGAAAACCATAAAAATTTGAACCATCGTAGTATACCTTTACAGCGTAACGCTTCATTGCTACTCTTTAGCATGTTTTACTATATGTGGAGCTTCAGGAATTATAAGTTTTTTAACCGCTAACTTAACAGCATCAGGTGAACCTGGTAGACAGAAGATAACCTTATCATCTACAACGCCAGCTGTGGCCCTTGTTAAAATTGCAGCTGAACCTATTTTTTCATAGCTAAGCTTTCTTAGAAGCTCCCCAAACCCTGGAAGCTTCTTTTGCAAAAGTTTTTCAACAACTTCAACAGATACGTCACTTTTTGTAATACCAGTTCCGCCTGTAAGAAGGAGAACTTCAACATCCCTACGCCTTAAATGCTTGAGAACTGTTTTCCTAATTATTTTAGGATTGTCAGGTATAAGCTGTCTATCTAAAATTTTGTGTCCAGCCTTCTCTAAAAGTTGAACAGCAAGGTCTCCTGACAAATCTTTGACTTCCTTCCCACTGGATTTAAGCAAATATTTTGAAGTACTAACAGTAATGACTACAAAGCTTAACCTTTTGGGGGAAAGTCTTTTGTGAATAGTGTAGCTTTTAACCATGAAACTTAACCACTTAAGGTTAAAATTCTTTTTATTTTAAAAGTAAGAGTAACTCCATTAATGAAACCCCGACAACAATCAATATTAATCCAACTGCGAAAAGTAACGTTGTCTGTCTTGTGGAATACGATTTACTGGCCCTATTAAGCATAAGAAAGCCTAAAAAACCTAGTAGAAGAATAATCATTGAAAAGATGCTTTCAACCATTGTTTGAACACTTAAGTCACCTGGAATAAAAAACAATAGCCTGCTTTCACCCAAAACTATAACAGGCGGGGGGTTACGGAAAAAATCATATATTCCTCCACTAGCAAAAAATATTGCTAACCCGGTTATAAGGATAAGAAAGATGAACGACAATTTTTCAGGATAACTTTTTTCAGAAACAGGCTTACCAAACTTTTTTCTAAATTTTTCTTCCCTCTTCTTTTTTAAGAAGATAGTCCACAACCTCCTTAACCCAAACTCCCGTATTAGGGTTTTTTCTTAATTCATCAAGAAATTCTTTCCACTCTATTTTCATAGCACTCCTCCAATAGTTAAAAGTTTTCCTTAGATTTTGGTAGGAAAGCATATGTCTATAGCAAAAATCTTCAGAAGATTCCCTACCACAAATGACACATTCCCCCATAATTTTACACCAACCAAGATTAGGTAGAATTAGTTTGATTTAGGTTTGTATTAGACCTTGAGGGACAGCCAGGATTAACACAAGTGTTAAACGCCCGGCTTCCCAGCGGTTTAACAATAATTACAGGCCAACCACACACGTCACAGGTTTTTTCTGTCGTTTGGACATTAGCCCTTTGAGGAAGAGGTAAAGCCATATTACACTTTTTAGCAAAGAAGTTTGAGCATCCTATAAACTTTTTAAACGTCTTTCTAGACCTTAAAATTATGAGTTTTCCATCCTCACATTTTGGACACTTACCTACAAGCCTTTTTCTTAAAAACTCCTCTCTTATTGCCTCTGAAAGCTTAATTCCCACCTCATCCTCAGCAGATTTTAGCCTAGCAAGAATAGGTCTTAATTGTTTAACGGCGTCAATTAAAACGTTTTTCCTTTTCTCTAACCCTTTCTCAATTTTTTCCATTTTTTCTTCTAATCTTCTGGTTAAATCAACGGAAATAATCTCTGGACAATACTGGCTTAGGGTTTCAATAATTGAGAAGCCAAGCTCTGTTGCAACCATTCTCTCACCTATAACATATCCTCTTCCATAAAGAGTTTCGATAACCTCCGCCCTAGTTGTTTTAGTTCCAATGTTATTTTCCTCCATAACCTTTAGCAAACTTGCAGGGTTATAGCGAGGAGGAGGTTCGGTGTATTTTGTAATATATTCAACATTCTCTAAGAAAATACTGTCTCCAACTTTTAAAGGTGGAAGAATTGTCTCCTCAAATTCAACATAAGGTTCATAAAATTTAATCCATCCATCGTAAACAATCCTTCCACCATAAAGGTAGAAATTATATCCACCACAACTTATTAAAACTTTGGTGCTTAATCTAATAGCAGGTTTACCGAATGTTGCAAGAAAACGTCTCACAATCAGATCATAAATTTTTGCTTCATCACCTTTAAGTTCTTTTTCCGGGATGCTACCTGTTGGATAAATAGCTGGATGCGCAGGATCCGCCTTTCTACCTTCCCTTGGTTTTAACTCTTCTTCACTTATAAGTTGAGAAACTAGTTCTTTATACTCACTATTTTTACACAATTCACTTAAAATTTCCCTGTAATTTATTGTTGGAGGCAGCTTTTGGCTTGATGTTCGAGGATAAGAAATTAACGCATCAAGGTATAACCTTTCAGCAATGCTTAACGTTTTACTTGGGCTATAACCAAAAAATCTATAAGCTTCTCTTTGAAGCGCTCCCAAGTCAAATGGCTCGGGGGGGTTTCTTTTAACGGTTTTTTCTTCTATCCTTACAATTTTACCTGTTTTTCCTAAACAATTTTTAACAATCTTTATAGCATCATCTTTACACTCCACCTTTTCCTCAGAAAACTTTAATTCGCAACTTTTATCACCAATTTTTGCATAAGCCTTGATCTCCCAGTACGGTTTTGGTACAAAACTTCTGATTTCAACTTCTCTATCAATAATAAACTTTAATGTTGGACCTTGGACTCTACCAATGCTCAGAACGTTATATTTATCATTCTGCTTGTTTGCAGACAAGGTTAATACTCGTGAAAGATTTACACCATAAAGCCAATCTATCTCATGCCTAGTTCTACCAGCTTCAACAAGCTCAAAATCTAGGTTATTAAGAAGATTCCTGTAAGCGTTACTTAACTCCTCACTAGTTAAAGTTGAGAACTTCATTCTTTTAGCTTCTTTTTCTTTGCCGTTGCAAGCATACTTTAAAATCATATAACCTATTAAACTACCTTCAATATCATAATCTGTCGCATTAATAAACTCTACAGCATTTTCACTTAAACTTTTAAAAAGTTCGATGATTCTTCTTGTTCTTTTAGCACCCCTCTCACTTAAATATCTTGGAGCCCATTTAAACGTGAAAACAGGATAATAGTCTCTTCCACCCCTCATCTGGGTAACAGTGTAAACATGCCCTAAGGTTGGAGCTACAATGATTTTTTTCCCATCAACTTTAAGCTCAAAATATGGAATTTTAAACTTAACCATTTTTTTAAAATTTGGACTTAAAGCTTTGGCAATACGTTCAGCAGCATCTGGTTTTTCAGCAACAATCAGCGTATATTCTCTTGAAGATTTCAATATTCTCGATTCACCTAACAACAACCATTTTTAGTCTTTTTTCGCCGCAAAGATAAGTTAAAGATAACTTTGTAAAGGTAGGCCGCCAAATTTAAAAAGTTTATTTGAAAATTCCTCTAAAAAAGTGTCTAAAAGATAGTAAAGTTTTAAATGATTTAAAGCATTAATACCACAAAACAAAAAAGAAGAAAGTGGGGGTTGCTTATGCCTCAAGTAATAATTTGTAAAGGATGTGGACATGAGTTTTACAGGGGTCTAGAGCTTAAATCTCCGGAGGAAATAATTGAGCGTAATGGGGGAGTTTGCCCAAAATGCGGCAAAAAACTTTTATTTAGAATCGAAGATGTGGAAATTTTTCCAGTAGAAAAGTAAAGTTAAGCTTTTTCCAGCAAAATTTTTACTTTTTCATCTTCAACATCCCAATCTTTGATGTAAGCATTTTCTTCTTGCCTAACATCCTCTATCTTCACAATATCTAATTGTTTAACTCTAAGTTCTGCTTTGATGTAATTTTCCATAGATTTTAGAAGCTCTATTGATTCAGCGCTTTCACATCCTATCAAAGCATTAACGTAGTCTTCAACATTCAAACCCATCTCCTTCCTCATTAATTGAGCCCTTCTAACAACATCCCTAGCAAAAGCCTCAGCAATAATTTCAGGGGTTCTTGTTACATCTACAAAGACGGAACCGTATGTGAAGTTTTCTTTAGATATGTGGTCAGGAAGAACTTCTAAAATTTCAAAGTCTTCTCTAGTAAGGATAATGTTTTTATTGTCAATCTTAATTTCAAGAAAGCCTTTCTCTAAAACCGTTCTTATTAACTCATCCCTACTTATTTCGTTAACTCTTCTAAGAATTGTTGGGGTTAATTCCTTAAATTTTGCGCCTAAACTGGGTTTCGGTTTGATCTCAAACCGTAAGAACTTCGGTCTTTCTCCAGCCATTAATATTGTAACCTTTTTTGCATTAACCTGGTTTAGAAGAATCTCCGTATGTCTAAGTAAAGATTCCATTACATCACTATTCACAGGAGAAATAATGACCTCGTTTACAGGCCATCTAAGCTTAAACTTTTTCCTTTGTCTTGCAGTTGAAGTTGCTTTAATAACTTCCCTACAGATTTTAAAGTCTTCTTCGAGCTTTTCATCTAAAAATGCTTCATTAAACTTAGGCCAATCGTACATATGAATGCTTTCTAAGCCATCCTCAGCTAAAAATCTATAAAGGGCCTCCGCAATATATGGGGTAAATGGGCTTAAAAGCTTTAAACTATCCATTAAAACATTGTAAAGAGTAACATAAGCTGCAAATTTATCGATTTCTTTAGATTCCACCCATGTTCTTCGTCTAATTACCCTAATATAAAATCTACTTACATCGTCAATCAGAAAATCCAAAAGTTCCCTTAAGGCTTTATTTAACTCTAAAGTTTCAAGATAGACAGTAACGTTCTTTATGACGTTTTGGAAACGTGAAAAAAGCCACTTATCTTCAGCTTTAAAATCTTTTACAACTTTTTCCATAGGCCACTCTGAAGGTTTGAAATTATCAAGTAACATGTAAGTTGTTGCGAATGCAAAAATGTTCCAAATTATGCTTAGCATACGCTTTATTTGGTTTAACTCTTCATGGTCAAAAGCTAAGGTTGCTTCTGGAGATGCTTTCCATATTAAATATGCTCTTAAAACATCTGCACCGTAAACATGCAGTACATTCTCCACCCATACAACATTTCCACGTGACTTAGACATTTTTTGTCCATACTTGTCAACAACATGTCCTTGACATAAAACTTTAAGATAGGGAGTCTTACCATAAAGAATTATTGCTGTAGAAAGTAATGAGTAAAACCATCCTCTTGTTTGGTCTACAGCTTCGGTTATGAAATCGTATGGGTAAAGTTTTTTAAGTAATTCTTCATCCTTTAAAGCATTTATACTTGCACTATGAGCAACCCCCGAGTCAAGCCAGCAGTCAACAACAAAAGGCTCACGAAACATATCTCCTCCGCATCTACTACATAGAAGAGTAACTTCGTCAATCCATGGACGGTGTAGCTCTAAACGACTTGGAAGTTTTTTGGCTAAACTTTTAAGCTCGTTGATTGTACCAGGAATAGTTAATGCCCCACAATTTTTGCATCTCCAAACGTTTAACGGACTGCCCCAAATTCTTGCCCTAGAAATACACCAATCTTCAGCATTAGCCAACCATTCACCAAACCTGTTTTCTCCAGCCCAGCGTGGAATCCATAAAACCTTCTTGTTTTCCTCTAAAAGTTTTTGTTTTAAGTTTGAAACCTTAAGAAACCATTGTTTATCAACCCTGTAAAGTAGGGGGGTTTCGCATCTCCAGCATAGAGGATATTCATGCTCAATTTTACCTTCGTAAACAAGTAAACCTTTGACCCTTAAATCTTCAATGATTTTATTATCCGCATCCTTGAAGTAAAAACCAGCATACTTACCACCACTATCCGTAAAATATCCAGACTGGTCTACTGGGCAGAAAATTTGAATACCATACTCCAAGCCTACTTCAAAATCTTCAGGTCCATGGGCTGGAGCTGTATGAACACAACCTGTACCTTCCTCTAAGCTTACATGCAAACCACACAGTATTGTATGGTCAAAAAGTCCGGAGTGTGTTTTATGCTCTGGAACCTCGTCTAGTAAGGGATGAATATACTTTAAACCTTTAAGCCCCACTCCTTTAATAGTTTCAACGACTTTGAAGTTCTCAATCTTAAGTTCACGCATAACTTTTTCAACAAGATTTTTAGCTAAAATCCACTTTTCGCTACCAACTAAAACTTTAGCATAATCTGCATCAGGATGAACAGTTACAGCCTCGTTTCCTGGCAAAGTCCAAGGAGTTGTTGTCCAGACTAATATATACTCATCCTGCTTTTCCTTAAGCTGGAATTTTACATATATTGAAGGGTCTGAAACAACTGTGTAACCTAAACTTACCTCATGACTTGAAAGAGAAGTTTCACATCTCGGGCATGTTGGAACAACTTTTAAATCCTCTTTAAGTAATCCCTTCTCGTACGATTTTTTAATAAACCACCAAACAAACTCTATATACTCATCATCCATGGTTTTATATGCATGGTCATAATCAAGCCAAATAGCAAGCCGTTCAGATGTCCCTCTCCAATGATTTATATAGTATTCAACAAGTGTTTTGCATTCTTCAACAAAAACATCCAAACCGACACTTTCAATATCACGTTTAGATTTTAGCTTAAGCTTCTTCTCAACTTCAATTTCAACAGGCAGACCTTGACAGTCCCACCCAGCTTTACGCCAAACGTTAAAACCACACATGGACTTAAACCTTAAAACAATATCTTTCATTGTTCTGCCTCTAGCATGTCCAATATGCATAAAGCCATTAGCTGTTGGAGGACCCTCTAAAAACCTAAAAAAGGGATGTCCTTTCCTTAAATTGTAAACCTTATCCAAAATTTTGTTCTCTAACCAGAACTTTCGAATCTCCTCTTCAACTTTTAGAGGTTCATAGGACTCTTTTATCTCCCTCAAACTGGCACAACCCCGCTCTTACCGCTGTTTAAAATATTCAGAGAAGCCTTTATAATTTATGCTAAAAGTTCTTCTATTAAGAAGTGGCAACCAAAAAGCCATTTTCAACAAGTATTGCCACAACTTTTTTCTTATAGCATTTTCTAAACATCTCCAAACACTCTCATTTGAAATTTTCACTCTTTGAGTGGCTTGTTCTTGGGAAGAACTTTAGTTTAAATACTTCATGAAGATAACATTGTTAAGCCATCATTGAATTACCATGTAAGTCTAGTGGAACAATCCTCATTTTCCAACAAGGTCTTGGTAAATTACAGGCTAAAAGTTTTACCTAAAACTTAACCTTTTCTTTTTCCTATTTTAAAAAATCAGATCTGACTGGACATAGTTAACGAATCTAAATGGATAAATAGTTCTGAAACTTCATAATTATTGCATGATGAAGTCGTCCCAGCCTGATCCTAGATGAAATGAAGACCACGCGACGAGCTGAACTTTAAATAAAGTTTTCTCCTAACTTTTCGACACTAGCTGCATTCTTTTTCTAAGGTTCTTCTTTTAAATTCTTTTAATGTTTTCAATGTTCCTGAAACTCTTACCGTGTAAACTAGCGTCTTTTTACCGTTAATTTCTCTAATAAACGTTAGGGATGCTCTTAAGTGGTTCACAAATTTATGATTGCATCTGATTATTCCAGTCGATGTTTGTTTGTCGTAACATAAAAACATCAAGCCTGCTTCACTTATTCCTGTTAAACCAAAAAGAAACTGAAAAGAGTTCACTATAGCCCTCTTAGCTGCATCTTCCTCAACATTACCTTCTTCCGAGATTAGTTTAAAAAGTAGGTAACGTTTTCTGTAAAATTTAACCATGACAACCAGCTAGGTTAGGCTTTTTTATGGAGTATTGTCTTGGAAAGACAAAAATACTGGCTAAACATATATAAGTTTTTGCTGAAAACTTGGAGGTTAAAGTTTAGAAATGCTTAAAAAGCTAAGCCTGAAAAATGTTTTAACTCTAACATGTTTGACCATAATATGCTTTATAGCGTTTACTGTAAGAATCTTACCACTAGAATGGGGTGCATACCTAAGCGAATTCGACTCCTTCTGGCATTGGTATGTTGCAGATTACATCGTTAAAAATGGAGTTAGTTGGATCTTTAGTAACAGCTGGATTGATGATAAAACGTGGTTTCCTTGGGGTAGGCCAGTATCTTCAACAACACCTATAGGCTTACCACTTACAGCAGCAGCATTTTACATCTTTGTTCAAAGTTTAGGCTTTAATGTTTCATTGATGGATATTACAATTTATTTTCCACCCTTTATGGCTACGCTTACAGTTTTAGCCTTGTATTTCTTTGGTAAAGAATTTGGTAAGGAGGAGGTTGGCCTTCTTACAGCTCTTTTTCTAGCCCTCAACTCAGCCTATATTAGTAGGACAAGTCTAGGTTTTTTTAAACATGAAAGTATAGGAGTTTTTGCAATAGTTTTGTGCTCTCTTTTCTTTGTAAAAGCAGCTAACCCAAACAACACGTCAAAAAAGTGTATACTTTATTCAACGTTTTCAGGTATATTCTTAGCTTATTTAACAATTTCATGGGGAGCCTTCTACTACATGTTTGGCTTAATCCCACTCTACCTTATAACAGCAGTTCTTGTTAGAAGAGAGTCTTCTAGGTTAACACTTGCTTACCTTTTAACTATGATAATTGGTATAACAATATCGTTGCCGTTTCCAAGACCTGGTTGGGCAACCGTAACAACTTTTGGAGTTATTCCTGTTCTTAGTGGGTTTGCTGTTTTAACGGCACATGAAGCATTAAAACGTGTTAACATGCAACCTTTATCCAGAAACCTTACCATCATCTTTGCTATTGTAATCTCAGTAGCGGTAGTATACTTTTCAGGAGTTGTAGCACCAATCACAGGAAAGTTTTTAGCCGTTGTTAACCCACAAATTAGGAGTGAATCACCCATTATTGAGTCAGTTGCAGAACACCAGATGAGCACTTGGGCCACGTTTTACAACAGTTTTGGTGCTCTTCTTTTTCTTCTACCTTTAGGCTTATATTTTGCATTTAAGCGTGGAGATTATAAGGCTTTATATCTAATACTGTTTGGTTTAACCTCACTTTACTTTGCATCGTCGTTTATTAGGCTTAACCTAATTTTTGCACCAGCACTCTGCTTGATTGCAGCTTATGGTGTTAGTGAGACATTAAAATCTGTTGTTGAAAAAGTTAAGCTTAGAAAAGTTTCAGCTAAAAAGAAGGTTTTAGCCACCATAAGCTTAAAAGTTTTAATACTTACCATTATCATTTTTACTGCAACTTTAATACCTACGTTTTATAGAACTGTTGAGTATGCCTATACACCTGTTACAATAGCCTCAGCCTCAGTCCCCATTAGAGAATACCGTGAAGATTGGTTTGACGCGTTAAAGTGGATTGATAAAAACGTCCCTAAGGGAACACCAGTGATATGTTGGTGGGATTATGGTTATTGGGTTTCAATTTACGGGAATAGCACAAGTGTTGCTGATAATGCAACATTAAACACAACCCAGATAGCTCATATTGGGCAAATCCTACTTTCAAATGAAACTGGAGCATTAAACCTTTCAAAAAAATATTTTAACTCAACCTACATACTAGTGTTTATAACAACAGCTAAATGGTCAGGTTTTCATCAACCTCTTGGTTTTGGGGATGAGGGTAAGTGGGGTTGGATGGCAAGAATAGCCAATAAGGTTCACCCTGAAATTAGCATTGAAAATGTTGATAAGGACGAAAATGGTCTCCCAGACTGGGATACGTTGCTTGGGAAACTTATTCTTTATGCATGCGGTATCAACGTTATTTTCGAAAAGTTTGAGGTGGTATACGTTTCTCCATCTCACCAATACGTTATAAGTAACGAGCCTAAAATTACAACCCAAGTTATAATAGTTAAAGGTATAGATTAATTTTTACATTCCATTTTTGCAAATTCCTTCATCATTCTCCTGTATTTAGCATACTTATCATCAGGAGAAAATTTTGGGGGTGCTGGAGTGTAAACTTCGCCACCACATTTTGGACAGGAAATTTTATTTAGAGTGTACTCGCCACATTTTTTACATCTTCTTAGCAAAACTGGTGACAAAGATCCTCAACCAGCTAAAAAAGGCTATCTTTTAAACTCGCCTTCGCCACCAACACTTTTAATTTCCTTTAAGGCGTAAGAAACAACTTCATTTAAAACTTTTTCAGCATCCTTATAATTTTTTGCCGTAACCTCAACAACATATCGAGGTGCACCAATAGTGTATATGTCAACCCTTGCCTTTCTAAATCTTCTAACAGACTTACTTTCCATCAAAATTTTTTTTATAATTTCAACACCATTAGGAGCAGTTGTTGTTAGTTTTAAGATACCTTTAATACTTACAGTTTGAGGTTTAATTTTTTGCTTTGCAACATCGTAAATTACCTTAACCCATTCACTTGGCAATTTAAGTTTTTCAGCAAGTTCTTCACCCTTTTCAACCAGCTCTTCAAGCCCCTCGTATAAACCTCCAAGTTTATCTTCAAAAATGGGTACAACTTCATTAACAAATTTTCCGGGGTCAAGGTTAACCTTCTGAGCTGCAGCTTCAAGAATTGATAAAGCTCTTTTTCTTCGTTTCCACTCAGCCATTTTTTCCTGTTTTTCTCTTTTGCTAACTCTTCTAAGGGATAAATCTACATGCACTTTCTCTTTATCAACTCTTAAAACCTTTAAGACAAGTTTTTGACCTTCCCTAACATAATCATAAATATTTTTTACCCATCCTGAAGATATCTCCGAAATGTGAAGTAATCCTTCAATATTACGATACTCGTCCAGTTTTACATATACACCATAATCAGTAATGTTTGAAACCGTTGCAACAACAAGCTCACCAACCTCTGGAAAGTTCTCAGATGATGAACTCTCCACAGCAACACCCCTGTACGGTATAAACAATTATAAAAATTCAGAACTAGGTTAACTCCTCTACAACTTCTCCTTTAATTATCGCTTTTCCACCAGTAGGTTCAGCTAGAATTCCTCCACAAACCCTACATGGAATACACATACTTGCCATGCTAAATATCAACTGTTCATTTCCACACTCAGAACATTTTACCCTTAAAAATTTACTTCTCGGTCTGGGAATTAGCTCCTTCAACCGGCTAACCATAATGCTAAACCCCGCTTTTAAGACTTCACCGTAGCCTTTCTAAGCCTAATTCCATTTTTATGAAAAGTACAACCACATTCTTTACACTTAAGCTTCATTGTAGCTTTTTTTGTTGTTTTAGCGGTTCTTTTAAGTTCAGGATATTTTTGGCCACCATACCCATGTTTATCCCATTCATGATGCCTTGCTCCGGCTGCGAGAGCCCTATCCTTACCCTTCCTGTAGAGACTAACCATATGGATGGTATGTGTTTTACATCTTGGACAGTAAGTTCTTACACTTTTTGGGAAATTTATCCTCCGCACCACCCTCTAGGTTTTCTTCTTAACTAAGAAAATTCTACCTTTATTTATCTTTTTCAGCCAGAAATGTTTAAATTTCATGTAGTATTCAACTTTAACGGTGCGAGTATTGGCTGAGATTAAAGTTGAGTACCAGTGTGTGCGATGTAATAAAGTGTTTACTTATGATGAGTTGAACATAATGCCTGAGCTTAAATGTCCAAAATGCGGGTATAGAATCCTTAAAAAGAAGAGATCACCAGTGGTTAAGCATATTAAGGCTATGTAAACTTTTCAACAATGTTTTTTAAGCACTTAATAAAGTGATCAAGCGAGTCTTGAGAATAAGGATCCTTAACAGCGTCAATGACGTTAACCAAGCCCACCTTGTCACCAATAATCCTGTTAAGTAACTTATCAGGCAGAAGTTTAGGTTCCCTATAAACCACCATTAGTTTATAAAATTTACTCTTGAAATACCTAGCAATGTTTTTGGCGATCTCGGTTTTTACTTCACCTTTAAACAATTCTCCAGCTTCAAATTGGGACAGGGGATAAACATCATCAATTTCTATTGGAACCACTCCAAAAGGTGGCGTGTAAAAACATATATGAAGGTTTTTGAAATTAAAGTCGCCATCCTCTAAAGATTTGGAGAGAAGATTGAATTCCTTAGACTTGTGAAACGGCTTCATGGAAGGTGGCGGTAAAAGGAGAAGAATTTTTGCGTCCTCGGGTTTACCATAATTTTCTATTAACCTCTCCTTGTAGGAGATAATTTCAGGTCTTTTAGCGCTAATTTCATCAAAAATAAACATTCCACGCTCTTTAAATAAAGGGGTGTCATTTAGAAAAAGCTTAGATAAGTTAGCAATTAAGTTAAATGCCTTGAATAAGCTTGGATGAGCTCTTGCTCTTAACTCTAAAAGTTCCCAGAGTTTGCCCTCGCTTATGTGCTGTTTAATACGTTGAATTTCACGCCAGCAAACATAAAGATTATGCCTCATTAGAAGGTATCTTCTTTCACTTTCTTCCTTTTCTTTTAAGTCTTTTGGAGTTAAACTTCTACAAACGGGGCAATCACAAAAAAAATATTCTAAGTTTTTAAGTCTTATTGTACCTGTTTCCGTAAGATATCTTCCATCTCTAGCATAAAGAGCATAAGATGCTGAATCAAACATGTCACAACCAAGAGCAACAATAAAAGAGAATATAAGGGGATGGCCAGCCCCAAAAAGGTGTAAAGGTTTATTTGATGGAAGATTTAGCTTTGCAGTTAAGATCATTTTTACAAGAAAGTCAAAAAGATATCTTTCCATAACTTCTGTGGGGCTTCCAATGGCGTAGATGTCAAACGGAATTTTGCTTAGTTCACTTGCAGAAAGCGAGATAAGGTCTAGGTAGCTTCCACCTTGAACAGGACCAACCCAGAGGGTGGTATGTTGATTTTTAAGATAATTTTGAACTTCCTTAGCCCTTTTTAGTGTTTCGTTTACTGTCCATTCAGCATAATTTCTTGAAACGTTCCATCCTGTTGGAACATCGAGAATTACACCTATATCTGAGCCTATCTTTTCTTGAAAGTCGAAAATTTCCAACGGTTTAACATCTACATGTCCATATCTTAAAATTTGATATCCTCCAGAATCGGTCATTACAACACCGTTAAATTCTAGAAAATTGTGAACACCTCTTTTTACGACATCTTTTTCAAAATATTTTTTTAAAATGTAAGCATTTGTCATTAAAGCCTTAAATTTAAATTCTTCAAAAAACTCTTTAGGATGAATTTCGATTTTTTTAGGATTAACAACTGGAAGTAAAAGCGGGGTTTCAATAATCCCGCTTTTAGTTTTAATTTTTCCTATTCTTCCAAGTAAGTCCTTGCTTTTAACTTCAAAACACATCAGCCAACCCTTAGAGAAAAACCAAAAAATTA
Organism: Candidatus Bathyarchaeota archaeon; assembly: GCA_052246995.1. Classification (GTDB taxonomy): domain Archaea; phylum Thermoproteota; class Bathyarchaeia; order Hecatellales; family Hecatellaceae; genus CAZMUQ01. Next base: position 288,056 of record JBQPWD010000001.1, on the reverse strand, counting down.
CTAGATATAAGGTATATAGTAGGCTTTTTACCTTAAAACCTTTAAGTTGTTAAAGTTTACTTAGAACTAGCCTGATACTTCTTTTATAAACTCTTCGTAAACCTTTTTAACTCTTTCTACAGCTGGACCTGAACCTTCAACCACACCATCCTTCGTAACTCTAATTTTATCCATTACAAGGATAACCCCTGCATCCTCGTAAACTTTTACAAGCTTGGGAAATACTTTTTCAAGCCTCTCTGCAAGACCTTTAAGATTAAATGGTTTTTCTGTTACAAAGAATTGTGCAACTACTCTCCCGTTTATAAACATTTTTGGAATCTCTTCTCCATCCTCGCTTTTTACATTAGCTAAACACAAGCTTAATGTTGTAGGCTCAAAACCTACAAGTACGCCATCGTACTTTTTGTTTGAAGTTGTTACTATTACAACATGCTTATCCAATGCTGTTGAGATTTCCTCAAAGAATCTTCTTGCAGCAATGTTTGACAATTATTTCACCATCCAATAATGTTAGTTTAAGGATAATTAACCTTATGTTTTTAGCAAGAGTGGATTACACTTCACCAGATTTTAAACTTTTAATTTTTTTTTAGCTTCATCTAATGTTGAAGCTAAGGCTAAGACTCTAACTTTAGCTAGGTTATTTCTTAAACCGCAGAAAACACAGTATTTGCTTTTTTGTCCAGCTTTAGCCATATTTACCTTTCCGCACGAAGAACATTTAAACATCATGTAACCTCTACGCTCAGACGTACTTTAACACCTCTTCAAGTTTTCCTTCACTTTCAAGTTTGGCAATCCAATTAAACATACCAAGTTTAGGTTTCTTCTCTCCACTAATAACAGCCAAAATCTCGTTAACCACATCGTTAATACTTTTACTTGTAGTATCAACTTCATGAACTTTACTGGCTTCATAAACATCTAAGACCTCGTGTAGAGAAAAATCTAAGATTTCAGCTAGCACATTTTCATAAACCTTTTTCTTTGAAAAACCCTTAGCTGCAAGTCTTTTGATAAGCTCAAACGGTTCACACCGTAAAATAAAGATTAAAGGATTAAATCTTTCTGGAATTTTAACAATAAAATGTGAGTCAAAAATGAAGTTTTTTTCCTGAGATTCCATTAAAAATTTTTCTAAGTGTTTTGAGAGAGAGTTAACATCCACAATGTACGAACTTAACTCCTCATCAAAACCCAGAATAAAACCTTTCTCTATTGAGAGTTCACCTAAATTTATAACTTTCCAATTAACAATTTTTGAGGTTTCGAAGGCTATGGTTGTTTTACCTGTTCCAGGACAACCTGTAATGTAAGCTATCATGCTTAACAATATTTCTTTGCACAGATTTAAAAAAACTTAACCTATTAACCTACCTTCTCGATCTATCTCTTTGGCACGAATTCTTGTCGAGGATATTGGCTTTCCATCTTCAGCCTTAACTTTTTCTATCAATATTATTTCAAGTTGCTTTAAACCCTTTGCCTTTCTGATTTTATTGATCTCTTCAGCTATATGAAAAGTTTCATTGCTAACCATTATTGCATCTAAGTCTTCAATGATGTGTGCTACTCCTAACCTGTTATCTATGGGAATTATTTGAAATCTACCAAGAAAACCTTTCCTAGATAAAAATCCTTCTAGAGACTTTCTCCTATCCATATAAGGATTTACTTCATGCTTCTTTAGAGATTTTACAAGAGAATCTGTTGAAAGCCCTATCAAAACCTTCTCGCTCAATTTAAAAGCTTCTAGAAGAGTTTTTTCATGCCCTTTATGTATAATGTCAAATGTTCCGCCAAGAGCAAGCTTCTTAAACTTAAATTTACCTTCAACCATAGTAACTACCACCTAATTTTATGTTAAACAGAGTTATAACCTTAAATGGTTAAACTTTCTAAGTTTAAACTAGAATTTTTGTTTAAATTTTGGATGGTTTAGGTTATGCTTACGGAGGATGAGGTTGAGAAACTTAGAAAAGCAGGAGAGATAGCTTCAAAGGTTAGAGGTTGGGTTGAGAGTTTTGTTAAAGAAGGAATGAAGATTATTGATATTTGTGAGGCGGTTGAGTCTAAAATTTTAAGTTTAGGTGGAAAGCCAGCTTTTCCATGTAATGTTGGTGTTAATGAGGTTGCAGCACACTACACTTCACCACCCAGTAACTTAAAAGTTATTCCTACGGCATCCGTGGTTAAAGTTGACATTGGAGTTCATATCGATGGATATATAGCTGATACAGCTACCACCATATGCTTTAACGCTGAGTACTTAAGCTTAAGAGAAGCCACAATTCATGCTTTAGAAGAAGCTTTAAAGATCGTTAATGAGGGGGTTAGGGTTTCTAGTGTAGGTAAGGTTATTGAGGAAACAATTAAAAGATATGGAGTTCAACCCATCAGAAATTTGACAGGACATGAAATGTCAAGATATGCTGTTCATGCCGGAACTCAAATACCAAATGTTTGTTTAATGAGCAGCAATAAAATGGAGGAAGGAAAAATTTATGCTATTGAACCATTCTCAACAACCATGGAAGGTTATGGTGAAGTTGAAAATGGGCCAAACGGATACATCTATAGGATTTTAAAAGATAAACCTCCAAAGGAGGAAGAGGAAAAAATTCTTTTTAACATTTTAAGAAAAAGATTTCATAGCTTACCATTTGCCTTGCGCTGGGCTTTAAAAGCTTCTCCTGCTAAGAGCTTCCACGTAACATTCAACAACCTCATCCAGTCAAAGTATATCTATGCTTACCCAACATTAATTGAAAAAAAAAGGCAGCCAGTAGCTCAATCAGAGCACACCATCATAATTTATAAGGGTAAGGTTGAGGTTATAACAATTTGAAGGTTAAAATGTTAAAGGCTCTTTTGATTCTTTTTTAACAGGTTCTTCTACATATATCGCCTCAATCTGGAACGTGCTTCCACAGTTTGGACAAGAACCTATAACTTTAGGTATATAATCTCCAATTTGAAAGTCTCTAACACTTTTAAAGGCGCATTTTGTGCATTGAATAAGAGTTAAAATCTTTTGCGGAGGTTTAGGTTGAGCTTTTGTTAAGCTTCTTGTAAGCAATGTAAAGAGTATTAACAATAGAAAAATGCTTAGCAAAGTTAGAATATACTCATTCTGGTTTACAGGAATAGAAAAAAATTCCAGAAAAAAGATGTATAAAAAGACTATAAAGACCATTACTATGAAAACTTGGAAAAACTTCTTTAGAGGATTCTTATTTTTTTCACTCAATTTCTCACCATTTGCTTACGCTATACCTATAGTATTCCCTATCCCTGCAACTATTACAGTATCTCCTTCCTTGGTATTTTCATTAATTATACGCTTTATCCTTTCTAAAGCCTTTTCAACACCTTCATAAATATCCTTTCTCATAGGAGAAATAGCCTCTTTTAAAGATTCCTTTATAACAACAGCAAACAATGGAATTTTATATTTGTTTGCAACTTCCTCAATCTTAAACTTTTCAACACCAATACCGCCAATAGCAGCTCCAATTCCTTCAGCAACATCACCAGTTTTTTCACCCTCAAATTTTAATGCGGCATCAACCATTATGATAAGTGAAGGTTTACCTAAACCTGACGCTATAGCATTTTCTATCAAAGCTGCAATGGCATCACCAGGTTTACCTACATTTCCACCTGGACCCTCAGCTTTTAATGCGTAAACTTTTCTGCCATCAATGCTTGTTTCAGCAAAAATCATATCCTTTTCAATCTTTTTCCATTCCACACCACGAGCTAGCTTATTTGCAACCAAAGCACCAGCACCGTCACCTATAGGTTGACCCTTAGAAAAAGCTTGAATAGCCCCCTCAAAAGCTAGAGCTTGCTCTAAAATTATAGGCATAATCATTTGAAGTTGAGCTAGTAGGAAGTAGGATTTTGTACGTTTACTTAAAAGGTAGTAGTGTCTAACATAGCGGTAAACAAAGTTTAAATCCACAGCTGCCTCAAGCAAGTTTTCCAAGCTATTTATTGTCGATTCATCAGCATTGGGAGCAAGTCTGCGAACTTCATCTTTCATGCTTAAGTCACGTACATTTAGCAGGTGGTCAAGTTTCCAAACAATTCCAGCAGGGTCTAAGCTTACAGGCTCAATAAAGAACCTTTCTAAAAATTGGTCTATTCTTTGGGTGGGGTCGATTTCAGGTTTGCCAAGTTCTTTAACGGTTGATATTGAAATCTCCCTAGCTTTATCTCTAAGAGCTTTAATTTTGTAAAGAGACCTTTCAACATCTCTGGCCCATAAAGCCATTTGCAATCTTTGACCATAAAAAATGTATACAAATATGAAAGCCAAAAATACCGCTTGAATAACCCAGTTAATTATGCTTGGCTGCTCACCAAACAGCTCTGAAAGGGGGGGCATCTTTAACTAACACCACATAAACGCTTACTACACAAACAACAAAAAAGAAATCAAGTAAATAAAGCTTTATATTTGTTTAAAATGGGGAAAAACTTATTTTAACCCATTTAACTTAACAACTATGGGCTCACGGCCACAGTCTTCGGGGTAAGACCCGGTCCCATCAGAACCCGGAAGTGAATCCTGAAGACGCCGCTCGTTGTACTACTCTCCGAAAGGGGGTGGGAAGCGGTGGTGCTGTGAGCCCTTTACTATTCTTGTTCTAGAAAAAGAAGTTGCGTCTTACTTAACCATGAAAGCTGGGTTTTCGTCAGTAACTACTTCTTTTTCTTCACCAAGCTTTTTTCTTAAATGTTTAGGTAGGTTAAAAATAGATTGATGTGTTTTTCCATCATAAAACTTTAGGTCTTCAATACCTCTTAACTTAAGCCTTTTGTCAACCTCATCTACTGTTAAAGCTTCAGGGTCAAATTTTTTTGAACCCAAAATGAATCCCCAAGGAGACGAATAGGATGCAACCTCAGCTCTATATGCCTTAGTTAATGGGAAGATTAGGCTGACAGTCCGATATATTCTTGAAAAGCAGTTTAAACTGTGAAAAATAGAAGTTGCTTGGGTAACCATTAAACCTTCACTGTTTAGCTTCTCATAAACTATGGTGTAAAACTCCTTCGTGTAAAGGAGGTAAGATGGCCCTTCCTCTAATGGGTCTGTTACATCAATGATGATTACATCGTAGATGTTGTTAGGTTGACCTGTAAGAAAGTTTCTACCATCCTCAAAGAGAAGCTTAACTCTTTTATCCTCAAATGAATCTCCACATATTTCTCTTAAGTATTTTTTTGCGATTTCCACCACGTCTCTATCAAGATCAACCATTACCACCGAGGAAACAGTATTATGCTTTAAAACTTCCCTTAAGACCCCTCCCTCACCACCACCAATAATAAGTATGTTAGATGGGTTAGGATGGGTTAAAAGAGCAGGATGTGTAATAGCTTCATGGTAAACCCATTCATCTCTAAGCGAAGATTGGAGTTTACCATCAAGAATTAAGCATTTACCGTAATCGTACGTATCAATAACCTCAACTTTTTGGTATAGAGTTTCACCTGAAAAAATTAACCTTCTTACTTTACATTGAATAAAAGCCGTCTCTGTTAAATTTTCAGAATACCAGACACCACCACTCCTCAACCAAGACTCTCCTCAACAATTTTTGGTTTATGAAGAACCCCTCTCTTCAGCTCTAAAACTCTAACCCTTTTAGGCTTAATTTCCTCAACAATTCTTTTATAGGCTTTCCACGGATCCATCCTAGATCCGCAAGTAAAAATATCAATTGCAACATAGCCTTTTTCAGGCCATGTATGAAGTGATAAGTGAGATTCAGCAATTAAGATAACCCCCGTAACTCCATGAGGGCGAAATTTGTAAAAAAACTTCCATATTATTCTTCCTCCAGCTTCGCTTAAACCTCTGACCAAAACACTTTCTAAAAATTTTTCATCGTTAATAATGTCAAAATCACAATTAAAAAATTCAACGATTAAATGTCTACCTATGTAGCCTATCTTACTCTCACCTCCACCAACGCCTAAAATTCACGCTAAAAAAAAGATATAACAAAATCTTTGCTTTAAAATTTTCCAAAAATAGTTTAGCAGTTTAGCAAGAAGTGAATTTATTCTACACGTGATGTTCTTTGAAGAAGAAACTTAAAACTTCCTAACCGTTATCAATTTTCAATGATAAAGTGTTTGTAACACTATTCGTTGGTGAAATACCCTTCATTTTTTGCATTCTGGTTTATTTTCTTTCTTCTAGTTTTTCAGCTCCTTCTCATAAAGCTCTAGCTTATCATCTTGTTAGATTTTCTTCCAAGTAGCTTTTCTTTATAACTTTAGGAATTTAACGTAAAAAGTTTAGGTGGGCCGGGCAGGGCTCGAACCTGCGACCCTCCGCGCTTCCTGAAAATTTGTCAGGCGGAGATCCTAACCATCTAGACGACCGGCCCTTAAATATTGAGTTTTTAACGTATTTTTTACATGGTTTTTGTTCTTTATCCAAATTATGTCGCTAGGGTTTTATTAAGATTTACGGTAACATTCTGCCACAATTTTTAGGCGGCTAATGTAAGTTGTTCATGAATTTTCCTTTGCATATACACGTAAGCGTTTGCCCTTTCTATCCTTTTTCTGGGAAAATCCAAGCTCCTACATTTATTACACGTTCTTGAGACAACCACAAAATTTAATGTCCGTTTAAATTTGTACCACCTATCCATCCTGAAACTGCTAACTATGACGTAAAACTTTTGAAGAGAGCCAACAAGTTTGGAAAACTTTATTATAAACGTTCAGGTTTACAATAAAATTGTAAGCAGTTATCTGTTAATTTTGAAGTGATGCTACCATGGTTAAGCTTCCTAATGAAGTTAAAGCAGTCTTGGAGAAGGCTATTGGGAAGGCTTGTGTAACCATTGCAACGTCAAGTAAGACAGGAATACCTAACGCGGTGCCAATAATATTCGTAAAGCTTTATGATGATGAGCATTTGCTTGTAGCGGATAACTTCTTCCAAAAAACAAGAAAAAATTTGGAGGAAAATCCTCATGTGTCAGTAACATTCTGGGATCCTGAAACAAGAGATGGTTACCAAGTTAAGGGTTCTGCAAAGATATTCACCTCTGGGAAGGAGTATGAGGATGTTGTGATGTGGGTTAAATCTAAAATGCCTAAATTAAAAACTAAAGCAGGTGTGCTAATAAAGGTTGAGGAAGTTTACACTGTTAAACCTGGACCTGAAGCAGGAAAAAGGTTAATTTAAGCTTTTTAAACAATAATGAGAGAAACTTGACATAGTAATCATTTTAACTATCCAGTTTTAATTTAAATACTGGCATGATTAAGCTAAAACGGGGGATGCACATTGGATGTTGCCCCTTGCGGTTTAAATTGCACGTTATGTCCGGTTTACCTATCAACCGTTAAAAACACTAGAATTAAAGGCGACTTGGAATGGTTGGGAGTTATAGGTGAAGATAAATGTTTTGGTTGTAGAACTAAAAATGGCATAAAAGTTAACTGTGAAATATACTTATGTTGTGTAAAGAAAAATGGTCTAAAGTTTTGTTATGAGTGTAAAAATTACCCTTGTAAACTTCTACCACAAGCTTCGGAAAACACTCCATCCATTAAAAGATGGCTTCTTTACGAAGTACGAAATTCGCTTCCATAAAACTGCTTGTTTTTGTTACTTTCTAAGGAAGTTTTCATGTTTTATGTGAGGGCTTTTTATAGTTTCTTTAAAAGTTTCTCCACACTAATTGCATTATCCAGCAAGCCCAGTTTTTCAGGAGTTATACCCAAAGCTAAACCTACAAGCTGAGTTATGAAAACAACAGGTAAACCGTATTCACGTTTTATTTTGGCTGCCAACTCTACCTGGCCTCTATCAAATTGTAGGTGGCAGAAAGCACATGGTGTTACAACACAGTCAGCACCAGCATCAAGCATAGCTTTAATCTTATCTTTAGTCATATCCAAAGCTGTTTCAATATTCCCCGCCCGGACACCACCACCAGCACCACAACACATGAGCTTATCTTTATAATCCACGCTCTGAGCACCTAAAGCTTCCACAAGCTCATCAAGCATTGTTGGTTTTTCAGGGGAACCTTGACCTCTCATCTCGCTTGGTTTAAGGAAGTGGCATCCATAGTGGACTGCAACTTTAACATTTTTTAAAGGTTTTACAACCCTACTTTCTATTGCTTTTAACCCAATAACTTTATACAGAATTTCTATAACATGAATAACCTTAACAGTTCCCCTGTAAACTTTGTTCACCTTCCCGAGAAGATTGTTAACTTTCCCTTTTAGCTCAGAATTATGCTGAAGTATATGGTTTGCTTCTTGAAGCGTTCCATAACAACCGTTACACGTAACCGCTATATCTAGTCCCATATCTTCAGCTATACTTATATTTCTAGCGGCTAAAACAAGCCAATTCCATAAATCAAAAGACCCAAAAACACCTGGAGCTGGACAGCAGGAGGTGCCATGCATAGGTTTTAATTCAACTTCAAAATTTTTAAGAACCTCTATTGCTGAATACTCTATTCCAGGATACCTGTTTGGAGTTATACATCCAAGAAAATACGCGTAAGCTTTCATTTTAATCCCTCTTAACCTTCAGTTTAAATCCTGTTTCGTTAACAAGAAGTATAACTTCATTTAAAGCTTCAGGATATTTATGAACCGTTGGAGGAGTTTCATCTAAGCCTAGCTTTTTTCTTACTTCTTTTGTTTTTTCATCTATTGGAACAGCATGTCCATGTTTAAAAAGAAGTTCACAAACCCTGAGATGGTTTTTATTCATGTAGCCCTTCTCCACAGCAATATTTCTTAAAACCCTTACAATATCTGTGGTCATAACTTTTCTTGGACAACGTTCTTGACAAGTATAACAGGTTGTGCACTGCCATAAATTTTCGTCTTTTAAGGCTTCATCTTCAAATCCGGCTAAAACCTTTCCAAATATTTCTCTAATACGCCATGCTGTTCGTCTGCCAGATGGGCAACCTCCTACGCATGTTCCACACTGCATGCAAGCCCTAAGAGTTTGAATATTTTCCTTTGAGAAAAAGTTTGACCCTCTATTAATTACTTCTTCACAAAATCCAGCCTTGAGAACTTTATGTAACAGCCTCAAAATTCTCGACCTTTTTAATGCCTCACAGAAGCTACTTCTAGTTTTGATTATTGTTTAAGCTTTGAGACTTAATTTAAATTTTTTGTTTGCGGTTTATAGTTTTTAGATGAGAATGATAAAAACTTGTAAGGTGTGGTATGCTACCTCTTATCCTAGATTTTCTGGATAAATGTACTTTTAATGGTGTTATTAGTTGTTTGTGGTAAACGAGTTACTTTTAAGCTAGTTCTTCAAAAAAACTTTGATAGGCTGGATGATGATGGGGTAAATACACCTTAAGCTCTTCATCCATCTTCTTAATCAACGAGGTGTCCGTTAAATGACTTATTAAAGCCGCGTTCATAGCATTAATACAATTTAGGCTACATGGCACAAACCCGGCTGTTAATATAACGCTAACTTGTTTACGTTTAAGATGTTTAAGCTCTTCAAAATGCTTTTTATCAAAAAATTGTCTACATTCTTCTACAAAACTTTTTACGCAACAATAGGGGTATCCTAAAAAGCTACCCACATCATAAGGGTTAAGGGAATATAGCTGGATTGTTAACGCAAATTCTGGGTCTAATGCAGGTCTTACTGGCGGATTGTACTTTTTAACGATTTCGTATTCAAGCTTCAGCCGACTGTTCAAATCTAAGATACGTGCTGATCTTGTTGCTTCAGCAATACTCAAGGCTACAGTACTAAACTTTTTAAATCTTTTTTTAATGTAACCTTCAAGTTTTGATTGCTCTACTTCTAAAGCTAAACTTTTAATGGTTTCTATTCTTTGAAATATTTTTTCGAAACTTTTAAAACCGTTAAAAACTTTAACCCTTTAAACCACCTTTAACTACTCTTTCCCCCACTCTTTCAGGTTCTATTACATAATTTTCTAGTCCAGGAACAATAACTCTTACAACAGGTATACGAATTCTTTTATCTGTTAAATCTACAACAATTACATCTTCAAGATTTTTTGCACTTAAAAGTTTTAATGTGACATGTATGTCTTCTAAAATGTCTGCAGTGTCTAGTAGCGGCATATCATTAACATCCACAACTTTTTCTGTCTCATCAAACCAATGTCTGTTAATACGTTTAATCCGCTCATAGTCTGCATACTTTATAAAGTCGGCGCGTATAACAGCATCCCTCCTTAAACCACAAATATGAATTATTCTGTTTTGGGCAACTTCAAGTAAAGCTCTCACAATTGCATACTCAGGATTTAAATGGGTGCCAAAACCTATAATCAGCAGACCAGGGTCTTTTAATAAAGGGTCTTCTGATACAGCAGCAACTGTTGGAACGCCTATGTCAGACGTTATATCCTTTAAAACTACTTTCACGTTTGCTCTTTTGAAACATCTTAAAATTTCTTCCACAACCTTATTTTTAACACTTTCCACATTGATGGTGGGCGCCCTTGTTTTTTTAAACTCAACAATGCTCCATGCATCTCTTTCAATAACCTCCATTAACCCGTGGAGGATAGCTTCTTCATACGTGTTTCCTGATGCAAGACCGTTAGTATTAGGTTTAAGTATTAGCGTTTCGTCTCCCGGATTGTACGTGAAATAAACTGAGCATGCTGGAACGTAAATTGGCGTGTTTGAGGACAGGTTTAAACCCTCAACCCATCTAAGCTTTACCTTTTGAGCGTAGGAGGATTTTACTGGTAGGATAAGCTTAGACGGGTCCAACGCATTATCCATTTCGTCAAAGCTTTTAAAAATAAGCTTTTTAATGTTTCTCGGTTCGGCTGAAGTCCTTTCAATAGCTTCCATTAAAGCTGAGGCTTCAGCTTGATATTTCGTGAAACCTTTGCCAGTGTAACATTTTCCACCTTGATGCCTACACATAAAAATTGGTAAGTTTAATCTATCTTTATTTGTTATCTCTTCAACATTTACTATGCCTGCTAATCGAGATTTGGGACGTACAATAGCTAAGGTTTCTTTTGGCGGTATTGTTCTGAAGGCATCATATGTGTATCTTTTAGGTGTTGGTTTTAACCTAAGTTTTCTCATGAGATAGCATCCAAAGAATATTCCTGCAACTGGTGAATAAAGTCTTTAAAGCTTTTTTCACAAGTTTTCACTATTTTTCCATCTTGAATAAATATGCCACTATCACAAACCAAACTGGCAAAATCCATGTCATGAGACACTATTATAAATGTTTCCTCTAGCTCATTTCTTGCATTTCTAATTGAACGTGCAACCTCAATCTTTGTAAGAGGATCCATTGTTCCAGATGGTTCATCAAGTATAATTATTCTAGGTTCCCTGATTAACACTTGAGACAACATAACCCTATGACGTTCTCCTTCACTTAGCTCATCAGGATACTTTTTTAGCACTTCCTTAACTTCATCATCATCAAACCCTAAACCTTTTAACACGTAGGTAGCTTTCATAAGTCCAAGTTCTGCTGGGAGTTCTAATCCTATAGCATCTGTTAGGTTTTCATACACGGTTCTATAGGGATATAGTGAATACTCTTGGTGGAGAAGGCCTATGTAGTCTGACCTTACCACTCCAACGGTGTAAAGCTTTTTGACGGAAACGTACTTATCTCCAACCTTAACTTTTACATCACCTTCTGATGGTTCTAAGTATCCTGTTAAAATCCTTGTTAAGGTTGTTTTACCCGCTCCGCTTGGACCTATAATGCCAAAAATTTCCTGCCTTTTTACATCAAAGGATACACCATCAAGGGCTTTAACCAGCCCCCTATCCACTGAATAATAGTATTTTTTGACGGAAATTACCCTAAGGATTTTCTCATCAAAAGTCCTGGTTTCAAATGCTGGTTGGGGAATTGTGCCTAAAAACTCTGCCATAACATGCTCGGTTGGGCCGTTTGCCATAACCTTTCCCTTGTCAAGCCAGACAACTCTATCACTAAGCATTTTAACTACTTCTGGGAGGTGAGAAGCTACAATCATGGTCTTGTTTTTCTTTTTTACCTCAGAAACTAGCAGTTCACAAATAATTTTTGTTGTTGCAGGGTCTAATGTTCCAGTAGGTTCGTCAGCCAGTAAAACTATAGGGTTTATTGCAAGCTGTCTTGCCAAAATAACCCTTTGTTTTTCTCCGCCACTAAGAATTTCAGCAGGATGCCTTAACCTATGTAGCAATTTAACTTTCTCAGCGTACTCTAAAGCTTTTTTTAAAACATCCTTTTCAGGATATCTCGCTCTTCTCAAGGCCTCCATGATGTTTTCAATTGGAGAAAGGTAGCCATATAATGCAAATGTTCTTTGAAACATTATTCCTATTCTTTTCTTAATTGCTTCCCTTAACTCTTCAGATTCGTGCCAAAAGTCAATCGATTTAAAAATCAACTCAGACCCACAAAGTGGACATTGAGAACTTGCATTGCTGGGTAGGTCAACCCAGAGGCATTTTGAACATAAAGATATGTTATAAATAACTTTACCTTGAGTTGGGTCATAACCCTCCATACCCCTTAACATATGCATTAAAACAGATTTTCCAGCACCACTCTTACCTAGAATACCTAAGACCTCACCCTCTCTTAACGAGAAGTTAATGTTTTTTAAAACAACTCTACCCCCAAAACTCTTCGAAACGTTTTCAACTTTTACAACATAAGAAGACAACTCTTTATTCCTCGCACAACCGTTGTAAAGCCATTCCGAACCTAAATAATAACTCTACATTTATATCTTTTACCAAAACCAACAAATATGTTAAGCTGGTTTAGAAAGCTCAAAATCTTGGTCTTGTAAAAGAGAATTAAACTTTTCTACTAAATTTTCAGGTTCTCCATCGAATACAAGTACCCCGTCTTTAATTAAAGCTACTCTATTTACTGTTTCCTCAACAGGTCCTAGCTGGTGGTCCACAAGAGCAACAGTGACTCCAAGTTTTTTGTTAACTCTTTTGATGAGATTTGAGACTTTTCTCATTGTTATTGGGTCTAAGTCGCCAAAAGGTTCATCCAGTAGGATGAGTTTAGGTTTTGAGATAAGCAAAGATGCTATTGCAACACGTATCTGTTCACCAGCTGAAAGTTCGTATGCTCTTCTTGAAAGTACATCCTTTGGAAGTTCAAGCTCTTCAAGAATTCGTTTAATTCTTTTTTTAAGGATGTTTATTGGCATAGCTTTAAAAATTTCTTGGATAACGTTTGGGCTTAATCCTAAACTTTCAAGTTTTTCCTTCATCTCATTTTCCGGTAGTTCAGCTATTCTGCTGATAAGGTCAACGGTTTTATCGCTAACACCAAGCTTGCTTGCGCGTTTTAAAATCCTACTTAAACTTTCCCAGCTTTTTAAGCCAAGTTTGGAGGCTAAAAAGTCTGAGATTTTAGTCCAGTATGGAAGGCTAAACTCCTGATGTAAGATTCCCAGTTTTTGCCGTGCTTTCATACTTTCCTTACCAAGCTTTGTGATGTCAACCCACTTTCTACCAGTTTTTATAAACACTCCACCTTCGTCAGGAACCATTAAACCAGACATAAGTCTTAATAAAACAGTTTTTCCTGAGCCTGATGGTCCTATGATACCTACTACCTCACTCTTATGTATGTTAAATGTTAACTTTTTTAGCGTAAATACTTCTCCATAGGGAATTAGAGTAAATTTTTTTGTAACATTTTTTAAGTATATAACATGCTGTTTTCCTATTATTTTCCTCTTTTTTTCTTGAGAGGGAATGAGCGATGTAAACTTCTTCAAAATTTTATCTACATCACCCTCGTCTTCCACCTTCCCGTTATTTAGCATAACAAGTCTCTGAGAAACTTTCTCATGAACTTCAGGCATATGAGAAGCCACTATGAAAGCTATGCCTAAACTTTCATTAACCATTTTAATGGCTTTAAGCACACCCTCTCTAGTTTTTAGGCAGGTCATTGTTGCAGGTTCATCGAGCAGAACTACGGCTGGCTTTCTAGCTATTTGTCTAGCTAAAATTAACCTTTGTTTCTCTCCACCACTTAACACTTCAGCCCATAAGTTGGCTCTATGATCAAGTTCAACCATCCTAAGTATTTCTAAGGCTTGTTCAGAAAGTTCCTTAAACTCGTAAGAACCTTCAGGAGGTAAATCTTCTATACCATGCTTTGCATAATATAAAGCATATATCACGTTTTTTAGAACCGTATCTGGCCATAAACCGAAAGACCTTTGTAGATGTATTGCTGTTTTTAGGTTGACTTTGTAAAAGTCTTCTTTTGTTGAGTTTGGTGTTAAAGTTACATCGTCAACTTTTACTATCCCCTCATCAAAAGTTTCAACACCACGAATTATTCTAAGAAGGGTTGTTTTTCCTGAGCCACTTTTACCGACAATGCCAAGCACTTCTCCCCTTGCCACATACATGTCTACACTATCTAGAGCCTTTATAGAATACCCTGCATCAAGCTTGAATATTTTTGTTAACTTTGAAACTTCAACAACCTTCGACATCCTAGTCACGTTTAGCCTTAAACTTTAGGTTTAAATAAGTGAAAGATTTTTATAAGTTTAAAACTCAACAAATATTGTAGCCAGTAGACAGAGTGTTTTAACATGATTGGTGGAGATGTATGCTTAGAGGTTGAGGTTTTTCCCTTAAGGTTGATAAGTCAAAAAAACGCTGAAAAAGTTGCTAAAAAATTGTGGAGTATTAAGGGAGTTACTAATGTGCTTTTTGATGCTCTTCAATACGAAGATGGGGAAGATGGTCCGGTTAAACGTTTAATCATCCAAGTTGATGACCCTAGTATTGTTGACAAGATTGATAAGGTTTTAAAAAAGCTTCTTCCTATCGGTTACCATATTAGAGTTGGAAGGTTTACAAAGCCCCGTCCAACAGTTTCTGATTATTTGAAAGGAAGAATTGCTACAGATAATAAAGTTGAAAAGACATGAATAAAAAAAGAAGGATAAAAAATGTTTCAGAAGGAAAAAATAAGACACCAACAAAAGGTGAAGAAGTTAATAAAGAGCTTATTCTTCCAGTTCCTCCTGGGACACCACTTACTATTATGATTGAAGCTGCAAAAAAGTTCAACCTTGTAGTAAGTGAAGTAGAGCTTAACATACCATTACCGGATGATGCATACTTGTTGCCTAGGACATTAGTGCTTAAAGGTTCTAAAGCCAACCTTTCTAAGGCTAAAGAATTCATCCGTAAAAGGTTGGAGGAAAGGGTAAGAGAATTAGCTTCTTATAGCAGACTTGCTAAAAACGAAAACAAGTAAATTAAAGTAGTAAGGTAAGCTTGCAGAAGTAAATTTTTCCGTAAGGGGAAATGTTAGGGTAATTGGTGACGATTTATTTCCTTTTTTGCGGGTTTTTTATTTTAGGGTTTAGCAAATCCCAGAGGCTGTAATAAAATTTTTGAAGTAACCTAGAATTTTTTGATTTTGTGCAGTTTTGTTAATGCAGCTAAATCACTAGGTAAAAAATGTTAAATATCCTTTTAAGCATACTAATACCAAAACCAAAATTTTTAAGGAAGAGGTTCTGGGAGGAATGGAAGATTGGAGTTTCTGTTTATATTGCTGGGAATATTTGGTGTTATGGTTGCTTTAGCAACATTAGTTGGCTGGTTTGAAGACCTAGAATCAGATGTTGGTTCCCAAAGCAACCCAAACTCTCAAGTTCAGCTTGCACCACAAGTTGGCAATCCTCACAGAATCTTTAACAAGGCAATCTCTGGGGAACCTGCCTCCCACGGATTTTATGGGGCCATTGCTGGAACGCTTTTTGCCATATTTCTACAGTTTTTTAAGTGGCCAGTTATAGTTTCACTACCCATTGCATGCGGGTTAACCGCATTAGTACACATGAGCTTAGCTACAACAGCCCATGTTGGAAGAACTACAAGTCACAACATATTTGGACAACCATTATACTTGGATGTTCTAGTAGGGCAACTTCCACTCATAGCGGCTTATGGATTTGTATGTACAACACTCTATACAACAATGGCCTACATATTTTATTCAACAGCTTTCTCTGCTTTAGGCATTTATCTCGGATATCCTGTTGCCATACCGATTATATCTTTTATGCTTGGATTGATTGCAGGTTCAGTAGGTTCATCAACAGGAGATACCCATTATGGTGCTGAACGTGAGTTTCAGCATACAACTTTTGGGGAAGGTATAGCTATGGCTCATCATGGAAATATAACAGTTAAGTCCGAACTTGGGTATAGAACAAGCAATGACATAGTATATTTTTGTGCAAAATATGGTGGGCCTATGGCAGGCCTTTGCTACGGGCTAATATTTCTCCTAGACAACTTTAGATTGATCCTTGGAAACCTATTTTTCCCAGCAGTAAACATTGCTGTTGGTTTGACTATAATAGTTGTACTTCTCTTCATAAACAGGAGGGTTGAAGTTTTTGCAAGAAGAAAATTTGGGACATATGAGGAGTGAGTAAAAATGATTGACATAGCAACATTAATAACAATTTTAATACTGGTAGCAATTGGTGGAACTTTAATTTGTATAGGTGTTTTCTTTATTCCTGTTGGCGGTGCGCCAGCAGCCATGGCTACTGCTACTGGTCTTGCAACTGGATGTGAAATGTTGGCTGCCGGATCTGGTATAACAGGTTTGCTTATGACAGCAGCCTTACATATTCAACCTGGAATACCCGGATGGTTGATAGTGTTAAACGGTGGAATAAGTTCAGCTTTAATGTTATGTGTAACATTTGTTATATGTAACCTTCTACTCATCTTTGGTCGTGGGATTGTTCCAGCTTTAGCAACCGCAGAAAGAGACCCTGTAACTAAGGAACATGTTAAAAAATATATTACCCCTGGAACTGTTGGCCACGGTGTTCCAACAGCATGCTTCATAAGCGGAGTGATTGGTGGTTTCCTTGGTGGAGTTGGTGGAGCTTTAACAGCCACGGTAATCTACAGAGTCTCTTTAGGTTTAACAGGTCTAGGTGAGATCTTAGGAGTTGCCGAAAACTTAACTTTAAACCCAACACTCATGGCTTTAGCATGTATTACTGCTCTAGGCATATACTTCATAAATGCCAACATCGCAGCCTACGGTATAAGAGGAGTTATTGAAGGTTGGTGGGATCCAAAGTTTAAAAAGTACTTACCAAAGGCTGGCCCTGTATGCTTTATTGCTTCACTAGTTTTTGGGTTACTTGCAATTTTAGTTGTGGGGGTGTAGATATTGTCTCATGCACACACAACAACTGAAACGCTTAAAAGAGTTTCGGTTCCACCAAAACATCTTGCAATTATAGGTTTAATCTCAGGTATTATAGGCGTTTATGGAAGCAGTATTCACCCTGTCATTGCGGCGGTCTTAGTTATACCCCCCGCACTGTGGGGAGCTGATGCTGTAAGAAGGATTGCGAGCTATGGTTTAGGTACAGGTGTACCATCAATAGGAAACCTTGTAACGTCTATGGGTATTCTTGCAGCCCTAGTTGGACTTAAATTTCAACCTATCTACGGTGTTGTGATTGCAGGCATAGCGGGATTAGTCTACGGTATCTTGATTAGTAGGTTTAAGATTCTTGAGATACCAAACTTTACAAAGTATATTCTTGAGCTAGCTTTAGGCTCAAGCTTAATACTTATGTGTCTATTATGCGCGGCAGTTGGAGGTTATACTTTTACCGCAGAATTTTTTAACGAAAAGGTAATGCCAAACCTATTGTACACAGGCTTTATAATCGTGATATTTTGGGGTTCAAGCTTTACTGTTTTTCATCCCTTCAACGCTGGACTTGGCGGAGGAGAAAGACAGGCAAGGACTTTAAGGATAGGTGTGGTAGTTACCGGTCTAAACATAACTTTAGTTGGCATCATAGCCCTAGCTATTACAACTCCGCTACAAGCAATACCAGTTATTGTTGCGGGTGTTGTTGTATGGATTTACGGTTTATACAACTTTCTACACGTTTGTATGAGAGAAGCAGCATCAACCGTTTGGACAGGCATACCCCCAAAAGTAAAAAGAAAGTAGGTGATGTAAAATGCCCGCTATTATTTCCCAAGATTATAACATAATTTTAGATGAAAATTATATGCTAATTGGTGAAGCAAGAAGGGATATAGCAATACTCGACATAGAACCGTTAACAAGAAAAGTTGAGGAGTTAGACCTTTTGTCGCTTGAACTTCTTTCATCCTTAGACCCGTCAACCCAACCGCTAATATCCTCCAGACCACGGAGAAGCGAAGTCTATAAGATGGCTGGAAGGTTAACAAATGTTGTCATTGGTTTTGTAATTGGAAATGTTGTTTTTGCTTTGTTTATGTTAACATATCTCGCTTTAACTAAACCAGAAATCTTCAAAATAATTTTTGGAGGTTAAAACAGTATGAGTGGAGAAGTAAAAAAATGTGAACCAGCCGAAGGTTGGCCGATACTGTCAGGAGACTACGTGGTAGGGAACCCTAAAGGATGTATAGCTATTTGTACATTAGCCTCAGAAACCTTGTACCGGGATGTAGCCAATTTTTCTGGTGTTGCAATATCAGGTCCATGTAAAACTGAAAACATTGGCATAGAAAAGGTTGTAGCAAACACGTTATCAAATCCAAACATACGTTTTCTGATTATCTGTGGAGCGGAGGTTACAGGACATGTTACTGGAGGAACCCTAAAGTGTTTATCGGAAAAAGGCATTGACCCGTCAAGCAAAAAGGTACGTGATGCACCTGGAGCAATACCATACGTTGAACATCTTTCAGAAGAAGTTGTTGAACGTTTTAAGAAGCAAATTACCATTATAGACATGATAGGTGTTGAGGATGTAGGTAAGATTAAGGCTAAGGTTGAAGAACTTGTTAAACAAGATCCTGGAGCATATCCAGAGGCTCCGTACATCTTGAAGATTGCTGAAGAAAAAGTTGAAGAAGTTGCAGCTCGTGTTGAAATACCGCTTGCACCATTTATATCTCCAGCTATGACGTCACTATCCTCACTGGTTGATGATATCAAATATAAGGTTCAGCTTATAGGTAGGGAACGTAGAATTACAACAGCCGTCTCAAATGAGAGAGGTAAAGGATTAGTTTTAGGTCTAATATTATCACTCATCTTCCTCCTAATTTTGCTTACAACCGGGTTGGTGGTTTAAATGTCAGAAAAAAAGACAGGATATACAAGTGAAGTAGCATTATTGGAGGCACGAATTAACGATATAAAAACACGTATCCAGATGATTGGGAGAGAAAATAAGTTTGCTGCAGGCTTCACAGTTGGCCTAGTAAAAGGATTCATACTTGGTTTTGCACTCTCGCTGATACTTTTTGGAGTTGTTTTTACCTACTTTATTCATTAGGTGATGCCCATGTTAAAAGAAGAAAATGTAGAAAAATCTGTAAATCCGGAAATTGCAGTACCACTTATAATTACCCCTCCAGAAATATTCGAATTGTACAAAAAACTTGATGAAGTTGATGAACGCGTAGAATTTGTGTTAGGAGAGTTGGCTCAAAAAGAAGGAGTAAAAATAGGTAGTAACATTGGCTTCCTATGGGGATTTATTATTGGTACAATTGCCTGCATAATATTAAAATTTGTTCTCCACTTACTATAGGTAGGTTTTAAAATGGTAAAGTTGGGGGAGAAACATGTTTAAGTTTGCGAAAGAACAACAAGTTGTACAAATAGGCAAGGTTAAAGTAGGAGGTCAACCTGGAGAAAATCCTGTAGTTCTCGCTGGAACAATTTTCTATGGTGGACATAAAATAGTTGAAGACCCTGCTAAAGGGGTTTTTGACAAGAAAAAAGCTGAGGAGTTGTTAAAGAAACAGGAAGAAATGTCGGACTTAACTGGAAATCCTTGTATGGTTCAAGTTTTCTCTGAAAGTGAGGAAGCAATTACCAAATATATTGATTTTGTAGCCAACACTACAGATGCTCCGTTTCTAATAGACTCAACAGATGCAAAAGTTAGAATTGCCGGCGCCAAATTCGTTAAAGAAACAGGGCTTGTAGGTAGAGCCATATACAACTCTATAAACCCTTCAATAGACCAAAAAGAACTAGATGCACTTAAAAGTTTGAGAATATCAAATTCCATCATACTGGCTTTCAACGTTAAGGATCCTTCTGTTAAGGGTAGGGTTGAACTTCTACTAAATGGTGCAGGACTTACACCCAAAGGTCTTTTAGAGTTAGCTGATGAGTGTGGTGTTGTGGGTAAGCTTATAGATGTAGCAATAGTGCCACTAGGGTCAGGTGCAGGTTCCGCTCTCATGTCAACCTACGTCATAAAATCTAAGTTTGGCCTTCCGGTTGGAAGCGGAATTCATAATGCAGTTTCAGCATGGACTTGGCTTAAAAAAGTTAAGAAGTCGCTTCCATTTGGGAAAGATATGTTTAAGTTCTGTGACATTTCAAGCAACCTACTTCAAATAATGAGTGGCGGAAACTTTGTTCTTTACGGCCCAATAGAAAATGCTGAAGGGGTTTTTGCAATCGCAGCGATGGCCGATGTTTTCATAGCTGAGGCAGCAAACCTTGAACTTAAAATAACTCCATGCGAAGGACATCCGTTTAAGAAGCTTATAGGTTGAAGCTTAAAATATTAAAAATAATTTTTTTATGAAAAAATTAAAGTTTAAACGTGGACACAAACCTAGGTTTGCTAAAAGTGTTTATACTGAGTTAAACAAAATCAGAGTTAAGCAAGAAGCCAGCTACGCGTTGGGTGTTAATCCTTCACCACCACTGTTTGTTGTAGCATCGGTTGAGCTTGGAAACACGACAACAAAATGTATTATAACAGCAACAAACCTAGAAAACAATAAGGTCTACCTCATCAATAAGGAAGTATACCTTACAGAGTGGATAAGGCCGCCGAAACCTTTTGAAGTTGTTTTTGGAAAAACTTTGTGGGGTAAGCCTTTAAGTAAAGAAGCTATTGTAGATTTTTTACATGAATTACTTTCCAATTGCTTAGCTAATGCTAAGGTGGATAAAGATGAAGACCTAAATTTTGTGGTAAGGTCGACAGGTGTAACAGCAGGTTTTGCAAAACCTGAGGAGGTTGGTGTCATGATTAAGGCTTTAGCAGAAGGTTGCCTTAAAGCTGGAATAAAGCCATCAAAAATGGTTGCACCGTTAACAATTTTTCACGTACCAGAGAAACTTAAACCGTACTCTAAACTTGGCAACGTTCCATTTACTGGTGCAGTAGCAGGAATTCTTCCTCCACGTGTTATGGGTGAAATTATGGGTAATGAAATGGAGGCTGAGCTTTCCACAGCTGGAATTAAGCTTGGCGCAAAATGGGTTAACTTAGATTTTAGAAATCCGGTTTTAAGCTTAGATTTTGGTACAACGCTTAAAGGTAGAGTAACCGACGACTCCATCCCTTATGCCCACACAATCGGAAGCATATGTGGTTTAGCTGGAGCAATTTGTGATGCTATGGTTCAAGGAATAGAAAAATCCTCATCCGCTTTAACGTTTAACTTTACACAACCACAAAAGGAGAAAAAAACTGAAAAAGAGGTTGACTGGACTTATGCTGAAAAGCTTGCTGAAGAAGCTCATAACTATATTAGGATTGAGAAGATAAGCTCCAATGTTACTAGGTATGGAACAGTTCCTGTAAATCCCAGATTTGCCGAGGAAAAAGACATTCTGCTTGTTGGTTGTGATTGTGGTGTAAATGGTAGTAATTTTCCCTATCTAAGAAAACTTGGCTTAGAAATTTACAAGGACTACGGCATTTTCCAGCTTTATGCAACCCTAGACTACGTTTCAGCCCTAATAGCGTGTAGAATTGTATCCCTCATTATGGAGAAGGGGTTAATAAGTAAAAAAACTTCGATTGGAATAACTGGACGTGCGGGAATAACTGGAAGAAAACCTGAGTTATTTATGGAATATATTGATAAGCTGGGGCTGTATGAAGGTGAAAAAGTTGAGGAAAAGGTTGTTTTTGTTGAAGATGGTTTAGCTTTAGGTGCAAGTGTAATGGCTAGATGTATGTTTGGTTTAGGCACCCCTAAAGACCCTTTAGGTGGAAACAGTGGTATGGGATGTGTTTTAGGGCTTAAACAAGGTCTTGCATACCGCGCACAAAATTCTCTCAAATAGAAGGTTTTGTTTTAACTCGCTACCCTAGTATAATTGGTATAATACTCATTAATAATAGGTAGCAAGTTCATATTATAATGATTTATAGGGGTTGTTTTATTGGATTTTACGCAAACATTACGTTCATACGTTCAAAATCTTCTGAGGAGAAGTGAAGGAGCTTGTGGAATGCTTCATACCATTCTATCTGCCGTAAGTTGGTTAAATGGTAAGGTTGTTTTATACGAGGTTCCTGAAGGAGCTTATTCAAAAATATTGGATAATAATGGTGAAGTTGTTGGTGAAGGAGTTGATATAACATGGTCACCTGCAATATTAAAAGCTATGATAAACGGGGGATTTCTTCCTGAGAAGTATTTAGATGAATTAAAAAATGTTTTAACAAAAACTGAAGATTTGGAAATTGTAAAAAAAATTTTTGGTTATGGACGTATAGTTAGACCAGCAGCAGTAGCTATTTCAAAGCTTATGGAAGATGGCGGTGTTGTTAAAGTTTACAGGGAAGGTGTTGGTGTAACAGTTTCATTTTTTAATAAAAATGGGGATAAAATTAGTTCAGCTTCAAACGTTTTTTGTCCTGCATGTGCTGCTGTAATAGCTACAGCAAGATGTGAAAGTTTAGCGGATTATGTCAGGGAGAAGCTTAAGAACGAGACGAATACTGGAAAATTGAAATACGATAAAAAAGTGGAAAACGAGGTTAGCTGGAAGGATTTTAGAGTTAACGCAACCTTAACTATTTCAGGGAAAACTATAGGTAAAGATTGGGGTTGCTGTGTTGCCTACGCAATTGTTAGAGCGGAGGTCTCTGCCGGATTGGCTGGTTCAAAAATGGGTAAACTTCTTAAAGCTTATTGTGACCAGTGTCCTGTTAAACATGTATGGTTTGGAAAGTCAATGGGAAGTATGGGAAACATTTTTTTAAAAAGATACACTGAATTGGGTTTAAACGCGTTTTTAAGTTATGAAGATTATCTTACCCTAACTTTAAAAGATAACAATAAAGTTTTAGGTAGAGGAATAGGTTCACTGTGCGCTTTAAGTGCTTCAGTAAACCTATTTTTTAGGTCTGAGGGTGTTAAGGTGGTTAAGCCAGAACCTGCTAAACATTTCCCAAAAATTAGCGAGGTTTAATGGTTTGCATGAGCTTTCACTAGCCCTATCCATTTTTAACTTGGTGATGGACATAGCTGAAAAAAATAATGCTTCGGCTGTTGTAGAGGTTAAGCTGAAAGTAGGGGAATTAACTTTAATTAACATTGACCATCTAAAATTTGCTCTTACAACGTTATGTAAGGGTTCAAAAGCTGAAAACATGAAAATAACAATTCAAGAAGTTAAGGCAACATGTAAGTGTAAAAAATGCTGGTACGAGTATTCTCCAACTAAGGTTACGGAAAGTCCAGGTTTAATGCATCTTTCAAGTTTAACTTGTGTTCAATGTGACAACACGCTTGTTGTCACATTAACATGTCCTAAATGCGGCGGAGATGCTGAACTTATAACTGGAAAGGAATGTATTTGTGATGAAATAAAACTTAAAGTTAAGCAGTAACATCTAATTACCGTTAGCAATAAGCAGGGTTATTTGCATGGTAATCTAACATGAAGAGGGTTTTCATCTTTCCTGTTAACAGCCTCATACTTTACGACCTAGTAAAAAGGTTTGGACATGAACCGCTTGCCATGATGAGTGAAATCCATGAAAGAGTTAGAGATCCTGAGATAGATTCACCACCGTACAACATAACTCCAGAGGAGCCTATTAAAGGCTTAAAATACTGTACAGTTGAGGCTCCATCGGGGGTTAGAGGTAGACTTGCACTTATAGGTCCCCTTATAGAGAAGGCTGATGCTGCAATAATAGTAAATGATGTTGACCTTGCTTTTGGATGTTCAGGCTGTGCAAGGACAAATGAGGCCATAATGCATCTGATTCATGAAAGAAAGATACCAAAACTAGTTTTAAAATACCCGGCAAATGAAGTTGAAGCTGCATCTTTTGTTAAAAAGATATTTAACTTCTTAAAAGGTCTTGATTAAAAAGGTTAAAAATCATGAGTGTCCGCGTGGCTCAAATTTCTTGTGGAACCGAGTATAGTGGCATACAAAAAGAGATTGAGGAAGCTGCTAAACTTGTTGATATGCAACTTATCATACCTGATATATCATTAGATGATGTTTTAAAGGTAGAATCCTACTTCGGTTTTTCCCCGTCAAGTAACGGTTTAAAGGTTGCTTTAGCCCGGACAAAATCCCTTATTGAGGGTAATTACAACATTGACGGTGTAATCGTTTTAACTTGCTTTCGCTGCGCTGAGGGGAGCATTATTAGAAGTATTATAAGAAAAAGTTTACAGCAAAATCTGAGAATACCTATCCTTTCCTATTCTTTCACCGAAAGAACAAAATCTGGAACACTATTTTTAAGGATGGAAGCCCTGTCAAATATGATAAGGTATCGCACGATTTTAGCAAGAAAAAAACATAAAGGGTTAACTGTGGGAGTAGATTCCGGGTCGACCATGACTAAGGGGGTAATAATGAATGATGGTGAAATAGTAACACATTATTGGCTTCCAACAACGGATATTTTAAAAAGTAGTGAAAAAGTTTTAGACGAGTTGTTCAAAAAAGCAGGTATAAATCTAAGTAAAGTTGACTCTATTGGAGTAACTGGTTATGGAAGATTTTTACTTAAAAAAGCTTTTAATGCTGACATAGCTTTAGAAGAAGTTACAGTATGTGCTAAAGGCTCCACCTACCTTGCTGGTAGGCAGGAAGGTGAAGCTTTAACAATAGACCTTGGTGGAACTGACAATAAGGCTATTACCACGTTTGACGGTATTCCTGATGGATTTAGCGTTGGCGGGATATGTGCAGGTGCGTCCGGCAAATTTCTTGAGGTAGTTGCCTCTAGGTTAGGGGTTAACGTTGAAACACTGGGTAAGCTTGCATTAGATGGAGATTTTTACAAGATTTCCATGAACGCCTACTGCATAGTCTTTGGTATACAAGATTTAGCATCAGCTTTAGCTGCAGGTGCCCGAAGAGAAGATGTTGCTGCTGCAGCTTGCTATAGTGTGGCTAAGCAGTTTTTTGAACAGCAGCTACAGGAGGTTGATATAAGGGAACCAGTAATTCAAGTTGGCGGAACCTCGCTGATTGAAGGGTTAACAAAAGCTTTTGAAGACATTCTTAAGGTGAAAGTAATAGTTCCAAATTATTCACACTATGCTGGAGCCGTTGGTGCAGCTGTTTTAGCTTCAAGCGTAAAAGAAATGTCTACGCGTTAGTAGGTTAGCTTCATTTTTAACTCATAAATAGGATGATAGAATTAATTTTGTATCTTATAATTAAGGTTTTCAAAATACTGTTCCAACGACAGATTCTGGAAGAATTTTAACAAGAATATGTCTTCTCATAACTGAAGCCTTAATTTCCGCTATCTCCCTAAGCTTTCTATTCCCAATATCGATGTTTCCAATCTTGTTAACAAACTTTTTGTAGTCTAGTTCTACACGGACACCATCAACCTTTAATGTAACAGGTGAAAGTGATGAATCACTAAAAAAATCACTCATTTGTCTTTCAATCTCTTGTTTAACGAGAACAGGATGAACTGGTAATGGATCTAAAGATATTTCTCTACGTAGATTTTCTAAGCAACTTGATGCAACCTTTACAACATCTTCAAGTCTTGCTACAGTTTCTGATGACTTCAACCTACGGGGTATACGTCCAAGGCCGCCAACATAGGCGTAGGCATAAGGAACGCTTGGAAGAAAAGGTGCACCTGTAACAATTACAGGTATGTCTAAGTCTTTGTATAAATTATACTTCTTGTTAAGTAAGCAGTATTCAAAGTTTCCTAGAACAAATATTGCTAACTCGTGTTCTTCTATAATCTCTTTTTCATCCTTGTTTAACCTAGCTATTCTCTGCCCAACGCCCTGAGCTAAACCAACCACGTCTACTTTTGCACCATATCTTCTTAAATACTCTGATATGTCGCAAACTGGATGTGGAAGGTGATGCCGAGATATACTTGGTGACACGAGCGCTATTTCACATCCAACTAAGGGGGCTTCTCTCACCTTTCCACCTAGAAGTGAGGCTATTTCCTCTACACGTTCTATTTCTTCTGAGGAGATTGCAAAAAATACAACAAGATCTAAACCTATAACACTTTTTTGTAAAATTACCCCTCCAACATCTTCAATAAAATCAAGGAGAATGTTTTGTTTATGCAACCCTCCCTCAAAAATCATGTATTTAAAGGTTTCAGGCAACTAATCTTCACCAGATAACATTTGGTCAGCTTTTTTAATCCACTCATCTTTTATAGTATCTTCAGAGGCAATTAATGCTAGTTTATTATTTTTCTGTAGAATCCTACAAATTCTAAAACCTTCAGGCAAAATTCTTCTTAAAAAATTTATGATAACATTAACATCCTCAGTGGAGGAACTTGGTATAAAGAAGCTTTCTAGATCTTGAGTTTTAACATCCTTAACTATCATTGAGTTGTCTCTTATCTCAATATTTTCTTCACCATAGGCTCTCTTCAAAAACCCGCATATTTCATCTAAATAGTTCTTAAAATCTTCTTTTAACACTACCTTGGCCCCCTCAGAGCAAGCTTCGATTTCAGCCATTTCACTTAAAGTTAACTTTGGTTTTTCCGACCAAGAAACACAGCTAATAGATAGTGGTGTTTTAGCATCTATATACACGTAAATTTTTTTAAATGGTATTCTATACATCCGGATATTCTCTTTTATAATTTCTTCATATAGTTTTGCTCCAACCACGTCTTCGCATTTAACCGTTATTTTCATCCAGTTCACCTAAAATTCTTTTTTAAAAAATTGAGGTAAATGTTTAAACACAATTTTTAAGCTTCCTTTTCAATTATTTTTTTTAGTTTGGCAACTGGAAGAAATTTTTCTTCCTTTTCCAATACTTCCTCATGATGTGAGGACATATTTTTAAGACCTTTGGAAATTAACGGTAATAATTTAGACTCTGCCTCTAACTGTTGAAAACCTAGTCTACTTCCACCACCCCTACTAGACCTACAAATTCTCCGGTCTCCACTAGGAAAACCTCTAAGTTTAACAAAGATTTTTTCCGGGTCAAGCTTTCTAACCTCATTAACAACACTTTCAACGTCATCTTTTTTACCTTCAATTAGTATACCGTAACATGTTTCTTTAACAGTTACAGGTAACGCTAAAACTGCAACCTTATGAATAAGATGCTTTGGAGTTAACGTTGAGTTTGATGATAAAACAACCACGTAAGTTACTTCATCTATCTTTTTCATAAGAACTTCGCACCTTATTAATTAAGCTGTTTATTTGGAAAAATAACAACTAAACCTCCATAAAATACACCCTATCCCTCTCCTTAAGTTTACTTAAAACCTCGAATCCCTCGACAACCCTCCCAACTAGGTTTGTTCCGCTAAACTTTTCTCCTGTAGGTCCAAACTGGTTGCTTGATTTAAGTCTTACACCGATTAACCCAACATTTTTCCTTACATTGTTTGTTACGCCTACCTCAAAATTATCAACAAAATCTTTGGGGGTTTTTTCTGGAAGAAGAAGCTTTTCAAGTTCTATTCTTTCAAAAATTTGGAAAGGATATGGATTCTCGCGAAGTAAAATAAATTCTGTACCGGACATTGCAAAAAATACCTTTAACCTGCCTATCTTACGATATAATAGACCGCTTGCAATCCTTAAGTATTTTGCAGTTCTCGTTGCCTCATCATAAACTCTTATTTTAACTATTTCCTTCGGGTTAACCCCATAGGTTTTAACAACCTTTTTCTTATACGCCTCAACCGTAAGTAGTGGTTCTTGCTCGACAACAACTGCCTTATCATCAACATCCCAGCATCTTTCCTGTTTCAGTGAGAGACTTAAAAGCTTTTTTTCAGCTTCACTTTGAGTTAAACCTAAAACATCCGCACTTTTAGGTTCAACTTTAACCATAATTTTATCACCCTTCTTGGAGACACTAAGCAGTTCAAACCCTTTTTCAACAAACCCTACAACATTATGTGAGTTGCTGGGGGGTCTATCCCTTTTATAGATAAAAATTGCACCATTTTTTTCCCCAGTATTCCTAACGGTAACCGTACCTAAAGCCCTTCTAACCGTATTTTCTTGTGTAAGCTTGACAACGTTTTTTTCACAGCAAACATAGCTTGATGCAACATCACTAACTTCTAATATACCTTCATCTTGAAATGTTGAATAGAAATGTTCAATACTACTTGCAGCTTCCTCGTAAACCTTAATTTTTAGGTGAGTATAAATTTTCACAGGCTCAAGAATTCTCCAATCCGTGGAGGGTATTCTTTCAATAAGCTGGGAGTCAACTGTTTCTTCACGTGTTGGTAGCGGTTCAACTTTTTCTATAACGTCGTTTAAAGCTAAACTATCAATTACATGTCTCCCAGCAACAACTTTTCCAAGGATTGGATATTGTTTAGGTGGGATATAGGAGGCTTCATGCTTTTTTTTGGCGATTATAATGTGTGTATGCGATGAGTCTTTTCCTGCTAAACTTAAACCTACATCCCATTTTTCATAGGAGATAAAGTTGTCTACCGCCTTTAAGCTTGTTTTAAACGAGCCAAAAGCAACAGCTTTAGGGGTAATCCAACTAACTCTTGATTTTTCACAGTTAGAGATAACATCCATCCATATTTGAGGGTCTACTTCATCGTTTATTCTTACAATTAATTCCCCTTTACTTGTTTTTATTTTATAGCTTTTTATCACCTTAACTTCTTTTTCCTTGCTTGTTAAAACTGCAACAATTAGTTGATTAACGTATGGTATGCCTGCCTTTTTAAGCAATTCACCTAAATTTGCACCTTTACATACCTTGTACTCTATGTCATCTACAGCTACCGGAATGTATGCTTCTTTTTCCTCATCCATCTTCTACACCCACAATTAAAGTAGGAGGTCACGTCTGTTAAAAATATTGTTTTGTTAAAGATTTTGTGACATACCACTTTTATTGTTAAATTTTGTCTAATGTAAAAAATTCTATCCCTGCTTACGTGTAAGCGTAATGTGTGTAACTTTTCAAACAACCAATTCTTTTTATGGTGGAAAGTGTAAAGTTATCATGAATAGAAGTTGTATTCGAATTTACAGGTTAAAGGTATAACAAGATTAAAGGTTGAACTTTTATGTAGAGGGGTTAAAGCTGAGGATGGGATAGATTTAGGTAGAGTTGGTGGTGCTGGGCCTAGTGGTGGAAGATACGTGTTTTTTCCAGGGTATGGTAGAAATGTCATTGTAAATACACCGTTTCAAGGTTTTTTTACTTCATTTTCACCTTACCATGTCAAGAAAATTAAAGATGTTTATCCTTTTGGGGAATACATGCTTTATACGGACAATAAACCTTTAACAAAAATCTTCATGATTGAAAGGTTAAAATTTCTTGATGATAAAACTTCTGACGGCATACCTTTTTGGAAAATTATCGCAATTCACGGATTTGATGTTGTTGCAACAACAATAAACAAGTACTGTTTTTACTGGTTTGATGGAAAGGAATGTGGTTTTTGTGCAATTCAGCAAAATATTAAGAAACACGGGGAAAAAATTTTGTCAGTAAAAAACCCCAAACATATTGTTGAAGCCATTTTAGAGGCGGAAAGAAACAACTTCTGTAAACATGTAACTTTAACTTCAGGTTCGATTAATACTCCCGACAGAGGGTGCAAACTTTACATCCCATTTTTAAGGGAAATAAAAAAGGCTACTGGCATACCAGTTCATATTCAGATTGAACCTCCAAAAAATCTCTCAGACATTGAAAAGCTTTACGAGGCAGGTGCTGACACTATTGGTATTCATGTTGAAAGCTTGGATGAAAATGTCAGAAAAGCTGTTTGTCCTGGTAAAGCTTCTGTAAGCGTGGAAGAATATTTTAAAGCTTGGAAAAAAGCTTTAGAAGTTTTTGGAGAAAATCAAGTTGATAGCATGATTTTAGCAGGTTTAGGTGAGGATGAAAAAGCTTTTTCCAGTATGCTTGACAAGGTTTGTAGTTTAGGAGTAATTCCACTTATAGTTCCATTTAGACCCCTACCAGCAACAAAAATGGAGAAGCATCCTCCACCCAATCCTAACTATGTTTTAAAAATCTTGGAAAACACTTCTTCGGCTATAAGACGGTATGGTTTAAGATTAGAGCTAAATAAGGCTGGCTGTGTTCGTTGTAGTGCCTGCTCTCCGCTAAAAGAAGCTTTAAAGTATGGTTTGTAAATTATCACAAAAAATTTAATTTATAAAATTTTTCAGTAGAGAAGAATTTCCCTGATTAAACCTCTTTTTCATACATTTGCACCAACATACCCTTAGACTGTTCATATGGAGCACCCTTTTTATGAAAACCAAATTTTTCAACACACTTAATGCTTGGGATGTTTGCTAAGAGAATGTTAACACGCACCTTCTTATAGCCATTTTTCTTAGCATAATCGATAAAATGTTCATACATTGCTGAAGCTAACCCTGCTCCACGGTAGGATGGATGAACTGTTTGGTGCTCTCCAAAACATGTATCCCCTTCAATACTCAACTTATACAGTCCAACAATTTTACCATTAATTTTCACTCCAAAATAATGGTACCCTTTACGCATTTCATTAATAATTTCAGATTTTGTTAAACACCTTTTTTTCCTCCACTCTTGAGGATACTCCAGCGCGTTAGGCCAAACCTCCTTAAACAAAAGCTCAATTTCTTCAGCATCTTTTTCTGTTAACTCCTCAATCTTGAAGGTTTTCAAGTGTTAAACCCTCACCATAGATTTTTCATTTCGTTAAAAAAAATGAATTTAAAGCGTGTTTACTTTCTCTACTTAAATTCTGGAGACAAGTGTGAAATAAATTTGTTGGAAAATTCCATTTTTTCGGAGTTAGCAATAGGTGAAATTTTTTAAATTTAAAACATGCAAGTAGTATTAAGGCTATTAAAGAATTTCTAGGCGATTGGTGGGTAACTTTGACTGAAAAAAACTTTTTAAAAGAAATTACCAGTACCGCAAAGCTTTACAGGGGATTTACAAGGAAAGCATGTATAGGTGAGCTTGTTAAAATATTTAATATTAAATGTAGTTTTGACGATGCAGGATGGTTTAATGTTGGCAAGTATAAAGTTGTTGCATCAGTAGATGGAATAACCGAAGAACTTACAAAAGCCGACTCGTGGATTGCAGGTTTTTTCTCCGTCCTTGTTAATGTTAATGATATTATCGCGAAGGGTGCAAAACCTGTGGGTTATTTAGGTGTAATTTCATCAAAATCCCCAGAAATACGTAGAAGAATAGTTGAAGGTATTAGGGATGCTCTCGAAAAATATAGGTTAAAAATCTTAAAAATTCATACACACCCCGATTCTAATTATGATTCTGTTGATGCTGCTGTTGTTGGTTTAGCAAAAAAGGTTATACCAAGTAGTGCTGCTAAGCCAGGAGATAGCCTTGTTTTGGCTGTTGACCTTGATGGAGCCTACGTAGAAAAAGGTTGGGTTAAATGTTTTGATTCTGTAACAAACAAGTCTTCAGAAAAAATTCAAAAACTTATTAAAGGTGTAATCAGCCTTACAGAAAAATCTATTGTAAGCGCGTCAAGGGACATAAGTTCTCCAGGAATTGTCGGCAGTATAGCCATGCTTTGTGAATCAAGCATGGTCGGGGTAAAACTTGATGTTTCCAGGATACCTAAACCCAAAGATGTTGGGTTAAATACATGGCTTACCATCTATCCGTCGTTTAGCTTTATTTTTTCAACAAAAAATCCGGAAAAATGTTCTGAGGTTCTTAGGAAGGTAGGTTACACGGTTAGTGTTGTAGGAAAAGTTACAAAAGAAAGAAAAGTGGTATTAACGTGTGGAGAAGATGAAGAGGTTTTTTTAAATCTTGAAGAAGAATCCATTTTTGGAGTAAAAAAAGCTTAAACCTGTTTCAAGTTCAAAGCGATTTTGTAGAATTTTGTGGTAAAAGGTATCTTAAAAACGTTTAAACAATTTTTTTGTGCAGTATAGTGAGTAAAAAGAAGTAGAAACAAAAAATGGTACCTAGAATAAGCCAATAAGAGGAGAATTTAATTTAATAAACCTAAAATTCTTTAACGCTTAAAAGTAGGTTAAGGCTAGACAGTTTTTTAATGATTTCGTCTTTTACGTGGTTAAAGCTTTTTAAGATTGTATCTTTTCCACCAAATATCTCTTCAAAAATTTTTTCACCAGCGGTGTCATCATCTTTAACTGTAATTATTGCAGAATTTTTTGGTATTAAAATGTTCTCTAAAAGTTTATCAGGGTCTGCGTCAACAATCCCTAAAGCAGGTATTTGAAATCTGTATAGGATGTCCATGGCAATCATTGTTGTGTCATCACCAACAACAACCACGCCTTCCACTCCGTGTACAAAATTGTAAATTTTGTAAGCATTATGGTTTAAAAAGAAAACTCCTTTTCTTTTTTCCCGCGTATTAATAAGTCGGGGAGTTTTATAGGTAAATCTTAGATTTCTTCTAGTATCAACACTTACCTTCTCAACGTCCATCTTTCCAAGCTTATTCAGCTTACTAAGGCTATTTTTTTTAAGTTTCACACCTAAAACATCCGTAATAAAACCATTTTCCTCAACAATTACAACATCTTCTGATACTGCTTCACCAACTACAATCTTGTTAACCATCACATAATCTCCAACGTCAACCCCTAAAACACGGCGAAATTTTTTTCCGTTTTTGCTCCAAATTGTTTGAGAGGGAAATTTTGGGGGTTCAACAAGCTTTAAGCCTAAGCTTTCTGAAAGTATCTTAGCTAACTTATCAAGCTTAGAACTCCAGCTTGCCACGACACCACTATTTGTTTCCACTTCAACAACGTTTTCCAGATTTGAGTTTTTAATTAAATGCCAACAATTTGCATGACTTTTTTTAAGTGAGAATGTATGAGTAGCAATAATTACTACGTCAACCTTACTTGAAACTTCAGGTAAAAATTCAACTGGCTTTCTTTCCTCGTACTTAACCTTATCCTCCATAAAGTTATCAATTAAAGCAGTTCTACCCATAGTACCGTAAGTTAGGGCTAAAACTTCAAAATTTTTATCCTTTAAAGCCTTAAGGATTTTATCAGCCCAACCAGTATCAAATATTTCTGGCATGTGAAATACTACAGCAACACGCATCAGTTCACACCCTAAACTTGCTAATAGTTGTCCTTTTACAGTATTTTATCTTTTGTATTTTATCTTTTTCCACAAGTTTTCCAAGCTTAACTCTGATAATCTTTCAAAAGTTGAACGTTGGAAGGGTTTCTTGGATAACATGGCTGAGAGGGTAAAAGCACAGTCTACATTGAAACCTCATCTTTGATTTTGAAAAACATTTGTTTCGTTCGTTGCAGAAAAATTCAGTAAAATGGGATTGTAGTTGTAAAAATCGTCCAGAAAGCAAAAAACCAAGTTAATTCATCTACCTTGTTATATTCTGTTTCGGCTACTAGGAGATATTTTAAAGCGATAAGTTAGGTGCACTTTGGCTAGGATGGTTAAGAAATTAGGAAATTTGTATGCTTGTAATCTTGTAACCTAGTTTTTACTAAAATTTTTTAAGCATGGTTTTGTAAGCATTACTATGAGGCATATGAGTCAACAGCATAGCACAAGCTCTTTTAAAAGACTTTCAATATTTCAGGGTAAGGGTGTTGTTGGGTTAAATAGAAGTTTTAAGAAAATTTTAACTGAAGAGTTGAACATTTCCTCTGGAAGTAAGATTGCTTTTACTGGTTCACCAGGTACATGTCTTCCGTTTGCTGAACTTTTAGCATATGCTGTGAGAGATTTAAACTTAGAATTATACTTTATACCCAATTGTTTGAAGGAGACAGCGGTAAAGTTAAAGTTTGTTGATGGGTATGGTTTTCAAATTTCTGAGAAAGTAAGCATAGGAAGGGTTAAAGTTATAGTTGTTCTTGGCGGTCTTGCAATGCCAGGTTCTCCTGTTAGTGTTGAAGACGTAAAAAGGCTAATCTCAGAAATAGCTGAAAAAGATACATCAATTGTTGGTTTTTCATTTATGGGTGTTCTTGATAAAGCTGGATGGACTACCAAAATAGGATTTAACTACCTTATAGATGTAACCATAGAGTCTGTAGATGTTCAGAAAATTTCCTATTAAAATATTTGAATACTTTAGAAAAATTTTAGGTCTGCCCACAAATTTTAATAGCTCGATATTCACAAAAAAATTTGCAAAAACAAAAGCTTTCAGACTTTAGCTATGTAAGTCCTAACCGTGGAAGTATGTAGTATCTACTAATTTTTCCTTTCCAGGTATTCCAACAGCATCTGCTCTACACTGCCTACAAAGTGTAAAAATTCTGATATGTTTTGAAGCTTTTTGCCTAGCGTTGTTAAGTTCATCACAAGATGGTCTTCTCCAATCCTTAAACCTGTAAAGTGGTATAAGTGGCATGATATTCATTATAAAAGCCCCTCTTTTTTTTGCTTCAAATGCGATTTTTTCTACCTCATCCTCATTTATACCAGGTATGAGAACAGTATTTATTTTGACAGCAATACCTGCATCGGCTGAAACCTTAACACCCTCAAGCTGCTTTTTGATTAGAAAATCCGCACCTTCAACACCACTTAACCTTTTACCGTTATACTCAATCCACTCATATATTTTTGCTCCAACTTCAGGATTTATTGCATTTACTGTTACTGTTACAGCTTTAACCTTCAACCTCCTTAACTCTTCCATGTAATCTGTAAGAAGAAGTCCATTGGTTGCAATACAAAGTGTAAGTTCAGGGTATTTTTGACGAACAAGATTCAAAGTTTTAAAAGATTCTTCATTTGCAAGAACTTCGCCTGGACCTGCAATCCCAACAACCTTTAATGGATAGTTTTTTCTGGCTTCTTCAACACGTTTTAAAGCTTCTTCCGCGTTAACTATACATCCCGAAACTCCAGGACGATACTCGCACTTATCTATTTTCCTTACACAGTAACCACACTGAATATTACATTTTGGGGCTACTGGCAAATGGATTCTTGCATATTTAAAGTGTGCTTCATGACTGTAGCATGGATGGATTGAGGTTAAATGTGCAAATTTACTTCCAACTTTATCCCAAGTTTCTTTTTTCATATAAATCAACTTTACAAAAGTTGAAAACTTTTTAAGCTTTGTGGTTTAGTTACCTTTTGCTTAAGTTTTGTTGGGGATAACAGTTTCAGGGAGGTTCTGTTAAGTCCTAGAGTGTTAAAATTGTGGTGTTTTAGGCTTTTCTTCAGAAGTGATAGTCATTTATTCCCAAATTTCCAATTTTCCAGATTTCCACTAAGTTTTCGAGTTTTAAACCTTCAATTCCATTTTTACGGGATTTTTATTTTGCAACCAACTCTTTTTAAGTAGTCTTTTATAGGTTTTTGTTATATCTCCAGACTTAAAGAACTAAGGTCTTAAAATAACCGTGGCTAACAGCTTGAGAATGTAAAACTTTTAAGGAAAAAACAGGATGATAACAATAAAAGGTCAACCATTCAACAACGGTTTGTAGGAGATAGAAACAAGAAAACTGTTAAAAACCTGTTTGGTTGATGTTGAAGACTTTACAATATTATTTCTTCTCTTAAAAGTTTTAAGATTTCCCCTCTCAGCTTTACAAATTCGAAGTTGAGCCTATCCCTAGGCTTTTTAAAGGGTACTTCAATCATACTCTTGATTTTGGCTGGTCTTGAAGTTAGAATGGTTATTCTATCCCCTAGATAAACAGCCTCTTCAACATTATGCGTTACAAAAATAATTGTTTTACCCGTTTTTTCCCAGATTCTTAAAAGTTCATCTTGCATTAAGTTTCTAGTTTGGGCGTCAAGAGATCCAAAGGGCTCATCCATAAGCAATATTTTAGGTTCACAGGCTAAAGCTCTTGCAATAGCAACTCTTTGCCTCATCCCACCTGAAAGTTGATGAGGGTACCTGTTTTCAAAACCGTCTAATCCAACAAGCTTTAAATATTTTCGTCCCTTTTCCAGCACTTCTTCTTTAGGAAGCTTTTTTAGTTCTAAACTAAAGCACACATTTCCTAAAGCAGTTCTCCAAGGAAAAAGAGCATACTCTTGAAACACCATAACCCTGTCTGAACCTGGTTTTGTTACAACTTCCCCATCAAGTAAAACCTCACCAGAAGTGGGTTTTTCCAGTCCTGCGATAATGCGTAGTAACGTAGTTTTACCACATCCACTTGGACCTAGAATGCATAGGATTTCTCCTTCATAAATAGTTAAGTTTATTCTGTTTATGACCTCTACCGGGGGTTTTCCATCAAACTCTTTTCTTAAGTTTCTTATTTCTAGCAACGGTCTGTTAAACAGCGACAAATCCCGACCTCCAGACTAACATTCTTTTCTCAACAAGTTTATATCCACGGTCTAATAATAACCCAAGTATTCCAATAATTAACATATAAGCAATAACTACTTCAGGTGTATGGTAAAGTCTTGCCATTTCTATTTGATAGCCAAGTCCATAAGGAGCAACTCCAAAAAGTTCAGCCGCTACAACACACATCCATGCCACTCCTGACCCTACTCTTACACCAGTAAGTATGGACCCCATTGCCGAAGGAATGATAACCTTACGCATAAGAGTGAGGGTATCCGTAGCGCCAAGCGTCATGGCGGCTTCAATATAACCTCTCTCCACAGACCTAACACCATGCTGGGTGTTGAGCAAAACAGGGAAAAATGAGCCTATGAAGATTATGTATGCTGCCGCAGTGTGTGTTAGCTTTAAAAGTAAAATGGTTATGGGTATCCAAGCTATAGGAGGAATAGGTCTAATTAGTTCAATAACTGGGTAAAGAAATCTATCAACAGACCTAAACCAACCTATAATTATACCCAAACTAAAGCCTGCAAGAAAGGCTATGCCAAAACCGTAAGCATAATGAAAGAGGCTGTAAGCCAAGTCCAGTGGCATATAAAAGCGAAGATTATGACCTGCAAGAAGGTCAAGCAAGGTGGGTAAAACTTTGGAGGGAGGGGCTAGTAAAAGGGGGCTACGTATAAATATATGATAAAAAAGTTCCCAAGCAAGTAAAAAAATAGGTATGGAAAGTATTGTATACACAGTGTCCCTCTTCATGGTTAAGTACTCAACCCCAACTCTTTCTTTAGCTCCGGAACCAGTTTTAAAGCTTCAGTATAAAGTTCTGTGTAGACTATATCGGAGGACTTCAGCAGTACAAGTTTTCCTTCAGCGGTTTTTGTGTATTCCAAGTCATACTGAACTTTGCACATAGCATCAATACCCTCCAACCACTGTGGATTGAATGGATCTACCTCAAACTTTGTAGCACCAGGAAACATTTCAGCCACCTCTTTAGGTATGTCAAGCCTTTTTATGATAATTTTAACTACATCAGCCTTGTTTTCCGGATTTGAAATGTATTCTTGGGTTATGATGTGAATAGCCAGAAATTTTACAGCTGTTTCTCGATGATTGTTAATTAGGTTCTCAGACATTAAAAGAACACAGCATGGATGGTGAGGCCACATCTCGGAAGAATATGCAACTATCTTACCATAACCTCCAACAACAGCCATGTAGGGTGTGGGGTCGGGAGCAAAAATTCCATCAAGAGCTCCGGCCCTCAACGCTTCAAGCTGTTCTGTAGGGCCCATCGCGATTATTTTAACATCACCAGGGTTTATATTATGCTTCTCCAACCAGTGTTTAAGTATGGTGTCTTGGATAGAACCTGGAGGATAACATCCTATCTTTGCACCCTTAAGTGATGTAGGCCCTGTATAGCTAAAGTCCGGTCTAACAACCAGAGCAGAACCCTCAGTATTAGCTATAGCGACTATTTTTGCCTTCAAACCTTTAGCCAAGGCGGTAAGCGGTGGTGTTGCACCTACATAAGCAATGTCTAGCTCTCCAGCTATGAAGGCTTCCATTTCCGGTGGACCTGTGGGAAAACATTTTTCTTCAAGTTTTAGCCCTGTTACCTTTTCAAACCATCCCTTCTCCACCATTACAAATTCGGAGGTATGATGCCAACTTGGTTGGTAGCCTATTCTTAGAACGCTAAGTTCAGGCTTTGATGGTGAAAACATGTACGTATAAACTCCTGCAGCTAGAACCACTACGATCACTATGATAACAACCAAACCTAGTAACCTTTTCATGCCAGCTTCCCCTTAATGTGCAGGTTAAGGAATATTTAGGGTCCTGGAATAAAAGTTTTCCTTTTAAGTTATCTTGGTTTACCTCTAAAGGAAAATATTTATAACATAAATTGCACAATAGTACCATTAATGTTAGCCGAAAAAATATTTAAATTAGGTTTGGAAAAAGCGGTAAAAGAGGAGCTTGAACGTAGGGGGATGAGTGTTAGGGAGTTGTCAGAAAAAGCAAAAATACCACTTTCCACCCTTTACAAGGTTTTATCTGGAAAAAGAGACCCTCAAATTTCCACTGTTGGAAAAATATTAAAGGCTTTAGAGTTTGAAGATCGCTCTTTTATTGCAATTATTGCAGCTAAGTTTTTACTTGATGAGTTAGGCATTAAAGAGGTGAAGATTAAAGGAAAAACTTATAAGGTGAGAGAGTACCCCTGCGATTCTATAGATGAATGTATTACTTCCGCCGTTAAAGCTGAAAAAAGTGGTGCTGCAGGTATTATATGTGCTCCTATTCTAGCACCTTTACTTGGTAAGATAGTGGATATTCCAGTGGTAATCATAAAACCTGAAAAAGAAGCATTAGAAAAAGCATTAGAACGGTTAATCATGAAAATAGAAGAGACATGGTAAACGTAGGTAAGTTGTAAATGGAGACCTTACTGGCTAGGGAGTACTACTTATTGCTAAAATGTTTTTTAATTTTTAGGATCCGGAAAGAAGTTTTGGTGTTTACGTTTCCGTTTTTATTTTAAAAATCAGATTTTTAATCGTGATTTCATGGTTTAGTATTCTCCTCTAAAAATATAGAAAAAATTAAGTTCTACCCAAGTTAAGCTACTCAAAAAATGGAAAAATATAAAAGTAAAATCCATAAAAAAATACTTGACGTAAACTAAGCTTGTAAACGGGTGGGAGCATGCCCAAGTATCCAGATAAGATAGATCTCTACGACGATTCTGGAAAGCTTGTTGATAAGAACATTCCTGTAGAGGCTGTCAGTCCGATATTCAATCCCGCTATTAAAAAAATAGTTTCTACGCTTAAACGTGCAGTTGCAGTAAACCTAGCAGGTCTTGAAAGAGGTTTAGCGCGAGGGGCTGTTGGTGGTGAGGGTTGTATCATTCGTGGACGAGAATTAAAACTTGATATTGTTAAAAATGCAAACGCTATTGCCGACAAGTTGACAAAATATCTTCGTGTTAAGCCAGATGATGATACTGAAGTTAAAATTCTCAGAAATGGTGAATATCTGCTTGTAATGGCACCTACTGCCAGAATTGATGCTGGTGTGGAATATACCACTGGTTTCACCAGTGTTGCTTCTGCTTTATGCTGGACCCTTATCGAAACTTTTAATGTGGACATATGGAATTACGACATGATTCATGCAGCGGTATGGGGAAGATATCCCCAGACGATGGATCCGATGGGTAGCTATATAGCATCACTTTTGGCAGTACCCCAGCAAAATGAGGGTATGGGGTATGCCTTACGAAACATCCCCTGCTACCATATAGCCATAATAACAAGAAAAAATGCTATGAACGCAGCTGCACTAGCCGCAATCCTTGAGCAAACAGCCATGTACGAAATGGGTGACGCAATAGGACCATTTGAGAGACTTCACCTATTAGGTCTTGCCTATCAAGGTTTAAACGCAAACAACCTTACATACACACTTGTCAAAGAAAATGGTGAAAATGGAACACTAGGTGATGTGGTAAGGTCTACGGCTAAAAAGGCTTACGAGGATGGGGTAATTAGAGCCCTCTCTAAGCTACCTTCAGGTTTCATTCTTTACACAACCGATGACCTTCCAAAGTGGAATGCGTACGCGGCTTCAGGTTTACTAGCAGGCACCATGGTAACTTGTGGTGCCGCAAGAGCTATGCAACATGTTACATCCGTTCTTGTATACTTTAACGATTTGATCGAACATGAAACTGGACTTCCAGGTGTGGATTTTGGAAAGGTAGAAGGTACAGGTATTGAAATGTCATTCTTCAGCCACTCAATCTATGGTGGAGGCAATCCTGGAGTTTTCCATGGAAACCATATAGTTACTAGGCACAGCAAAGGCTTTTGCATACCTTGTGTTGCAGCAGCTGTAGCTTTGGATGCCGGAACCGTGTACTACGACCCGGTAAGAGCTAGTGGTGTGGTTGGTGAAGTTCTTAGCGAAATTCCTGAGTTGAGGGAACCAATAAAATATGTTGCTGAAGCTGCAAGTAAAATTAAGGGGGTGGTTTAAATGGCAAAACCAGAATACAAACCCCAGTATTATCCAGGTTTAAGCAAGCCAGCACAAAATAGACGTAAATACCTAGATCCAAACTACAGCTTAAGAAAGCTTCGTTCAATAAGCGACGAAGACCTTATTAGACTGTTAGACCATCGTGCTCCAGGTGAAGCCTATAAAACTGTTCATCCACCGCTTGATGAAATGGGTGAACCCCCATGCCCAGTAAGGAAGATTGTTAAGCCAACACCAGGTGCCAAAGCTGGGGATAGAATCAGATATATTCAGTTTACTGATTCTGTATACTTTGCCCCCTTAGCACCAGTTATAAGGTGTTGGATATATCATTCACGTTACCGCGGAGTAGACCCAGGTTCCTTATCAGGGCGAACACCATTAGAAGGTAGGGAACGTGACGTTGAGCTAATTAGCAAAGACCTTATTGAAACCGAATTCTTCGACCCTGCTAGAGTCGGTGTGAGAGGAGCTACTGTTCACGGACATGCATTAAGACTTGATGAACACGGCTTAATGTTTGATATGCAAAGACGTTACATATACGATGAAGCAACAGGTAACGTGGTTTATGTGAAGTCACAGGTTGGAAATCCATTAGATAAACCTATACCCATTGGTAAGCCGCTTCCAGAAAGTATGCTGAGAGAAATGACTGTACAATTCCGTGCTGACGGTGTTTCAATGAAGACTGACAGCGAAGTAATGGGTCTTGTCCACAGGATTCATTGGTTAAGAACGCTTGCAGGAGCAAATCCTGAAGCGGTTAAAGGAATTTAAAATTTATTTAAAATTAAAAAAATAATTTATAATAAGAAAAGGGGTGAAAGTTATGGCAAAACCAGAAAAAGAACCAGCCAAAGCTAAAAAGGAATACCCAACACCCATAGAAAAGGATAGAATGTTCTATTACGCATTAACAAAGAAGTTTAAGGAGCCACCAGAGGAGAAGAAAACAAAATTCTACATTTACGGTGGTTGGAGGCAATCAAAGAGAAAAAGAGAGTTTTATGAATATAGTGAAAAAGTCGTTAAGGAACGTGGAATACCAATGTACAATCCGGAGCTTCACTTAGGTAAGGGTCCTGGTCAAAGAGTTCTTATGCCCTATCAACTTTCAGGAACAGACATTTTCTGTGAACCTGACGATTTACACTTTATTAATAATGCTGCAATGCATCAAATGTGGCATGATATTAGAAGAACTGTTGTAGTTGGTTTGGATGCAGCCCATATGATTCTTACAAGAAGGCTTGGAAAAGAAGTTACACCAGAAACCATAAATCATTATCTTGAAGTTTTAAACCATGCTTTACCAGGTGCTGCTGTTGTTCAGGAGCATATGGTTGAAACTCACCCTGGACTTGTAAGTGACTCATACGTGAAAGTGTTTACTGGTGACGACGAGTTAGCTGATAAAATTGATAAAAGGTTTTTGATAGACATTAACAAAGAGTTTCCAGCAGACCAAGCTGCACAGTTGAAGGCTGCAATTGGTAAAAGAATATATCAAGTTTTAAGGATGCCAACGTTGGTTGCAATGACGTGTGACGGTGGCACAATGTTCCGTTGGGCTGCAATGCAGATATCCATGTCCATGATAAATGCCTACCGCTTAATGGCTGGTGAGGCTGCTGTTGGTGAATTTGCATTTGCAGCAAAACATGCAGAAGTAATCCAGATGGGAACTCCAATGCCTTGGCGTAGAATAAGAAGCCAAAACGAACCCGGAGGAATTCCGCTAGGAGTTTTGGCGGATATATGTCAAGCTTCAAGGGTTAAGCCTGATGACCCATGCTGGTGTGCATTAGAAGTAATTAGTATGGCGGCTGTTCTTTACGACCAGTACTGGTTTGGAAGCTACATGTCTGGTGGTGTAGGCTTCACCCAGTATGCCACTGCAACATACACAGATAACATCTTAGATGACTTCTGCTACTATGGTTGGGATTACGTTAAAAAGAAGCTTGGAGACAAGGTTGGAAAAGTTAAACCAAGCTGGGATTTAGTAAAAGATGTTGCAACAGAAGTTACAATGTACGGTTTAGAACAATATGAACTGTTCCCATCATGCATGGAAACTCACTTTGGAGGTTCACAGAGGGCTGCTACTGTTGCCGCTGGTGCTGGTGTTGCATGTTCAATTGCAACTGGAAATGCCCAAGCAGGCTTAAACGGTTGGTATCTAAGTCAGCTACTACATAGAGAATCCATGGGTAGGCTTGGATTTTACGGTTACGATGCCCAAGACCAGATGGGTTCAGCAAACAGCTTATCATGGAGAAGTGATGAAGGGTTACCTTTTGAGTTAAGAGGAGTTAACTATCCCAACTATGCTATGAACGTTGGTCATCAGTCTGCTTATGCAGGAATTATTGAAGCAGCACACATGATACGTGGAGATGCATGGTGTGTAAACCCGTTAATTAAGGTTGCATTTGCAGACAAAAACCTAAAGTTTGACTTTACACGCCCAAGATATTGCTTCGGTAAGGGCGCCTTACGTGAATTTATGCCTGCTGGAGAAAGAGATATTATTATTCCTCCACATTAAAACCTTTTTTTAAAAAAATAAAACCCTTTATTTTTTTAAGGTTTAGGTAAATTTTTTCTAATATTTTCCACTATTTCATTTAGTTTTCCTTCATCAACATCTAAACCTCTTACAACACCAGTAACCAACCCAACAACCTTTCCTCCAGAAAGTTTTGCCTCCTCATCCATTTTTGATAACTCTTCTAGAGTAATGGGTGCTTGGCAAACTATAATTACCGGAATCTTGATTAAACGTAGGAAATACCTTGCCTTATACAACACATGGTCTTTTACGCTTCCAAGATGAAGAATTGCCAGCTTATGCCTATTTATTTTTTCTATCTCCTCCAGATTTATTTCGCATACACCACCGCTTGGACTGCCTATAAACGGAGAATCGGGAGGGATACCTTGTCCCCTGTTTAAAACGAGAACATTAACATCAAAACCTGCCTCCCTAATTCCATAGGTTATTTGACATATCGGCTTAGTTACATGTCTTCTATGAGGAGACATTGCAACAACTACTATCTCAGGAGAATCAGCCTCAGAAAATGTTCCGCTTTGAGCTAACCCTCCGCCAGTTTTAAGACTCATCGTTCTTCTACAGCTTACAACCGATGTTTTTCTACCAACATTTACCCGCATTTTTTAGCACACTAATTTTAAAAGTTTCTCTGCTATTTATCCTTACTTAAAGCATACCGTAAATTTTGATAACCTCCTCTAAAGGGAACTAAGACTTTTCCGTCAAAAAGCAATTTTTCCTTCTACTTGCATTATAATAAGGGGGTACATGAGAACTGGAAACTTGATGTTGCCATCTACACACAAACATAAAAATTTCTTTTTAAAAGTCCAGAATGCAGGACATTCGGGCAAGGTACCCAAAAAGTTTTGAAAAGCAAAACACTCTTATTACTAGTTCATATAAATAATAACCTTGTAGTTATCTAGCTTGGTGTTTAGAGTATGGAGAAAGCAGACGTTTTGGTTATTGGCGGAGGACCTGGAGGAAATTCTGCAGCTTTTACAATAAAATCTTTCAATCCCAAGCTTAATGTTGTATT
Source organism: Candidatus Bathyarchaeota archaeon (assembly GCA_052246995.1). Classification (GTDB taxonomy): domain Archaea; phylum Thermoproteota; class Bathyarchaeia; order Hecatellales; family Hecatellaceae; genus CAZMUQ01. The sequence continues at coordinate 243,790 of JBQPWD010000001.1, read as the reverse complement.
GGTGAGAATGGAAAAGGAAGCCGTAGTTCCATGCGCAATCCCTTTTATATATGGCAAATTAAGCGTTGAAAAAGTAATCTTTTCTGAGAAGCGTCTTCTTGAGGCTGGAGTAAACATTGTTGTTGATGAGGTTATCTCCATAGACTCTAATGTTAAAGAAGTCAAAACAGCTAATGGTAGAAGCATAAAGTACGAAAAGCTTATCCTTGCAACAGGTTCAAACCCAATTAAACCAAAAATCCCAAACATAGAGCTTAAAAACATTTTTCTTGTAGAGAAAAAGGTAGAAGCTTTAAGAAAGCTTTACAACGCATTAGAAAAAGCTTCATCCATTTCGATTATTGGTGGAGGCGTAAGTGGAGTTGAGTTTGCAGCAGATATAAGGGAAAAAAGCAAGAATAAGGAAATATGTATCATTGAAATCCTCCCACACTGTCTACAAACCTACTTTGATGATGAATTTTGTGAAATAGCTGAAAAAAAGCTTAAAGATAACAACATAAAAATTTACACAAAAACCAAGGTGGAATCTTTTGAAGGAAATGGTGAAGTTAAATTTGTTAAACTTTCAAACGGTGAAAAACTTAATGTTGATGTAGTTCTTCTTTGTGTAGGCACACATCCAAATACCCTTCTTGCCGATAAGCTTGGTTTACCAAAGGACATTTTTGGAAGAATTAAGGTAAACAGTAAAATGGAAACAGAAGTTAAAGATATTTTTGCCGTTGGAGATTGTTGCACAAAAATTTCTCCAGTCACGGAAAAACCAAACATGGCTATGCTTGCATCAATTGCTGCTTTAGAAGGGGTTGTAGCTGGTTTAAACGTAGCTGGTTTTGAAGTAGAAATGCCCTATACTATTACTGCGGCTTCAACAAAAATATTTGACCTAGGTTTAGGTGTAACCGGGTTTACAGAAAGTGCAGCTAAAAAGGAGGGAATGGAAGTTATCGTGGGAAACTCAACAACCTATGATAAACATCCCGCATCAATGCCTGAAACAAAAACCATAACAACAAAACTGGTTTTCTTAAAAAATGATGGAAGACTTATCGGGGGACAGGTTGCTGGAGGTTCCACAACCGGAGAAATCATTAATACTTTAACTTTAGCCATTCAAGCAAAGATGAAAATAGAGGATTTAATCAAACTACAATTCACATCTCAACCGCAACTTACCCCGCCACCAATATACCATCCAATAATTCTTGCAACAGAAAATGCTGCACAAAAGATGAAATAGCCTTCAAAAACATAAAGCTTTTAACCGTTTCCATAAACTTCTTACCCATTTTTTTAGATGGTTTTCAACAAAGAAACTTTTTAACCAGTTGAGGATTCTGAGCCAAGCCATGGGGAATACGTAATTTTCGTTGCCTTCACCTCTACCCTAGCTTTTCTCTCACGGTTAGCTCATTGAAGGCTTTTGGAGAAAACATTCTCATATCCTGAGTATGTTCAGAAGGCTTGTGAAAACAAGGAGAGTAGTGGTTAGCACCCACTAAAAAGCTAAGAAAGTTCAAAATCTCGTGAATACGCTTGTACAAGCTATTCCAAAAAGTCAAAGTCTAAACTAAATACGATAAATATGAAAGATAAGCCATGTTTAAAGATTTCAATCTATGAAAATATAAAAACCAAAGTTAAAACTATTGTACACCAACTCTTTCCAAGTACCTTGAATAGCTAAGTAGGGCATGTAGTGCAATAACAGCCCTTTCCGGGGTAGGAAATACTGGAATCCCCATCGAATGCATTTTTGCTTTTTCTGTTAATTCTACTTCTCCTCCTCCAAGATAGGAAACTATTATTGGCTTGGTAGTTTTCACAGACACCTTTTTTATCTCTTCAGCGGCATTTTGAATCGGGTCTCCAAAAATAACGAGAAACGCTTGAAACTCTTCATTATCCATATTCTCTTCTATAACTAATCTAAATCGGTTAGGCTGGAATGCCTCGGTGGTCAAGTCAAACGGGTTGCTAAATGTACAAGTATCGGGTAGTACTTTACGTAGTTTGTTTATTGCTTCTTTATCTGGTTCTGGAAGCTTCAAACCGAACCTTTCACACATGTCAGCAGCTATAACACCACATCCTCCTGTTGACTCTATTATCAGGACACCTGGTCCTTTGGGTAATGGAAGAAAAGAAAAAGCTTTTGCAATGTCGTATAGTTCTTCTAGGCTGTTGGCTTTTACAATTCCAGCCTTTTTAAAAGCAGCTTCATACATTTCTGGAGTTCCCGCCAGCGAGCTTGTGTGGGAAAATGCTGCTTTTTGACCAGCTTTTGTTGTTCCACCTTTTAAAGCTACTATTGGTTTGGTTCTGGAAACCTCTGTTGCAACGTCCATAAAAGTTCTTCCACTAGCTAACCCTTCCACGTAGAGGACTATAACCCTAGTATCCTTATCGTTTTTGAGACATTGAAGAAGGTCCACCTCATCAACATCAACCTTGTTGCCAAGATTGACACATTTACTAATTCCAATACCCTCTCTATCAGCCCAACATTGAATAGCTGCTCCAACAGTCCCACTTTGCGTTATGATTGCAATAGGACCTGGAAGTTTAGAGAAACCACCAAACGTTGCACATAAACCAACACGCGGGTTGTTTATGCCTTGACAATTTGGACCAATAACTCGAATACCTGCTTTCTTTGCTGTTTTAATTAAATCCGTTTCTAATTGTTTCCCATACTCGCCAATTTCACGAAAACCTCCAGAAATTATAACAACAGCTTTCACCTTCTTTCTTGCACACTCCTGCATTACAACCGGAACACTTTTTGAGGGTATAACTATCACAACCAAATCAACAGGAGCAGGAACGTTTTCTATTGATGGATAAGCTTTTAACCCAAGAACTTCTGAAGCGTTAGGATTAATAGGAAAAATATTACCTGCATATCCAGCTTCTATCAGGTTTTTCAACACTACATGCCCAATTTTTTGTGGATTCTCAGATGCTCCAATAACTGCTACACTTAAAGGTTCAAAAAATTCCTTAAGTGGTTGCGGATCCAATTCATTTTTCCCTTAGAAGTTTAAAATTGAGGCTTGCATAAAAGTTTTCGACTTATTGAGATATCGACACAGTTTCACACTTTTTGTTCGTTACATTTATTCCACTAAGAATTGTTAAACACTTTTTATTAGCGCCTTTTCTAGTTTAACTTTAAGGTTTCTAAGGTTTTTATAAGGTCTAGCCCCAAGTATATCCATTATTTTTTCCTTATGGGCAATAAGAATTACTTCTTCCCTTTCTGCTCTTGCTACAGGAACACCGTTAACGATAATTTCTTCACCAGGTATAACTCCTAAAATTCTTCTATAAACTAATTTTCCTCTTTTCCAAACCCTTTTGGGAACAACAAACCCGTTAATCACTTCTAAACCAAGTTTTTCTGAAAGTTTTCTACAAAACTGGTTGTCTAAATCTTTAGCCCATACAACCAAGGTTGGTTTTTTATCCCCCTCTACACAAAGTATCTGAAAAAGGGGTGTACCGAGAAGTTTTGCAAAGTTTGAAGCCTCATAGATTATTCCACCATGATATACCCCCTTTTTAACATTTTTACTTTTCATGATGAAAATAACAGCATCAACCTTCGTGCAAACTTCATCAAGGGTAGCACTCAAAAGACGTCTCCGACCATTAAAATATACACTAGCAGTAATACCTTCACTTATCAAAAATTCCTCTATCTTTCGCCGAAAATGCAACACTGTCAAAGTAGAATGTGCGTGAGGAATTATTATACCAACATGTTTTATAGGAAAGGGGTAAATCGGCTTAAACTTGGAAAAAACAACAAGATTTTTACTTCTCTTTACCTCATCAACAACACTTAAAACATCCTTAGAAATGTTAGGTAAAAGCCATAAAGACCTTTGCAGCCGGATAGCTTTATTTCTTCTAAGAGATCTTACAAGCTTCACCCTTAACCCGTGTGGGGGGTTTTTTGGATTTATATCATAAGCCAAAATATACAAAAAGACCATCTCCTACTATTTTATTAACATAGAAAATGTTTTTAAGCATGTTTCATTTGAAACACCAAACTTAAATACACAAAGTTTCAAGACAAGTTTGACTGAGATGGTTAAAGTCTAGGGGTGCTTTATCACGGGTAAAGTTAAAGTTTTAACGGTTATTGTTCTATGTATTTGTATATTTTTTTCATTCTATGCTGGTTATATGCTAAAGCCTACCCATGAAGTTACTGTGAGGTCTCCAATACAAACCATTACAATCGTCGATTCAGCTGGAAGATACGTTGAAATTCCATGGCCTGTTAAGAGGGTAGCATGTTTAACAAGCGATTCCGTCATGGCTCTTGTCGCCCTGGGTGTAAAAGATTCAATAGTTGGGATAACAACGTACGCGGTAGGGGCACCGTGGGCTCCAAACGTTAGAGACATTGGTACCTGCTATAAGCCAAACATTGAAGCAATAATAGCTGTTAAGCCCGATGTTGTTATAACTTACGTGGAAAATCCTAAGAGTGAGGATCTTGAGGAGAAGGTTGAAAAACTTGGCATTAAGGTGGTTCGACTTGATTTTTACAAAGTAGAGTCCATGTTTGCCGAATTTAAAACACTAGGGTTATTGGTGAATCGTACTAAGGAAGCTGAGGAACTTACTAGTTACTGGAAGAATATCCTAGATTCGATTAAAGAGCGTACAGAAAAATTGAAGCCAGAGCAGAGGATAAGGGTTTATTGGGAGGGATATACGGATTATACTGCTGTTGGATTTGGTACAGGTTGGGATGACATCTTAAAACTGGCATGCGGGATTAACGTGTTTGCCGAGTCGCCAGTTCCATATCCTAAGGTAAGTCCTGAAGCTGTAATTCAGGAGAACCCCGACGTCATACTTAAAGCCGTTGGACCCAAAGTATTCAAACCATACGGTGCAACAGACCCTAAAGCCCTTGAGGAGCTAAGGAACGATATAATGGGAAGAACTGGCTGGAGCAAGATTAAAGCCGTGAAGGATGGAAAAGTTTACCTTATATGTAGTGAGCATCTCCATTACGTTTTTGGATTTATCGCTGAGACAGCTTATGTAGCAAAACTTCTATATCCAGACCTGTTTAAAGATTTAGAACCGGAAATTTACCTTAGACATTGGATTGAGAATGACTTAAAAGTTGAGTGGAAGGGAGGAATTTGGGTTTATCCTTATCCGTGATACGCTCAAAAACCTTTATAATAGCGTTTTTATCTTTTTTGATTCCAGTAGCTCTTCTCCTATCGATAAGCATTGGCGTGGTTCACGTAAGCGTAGTTGATGCTTTCCTTACGCTACTTGGAAGTCAAAATGATTTTGACATAGCCTCTCAAACAATTATTTGGGATATAAGACTTCCAAGGGCGTGTATGGCGGTAGTTGCAGGAGCTGTTTTAGCTATGACAGGCGCAGCGTTGCAAGCTGCTTTACGAAATCCACTAGTAAGCCCGTTCACCATAGGAATAAGTTCAGGGGCTTCATTTGGTGCCGCCCTTGCGATAGTATTAGGCGTTGGACTTGGAGGATTTGGTGTTTATTTAATAATGTTTAACGCGTTCATATTCGCTTTTCTCGCAGGTATAACACCAATAACAATAGCTAGGCTTAGGGGTATGAGCATTCAATCAGTTATATTAGCAGGAATAGCAATAACGTACATTTTCTCAGCTGGAATAACACTTTTGAAGTACATAGCTAGAGAGTGGCAATTGGCTGAGTTAGTTTACTGGATGATGGGTGATTTAAGAAGGGCTAATTGGTATCGCCTCACACTGATTTTCCCAGCTCTTATTGTTTGTGCGCCCTTGTTAAAATATGCATGGGACCTTAATGCCTTAATGATGGGTGAGGAGGTAGCCAAAAGCCTTGGGACAGACCCAAAAAAAGTGAGGATAACTTGCATAATTCTTTCCACTCTTAGCACAGCTATTGTTGTATGCTTAACCGGACCTATAGGATTCATTTGCTTGGTTTCACCCCATATAGCTCGTTTTCTTCTTGGGGTTGATAATAGATTTTCAATGGTCGGTTCTGCATTGGTAGGAGCGTTACTTCTACTGGTATCGGATACCGTTGCAAGAGTCATACTGGGTTCAGTAGAGCTTCCAGTTGGAGTTGTAACAGCCTTCATAGGAGTCCCATTCTTCATATCTCTACTGATTAAGGTGAAAAAGGAGATATGGTGAGGATTTCGGTCAAGGGAGTTTCGGTTTACTACGATAGCGTTAAGGTACTGGATGATGTTAACCTCAGATTTGAGGATGGGCAGGTAACGTCAATTGCCGGTCCAAACGGCTCTGGCAAGACTACGCTTCTTAGATGTATTAGTAACATGCTGAAACCCAAGGTAGGTAGTGTCTTAATTGATGATGTCAATGTCAACAAACTAAGTCGAAACGAGATAGCAAGAAAAATGGGATATGTACCTCAATCCTCAATAACGACCCCGATGACAGCATTCGAAATAGTTCTTATGGGAAGAAAACCGTATGTAACTTGGTCACTGAGTGAACAAGATAGAGAAATCGCGTTTAAAGCATTAGAATCAGTCGGAGCGGAAAAACTTGCAAACAGGTATTTTGACGAGTTAAGCGGAGGTGAAAAACAAAAAATCGTTATAGCACGAGCTTTAGCCCAAGAGCCACAAGTACTACTCTTAGATGAGCCCACAAGCAATCTAGACCTCAAACATCAACTTGAAATACTTAACCTCATAAAGAGGTTGTCGAGAGACCGTTATATATGCATTATAATGGCTATGCATGACCTTAATTTAGCTTATCGCTTCTCAGATTTTGCAGTTCTCCTCAAAGATGGAAGAGTGTTTGCCGCCGGAAAACCAAATCAAGTTTTTACACGGGAAAACATCAAAGAAGTTTACAATGTTGAGGTTATTGTTTTAGATGATCCACATCCAATCATCATGCCACTAAGAGTAGCATGAAAGGCATACTCATGGCGGGTTATAGCCACGTTACCGATTTTATCAAAAAATTGGAGGAAAAAAGAAGGTGCTTTTCATGATGTTGCTAGAATAAGGGCAGTAACCCCGCTATCTACACCACTAAATGAAAACCACTTCTTTATTTACGTTTTCTGAGAAGCTTTGGAAAGGATTTAAGCTGTTTACCACTGAAGGGTTGTTGATAAACCGCTTTTTAGTAGTAAAAGTTTTTTTCCAAATATTTCAGCAAAAAGTTTTGTAGCCTCAAATCCTGTACAATGACACGGTGCAACAACTTCAGGGTTAAACTTTTTAAACTCGTTTAATGTTTGCTCTAATCTCTCTTTTGATGCTTCCTCAAGATGGAAACCTCCAACAACACCGTAAATCCTACTAACTCCAGTAATTTTTTGGGCATACTTAACGGTGTTTACTATTCCAGCATGAGCACATCCAGAGATTATAAGCAGTCCTTTGTCATTAAGCTTTAAAACCAAAGATTGGTCATCGGGTACAATATCTTCCTTAACCATCCCATCCTTTACTGTCCAGAAGCCTTTAACATCCTCAAAACCTGTAACTCTTTCAACTTCACCAGTAACAACAACATCATCAGTAATCCATACAGGGTTTTTTGCTAAAATAAGCCTACCGCCAGCCTCTTCAACGTCTATGGGTTTAAAAGGTATACCTATATATCTAAACCTAGAAGCAAACTTTAAATTAAAAGCTTCTGGATGTGCTATAACAGGGATATCTTTTTTTCCTATTCTTTTTAAGGCTTCTACAAGTCCACCAGTATGGTCATAGTGACCGTGAGATAAAACAATAGCTTCAACTTTTCTCATGTCAAGCTTTAAAATATCAAGGTTATGAGAAAACACATCAGGTGAGGGCCCTGTATCCATCAGTAGAAAAAGCTTATCATACTCCAGGTCAACCTCCAAAAACAATGAAAAACCATGTTTACCTAAAAACTCTATGTAGGGTATTCCTGTTAAATTTTCAACAATACATGTTAATTTAACATTTTTAATCAAGAAAGTACACCCCAAATCCTGAAAACTTAAACCATACTATATTACTTTTACTCTTTCCCAATGTAAACATTCAACGAAAGGTTTGAATAAACCTAGGATACTTTAAGGTGAAAGTGTAAACTCCGTTTTTACTCCATAAACGAAAAAAGTAAGGTTTTGTTTAACAATACAATATATGATGGGGGCATAAACTATTACTATTAGTCCTTAGGTCTTCTCTTAACTTTTGAAGACCTTTTTGATATAAGCCTCTTAATCTTACGAGAAATTAAATCATATAGTGAGGAAAGATCCCATCCGGATTCTGAGAATTTAAAAAACTTTTTTGGTGTTTTTATTGTTACATTAACCTCGTATCTTCTTCTTTCCCCGCCAATCCTTGTTGTTTTAATCACCGATGAAGCCTCTTCAATGTATGGAAAAACCTTTTTAGCCGTGTTTATAACTCTAATAAATTTTGTTTTTGCAGCTTCAGCTTCAAACGCATCCTCAGGTAAACCAACCATGTATACTGGAAACTCAGGTTCCTTAGTTTTGACAATCAACTTTAAAATACTATGAAAGTTTACTATTCCTTGAAATTCGTCCCAAAGAGTTATAACAGCATAATCCTTTTCACGAGTTAACATTGCATCTGCTATGGAATGGACTTTCTCATTAACATTAAACATTAAAACGTTTGTCTCAACCAAGTCTTTCACAGGAAAATCCATCTTTCTTAAACTTTCAAATCCTCTTATACCCAACCTAGGAGCAACAGAGGGGGTAATGATGGAGGCTAGCTTTATTGATGTTAATATGCCATAAAAAGCTTTGTTAGTTGACGAAACTACAGGTAAATAATCAACGTCATTTTTAATTATCAAGCTTCTAGCCTTAGCTGCTAAATTGTTTTCATAAATTACTGGAAAACCACAGTCCATCACGTCATCCGCGGTATAGTTTAGAGTAGTTTTTTTAAGGTTCATTACTTGTGAAACAATCGTTGAAGCATTTACAACACCAACAAGTTTTTTATTTTCAAAAACGGGTAAGCTGTGAAGTTTATGTTTTAACATCAATTCAACAGCATCATAAATTTTTGTTTTAGGAGTAACTGTTGGCGCCAATGTTGCAGCTGATGATAATTTTGCTTCAGGATTTAAAGTTGATAAAACGTTTTTAGCAGTTATACCATAAACTTTTCCGTTAATGACAGTAAAAACTTCATAAACATTGTTAGAGTCAAAAATGCTTACCACTTTAGAGATAGGTGTAGAAGGTGGAACTGCAATATGGCTTGTCTGAATTTTATCAACCTCAAAACTTAAAAAACCTTCCAAAAAGTTCACCTAACTAAGGTGAAGAGCTAAGTTAAAGCTCTAAAAATGGAATATGCTTAACTAACATAAAAGTGTAAGCCTTAACTTTTAACGTACCCTTCATTTCTGCAATGGTTCATCACTCTTCAGGCCGTCCATCGTTAATCATCAGGGTTTTACGTAAGTTAAGGCTTCTAAATTTTTTAGAAGCTTAAGATGATGATAAATTTTGATGTTAAAAAGTTTAAAAATAGTTATCCCTGCAAACATGATTAAGGGTCCATTAAATCTTGAACTTACAATGGAGAGTAAACAGTTTACAAACTCAAACTGGAAAAGGGTGCATAGAGGTTATAGAAGCGTTCTTAAAGTTGATAATAAATCAGTTGTAGGTTTAGAAGTTAAACAGCAAGGTTCAACTGATAAACCTCAACTTACTGTTGATATATCCTACGTAAATAAAAAGCCTAAAAACCTTTATAACCTTACTATAATGAAAATTTTTTGCGAGCTTGGCTTAAGCTATGATTTAGATGAAGTTTATAGCAAGTTTAAGGATGACCATGTAGCAAAAAATATTATAACCGAGTATAGAGGACTTAGACTTATAAGATACTTTAACATTGAGGAATGTTTAATAACATACCAGCTTTCAGCAAATACTTCAATAACTAGGCTTGAACAAATGCTTGAAGCTTTAAAGCAAAAGCTTGGGTTAAGTTTTAAGTTTAAAGATGAATTAGTTTTAAACACTTTTCCAGATTTAGAGCAAATTTCAAGTTTAAGCTTAAAAGAACTTTACAGTTGTAAGTTAGGGTATAAAGCTAAGTTTCTTCTACAGCTTGCAAAAGAGTATCATGCCAGGAAGATTAACTGGAGAACGTTAGAGAATTTAAACATTATAGATGGTAGGAAAAGAGTTATGAAGCTTCCAGGCGTTGGTTTAAAGGTTGCCGATGCTGTTTTACTTTACGGTTTGGGTAGAACTGAAGCCTTACCAATAGATGTGTGGGTTAAAAGGGCGCTAGTAAATCTTTATGGGTTAAATAAGGATTTAAGCTATGTTAAGTTACAAAACTTTATTCTGGAAAAGTTTGGAAGCTATTCAGGATATCTTGTACCCTACTTTTTTCACCACTCAAGAAGAGTATTTAAACATAACAGTTACCATTCTTAGACTAGCTCTTCAGGAACTTTGTCTGGTGTATAGGCTATTTTAGGTTTAATTCCAGATTTTTTCAACCTTTCAACTACATGAGGATATAAAAATACGTATTCTTCTTCAACATCCTTTACAAGTTTTTTATCTACCTCTCCAAGGAGGTTCAACAAGCTTTGAAACTCCGCTTTAGAGCTGAAAGATGACATTACCGCAGGATGGCATGAAACACCGTAATCAAGTAAGTTTTTTAATGCTTTAATTTGAAGGCTAAATGCTTCAGGATTAGCTCCAGTTAACATGAAAAACTGTTGACTATTTACACCTTTAAGCGAAACCCTAACATGAATACAGCTAAACTTTGAAAGCTCTCTAGCATAACTTGGATCATAACCTATAAGTATCCCGTTTGTTTCAAGAATAAAGTTATAGTTTGATTGTTCAACAAGTTCAAGTAGCCTAAACAAGTGTTCTCTTCCTATTGTAGGCTCGTTACCACTAACCCTTAAAAGATTATAGTTAAACTTTTTAGCACAAGCATCAAGTTTGCTAAAAATGTATTCAGAGGTGTAAAAGTTTCCAACCTTAGCAGGGTTATCTCTAGGATAGTTACTCCAGCAAAAAACACATTTTAGGCAGCATCCGCAACAATGCCGACCATTTAATGGTTATCGGCTGTTGCGATGCCGCCATACCATCTACCGCCACGAGCAACCCGATAATATTTTCTTTCTAAACCTTTGCATACAACCTTTTCAAGATCCTTAGCAAGTTTCACAGGGTCATACAAACTTAAACACCACCTAAAAATAAAACTTAACTACTTTAAAAATGAGAAAATAACTAAACATTTTCTTTCAATAGGCCCAAACGTTTTAACGTTTTTATTGCATCTGAAAGGTGATAATTTTCTGCAACAACCCAACCATCATACCCTGTTGTTTTAAGCTTCTCCAAGAAGGTGTTCCAGTTTATGTTTCCGTCGTAGACTGCAAGATGCTCATCTTTCTCACCATGATTGTCATGAACATGTACATGTTTAATTTTTGGAAGCTTATCTAGGAATTCTTCAAGGCTTCCTACAATATGTGCATGACCAGTATCAAGACAGATACCAACACCATCAACATTATCTACAATTTTAACACCATCATCCATTGTAAGAAAAAGCGCAAAACCTCCAACCATGTTTTCAACAACCACCTGAATACCAAGGTTGCTAGCTTCTTTTGCAAGCAAATTAAGAGATGCCAAATGTGCTTTCCAACATTCTTCCGGGAAAAAGTAACTAAATGGAGTAAATCTTCCAGGATGAACAACCCATATAGACGCTTCAATTTTGTAAGCCTTTTTAAGCGAAGCCAACATAAACCTTATAAAACATTTACAAAGGTTTTGGTCAACTTCTGCAAGATTTATGCTTGAAAATGGAGCGTGCACAGCATACCTAATTTTTCTTGTCGAAGAAAGTTCAACAAGGCTTTTTATCAGTTTATTATCAAGCTTATGAAAGCCTTCGTCGATTATCTCCCAATTTTTAACATGTTCGCAGCTTTCTATTACCTTAACAAGATTTTCGTCCCTACTTCTGTAGGATATTAGTGTTGAAATTGCAGGTTTTAACGTCAATTATCACTCCCTATAATTTTTTTAGTAAACTCTATCCGCGGGTATATAATTTATCCACTTAAACATACGTAAAAGTTAAATTTGAAACTTGTTATTTCTCATATGCCAACCACATATTTTGCGAAACATCATCTTTTCTTTTGGGGGACATGGATTTTTAGATTTGCCAGCCTACAAATCATAAACTAAAAGCCTTTTAATAATTTGTTTGAACAGAACAGTGAAGATTAGTCTTGTCTTAAGCTTTATTAAACAACACCTTCTTCAACCAAAATTTTAGCTTTATTTTTTCTTTCCAACCTTAACCTGTAGGCTGCCAGAAGCTCTTCAAAAAGAAGCTTTAAACTCCGGTTATCTCTTAAATACTTATCATTTAAAGCTTTTTCCAGTTCTTTATGGCTTAAAACACCAAGTACTTCCTTCAACTTTTCCTCAAACCACTCCAAAAATCTTTCTTCACTCGGCAACTTTACACCTATTCTTTCCGCAAGCTTTACAAAACAAGGCAATACCAAGTCTCACCTTATATACTTAAATAACCAGTAAACCTAAAAAGGTTAAAGAAACCAAAAAAGCCATCAACATAAATGAAATAAACAACTATTGTTTTGCTTCTTAAAAATCTCCGAATTTTAAAAAGCATCAAGAAAGAATTGGAGATGTTACAGGTATAGGATTGGTGGAAGCTGCTAGAGAGAGTTAACGGTATACATTTCTGCAAAAACTCCGTCTCTTTCACTCTTACTTTTTTAAGCGAATTTCCACAGTATCTCCGTCCATTAGAATGTGATTTAAGCCAACTTTTTCACCGTCATATTTGGCTGATTGACCCCAAATCTTAGCATAGCTGAATTTTTCGCAAAGTTCGCTGTGAATTTCTCTTGCTACATCAATAACCGTTGAACCTTTTCTTACAATTATAGGTTTATTGCTTCTTTCCCTTTTGCCAGGAGGTTTGGTATAAACTCTTATTATTTCAAGTGTTTTAAAAATTTTAAAACCAAGCATGTCTAAACATTCTCCTGTTACGCAGGATGTGGAAAGAACCTTATCTGCATCTTTAATTAGCATTTTTAAATTCTCCAGATTTTCTTTTGAGCCTTCAACATCAACTTTGTTTGCCACTACCAATACTGGCTTATAAACTACTTCACCAAAAACGGCTTCCTCAACATCGTTAATTGAGGCTTCGCCATAAACCTTTACAACAGCATTCTGAATACCACAACTGTTAAGCAGCCTTTTAACTTCATCATAGGTTGAGTCTACAATACGTCCAACAATTTGAATCCCGATGTTTGCAGGCTTTTTCTCAATGGTAACATAAGCTTTAGGCTTCTCTACGCTTACATTCAGGTTGTCAAGCATACGAATGATAAACTCATACTGCCAGCAAACATCCTCCTCAAGATTTAAAACAAAAATTAACCCATCAGCATTCCTAGCAAGGCTTGCAACACGCCTATTCCAACCTTCATCTTCAGAAGGCTTAAAACTTGGAGCTTCAACAAGTTGAAAGCTTATATCTTCAAATGGAAGCATACCAGCTACAGGTTCTGTGGTAGTATAGGGATGTGGTGAAATAACTGGCCTAGCGTTTGTAACCCTTGAGATTATGCTGCTTTTCCCAGAGTTGGTTAATCCTAAAAGAAGTAATTGTGCAGCACCATGTTTTTCAACAAACCATCCTAGGCTTGCCCTACTAATTTTCTTATGTTTTTTCTCTTCTTCAATTTGAGCTTTAAGCTTGGCAATTTGCTTTTTAACGTTCATACAAAGTTTTTCTGTACCCTTATGTTTAGGCACCATGGAATAGAATATTTGTAGATTTTCCAGTTTTTCTTGGAGACTTCTAGACATTAAAACCTTCTTATATTGAGCTAAACAAGCTGGCGGCAGGTTTGCGGGGATAAAAATCCCTCCAATTTTTAAATTGTTAACTTTGATGAGTACTCTCCAACAAGATTTAGAAGCATAATTTCCTTAACCTTGTCAGGATTTTTTGTTTGCCCAAAAGCCCACATCATTTTTACTAAAGCTGTTTCAGGAAGCATATCTCCAAGCGGTATGACACCTAAGCTAAGCAAATCTCTTCCAGTATCATAAACCGTAAGCCTTACACTACCCCAAATACATTGAGAAGTCATACCTACAACCATACCAGCTTCAACAGCCTTTCTAATGTTTTCAAAGCAACTTTTACTTACATGTCCTAATCCTGTACCTTCAAAAACAATTCCAAAATACTTTTTCTCAACAAGCCACTCTATAATTTGGGGATTAAACCCAGGATGAAACTTTAACAGTGCAACCTTTTCCTCAAAATCTGGTTTAAGCTTAAAATCCTTGCCTGAATGTCTTACCATGTAACTTTCACCAAGTATTTGAATTTCTCCGTTGAAAACCCTAGCCAATGGAACTGCATTTACAGATTTAAAGGCATCTCTACGACTTGTATGACACTTCCTAACCTTAACACCTCTATGAACAAAAATTGAGTTATCTGATGTTGACTCATGCATAACAACAACAACCTCAGCAAAGGGAGCGTAAGCCGCAACCCTAACAGCACCTATAAGGTTTAAAGCTGCATCTGAACTTGGACGGTCAGAAGACCTTTGAGAACCGACGAGAACAACAGGTATTGGAAGATTTTGAAGAGAAAAACTTAGAGCGGCAGCAGTGTAACCCATGGTATCCGTTCCATGAGCCACAACAATACCATCAACATCATTTTCCACGATTGCTTTACCAATAGCCTTTGCAATCTTGCACCAATGTTTAGGCTCCATATTCTCGCTAAAAATGCTAAGTAAAACGTTAGTCTTTATTTTAGCTATACTTGAAAGTTCGGGTACGGTTCTGTAAAGATCCTCTGTTGTAAGGGATGGATAAACAGCCCCTGTTCTATATTCAACCTTACTAGCTATGGTTCCACCTGTCCCAATAATTAAAACTGACGGTAAGCCTTCTTTCTCTAAAAAATCAATACTAACAGTCTTATCTTGATGTTTCTTTTTAATTTCGATTTTTTCAACTTCAACGTTACCTTTAACCCTAATTCCAATGTTATATCCGTTTGGAAGCTTTAAAATTATATGACTTGGATCTCCAAGTCCAATTCTGGGCATAAGTATTCCTTCAAATATTTCCCCGTTTCTTGTGATACGAATACTATCCCCAATTTTTACATCAGCTTTCTTTAAAACCTCTAAGGCTGAGCCAGTATATCCGTGCAGACTCTCCATACTTCTTCACTATAAACCTAACCTTTTTACTAGCTTTTAAGAATTAATAATAATAAAAAATAAAGTAAAAGAAAACGTTAACGTTTATAAAATAAGCTTTGTAGCATCAACTTTAATTTCTGAAAAACCAAGCTCTTCTAAACCCTTAATCGCCGCTCCAAGCGCACTCATAAGTTGTGGCTCCCTTGGCACTAAAACTTTTGTATTTAACTTCTCTTCAAGTGCATGTATAACTCCTAAATTTTTTGCCACACCACCACAAACCACTATTGGTGTTTTTAATCCTATTTGACCAACAAAACCAATTATACGTCTAGCTATTGCACGGCAAACTCCTGCAACTATATCTGCTTTATCTATGCCTGCAGCCCGTAAAGAAACAACTTCAGACTCGGCAAAAACCGCGCAAACATTACTAACCTCAACAGTTTTTGTGGAGTGAGCTGCAAGTTTACCTAAATCTTCAATAGGTACTCCAAGTGAACACGCAATTAACTCTAAGAACCTTCCAGTTCCAGCCGCACATTTATCATTTAAAACAAAGTTTACGACAAAGCCATTACGGTCTACATGTATAATTTTACTATCTTGTCCACCAATATCAATAACCATTCTTACTTCAGGAAAAATTTTAAAAACACCATACGCACAGCAGCTAATTTCTGTTAATTCTAAGTTTGCAAATTCTACCAGTTTCCTACCATAACCTGTGGCGACAACATAGTCTAGGTTGTCCCAACTTAGATTAGAAGTTTCTAAAGCTTTACTTAGACATTCTTTAGTAGTCTCCCAGTATGCTGAACCTGTGTTTAAAATATGGTAGGACAATATCCTACCCATGGAATCCAATACTAAAGCTTTAGTTGTTGTTGAACCTGCATCAATCCCTGCAACAATCTTCAGCTTATCTTTTTCTGCGCGCATCGATCATCTCAAACAATGCTTGTAATCTAAGTTCAATTTGCGCATCATTGAAAAATCTTGGGTCAACCATGTCAGCCTCAACAATAACACCAGGAACACCGTATTCCCTTTCAATTCTGTTTAATATTTCTCTTTGACCTGCATTCCACATACGGCATGTTCTTGTAGAAAAGAACACAACCCCGTCAATTTCATATTCTTCAACATGTTTAGTGATAGTTTCGTATGCAAACTCAGGCATCATTATTGCTGCTTGTTTAGCTTTAGTGTAAAAAAGATTAACCCATGTTGTTACTGGATCTTCTGATAGGTCTATGTATTCAGGATGAGGGAAAAATTCGTAGGGATACCTACCAAAAATTGGTATAGCGCCATACTTAATAAGTAACCTTATAGTTCTTCCAAGAAAAGCCCAAGGAATCCAGTTATCCCAATAAAGCCTATACTTTTCACCCTCTGGAAGAATAGCCGGAACGTTACTTTTTGCTCTATCTTTAAGTTCTTCATAAACCTTATTCCAGTATTCTAACCCTTCAGGCCTGATAGCATAAAAAAGGAAGCCCATACCTACACCATAATCCCATAATGTCCATGGCGTCGGTTTAAGCTTAAAGAATTCCCAGCATTTATTCCTAACCTCGGCAATTTTCTTAAGAAGACTCCACTTTTCCCTTAAGGCTTCATAGTTAAATTCTCTACCAGTTAATTCTTCAATTGCAGGTATAAGCATTTCACGAACCTGGTTTTCAACAAATTCTCCGAGAAACTCTAAATCTTCAACCTTTCTAGGTGGTGGAAGGTCTACACCTACAACCTTAACTTTTTTACCTAACCTCCTAAACAATGCCTCAGCATAATGTGACATTTCAGGGCAAAGTCTACCTATGATGAATAAGTCGGGTATTGGAAGTATAACTTCCTCCTTAATTTTGTAACCAGTTAAAACCGCATGAACCATCCCAGTATGAAGTCTATGATACGAACAAGTTTCAGGTAGCTCTCCAGCAGCTTCAGCTGCTTCTAAAACCTGTTCTGCAGCACCTCTTCCAGCACAATACGCAGAATAGCCAGCCATAAAATGTGATTTTATACCTTGAGATTGAGGAAAGAATACTGTTGGTCCTGAACACCATGCAACCTTTTCACCTTTTTGTTTTGCTTCTCTAAGTTCAGCCCAGTGTTTATCAAAAATTTTGCCAACAAGCTTGGTTGTTTCAAGCCTGTTTAAACGATATTCTTTACTACTCATCCCTACCTCCTCCTTAAGGATTCTGTAAAGGCTTGGAGTTTTAATCTTACTGTTTCAAGTGTTACTGCCTCATGCTCCATCTCTATTAAAACTTCAGGGATGTTATTCTCCGTTAATGTACGTTTAAAATCAGGGTAGTTGCATAAATGGGGTGGACAAAACTTTGGCATAAGTGTTATTACACCATCAGCTTTAACCTTTTTAACCATGTTCACAATATACTTACCCCAGTCTATTTCCCAGTCGCCTTTAGTTATGGTTGGGGGTATTCGTGAAAAATATTTTTCTGCAAGTGAGATAATAGGGTCTCCATTTAACTTTACATCATTGTAAATATATCTTGAACCAACGTAAATATCATCATCAACAACAATCATACCTAAATCTTCTATCATTCTTAAAATGTCAAAACGTGGAACATGACACATACAACCAACAAGAACAACTTTTAACCTATCACCAACCAAAACCTCTCTACCTTTGAGCTCTTCTAAAACCTGCCTAAGCATCTCTGAATGTTTCTCCTTAGGTAAGATCATACTTGACCAAACAAGAGAAACCATTTCCCATACTCTAATACTTTGGGGATTCTTTCTTCTAAATTCATAAATCTCTTTTAAGAATTTACGATTTTCATTATAGACCTTAATGCCTTTAATAAGGTCACTTTCATCAATTCTTTTACCACTATACTTTTCAATGCTGTTTTTAAGCCTTTTAAACTCATGAGTTGTAAAGTTTCTTATTGCATTGCTTGGAAAAGAGTTTTTGCTTGGGTAAAGAGCTGGAAGGTATAAGTATTCAAGATAAGAAGGTTTAACATTTCTTTCAATAACAAAAGCTAGCTCATGAGTTGGTAAACATTGTCTGGCAACAACAACACCATCCATAAACCAGAATTTACCCCTAACCATGTCATCAATAAATGTTCTAACTATTGCACAATTATAATACATGGTGTAGGAATGACCAACAGTAACAGGCTCATTACCAACCCAAATAACTACAGGATAGAAGCCAGCAGCATAAATAAGCTCTTCAGGAACCTCCATTGGGAAACAACCAATAACTCCTTTACCTATCTCCTTTTTAAACTTTATAACAGTTTGATACGGATCTTCAACCAACTGGACAATTTTGCTTATCATAAAACACCACTTGTAGAAATCTGTTAATAAACGGTTAATTAAGTATAATTAGTATTATGCTAAGATAAATTGTTAAGCTTCTCTTGCTTTATCGCACCAACAGCCTTTTTAAATTCCTCTGAAGGTTCAGCTGTACCTGCAGTACTTTTATCTAAGGCTTCAATTATAAACTTCATCCTTTCCACAGGTATTGAAGCTATCATTAAATTTGGGTCCCAATCCTCCATTTTTCTAGCACTAACATCCCCAACAGAGATGTTAAAGTTACCTGACATAGCAGGATAGACTATTGTACTCCAACACAAGGAAAGCCTCATTTCCATTGAAGTTATTTTTCCATCAAAAAACTGATTTAAAAATAAAAGTCTTGAGGCTTGCTCAGCATTTACAAGCATTAAGATAATATCAGGATAAAGATTTTCATTGTTAGTGGTAATGGAATATAAAGCAATGTTTTCTGCTAAATTATAAGGAATTTTTGCCAACTTTTCAGCTTCAAAATCCGATCTGTAAGCTAATAATTTACTACACCAAAGTTTTTCACCATCAACAAGTACACTTAAAGGTATTTCACGTTTCTCTACAAAACCTAAATAATACCTTCCACCAGGGCAAATACAGTTTTCCTTTGAAAGGAGAATAAATTCACCCCCAGCAGCATTTAATATTCCACCACAAACAGTATAAAACCTACTCTTAATCCTAGTTTTTAAAACACCTGCCTCTCTTCTTCGCATAAATTTTACTCCAACAGGATTTTTACCTAATTTTAACACTTCAACAACTTTTTCAACTCCAATTACAAGTTTATCTAGTGTTAACAAGCTATTCACATAATTACAGGTACTGAGGGAAAACTAAAAACTTTGCGGAGAGGATATTAAAAACATAAATACATGAAAACTTGAAAGATGTAAGTAGGCGAGAAAATGCCTATAAGAGCTTTTGTGTTAATTACAACTAAACCTGGAACATCTGAGGAAGTTGTTAAAGCTAGAAAGGTTAGAGGAGTTAAACTAGCAAACTCTACGTTTGGAAGGTTTGATGCTGTAGTTGTGGTTGAAGCTAAAAACCTAGAAGAACTTAAAAAAATTGTCTACGAAATGATAGAAAAACTTCCAAACATTATTCGCACAGAAACTTTAATTTCATTATTTTACCCACCAGAGTAAAAGATAGACTGGTTAAGTTAACCAAAAAGCTTAAAATTTTAAATTGGATTTTTCATGTTCACCAGTTTACAGGTAGGCAGTTAAATATGCCCTTACTAGGATAAACTTATTAGAGTTTCGGTATGAGTTATGTTTGGAATTTTCTCAATTATTTTATAGGTTAACTCGGTAAGCTCTTCTAAAGATTCAACTTCAACTACAACGACAGCATCAAACCGACCGTAAACAGAATCCGCAAGTTTAACCCCTTTTAGATTTTTACTACTTGTTATGGTTGCAACAACTTCCTCAGATGTTCCAGGTTTAGTTGTAATCAGAATGTACGCCCTCAAAAACTTCACCATACAGACTTTAAGCCACTCAGAAAATAAAAATCTTACGCCCAGTAAACATTGAGGTGGCATCTTCTAGGTTTAAAAACTAACTTTATTTCCAATTAAAACAAGATTACACTTCAGAGAAGTGTTAATTAAAGTGTGAATTTAAAAGTTATAGTTGACGGGGAAACATGATTACCAGTGACATTTACGATGAAATTGCCAAGGAACTTTCCAAACTTAAGAATTTAACTGAAAAAGATGTAAACAACGTTAAAATTATTGTGTCAAAAAAGTACGGTCTTTCATTTATACCGTCAAATTCTGAGATAGTTAAAAGGCTACCACCCGAAAAAGCTCGGCAGTTAGGTACTCTTCTTAAGAAGAAGAAGGTTCGCTCCATTTCTGGTGTGTCTGTTGTAACCGTAATGGTTAAACCTCATCCATGTCCAAAAAACCCTAGATGTATTTACTGTCCTGGTGGATTAGATTACGGGACACCCTCAGCTTACACTGGCAGAGAGCCAGCGTGTTTACGTGCAATTCAAAATAATTATGACCCATACTTGCAGGTTAAAAACCGTATAAATCAGCTTGAAGCTATTGGCCATGTTGTTGATAAAGTTGAGCTTATAATTTTAGGTGGAAACTTTACCTACCTACCTAAAGATTACCAAGAATGGTTTGTAAAGGAATGTTTAGATGCGTTAACAAACGTTATGTCTTCAAGCATTGAGGAGGCTAAAGCTTATGCTGAAACATCAAAAATTAAGAATTCAGGTATAACCGTTGAAACAAGGCCTGATATATGTAAAGAGGATCAGGTGAATTTTCTTCTAAATCTTGGCCTTACAAGAGTTGAACTTGGAGTTCAAACAATTTATGAAGATGTTTACAAGATTATCCAAAGAGGTCATACCGTTGAGGATGTTGTAGAATCGTTTAGGGCTTGCAAGGATGCAGGTTTTACTGTAACAGCTCATTTAATGCTAAACCTTCCAAGCTCAGATTTCCAAAAAGACTTTGAAATGTTTAGGATTGTTTTTTCTGATGAAAGATTTAAACCTGATAACATCAAAATTTATCCTACCCTTGTTCTTGAAGATACAAAGCTTTACGAACTTTGGAAAAATGGGAAATACCAATCATACTCTGAGGAAGAAGTTATCAAGCTTATAATTGAAGCCAAAAAGATTCTTCCAAGATGGGTTAGGATTCAAAGAATTCAAAGGGATATCCCCGCAAATCTCATAATTTCAGGTGTTAAAAAAAGTAACTTAAGAGAAATTGTGCTTAAGGAAATGTGGAAGAATGGTTTAAGATGTCAATGTATTCGCTGTAGAGAAGTTGGGCATGTTAAAGCTAAATTTGGCTTAGAACCTAAATCTGAAGACATAAAGCTAAGAGTTGAAAAATACTATGCATCTGAAGGTGAAGAAATCTTCTTATCTTACGAAGATGTTAAACAAAACATACTTATTGGGCATATAAGATTAAGGTATCCATCAGAAAAAGTTTTTAGACCGGAAGTTGAGGGAGGTAAATCTTTAATTATTAGAGAAATTCATGTTTATGGTCCCCTTATACCAGTTGGAGCTAAAGATGTTAGTGGATGGCAACATCAAGGTTATGGTAAACTTTTAATTGGTGAAGCTGAAAAAATTGCTGTTGAAGAGTATGATGCAAAAAAGATTCTTATACTTTCAGCGTTAGGTGTTAAAGGCTATTACATGAAACTCGGATACAAAAAGGATGGAGTCTACATGTCTAAAAACCTAAAGTAATTAGAAAAACCTTAAAGCTGTTTTTTACAGAAAACTGGTTACAAATTTTAAAAGAAAATTCAGTATTTAAGGTAGCTTCATCTAACTAACAGTAAAAACACTAAACCTAGTTTTATCTGTCAAAGTAAAGATAGAATTCATAGGGATGCGGTCTTATGTTAACTTCCTTACATTCGTTGATTTCAAGCTCAATTATTTTATCAATTAAATCTTGGGAAAATATTGGTTTTAAGTATTGTTGGTCGCTTTGTAAACATTCAACAGCCTCCTTTAAGCTTTCTGGTAGTGCTTTAATTCCAAGCTGCCTTCTTCTTTCGGGGGTAAGTTTGTAAATATCTTCATCTACAGGATCACCTATATCAATCTTCTTTTTGATACCGTCAAGACCTGCTGCAAGTATAGCTGCAAAACATAAGTAGGGATTGGATGAGGGATCAGGTGGCCTAAACTCAAGCCTTTTCTGATTTGCTGCGTTAGCACCTTTATGGTAAGCTGGAACTCTTAAACATGCAGACCTGTTACCACGGCTCCAAGCAACATAAACCGGGGCTTCATATCCTGGAACAAGTCTCCGGTAAGAGTTTGTTGTTGGAGCAACTATAGCAACTAGGGAACGTGCATGTTCAAGTAAACCACCACCAAAGTATCTAGCCAGCTGGCTTAATTCAGCATACTCATCATTCTGGTCGTAGAAAAGGTTTTCACCGTTTTTCCAAATACTTACATGAACATGCATACCAGAAGCATTGTCCATGAAAATCGGCTTAGGCATAAAGGTTGCAACCATACCATGTTTAAAAGCAACGTTTCTAACTACATACTTAAGGGTCACTACACTATCTCCAGCACCTGTTAAGTTATCCCTGTAAAAGTTTATTTCACTTTGACCAGCAGAAGCAACTTCATGATGATGAGTATCACAAACCACACCAAAAAACTCGGTTAAGATTTCAGCACATTCACATCTAAGCTCCATAAGAGTATCCTGAGGAGGTGTAAGAAAGTATCCCTCCTTAAACCTAGTTGGGTAGCCTATTCCACTATAACTCCAAGCAGCTTCCCTTGACTCTATCTCGTAACTTTGCCTTCTATAAGCATCTAGCACATTCCAACTCACCTTATCAAAAACAAAAAATTCAACCTCAGGACCCCAATAAGATACATCGTAACCCATTTCTCTTAACAGCTGCTCAGCCTTTTGAGCAACCCCCCTTGGATCCCTAGAAAATTTTTCCATCCCAAATCCACAGTAAACATCGCAAATTATTCTTGCAGTTTTCAGATTTTCAGGCATCCAAGGAATGATTGAAAATGTTGAGGGATCTGGCTTAAGAACCATATCCGACTCGTAGATTTCAGAATAGCCTTTAATTGATGAGCCATCAAGCTTAGGAAAGCCTTCAATAAAGCTATCCTCATCCAAAAAACTAGACAATATTGTTGTGTGGTTAAGTTTTCCAGGGATGTCAGTAAAATGTAAATCTATAAACTTAACATTTTCCCTTTTAATTAATTCTAAAACTTCTTCAGGCGTCCTTTTTAACGGTTTAACTTCTCCTTCAGCAGTTTTAATGTATGGCATACTACCACCAAGCGTCAACAGTAAACAATTTTATGATTAAAAAATTTGAATATATTTCTTTCCACCATTATTTTGAATATTTGTTAAATTTTAAGCAAAAATTTTACTAATTGTTTAAGTAGGAGCAACTACAAAGATAAACCTTGTTGTAAGAATAAAAAAATTGGAGATGGTAAGAAATAATAAGATTAAAGTCAAGTAAGTTAGGTTGAAGGTAAATGAGTAAACCAGATGCTATTCTTGTTCTTGATTTTGGAGGTCAGTACTGTCATTTAATTGCCAGAAGAATAAGGGAACAAAACGTTTACTCTGAAATAGTCCATTACGATATAACTTCAAATGAAATTTTAGAGTTTGATAAAAAAGTTAGCGTTAAAGGGCTAGTTTTATCAGGAGGACCTGCAAGTGTTTACGATGTAAACGCTCCAAGGTTTAACATGGAAATCCTAAACCTCGGCATACCTTTACTTGGCATATGCTACGGTTGCCAGCTTTTAGCGTACATGTTTGGAGGAGAGGTTAAACCTGGAAAAGAAAAGGAGTACGGTGTTACTTACGCAAACATAACCAGGTTTAATAAAATTTTTAAAGGTTTAGGTAGGAGAGAAAAGGTTTGGATGAGTCATGGGGACACCATTTACAAACTTCCAAAAGAATTTTTAATTCTAGCTTATACAAAAAACTCTCCTATAGCGGCCTTTAAGCATAAGAAGAAACCTATTTACGGTTTACAGTGGCATCCCGAAGTTGTTCATACCAAGCATGGTACTCAAATATTAAGAAATTTTATTTTTAATGTTTGCAAATGTAAGCCTAACTGGATGATGGAGAATTTCATTGAGAAAGCAGTTACTGAGATAAAAGAAGGTGTTAAAGATAGTAAGTGTATCATAGCTTTAAGTGGAGGTGTTGATTCAAGCACAGCAGCGGTTTTGGCTTCTAAGGCTGTAGGTAAAAACTTAACAGCGGTTTTTGTTGACCATGGGTTTATGCGTGAAGGTGAGCCTGAAGCTGTTAAAGAAGCTTTTAAAAATTTTGATATGAACTTTATCATGGTCGACGCTAAAGAAAGATTTTTAGAAAAGCTTAAGGGGGTAGTTGACCCTGAACTTAAAAGAAAAATTATTGGTGAGGAGTTCATCAGAATTTTTGAGGAGGTTGCAAAAAAAATAGAGGCTGAATATCTAATCCAAGGAACAATTTATCCTGATAGAATTGAATCTGGTTTTAGAAAACATTCAGAAAAAATTAAAACCCACCATAACGTTGCAGGATTACCAACAAAAATAGAGTTTAAAGGCATAGTTGAACCCTTAAGAGACCTTTACAAAGATGAGGTAAGAAAGGTTGCAGAAAAATTAGGGCTTCCTAAAGAAATTATACAAAGACAACCTTTTCCAGGACCAGGTTTAGCTGTTAGAGTTATTGGAGAAGTGACAAGGGAAAAACTGGATATTGTAAAGAAGGCGGATAAAATTGTAAGAGAAGAAGTAGAAAAAAATAAAACTTTAAGAGAAGAATTGTGGCAATATTTTGCTATTGTAACCGATACAAAAACTACAGGTGTTAAAGGCGATGCAAGAGCATACGGATACACGGTGGCTATTAGAGCTGTTAAAAGCAAAGAAGCCATGACTGCAAGCTTTGCAAAAATTCCATACAAAGTTTTAGAAAAGATTTCAACAAGAATAACCAATGAAATTCCCCAAGTTACAAGAGTTGTTTATGATATAACACATAAACCGCCAGCAACAATAGAGTGGGAGTGATTTTTAAACAAAAAATTGCTTTATTAGGTTTAACAACCATTTTCTAGTTAAAAGTTGTTTTTTATTACCATCCTAGCCCTAAAGTTTACTATGGATAAAATTTTAAGATTCAATAAAAATCATGAAACTCTAGATTTCCAGTTTTCCGGAGATTTTTCCTTTTTTTAGGCTGTAGCTTGCTGAGAATGTCAAAGGCGTAAAAGCAGTAGGATGTTTTTGTAGGGCTTATTTAAGCTGCTGAAGTTAAGTCAAAAAGATTTTAACATTCAAGCTTCATTAGCTTGAAACTTAGCTTACACAAAGTTTTTAAAGAGCTCCACTCCTCTATTAGAGAGTGGATGCTTTATCGGTTTTTCCTGGAGGGATATAAGTTGCCTGAAAGGGTGCATCAAAACTCCTCATACCTAAATGCAAAGTCAACTACAGGAACTTTAACAAGAGTTAGAGATACAAGCTGCATCAGTGGAATGTGTCCTATCTGCATTTACGAGTGTCCAGTTTTGTGTCAAATAGGTCTTTCAACATTTCGTGGGAGGGAGGCCATCTATCCAATTCCTAAACAATTCGGGTTTAGTACAGCTGGAGCCTTAAAGGATTTTGGCTTAGATTGGTCTCATTTTAACATTCAAGCTGAACTTTTTAAAGTTGAAGGTATTAGGCCAAGTCCTGATGAGGCAATTTTTCCCTCAGCTTCAACAGAAACAAGCATTGGAGGAATAAAATTAAAACTTCCAATTTTAATTGGCGCATACGGATCAACCGATGTGGCTAGAATAAATTGGGATGGACTTGCAATTGGTGCAGCAATTTCAGGTATAGGAATAATTGTCGGTGAAAATGTTTGCGGCGTTGATTCTGAAGCGCAAATAACTAACGGTAAAGTAACTTATTCAAAGGAGATGGAACGTAGGGTTAAAACTTTTAGAAAACTTTGGGATGGAAAGTACGGCGACGTGGTTGTTCAAACAAATGTTGAGGATCAAAGACTTGGAGTTGATGTTTATGTTATTTCAAAGCTTGAGGTAAACTGTATTGAAAGAAAGTGGGGGCAGGGGGCAAAAGCTATTGGAGGAGAAATAAGGGTTAAAAGCCTAGAAAGGGCTATAGAGTTAAAAAGAAGAGGATATCTGGTAATACCAGACCCAGAAGATCCTGCAGTGCAGGAAGCCTTTAAACAAAAACAATTTGACTCCTTTGAAAGACATAGTAGGGTAGGAATACCAAAAGAAAGAGATTTTGTTGAAGATATTGAATGGCTTAAAAACCAAGGTGCAAAAGTGGTATCCATAAAAACAGGAGCCTATAGGCCTGTTGATGTAGCATATACCATGAAAATCGCATCAGAAGCTAAAGTTAACTATGTAACCTTTGACGGAGCAGGGGGAGGTACAGGTATGAGCCCAGTTCCAATGATGGATGAAATGGGAATACCAACAGTATATCTTGAGGTTGTAGTTTTAAAATGTGCCCAAATTTTAAAAAGAAGGGGTAGACATGTACCTGATATTGTTATGGCTGGAGGGTTTATCGAGGAAACACAGATTTTTAAAGCTATAGCTTTGAGTAATTTTGGCGACGGACCATTTGTTAAAGGTGTTGTAATGGGTAGATCACCATTAACAGCAGCAATGAAAGCAAAATATTTTGTAGAATTGGGTGAAAAAGGAAGGTTACCTAAAAGTTTTGTTGAAGACTATGGTGAAACACCTGACAAGTTTTTTAGATGTGCAACCGAGTTAAAGGTTAGATTTGGAGATAGATTTAAAGAAATACCTTGGGAGGCTGTTGGAGTATACAGCTATCTTTATGATAGGATTGGAGTAAGCTTTAAACAACTTTTAGCAGGTTCAAGAAAATTCAGGTTAGAATTAATTAATAGGGGAGACTTGGTTGCGTTAACAGACTTAGCCTCAAAAGTTACAGGAATTCCACTACCTCATGAAAGTGATGCAGAGCTAATAGAGAAAGTGCTTGATTGATAGAAAACAAATTTTTTATTAATTTTTCTAAAAACGTAAGTTTTTTACATTAAAATCCAAGCATCTTACTTATTCCAGGATACATTTCTTCTACACGCTCTCTAACCAGAAGCTGGTAATATTGCCACATTATACCCGTTGTTAAAAGTATACCTATACCACTACCAAAAGTACTGAAAAAATCAGCTACTGCCGCAATTAATCCAACAGTTACACCTCCAAGAACTGTTACTGTTGGGATATACCTATCAAGAATCTCCTTGATAGGCTTCTCCGCTCTTCTAAACCCTGGCACCTGTAAACCAGCACCTATTAATTTTTCAGCAACGTCCCTTGAACTCAAACCTGCAACTTCAACCCAAGTAATGGAGAAAAGAGCACATACACCAACAAGTATGAGCGTATAAATTAAAGCTCTTGCAGGGTCAACTAGAAAAGCTCCAAAATCCCTTGGCGGGGTTAGGTAATATATTAACCCACCCGTAGGCATACCTGTTGTTGGATCAACAGTTCCAAGAAAACCTGTTATAAAACTGTTTGGAAATCTGCTTGAAAGAATGTTGGAAAAAAAGTATATGTTTGAAAATAAGGCTGAAGCTAAAATTACTGGAATGTTGGAAACATAAAAAAATTTAACAGGATAGCTTCCACGAAAACCTCTAAACCGGGCATATGAAATTGGAATTTCTACTCTTAAACCCTCCAGATATATTACTACTAAAAAAATTATTATCATAGAGATAAAACCAACCATGTCTGGAAGACCTCCTGACCTAATAATCACGGCTCCAACTTGACCATTAAATACAGACTGAAGTAAAGCAAGTATTGCTCCAACAAAATACCCATCACCAGCAACTATTGGAGCAAAACAACTCCAAAATATTTGCTGGGCAACTCCTGCAGCAATAAAAAGGCTTATACCACTACCTATACCCCACCCTTTCTGAACAAGCTCGTCAAGCAGTATTACAATTACACCTGCACCTAAAAGTTGGAGGAAAACAATTAAGGCAATATTCAGCTCTAAATGTCCGTAAACACCTCCAAAAACAAAAATTAAAGCTTCAAAGGCTGTCATAACTATTGCAAAAACTTTATTTGCAGCTGTAAAGATGGCTCTATCTTTAGGTTTGGACATGTCAAGTTCTATCATTCTTGAGCCAACAAGCAGTTGAAGTATTAAACCCGCAGTAACAATAGGACCAATACCAAGCTCCATCAAAGTACCCCTTCTAGAAGCAAAAATAACACGCATAAGGGCAAACGGATCCTGTCCACCTAAAGCTATACCGTAAAGAGGAGTTTCAGCCATAATTAAGTATATCACTAAAACAATACCAGTCCAGAAAAGCTTCTCGGTAAATCGTACTGCACGTAAAGGTTTTTTTATTTCAGGAAGACCTTTTGCAAGGCTTGCAAAGGCTTCAAAAAATTTTCCAGCCATCGTTTTCAGCCAAATTTTAGATTAAACTTTAATTATGCTTCCACCTGCACCTAAAATTTTTTCTTCAGCTTTCTTTGAAAAATATTTAGCTTCAACAGTAACTGCCCGGCTTATTTCACCTTCACCAAGAAGCTTCTCATATCCAAGCTTAGAAAGGTTAACAAGGTACTTTCCATCTTTAAATTCAACTTTACCTTCATTAACAAGCTTATCAAGAAGCTCGTTAAGCTCGCCGACGTTTAAAGCTTTAACCTCTCCAATACCTGTTGGACAGCGAAAACCTCTTTTACCAAAATGGTCTGAAGCATACTTTACTACGTAAGTCCACTTATGCTTATGCCCTCCAGCCCAGCCTCTACCACCCTTCATACCATGCTTACGATGCTGACCAATCCTACCCCAACCACAAGTTCTAGATCCACGGAGCTTTCTTATCTTTCTAAGCCTATGAGGCAAACCAAACCCCCCTAGACCATTCTTAATACTAACTCGTTTATCTTTTCGCCTCTATAACCTAATTCTCCACCCTCAGAAAAGCTACGTTTTAAAGTTTTTCTAAAACCTTTTGACGGTGGATGAAGGCGAAAAACAGGTTTAACACCGTTAAGCTCTTTAAGCTTTAACTCAGCGTTACACAGTTTTTCCGCAATTTCTTCAAAACTTTTAAACCCCTTTTTTCTTAAATACTCTTCTGTAAGCTTCCCCCCACCAGTAATTTCACCACGTTTTTGAAGAAGCTTAATAACAGCCTCTTTTGAGGCTTCACCCCATGTTATGTAATCTTTAACTTTTTGAAGCATACCAAGCAATTGTGGAGATACGGGAATTAGGGTTGCGTGGTTAGGTTTTTCTAAACGTAAAAGTTTAAGGGTATGTTTCACATCGCCACGAACATTTACAGTTCCCCTAATTCTTACAACAAGAAGGCATTTGCCTTTAAACTTATACTCGTTTATACTCGTATTCATATACTACTCAGCCCAATCTTTTGGGGAAACAAGTGAATATGTGTTTTTTAACGCATCATAAACGGCGAAGGCAAGTGATGCGGGTGTAGATGTTGCACCAAAACTTCTAGTCCAACAATCTTTGATTCCTGCAAGTCTTAAAATTGTTGCTGTAAGAGCATTGGCCACAAGTCCAAGACCTCGCGGTCCAGGTAGAAGAACAACTTTAACACTTCCACATTTACCTTCAGTCTTAAACGGTAGGGAATGAAGTAAATCACAGCCGCATTCCCAACTTCCACAGCCCCTTCTAACAGGAATAACATTAAGTTTAGCATACATTGTAGCTTTTTCAATAGCCAACCTAACCTGCTTAGCTTTTCCAGAACCAACCCCAATAATACCATCTTCATTTCCAACCGCAACAATAACTCTAAATCTTGACTGCTCACCTGCATCTGTCTGTTTCTGGACAATTCCTATATCTAAAACTTCTTGACGTATATTTGGTGAAAGTCTATCAATAATTTCCGCTTCCTGAATTCTATAACCCTGACTAAAAACCTCATCCAGTGAAACAATCTTACCTTCATATACCAATCTACCAAGCCTTGTTCTTGGAACCCATGATTTTTCCTCGTCGCTCATCAACAATCACCATTTTTTAGCAAATAATAAAATCTTTTATGAAAAACTTTCCTCAATTTTTTGTTTAACCTCGTTAAAGTGTTCTGGGAGATTTTCAGGGTTTAAATCTTTAGTAAGATATTGAGAAAACATTATTCCACGTTTTTCCGAGCTACCGATAAGTTTCCAATATTTTGCTATATGCTTACCTTCAACTCTATCATCACTAGGAAAAACTCTATCGTCGCATGACACATGAATCCCAGCATCAACAACACCTTTTAAACCAGCATAAACTCTTGAACCTTTAGATGGTTTCTTAATGCCAGCATCGATTACAGCTTCTTTAAGCTCAGATTTTTTAGCTTTTAAGCCTGCAAGAAAGCCTGTAAGATATGCTGCTGGAAGGTTTCCGCAGGGGGCTTTCCAACCATACTTTTCAAGTTCCTTTGAGAAAGCTGAAATAAGCACTTTATCACCTTTAACTTCTGCTTTGACAAACTGAACTCTTGTATGAGATAGACTACACCTTATAACGAGTCTAATTTTCTCAGATTTAATAAGTTCTTTTCTACAGTAGTAGTTTGTTTTTCCTTCTCTTCTTCTTCTAAATGGTACACGATATGCTGAACCTCTAGCCACTATCTAGGCTTCCTCCTATAAAGTTTGGCTGACTCAATATGCTGAAGAAGGTGAGTACGACTTTTAAAAACTCCACCCTTAGCCATTATATAAAGCTTCCTGTACACTTGACCCGTAATTAACCTTTTATCTCTAAGTTCTTTTAAAGTTCTTCTGAGAGCTCTAATAGTTTGAATCCACCTTCTCTTTCTCGGTAGTTTAGCAAATTTACCACCTTTCCTACTTCCTAAACCTCTTCGTCTACCTATCCTTTTTCGTAGATGCCTAGTTCTAGCCCTACCACGACTGACACCCTTAACCGGGCGTAAAGTGATGACACCATCCTTAATGAGTCGTCTAATGTCTTTCCCAGTTACAGCTGCCTCTACATCCTCAATTTTTTCAGGATTAACCCAAATACGGTTAACACCAACACCCAAGATTCTTGCGGCAAGTTTACGTTGAGTTTTTAAGCTCAAAACTGTTAGCCCTCCACATTAAACTTGTCAGCTTGTTTTAAGAGGATTTAAAATGATAATTCCCTTTTCTATTGCAACCTTTTCAATTTCTAATCTCTTCCTTCTACCAACAGTATGAGCTACTCTAATTGCATGAATTTTAGGGTCCAAGTTTTTAAGTTTATTAGGGTTATGAACTAAAACTTCAACATAACCTGATGGATGGATGTTTCTGAAGGATTTTGGTGTGCGGTATCCAATATTAGGTAGAGGATTATATCCCTTCCTTTTAAGCCTCATTTTACTATCTAAACCTTTAGGTCTTCTCCAACCTGTTTCAAGTCTTTTATAACGGTAAGATTCCTGCCTGATAAACCTTGGAATTTTTCTTTTTAACTTTAAGATTTTTCTTAAAGCTTTTTTACCTCTAATGTTGCCAGATTCTTTTATCATTACATTCCCTCGGTTTTTTCGTAAACATATATACCATCTAGAAAAACTCTCAAGTCCTTCTTCTTAATCTTTGTTGCTTGTTGAATATTAGCTGCTGTTTGACTTACATCTTCAAGATTTATACCTTTAACCTCTAAATCATCTCCTTTAACTTCAACCTTAACATCGCCAACAATTTTTGCTACTCGAGGATATCTTTCACCGATAAAGTTTTCAATCAATACTTTACCATCTTCAGTTTTAACATTTATAGGAAAGTGAGAATAAACTTTTTTAAGTTTATAGGTAAAACCTTTTGTTACACCCTTAACCATGTTTCTTATATGTGCGGCAACAGTTCCAACTAATGCCCTTTCAAATTTTCTAGCCCAAAATGCTCTAACAACAACTTCACCGTTTTTAACAAGTAATTGAATCGGTAAGGCTGAAAAATCCTTTTTAAGTTCTCCAAGCGGCCCCTTAATAGTGATAAACTTACCGTTGAGCTCAACTTTGACGTTTTCAGGGATACTTACAGTTTTCTCATCAACTAGTCTAACCATCCTGCGGGTTCACCTTTAAGTGAACTAGTAGACATACACCAAAAGTTTTCCTCCAATATGTTTTTGTAAGGCATCCTTGTGTGACATAACCCCCTGTGGAGTTGAAAGTACAAGTATACCTACATCTCTTGCAGGAAGGAACATTTTCTTAAAAAACTCAATTTCTTTAATTTTTACAGAAAATCGTGGTTTAATAACTCCACATTTATTGATCCTTCCCAAAAGTTGAATTCTAAACTTGCCTGATCTACCATCATCAATAAACTCAAACTCGCCAATGTAACCGTGCCTTTGCATAACTTTTAAAACTTCACCTACAAGTTTTGATGCTGGAGAAACTATACATTCGCGTTTATTTCTCATTTCATTATTCATTACAGTGGAGAGACAAACGCTTAAAGGGTCATTTAAAGTCATATATACACCTACCCCTCCCACTTACCTATACTTTTTAAATCCAAGTTTTGGAGCAACCTCCCTAAAACATTGCCGGCAAAGGTTAAGTTTTAATCTTCTAATTATAGGCCCGTATGAGCCGCATCTAACGCATGGACGACTACCCTTACCATACTTTCTCTCTTTTTTAGGCTTAAATTTAGCCAAGCTTACACAACCTCAACTCCAAAATTCTCTTTAAGGAATAATATAGCCTCATCAACCGTAACCCTATGCTTTGAGCCAACCTTTGAACGTGCTCTTTTTCTTTCCTTAACTCTATACCCAGGTTTCTCCATCGTGATACACACATCCATACCTATAATACCAAGGTCAGGGTTATACTTTACTCCCGGAATTTCAATATGTTCTTTTATGCCAAAAGAAAAGTTTCCAAAATTATCAAAACTTGACCTTGAAATTTTATTTCCAACAGCAGCAAAAGCTTTTTTAAGAAACTCTTCAGCCCTCCCCTTTCTAAGAGTGACAAGACATGCTATAGGTTCACCTCTACGAATACCGAAATCCTTTATAGTTTTTTTAGCAGTTCTAAAGCATGGTTTTTGACTTGTTAACTGTTCAATTATTTTTGCAGCTTTTTCTAGTGGTTCACCAGATTTTCCAACACAAACATTTATAGTTACCTTGCCAATTCTGGGTTTAGCCATAGGGTTTTTTTTCCACTTATTATATATGCTTTCAACGTTTTCTATATCTAATGTCTCCACCTTAGGCATAGTATCTTCACCCACTAGATAAAGATACTAAGGGCTTCTCCTCACCAACAACAAAAACGTATTCAGGTATTGTTTGCCATTGTCCACCATTAGTATCTTCGATGGTAATACTCCGATATTTTCTAGCCTTATGTTCTGTTTTCTCAATCATCTTTATTACTCCATGTTTACCAATGTTTCTTCCACCAGTAATTACAGCATACATACCCTCTTTAAGCGGCAAATGTTGAAGAACTATTTTATAGTCTGGGAAGCCTATTTTTAAAACATCTAAAACCTTCCATCCTTTTTTAGCTTCTTCACCATCTAAAACAACATTTTTTCCATCATGAAGATTAAGCTGTGTTTTTCCACCTTTAACTGTAACCTTGCCCTCTATTCTACAAAGCTTAAAGTTTTTTTCTTCTCCACTCACCTCAACCAGCGCTAAAAAGTTGTGGCTATCAGGAACAACACGAAAACTTTTACCTATATCTGGAATTTCAACTACATCCATCAATCCTACAGGGAATTTTCTATCTTTTCTTACACGTCCATCAACCTTAATCTTACCACCAGAGATTATAATGCTAGCCTCACGAGCTGTTTTAGCTAAACTGAGAAGGTCTCTAACAATAACTAGAAGGGGGATGCTTTCACTTATTGAATGAGGCCCCGGTGAAGGTTTTACAGTCCAAACTTTTTCCTTTCTATGTATTGGCCAAAAACTTGGTGCTACAAGTCTTTTAATATGCGAACTCCCACCTTTACTTCCCATGGTACTCTAACCTCTTTTTTCAGCAGCTACCTTTTGGTTTAACCTTTCAAGCCTCCATTTATCATCAAGGTTAAGCTTTTTTATTATAACATTTGAGGGGTGAATTGGTATGAAAACGGTTTTTCCATCAGCTTTTTCCCTTGTTATGCCTTCAACAGTAATACGATAATTTTTATAGTCAACTTTTACAACTTTACCCTCCATCCCCTTATAATCTCCACGAACAATTTGAACAACATCCCCGCTACGAATGGAAAAAGACCTTCTATTGTATTTTAACCTTAAATCCATTGATAAGTGAGCTGAAACAATTTTACGTCTTTTATGAATTGGAGATGTTAACAAAAATTTCCTTTGTTTTGAAGGTTTAGATGATAGAACCATGAGCATTCACCTCTAAATAATCATGCTTGAGATGCTCGCCACCCTAGGCCACCTTTCCGCAGCTTCCTTAGCAACTGGACCGCGAATTTCCGTACCTTTCAATTCTCCTTCAGGAGTCATTATCACCGCTGCATTATCCTCAAACTGAATTCTTGTACCATCAACCCTTCTATAAGGCATCTTTTGCCTAATAAGAACAGCTGGAAAAATCTGCTTTCGCATGTCAGGTGTACCCTTCCTAACTGAAACCATTACCATATCTCCAACTCCTGCAGCAGGTATTCGTCTATGTCTTCCTTTGTAACCTACAACTTGAATAACTCTTAGCTCTTTAGCTCCAGTATTATCTGCACAACGTATAATGGCGCCTACAGGTACACCTTTAGATATTCTAGGCCTATACTCAACTACACCCTTAGCACTTACAGCTCTACTTTTAGCTTTAGCGGACATTTAACTTCCACCTGCGGAAACCTTTTTTTCTATAACAACCCATGAAACAGTCTTGCTTAATGGTCTACATTCGCTAATCCTTACAATATCACCCTCCCTAGCATCTATACATGGTGGATTATGGGCAGGAATTCTGCTTCTTCTACGCTCATAACGCATATACTTTGATATATAATGTAAGTAATCCCTTTGAACAATAACCGTCCCTCTCATTTTCGCACTTACAACTTTACCTTCCAAGGTTTTAGTTCTAACCGAGAGTTTACCGTGATAAGGACATTTAGGATCATTACATTCTTTTTTTGGAGGATTAGCAACCGGAATCCCTATGTTTCTCAAAACCACCTACCACCTAACAAGCCTTTTTTTAAGTCTATCTTCAGGCCTTCCAACCAAGATTTTACCATCAACAAGGATAAGTTGACCATCTGGAAGCCTAAAAAGAAAACGTGAAACTTCTTTTGGAAAACTTCTCCTTTTTTTACCATCATCTATAATAAGCATATTTCTAGTTTCATCTATAACCTTACCTGAAAAGCCAGTATAACTTTTACACTCGCTTTTAACAATAGTGACATCTAAACCTATTAATTCATGGTTGATGAGATTTTTAGGCGTTATAGGCGTCAAACCTATCTACCACCCTTCTTTAACTCATCCTCTCTCTGTATGGTTAAAATTCTTGCAATAGTTTTCCTAATCTCCTTTATAGCTTTAGGATTCTCCAAGGTGCCTTTAGCTTTAACTCTTGTCTTAAGCTTCATAAGTTCAACTCTAAGCTCTGCAACCTTTTTATCCCTTTCTTCTCGACTCATAGACCTAATTTCACTTAACCTTAAAATTGGCATTAACCTTCACCCTCGCTTTCGGCTTTTTCAGGTTTCTCTTCGCTAACCTTACCAGTTTCACTAGCACTTTTCTCCAGAATCTCAACATAGTCTGGAGATTTATAGTCAGGAGGGACTATTGTAACTTTAACACCATAAAGTCCAGGTTTTAATAGAACGTAAGATGTTGCTGTTTTAACATGCTTTAAAACAGGATCTCCAACTCTAGGTAAATATCCAGCCTTAAATTTTTCATATCGTGCACGCTCAGTTGTAAGTTTTCCGCTTATAACTATTTCCACACCTAAAGCCCCAGCCTTCATTATACTGGTTAAAGCCCAGTAGCATGCCCTTCTAAAGTGTATACCTCGTTGGATTGCCGCAAGAATTCTTGAAGCCATTATTTTTGGGTTAAGTTCAGGATTCTGAACTTCAGCAACAGCTATTTGAGGGTTAGGAAGCCCAAATTTTGATTCAAGAGTTTTTGCAAGTCTTCGAATATTTTCTCCTCCACGTCCAATTATTGCTTCTGGTCTAGCGGCATATATTGTAATCCTTGTGCCTAAAGGAGTTTTTGTTATGTCAACTCCACCATAACCTGCCCTAGCCAATTCCTGCTCCAGAAATTCGTCTACACTAACCTTCTTTTTTGATTCCGTAATTATCTGTTTTATTGCAGACATCTTAAACCTTAAGCCTCAATTTTTATGGATATTTAATGCTTTAAACAATATAAAAAGCATAATTTTAAGCTTTACCTTAAAATCCCTAGTTAAAAGGGGTGGTAAAGCTGATAATTACTATTTAGCCAGCGAAATGTTAGATAAAATAAAACCCAAGATTTTACCTCTCCTCAACAACAAACTCAACATGGGTTAGCTGTTGAAAGTAGGGGGTGCTCCTACCAAAAGCTCTTGGAATATACTTCCTTATCTTTGTACCTTTTTGGGTTGCTGCATGGATAATCTTAAGCCTTTCAACATTTAACCCCTTTTGTTCAGCATTGGCTTCAAGAGCGTTTAGAATCCTTAAAATT
Organism: Candidatus Bathyarchaeota archaeon; assembly: GCA_052246995.1. Classification (GTDB taxonomy): domain Archaea; phylum Thermoproteota; class Bathyarchaeia; order Hecatellales; family Hecatellaceae; genus CAZMUQ01. The sequence continues at coordinate 206,804 of JBQPWD010000001.1, read as the reverse complement.
TCTTTTGAAGCTTTTTTCGGGTATCTACCTGAAGACCATGGACCTTGAAGCTCTTTTCTATGGGGGACTTTTTTCCTATGTCTTCTGTAGGGTATCGGTCTTTTTTGAGCTATAACATCCTCCAAAAGTTTTTTAGCATCATTAAGCCACATACCCTTAATGGTTTTACAAATTTCTCTAGCAGCTTTAGGTGATATTCTTAAATCCCTACCACTGGCAAATGCTGTTTTTTCCTTATTTAAAGCTTTGATATTAACAGAGTATCCCCATGTAGGCAAAGACGGCAACACCATCACTAAATTTAACTGACTTTAAACAAAAATGGCAGTTTAAATAAACTTTTCGCCCTAAATCTAAAAGAAGGTTATAGTGATAAATAAGGGAAAATTGTTTAAGCATTGAGGAAAGGTTGATGTAAAAAAATTATTTTAAGCAAAAAGAAGGGAAGAAGAACGTATACGTTATAAAAACTTAAAAAACAGAAAAGTCTTTTAACGCTCCTCTAATAGTGATTGTTGAATAGGTATTTTATCTTCAAGTTCTTTACGTTTAATCGTTCCTCCAACCTCGCTTTTTATTTTTAACGCAAGTTTTTGACCTATACCTGGAACTCTTGTAAGCTCGGTAACCGAGGCATGTTTAAGGTTTTCTAGACTCCTATATCCAGAGTTGTATAGCATTCTAGCTCTGATTCTACCTATTCCTGGAATGGAAACTAAAGGTAGGAGTTCAGGTTTAACACCATGTTTAATCCTAAGCCTTAGCTCGCTGATTTTTGGTAGAAAATCTTTAAAACCTAAAAGCTTAGCTAACTCGTATGTCGAATAGAGAAGCCATTCAGCTACTTCAACAAGCCTATAAAGGTCGCCAGGCTCAACTCCATAAGATTCCAATATGTCGTTTTCTCTTTTTTCACTAATCCAGCTTAAGAGAACCTCGGTACATTTAAGTTCTCCAAGAAAAACTTCAAAATCAACATTATTTTTCTGCATATTTGGGAGGTCAATTAAGAGGTTATCTGCGTACTCCTCAAAGAAGGCAATAAGCCTTTCCTCCTCTTTTCTGGATGGATAAAGTTTAGGGGTCATGTCAGGTGTGTGAGAAATTAAATGTAAAAGCCCAACTTCGCTAATAATCTTACATTTTTCAAGTCCAAGCTTAAGAATTACAGCTGATTCAGGGTCAATATAAAGCTCAGAAACTCTTTTACCGAAAGTTGTTGCCTTAAGCCAACCACCATCCTTAAACTTAACCATTTCATTTTCTATTAAAAATTTTAAAGCGGAGGCCAGTGGTTTTTGAATAATTTTTTCACCATATTGGTAAGCGTAGAAGGTTTCACTAAAAAATCCGTAAACCTCCTCCTCTTTTTTAGCGAAACCTGAAGTTATAGACGCCAAGACAAAAGATCTTAAAATTCTCTCAATACCAAGCTTAGACCAAACTTTTTCAGGTTTAGCGCAAACATAGTATTTCATAAGATAGTCACATTCGTCGAGTGTTGAAGCTACAAGAAAAGCTTCACCAAACTTATCATATTTTGGTCTACCAGCCCTACCAGCCATTTGCTTATACTCTAAAACAGGTATCTCTATTCTACCGTAGCCTAGCTCATACCGAAGATAGTTGTTAACTATTACCGACCTTGCAGGAAGGTTAACACCTGCGGCTAAAGTTGGAGTTGCAACAATAACTTTAATTAAGCCTTTTCTAAAGTTATCTTCAACAATTTTTCTATGAGACGCATGAACACCAGCATGATGAAAAGCTACACCATCTTGGATAAGCTTTGCAAGATTGTCGCTTAAACTTGTTTTTTCTTCAACCATCAAAATTTGTTCTGAAACAAGTTTTAGTGACTTTAATTCGCCTTTTGAAAGAAGTTTTCTGATAAGCGGTGAGAGTTTTTGAGCAATACCTACAGTATTTTTTCTTGTATCAACAAAGATTAAAACCTGCCCGCCATTTTTAGCAACATCATAAGCTAAACTGATGGTTGAGTTTTGATGAACAAGCTCAATCTTTCTTGCAGCACCATCTTTAAATAAAGCTTCATCACCACATACAACACCTTCTCGTAAGGGAACTGGTCTCCAGTCCATTACAACATAGTCTGCCTTCAACCATTCAGCTATTTCTTCAACATTCCCTATGGTTGCACTCAAAGCTAAAATTTGGAGGCTTGGGTTAAACCTTTTTAAGGCTGTAAGTGTAAATTCAAGAGTTGACCCTCTGTCAACGTCTCTTAGAAGGTGAATTTCGTCTGCAACAACAAGGGTAACCTCTTTTAACCATTCAGCTCTATGCCTCAACAGACTATCAACCTTTTCATTTGTTGCGATAATAATGTCATACTTAGCCAGCTGGGGGTCGCTTGTGTCATAGTCACCTGTTGAAATAGCAACTTGAACATTCTGTCCGTTAGACTTTTTAATCTTAGCATACTTTAAAAAATCATCGTATTTTTCGGATGCTAAAGCTCTTAAGGGTACAAGATAAATAACTTTACCGTTTTTTTCTAAAACATGCTTTAAGGCGCAAAATTCAGCAATTAAAGTTTTGCCTGATGCTGTTGGACTTGCTAGAATAAAACATTTACCTTCAAGAACACCCTTTCTAATCGCTTCCTCTTGGGGAGGGTAGAGTTCCCTGTAGCCAAGCTTTAAAAGTATATTTTTCTGTTCATCAGGAATGTCAAGCTCCTCAATACGCATAGGAAGGGTTCACCATAAAAATTAGAACCTAGCCTTTTTAACATATCCAGGTTCTGGTGAGTAAAGAGTTCCCTCCTTGATTAATCTTCTTATAACATCCTCGGCGGTCATTCTATCAACACCATGTTTTTGTGCAAGTTTATCATAAAGTTCTTCAAGATTAACCTTTTCAGATTCCTTTTCCATTTCACTCACAAGCGTAAGTATAGTGGTAATCTTATCCCTTAAAGTTGCAGGTTTACCTGTCATAAGTACATCTATATCTGCAACACCAGCTTCCTCCTTTAAAACACCAATACTTCTTAAAGACTTCTCCATAATTCTTATTGCAGCCTCAGCGTCCATTTTTGTAGCTTCTTCTCTTAAAGCAGCTCTAGCTCTAGCTTCGGTAATTCTGATTAATGCTTCAAGCTGTCGAGGGGTAATAGCTATAGGTGCACCTTCACCACTAGAAAGCTCCCTCATTTTAAGGTAAAATTGTCTAAGATGGTTTACAGCTTCATCTGTAAGTCTTGGATGAATTTTAGCTCGGGCATAACTTATATATTTTCTTAGAAGGTCTGGAGGAATTGGCGGAGTAACCGCAACACCACCACTTCTATGAACATTTAAGATATGCTCTGAAAGTTTTTCATCAACATTTTTTTCAGGAATATCTCGCTGAATAAATATTAAATCAAACCTTGAAAGAATAACCACTGGAAGGTTTATGTTATCCGCAACTGAAAGTCTATCTTCATACCTACCATGTGTAGGGTTGGCGGCAGCGAGAATCGACGTTCGAGCATTAAGCATAGCAACAATACCACCTTTAGCAACACTAACAGTTTGCTGTTCCATCATCTCATGCATTGCAACCCTGTCCTCATCCCTCATCTTATCAATCTCATCTACAGCTGCAACACCTTTATCAGCCAAAACCAGGGCACCAGCTTCTAAAACCATCCCCCCAGCTTTCTCCCTCAAAACAGCGGCAGTTAATCCTGCGGCAGTTGTACCTCTACCACTAGTATAAATTCCTCTTGGAGCAATCCTTGCAACATACTTTAAAAGTTGAGATTTAGCTGTTCCAGGATCACCAATAAGGAGAACATGAATATCTCCTCTTATAGTATTACCCTCAGGTGTAGTTTTGGAAACTCCACCAAAAAGTAGATACATTATAGCTTCCTTGATATCATCATAACCATAGATTGACGGAGCTATAGAATCTATGATATCCTTATGAACAAAGTCTCTTTTAGCAATTTCCAAAATTTTTTTCTCATCTTCATGGGAAATTTCAATTGTTTCAAGCTCTTTTCCAAGGGTTTCAATATTGTTCGCTTCAATATAGGTTAGAAAAGACCTTAACTTACCTTTACCAGGTAAAACTTCAGGTCTAGCTTTAACAATGCCTGTAACAACAACCCTATCACCAGGTCTAGAAACATCAACAAGCTCATCAACAACAAAAACATCAACATATCTTGGGAGCTGCCCTGGTGGCAGTTCTTCTGGTCTTTCCTGAACTCTCAGCTCTTGAAAGCTTATGAAATTAGATTTTTCAACATCAAGCTCAAATCCACTTTCCTTATCTCTTGCACAGTTTGGACATTTTAATGGACGTTTGATAAAAAGTCCATCCTGAGGAACAGATATAAGTTGACCACATCTACATTTAAATAACGCCTCGGTAAGTAGAGGACGAGCTGGTGTAGATCTAACAACTATTCCATCAAATGAGATAAGCTTACCAACATGTTTAGCCCCTATACTTCTTAAAGACGTTTTTTCAGGTAACCCCTTAACACGCACATAAAACTTTTCAACAAGTTCAGCATACTCTTTATCCTCAATTTTAAGCTGAGACCTTAATGCTTCAACAGCATATTCATTAAGAAATTTCTCAGGTTTCTCCAGTAATGCTTTTGCAAGCATTGAGTCAAAATCTAAAAGGTCAAAAAAATCTATGGTAATAGAGCTTCTATCGGTAAGAGCCATTTGTTTAATAAGGTTACGATACTTCTCAATCTTAAAAAATTCTTGAAATCTTTCTTGCGGGTTTTTAAGGGATACTTCAACCATTAAACATCAGCCTCTAAAAATCAAAAACACTATTTCTCCACCTGTTAACCTCTTCATAAACTTTTTCAAACAAAAATCTCTCCTCAAATGTCAGATTTTTAAGTATACTTTCATCCTTCTCGCGGATTGATGATAATATCAAAATCTTGTTTATCCTACTAGTGACAATATCCATTGCAAGCTGGAAAGCTTTTTGAAACTCAGCTTTTTTATCAGGATTAGAAAAACTTTCATTCTTTAAATTTTTTAAGAACCTTCTAAGTCTAGCATAAAAGTTTTTTGGTAAAGATGCCACATGTCTTGGACTTTGAATTGTTTCAACGATTTGGGCTTTTTGAATATCAACCATTTCAAGCTTATCCTCGCCTGAAACAATTTTAGCAAATCCGTTTTTAACAAGCTCCTCAGCGACCCAGTATCTTGTTTCAAAATACTCGTTCTCATCAACAGGCCCTACCTGCTCATCTCCGATGGAGAGTTTAGGTATACTTTTGATGGCTACAAGCTTAACCATACTATTTTCAAACTTAATATCTGAGATTTTAAATGGGTTCAAGTAAGAAACCATCCCTAAAGCTTTTACTACCCGTAACCAATAAATTTTTTACTTTTACTAACGTAAAGGGTGAATAAGTTAGGTTTCTCCATACAACTTTTACAAATACAGTAAGACGGATAATTATTACTTTTACACTCATTAAAAAATTCGCAATCACTACATGGGAAAACTCTACCACAAATTAAGCATACTTGAGCAAAAATAACCTCGTCGTTGAATATTTCTGAGAGAGTAGCTTTTAGCCTGTCAATATAACTTAAATTTTGAATATAAAATGTTTTTGTTGCATGGTCATAACCTAAACCTACCTTCATAAGCTCAATAAACTTTTCTTTACCAATAAATGGAAGCTTAATACTCTTCCTACCTACAACAACCATTCACTTACACCTTAGGATACTTTTTAGTAGAACCCTTTTTTTCACCGCTAAGATAGGAATACATATCTTCCGTAAAGTTAAACCATGAAGCAAGCTTTTTAGCTTCAGTTGGACTATTTTCAAATATTATCCTTAAAAATGGAATAAAATCTTTCATTGCACGTCGGCGTGAAACATGACATTGTCTGCCTATTAAACTTAAAATTTTGTCTAAAACTTCGCGTACTGATTTTGTTCTTGCCATCAAGATTAACTTTGATGGTGGAAACCTGAAACCTACCGGGGTATATTTTCTTTTACGTGAAAGATTTACACCCATGCTCATCTCCTCTACAACGTACTTCAATAAATTCCAATTCTGTGTTTTTTGCATTCTTCCGAGAAAAATATCAGCCATGGAAAGTTTATCATAAGCTGAAGCTAACTCTTCAGGATCTCTATACTGGTACGGTAAATTCTCATGAACTGTTTGAAGAAAAGTTTTATAGTCTATGTTAACCTCATTTAAAATTCTTCTAACTTTTTCAATGTCACCTGAAAGAAAGAGTTCTTCTAAGGCTTTTTGAATCGTAACTTCCCTATCTCTTAATGATAAAGTTTTGACAGCATCTACTGTCACCTTTCCATTTCTTTCACAAATAACTTGTAAATCGTTTATTGCAGATCTCACATCCCCTCCACTAACCTTTGCAAGTATCTTTAAAGCATCCCTCTCGTACTTTACATTTTCCATTTCACAGATCCTTTCAAGTAAAGCCACAATTAATGGTAAGCGAACTCTGAAAAACTGAATTGTTAAACATTGATTTTTTAGCTCCTTAAATTTTGGGTCTGAAATATCGTTAGCCGTTAAAATTATTGGGACTTTGGCTTTAACGATAATTTTGATTATAGTTTCAAGACCACCAGCATCTTCACGACTATAAATCCCATCAACCTCATCAAAAAGGATGATTGTACCTTTAAACCCCAAAAAATGCTGTAAAAGAGAATCTTCAGATGCAGCGTGACCAGCAATATTTAAAATTTTTTCAGCCGTACGAACATCACTAGCATTTGTTTCGATAAGATCGTAAAAAAAAGTTTTTGCTAAAGCATGTACGACTGCGGTTTTGCCAACACCTGGCGGCCCGTAAAGGAGAGCGGGTTTACTTCCAGGTTTCCAGTTTTTAAGCCATGAAAGAAGCGCTGCTCTTGCCTCCTCGTTTCCAATAATCTCATCAAGAGTTTGAGGCCTATACTTCTCAACCCACATAACTGATTGTAGAGTTAAACTGTTTATGGCATTCATACTAGTTTTCCCAAACCTTCACGTATACCTAACCTTACTATTTGAGCAATAAGAGCACTAAGCTGGATATCCTCGTTAGCACCTTCAGTTATACGAAAATCGTATTCACCTATGGTTGAAATAAGTTCAAGCTGAACTTGAGGGGGAAGTTTAAGGTTAAAAACTTCTGTGTGAAGTTGACGGATAATGTCACTTCCAGACAACCCATAGTTTACCATAAGCTCATACATCAACTCCCTAGAACCTAAGAAATCCCCCTGCAATGCTTTTTTAAGCATTTCACGTATCTCTTCACCTTTAGCCTTACCTATAACTTGTAAAACCACTTTCTTATCAACAGTTTTACTTAAAGTTGAGGCAGCTTGCAACGTGTTTATAGCTCTTCTAAGGTCGCCATTACATTCATCAATAATAGACTCAATTCCCGCATCTGTAACGTTTACACCTTCATTTTTAGCTATACGTCTAAGATGAACCTCAACATCCTCTCTTTTTAGATGAGAAAAACGAAAAATTGCACATCTACTTTGAATAGGTTCAATAATCTTCCCAATATAGTTGCATACTAGTATAAATCTTGAGGTTCTTGAGAAGGATTCCATTATCCTTCTAAGAGCCGTTTGAGCCTCAGGTGTCATTTGGTCGCTTTCATCAAGAATTATTAATCCAAAAGGAATACCCCCTATTCCTCCAACAATATGCCTTGCAAAAGTCTTAATACGTTCTCTAACCATGTCGATGCCTCTTTCATCAGAAGCATTAAGTTCTAAAGTATAGTTTCTCCAATTTGAACCTAGAAGCTCTCTAGCTAAGCATAGGGCTACAGATGTTTTACCATTACCAGGAGGACCAGCAAATAGTAGGTGAGGCATTGTTACAGGATTTTTCAAGAAACCTTTAAGACTTTGAATTATTTGTTCATGGTTTACAACTTCGTCAAGAGTTTGAGGCCTATACTTCTCAACCCACATAGCTGCGACAGAAAGTGAGGAAGCCATTTTCCACCACTTCAAATCAAAAATTTTTACCCTTTTATTTTAAGCTTTTAAAGTCTAAATTTTAGATGCTAAAGCTATATTTATGGTTGTAGAGAGCTTTTAAGTACCAGCTTAGCTGTTTTTATAGGTTAAAACCTAAAGGTTTAACATGGAAGTTTAAAACTTTTTACCATAAAGTTATATACTCATGTGTGCCTTCATTTTTCTAGTAGTGTAGAGAGGAGGAAACGCTTCTTAACACTTACTTTAGAGGGGGTAACAATGACTATTGAAGAAAAAAAAGTTAAATCCTTAACGAAGTTTGTCCGTATACCTTTAATACTTCATACAACTCTTAAAAGGGAAAACGGGTTTTCACTTCAAATAGAGCACGTAGAAGTAAAAAAAACAACTATAGTTGTACCAAAAGACATTCTAGAACTTAGTTCAAGAGAGATAGGTGAATACGTAAAAGAAGTTTATCCAAATGCAAAGTCTGTTGTAATTCAATATGAAGACAAAGAAGAAGGCCCTGTTCCTTTTTGTGTTCAGCTATTTTTAACGGGAAAAAACTCAAAAAAACGTGAAATAAACACTGAAGATTACTAATAAAGTTTTACTTGCTTAAAAATTTAATTAATTTTTGTATGTCCTCCTAATCTTAAGAAGCCTAAAACTCAACTTAAAGGCGACATTTGATATTCAGCTACTTAGAGCTTCTTGCTTCAGCAATCCTATTTGCTATAAGTGCTGCTAAACAACCAGCACCAACACCATTATCAATATTAACAACAGCTAAGCCTAAACTACACGATTGAAGCATGGACATTAAAGCAGCCATTCCACCACCACCATAACCATAACCTGTTGATGTTGGAACACCTATAACTGGGCGGTCAACCAAACCTGAAATAACTGAGGGAAGAGCGCCCTCCATACCTGCTACAACAACAAACACGTCAACCCCTTTTTTTAACATTTCTTGGATTGATAAAAATGCTCTATGAATACCAGCTACACCAACATCGTAGGCATGATAAACTTTACAGCCAAGCTCTTTTGCTACAACAACAACCTCTTCGGCTACAGGAATATCAGCTGTTCCAGCTGATAAAACACCGATTTTTCCTCCACCTCTAAATTCATGAAAGTTTTTTCTCTCAACAACTACAATTCTAGCTTTATCATAAACTTTAATCTTAAACTTTTTTCCAAGCTTTCTTTTTAGTTCCTTAACATGCTTAGCAGAGGTTCTACTAACTATAGCTTTGCCACAATCTTTTACAAAGTTTTCAACTATTTTTACAGTTTCATCGGGATGCTTATATTCGGCAAGAACGATTTCAGGTATTCCTCTACGATTAAACCTTCCAACATCTATTTTAGCAAAATCTCCGATGCTTTTTACTGTTAAAAGTTTTAGCTGTTTTTCTGCTTCTTTAATGGAAATATCCCCTTTCTTAACCTTCCTTAAAACGTCCTTAATACCCATTTTAACCATAGCTTCAAAGTTAACTAACAACCTTTTTTACCTTCTGCGCAATATACCTTAAATCTTCCTCAGTTAAAGCAGGATGCGTAGGTAGGGAAAATACCTGTCTTGCAACGGTTTCAGTCTTCGGAAGAGATTTCAGCTTAAAACCTAGAAGTCTTCTATAATATGGGGCCATATGTACAGGAGTAGGGTAGTAAACTTCAGCTTGTATACCTGAATCAGCAAGCTTTTTAACAATCTTATTTCTTTCACCAGCTCTTGAACCTCTAACCTTCACTGTATAGACATACCATGAATGCCTATAACCTTCAGGCTCAAGTGGAAGTTCAAGCCTAGTAACTTCTTCAAGCATGTTTGTTAATGCTTCAGCATTTTTTCTTCTAGACTCTAGAAATTTTGGAAGCTTTAAAAGTTGGTAATAACCTAGTGCACAAGCAATTTCTGGAAGTCTATAGTTATGACCAAGCCTTTCACTTAAATTCTGTCTATTTATTCCATGAGTTCTGATAGCATAAAGCGCTTCAACATTATCCCGTCTATTTGTTGTAATCATTCCACCCTCCCCAGTGGTTATATGCTTTGATGGATAAAAACTAAAACAGCCGTAATCACCAAAGGAACCTGCTTTTTTACCATGTAACTCGGCGCCAAGCGCCTGAGCCGCATCTTCAATAACAACTAAATCATGGTCCTTAGCAATTTTAGTTATCTTTTCCATGTCAGCCATTAAACCGTAGAGGTGAACAGGGATTATTGCAACAGTTCTATCAGTTATCGCATCTTCAATAAGGTCAGGGTCCATGGTGTATGTTTTAGGGTTTATATCCACAAAGCACGGCTTTGCACCAGCCAAGATGACAGCTTCAACTGTAGCAATAAAAGTAAAGCTTGGAACAATAACCTCATCGTTGTAGCTAACACCACTTGCAAGTAATGCTGCATGTAAGGCTGCTGTACCCGAATTTACCGCAACAGCATACTTTGTTCCAACGTATTTTGCGAAGCTTTCTTCAAACTTTTTACAGTAATGTCCATCGCCAAATTTTGAAGTTAAAATGCCACTTTTCAAAACACCAACAACAGCTTCGATTTCCTCCTTACCTACTAACGGCTTGGCAATAGGAATAAGTTTCCTCAACCTAGCTATCTCACCATTAACGTTTTCATTTGATTTAAAATTTTAATTTTTTGGTGTAGCTTTTCTATAAATAGGTTGGTGGACTTGTTTAAAAAACCTAATGTGCTTGTTATACCTACTATTTCACCACTTCATGAGGAAAAAAGGATTTTAACCATTCTACTCAGGCTTAAAGAGTTACTTGAAAAGGAAGTTAACATTACACTAGAAAAATTTATCCGTGATTTATCTCAAGTTTCACGTTTAAAGATAGATGAAGAAAAATTTGATGCTATAGTAGTTTTTGTTGGAAGTGGTGGAACAGCTGAGATAATTAAGAAGTTAATTATGAATAAAAAATGGATTCTTCTTGCTTACAGTGAAAATAACAGTTTACCTTCAGCTTTAACAGCAAAAGAAAAACTAGTTGCGGTAAATAAATGGAGAAGTCATCTTTTCTACATTGACGTTGAAAAAATGGAGGAAAACTTAAAGAAGGTTACCAGGGTTGTTCATGTTTTATGGAAAATAAAAAATCTTAAGCTTGCCACCGTTGGATTTATTGGAAGTAATAAAGACTTGAACCGGAAAAACTTTGTTAGGAAATTTTTTGGGACGAATGTTAAAACTTTATCCTTAAAGAAATTAGAAGGTAGACTTGGAGAAGTTGTTGAAAAGGAGGTTGATTCCTTAATAAGCAGGTTTAAAGATTGCTTTGAAGTTGTTGAACCATCCCAAGAGGATATTAAAAATTCCTGTAAACTTTATCTCGCATTAAAACACATTATGAAAACTGAGAATTTAAGCTGCATCACGTTAGATTGTTTTAGTTTGCTTAAAAAGTTAAACATAACTCCATGCCTAGCGTTTTCATTATTAATCGATGAAGACCTACAGGGAGTGTGCGAAGGCGACATTTTACATGTCCCGTTAATGCTTCTTTTACCTAAACTAACTGGAAAACCATGTTGGCTTGCAAATCTAAGTAAGGTTAACCTAGAGGACAAAACCTTGACATTTGCACATTGTACAGCGGCAACAAAACTTTCAGATGGCGGTAAGGTTAAGCTTAGAAGCCACTTTGAAACTGGTTTAAGTGTAGCCTTGGAGGTGCAATTAAAAAATGGTCCTTTGACAATTATTCACGTAGTAAGAAAACCTCCATCACTTGTTGTGGGAGTTGGAGAAGCTATAAAAAAAGAATCCCAAAGCGAGAATCTTTGTAGAACACAGGTAAGTTTAAAGTTTAACGGAGATTTAAAAAGGTTTCTTGAAACAACTGGAAACCATCATGTCCTATGCTACGGAGACTTAACCCCAGAACTGGAAATAGTCTCAAACGCAACAGGACTTAGACTAGTTAAAGCTTAAAAAAATTGACCCACTCCACCAAAAAGTTTAAATTATCTAATCTTTTTAAGATAAAGTTTAAAACCCTAGACGTAATACCTATTTCTTCCAAGCTAAGGTTGAGGTGGAAAAAGGGTGAAAAGATCTTTTACCTTATTTTTTCATAAAAAAATGTTAAGCATAAAGAGTAAAAGCTGGTTAAAGGTTAATTCACCTTTGTTAAAAAGGTGACAAGATTAAGGATTAAATTATTTTAACTATACCTTTAACAGGGGTTGAGGCAGTATAATTAAAGACCTTATCGGGCCTCCAAGATTAACAAGGTTTGAACGTGCAAGAATAATAGGTGCACGTGCATTACAGATCGCCCTCGGAGCGCCCGTGTTAATTACACCACCAAGTAATGTGACCAGACCTATGGAGATAGCTTTACTAGAATTTGAAATGGGTATTTTACCCATAACAATTAAAAGAAAACTTCCGGATGGAAGTTTTGTTTACGTTTCCGTACAAACATTGCTTAAGCTTGAAAAGGAAATAGAAAAAAGAAGAAGACAATTCAAATTTTAGTCCTTTTTTATGATGTAAAGGTAAATAGAAATTGCTGCTGATAGTAATGCTGGAAGATATAGAAGGGTAAATTTAAACTCAGGTGTAAAAAGAATATCAAAATAAAGTTCTAAGACATGTACAATTATAACCATTAAAATAAGCGTGAGAGAAGCTAAGACCCAGCTTACCTTACTCATTTTTGGCTTCATCTACTCCCTTACCAGCCTTTAAGAAAAATGACATAAAATTTACCCCCTCATCAATCTTAATCCCGGCTTTTCCAGCTTCTTTCTCGCAAAAGCGTCCTGTCAAGCTTTTGCAACCTAAAGGTGGCTTCTTTACCTTCCATTTTGTTGAGTATATCAAAAATGGAACTTCACCTCTTACATGAGTTTTAATACTAACAGGTGTTAGATGGTCAGATAACACAGTAAAGGCGTAATCATCTTCTAAATTGTTAAGCAAATTACCAATAAGCCTTTTATCAATATCCTCTATAGCTTTAACCTTAAGATTAAAAGATCCAAGATGTCCTGCTTCATCTGGAGCTTCAACGTGAATAACAACTAAGTCATTTTCCTTAAGGCTTTTTAAAGCATACATTGCTTTGCCTTCATAACTTGTATCAATAAATCCGGTGGCACCTGGAACATCTACAACACTCATTTTGGCACATAACCCTATACCCTTAACAAGAGGTACTGCCGAAATAATAGCGCCATTTAAACCGAATAATTTTTTAAAACTTGGCAGTCTAGGTTTTTTACCTGGACTCCAAGGCCATATTATGTTTGCAGGTTTTAACCCTCTTTTAACCCTATCAACATTTACTGGATGAATAGATAAGACGTTTTTTGAATTTAAAATTAGATTGTTAAGCAATTCTGCAGTTTTAATTCCAAATTTTGATTTAGACTTAACCATTATACTGGAAATTTTCTTCCCCACATAATCGTGAGGAGGCTTACAATCTACACTTGAAGAAAACTCTTTACCAGTTAAAACAAGAATATGCCTGTACCCTGATCCAACGTAAAATCTAACTTTGTTTTTCTCCCCAAGAGAATTGTTTAGCGCATCTATAAGTTTAGAAGCTTCTTCAGTAGTTATATGGTTAGCTGAATAGTCAATAAGGAAACCATCCTCTTCTGTTGCCAAGTTGCATCTGAAGGCTATGTCTTCATTTCTAAGTTTTACACCAGAAGCAACTGCCTCAAGCGAACCTCTACCAGGGTAGTATTTTTTTGGGTCATACCCTAAAATTGACATTATAGCTATGTCTGAGCCTGCATCCAATCCCTCAGGTATAGTGTTTAAAACACCGCACAATCCTTTAGAAGCAAGCATATCCATATTTGGATGTTCAGCCACCTCCAGTGGAGTTTTACCATCAAAATTTTTACTTGGATAGTCAGCCATTCCGTCTCCAATAACAACAATGTACTTCATGGTTAACTCAGCTAGTTCTTAGCCGACAATTCATTAAAATTTTTATCCTTAAGTTCTCTACTCATTAAATACGCATCTTCCCCATCAAGATAATAGTAAGGTATTCTTTTAATTTCCCTATATCCAAGCTTCTTGTAAAGAGATATAGCAGGAAAGTTGCTAACTCTGACCTCTAAAAATGTTTCCTGGCACTTATAACGTTCAACCATTTTTTCCATTGCTGTTAAAAGTAGGCTTTTACCTACACCCTTTAACCTATGCTCTGGTAAAACAGCTATAGACACCACATGACCTTTCCTTATGAGCTTAAACTTATGAAAATCAGAAAAACCAGTTTCAACTCTAACCATAATGTAGCCGACAACCTCGCCACCGTATTCAACAACAATAAATGTTTCAGGATAACTCCGGTAGATTTCAAGGAAAAACTCTGAACTGTAGTTTTCCGGCAGACAAAGTCTGTTTATCGTAATAACCTTATCAAGGTCTTCCTCTCTAAACTTTCTAATTTTGTAGTTTGTGTTTTTAAGTATTTGTTGGGCAGCCATTTTTTAAACCTTTAAAAGCCTACTTGATATAATATAACTATAAAACTACCTAATACCCATAAATAATTTAGGGTTTGACTGGAGGGATGATTCTTACATTCAGCGGGTAATGAATACAAGCTACCATTAAGTATTACTGAGGTTAGAAGTATAGTTGAAACCGAATTTAATGTTGAAGAAGTTACCATGGAGTTTGGGGTACTGTCGTTTAAAGTTAAACTGTTAAAAAACCCTAAAAAACCTTTTGAAAACCTTGTTAAAAAGTTAAGGCCGTGGATGATCTTCCCAGCACTAAGGAGGAAAAATGGAGGCATTAAACTTTACATTTTTAACAAGCCTGAGATAAAGCCTTCAAAGATTAGGGTTAACATCATACTTTTCTTAGCAACAATGATAACCGTGTTTTTAAGTGGATATGTAAACTCGCTAACATGGTCACTAATTTTTAATGAGAATGTTTTTCTACATGCACTATACTTTACAGTAGCTCTTCTAGGGATTGTTGGATTACATGAGCTTGGACATAAAGCTGTATGCAAGCTTAAGGGTATAGAGGCAACGTTACCATACTTTATACCTGGACCTCCGTTTCCGGTTGGTTTTGGAACATTTGGTGCTGTGATAATGCAAAAAGAGCCTGCAATAAACCGTGACCATCTTTTCGACCTTGGATTTAGTGGCCCAATTGTAGGGTTTATTGTTACACTAATTGTTGCAGCTATATCTATTCAAGGTGTACGTATAATTGATGTGGGAATAATTGAGCAGCTTAAGGAGATGGGAATAGAAATACGTACGGTGCCTGTAAGTCTTGCATGGATAATACTTGTTAATTTTGCTAATCTTCCACTGGAATATGGAAATGTCTTACTAACCCCACCTATAGGCTTAGCAGCATGGCTCGGCTTTGTAGTAACATTTTTAAATCTTCTACCAATAGGTCAACTGGATGGTGGTCATCTAGCTTCAGCAATTTTTGGAGAAAGAGGTCATGCTATAGCTTCAATGATAGGCGTTATCATAACTTTTGTTACAGGTTTTTGGTTTTTCGGTTTACTCATACTTTTCCTAATGTTTCAGACAAAAAGAGCAGCACCATTAGACGATGTTTCACCTCTATCCTTATCTAGGAGGGTTTTAGGTTTTATTGCGTTTTTAATGATGGTTTTAAGTGCTATTGTGTTGTGGTAGGTGAAAAAGAAGGTAAAACCTTTGATATATCACGAAAAACAATAACTTTAGATCCTTTTCCAACCATTCTAAAAGCCATTTCCAATGCATCGTTAACTGAGTCTGCAACCCTAAATTTAAAAATTTCAGATGTTAAAAGAGGCGGCAAAGCTGAAACAACAATAACCTTAAACTTTTCTGTTAAAACTTTTAACTGGAAAACTTTATGCAGCCCTTTAATAAACTCCTTCCTTGCAACCTCTCTCAACTCTTTAACATCCATACCCTTAACTTCAAACATCCATTTGTAAAGATTCTTATCTCCGAATCCCTGTGAACACTCAACAGCAAAAATTATCACCCCAGACTCCTTTACAACATCTGAAACGTTGTGAAAGAATTCCTGTGCACTATGGAGTGTTTTATCGTTTGGATAGCCACCAACACTTGCTACGGCAATATCAGCTTTATTCTTAAGAGGATAATCAAATAAAGATTTAACATAGTTTACACCCTCATAGAATGCATCATCAACCTTACCATGAAAAACCTTTAAAAGCTTACCATTATACTCTACTACATCAAAAACAAAATCCACCTTACACATTTTAACAATTTCAGCTAAATCTAGGTGTACAGGATTTTTATCCAGCAAACCAACCTTGGCAAACGGGTTAATGGATAAAGCATAGTTTTGTTGAATTGTTTTTATACTTGAAACAGCAAGAATTGTCTGCCTTCCACCACTAAAACCTGCATAAGAGTTTAAACCAATCTTTCCAACAAGAATCTTAACATCCGAGTTTAAAAAGTCCTTATCAATATAGATACTTGTTTTATTGCTTGTTAAGCCAATTTTGATAAAGTTATCCTCGGCATAAGGATTATTCAACTTGATACAAACATCATTAGGAATATTGGAAAGAAATTTTCTAGGATCATTCTCTACCCTCTCTCCTAAAACATCCCCGATAAATATGCTTATATTCGAGTTTTCAATGCCGCAACTTTTTAGTTCACCGTACATTCTAGAAACAATAACGCTTCCAATTCCACCAAGCAAATCTTTATCAACAACAATAGAAACTCTACAACCAGGTTTTATAACGTTTTTTAAGGCAGATGACCCTAAAGGGTTTTCTAACGCCTTTCCAATCTCTTCAAAGAGATTTTCTAAAGGGTTTGGAAGGGTTCTTGGCTCAACAACTTCCAAAAGATTTTCTGGGGGGATAGTTAGGCAGACCTCGCTCTCTCCGTATGGAAGCCAAACCTCAACCATAAAGTTCTTCTCCTTGAAGGTTAATCCTTAAAAACTATATATTTAAGCCAAAAAAGCTTTACTTTAAAACAAGTAAAAATAACCATTTTAAAAGTTTAAAGCTTGAGTTGAGTTGGATGTCCTCTGATAAGATTAAGGATAAATTTATTGAAGACCTTCTTAAAATAGAGGCATTAAAATTTGGTAAATTTAAGCTTACAAGTGGAAAAGAAAGCTTCTACTACATAGACCTTAGAGTTGCACCAAGCTACCCAAGAGTTTTCCGTAGATTTATTAATGCATATCTAGTAAAGGCTAGGGAAATAGGGTTGGAAAAATTTGATGTTGTTGCTGGGATACCAACATCAGGACTTGTCTATGCTTCAACATTGGCATATAAGCTGAGAAAACCGTTGATATATGTTAGAAAAGAAGAAAAAAGCTGGGGTAGAGAAAGAAAGCTTGAAGGTATTCTAAAGAGAGGAGATAACGTTCTTTTAGTTGATGACCTTGTAACAACAGGAAAAAGCCTTACCGAGGCTGCTGAAAGCATTGAAGGTGAAGGTGGCAAGGTAAATTATGCATTAGTCCTAGTTGATAGGGAAGAAGGAGGATTGGAAAAATTGAGGCATAAAGGGATAACGCTTTTTAGCTTTATAAGTGTAAGTGAGATCTTTAAGGCTCTTGTTAAAAAAGGCATGATTAACAACGAAGACTACGAAAAATTAAAGTTTACGGGAAACTATAGAATGGAGGGATAAAAAATCTTATTCGAACATACAACCATACGATTTAGGGCTACACGTTGGAGGTTTTAAGGTTGACGTGGATTTTCAGAGCCTACGATATACGGGGAGTTTATGGTAAAGAGTTAACGCTGGATACTGCCCTAAACATTGGTTTAGCATTCGGAAGCATCATTGAAGAGAATATTGAAGTTACCGTTGGATGGGATTCACGGCTTAGTAGTCCGGCACTAAAAAGCTGTATTAGCGCGGGGGTTGCAGCTACAGGCCATAAGTGTACAGAGGTTGGGCTTGTACCAACCCCTTTACTATACTTTTCAACCATACACTATGGTGTAAAAGCAGGTGTTATGGTTACAGCATCACACAACCCTCCAGAGTATAATGGTTTTAAGCTTTGTAAAGGAGGGGTGGCATACTCTTATGAGACAGGTATAGGAAACGTTGAAGAAACATTTAACTCTAAAAACTTTAAGATTGTCAGCTGGGATAGGGTTGGAAGTATAGGAGGTCAAAACATAATTCCAGACTATTTGGAATATGTAAGAAAAATAATTAAGATTGAAAAAAAGTTAAAAGTTGTTGTTGATGCTGGAAACGGGACGTGTGGATTTGTTGGAAAAATATTTGAGGAAATGGGTTGTGAAGCTAAAGTTTTGTTTGAAGAACCTGACGGTAGATTTCCAAACCACATTCCTGATCCATTAAAAAGCGAAACTCTTAAAGTCTTATGCGAAGAGGTTGTTAAGGAAAAAGCTGACGTGGGCATAGCTTTTGATGGAGATGGGGACAGAGTTGGTTTTGTTGATGAAACTGGTAAAGTTGTAGAAGGAGATTTAGCATTTATGCTTTTTGTCGAGGAAAGCCTTAAACGCTACCCAAATTCTAAAATAGTTTTTAATGTTTTAGGCTCAAAAGCTCTTTTAGAAGTTATCGAAATGTTTAAAGGAAAACCATTAATGACTAGAGTTGGACATTCCTACATCCATGAAACATTAATAAAAGAAAACGCTTCGTTGGCTGGAGAAGTTAGTGGACACTACTACTTTGGGAAAGATTACTATGGATTTGATGATGGAGTTTTTGCTGCTTTAAAGCTTGCAGAAATTCTTTCAAAGTCAGGTAAAACATTCTCTCAGTTGTTGGAGAGATTTCCAAGGTATTACACCTCACCAGAAATAAGAATTACTTGTGCTGATGAGAAGAAATTTAAGGTTGTAGACTTTTTAAAAACAAAGTTTAAGAAAGAAGGATTAAGAATTATAACAATTGACGGAGTTAGAGTTGAATTTGAAGATGGATGGGGGCTTGTTAGGGCTTCAAATACAGAACCAGCGCTTGTTTTACGTTTTGAAGCAGTAAACAAGGAGAGGCTAAACAATATTAAACAAAAGATTATGGATGAAGTTAAAGAAACAATAAAAAAGTTTTCTTAGGCGAGAGAAAAATGGAGGATGTTTTAGCTAATGCTATTTTGTTAGGAGATAAGCTTGGATCGGATTATATTGACATACGATTTGAAAACATGCTTAAAACCGCCATCATAGTTAAAGACGGTAAAATTGAGAGCGTTAAAGAAGGATCTGAGACGGGGGTAAATATTAGAGTTCTTGTTAAAGGTGCTTGGGGAGTGGCGTCAACGTGCAAAGCAGATAAATTCTCAATTTTTGATGAGGTTAGGTCGGCTTATAAGCTTGCTTCAGCTTTAAGTGAGAAGGTAAACGAGAAAGTTGAGCTTGCTGAAGTTAAACCTGTAAAAGATAAAGTTAAGTCCAATCAAAAAGTAAATCTTAGGGATGTTACATTTGAAGATAAAGCTAAAAACTTGCTAGATATTGATAAAAACCTGTTTAAGATGACACCACATCTTAAAAGCTGCACTATTGACTACATTGACATGGAAAAGGTAAAATTGTACGTTAACAGTGAGGGATCCAGCATCTGCGAAGAAAATGTGCATGTTTGGTTTAGAGTTTACGCAACAGGAGTTGAAAACGGAGTTTATGCTTCCGCAAGTGATGAGTATGGGGTAACTGACGGTTTTACGATTTTCAGTAAAAACCCGCCAGAAAAGGTTGCAGAAGAAATTTCTGAAAGAATCAAAAAACAGTTTAAAGCTAAGAC
Organism: Candidatus Bathyarchaeota archaeon; assembly: GCA_052246995.1. Classification (GTDB taxonomy): domain Archaea; phylum Thermoproteota; class Bathyarchaeia; order Hecatellales; family Hecatellaceae; genus CAZMUQ01. The sequence goes on along the minus strand of JBQPWD010000001.1, from coordinate 187,007 downwards.
TGCTAAAGGCGGCATATTTCCAGTAGTTTTAGATTCAAATGTTGTTGGAGTTTTTGCTCATGAAGCTTTTGGACATTTAGCTGAAGCTGACTTAACATTGGCAGGCTCAGTTATACTTAACATGGTTGGCAAGCAGGTTGCTTCAAAACTTGTAACAATAATTGACGATGGCACTGTTGAAGGAGCTTTTGGTTCATTTAGGTATGATGATGAAGGTGTTCCAAGCCAGAAAACGGTCCTGGTTAAAGATGGAGTTGTCATCAATCTTATGCACAACCGTGAAACAGCAAAAAAGTTTAATGCAAAGCCTACTGGAAATGCTAGAGCTGAAAACTTTCGTTACACTCCAATAGTTAGGATGAGAAACACGTACATTAAGGCTGGAAACTATAATTTTGATGAACTTTTTGAAACTATAAAGTTTGGATACTACCTTAAAGCTTTTCGTGGAGGAGAAGCAAATCTTGATGGTACATTTCAAGTTGGTGTTCAAGAAGCCTATGAGGTTGTAAATGGAAAAATAGGTAAACCAGTTAGAAATCTTTCAATAAGTGGAAACACACTGGAAACTTTGATGAAGGTTGAGGCAATAGGTAAGGAGGTTAAACTTTGGCCTGGAAGATGCGGTAAAGGCCAAACAGCATTTGTTTGTGACGGTGGACCTCCATTAAGAGTTGGTGAGATTCAAGTTGGTGGAAAATGATCTAAAGCTTTTAGATTTTGGAGAAAAAGTTGTTAAAGAAGCTTTAAAGCTTGGAGTTAAAGATGTTGAAGTATACTTAAGTCAAACGTCTACAGTTTATGTTGAGGTTGAACGTGGAAAAATTGTTAAAGCTGTTAATAGTGTTGACGAGGGTTTTTGTGTAAGAGTTTCCTACAATAAAAGTTTAGGGTTTTCGTACACAAACGTTTTAAAGAAGGAAAAAATTGGGGAAGTTATTAAAAAAGCATTTCATGTAGCAAAAACCGTTAAACCTACCGATGATTGGACAGGTTTTTCCCATCCTAAACAACTTTTAAAGGTTAGAGGTATTTACGATAAAAAAGTTGATGAAACTTCAACGGAAGAGATTGTAAAGAACGCTTTTCTAATGATTAACGCGGCATTGGAAACAGATAAAAGAGTTATGGTTGTTAAAGGATATACTGGAAAAGTAAAGATTGTAAGAGCTATTGCAAACTCTAACGGGGTCTCCTTTTTAGAGGAAGGAACAGGTATAAGCTGTTCTTTAACAACAATTGCAAAGAACAATGAGACTACACCTATATGTTTTGAGTTTGATGGAAGTAGAAGTTACAACATAGACCCTGAAAAAGTTGGGAAAGAATCAGCTAAAATGGCTGTTTCAGCTTTAGGTTCAAGAAAAATCGAAACTGGAAACTATAGTGTTGTGCTTATGCAACCTGTCTTACTTGAGCTTTTAACTTATACGTTAGTTAACTCCTTAAAAGCTGATAATGTTCAAAGAGGTAGGTCTGCTTTAAAAGGTAGAGTTGGAGAGCAAGTAGCATCAGAAAATCTAACATTTTTTGATGATGGTTTATTGGAGGATGGTCTTAGAACATGGAGTTTTGATGATGAAGGAACCCCAAGCCAGAAGACTGTTTTAATTGAAAAAGGTGTTTTAAGAGGGTTTATTTACGACAAGTATCACGCAGACAAGGAAGGAAAAGAAAGTACAGGTAACGCTTATCGAGTTCCTTATCCATCCTACGCTTCAACATTAAAAATAGAACCTACAAACCTTATAATTCAGCCTGGAAAATATTCTAAAGACGAACTTTTAAATGAGGTAAAAAATGGCTTACTTATTCAAAATCTTCAAGGAGCTCATAGTAGTAACCCTGAGAGTGGAGAGTTTTCCACCGTAGCAACACCTGCATGGTATATTAGGGATGGAGAAATCCGGTATCCAGTTAGGGGAGTAATGATCTCAGGAAACATTTACGATGTTTTAAGGAAAGCTACGTGTGTTGGAAAGGATGTTAGAAAAATTGGTTTTCTTGTTTCACCTTGGATTGTTGTTGAGGACGTTAAAGTTATAGGATGGTTAAGCTAGTGCTATTTTTCGTAAAACTACTTTTTAATAGGTATTTTTATTTCTTTCTCAACCATGGTGCCAGGGTAAATTTCAACTTCGACTCCACTGGGAGAGACAAGTTTTTCAACGATTATTTCGTAGTACTCTCTTCCAGGAAGATTTAACTCCTGAATTATGTTAGGAGGAACATGAATCCACCCATCCCTAACCTTAACTTCGCAGATAACCTTACGATTTAGCTCCTGAACAACATTTCCACTAGAATCTAAAGCTTTTACAAGCGTACATTCAACTTTACATCCCTTTTTAACGTTGAACTGTTTTTTCGTGTCGAAGGTTAGGATAAAGTAGATGTCAGGTGCGAAACCTCTTGACCTTTGGATTATTCTTTCAGGCATGAAACTCACGCTCCTCCGATTTTTTCCTTACTAAACTCTGAAACCTCTATTATTGGTGAGTGACATTCCTTACAACACCATGTTACAATGTTAAATTGTGGTTTTAATTCAGGGAAAACTTTCTCCTCTCTATACCCTTCATATACAGGTACAAGTTTTTTACACCTACGGCAATAAAACCTTAAACTTTCTAAATTTAACATTAAACTTAACACCCCCTACTTATTTAAATTGTCAATTAATTTATCCTATTACAGCTAAAACTTCACCTGTTGCAACAGATTTTCCAATTGAAACATAAATTTGTTTAACTATACCATCAACCGGGGCCTCTATTATGTTTTCCATTTTCATAGCTTCCAATGCAAAGACAGGTTGACCTTTACTTACCTTATCACCAACTTTAACATGAATTTTTACTATTGTTCCACGCATAGGAGCTTTAACAGGTGTTCCCTCAACAACTTCAACCTTTTCCTCGGGTTTAATTTTAGCAGCCTCAACTGTTAAGGTTGTAGTGGAAGCGGGTAGGTGTTCTAAAACCTCCTGCACTTTAAAACTATAACTATCCCTTCCTATGATAAGGTTTATTTCGTCAACGACTTGAGAAGGAAGCTTAACCTCTTCACCTTTACTGTCAGCCTCCTCAACTTCAACAGTATACTCCTTTAAGCCTGAGAGAAGCTTAAACTTCCTCTTCCCTAAGCCTATTTTCCGTCACCCCTTCTTCGCCTTCTCCTTTTCTTGGCTTATCAGCTTCCTAACTGCAACTTCATACTGTTCACCAGCATACTTAATCAGGTATCTTCTACCTTTTAACTCGGTTACTAGTGGAAGCTCATCGGATGTAAACTCAGGTTTAGCTTCACCCCGCAGAAACTTTTCGGTCTGTAGTGGATAAATAGCGTAGGAAATTACGTCTTCCTCTCTAGGTGAAAAACCTTTACTCTCCAACTCTTCCTTACACTTCTTATACATTGGTTTAAGCAGGTCCGCAGGTCTACATGTAATAATTTTATCCTGCCAATCCTTACCTAGGATAGCCTCATAAACTTCTTTAGAAATTTCTCCAGGAGGTTTTCCGTACATTCCCCGAACATATTCTACGGTTTCTTTTGTAACCCTTTTATACCTGCCAAAAAGCACATTTAAAACAGCTTGAGTTCCAACAATCTGGGATGTTGGTGTAACCAGCGGAGGCCATCCAAAATCTCTTTGCACTCTTGCAGTTTCAACTAAAACTTCAGGTAGTCTATCTATTGCACCTTGTTGCTCAAGCTGAACTATGAGGTTAGTCATCATACCTCCAGGAATCTGGTGCATTGTAACTGAGGGATCGGCTATTCTTGCTTCATCTCTATGTAAATGTGCATACTTTTCCCAGACCTTTAAAAAATACTTTCTACACTCCATCAAAAGCTCCATGTCGTACCCTGGATCATAGGGAGTTCCCTGTAATGCCGCAACTACGGATTCTGTTGGAGGATGACCTGTTCCCCATGATATAGCTGAAATAGCACAATCAATTATGTCAACCCCAGCATCGCATGCACTCATATAACTCATCATAGTCATACCGCTACTTGTATGTGAGTGAAGATCTATTGGTACCTTTATTCCCTCCTCCTTACATCGGCATATAATGTCATATGCTCGTTTGGGAGAAATTATTCCAGCCATATCTTTAATACATAACGAGTCGCAGCCCATCTTCTCAAGTTTTTTAAAGTTTTCAACATAGTAGTCCACAGTATGTATAGGGCTTATAGTGTAGCATAAACATCCTTGAGCATGAGCACCTATTCTCTTAACAGTTTTTATTGGGGTCTCCATATTCCTTAGGTCGTTTACAGCATCAAATATTCTAAAGTAATCGCAACCATTTTTGTAGGCTAGTTCTATAAACTTGATTACAATATCATCCGGAAAATTGCTATAAGCTACAATGTTCATTGCTCTTTCAAGCATCTGCATTGGAGTGTTAGGCATTGCTTCCTTTAATCTTCTAAGCCTCTCCCAAGGATCTTCAGCCAAAAATCTTAGGCATGAATCAAATGTTGCGCCACCCCAAACTTCAAAAGAAAAGAAGCCAACTTGGTCTATTAGTGGTGCTATTGGTAACATGTCTTCCGTTCTCATCCTTGTTGCAAGTAGTGATTGGTGAGCATCCCTAAAGATTAATTCATGAATCTGAACCAATTACTACTCTCCACCATGAAATTTACTAGTTTAAACCTTATATTCTAGCTTGATAAACCTGCTTTTCAATTTTACTGACAAAACTCCAGAAGGAAGAAGATTTTGAAACGTATCTTAGAAGATTTCTATCAAGCCCCATGTATCTTGAAGGAAGACTCCATGAAGACTTAACTGTTGCAACTTCCGCCTTTTTTACAATTTTGGCTTCTTCAACGGCTTTTTCAAGTCTTGCTTTGAGAGCACTAACCTTTTTTTCAACATTGTTAAACCTGTCTTCAATTTTTTTAAATCTACCTTCTAACTCCTCAAGCAGTTCTTTCTTAAACCTTACATAAAAATCTTTGATTATTTTTTCAACATCCTCTTTTGAGGTGCCTGTAAATGCTGGTGTAATAATAGCTGGAGGTTTACCTAAGTATGCAAGTAAAGCTGCGGAGATAACTGCTGCTTCTTCTTTTGAAACTTCTAGTTCTGTTGACAATTTTTACCTTACACCGGCATAATTCCATGCTTTTTTGGAGGAAGCTGGTCACGCTTGGTTAAAGCTTGCTCCAACGCCTTAATAAGTCTCGGCCTGGTTTCAGCTGGATCTATAACATCATCAATATGTAGATTTTCTGCTGCTCTCCACGGGTTTGCGAATGTTTCACGGTAAAGCTTAATTTTTTCAACCAAAGCTTTTTTGGGATCTGGTGCTTTTTCAATTTCATCTCTGAATATTATTTGGGCAGCCCCCTCAGGACCCATAACTGCAAGTTCAGTTGTAGGCCAAGCTAAAACTGTATCTGCTCCAAGGTCTTTGCTACACATAGCCAAGTATGAGCCACCATAAGCTTTGCGAATAATGAGGGTTATCTTAGGTACTGTCGCCTCAGAGTATGCATAAAGCATTTTTGCTCCATGTCTGATAATTCCACCCCATTCCTGCTCCGTTCCCGGTAGATATCCTGGAACATCAACCAGGTTTATTAGAGGTATGTTGAATGCATTGCAAAAACGTATAAACCTTGAAGCTTTATCTGATGCATCTATATCTAAGCAGCCAGCTTTAAACTTCGGTTGGTTGGCAATTATACCTACAGAGTAGCCGTTTAAACGTGCAAAGCACGTTATAATGTTTGGAGCAAACATTGGCAATATATCAAAAAAGTTTTCCTCCTCACCTTCTAATGGTACATCAAAAACTCTTTTAATAATTTCATACATATCGTATGGTCTCGCTGGGTCTGCCGGAACAACATCAAAGAGCCCTTCATCAATTCTATTTGGGTCGTCTCCAGTATCAACTCTTGGTGGATCTTCAAGGTTGTTTGATGGAAGATAGCTCAGAAGTCTTCTAATGTTCTTAAAACATTCTTCTTCGCTTTTCTCAACCCTATGGCAAACACCAGATTTCTGTTGTTGTACTGTTGCGCCGCCAAGCTCCATTTCACTTACTTCCTCACCTATAACCTCTTTAATTACTCTTGGACCTGTAATAAAGGCATAACTTATACCTTCAACCATGAATATGAAGTCCATTAATGCTGGAGAGTATACAGCTCCACCTGCACATGGACCAATAATTGCACAAATTTGCGGAATAACTCCGGAATATCTTGTATTTCTGTAGAATATTTGACCGTAACCTGATAAAGCATCAACACCTTCCTGAATTCTTGCACCACCAGAATCGTTTATGATTATTACTGGGCAACCTTCCCTTGCCGCTCTATCTAAAACTTCACATATCTTTCTCGCATGCATCTCACCAAGGGTTCCACCAACGCTTGTAAAATCCTGAGACGCTATATACACCTTTCTACCGTTAATTTTACCAAACCCTGTAACAACACCATCTGATGGAATTTCTCTTTTATCTAACCCAAACTCTTTTCCTCTATGCTTGACAAACATGCCTATTTCAACAAAACTTCCCTTGTCAAGTAGAAGCTCAATTCTTTCTCTAGCAGTAAGCTTACCAAGACTATGCTGTCTTTCAATAGCTTTACTTCCACCCATTTCTACAATCTTCTTTTTTCTCTCACTAAGCATGGTTAACAACTTTTCTTTTACTTCTCTATCTTCACTTCCTTTTCCGCTCAAATTTTAACCTCCAACTGTTTATGGTAAGGATAAACTTGAAGAACGTAATAAATTTACTGGTTAACCAATGATGCTACAAGAGAAAGACAGTTTGTTAGGGGAGGTTAACAAAGCTTATCCAAAAACGCTAATCAAGTATCCGGCAGCAATTGCTGAAGCTATAACACCACCAATATTTGGACCCATAGCATGCATTAATACAAAGTTTGATGGGTTATCTTTTGAAGCTAGATATTGACTAACTCTAGCGGTCATGGGGACAGCTGAAACTCCAGCAATACCTATTATTGGGTTAACCTTACCATTAGATGCTATATAGAGTAATTTTCCTAGTAAAAGTCCACCAACAGTTCCACCAGCAAATCCTACAACACCAAATACAAAAACAAGCAACACTTCCGGCTTTAGAAAAACCTCCGCGGTTAAAGATCCACCTACACCTAAACCTAAAAGTATTGTTGCAATGTTTAAAAGTTCATTTTCTGCGGCTTTTGCGAGTCTATCAACCACGCCTGATTCTCTGAGAAGGTTTCCTATTGCTATTGCCCCTATCAGGGGGGTAGCATGAGGGACAAGTAAACATCCTATCAGAAGACAGAAAACGGGGAAAAGTATTCTCTCAATCTTAGATACTTCACGTATTTTTGGAGGCATGTAGGTTGCTCTTTCCTTTTTTGTTGTAAGCGCGTAAACTATTGGAGGTTGAATTATTGGTACCATTGCCATATACAGATAGCAAGATGCGGCAACAGGCCCAAGCAGTTCAGGCGCAAGCTTAGCACACGTGAATATTGTTGTAGGACCATCAGCACTTCCAATTATGCCTATAGCTGCAGCTTCTCTTGGGGTGTAACCAACAACTAAGCATAATATTAAGGTTATAAATATTCCAAGCTGTGCACCAGCAGCCATAATAAAGCTCGGTAAAGGCCTTGAAAGAAGAGGCCCAAAGTCGGTCATTGCACCGATACATATAAACACAATTACCGGCAGAATTTCCGTATCAATCAGATATTTACGAATTAGGTAAAATAATCCTCCGACTTCTGGGAGATGCCCTAAGGGTACGTTTGAAAGTAGACAGCCAATCCCTATTGGTAAAAGAACAAAGGGTTCATATTCCTTTGCTACTGCAAGATATATCAAAGTTATTGCAAAAACCATCATGATGATTTGTCCTAAGGTTATCACGTTGAAAGCTGTGTAAGTTGTTATATATTTAAAAAATTCATGCAAAAACCCGATTTCAAATCCCATTTTTTCACCAAGAACTACAATTTTTTAATTGAAGCAATTTACTCATCAGATATTACTATTAAGGGTGTGCCTGTTTGTACGCTTTGTCCAACCGAAACCTTAACTTCCAGGATAACCCCCGTCTTAGGTGATGGGATAACGTTTTCCATCTTCATTGAATCTATAACAAGAAGCGGGTCGCCAGCATTAACTCTTTCACCAGGAGAAACCTTAACATTTACAATCTTACCTGGTAGCGGACTTTCAACAACAAACCCTCTGAGAGCTTCACGTCTAGGCTTTTCTTCTGACACTTTTAAAGTTGGAGGTTTTGATGCCTCAACTTTCTTCTCTTCAACTACCATTGTCTTGGCAGGAGTTAACAAGGAATGCGTGTCCGGGCTAATCTCTCCTCTTGAGACAACAACCTTATAGGTTTTCCCGTTCAGAAAAACTTCCATCAAAACGGGGTTTTGCTGAACATTCTCTAAGGATATTTCAACCTCATAGGGTTTGCCTTCAAAAACAATTCTAGCTTTTCTTTTTACGCGCATGGTTTACACCTTCTCTTATAGAATTTAGCTTTTGATAGTGAAGCCCAGCCTAAACTGTTAGTCCAGTTACGAGCATAACTTATAAAATCAGTATACTCAAACCTTCCAGCTAGGCTCCAACAATTATAAGGCCTAGCCTTAACAGAAGTTGATTTAAAAGGTGCAACCTTCCCTTCTCGTAGGATTTCGGAATTGTAAAGTATTGAAGATAAAACACCAACCAGTATCTCATTCTTGTATGTTTTAAACATTTTATCCGCCTTTCTGACCGAATTTATCTTTTCACCTACTCCAACAAATAAGCGTGTAGCTTGAACTACTAGGGCTAGTATAATTGAAAAGAGGAAAGTTATAACCATTCCTAGAGTTAAGTGGAGTATACCAAGTTCAAACCATGCAGCCATTTTCCGCAACCATTTTTTGTTTCAAAATTTAAAACAAAATATGCTTATTAATTTTTCCTACTAAGTTTTTGTAGATAAAAAATAAATTCGTCCATAAGGCTATGTATCAATTATTCATTAATAAATTTAGATAAATGCTTCATTAAATCTACAAGTCTACATGAATATCCCCACTCGTTATCATACCATCCAAGAACCTTTACAAAATTGCCTTTACCGTCCATGACCATGGTGCTTAAACCATCAAGAATACATGAGGAGGGATTCCCTATAATGTCTGCTGAAACTATGGGTTCATCGGTATATTGAAGGATTCCCCTAAGCTCGCCCTCAGCATATCTTCTAAACGCATCGTTAACATCGCTTCTAGTAACCTCCTTTCCAAGTTCAGCAACTAGGTCGGTTATTGAGCCGTTTGCGACTGGAACCCTTAAAGCAATACCATCAAGCTTACCTGCAAGCTCAGGGATAACCAGCCCTATGGCGACTGCAGCACCTGTTGTTGTTGGTATTATTGACACAGCACAAGCTCTAGCTCTTCTAAGATCCCTATGTGGAAAGTCAAGAATTCTCTGGTCGTTTGTGTAAGCATGACATGTGGTCATAAACCCTCTTTTAACACCAAACTCTTTATGCAAAACCTTAACCATAACAGCTAAACAGTTTGTTGTACACGACGCCATTGAAATTATATTATGCTTCCCATGGTCGTAAATTTTCTCATTTACACCAGGAACAAGAGTTACATCAGGATTTTCAGCTGGAGCTGAAATTACAACTTTTTTTGCACCTGCCTTCAAATGTTTTTTAGCATTCTCCCTGTTAGTAAATCTTCCAGTAGATTCCAAGATTATATCAGCATTAAGCTCCTTCCAAGGCAATTTTTCGGGATCTGAAATACTTAAAACTTTAATTTCTTCTCCTCCCACGATAACTTTGCCACCCTTACCTTCAACATTAACATTAAGAACGCCATGAATAGAGTCGTATTTTAGAAGATGGGCGAGAGTTTTAGCATCAGTAAGGTCATTTATAGCAATAATTTTAATTTTTTTCCTAAAATCAGGGTCTTTTAAAGCTGCCCTAAAGAAGAGCCTACCAATTCTACCAAAACCATTTATGCCAACCTGAATCATGCATAAACCACCAGCCAATGCTAGCGAATACAGCTATGTAAAAGGTTTAATTATATAAGAAATATTTAATTTTTGTTTAGAAGGGATGTTACTTGAAGCATCTTTGGGCACCATGGAGAATAAAATACATTTTAATGAAAAAGCCACACGGATGCATCTTTTGTAAAATAGCAAAGGAAAAAAAAGATGAGAAAAACTATGTCCTCCTTAGAGGAAAATGGAACTATGTTGTGTTAAACAACTATCCCTACAATAATGGACATCTCATGGTTGCACCATTTAAACATGTAAAAAATCTTGAAAGTTTGACTGATGAAGAATTATATGAACATTTTAAGATTGTGAGGGAAAGCATAATAAACCTGAAAAAAGCCTTTAAGCCCAGAGGATTTAACATAGGAGTAAACATTGGAAAGGTGGCGGGAGCTGGAGTGGAAAACCATATTCATACCCATATTGTTCCAAGATGGGGTGGTGACACAAACTATATGCCAGTCATAGCAAATACAAAGGTTATACCTGAAACGCTAAATCAAACCTATAATAGACTTAAAAAGTTTTTTGGTTAAAGTTGTCCCTTTTCTTTTAAAATTTTTTCCACTTCATCCACCACCCTTGGCAGAATTTCACCACATTTACCTTCAATAATGTAGTCAGATGTTATTCTTGTTAATGGTGTAGGTTCAGCATTAACCTCAACAACCCTAGCTCCAGCCATTTTTGCTATCCTTGGTAGATCTGCTGCAGGGTAAACTACAGCTGATGTTCCCGCAACAATCATTAAATTACATGTTCTAGCTTCTCTTTGAGATTCAATTAAAGCTTCATATGGTATTGGTTCCTCAAACAATATTGTATTCGGTTTTAAAACTCCGCCGCAATAGGAACATGTTGGAGGAATTTCACCTTTCTCAACCTTGGCTATGGCCTCTTCCATTGGGTAAAAATTTCCACATTTAATACACTTAGCTCTTCTACTATCTCCATGAAACTCTATAACACGTTTACTCCCAGCTTTTTGATGTAAACCATCAATATTCTGGGTTATAATGCAATGGAGAAGCCCCAGCTCTTCAAGTCTAGCCAAAGCATAATGAGCAGGATTAGGCTTAGCCTTTAAAACGTCAAAACCCTCCTTCATTCTTTGAACCCTCAAAATCCAGAACTTTTTTGGGTCACTTATAAAGGCTGAATATGTAAAATCTTTTGGATCATATTTTTTCCAGATGCCGTGAGGTCCTCTAAAATCTGGAATACCGCTTTCAGTTGAAATTCCCGCACCTGTTAATGCAACACTTTTCCTAGAGGAAACAATATCTTTAGCTAAACGTTTAACAAGCTCATAATTAATCATCATAGAAACCCCTAAATTTACTTAACTAGAAATTAGGATGAAGAAAAATTTATCTATTTACCATTAACATACCGATTTGAATGTGATGCAGAAAAACTTCTTCCCAACCATGTTTACGCCGTTTGTTGCTACACATCAACCTTTATCAACAAAAAATTCCCTTACAAGTTCCTTAACGACATCCTCTGTAGCATCTACCTATCTAAAGACATAAACTTTCTTGGCTTATTTTCAAAGTTTCAAAAGAAGTCTTAGAAGGATAATAATCGATAACACATCTTACTTCTAACAAATAAAATATTCTAATTGCAAACAGTTTTTTAACTTTTTCACTTCCACATTTGACTACGTAATTAAAACGTAGAATATTGAAAACTAATCCTAACACTTAAATCTGGCATCATATAACAATTCTTTGTGAAAAAATATGCCTCAAGCAAGCTGGAAAGGAAAGCCAACGGTGGAGGAACTTTTAGCTAAGGCAAAGAAACCGTCCCAGCTGGCTACTCCAATGCACAAGTTTTACGAGGGAAAGATTCAAATTATGCCGAAATGTGTTATAAGAAGCTATGAAGACTTTGCAATATGGTATACCCCTGGCGTTGCAACACCATGCAAAGAAATTCAAGCAAACACTGATAAATCCTTTGAGTTAACAAGCCGATGGAATCATGTTGCTGTCGTATCAGACGGGACACGTGTGCTGGGCCTAGGAGATATAGGTCCTGAGGCAGCTATGCCAGTTATGGAAGGAAAGGCCTTGCTTTTTAAGTATTTGGGTGGTGTGGATGCTTTCCCGATTTGTCTAAAAACTAAAAATCTGGAAGAAATAGCAAGGGTTTGTGAGGTTATTGAACCTTCCTTCGGCGGAATAAACCTAGAAGATATAGAAAAACCGAAATGCTTCTATATTTTAGAAAAGACTAGAGAACGGCTGCAAATTCCAGTATGGCATGACGACCAGCAGGGAACAGCAACAGTCGTTCTTGCAGGTTTGATAAACGCATTCAAAATAGTTGGAAAAAACCCTAAAGAAAGCCTTATAACTCTATTCGGAGCAGGCGCAGCCAACATCAGAACAGCATACATCCTAATAAGGTGGGGAATTAACCCGAAAAACATAATAATTGTTGACAGTAAGGGAATAGTACATCGCAACCGAAAAGACATAATAAAGGAAGAAGACCCGTGGAAATATGACCTCGCTCAGAAAACAAACGCAGAAAATAGGATGGGAGACATAGCAGAGGCTTTCAAAGGTGTAGATGCGGTTGTCGCAGCCTCAAAACCAGGACCTGGAACAATAAAGAAGGAGTGGGTGGAGAGTATGGCTGATGATTCTATAGTGTTTGCCTGCGCCAACCCGATACCTGAAATATGGCCGTGGGAGGCGGAGGAGGCAGGCGCTAAAATCGTAGCCACGGGAAGAAGTGACTTCCACAACCAAGTAAATAACAGCCTAGGGTTTCCAGCAATTTTCCGCGGAATCTTAGATGTAAGAGCAAAAACCGTGACAGATGACACATGCATAGCTGCCGCCCAGGAACTTGCAAGATTTGCTGAAGAAAGAGGAATACATGAAAAGTACATTTTGCCAAGGATGGAGGAATGGGAAGTTTTTCCGAGAGTAGCGGTTGCATGCGCATTAAGCTCAATAGAACAGGGTATAGCAAGGATTAAGCTTAGTAGACAAGAACTGTACGAACGGGCTTCGGTAATAATTAAGAATGCTAGAGAATCAATGGAGTTGTTAATGAAACATGATTTAATAAAACAGCCTCCGTCAGAAGAGGAGATTCTAAAAGGTTAAAGCTAGATAAGTTAAAAAAGCATACTAAAAGAAAACCTAGGAAAACAGCCTAGAACCATTCTAGATACTGTTAAAGTAGTAGAGAAACCAATAACTCATATGCCAAAATCCAGGATATCCTCCTTTGTTAGAATTTTATTCAAATATTTAACGTCCTTCTTGAATGATAAATTTCCTGAACCATAATTCTATAGAATCTTAGGAGACTCTTAACTGCGTTCAAAATGATATAAAGCCTTCCACCTCTCATAGCCGCTAACTCGTCAAAATAAACCATAACATCTCCGCAACCCTCATATAATTTAGTGTTCTCTTTGAAAGTGTATATATACCCATAACCAAACTTCTCCAAGAATTAAGCAAGAAAAACAAGACAGGAAGGGATAGGGCCCGTGGTCTAGCTGGATAGGACATTGACCAACCTAAAAAAAGGGTTGGATGAAAGCCTCCGGAGCCAAAGGTCGCGGGTTCAAATCCCGCCGGGCCCGCTAACCATAGTAAGTAGAGAAAGTAGCTTTTTCTAAAAATTTTGATAAAACAGAAAGGAGAAAACAGGATTTAAGTAGAAACGTAGGGAGAGCTTAGAGGATAATACTAGACTTGCAAAGATAACCTTCAACACCCTCAAGCATGTTAACTATAACTTGCGTACAAGCTTTTGGCTTACATTTTTTAAACTATTCGTTTAATGTTAGTTGTTTGTAATTAATTAACAGTTTTTCTTATAACTTGCTTGCCAAGGTGGTGGGGAGTCCAACTTAACCTTTCAAGTTTATTTTTATCTAGAAGTACATCTTCTCTAAGTTTTACTAGTTCTGCTTTGTGTTTATCCATTCTACGAAGTATTTCTTCAAAACCAAGCAAACCTGCAACAGCATAACGAAACTCAACATCCTCCCTAAGCAAAGCAAAAAACTTAGCCTTAAGCTCACCACTTTCACAGAACCTACACATTCACTTAAATCACACCATATATAAAGTTTTTACTCAAAGTTTTCTCATACGCTTTTCCTCCATCACTGCTTTCATTCTCATCATTTCAATAACCGGATCAATTTAGGGAAGTAACTTAAAGCAAAGGAAATATTAAGGTCAATTATGATGAAAAAATCATGTTAAAGATACTTGTAATGGAAATGATAAATGCCCAGAAAAATCTGGAGTTGCAGAAAGGTCTTAGGGGGGCGGTTGCTAACGTTCTTAGCTCTGTAGATAACATTTTGAAAAAGCATCCTGAGCTTTCTGAAGTTGCTGAACATGTTAAAAGCGTTCGGGAAGAATTTCTGGAGAAACTTGAATATTACGTTAGCCAAGCCATTAAGAATATAAATGCCTCAGGAGCTCAGGCTTATCTTGCAAGTAGCACAGAAGAAGTCTTAGAAATTGTTGACAGAATTATTGGTAAAGGAAAGAAGTTGATTGTAAAAGCTAAGTCCATGGTTACAGAGGAGGTTAGGCTAAGAGAACATCTTACTGAAATTGGGCATGAAGTTTATGAAACAGACCTAGGTGAATTTTTAATTCAAATATCAAATAGTAAGCCGATGCATGCTATAGTTCCCGCGCTTCACCTAAGTAAAGAACAGGTTACGGAGCTTTTTTCTCAACGTTTAGGTTTATCCGTAAATAAAAGTTCAACTCATGAAGAACTTGTCTTACTTTTTAGAAGCTTTCTAAGGGAGAAGTTTGTAAGGGCTGATGTGGGAATAAGCGGTGCAAACGCGATAGCCGCAGACACGGGTGCAATTTTTATAGTGCATAATGAGGGTAACGTCAATAATATACTCGCCTTCCCCCCGGTTCATATTATAATCGCTAGTGTGGAAAAAATTGTACCAACTTTTAAAGATGCATTATTACAGGTTATGGTGCAGTCTGGCTACGCTGGACTCTACCCCCCTACATATCTAAACATAATCTCAGGAGTCAGTAGCACTGCAGACATAGAATACAAAAGAGTTTACGGTGCTCATGGTGCACGAGAAGTTTATGTAATAATTTATGATGGTGGAAGACTTAAAGCATCAAAGCATTACTTGTTAAAAGAACAACTACGATGTGTTAAATGTGGGCGATGCCAGGTTTCATGCCCCATTTGGATAGTTAATGGAAATTTTTGGGGTGGGAAAGTTTATGGAGGTCCTATGGGTGTAGGGTGGACAGCAGTCACCGAAGGTATGGAGAATGCTGAACCCTTAGCTTGGTTCTGTCTACTTTGTAATGCTTGTAAAGAAGTATGTCCTGTTAAGGTTGATAGCGCCGAAATTTCTAGGAAAATGAGGATACAAAGCATTGAGAAGGGGATTGTGCCTACCAAGATAAAAGAAATTTTGGAAAATATTTACAAGCATGGTAATCCCTTTGGGCTACCCAGAGCAAAAAGAGGTGAGTGGGCAGACTGGAAAGTGCCACGATACACGCCTAGTGTTCAAGTTCTTTATTATGTTGGGGATATGGGGTCATACCATCCAAGAGCGCAAAAAGCAGCTAAAACCTTAGCAGAAGTACTGTCTAAGGCTAAGGTTTCTTTCGGAATTTTAGGTGAAATTGAAAACTGTTCAGGTAGTGAGCCATTTGAAATTGGAGAAACAGGTTTGTTTGAAGAAATTGTTAATTCAAATGTGCAAATTTTTAAATCTTTGAATGTAAGGGAAATTGTCACGTTTTCACCGCATTCCTACAATGTTATGAAAAATTATTACAGGTTTTATGGTGGAGAGTTTACCGTAAAACATTACACTCAGCTAATAATGGAATTACTTGACAAAGGGAAGTTTGAACTTAAAAATAAAGTTGATAAAACTATAACATTTCATGACCCATGTTTTCTAGGTAGATGGAATAGCGAGTACAACACTCCAAGACATGTGTTAGAGTCTATACCCATGGTTAAGCTTGTTGAAATGAGAAGAAACAGGCAAAACTCCCTTTGTTGTGGTGGGGGAAGTGGAAACTCTTACACAGGTTTTGGATGCGGATTACTAATTCAAAATGAAGCTACACCATGTAGGATAAGGGTTAAAGAGGCTTATGAAACTGGTGCGGAAATTCTTGCAGTGGCATGTCCATCATGCTTAATTATGCTTGAAGAAGCCGTCAAAGAAGAAGGCTTAGATGACAAAATTTTAGTTAGAGACGTCGCAGAAATAATTAGCCAAACACTTTAATTGGCTTATTGACACTCTTTACCCAAAATTGTTCTACCATTAAATAACTTTTATTTCAAGCGTATCCGTAATAAACACTTGCTCTACTGCTTTATAACCAACTCCATCAGCAAGACTTTTAATTGCGATTTAGAAATTGCAACACTTTTCCACGTTTAATGAGGAATTTCAGGTCTTATGTCTTCCAAGTTATTTCATTTGTTTTGCTGGTTTAAATTTGGTTTAGATTGAAAAATTCTGCTAACTTTACAGTAAAAATTACATATCTACCAACTCTTATGACCCTAGTTATGTGAAAACTTCGCAAATGTCTTTTTCCGCAGTCTTGTAGTATTTCTGCTAGCTTTGTGTTCAGAGTGATTCTGGTGTTGCTAACAAAACATTTTGCCTTCTAATGTGGAAATCTTACGTTCAAAGTTGCTGCAAAACGCGTCCGTGCTCCAGCAATATCAAACACAAAGTCCACTGGAAGAGTTTTTCCAGCAAGCTCTTCCCTGAAGTTACCAGCCATTGTTGGAGTTCCAATCCACGTCACGCTTTCTCCAGGCATGATAACCATGATCCTATCTTCAGGTGTGGATGCATAAACCCAGCCTATAACTGTTCCAGTTTGAGACATCTCCATGCCAACACCTTGGAGGATTACAGGAACATTACCAGTGTTAGTTATTCTTATAGTGATATTTTGCTCCCAAGATTTCCACGTGTTTGGAGATACTGTCGCATTAAGCGCCATTTTAAGGTTAAAATCTCTATGAAAAAGCACCGTAATGTTTTCGTATGGCCCCTTAAGAAACACGGTGACATTATATATGCCCTCAAGACATGGGTTTTCATGCCAAATCGTTGGCAGGTAGACATCTACAGCCAACTCGCCCGGTATTCTATTGAAATGAGTGAAAAACTTTGTATGGTCCTCCGGCTCAAGAAGCTGCGCCTGCCTTCCATCTGGAAGTCTTACACTAACACGCCCAAACCAGAATCCATGAACACCGTTAATTGTCATCGGCTCCCTTAAGTCCGCCTCCCCGTAAATCTTTAATCTCATATAGAGACCCTCATCTGTGTAAACAAACCTGCTTATTACAACATTGGAAACGTAGGGACCTTGCCGTGACGGAGTGCCAGACCAGCCCTGCCCTATCTCATGTTGTGTTGAAAAGTAGAATATTACTGCTACAGCACTGATAACCGCTACTAAAGCAACAAGAAGAATGATCATCCTCTTCAACCAATTCACACCTGTTTTTGGGGATGTCTCAAATAATTTAAAAAAGTTTCGGCTTTTAAAGAAAAACTGCACATGCCTCTACGTAACATTTTTAAAATCTTCCCCATCTTTACTTAAAGTTATGGTACTGACATATTCATTAAGAAGAATGGCAGGCCTGCTTCTCCTCCTTATATTATTACAAACATGCTACACAGGGATTGTTGTTTCAACGGTTAATGGTGAAGCATCCGAGACTTTTTGGTGGGAGGTTTATTACGAAGGTGGCGATGAGTCTGCATATAGATTTAACATTAATAAAAATGTATTAGTTTGGAAATCTGGATGTATATAAACACAGACGATACGTATGCGGAGTTAGATCGACGTTTTGACAACGACTGGATTGAGTTAACACTTCTGGGGAAGATGTCCCTTCGGTAGTTCAGTGTTCGACGACCTCGGTTTCAACGTCGTCAACCTTCCCATCGGTGGAATGCAGATAGGCGACATCATCTTCGACTACTATGATCCATATCCTACAAGTGGAAGCCTCATAACCATAAATCCGGATGGATACGTCTCTCCACTCACACCATTAATTGTTTCCGGAGACTTTAGGGTTTACAGCCTTACTAACAACGTTGACGCTACAATTGTGATTAAAAGGGACAACATTATCCTTGACGGTTGTGGTCATAGGCTTAAGGGAGGGGTAGCAGTTGTACAAACTAAAGCATCCTGCAAGGAAAATGTCACAGTTAAGTCAATGAGGATAGAGGGGGGCTTAGATGGTTTAGAGCTTTACCATGCTACTGGGATATGGACACTTATCTTGGAATCCTATGAAAGACATGGCATCTTTCTCAGTGATGTGTTTAACGTAGCTATCCTTAACAACACTATTGTTGGCTGCCAAGTGGGTGTAGTTCTCATGGGAGCAAAGTCATGCATAATATCAGGAAACAGTATAATGGGTGCAACGGGTGCAGATTCTGAAAACAACTTCGTGAAGAATAATGTAAGCATTTTCATAGAAACTGATTACCTTACAGATGTGATTGCACATGTTTTCCATAACAACTTTGTTGAAAATGGACGAGCATACGGCAACCCGCCTCGTTGTGTTTGGGATAACGGTTACCCTGCCGGAGGAAACTACTGGAGCGATTATGTCGGGGTGGATGAGAAAAGCGGAACAAACCAAGATCAGCCTGGCAAGGACGGTATAGGTGATAAACCATACTTGGCTAGTGGGAGAGCAGTTGACAGATATCCTTTAATGGAGCCTACAAGTGAGCTTCCTTTGATGACCTTCAGCTACATCGTTGAAGGGCAAATTGTTCTACTGACCTCCAACTCTGGGATATCAAACTTCAAATATAATCTGGAAAACCAAACCTTGTCATTCCAAGTTCAAGGAAAAAGCGGAACAAAAGGCTTTGTCAAGCTTGACATTCCAAAAAACATTGCAGACGGACAAGTAGAAGTGCTTTTTGACGGCAAACCCATACCATTTAACAAAAGCGAAAACGTTGACCGTGTAAACATAAACTTTACATATGAACATTCAAAACATTACATAGAGATCCGTTTCAGAACAGGAGAGGGACCAGTATCCTTGCCAACACCATCCGGTCCAGAATTCCAATGGGGGTTAACATGGACTTTAGCTATAGTTATTGTAGTATTCATGACAGCGGCAACACTCCTTTACTATACAAAACGAAAAAAATGAGAAGAAGTTTTTTAAAGCTTTAAACTGAACATTTGTATTGTAGGTGTTTTAGCCATGTCTGAACCCTTCGTACTGTACACGAGCAAAAGGTTTCTAGATAAGGCTTCCAAAACCTTCGGTTTGGGTTTTATCGTCAGAAAACCTTTAATTGAAATGCTTAAGAAGATGAATATCTCATTTAAGGAGTTAGATAGGGATGAAGCTAAAGCAGCCATTGATAGAATTGCCGAATCAAGCGGCATAACAATTTCAACTAGCCAGATTATAAAAAATTTAGCTTTAGCGTTCTTCCTGCCTACTAGCATTTTCATTGCAACATTGAAGAAAGTCTTTTACAGGTCTGGAGCTGAAACCGAAGATAGTCTCTTACTTGAATTCCTTGCAGAAATACCAAGAACATTCAAGTCGACCCTGTTTTACGATATATGGCTAATTGTACCAAAAACCGAATCTGGGGAAGCAAACACAAAACAACTGATCAAAACAATAGTTACGAGAGTAGGTGTCCCCCCACTAACGGAAGAAGAGTGGAAAGATGTACAGCCAATTGTAGAAAAATTGAAAGGAAAACTTGAAATAAAGGGCGTTACGGAAAACTTATGGAAAAATTTGTAGATTTGGGTTTATAAAATTGTATTAAGTTACGTTGAGCATCTTTTACGGATAAGCTAAACCACCTAAAGCCTACTTCCACAATGAGGAAGAATAATCAAAAGGAATTTTAGCTTACAATTTTACATTAAAAACTTTTTCAAAATTTTTTGCTACAACGTTGGCAACTTCCTCAATACTTAAACCTTTAATTTTTACAACACCCTCCAAACTTCTTATCACATCTGAAGGTTTAGCTGGAACTCCCCCATACTTCACAGGTGAATCTGTTTCAATTAAAATGTTTTCCAGCGGAGTATTTTTAACAACTAACTGATGCTCCTTACTATAGCGTACTGCGGGAGTTACGGAGATAAAGTAATCATCATCCACAATTCTTTTTAAAATGTTAAGTGGTCCTGTAAACCAGTGGAATACTGCTTTTTCCACACCAACCTTTTCAGCAAGATTTAGACATTCTTCCCAAGCACCTCTTGAATGAATAATTACAGGTTTTCCATGCTCTTTTGCAACATGAAGAAAAAACTTAAACACGTTTACCTGTAAATCTTTAACATCTTGGCTTTTTCTTGCCTCCTTAAGCCAAAAATCTAGGCCAACCTCTCCTACACCAACAATCTTACCAGCTTTTTCCTCAACCAGTTTAAGCGTTAAATCAGGTTTCTCTTTCTCTAAGGTGACAGCCCACGGATGGATGCCAAGCGTAATGTATATTTTTACGCCATAATACTCAGCTGGAAGGTTGGTTAGGTAAATGTTTGAGGCTTGGTTTGAGCCTACACCAACAACAGCCAAAACACCAACATTTCTGCAATCCTTCAACACTTCCTCAAGATTTTCAAGCTCGTCAAGATGTACATGAGAATCTGCAAGTTTAAGCAAGTTTACCAGCCAGATATGAATATGATTTTTGCTGCTGAAAAACCTAAATTTAGAAAATATATACATTACATATGAACATTTTCCTGCAAAAAAACCTATATAAGAGAGTTTAAACCAGCTTTTTTAAACCAGAACCTATAAGGGCCAACCAATATCGAGAAACGTTTTAACCATCCAAGTTAAAAAAGAATTTTTAAAAGTCAACCTACTAACCTTTAGCCTTAAAGGAGGTGTTTTCTTTGCAACCTATTGACATACTTTGGACTATCGTAGCAGTTCTACTTGTAGTCGATATAGTCTTAGATTTAAAAGATAGGTTTAATGGGTGGAAAAACAACCATAAAAAAGGAAAGTTAGCCTAACTCCAGCTCAACCTCCACGCTTTAAAATTGAATGGACAAACCATTACCAAATTTCCAATTTTCCAAATTTACAACTAGTTTTTGTTTTTTTAAATCCTCTTCTCGCGACTGTTTTCTCAGGTTTAGCCTAATAGTGAAAATTTTTGACTTGAAAGAAGAAAAAGATTTTTATTGGTGATTAGTTTTTAAGGTTTGTGGTGATTACGAAACTGGCCACTAATTCTAGCAGGATGAGCATCGTTTTTAAGGACGAGGGAAAACTTTCACTTGACTATGTGCCACCCTACCTACCCCACAGAGAAAAAGAGCTTAAAATTTTAGTAACAACATTTAAACCCCTGGTAAGCTCTCCAGGTAAGATCCTTCCCAGGGTTATTATTCGAGGTCAGCTTGGAACTGGTAAAACTGCTTTATCAAAACGTTTTGGATTAGATTTTGAAAAATATGCCCTAGAAAAAAAGGTTAACGTTAAGTATGTTCATGTAAACTGTAGAGCAGAAGGTAGCTTCTACAACGCGTTAAAAAACATTATCCTACGCAACTTTAAAAAAGATTTTCCAAAAAGAGGATACTCTGCACAAGAGCTTTTAGGGTTTCTTGTCGATATTCTAAACAAGAACAACATTTTTATGATTTTAACATTAGACGAACTTGAATCGCTAATTAGAAAGGATGGGTGTGAACCTCTTTTTAGCATTACACGTTTTTATGAGGATAAACCCCCAAACACACCTAGAAGGATAGCTCTTATCTGCATTTTTAGAGAACCAGAATGCGAAGAAGTTTTTAAAATGATTGACAGAAGTACACTTTCAACACTAGGTTTTCACGTGATAAGGCTTGAAAAGTACACCTCAGTTCAGCTTAAAGATATCCTGGAGTGGAGAATTAAAGAGGCTTTCAAGGAAAACGCCGTCTTACCTGACACCATTGAACTTATTGCAGATTTGTCTGGAAAATTTGGAGATGCAAGGTTTGCTATTGAACTTTTATGGCTTGCTGGAAAATACGCTGAAAACGAAAACTCAGAAAAAGTTAAACCTGAGCATGTTAGAAATGCCCAAGCTTATGCCCACCCATCCCTAAAAGTTGAGGACCTTAAACTTTTAAGTTTACATGAAAAATTTCTAGTTCTCTCAATATGTAGACTTCTAAAGGAAAACGCTTCAGCCTACATATCCATGGGAGAGGTTGAAAAAGAGTATAATGTTGTTTGTGAAGAATTTGGGGAAAAAGCTAGAGCACATGTCCAACTTTGGAAATACGTTAAAAGTTTAAGTTTAACAGGAATTATTTCAACAAAAAGTTCAAGTAAAGGACATCGTGGAAAAACAACACTTATAGGCTTACCTGTTTCAGCTGAAAAGCTTGAAAAAGAAATTTTAAAGATTATAGGCCACTAGCATCTTTAAGCACCAAACCTTCTTTGCCTTTGCTGATAAACTCTAATAGCACGTAAAAAATCGATTTTTCTAAAGCTTGGCCAGTAAACATCTAAAAAGCAAAGCTCGCTATAAGCACTCTGCCACAGTAAGAAGTTGCTTAACCTTTCCTCCCCAGATGTTCTTATTATTAAATCTGGATAAGGATTTGGTAGAAAACTTGTGTAGAGGTGTTCTTCTATCGTTTTTTCATCTATTTCTTCTACTGAAAGCTTCTTTTCAGCAACCTTCGAAGCTATAGACTTTACAGCATCAACAATTTCAGCCCTTCCACCATAAGCTACCGCCAAGTTAAGATAGTAGTTGTCATGTTTCCAAGTTAAAGATTCAACCTCTCTTATGAGGTTTCTAAGGTTTTCAGGTAGGTTTTCTATTCGCCCTAAAACTTTAACTCTAACTTTTTTCTCCAATATTCTTGAGTCTGTATGCAACCGACTAAGATATTCTTCTAACAGGTTAAAGATGTGGTCAACCTCCTCCTTAGGACGTTTAAAGTTTTCTGTTGAAAAAACATAAAGAGTTACAGTTTGAACTTTACCTAGCTCAAGACACCATTCAAGAAAACTTTCAGCCTTCTTAGCTCCTTCATGATGTCCATCAAAAACATTCAACCCCTTTGATGAAGCCCATCTTCTGTTACCATCAAGAATCACAGCAATATGCTTAGGAATCTCACCATTCTTAACTTGATGCCACAGCATTAACTCGTAAAGCTTTATAAAAAGCTTATTTGCAACAAAAAACCTAGCAACACTAGAAAACCATTTTAAAGTCTTATCCTTCCAAGTAACCATTAATTAACCCTCTTACCCCTCAAGGTTTATTATCCAATAAGTAGCACTCCATATTTTGTTGGAGCTCAGATAAATGCCTTTAACACATTTATATTCATTCTAACTCTGAGTCATCAACGCTCCAAGTAATTATAAATTCAAGAGGTAATTTATCTTTTCCTTAACATCCTAGTAACTATTGACATTCTCCACCAAGTGAAATCACCTACATCGCTGGTTAAAGATGAGATACTTGGAGTTAATAATGATATTCCTTCAGGTTTTGGTCTAACCTGGTTCAATCGCTGAACTGTTTTTGGGATGTAGAGTTTTCACGATAAAGAGTTGGTCTTCGTTGATACATATTTTTCCGTCGTTCGTGTTTTCAGTTAAAATTCTATCCTCCTTAACCCTCCACAGCCTTGAAAGCAACCCTTTTCCAGCTTACAAAGAGGTTTGGGAGGTTGATTTCAACAAACTTCTTTATTGCAGTATAACAGGTTCTGAAAAGCTTGAGGAGCTTGCATCTTCACGGTTTAAACCGTAGATATATATCCTTGTTACCTCCTAAGTTGAAGGGAACTTTGGCACTTGTCTCACTTGGGAATATTGAATTAAACACTCTAAAATGGAATTTGGATCTAAACCATTTTTGTAAAAAACCATGAATTACGGAGTTTTTGCTAGTTTTTTACTTACATTTATTTCATCTATACTTCTTACTGCAACTCCATACTCGCTTAAAACTTTGGCAATGTTTTCGTAGTTTATATCTGAACCCGTGATTGTAAGTCTGATAGTTTCAGTTTTAACATCAACCTCTGTTACTGCTATGTCAACTTCTTCAACTCCATCAACATGGCATAAAGCTTTGGATAATTCTATGATTGGTGTTTCTCTAGGTTTTAATGAGTCAACAACTATTCTTCTTATAAATACAGGCAGTTTTGCAGGCATTTTTGCCTCAACCTTTACTAAAATTTTTATGGTTTTCGTTAAACTTAAACACTGCTGTTACAAAATAAATGATAGTAAAGTGGAAGAAGCAGATTTAGAACTAATTTAAGGGTATTAGGTTGGAGAAAAATCGGTTATGAGAAAGTTTAAACATTATTTAAGGGCTTTAAAGGCTGAAGAGATGTTAAGAAGATATTTTATTTTAAATGCGTTTGATGGAGCTTTATCAATTTTAGGTATGGTTGTGGGAGAATATGTTGTTGGAGTAAAAAATCCAAGCATTATTATCGGATCATGTTTGGGAGCATGCTTAGCCATGAGTCTTTCAGGTTTCTTTGGTGCTTACATGAGTGAAAAAGCTGAAAGAGTAAAACAGTTAAAGGACTTGGAAACTACGCTCTTTACAAGCCTAAAAAACTCCTTTTTAGACAAAGCGGCAAAGGTTACTGTAATAGGAGCGGCGTTTATTCACGGAGTATCTCCTGTACTTACTATAATAATAGCAATCACGCCATTCTTCATTACATACTTAAATTTGATAACATTTGAAGAAGCTTTTTACTGCTTTTTAGGTTTAACACTTACACTACTCTTCATGCTCGGATTATTCCTTGGGAAGGTTTCAAAAGAGAACATTGTTATACAAGGTTTAAAAATGATGACAATAGGTATAATTGTTGCATCAATACTGATTTTTTTCCATATTTTAGGGTTTTAGGTTAAGTTTGTCTTAGGTAAAAGAACATCTACAACTTTTCCAGCCAAGCTTTCTCTATTATCAACAGAAACTTCAAAAATCTCAACACTGCTGATTCCCTTAACATCCTTAAACAACAAGTCCTTAAACCTATAATGAACCACGCCAATAACAGGTTTGTGAACATTGATTAAAGTTTTAACAATATCCCTAAATTTGCTGGAAAGAAGCTCCATAGGTCCAACCTCATCAACAACTATTATGTCAGCATCATTCAACGCGACATTTATTGCATTAACCCCAACTTCCTCCAATTCTTTAATGTTAACACTATACTTTCCAATTTTAGGCTCAGAGCTACCAACCCATGCCAAAATTCCCTTTCTACCAGTTAAAATATCAGTAACCATAAAACCTTTCCTCACACCAGCCTCTCTAACTTCAAACGTAACCATTCCGCCAACCTTAAAACCTTTACTTCTTAGTATCGAGGTAACTTTCTCTACAACAGTAGTTTTACCAACTCCAGGTTTACCTGTTAAAAAAACTTTTTTGCAAAGTTTTTTATGTTGAAAAATTCTTTTTTAACCTCCTACCACCTATATAAAATAAAAAAGATTAGCATAAGAACTAAAATAGACAATACAAGAATCAGTGGTTTTAAGACTTCAAACATTAAAATAGCCTACGATGCTAAACTTTTCCACGATATTTTGGATGATACTTCTTTATGAAGACTGGATCTATACGTTTAAGCTCAGCTTCAGGAAACATCGTAAGAAGCTCCCAGCCAAGGTCTAAGGTTTTTTCTATATCCCTTTCCTCGTAGGGTCCTTGATTTACAAATTCCCTTTCATACCTATCGGCAAATTCCAAGTATTTTCTATCTCTCTCTGTGAGAGCTTCCTCACCTATTACTGCAACAAGCTCCCTTAAACTTCTACCTTCAGCATAAGCATAATACAGCTGGTCAGCAACATACCTATGTTCTTCCCTAGTTTTACCTTTGCCAATACCCTCATTCATAAGTCTTGAAAGTGATGGTAAAACGTTGATAGGTGGATAAATACCCTTCATATGCAGGGCTCTTTCAACATAAATTTGTCCCTCAGTAATATACCCTGTTAAATCTGGAATTGGATGAGTTATATCATCATGCGGCATGGTAAGTATGGGTATCTGCGTAATTGAACCTTTTTTACCATGAATTCTACCAGCACGCTCATAGATTGTAGCTAGGTCAGTATACATATATCCAGGATATCCTCTCCTACCGGGAACCTCCTCTCTTGCAGCTGAAATCTCCCTTAAAGCTTCAGCATAATTTGTCATATCAGTTAAAATTACAAGGATATGCATATCATATTCAAATGCTAAAAATTCTGCGGCAGTTAAGGCAAGTCTAGGGGTAATTATTCTCTCAATTGCAGGGTCATCTGCAAGGTTAATAAACATTACAACTCTATCCATGGCACCCCTACGTTCAAAGTCTTCCCTAAAAAATCTAGCTTCATCAGCGGTTATCCCCATAGCTGCAAAAACAACAGCAAACTCTTCCTCCTTACCTAGAACTTTAGCTTGCCTAGCTATCTGAGCTGCTATAAGATTGTGAGGTAAACCTGAACCAGAGAACAGTGGAAGCTTCTGCCCACGAACAAGAGTATTCATTCCATCTATGGCTGAAATACCTGTTTGAATAAACTCCGCAGGATAAGCCCTAGAATGAGGGTTTATAGGAGCTCCATGAATATCCCGGATGTCTTCTGGAATTATTTCTGGCCCTCCGTCAACTGGTTTACCGCTACCGTCAAATATTCTTCCAACTATATCCATTGAAACTGGAAACTTTAAAGTCTCGCCTGTAAATTTTGCAACAGTTTTTGTAACATCAAGACCTGAAGTCCCCTCAAAAACTTGAACAACAGCAACATTCTCAGAAACCTCTAAAACTTGGCCAGTTCTTTCTTCACCTGTGGGAGTATAAACCTTTACAACTTCACCATAAGCTATACCGCTTGTCCTTTCAACAAAAAGAAGAGGTCCCGCTATTTCTTTAACAGTTGTATATTCCTTGCCAGTTAAAATTGTCTTGCTCATAAAAACTTACCTCCGAGTGGTTGAAGTTTTGAGAGAGTTAAAATGTTCAGAAATTTTTGTTTCAAGCTCCTTACAAACTTTTGTAGCCTCATCTTTTGGCAAAAACTTAATTCTGGATATCTCTTCAACTATTGGAAGAGCGATTATATCTCTTATTAACACTCCAGCTTCAACAGCCTTCTTCATCTCGTCATAAAACTTTATGATTACCTTAAGCATGCTGTAGCATTTGTCAGTAGAGCAGTAGGTATCAACAGGATGATATGCACTTTGCATTAAAAAATCCTCCCTAATCATTTTTGCAGCCTCCAATATTGCTCTTTGAGCTTCAGAGAGTGCATCTGGACCAACAAGCCTAACTATTTCTTGAAGCTCCTCCTCTCTTTGAAGAAGCCATAAAGCCTTACTTCTAAGCTCAGACCAGTCTAAAGCCGCATTTTTTAAATACCATTGTTCAAGCGTTTCATAATATAGGGAATAGCTTGTAAGCCAGTTTATAGCTGGGAAATGTCTTTTTTCGGCTAAACTCTTATCTAAACCCCAAAACACCTTAATAATTCTTAACGTGTTTTGAGTTACAGGTTCAGAGAAATCTGCACCTGGAGGAGATACAGCACCAACAACGCTTACAGAACCAACCCTATGCTCTGAACCTAAAGTTACAACTCTACCAGCTCGTTCATAAAACTCGGCTAAACGTGAGGCAAGGTAGGCTGGATAACCCTCTTCACCAGGCATTTCTTCAAGCCTACCTGAAATTTCTCTTAAAGCTTCAGCCCATCTTGAGGTTGAGTCAGCCATTAAGGCTACGTCGTATCCCATATCCCTAAAGTATTCACCTATAGTTATTCCAGTATAGATACTTGCCTCTCTGGCGGCAATAGGCATGTTAGAGGTGTTAGCAATAAGAACAGTTCTCTCCATTAAGGGTCTACCTGACCTTGGATCTTTAAGTTTAGGAAATCTTTCAAGAACCTCCGCCATCTCGTTTCCACGCTCACCGCAACCAATATAAACAACTACATGAGTGTCAGCCCACTGAGCCAGCTGGTGAAGCATAACAGTTTTGCCTGTACCAAAACCTCCAGGTATAGCTCCTTGACCACCCTTAGCCATGGGGAAAAATGTGTCAAATATTCTTTGACCTGTTAAAAGAGGAGTATCTGGTGGAAGTTTAAGCTTGTAAGGCCTGCCTACTCTAACAGGCCAAGTTTGCATCATAGAAAGCCTAAATTCACCAGAAGATGTAGATATTGTTGCAATATGCTCTGTTACCGTGTATTCTCCCTCCTTAACTATGTCTTTAACAGTACCACCAACATCCGGGGGGACAAGAATTTTATGTTTTAAAAGAGGTGTTTCGGGTACCTCACCAACAACATCTCCACCAACAACCTTATCTCCAACCTTAACTTTAGGAGTAAAGGTCCACTTTTTATTCCTATCAAGAGAGGTAACAGCAACACCACGTCTAAGGAATGGCCCAACAACCTGAGAAATTAACGGTAAAGGTCTTTGGATACCATCGTAAATTTGTCCTATGATTCCTGGGCCAAGTTCAACAGATAAAGGTTTACCTGTTCTTTCAACAGGTTCACCTGGTTTAAGACCTGAGGTTTCCTCATAAACTTGGATTGTAGCTTTATCACCTTCAATCTTTATAATTTCGCCTACAAGTTTTTCCGCTCCAACCATTACAAGCTCGTACATTTGACTTCCACTCATATTTTTAGCAACAACCGCTGGACCTGCAATACGGATAATTTCACCTTTAGCCTTCAAGGTTACCTCCTCTAAACACTCATTTTCACGCCACGTAAAACATTAAACTTAAAACAATTAAAAACTTTACTGTTATTACAGTCTCTACTATATCTTAATTTCAACACCTATAGTTTTTCTTACAAGAGAAAGAATGGGAGACTCTCTACCAACAATTGGGCCTTCCTTTCCGGGTATAACAATAACTGTTGGATAAATTTTTCTTGAAACCTCGTCAAGTACAGGTTTTACTTGGTCGGCTATAGCTTCGGTGACCATGAGGATAACCACATCAGGGTTTTTAGCCAAATCCCAGATAATCTTTTCAGCTTCTTTACCATCCTTAACACCGTAAGCTAGTTTTAACCCTGAAGCCTTAAAAAAGCTTGCAGTTTCAACATCTGCTACTAATGCTATCTTCTTCAACCTTTCTATTAACCCCGCATAATTGAAGGAATAAGGCTGCTATAAATGTATCTTAAGGTTTAACAAATAAAAGTTTCTATGTTACAACTCCCATGTAAATGGTTTTCTTAGAAAACTTTGGAGAAGATAATTTCTCATAACATTTAAGATTAGCTTCTTAAAATGTCCATTAATAACATACCTTAAAATTGTTTTAGGTCGAAGGTAGAATGAAAAGTAGGCTTTTTTAATAAGTTTTTGCAGTTGCTTAACAGTAAGTTCTTTTGTTCTCATAACAGGTTCTAAAACAGTGTACTTAGACCAGTCTTCTGTAAGAAGTAGCCCCCTCTCTTTTGCAATCTTGTAAAGTTCAGTTCCAGGAAAAGGTGTTGCTATAGAAAATTGAGCATAATCTGGATTTAGCTTTTTAGCAAATTTTATTGTTTGTAATGCTTCCTTCATTGTTTCACCAGGCGTTCCTAGAATAAAGGAGGCAACGGTTTCAAG
Source organism: Candidatus Bathyarchaeota archaeon (assembly GCA_052246995.1). Classification (GTDB taxonomy): domain Archaea; phylum Thermoproteota; class Bathyarchaeia; order Hecatellales; family Hecatellaceae; genus CAZMUQ01. Next base: position 157,179 of record JBQPWD010000001.1, on the reverse strand, counting down.
ACCTACTTCCCTAGCCCATTTAATAACCCTGTAAGCTTGTTCAACTTTGATGCCTTTTCTCATAAGATTTAATACACGTTGAACACCAGATTCAACACCAAAGTATATCATTCTACACCCAGCTTTCTTTAAAAGCTTCATTAACTCCCTATGTATCAGGTCAACCCTGCATGAACAAACCCAGCTTACATCAAGCCTCCTCCTAATAATTTCCCTGCAAATTTCTTCAGCCCTCTTTTTATCAAATGTAAACGTATCATCTATAAACTCAACATACCTTGTTTTGTATGCCTCCTGAAACTGTTCAATCTCGTCTACAACATTACCCGGGCTTCTAGCTCTAAACTTTTTACCAAAAAGCAGGGATGATGAGCAAAAAATACAGTTAAAGGGACAACCTCTACTAGTTAAAATTGTTCCAATAATCATTTTTTCATTAAAAACCCTGTATTTATCCATTGGAAGTAAATGTCTAGCAGGAAATGGAAGTTCATCAAGATTCTCAATATAACATCTTGGAGGGTTCTTCCTAATTAACCCATCCTTATCCCTATAAACTATACCTTTAACCTTCTCCAAACAACCCTCGCTTTCCACTGTTTGAACAAGCTCGAGAAAGGTGTATTCACCCTCACCTATGCATCCAACATCAATCTGCGGACATTCATTCATTGTTCTTTCAGGTACAAATGTTACATGAGCACCACCTAACACGGTAAGCGTTTCAGGTGAAATTTGCTTAACAATTTTAATGATTTTATATGCTGAGTTGATAGTTGATGTTGTTGCTGTAACACCCACAATATCTAGTGGACGTCTTTCAATAATCTTTTTAAAGATATCCAAACCAATATTCAAAGCTGGGAGGTCTAAAATCTCAACATTATAACAATTCTTCTCAAGAACAGCTGCAAGATAAGCTAGGCCTAAAGGCGGCGCAACAAAACCAGCTGTTGAGTAAAGCTCAACATCAAAACATGGAGGGTTAACTAGAAGGACCCTCGTAAAACTCACCTTCTAAAAATAACCATTTTAAGTACAACTTTATGTAAAAAGTCTAAACATATTAAAGTTTACGTAAACATGAGTGTTACATAAGCTTGAAGCTTAAAAATCCCGTAGCTACCAAGAAAACCATTAAACCTGCAACAATGTTTCCAGTGAATATTGATATAAAAGCTTTATACCATTTAATTCCAAGTAGCCATGCAATGACAGAACCACTCCACACACCAGAGCCAGGAAAAGGTATTGCAACAAAGATTGCTAAGCCAAGCAAACCATACTTATCAACATACTTTTGACCCCTAATTCTTGTTTTTTCGACAATGCTTCGGCAAAAAGGAGGCATATTTTTCTGGTAAAAATTCAGAAAGTGGTAGATGGGAAAGAAAACCATGGAACTTGTGATGATTGCCAGTATAACGGTGAAGTACGGGTTAAAGTTGTAAACCAACCCGTACGGTATTGAGCCACGAAGCTCGATTGTTGGAAGAAGAGATAATAAAAGGAAGATAAGAAATGCTTCTAAGCTTGGAGTTTCCATACATATCCTAACTTAAAAACAAAAGCCTATAAACTTTAAACAAATATCTGAATTTTTAGGAAAACACTTTTATTGTATAGAAAACCTTAAACTTTTCTTTCCACTATTACACTACACAGTAAGAGGAGAAGTGTTGCTATAAAAATGTCTGAAAATAGTCAAAGTAAATTTATAAGGAGTATTGTAAGGGGGCTTTCAAACTCTATTGTACTTTGGATTTTAAACAAAAAGCCTTCCTGTGGTTATGAGATAGTTAAGGAAATTAAAAGACTAACAAACCATAAGCTTCCAACGAGTGTTGTTTACCCTATTCTGTATGGTTTAGAGGAGGATAAGTTTATTAAGGGTAACTGGAAAAAACGTGGAAGAAGGTATGCAAAATATTACTCCTTAACTGAAAGAGGTAGAAATCTGCTTAACTCTGTAAGAGAGCTTTTCAGAAGACCATTAAAAGACGTTATAACAGAGCTTATACATGAGGAAGAGTGGAAAGGTGGTTAATTACGCACAACACCAAAAACCTGTTGAGAAGCCAATTTTTGAAGCTTACTTTCTAAGCTTTTAAGTTTTTCATTAAAGAACTTTTCAGCAACTCTGTTTGCATAGCTTACAACGTACTTAACAAACATCCTAATAAAAAGCTTTGTTAACGGGTTGTTATGTTTAATGTATTCTATGCTTAATGATTCAAGCCACCTTACATCATGTCTCCAAATAGTTCTGTAAAGCTCAATATGCCATGGTTTGGCGTCCTCAATAAGCCTCATAAACCTATACCTGTGCAAATCACTCCTAGCTGGAACAAAAAGTAGTGGAGCTATAAAGCTTTTATATGGTTTAAGTTTCTCCAAAAGCTCAATTGTTTTATTAACATCCTCCTCAGTTTCGCCAGGTAGGTTTACAATAACTGTTGCACAAGGAATAAGGTTATAATCCGCAGAAACTGCAAAAGCTCTTTCCACAACTTCAGGCCAATCTTTAGGTTTATAGGGGAAGAGTTTTTTATCCATGTACATTTCAATTAAACGTGGACTACCTGTTTCTATACCCGTTTGATACGCAACCCAAGGTTGATTTAGCCTTGATATTATAAGTTCGGAAAAAGCTTCAGCTGTTTTTGGTGAAGTTGCAATAGAAACTAGAGCTATATGGCTTGGACCAAGAGACCTTAAACCTTTAAGTTTTAATATCTTGGTAATAAGCTCTATAACCTTGTCATGTTTAACAGCATAATCATAGGAACCATATCTGAAAAAGTCTTCAGCATGAAGACAAATTGCATTTTGCCCAAACCTTATGTTTGTTTCAACATCTTTGATGATGTTTTCCATGCTTCTATGTCTAAGCCTTCTTAAAGTTGGAGTGCAGAAACGGCAACCACGTCCACATCCCCTAGAAACTTCAACAACACCCCCAACTGTAGCACCTCTTAAAAGTGGAATTTGGTCAGCATCAGGGTATTCGTCAAACTTGGTTTTTATTATTCTAGGTGTTTCAAGCTTTTCCCCGTTTAAAATCTTCTTAAAAAGTTTTGGCGTAACAATTTCACCTTCACCATCAACAACAAAATCTATACCATAACGTTTCATAACATCTAACCCTATTTGCCACGCACCAGCACCTCCAACAACAACCTTAGCACCCCTTTTCCTTGCATCCTGTACAACCTTGCTTGTAACCAGTTTCCTAAACTGGAAAGCAGTATGAGGTTCCTCATGAATAACCCCAGTTTCACCAGCAATTGTTGTTGATGCAGGCCCTTTTCCAAGAGGATCGTTTGCTGATATACCTATTATAGCTGTTTTTTCACCGACAACGCTTCTAAGCTTTTCAGGTGGTGAAACAACAATTTCTTCAGGAGAAACAACTCCGCTTTCAACTATTGCAGCCTCTATCCTTCTTAAACCATGAGGAGCTAATTGAGCCCTACCATACTTATCAGCTTTAACAGGTTTAAAGATAAAGGTATAAAGCATTTGTGGAAGTGAAAAAAAGAAGCCTTTACATGGAGCCGTTGTAATAAAACCATAAAATAAGCCTCCTCCATAGTTACTCATCAATGTTCTATCAGCAGTAAGAACAACCTTGTATCCGTTCAAGACAATCACCGTCGTAGAAATATTTCGAAATTTAAAATAATTCAAAACACGAAATATTATGTCATGCCGTCTAGTAAAGATAATCCCATGGAGCATATAAACATTTATCCAAGTTATGCAGCGTGTATCCGCTAAAAACACCCCAAACAAACAGAAAGTTGACCTTTAAGTTTATGAAGCTAGGCTAAGCAGATTTAGTTAGTATTAAGCTTATCAAGCGGGAAGATAATAAAATAGTTGCTTAAAACTGGATAAAGAACTCCACCTAAGGTTAAGAGTTAAGAAACAGTTTAATGAAAAAATTGGTGTACATTTATGATGTGGAATGTAGAAGAGTTAAGTCAAAATCCGATAGGTATGGTAAAACATGAATGTAGAATTTTGCTTGAAAAATCCATTAAAAAACTTTTCCCAGATTATATTTTACCAAAACATTTCTTAACAGTACCGCCAACACCAAAATTTGGAAACTTTGCATCTTCACTATGTTTTGAAGTTTCAAAGGTTGTTGGTGAGGAGCCCAACGCTTTGTCAGTAAGGGTTGTTAATGAAATGAGGAGGTTAGATTTCAAATTTATTGAAAAAGTTGAACCGTTAAATGGGTATGTAAACTTTTATATTGCTACATCAAAACTTTTTAAGTTGCTTGTTGAAGTTGTAGATAAAGTTGGGTTAAATTATGGTTTAATTAAAACCCATAAACCTGAAAAAATTATAGTTGAGCATACAAGTGCAAACCCAAGCGGACCTTTACATGCTGGAACAGCAAGAAATACAATTCTCGGAGACGCCCTAGCAAGAATTCTTAAAGCTAGGGGACATCATGTTAAAGTACACTTTTACATTAACGATGTTGGAAAACAGGTTGCAACAACAGTTTACGGTTATAAGGCCATTAACCAACCGGAGATAAAGGAAGATGTAGATAGGTTTTTTGGTTTTATCTATGCAGCTGTAAATTGTGTAATCACGATAAAAAGTTTAAAGGAAAAGCTTAAAATTGTTAAGGATGAGTTTGAAGAGAAAAAAATTAGGGAAAAACTTGATGAGTATGTTTCAATTGCAGCTGAGCTTGAAAACATTGATAAGGATGTCTTCTACAAGATTTGGGACAAGGTAAACGAGGATGCCAACCCTGATAAGGCTATAGAAGACATTGTGAAAAGTTATGAGCTTAAGGAGGAGGAAACTGTAAAACTTATCAAAAAAGTTGTGGATGAATGTATTAAAAGTTTTAAGAAAACGCTTAGCAGAGTTGACGTATTTTTTGATAGCTGGGATTGGGAAAGCAGCCTAGTTTGGAGTGGGGAAGTTAAAGATGTTGTTGAAAAGCTTAGAAATACGAACTTTACATTCACAAGCAATGGAGCTATGGTTTTTAATGTTAAAGATGTTGCTGAAAAATTAGGAGTAAAAGAAAAACTTTTTGGAGAAAGCTTACTTGAAATACCAAATCTGGTTTTAGTTAGGAGTGATGGTACAAGCCTTTACACCACCAGGGATGTTGCATACCATTTAAGAAAATTTGCATTTGCTGATAAAGTAATAAACGTTATAGGTGTTGACCAGAAGCTTGCCCAGCTTCAGTTAAAAGTTGCCTTACTTGCTTTAGGGATAGATAAAGCATTAGATAATTTAATTCATTACGCTTATGAGCTTGTAAGATTCCCAGAGTATAAAATGTCAAGAAGAAGGGGGAGGTATGTTACCTTTAATGAGCTTATTGATGAAGCTGTAAGTATGGCTTATAGGGAAGTATCACAACGTTCACAACAACTAGCAGAGGAGGAGAAAAAAAAGATAGCAGAAGTTGTAGGTATCGGGGCAGTAAAATATGCCATGCTTAGTGTTTCAGCATCAAAAACTTTTAATTTTACATGGAGCAAAGTTTTAAACTTTGAAACAAATGCAGGTCCATACATCCAGTATGCTTATACAAGAGCGTTAAACATTCTTAAAAAGGTTAACTTTAAACCTGAAAAAATAGTTTCAGAAGTTCTTACAAACCCATTAGAAAAAGACCTTACAATTAAGCTTGCAAGTTTTCCAGAAGTTTTTTGTGAAGCTGCCGATAACCTTAAACCTGAAGTGATAACTGAATATTTGAATAATGTTGCAGACAGTTTTAACCTATTCTACGATAAACTTCCAGTTTTAAAAGCTGAAAACGAGTATTTAAGAGATACCAGATTAAAACTTGTTGAAATTGTTGAAATTGTGCTTAAAAATGGATTAAACCTACTTGGAATAAAAACACCAGAAAAAATGTAATTTTAACCTTCTTCAGCAGGGGAAAGTTCAAATTCACAGTAATCCGTTTTATCCTTTGCCATGCAACAAGTTTCGTAGCATTTAAGCTTCTTGTTAAATATTTCAGAAAAAAAACCTTGAAGAAAACCTGTCAGGTAATGGTCTACAAAACTTTCAGCTTCATCTTTACCTTTAACACTAGAAGCGAAAACATTGTTATGTATTCTAAGTTTTATATAAGGTTTTTCAGGCTCAAACTTTACAAGTTCATAAACGCCAAAACCCCATCCACTAACACTTGAGAAAACGGCTTTAACGTACTTTAGCCTCTCCTCTAAACTCATGTTCTTTGTTGTTAAGTAAGCACTCTCTCTACCAGCATTTTCGGCTCCAACCTTAGTAATAGTAGAATATCCCGAACCAAAAGTTTTCTCAAAACCTTTAATGATGCCTAGAAATGTTTCAGGTTGCATCATAAAAACTCTACGTTTTAAGTTATCCCTAACAAGGTAAAATTCACCACTCTTAAGGTTAATTTCAAGATAACTTTTTCTTGTAAGTCTTACTTTTTTAACATCTTTTTCCTTCATGAAAACCCACCGCTTAACAAAATTATTCGGGTAAAGATGCTCTATTCTTCAACATCCAGTAACCCTAAACAATAGGATTGATTAAGTAGATATAAAACAAAAATAACATAAAAATGTTGACGTACAGAAAACGGAGAACTCTAGCTTAGGGCTTCTACTATCCGTTTAATGACAAAGTTTTTATCAAGCGATAAGAGAAATGGTGCAAGTCTAGGACCAAATTTTTTGCCTAGGAAAATTAGGTAGAAAGTTTCAAATATTTTTGCACCTATACCAAGCTTTTTACCTATTTCAAAAACTTCAAATTGTAAGGCTTCCTCGTCCCATTCTTTACTTGTAAATTTTTCAAGAAAAACTTTTAAAGCTTCTTTTTGTTTTTCACTTAAGCTTTTCTTAACATCTGATGCTACGGATTCGGTAATGTTTATTTTTAACCATTCAGGAGCGTAATTTTTAACCCAGTATTCAGCCATCTTTAACCTTTCCCTGATGGCTTTAACAGCTTCACTAGTATCAACCTCACCATAAAACTTTTTAACAACAAATAAAGACTTGTCAAGAATTTTCTCCTCTCCAAGTAAAGGTTTAAGCTGAACTATAATTGTGGCAAATCTGTATGGAAGTCTAACAGGCAGTTTCTTGGGTGGACCTGAAACCATTGAAATTGGGTAGACATGCTTAGCCATCTTTTCTTCTGTAGGGTTTAAAGCTTTTTCAACACTAAAATATATCCTCTCAATTTTCTCAAACTCATCTATTAGTTGCTGAATATTTTCAGGCTGGAAGTTTATGTGTTTTTTAGGATCTTCTTTAAGAATAAGGTAGCGATAAACCTCAGGTGGTGCAACAGAAATCCACTCTGAAAATGTAAACGCAATACCTTTATGAGTTTTCATAGCTTTTTCTCCAAGTAAAATCCATTCATAGGGAATACGGTATGGCCCCTTCCAATTAAAAATTTTTAAGGCTATTTGCTCCCCAGTATCATACGCCCCACCCTTAACGCAATGATCTTTACCTGCAGGTTCACATGTAACCTTAAAAATAGACCATTTTGCAGGCCAATCAACTCTCCACCTTAATTTTACAGGCCAATCTTTAACTTTAACCTCACCTTTATGTCCACATGCCTCACAAAAATAGGTTAACGTGTCAGTAGAAGGAAACCACCCGGTTACAACCGTTGTTTTAAGTTTTAGGCAGTTTTCACATAAAACAAGACAGGGATACCATTTCTCTATATCCTTGCAAAAACGTTTAAACTGTTCTTCATTAAGAGTTGGGCCTACAACTTCAACCATGATGCTTCTGATTTCATCAACCTTGTTTAAAGCTAGCCTTATAATGTTTTTCATTTCAGGTGTTTGGTAAAGCTCATGAGACCAGATAATTTTCGGATAAAAACCGAAGTCTGGAAAGTTGTTAATCAACTCTTCAGCATAGTGTTTACCCCAACTTTCACAATGATTATATGGACAGGGAACGAGGTGCATAGGTCTACCAATAAACTCTTTATGAGAACTAAACTCCTTTGGAGTGTTTGGTGGAAAACTTTTAAGCGAGTCAAAATCATCAACAAAAAATAGAAACTCGGTTTTTCTTCCCCTTTCCTCTCTAAGAGCTTTTTCAAGCACTGCACAATAAACAAGCTCCCTACCAACACCTATATGTATAGGACCGCTTGGAGTTTTAGCAGTGCTAAAAACTATTTTTTCATCTTTAACATTTTCAAGCTCCCTAACAATCTTAAACAGCCAGTAATCCTCATGAACATCTGTAGCCAAGTCTACCACACGATTAAACCATCAACTAAGATGTAACACAGCTAAATTTAACATTTTTTGAAATAAACAAAAAACATTTAGTCTTAAAACACACTAACAATATTAAACAAGACCTAAATTAAGGGCCCGTCGTCTAGCAAGGAATAGGACGCTGGCCTGCGGAGCCGGAGGTCGTGGGTTCAAGTCCCACCGGGCCCGCCACCTTTGTAAGTTTTACAAAGAGAACTAAACATTCCTACACGGCTTTACAAGAAACAAACTAACCTTAAACTGAAACGCTAGAAGTGTTGAAGAAAAGGTGAAGAACTTCACCGTTTTATTTTACCTTAAAGATGGAAAGACAAGATTGTTGTAGAAGTGGTATAGGTTGAGTGGTAGTGAACTTGAGGAGAGGGTTGCCGAGGCCTTTAGGCGGAGAGGTTACATCGTTTGGCTTCGGAAAAATAAATGCGATATTTTGGCTGTTAGAGGGAGTATAGCGTATCTTGTTGAATGTAAAAACTACGTCCTCTCTAGTAAGCAACAGAGGTTGGCTGTTAGACAGCTAAACCGAAACTACACTAAAGCTTTAGAGATACTTCTAAGGCAACGAATTTGGGTAGACAGGGTTGTAAAGGTTCTTGTAGCCAACGGATTCGCATACCAAGCTAGAGGGATCCTACAATACGCACCTGAAGAATTTATTGAACATATTGAGAGAGGTTAAGATTAAAGCTAGAAGCTATTTGAAACATTGAAGATAGATTTGACAACTTTTTTATGTAAGTTTAAAAATATTATGGAAAAAACCAAAAACCACAAAAATTTTAGGAAGTTCTAAACATAAAACTATGTTTGTGCCTTTATATTAGCAAAAATGGGATTGACAGTAAAATAAAGATAAAACCGAAAATGGTGATGATGTAAAGAACCTCCTTCCCACTTTCAGGTAGACTCTTTTTTATCAGAACATTTACAAATCTTGCCGTTAACTTTGAAAGTTGCCTTGGAAGTGGTAACATAAATGGTGTGACACCCCGATATTTTATATATTTTTCACCATAACTTTTAACCATTTGTATCTCTTCAAATAGAGCAACGGCAACAACTATTAAAGCTGAAACAAGCCAAGGTAGGCTTGGACTGGGAAAGTAGCCGCCTCGAGGAGTTGGAAGAGATGTTGTTAAAGTAAGCAAACCATAGGTCCACAACAGAAAACCTAGGTACTGGGGATGTCTTGAATATTTGTAAATCCAAAAATCAACAATTTCACGTCTATTAAACTTTCCATAAAGCCATGCTGAAGCCCCAGACATGAAAACCAGAATTCCAGCACTCATGATTATGAGGCTTAACGGGGCAGCTACATCCAAACCCACAACCCTAAATAGAAGCACTAGGAGAAAATAAGGTGTGTAGACAACATCACCCATTTGTAGAAGTAGTGGAGATAAATCCAGCATAGGAAGCCATAAAAACCTCATAACACCAACACCAGCAAGGAAAAACATTGTAAAAGCAAAATGACCAAAAACTGGTAAATACAGAAATATAGAGCCAACTGTGGAAATATAACATTTTTTAACAAGAAAACCTGAAATTATTAAACCTAAAACTGCTCCAAAGGCAGCATAGCCATATGGTCTTAAACATTCCACTACCTCCTTAGTTTTCTCCCATTCCGAAAGCAGCACTTGATCTGGGAAAAAGTTTAACAAGAATTCATTCATAACCCTCGCAACTTCAAACACTAGAAATGTTAACACCAATGTAAATATGGCTGAGAGGGCCATAGCAATAAGAAAGTCTACAGGTTTATTCAATTCACATTCACCTTTACACTTTTTACGTTTACATCCATTATTTACACTTTTCCACTATAAGCTAAACTCTAGAGGAAGTAACCCCTTCTTTGAGTAGGAAAGATAAAAATCAGAGCAAAATAATCAACTTTTATAGCCTTGTTGTACTCAATCTTCTAGATGTGTATTGGGTATGGATAAAATTGTGATGCTCAACCCTATAGTTGAAATAGACGGGGACGAAATGGCCAGGGTTATGTGGCATTGGGTTAAGGAGAAACTTATTAAGCCTTACGTGGAGCTCAAAGTAGAGTACTACGACCTAGGCTTAAAGGTTAGAGATGAAACCAACGACGAGGTCACTGTTAGAGCGGCTGAGGCAATTAAGAAGTGGGGTGTTGGAGTTAAGTGTGCCACAATTACACCAAACGCTGAGAGGGTTAAGGAATACAATTTAAAGAAGGAGTGGAGAAGCCCAAATGCAACCATAAGGGAGATACTTGATGGAACCATATTCAGAACCCCAATCATGGTTAAAAACATTACACCAGCGGTTAGGTTCTGGAAGAAACCAATAGTCGTCGCTCGACATGCTTTTGGAGACATATACTCCGGTGTAGGATTAAAGTTTGACGAGCCAGGTGAAGCTGAAGTTACCTTCAAGTCTATGTCAGGCAGAGAGCTCAAAGTAAAGCTACCTAAGCTTCCAGGTTCAGGTGTTTTACAAGCCTACTATAATCTTGATAGGTCAATAGAATCCTTTGCCCGGTCGGTCTTCAGGTACGCTCTAATTAACAGCTTGGATGTTTGGTTTACCGCTAAGGAAACAATATCAAAAGTTTATGATGCTAGGTTTAAGGAGATATTTTACAAGGTTTACGAGGAGGAGTTTAAGGAATTGTTTGAAGTGAGAAAATTAAAGTACGAGTACTACTTGATAGATGATGCCTACTCTAGGGTTATGAGGTCTGAAGGGGGTTTCGTCTGGGCAACAAAAAACTATGATGGAGATATTCTTTCCGACATGGTTGCTTCAGCCTTTACAGGTAGCCTTGCCATGATGACCTCTGAGCTTATGTCTCCTGGCGGTTACTATATGTCCGAGGCAGCACATGGTACTGTCCAACGGCACTACTACCGACACCTTAAAGGCGAGAAAACCTCCACAAACTCTACAGCAATAATATTTGCGTGGTCCAAGGCCCTGAGAAGAAGAGGTAAAATTGATGGAGTAAACGATTTAATCAAATTTGCCAACATACTTGAAAAAGCTACAAAGCTTACGATAGAAGATGGAATAACTACACAAGATGTAGCTAGGGTATGCGAAGGACCTATAAAAGCAGTTCTAACAACCGAAGAGTTTATAGACGCTGTGAGAAAGAACTTGGATAGGATCATTTCCAGTTTCAGTTGATGTTAAGCGTAACCGTTAACTTGATGTCGCGTAGTTGCTTTACCGATATCAACAGTATGTAAGATTAGACAACCTTGTTAATAGTTAATAAGATGCCCACTTTAACATAAAACCTTGCGCATTAACGAGTTTGGATACATGTAACTGATTTCTATAAACCAAGCATAAAATTAAAACTAAACAATCTAGAAAAGCTTCTCCCTTGAAGGAACTTAGATTCTCCGATGATGGATCGTTGAACCCTTAGCCAATGTAGAAACATGCTTATAGAGCTTGTCCTGGCCCATTGGTCCATAGTTCTCTTTAAATCTTCAAGGCGGGTTTTTATTCTTCCTATAAACCAGTAATATAGCTTAGAGAAAAGGCTAAGTGTCTATTTTCACAATTTTTTAACTATTTTTTAGCTTTAAGACTTTACTCCATAAAATTTTACCTGTTTTAACGTTTCTTATTTCTAAGATTCTATGGTAGGGAATAAAAGTTTCCTCATCTGTTTCACTATTTTTATATGTAAACCAAGATTTACCTATGGTAGTTATAACCCTATATGGAATTGTCTTTCTGTTACTTTTAGCATCTCTATGAATAAATGTGATGACGTAATCGTCAGGGTTAAACTTTTTATTCCAACGTATTCTATTTAAAACGTCTCTTAAGTTAAACATTTACCTACCTCCGTGGTTACATAAGCTTTAAATTGTAGGGTATTGGAAAAGCTTTTAAAGTTAAACATCTCTACTTAAAAACTCCTCTAACGTTAACTGGCCTGTATTTTGACTTAGACTTAAAACATGAACAATGACATCATCCAAGTTTCTAAATCTAAGCCTCTTAATTTTTTCAAAACCCCAATCTAAACATTTAATAGCCGAAATAAGGCATGCTGCAACAACAGATTTTGTCCAATCGCCAGTTTTAATGTAGGAGGCAAGAAGACAACCACACCAAGTATCTCCAGCACCAGTTGTGTCTTTAGGATTTAACGTTAAACCACTAAGAGCAGGAATCATCTGAATTTTTCCATTTTCAACAAAAATCGCTCCAACGGGACCTAAAGTTACAGCTAGCCTTTTAGCCTTTAAAGAGCTTACAGCTGAAATTAAGCTTTCAGTTTCAGCAAGAAGCATTGCTTCATAGTCATTAACAATAAAAAGGTCAACTTTGCTCATAATTCTTCTAAGAATTTTCCTATTACTAGATTTTTCAATATAGTCAGGAGATGTTGTCATTGAAACCCATGCACCTGGAGACCTACCCTTAATTTTATCTATAAAACGTTCAGCCTTTCTTGGAGATAATGGAGCTATATGAAAAAGATTCTCCTTTTTAATGAGGTGGTAAGGTATGTCATTAACCCTTAATAATGCACCAGCACCAAGCTTAACCTCATCATATTTTGCTTTAAACTTTTCATCATAACTTATCCTAAAAAATGTTGATGGAAGGTTAACTTTCTTGATGATTGAACCTGGAAAATTTGAGTATATAAAGTCAAGATAACGATAATCTTTTCCAACAACCGAAATAACTCTAACTTCATCCATTAAAACTTTGGCTCCGAGAGAAGTGTATAAAGCAGCACCACCAGGCTGAACATTTTCACCCCACTTATTTTTTACACGGTCTATTGAAAGATGCCCAATAACTACAAGTTCAGAATTCTTCAACTTTTCTCATCAAAAATTTTAAGAAGAAATGGTCTATCTTATAACTCTAGAGGTAAAGCTAAAAACATTTTAAGCTAGAATTTTCTTGATAAAGGTTAACAAAATACTTTACCATTGATACTACCGCTAAAGTTAAGGTTACATTAAACACATACAAGATTTAAAGGGGAAAAGATAATGGTTGAAGGTAAACTTTTTAAATTTTCTAAGGCTGGAGATCATGGATATACAAGTTTACTGGATGGTAAAAGGGTACCCAAATATGATGAGAGAGTTGAAGCATACGGCACAATAGATGAAGCAGTATCAGTTTTAGGTTTAGCAAAAGCATTGTCAAAAAATGGAGAGGTTGTGGAAACTATACTTAAGATTCAGAAAACTTTATATGACATATGTTCCGAACTCTCAACTCCTCTCGAAGCATACGATAAAGCCCCATTTAAGTTAACAAGAAGGCATGTTGAGGAAGTAGAAGAAATTCTGGAAAAACTTCTAGAAAAAGTGGAGATAGGAAAACACTTTGTCATCCCAGGAAAGAACCCTGTTTCAGCAACTTTAGATTTTGCACGTACAATTGTTAGAAGAGCTGAAAGAAAAGTTCATAAACTCATTCACGATGGAAAAGTTAAAAATTTAGAGTTAGGGTGTTACCTTAACAGAGTTGCAGACCTACTTTTTACACTGGCACGCCTCGAAGAAAAAGAGTAAAAGCTCTGTCCTGGTTTCATTCTTCATCATAAGGTTAGGTAAGCTTACTCTGTAATACCAGCTTTCGTCATCGCCAAAAAGTAAAATACAACGAAACATTATATATTTTACGTTAAGGAGTATCCTCCCACCTGAAAAACAACGCCAATAGTTAATATAACTCTAGGTGGCTTAAATTTTGGCTAAAGAAAAAGTTGAAGATACTACAGTCCAGTCGATTGAAGTTTTAAAGTCAACCATAAACAGAAAATCTATAAGATACCTTTTAAAAAAATTCTCCTCTAAATGTAAGAAAGATGGTAAAAGCAGGGTTGAAGTTGCATTAGAACTTTTTGCCAACAAGAGGAGTAAGGCATGCTGGACATGTTCAAAAATCGTTTACCCTCTTGTTAGGTGGACTATCAAAAAGGGAGGAGAGGCTTTTGGACTTAACGAGTTAAAAATTAAGGAAAAGTTTGAGAATGTTTACTGGAGAAAAGGTCTTATAAATGTTTTACAAGGAATTTCAAGGTTCGGCGTAAAAAGACCCTTTGTTCCAGGAGCACCATTTCTTGTTGTTTGGAATTTTACTCAGTTATGCAATCTTCACTGTAAACATTGCTATGCCTCGGCAGGTTTACCAAGTATAGGTGAGCTTAACACTAATGAAGCTTTAAAGGTTGTTGATAAGCTTGCAGATGCAGGCGTAACTATTCTAGCATTTTCAGGAGGAGAACCATTAATAAGAAAAGATTTTTTCCAAGTTTTAGAAAGAGCTAACAGCTATGGGATTTTTACAGCTGTAGCAACAAACGGAACTTTGCTGTCAAAGGATACTGTTAAAAGGTTAAAGCATGAGGGAATTGGTTATGTTCAAATAAGTTTAGATGGTGCTAAACCCGAAACTCATGAAAACTTCCGTGGCGTTCCAGGTGTTTTCGAGAAAGCTATTAACGGAATTAAAAATTGTGTTGAGGAGGGAATATTTGTTGAAGTTGCAACTACAGCGACAAAACTAAACTATTTGGAAATCTTAGAGATTGTTAACTTGTGCGGTAAACTCGATGTTGATTGGTGGATGATGTACAACTTTGTTCCAACTGGTAGAGGAAGGTTTATAATTGAAAATGACCTCTCTCCAGAGGAAAGAGAAAAACTTCTTGAAAGTTTATGGTTTAAGCTTAGGTCAAACATCAAACCAGATGTTCTTTCAACAGCACCCCAGTATGCTAGGGTTGCATTACAAACTGAGGAAAAACTTGAAAAAAAGGCCAAGGAAGAACTAATTATTCCAACACACTTTTACAATCCACATTTATACGGACAACTCGTAGATTTAAGCGAGTTTATTGGTGGATGCGGAGCTGGGAGGTTTTACTGTGCTATTGAGCATGATGGAAGCATAACTCCTTGCGTATTTTTCCCACTCAAAGTTGGTGAGATCTTAAAGGATAACTTTGAAGAAATATGGGAAAAAAACAAAGTTTTCCAAGAGTTACGTAATAGGGAGGTTTTAAAACCAAATTGCGGAGTTTGTAAATTTAAATATGTTTGTGGAGGATGTCGTGCAAGAGCTTACGGATACTTTGGAGATTATCTAGCCCCAGACCCAGGATGCATAAGAAATAAAGAGTTATGGGAAAAGCTTGTATGCCAAGTTCAAACAAGGTAGATGAATAAGAATTTACGCTAAGGTTACTACCTCTTTAACGTCTGGAAAGTTTTCTTTGATAAGTGCCTCAACAAAGTTTTTTAGTGTAAATTGGCTCATAGGACAACCTGCACAAGCACCGCCTAACCTAACTAAAACAACCCCCTCTTTAACATCAATAAGCTCTATAAATCCTCCTTCCATTTCTAAAGCTGGCTTAATTTCGTCATCAATAAACTTTTTAAGCTTTTCAATTTCAACCAATTCTTATCTTCTCCTGTTTCTAGCCTTTATAGGCCTAGGTAATGTATAAGCTTTTCCTTTCATGATAAAAGCATATATTAAACTAGGTATAATCCTAACAAGGATAATTAAAGCGGTACTTAGGAAAGGAAAAAATTGGTGAATAAAAATGGCTTGGCATTCAGACCTTCATAAAAGAAAATCTACTGGTGGAAGGAGGAGGCCATATAGGGGTAAAAGAAAATTTGAAAGAGGTAGGCCTGCAACTGAAACTATTATAGGAAAAAACTACAGAGTTTTAATTAGGGTTAGAGGGGGAAACATTAAAAACCGTCTAGTATCAACTGATGTAGCACAAGTTTCAAACCCAAAAACAGGTAAAACTAAAACTGTAAAAATTTTAAGGGTTGTTAAAAATCCCGCAAATCCAGACTATGATAGAAGGGGAGTTATCACAAGGGGCACTATAATCGAAACCGAGGAAGGAAAAGCAGTAGTAACTTCAAGACCGTCCCAAAATGGTGTTGTTAATGCTGTTTTAATAGAAAAATAAGGCTGTTTTAAAATGCGGGGATATAATGAGAAAGCTTGAAGATAAGTGTATAATCTGGTTAGCATATTTTGACATATCCAAAACACGAAAAGAGGGAAGGAAAATACCAAAAAAACTTGCAATTGAAAATCTCAAACTTGAGGAGGTTGTTAAGGCTGCAGAAGCCTTAAATCTTAATGCTAAATTAAAAGCTGAGGCAAAGCATCCAAGGGCTTGGTGGAGCAAACCAGGCTACGTTGTTGTTGATAAGAAAGAAACAAAAAGTAAAACCTTAAGGATGCTTGCGGAAAAAATACTTGAGCTGAGAAGGAAATAACATTTTAATAGGCTTACTAAGAAGACAATTCAGCATTAAACCTACTTTTACGTTACCTCTTAACTTCTAAAGCAAAATTTAAGCAGAAAAACTTAAATTAATGGGTGTTTTATGGATTCTGCGTGGATGATGAAGAAAACTTCTATTCCTGACAAATCTTATAGTCTAAGAAAACTTGGAAAAATTTTGCATGTTTCAGAAACTACAAAAAACATTATAGTCAAGGCTGATTTTGTTCCAAAAATTGGAGCAAGGGTTTTTGATGGAGAAGAAGGAGAAATTGGTGTAGTTTTTGATGTTATAGGTCCTGTTAATTCGCCCTACGTTTCTGTAAAATCTGTGTCACCATACTTTAAGAAAAACCCTGGTAGAACATTGTTTGTTTTGGAAAGAAAAGTGAGAAAATTTAAGTAGTTAAATGTAAAAGGAGGAGTAAAAAGTTTGAGTAAAAAAAGCTCATCCCAGAATATAAGAACTAAATCTAAAATCTGCCCTGAATGTGGGAGTTCCCGCTTAATAAACGATTATGAACAAGGAGAAATTGTATGTATGAGTTGTGGCTACGTTGTCGATACCAAAATAACTAATACAGGGCCTGAGTGGCGAGCTTTTAACAATGAACAAAAAGCAAAAAGAACAAGGGTTGGCGCACCACTAACTTACACTATCCATGATAAGGGATTATCAACCCTTATAGATTGGCATAACCAAGATACTTATGGTAAGAGTTTACTTCCAAATCAAGCAGGTCATGCGTTTGCGCTAAGAAAGTGGCATAGAAGAGTGCGCATAGCGGATGCCTCCGAGAGGAACTTAGCCTTTGCATTATCGGAAATGAGTAAAATGTCCTCAGTTTTGAATCTCTCAAAAAATATTCTTGAAACAGCAGCTCTACTTTACAGAAAAGCTGTTAAAAAACATTTAATAAGAGGAAGGTCTATTCAGGGTGTTGCGGCAGCAGCAATCTACATGTCATGTAGAAAGTGTAATGTTCCAAGAACACTTGATGAAATTGCCCAAGCTACCTATGTAAGTAAGAAGGAAATTGGTAGATGTTACAGGTTTTTAACCAAAGAGTTGGAAGAATTTGTACCTCCGCTTTTACCTTCCTCGTATATTTCAAAGTTCTCCAACCAGTTACAGGTAACTGGCGAAGTTGAAAACGTTGCTGCAACAATACTAAAAATAGCTAAAAATCTACGTTTAACTAGTGGAAGGGGCCCAACCGGTATAGCGGCTGCAGCGACCTACATTGCATCTATGCTACTTGGTGAAAGAAAAACCCAGAGAGAAGTAGCCTCAATAGCAAACGTTACAGAAGTTACCGTGAGGAATAGGTATAAGGAACTTATGGATAAGCTTGAAATAATAGTTAAACTATAAAAACAAAACTAATTTTTTAAGTCTCTTTAGATTAAACTTTTATTGATGAGTAATGAGCGTTAAAAAAATTTTAGAGTTAGCTGTATCAGGAAAAAAAGTGGCAATAGCATGGTTTAATAACTATTCAGGAGTTGTTGTTAAAACTCCAAAATCGGTAGCAATCTTTGACCCTGTAAATACTAAACCTGAAGACGTGTTAAATGCAGACGCTCTTATCATAACTCATGAGCACTATGACCATTTTGATCCTAAAACAGTAGTAAAAATATGGAAACAAACAAATGCAACAATTGTTACAACACCATACATTGCAAAGCAACTTAAAGAAGTTTCTCCAGTTAAAATTAAAGCTTTAAATGTCGGTGAAGAAGCCTCGGTTGGAGATATTATTCTTAACGCGGAACATTCAAGCCATCCGGCAAATCAGCCACTTACATTTGTTCTAACAACAAGTGAAAATATAAGGATATATCATTCAAGTGATAGCAAACCTTATCCTGAAATGAGAGAAATAGGCAAGAAATATAGTATAGATATAGCATTTTGTACTGTTGGAATAGCTCCTGGAGCGTCACCAGCAAGCGGAGTTGAAATTGCTGAACTTGTAAAACCTAAAGTGGCTATTCCATACCATACCGATAAGCCTGAAAATCTTAAAAAATTTGCTGAAATATTGGTGGGAAAAACAAAAGAAGTAAAACCTAGAATTATTAAACAACTTGAAGTTTATCAGTATCCTGAGTAGAAGGAGTTTAGAAACCTTAGGTTAAAAATTTAAAGGTTTATGGCTTCTTGGAAAGAAGATTACTACTTTTTATTTACTTATCTATGTTTTTTATAACCCTCAGTATAGGCACCTACAACCCGTTTATTCCTCTTTACGCCGAAGGTTTTGGAGCGTCCTATGTTGACCTTGGATTTATTGGGATGGTTTATGCGCTTCCATACATGTTTTTAGCAGGGATAGTAGGGTTTATAACAGATATTCTTGGAAAGGGAAGTTTTTTCCTAATTGGGGTTTCAAGCTGCGTACTTACAGCACCGCTGTTTCTTCTATCTTCAAACGTTTCAGACATAATTCTTGTAAGAATTTTTGGTGGAGTTGCTTATGCTTTTCTTTGGCCTACTGTTGAGGCTATACTCTCAACAACATCTTCAACAAAGGAAAGAATAAAGGTGATGGGAGAGTATAGTTTTTCATGGGCTTTAGGTTTCCTTTTAGGACCATTCATAGGAGGATTTATACTTGAAAAATACGGATTTACCACCCTATTTTCCACATCTTTAATTATAGGTTTAATCGCATTATTTCCAGCAATGTATTTGTTAAAAAACCTCAAAAAGAGTTTGGTAAGAAAAGAAAAAAGAACTCAAAATTTTTTAATGATAAAAAATGTTGTAAATTTAACTTTCTTAACAAGGCTCATACAGCCAGCATTTGTAAACTTTTCTTATGGATTTATTCTAAGTCTACTTTTTACATTATTTCCTGCATACCTTAAAAATCTTGGGATAACACCATTTCAAGTTGGGCTTCTTTTTACTGTTTTCGGGTTAACTAGAACTATAACCTTCTTGCAATCAGGCATATTTTCTAGAATATGTAAAGAAAAAAGTCTTTTAATTTTAGCTTTAACTATTCAAGCATTTTCTATTCTTGTTTTAGTTTACGTAAGAGAACTTATTCTACTTATTGTAGGTATTATCATGCTTGGATTGGCCATGGGAATAACCTCTCCTGTAGTAATTTCAACAGCCTCAAGAATCAGTGATGGTGAAAAGGTAGGCGCATCTATAGGTTTAATTGAAACAATGCTTGGTGCAGGGATGAGCATTGGACCGTTTGTTGGGGGGTTTGCGGCAGAAAAATTAGGGGAAAAATTTCCATATATGGTTGGTTTTCTTCTAAGCCTAGTTTCAATAACTCTTTTAACCACTACAAAAAAGGAAAAATTAATAAAATGCAACTAAAACTTAGTTTCGTTAAAGAAATGTAGGAGAAAATGTCCTTTGAATAGAAAAAGGTTTTTATGCTTAGTTTTTCTATCAATCATTGTTGTAGGATGGTTTAGTTTTGCATTATGTAGATATTTTAACCAAATAGTTGTCTTAACTATAACCACACCAATATATAGTTTTCAGGATGTTACAACTGAGCTTAACAATGCTCTAAGAGATCCTAGTGTTAAAGCATTGGTCTTATATATTGAAAGCCCAGGTGGGTATGCTTATCCTTGTATTGAGATAGCGGAGCAGGTTAAAAGCTTTGTTGAAAAAAAACCCTTAATTGTCGTTATGGGCAGTGAATGTGCTTCTGGAGCCTACTATATCGCATCTTTTGCAACCGAAGTTATAACCTACAATAACACTATTACTGGTGGGATTGGTGTTTTAGCAATATGGGTTGACCTTACAAAATATTATGAACAACAAGGAATAAAAATTTGGGTTTGGAGTACTGGAGAAGGAAAAGATTTTGGGGCACCTTGGAGATCTCCAACAGAAGAGGAAAAAGCAAGTATTCAAGCTGAGGTTAATAAAATATATAACAAGATTGTGGAGGATATAAAGAAAAATAGAAATCTAACTTCTGAAGCCGTCGAGGATATAAAAACTGGTAGAATTGTATACGGGTATGAAGCTGTGAAAATAGGTTTAGCAGACAAGGTTGGCAATATTAATACAGCCATAGATGATGCTGCAAAAATTTCAGGTTTAACACTCTACATGGTAGTACCATCAACCATGGACTCTAATACAAGATTTCTTAGGGCTTTAGGATTAGTGTAAGCTAAAACCTTTTGATGAAAAAATGGTGTTTAATTTGAAAAAGAACAATATATGTAGAATCTGTAGAAAAGAAGTTTATCCTTTACCGTACAGGTGTAACTACTGTGGAGACACTTTTTGTGCCGACCATAGACTTCCAGAAAAACATAACTGCGAAAAAATTAAAGAAGCCATAAAAACTCAAAAACAAGTTCACCTAGAAGACCTTGTAAAAGAAATTGCTGAGTTTGAAATTGCTAGTAAAAGTAACTCAGAAGGCTTTCTTAAAAAGTTGGGTAAAAAGTTAAGATTTATAAAAGGCTAAAAGATAAAATTGGAAAGCATTAGAAAGTTTATAAAAGAAATTCAAAGAAAAAAGATATTAGTATGTCCCAAATGTGGAAACTCCAAAATCTACTTTTTAAGTCCACTTGATGAATGGATAACACCGCCCCAATACGTATGCGGCATTTGTAGATACACCGGTCCTATTGTAGTGGAAATTGATGAAGAAAAATTTTAAGTAATATTTGGAGAACTTAAGCAAGTAGAGTAGATTCTAAAAGCTTGAAAAGCCCTAGGTTTTATTTCACAAAAATGTAAAATTGAAAGTGATAAGCGAAATTATTACGTGGAGATGAAAAAGTTGGTTGAAAATGTATTGAACGTGCCTGCAATTGCTATTTTTGGCAGGAAAAAGTCTGGTAAAACAAGCCTTATTGAAGCTATTATTAAGAGACTTACAGATAAAGGTTTTAATGTTTGTTATGTTAAGCATATACCCCATCCAGACTTTACAATGGATAAAGAAGGCAAGGATAGTTGGAGAGCTGCTAAAGCTGGCGCAAAAATTGTTATTTGCATATCACCTAAAGAAATCTCAATCATTGAAAAGGGTAGTGAGTGTAATAACAGTTTTAAGAACTTAACCAACCTTGTAGGGAAAATTGTAATAGAGGAGAATATTGACTTTTTAATTTTTGAAGGTTTTAGAAGGTTTCTAAAGAATGATGAAGAAATGCCGAAACTTATCATAATAAATGAAGAGAACGAGTTAAAATTTATAGAAGGGTTTAAAAATGTTTTAGGGGTTATAGGACCTGAAACTCTACAAATTAAGGAGGGTTACAAGATTTTAAGTTTTAATGCAATCGAAGAAATACTGGAGATTTTGGAAGAAAAGGCAAAGTTTTTTAGCATCTTAAAAAGGCATCCAAAGCTTGATTGCGGTTTATGTGAATTTAAAAATTGTTTTGAACATGCAAAGGCAGTTTATGAAGGACGTACGAACATGAATAGTTGTGTAGCTTTAGTGGAAGGTGTGGCGATAGTTAAAATTGATGGAAAAAGAATACCCTTAAACAAGTTTACTAGCGAGGTCGTAAAAAGGACAATTCTAGGGCTTGTTTCAACATTAAAAGGTGCGGATGTTAAAGGCAATGAAATTGTAGAGATAAACCTAAAAAAGGAGATGAAAAAGTTTTAGCTAAGTTTTAGACTTTAAAATTTTAATAAGTTGCTGTAAACGGTGAAAAACTGTAAGTATACAGTAAGCTTCTTTAACAGATAAAAATGAACGTGAAATAACACTTTTAAAAGATTGTAAAGCTAAACGTTTTTTATGGTTTTGCAGGTTTGTTTCATCCATAAGAGCCGTAAAGTATTGGATAACTTTCTCCCTAACATCTTTAGACGCTACAGGAATGTAGCTAACTTTATCCTCAAGAACAACATTTTTGTAGACTTCGTAAAAAATTATTGAAGCAGCAGTAGCCACATTTAAAACGGGATATTCCTGACTTGCGGGAATTGTAACTACAAAATCACATAATTCAAGTTCACTGTTTGTTAAGCCTGAACTTTCTCTACCAAAAACAATGCCAAGCCTACAACCAGATACGTTTTTAACTTTAGATGCAAATTCCTCAGGAAATATTGTTGTCCTCCTAATGTTTGATGGTTTTTTAGCATAAACCGCTGTTGTTCCAACAGCAACATCTAAGTCCTTAACAGCTTCATCTAAACTTCCAAATATTGATACATTATTTACGACATCAACCGCGCCAGCAGCCATCATTTTAACGTGTTCACCAAGCTTAGTTTTTGGGTTAACTAACCTTAGCATTTTTAAACCAAAATTTTTCATAGACCTCGCTAAAGAACCGATATTTCCCTCATGTTCAGGCTCAACAAAGATTACGAATACATCTTCCTCTAATTTCACCATGTATTTTACCCACTTAGTTTTTCAAGTAAACTTATAAACTCCTTTTCAGCCCCTTTAACAATAACACCAGAGGCAGCGGTGGAATGTCCATCACCAAAACCATTAAAATGAGCACATGCCTCTGAAAGAATTTTAGATAGTGAAGGTTTTCTCCCTTCTTTAATCATGGAGGTTAATACTTTAGGAGTTCTAGCAGAAATTTTAACATAATCTTTTTTAAGCAAACCAAATCCTGGAATTTCCTTAGACATATTCATCATACCAATAAGGTATTTTGCAGGATGTACAATCTTTTGGTATGAGAGATAAGAACAAAATGTACCAATAACCTTTGTACCCATACCGTTAAACACGTCGTACGCATGAAACCACTGAACATTGTTTAACTGAATAACACCCTTATTTTTTAATTTTTCAAGCATCATCCTATTTACTCGTCTACGTTTTTCTTCAAGCTTTAAAGTAGTTTCTTCAAGCTCGCTTGTAAAACCTTCTAAGCAGGCTTTAATACCCTTTTCAGGTCCTCCAACATAATATCCAACCGAACCTAAGGTTGTAAGCATAGTTGAAATCCTTTTGTAAGATAAAGGTTTACCTAAACATAAAACTTTAACATCAGTTTTATCCCCCTTTTCCACAATCTCAACTAAATTGTTTTTTAAAGCGTCTTTTAAAGCTTCAAGGTTTAGTCCTTTAATTAAACCGGGTATTTCAGCTGCACCTATAACCGATAAATGAGCTAAACTGGTGTTTAACCTATCCATCTCTTTAGCAAAAAAGTATGCCACTGTTGAAGCTGAAGCTTCTTCTTCACCGCTTACACCATAAACTTCGGGGTTTAAATTGTAAACCAAAGGATCTGTTGATTCTTCAAAATCATGATGGTCGAGAATTATGGTTAAATTTTTTAACTTATTTATAGCTGAGATTTTTGATGCATGGGCTGAACCTATGTCAGCATAAATATAGACTTTACCTTCAGTAGAATGAAGTCTCTCAATCACTTCCGGGAAAAGTTTCTCAATACAGATGGTTTCAACAGTAAACTCCCTTTTTTCAAGCATACTTTTAACTATTGAAGCGGCACATAATCCGTCAGCATCATCATGATGAATTACCTGAACCCTATCAACTTTAAATGATAAAAGGCTTCTAATAGCTTCACGTATAGATGAAAAAATAGAATTAAACGAAATTTTAGCCAATGATTAAACACCTAATTTATGTTAATTTTCGTTTGACTAGAGATTAACTTTACTTAAAGTTATTAAAAGGGAAGTAGAAAAACTCTATGTTAACAGAAAATTTCAAGTCTGGGTGAAGTTTTGAAAGTCAAGGTTAAGAATAGCGTAATTGAGCTTGTTAAGGGAGATATAACAGACCTTGAAGTAGATGCTATTGTGAACGCTGCCAACAGTCAACTTAAACTCGGAGGGGGTGTTGCTGGCGCAATTAGGAAAAAGGGTGGACCAAAAATTCAGGAGGAATGTGATAAAATAGGTTATTGTCCTGTTGGTGGTGCGGTTATTACTGGCGCTGGAAATTTAAAAGCTAAGTATGTAGTTCACGCCGTTGGACCTAGATATGGAGAAGGAAACGAAGATGATAAGCTTAAAAATGCTACACTTAACAGTTTAAAAATTGCAGAGCAGTATAAAGTTAAAACTATTGCTTTTCCAGCCATCTCCACGGGAATTTTTGGGTTTCCAAAGGATAGATGCGCAGAAATAATGCTTCAAACAACGGTAAACTACCTCAAGAGTGAAACAAAAATAGAAAAAGTGGTTTTTTGTCTTTACGATGATGAAACATTCAAGATTTTTCAAGACAAGCTAGATAAAATGATTAAAAAGAATGCTGTAGGAACTCAACCAAATGACCGCTAGGGCTCTATTTAACAATTCCGTCATTTTTAAGCTTAACTATATCCCCACTGCTGTAACCAAGAAAACTTAAAATCTCATCTGTATGTTGACCAAGCATTGGCGGTGGAAGTTTAATGTCACCCGGAGATTCTGAGAGTTTAACAGGTACACCTGTAACCTTAATCATCCCAGCTTTTGGATGTTTAATTTCGACAACCATCTTCCTAAACAAAACCTGAGGATCACTAACAACATCTCTAATGTTGTATATTGGACCGCAAGGTACACCAGCCTTTCTAATTAGCTCCAGCCACTCATTTGTGGTTTTTTGGATAAAGATTTTTTCCAAAATTTTTACAAGTTCTTCACGATTTTCTACTCTTTTAGGATTTGTATTAAATCTTGGATCATCAGCAAGGTGCTTGACACCCAGAACTTCACATAAGCTTCGGAAAAGGTTATCATTACCTGCTGCAATATTAATGTATCCATCCTTAGTTTTAAAAGCTTGATATGGAACTATTACCGGATGACCTGAACCTATAGGTTCAGGTATTTCTCCAGTTGCAAAATACCTTCCAGCTTGGTACGTAAGCCATGCAACTTGAGAATCAAGCATAGAAACATCAACATACTGTCCCTTACCTGTTTTTTCCCTGTAAAATAAAGCGCAAACAACACCATATGCTGCAAACATGCCAGCAGCAATATCCGTTATAGGTACCCCAACCTTTACTGGCGGACGACCAGGTTCACCCGTAATACTCATTAATCCACCCATACCTTGCAGAATTTGATCAAATGCTGGGTAATCACGATAAGGACCATCTTGACCAAAACCTGAAATTGAACAATAAACTATCTTAGGATTAACTTTTTTCACAACCTCATAATCAACTCCTAACCTTTTAGCAACTCCTGGTCTAAAGTTTTCAACAAAAACATCACATTTTTCTGCAAGTTTAAGTACTATTTCCCTACCCTTATCAAATTTTAAATTTACAACTATGCTTTTCTTGTTACGGTTTATGCTTAAAAAGTAGCTACTTTCTCCTTCAATGAATGGAGGCCCCCACGATCTTGAAACATCTCCTTCTGGAGGTTCAACTTTTATTATCTCCGCACCCATATCAGCGAGCATCATTGTACAATACGGACCTGCAAGAGCAGAACTTAAATCTAAAACTTTAACTCCATCTAAGGCGCCCATTTTAGACAACCAAACTAAAAAAGAGGTTAAAAGGAGGTTAAAAATGTTTCGGGTTAAGCTTTTATTACTATTTATTTACGCTTCAATTTTCTCCTTAAAAATTTTTATTGCACTTCTTAAAAACTCCTCCGAGATTATTCCGTGGGGTGTCGGTGTTTCAAAAATTTTTTTAGGTATCCTTAACTTTTCAAGGTTAAAGCCTTCTCTAACCTTAAAGCTATACTTAGCCTTCAAAATTTCAGTACCTATGCTTTTAAGTTTCTCTACGTCAAATCTTAACCCGTAAACTTGGAAAGCCTTAGCAACAACATCAGGGGTGTAAACGCCTCTACCAAAAAAACACACAACAAGGCTTGATAACACTTGTCTCCAACACTCTTCCTCAAAAAGAGCTTCAGCAACCTCCGTTGGAGTTAAACGTTTGCCAGCAGAAGCTGCTTTCTCATCTAGGCTATAGCCTGCACTATCGAGATGACTATGTCTTGACCCTGTAAGGTATCCAACGTAGGCTGATGGCCCAGTATGGTAACCAGGCATTTCGTTTCCACCAAAAGTTAAAGCAAAATCTAAGCCGCCATAAACTTTTGCAGCGTACTCAGCCCCATGAGCTATTGTTTTAAAAAATTCATTAGGTTGGTCAACTATAAACCTAATAGCTTTTACATAGGTTTCAGCATCTCCCCATTTAAGCTTTAAGCCCATAGTTTCTCTCTCTCCAATTAATCCTTTATTTTGTGCCTCAGTAGCCCATGCAAGAACAACACCAGCACTTATAGCATCAAGCCCCAAGATTTCAACCTCATCAATAAGTCTCAGCAAACCTGAGGGATCATAAACTCCAAGCATTGAGCCTAAAGAGTAGATAAGCTCATAATCATAAGAAATCATCTTTGTTTTATAGAAGTAGGGTTCAGATTCATACGGCTCCCTTAAAGCAGCAAGATGAATACAACTTACAGGACAATGGGAGCATGCTAAACGCCTACTAAGAAACTTTTCAGCAAAAGCTTCACCTGAAATATTTTCAGCCTTATCAAAAAATGCTGTTTCAAGGTTTTTTGTAGGCAAACCTTTTAACAAATTTAAAGGGTTAATATTCATAGAAGTACCAAGTTCATGATATTTTTTCATAAGAGGAGACTTTGTAAGTTTTTTAAAAATTTCGTTATAAACCTCTCTGTAAAGCTTTATGTTTTCAGGTTTAACTGAACCTTTTCCTGAAATAACTACTGCTTTAAGTTTTTTACTTCCAAAAACAGCTCCAAGACCTAACCTTCCAAAATGTCTATACGTCTCAGCTATAACCGATGCGTAAGTAACAAGCTTTTCTCCTGCACGCCCTATACGTATAATTGTTCTATAACCTGCGGAGGGTTCAAGTTCTCTGATAACCCTTCCAACGGTGTAACTGCTACCCATACCCCAAAAAGCAGAAGCATCATGAAAACTTACCTTATCGTTATGAATAGACACGTATACAGGTATTTCACTTGCACCAGTAATAACAATTGCACCATAACCAGCCAATCTTATTGCTGTTGATGTCCGTCCACCACAATGTGATTCTCCAAGATTACCTGTATGAGGAGACTTAAACATTACAACGGTTTTTGATGCTAAGGGAAAGAAGGCATTAAACCTTCCAACAGCAAATATTACAGGGTTTTTGGGGTCAAATGGGCTAACTCCAGCGGGACATTCCTCTAAAAGAAGCTTAATTGCAACACCACTACCACCTAGATACTTCTCAAAAAGGTCCTGTCTTTCCTTAACCCAAAATCTTTTTTTAGATAGGTCTACGTATAAAACTCTTGAAATAGAGTCTTCTTTAACCATAGTTTTAACCGTCTCCTTCACCTATACTTTCAAGTTTTAAAACACCGTATGGACAAAAATCTACGCAATATCCGCAATAGGTGCATACAACTGGTTTTCCGTTTTCTTCATCCCAAAATATAGCATTAACACCGCACGCTGAAACACAGTTTTTACATCCAATACATTTATCAACCCTTAAAACCACTCCGCCATCTTCCCTAGCTATTAGAGCTTTTGTGGGACAAACCCTAACGCATAGTGGATCTAAACATGCCCTGCAAACGATGACCACGAACCCACGTTCAAATCCACCTGCGGATTTAACCATGATTGCAGACTTGGATAAACCAGCTTCTCCAAATCTTCTATTACAAGCAAACATACAACACTGACATCCAACGCAAAGGTCGACATCGCTAATAACCAACCTTTTAGCTACCATAAGTTGGGCCTTCTTAAAACTTCTAACTAAAGAGTAAAAAAGTAGTGTTATATGAATTTATCTATTTACATTCTACCTTGTTTTTGTTTTTTTATCATCCGTTACTAGTAAACTACATGAACTTTGTCGCAAACTTAAATTTTAAAAGTTAAATTCAACTATGTTTAGATGTGGAGAGGTTCAGCATCAATTCCAAGTCTATTTTTAACGTGATGTGCAAGTTGCGAAGTAAAACCGAAACAAGTGTAAACTTTTCTTGGTTTACATTCCATAATAAACCTTAAAATTTGCTTAAAATCTCCATGACTACTTAAGGGAAAACCTTTTTTCCGCCTAAAATTTAAGGCCCAACCAGTTATAAGAGCTGAAGCTTCATTTTTTATTTGACTACTTCGGAACATTGAAAAAGGATATACTGCAACACATCCTTGATGTTTTTGTGAAAGAAAACTTGAAGTAGCTTTAAGCTTAACTCCTAAAAACTCATAAACCTTGTTAATTTTAGCAATCACAGGATGAACAATAACTTCAACGTTAAGAAAGGTATTGAGCAGCTTAACTACCTCTTGAGCTTTTCCGATAGGGTAAGCATAAAAAACCGGGATTTTTCCTTCATGCATCTCTTCAATAACCCACTTAATCATGCTTTTGTAAATTTCTTCCCTTGGAGGAAAAATAAAGCCATTACCGTAGGTTGATTCAACAATGAGTATGTCGCAATCTACTGGAGATGCTGCTGACGTTATAATGGTCTCCGTGTAGTTTAGGTCACCAGTGTAGAGGACAACTCCTTCAGGGGTATCTATCCGAAATGCCGCCGAACCTAAAATATGTCCAGAATTATGCACCTTTATTTTACAATCTTCAATCTTAAGCTCTTCTCCATAGTTAGCTTCTACAACCTTAACAGGTTTTCTTTGAGTATAGGCTTTAAAAATTTTTAACGTTGGATTTGTTAAATACTTTAAAGGACCCCAAGCATTTAAACCCGCAGTATGGTCTTGATGTGCATGAGATACTAAAACATGCCTATAACTTGTTTTTGATGTTTGAGGGTCAAAACATAGCGTAAAATCCTTAAGCTTAACAATAACACCATTATCCCAGTAGACTTTTAAGGTCAAGTTTATATTCCCAAGGTAAAACTTTATGATTCAAATAAGAAATAAATACCTCCAAAAACATTAAATTTTTCTAGAGTGGGAACTTTGAGTAGGGAGAAAAGACGTAGAGAAGAAGCCCCTATGCCTTCAGCGGCAGCAGGTCTTCTTCGTTTTTACGAGGAAGAAAGTGTCGGTATAAAGATTAGACCTGAAATAGTAGTTACAGCAGCAATAATGTTAATCCTACTCGTGACGCTTATACCAAGATTGCTAAGTTTATAAAGCTAAAAAATCTTTAGCATACCCTAGGCTTATTTATGTTGAAGTACTTCTATACGCTGAACAGAGTTTAGATGTATAAATATTTCACTCTTCTTCTCCCTTGAAACAATTCTAGGTATTGGATTTGCCACCGTTGTACGCATAACAACAGCTTCAGAGTTACTTAGCCATATACCAGGAGGAATGTGGGAAACAGCTGCAACCTCACCTTCGTAACCAAAATCTCGGTCAACCACAACCACAACTCTTCGACCAATATTCTTCTCAAGAAAGTGGAAAATTGTTGGGCTAACTGAGGACTCGCTCATAGTTTTTAACCACCATTAACCTATTAAAAATTCCTTTAACCTTTCAACCTCCAAATCTGAAAGCCTTCTTACCTTAAGATTTTTTCCTTCTGAAATTATTGCGCTATTACCGTACGGATCCTTTAAAATTACAGTAAAAGGTATCTTAGCTTCTTTTGCATCTTTAAGTTTTAAAATAAAGTTTTCATAAGCATCACCTTCAGAAGCTAATACTTTGGCAGCCTCTTCAACACGGGTAAGCAACCCCTCTACGTTGGATATAAAGCCTTGAGAGGCGGGGCCAGGTCTAACTTCAACTTTAAGTTCAGGGATTTCTATAAAACCAGTGTTTGATTTTATAATTTTTGCTTTTAAATCTTCAGGGCTTTTAACATGTAAAACATATTCCCTCGGTTCTTGAAGCTCTAAACAAACAACATCATTCATTTTGAAATCACAAGATTTGCAGATAAACGTTATAATTGCTACAGCACCAAAATACGGGATTCTCTCAACTACCTGAGAAACTTTAACTTCTCCGTTTCTGCAAACAGAACAGGTAAACTTGTATGATGAATTCAACTTACGTTTTGCTTCCCTTTAAAAGTTTCTAACTATAAAGCCTCTTGAGAAGTATTAGGATAGAATCAATTAAAAACATTTTGTTACATGATGAATGTAAAAAAAGAATGTAAAATAAGCACCTACCATTGTTACCAGCTTTATAAAACTTAGTTAATCAACGAGACGACTCTATTGTTTTAATTTTAATGTTTAAGATAAATTAACAGCTACTGTTTCAGCCTAAATTGAGAAAACTCTGATCTTGTCAACTCGCTATTCTTAATGATTTAATCAGCATATAACGCATTTCTCTTCAAAAAAGTCTACATTACTGGTAATCTTAAAAATAGGCTGTATAAAAGCCAAATTTAACCGAAAGATTTAATTTTAACTTCTACTTGATTACATCGGTAAATTACTAGAGTTTGAAGATTGGAAACACTCCAAAGTGGTGTATTAGCCTTAGGTGTTAATTTTGCCTGCAATGTCTGGAGCAAAGATTCTAATTGAATCTCTTAAAAAAGAAAATGTTAAAGTTATCTTTGGAATCCCGGGTGGAGCAATATTACCAGTGTACGATGAACTCTTAGATTCGGGCATTAGGCATATCCTTACACGTCATGAACAAGCTGCCGCGCATATGGCAGATGGTTACGCTAGGGCTAGTGGTAAAGTTGGAGTTTGTATGGCAACCTCAGGTCCAGGCTCAACAAACCTTGTAACGGGTATAGCCACAGCATACATGGATTCCTCGCCAATAATCGCTATTACAGGTCAGGTTGCGAAACCGCTTATTGGTAGGGATGCATTTCAAGAAATAGATATCATAGGAATTACTTCAAACATTGTGAAGTATAATTACCAAATTAGAAATCCTAAGGAAATACCCTCAATTATTAAATTTGCTTTTTGGCTTGCCTCAAGCGATAGGAAGGGGCCTGTTTTAATAGATTTTCCAAGAGATGTGCAAACCGAGGTAACGGATATTTTACCATCAGATTTTATGGAAGATGTTAAACTTTCGTTTACGAAGGCTCCATATGAAAAATTTTCAGAAGAAAAAATAAAAGAGGCGGTCAACCTACTGTTAAAGGCTGAAAAACCTGTAATATTAGCTGGAGGAGGAGTTATAGGAGCTGAAGCTTGTCAAGAAGTTTTAAATTTAGCTGAAACTCTTAAAATTCCAGTTGCAACTACTCTTATGGGTAAGGGTTGTGTAAGAGAAGACCATCCTTTAGCCTTAGGCATGGTAGGAATCCACGGAACACCTCATGCCAACTATATGATGAAAGAAGCTGATGTTATACTTGCTGTTGGATGTAGGTTTTCAGATAGATCTGTAAATATTGGTGGAAGAATAGATGAAAAAGCAGCAATAATTCATGTTGATGTTGATGCAACTGAGCTTGGAAAAAATGTAAAAACGAAGCTCCCCATACTTGGAGATTTAAAAGTCGTTTTAACATTAATGCTTAAGGAAGTAAAAAATAGGAGCATAAACAATCAAAGTAAAGTTTTGGAGAGAGAAAGCTACATAAAAAAGCTAAAAAGTGAAATTAAAATTGAGGCTGAGGAAGATAAAGAAAGTGAAGGATACCTAAAACCGCCGAACATAATGAAAGAGTTAAGAAAAATTTTACCTGAAAAATCCATAGTAACAACAGAAGTTGGACAAAACCAAATGTGGGCTGCATTATACTTTAAGATTTACCATCCAAGAACCTTTATAAGTTCAGGGGGGCTTGGAACAATGGGATTCGGTTTTCCAGCAGCATTAGGAGCAAAGATAGCTAAACCTGATGTGCCCGTTGTGGATATTGCGGGAGATGGTAGTTTCCTCATGAATGAACGTGAGCTTGCAACATCCATTGAGGAGAAAATTCCGGTAACAGTAATCATACTGGAAAATAGAGTTTTGGGCATGGTTGCTCAATGGCAAAGAGCACTTTATAGTAGGAGATATTCTAACGTCTTCCTAGGTAAAAGCCCTGATTTTGTTAAACTAGCTGAAGCATATGGAGCTGTTGGAGTAAGAGTTGAATCTTATGATGAGCTCAGAAAAGCAGTAAAAGATTCATTAAAAAGTGATGTAACAACGATTATTGATGTCCCTATATCTTATAAGGAAGACGTTAAACCAATAATATTCCCACAAGGATTAATTAGACAAGACTAGTAAGAATTCTTCAATCTAATACTTTCCATAGCTAAAGCTAAAAGATTTTCATTTTCCCCGCTTAATGTTTCACCCTACCCAAGTTTTGTACCGTGTTAAGGCATTTTTTAGATAAGCCATTACAGCTGTATCCCGCTTTGGGAAAGCCCATCTTAGCTTGAAGCTTTGCTCCAACCTTTAAACACCTAAAGCACCATATAGACAAACTTATCCAAACAAGAAAAAACTATCCTATTCAAATCTGCCGTGACCCTCAAAGTTAAAACTGTTGGATTTTCTTGTCAGGTTACTGTAAAATAGACCGAACACCATAAAATTTACATAATAAACTTAATTTTAATTCTTTATCCTTATACATTAGCTTGGGAAAACTCTAGTTTCTGATGAGTTATGGAAGACATTTTGGAAAATGCAGAAAAACTTTTAATGGAAAATTGTTTATGTGACAATTGCTTAGGTAGACAATTTGCAACCTTAGGTTATGGTTTGGATAATGCTGAAAGAGGTAGAAGCTTAAAAAATATTTTAACTATGAAGGCTCATAAACTTACGCTTGAAAAGGAAAAAGTTGGAGTTGAGATTTTAAGAAAAATAGCATTAAACGGCATGTTTCTAACAGCAAAAAACACATTAAAAAAGCTTGGTTACCCTTTAAAAGAAAACAAAAGTTTATGTGTAATTTGCAGGGGAAAATTTCAGGAGCTTAACTTAATAGCTGAAAAATGTTTAAAAGAGGTTGGTGATTATGAGTTTAACAATTTTCTTGTCGGGGTTGAAGTACCAAAAGATGTCATTGAAGCCGAAGATTCTTTAAGAGCTAGGTATAAAATAAGTTGGGGAGAAACAATTAAAAGCGAGTTTACAAGGGAAGTTGGAAAGATTTTATCAAAAATTACTGGAAAAAGCGTTGAATATAAAAAACCTGATATTGTTATTCTATTTAACCCGTTTAGTGAGGAAGTTAAAGTTCAGGTTAACCCGTTGTTTGTTGGCGGAAAATATAAAAAACTTGTTAGGGGTATTCCTCAATCAAAGTGGATGTGTAAAAAGTGTAAAGGAATTGGTTGCAAACGTTGTAACTGGAAGGGTAAAATGTACGAGGAATCCGTTCAAGAAATAATAGAAAAACCCATTTTAAATGAAACACTAGGGGAAAACACCAAGTTTCATGCTAGTGGAAGGGAAGATGTTGACGCATTAGTTTTAGGTAACGGTAGACCGTTTATAATTGAGGTTAAAAATCCTAAAAGAAGAAGTATTAACCTTAAGAAGGTTGAAGATGAAGTTAACAAAACAGGTAAAGTCGAAGTCGAAGACTTATATTTTGCTGATAGAGAAACAGTAAGAAAAATCAAGCTTCTTGAACATGCAAAAAAGATCTATGAAGCCATTGTTGAAACTGAAAACAGAGAGATAACCGATGAAGACTTAAAAATTCTTGGAGAAAAGTTTAAGGATGTGGATGTTTATCAGCAAACTCCTAAAAGGGTTATGCATAGAAGAGTTGATAAGGTTAGAGTAAAACGTGTTTACTCTGTTGAAGTGGACAAACTTACACCTAAAAGATTAAAGTTGAAGATCGAGTGTCAAGGAGGGCTTTATGTTAAAGAGCTTATTGATGGAGATGAAGGAAGAACAAAACCAAACATCTCAGAAGTTTTAGGGAAAAAGTTAAAGTGTTTGGAGTTAACCGTTTTAAATATAAGCTGTTAGGGTAGAGAGACAATGGTGCAAAAATCTAAGGGTTTTCGCTCTCAAACAAGGTTACTTTTAAGAAAAAAGCGTAGAGAAAGAGGATTAAGACCTCTAGGATACCTCCTGGTTGAGTATAAAACTGGAGATAAAGTGCAAATTCTTATAGATCCAACAACCCATAAAGGAGAACCTCATAGACGCTACCATGGCAAGATAGGGGTAGTTTTGGGAAGGCGAGGTAAGGCGTATATTGTTAAGGTTATGGACGGGGGAAAGGAAAGAAAAATCATTACCTTACCCGAACATTTAAGAGAAGTTAAAGTTTGAGGTGGGGAAAAGTACCTTTAAAAAAAGTTGAAAGCAAGCCCATAACAATCCACGAGGTTAGAGATCTACTTAAAAATCTTAACAGAGAACTAAACCATTTCCAAAGAAAAACCTTAGAATATACTTTAATGTTTTCAAAGCTTGATGGAGAAAAAGCTAAAGAACTTACAAAAAAGATCACCGAGGAGTTTGATGTTAATATCAAGGAAGCTATACAGATAGTAAACTGTATGCCTAAAAGTGTAGAAGAACTTCGAGTTTTCTTTCCTAGGCATAAAGTTATTGAACCAGAAAAACTTAAAAAAATTCTTAAGCTTTTAGATGAATATAAATAAAAACTCTAGGCTAAATTTTCAATTAAACTTGGTTGTTTTTTATAAACTTCATTACTTGTTTATCTAGTGGGGGATGTTTCCTCCATCTTCTTCTTTTAAACGGAAAAAAGCAAATATTCTGGTATGCTTTTAATGCTAGTTCATCAGCTTCACCTTTAACATATTCCTTCCAATTGAAGAAATGTTTAAAATTTTTTAGGTTTGCATCATGTAAAGGGTTAAAGTCATCAATCTTATTAGGATTTATACAAACAGTAACTTTTGGCTTTTCCCTATGAATTGAAAGGGGCGCCGTAAAGAGTCGTTGAGGATCTATAACATTCTCAATTTTTAGTTTTTCAGCATTAAACTTTAAGGCAATATCTAAAACTTTTGGTGAAACTTTCTCTTTAACATATTCAGAAATTGTCCAAGCTATGTCTAGCGGATTAAACCTTTTTCTAACATCCTCAGAAATTGCGTAAGGATGAACATGAACATGGACACCATTACCGCTAAACTTGATAAAAAAGGATTTAAGGACGCCATTAGCCTCTAAAGTTGAAATAACTTCATAAACAGCTTTAACGGTTGCATCCCAATCTTCCAGAGCGTTATCAATGTCTAATGTAGGCATACACGCCGAAATGTTTGAAGAATCGTAAAGGTCCTCTAAGAACCTAAGTTTACTGTATATGTTTGCTGTTGCATAAACTGTTCTAGGTTTAAGTTTGCTAAAAAATGAAAAGAGTTTCTCCAGCTCTTTTATAGAAGAAATTCGTAGCGGATGTTTCTTAGAACCAAGATATCTAACTAAAACTTTTCTACCCTTTTCATCCTTACCTTCACAGTGAAGTCCAACCCACCTGTTTTTGCAGAATTCTACAATTTCAGATTTAACTTCAAGCTTGTTGTAATGCTCAAAAATTAGATTATTCACTACACATCTATAATTAAAAGTTTGGAAAGAAGAATTTAACATTATACAACTTCTCTATGGTAATTCACCTTCTTTTTCATCCTTAGCTTTAACCATCTTTCTTGCAATACTTTCAGGGAGAGAAATATCTTCTTTTCGCTCTTTTACAGGACCTAAAACAACTAAACCTTTACCATCAACAACAGACACTTCATGCATCACCAAGGAGTGACTTGTCTGCCTCATTTTCTCAACTAAAATATATCTTCTTAAAACTCCTCCACGAACAAACCTTCTAAACCTTACTATGCCCTCAGCAATATGTTCTAAGCCAAATCCAAAAGCATCAGAGGTTGTGATGGCATACTGTGAAACAGCAAAAACAGTGAAATCCCATTTAGATAAAACCTTCTTAACAAGATAAGAGTACCTTCTAGCCATTGCAGGTTTATCAAGCCAGAAGGCAGATAAGCTGTCTATCACAAGCCTAGACCTACCATAGCCTAAAGATTTTTTTGCCCCAATAACCTTGTTAAGTAGCTCTTCAACGTCAAGACTTTTAAGAGACCACTGGTCTTCTAAGCCCATTAATGCGTCAATAATAATTAACCTTCTTTTTTCAACAGCTGATGAAAAGTCGATACCAAACTGCTTAGCCTGTACAATAATTGATTCGCGGGATTCCTCTGTTGTTACATAAATGCATGTATCCTTGTCCTTAATACCCTGAGCAACGAAATGTATTGAGAAAATTGTTTTACCCGTTCCAGGCTCTCCCGTTATAGCAACAACAAAGCCTCTGGGAATGCCACCATCAACAAGTTTATCAAAATCAGGAATTCCTGTAGATAAACGTTCAATAACACTCATAACATTAAACCTATTCAGAAGTATCTTCTTTAAGCATACTTTTTAAAGTTTCAATAGCAGCCATTTTAGCAGCTATCTTTGCGGTATACTTATCTAAACCTCCTCCAATGATTACTACATCACCATTTGATGGTTGAAGGTTGGAGATAAGCAATCTAGAAATTTCATCATCTTTTATGTATTCTTCAGCCTTAAAACCAGGCATTATAAATTTACCATCACTATAGATTAATGTTGTCGCACCAACACCACCAGCCTTTATAGCGGCATCACGTTGCTCCAAACCGTAACTTATAACCTTGCCAGCATTTTTTACAAGTATAGCGGTACTATACTTACCCACGGATAACGAGGTTTTTGGGAGTTCAACAACTCTTGAAAGATTAGAGTTAATAATTTTATAAAGCTTTTTACCAGCTTCCGTTAATCTACAACCAAAAGCTGGATGAACAGTTATAAGTTTATTTTCTTTCAAATGTTTTAGAAGGGTTCTGGTTGCACCCTCACCTAAACCAAGCTTTTTCGCAAGTTTAACCCTTCCAATATTATTTTCGTTTCCAATAATCTCTAATGCTTCAATAACGTGGAAAAGAGTAAAGGTTAGTGGTGGCCCACCCTTGCTTTTTAAAACCTTTTTAAGAATTCTAAAAAACTCGTGTTCATTCAACAGATAAACCCTTTAATACTCACTTTATCACTTAAACTTACTTGGTAAACACCTATAAGATTTTCTTGAAACAATTAGGAAAAGTTTAATGGAAATTAAAGAGTAAACAGAAACATGATTACTGGGGTGGGCAAGATGGATGTTTTTGAAGCAATATTTGAAAGAAGAAGTATAAGAAAGTTTACCGAGAAAGATGTTTCCGAGGAAGATTTGAAAAAAATACTTGAAGCAGGTAGATGGGCACCATCAGCTGGAAATGTTCAACCATGGGAGGTTATAGTTGTAAGAAGTAAAGAGTTAAAGGAAAAGTTGGCTGAAGCAGCTTTAAACCAGGAATTTGTGGCTGAAGCACCAGTTGTGATTGTTGTATGTGTAGACCTTAAAAAAGCTGAAAGAGCATATGGTGAGAGAGGTAGGAATCTATATTGTTTACAGGATAGTGCGGCGGCTATCCAAAATATGCTTTTAGCGGCTTATAGTCTTAGCCTTGCCACATG
Source organism: Candidatus Bathyarchaeota archaeon (assembly GCA_052246995.1). Lineage (GTDB taxonomy): Archaea > Thermoproteota > Bathyarchaeia > Hecatellales > Hecatellaceae > CAZMUQ01. The sequence continues at coordinate 119,180 of JBQPWD010000001.1, read as the reverse complement.
CTGGGTTGGAGCGTTTCATGAAGAAAAAGTAAAAAGGATTTTAGGTATTCCTGAAGATTTTAGACCTGTAGCTTTAATACCTTTAGGTTATCCAGCACATAAGCCGTTAAAACCTTCAAGAAGAAAACTTGCTCAAGTTGTTCATTTTGAAAAGTTTTAATTTCGGGAAAGTTTATTTATTCTGGTTTAAATAATCTACACGAGGCTTACAATGGATTATTCCCTAATAGTTGACGTATACGAGAAGATAGGGTCCACAACGAAAAGACTTGAAATAACAGACTATCTTGAAGAACTCTTCAAAAAAACACCTAAAGAAATTATAGACAAAGTTGTCTATCTAACTCAGGGTAAACTCTACCCGGATTACTATGGCATTGAGTTAGGAATAGCTGAAAAACTGGCTATTAAAGCCATAGCAATGGTTACTGGTTTAAGTGAGAAAGTTGTAAATAGCGAGCTTCAAAGACTGGGAGATATAGGTGAAGCTGCAAGCCATTTAATAAGCAAGAAAAAAACTCAAACAAAGCTTTTTGAATTCAAGGATGAAAAATTAACTGTAGAGAAGGTTTATGAAACATTTGATAAAATTGCAAAAACAACTGGTGAGGGGTCTCAAGATGTTAAAATTAAGCTTTTACAAAGTCTTCTTACACACGCAAGCCCTGCTGAAGCCAAGTATATTGTAAGAATGGCTACAGGGAAACTTAGGCTTGGAGTAGCAGATATGACTATTCTGGATGGACTTGCAGCAGCATTTTGCGGCTCTAAAGATCTTAGACCAGAGCTTGAAAGAGCCTACAACTTAACGTCAGACCTTGGTGAGGTTGCCAAATCTGTAGCTGAGGAGGGTTTAGAAGGTATTAAAAAGTTTAAAATTACTGTCGGTAAACCTGTTAGGCCTATGCTTGCTGAAAGACTACCATCTGCTGAGGAAATTTTGGAAAAACTTGGAAAGTGTGCAGCAGAATACAAGTATGACGGTGAAAGAATTCAGGCACACAAAAACTCGAATGGTGAGGTTATGCTTTTCTCGCGCAGATTAGAGAATATTACTCATCATTATCCAGATGCTTGTGAACTTGTAAGAAGACATGTTAAAGCTTCTGAAGCCATTGTTGAGTGCGAAGCTGTTGCAGTCAACCTTGACAATGGTGAAATGATGCCTTTCCAAGAGCTTATGCATAGGAGAAGAAAGTACGATATAGAAGAAGCTATGAAGCTTTATCCTATTTCACTTTTTATGTTTGACTTGTTATACGTGAATGGAAAAGACTATACTCTTAAACCTTACCCTGAAAGAAGAGAAAAACTTAAAGAAATTGTTGAAGAGTCTGATAGAGTTAAAATTGCAAAAGCCATAGTTACGGATAACATTAAAGAGCTTGAAAAATTCTTCCAAGAAGCTGTTGAAGAGGGGTGTGAAGGTCTTATGGTGAAAGCTATAACCCCAGACTCGGTTTATAAAGCTGGAGCTAGAGGATGGTTATGGATAAAGTATAAAAGAGATTACCAAGCCCTTCTCACAGACACTCTTGACCTTGTCGCTGTTGGAGCGTTTTATGGTAGAGGAAAAAGGGTTGGAACATATGGAGCACTTCTTTTAGCAGTTTATGATGATAAAAACGATGTGTTTAAGACTATTTGCAAGTGTGGTTCAGGGTTTACGGATGAAGATTTAGCATCCATGCCCGACATGTTTAAGGATTTAATAATTCAGCATAGTCATGCAAGAGTTTACTCGGAGATTAAGGCTGATGTTTGGTTTGTACCTAAAGTTGTTTTAGAAGTTATTGGAGCTGAAATAACTTTAAGCCCTGTTCATACAACTGCCAGAAACGTTATCAGAGAGGGAAGTGGTTTAGCTATAAGATTTCCAAGATTTACTGGTAAATGGAGGAACGACAAAGCCCCGGAAGATGCAACAACAGAAACGGAGGTAATAGAAATGTATCAAAGACAGTTGAAAAAGATAGCTGAAACTTAAACATGTCTTCAGAAGACAAAATAAATCTTTAAGGCTTTAAGAGAAAAATATAATACCATCCCGGTTTAAAGCTTTAAACATTCAGTAACTTGTTATTTAGGTAGCCTTGCTACGGTTGGTGAGTAAATGAGGGTTATTTTATGGCATCTTGGCAGCATAATTCTTGTTATCGGATTAACCCTAACTATACCGGTAGCGGTTGCCCTTATCTACAGGGAGTACTATGAGGCATTTTGTTTCCTGCAGATTGCAATTATGGCTATCTTCGTCGGTCTTTTTTTTAGACTTAAATTTAAACCACTGGTAGGGGTAACACTAATTGAAGCTATGATTATATCCTCACTTACATGGTTTATGGTTTCACTTGTAGGCGCATTGCCCTACGTTTTAGCGGCTAAAATGCCTCTACTCGATGCATATTTTGAAGCCATGTCAGGTTTCACTACAACTGGTATGACGTTAATAGGAAATATTCCAAGCCTACCCCATTCTCTCCTATTTTGGAGGGCTTTTACACAGTGGATTGGAGGAATAGGTATAATTCTTCTATTTATCAGTTTCATAACCGAAGAAGGACTTGGTGTTGGAATTTTAAGACTTTATAGAGCTGAAGGAAGAGAGGAAAGACTTCGATACGGAGTTATAGGTACGGTAAGAAGAGTCTGGGCAATATACCTCATTTACACGCTTGCTTGTGCAACTTTACTTTGGATTTTAGGGATTGACCCTTTTGAGGCTTTAACACACGCTTTTACATGCCTATCAACAGGGGGTTTTTCAACCAACAACCTTAGCATTAGAGAGTACAATAATTTCTACGTAGAGATTGCCCTCATTATTTTCATGATCCTAGGAGCTACAAACTTTTTAACACACGTAAAAGTATTTTTCGGAAAGGAGCCTAAAGCAATTTTCAGGGATATTGAAATAAAAATTATGCTTACATTGATCCTAATTTCTTCAATTATCATCTCATTTGAACTTGTAACATATAACCAGCAAAACTTCATGGAAGCTTTAAGGGTGTCAATTTTTCAAACTACATCAATTTTAACCACCACAGGATACACAACTGTAAATGTACTGAAGCTTCCACCGCTAACAAAGACGATACTGACATTTTTTATGGTAATAGGGGGGAGTATGGGGTCAACAGCTGGGGGGGTAAAGATAATGCGTGTAATACTCTTCATGAAAATTCTACATTACATGTTAACAAAAAGTATTCTTCCACCAGGAACCGTAAAAATACTGAGAATAGAAAAACAGGTTGTTAGCGAGGAATCAATTATAAGGGTTTTTGGCTTCTTTGTTGCATACTTCCTCTTAGCTGGAGTTTTGGGAAGTATTATAACGTTTCATGGGTTTGAAACTTTTGAGGCGTTTTCTGCTACTCTCTCAGCTCAAGCAACTGTTGGACCTTGCTTTATGGGGATAAGTAACACTCTTCCCGAGCTTGTAAAAGCTGTACTCATCTTTGGTATGTGGGCTGGAAGGCTTGAAGTAATCCCTGTTCTCATTCTTCTTATGCCAAGTACATGGAAGGAAGTTATAAGACTTAAAGGTGGAAAAACTCTCTAAAGTTTTAAATTTTAATTTTTAAGTTATTTGTTCTACTTTTCTTTCTACCTTCCCTTTATGTTTTCTTTTTCCTGTAAAGTTATCAACCACGTGTTTAATTGTTCCGGAATCCTCGGCGTTACTGGTGTAAAGTATAACGCCATCTCCAACCTCTATTATCGGATTTTCTTCCTCAGAGAAGAATTCGCCTTTCTTTAAAATTCCAAGGATTTTGTATCCATTTGGTAGGGAAACGTCCTTAACTCCTTTACCAATAACATTGGTATCCTCTTCAGCTCTAACGTAGAAAACCTCACACCTTAATTTACCTTTAATTTTCTCATTAACATTGTAACTATCTATCAGAAGAAAGTCTTCAACATTGAGCAATCTTTGGTAGATATGTTCAGCAACAATATCATCTGGAGAAACCGTTTTGACACCAATATTTTTAAAAACCTTTTCATGATCCGGATCTCTAAGAATTACGAGTATATTTTTAACACCAAAATCTTTAGACATGTAACTAACCATAAGATTTACAGAGTCATCATTTGTTGCAGCAATTAAAGCGTCTGCTTTCTCTATTCCGGCGTTTAGAAGGGTTTCTTTATCAGAAGCATCACCATGAATTACCAACACGTCAGCTTCTGATGCAAACTTTTTACATACTTCCTCATTTTTGTCAATAACCACAGTATCATGTTTACGCGTGGCGAGTATTTTTGCAAGTGCTTGACCTACACCACTTAACCCAACAATGATGACATACAACCTACTTTTTATACCCTCCTACTTTTAAATAAAATAGAAAGTAAATTCTGGGAAAAACGTCTATCATGTTTTAGTTTATCAGTTAAAACTATTCGGGAGTGCTGTGGAATTTTTTCAGACATCACGAGGTATAACGCCTCATGCCGAGGCTCAATTAGCCCTTCATTTATGAGGAAGGGGGTAGGGTTTAATAAGAATTTCGAACAAACCCGTATTGAAAACCCTTTTCTAGGGGTTTCTTTAAAGGTTTTTACTCCAATTTATCAAAAATACTGAAGATTCCTAACCACTTTGCATTAAATACTTTATGAACGATACCCTAACAATCCGTATTTCTCAATTAGTTAACTACTTGTCTTAAACGCTTAAAGTTGAATATACTTTTTAGATATAACTTTTAATCCCTTATTGGTTACCAAACAAACATCTTCAATTCTAACCCCAAACTTGTATGGTAGATATATGCCTGGCTCGACTGTGACAACTTGCATATTTTTTAAAACATCTTCACTTGTAGCTGAAAGCCTAGGAGACTCATGAATTTCTAATCCTAAACCATGACCAAGCCCATGCGGAAAATATTCACCATAACCTCCGTCAACAATAACATTTCTGGCAATGTTGTCAGCTTCAAATCCCTTTAAACCTGCCTTTATAGCTTTTATCGCTTTAAATTGAGCTGAAACAACTATGTCGTAAATTTTTTGATACGTAGTAGAGGGTTTACCCACGTAGCTAGTTCTAGTTATATCTGAAACATAACCCATAAATTTAGCGCCAACATCAATAACTACAGGGTCACCGCTTTTAATTTTTTTCTCAGTTGAAACCGCATGGGGAAAGCTTGACCTAAAGCCTGAAGCCACTATAGTTTTAAATGCCAAACTTTCAGCACCTTTTTTTCTCATCTCATATTCAATTTCAGCAGCAACTTCAAATTCTTTAACACCAACTCTTAAAAACTCTAATCCTACTTTAACCCCCATAGCAGAAATTTGTGTTGCTTTTTCAATAAGCTTAACTTCCAATTCATCTTTAATTTCCCTAAGGTTTATCAGAATGCTGGGAAAAAGCTTAAAATATGCATTTTTAAGTCTTTTTTTAAAGAACTCCAGTTCTGTTAAAGATAAACTGTCAAAGTAAACATTTTTGACTTTCTTTTCTAAGAAAGTTTCTAGCAGGTTTTCCTCAAATCTCGTGCGAGTAAGAAGCCTTATATCCGCATTCTTAACTTCAAATTTAACACGCGTTTCCTCAAGTTTTGGAATATAAAGGATAGGCAACTTATCATCTAAAAAAACAATTAAAGCAAAACCTTCACCATCAACTTGACTATTAGCCAAGAGATATTGAATATTTGGAGAAAATTTACAAACATAACAATCAAACTTTAATTTTTCCATCATATTTTTTAAGGCATTAATTCTCCTAGCACTAAGATGTTTAACCATGCCACTAAACAATATTGCACAACTCCTTCTAACCTAAAGAAATTAGGTTGAAAAATTAAAACCACAGCTAACCCTTCAACTTTTATCTGGAAGATAGAAATATGTTAAAAAATTTTTAAGCATTTTTAAGTTAACATGTAACTTAGTTTTTTTAGTTTTAAAAGCAGATTGAAAAATATTAAGGAGAGACGATACAGAACACTCGTTGTTTAAGTAGTGGAGGAAATGACGTAATGGTTTTTATTAAAAAACTTGAAATTTACAATTTTAAAACATTCGCAAAAAAAACTGTTATTCCTTTTGACAAAGGATTAAACGTTATTATGGGTCCAAATGGAAGTGGAAAAACAAACATAGTTGACGCTATAAGTTTTGTTTTTGGAGAACTTAGTATCAGAAGTTTAAGAGCAACAAATTTTTCACAACTTTTATGGCATGGAAATAGTAACTTTCAAAAGGCAAAATATGCTGTTGTAACGGTACATCTTGACAACGCTGAAAGAAAAATTCCAGTAGACTCTGATGTTGTTGTTATTTCACGTTATTTGGGCTCTGATGGAAGCAGTCTTTACAAGGTTAATGGTAAAAGGTACCCTAGAGGAATCTTAGTTGATATGATAAGGCATGCATCCATAGGGATGAATGTTGTTACTCAGGGAACAATACTTAAGATTTCAGACTTTAGCCCTGAAGATAGAAGAAAACATGTTGAAGGCATAATAGGGATAGCTGAATACGATAGAAAAAAAGAAGAAGCTAAAGCACAATTAAGGGAGGCAGAATTAAACTTAAAGGCAGCTACTGGCAAATTTGAAGAAGTTAAAAAACGTTTAATAGAACTTGAGGTAGAGAGAAACATTCTTTTAAGATATAACTACGTTAAAAATGAACTTAAAAGGCTAAACGCCATTAAACTATCAAAAACGATTAGAAAGCTCCAACTTGAGGCTGAAGAAATTAGTGAAGAACTTAAAGTTAAAGAGACGGAACTTGGAAAGCTTAGGGAAAAATCCGAAGAACTTGAAAAATTATACTCAAGCGAGGAGAAAAAGTGGAAGGATTACACCTTTAACGTGGTTGATAAAGGTGAAGATAGACTTCTCACCATACAAAATGAGATAGGAAACTTAAACTCAAGAGTTGCTGAACTTAAAACTTTAATTTCTTCAGCAGAATCAGTTTTAAAATCTTATGATGAGGTAAGAATTAAGAAAATAGAAACCTTCAAATCACTTAGAAAACAGCTTGCCACCATTAATGAAGAACTTAAAAAATCTAAGAAGCTAAAAAACGAAGCAGAAGAAGTAATTAAAGAAAAAGAAAAAGAAAGAAGAGAAATTTTAGAAAGAATAGAAAAAATAAGAAAATTTGCAGATGAAAACCTTGAAAAACTTTCAACATTAGAAGAGAAAATAAGCAAATTAGAAAAAGAAAATGGAAAACTTGAAATAAAAATTAATGCTGAAAAAAAGAGCTGTGAAATTTTTGAGGACCAAATAAAATCTCTAGAAAGTAGGAGAGAGGCATTCAGAAATCTTTATGAAAATTTTATTGAAAGATTTAAAATGCTTGAAGAGTTAAAGGAAAAGGAACAAGATTTACTGGAGAAAACCGTTAAAACCGTAGAAAAAATTAAACAAAGAATAGAAATTACTGAAAAAGAAATCATAAACTCTGAAAAAAAAGCCAAACAGATTAGAGCAACTATAGCTGAGTTTACATCACGAAAAGACCTTGCCAATATGTTAATTTCAGAAGAAAAAGCACTAGAGTATATTGAAAATCTTGCAAGCATTAAAGCTTTAACAGGGATTTATGGAAGAGTTAAACAAAAAATCCACGTTGACGAAAAATATAGGAAAGCTGTTGAAGCAGCTTCTGATGGATGGCTTCAAGCATTAATTGTTGAAAATTTAGACACCGTTAAAGCATGTGCAGGAGCGTTAAAAAAAGCTAAAATAGGCAGAATAAAGCTTATACCTTTACAATCTATCCAGCATATTAAAACTCTTCAACCGCCAAGGATTCCAGGAATCCTTGGAGTGTTGGCATCATTTATTAAAAGCCCAGCAAAGTACAGTCCTGCGGTGAACTTTATTTTCGGAGATACCCTTCTCGCTGAGGAGGAAGATTCAGCATTAAAGGCTTCACTTCAGGGATATAGGGTTGTAACACTAGATGGTGAAGTTTTCCAGCCGGGATTAAAATTCGAAGTTGGGTTTTATAGGGAAAAGGTAGATTTATCAGATTTTCTACCAAGCGACAACGTTATTAAAGAAGTGACTCAGGTAATCAGCTCATTTGAAAAACTTATTGAAAGTAAGAAAAACGAACTTACACGTTTAAACAGAGAACTTTTAAGACTTGAAAACGAGAGAGTTTTACATGAAGATGCCGTAAAATTTTTTGAAAAAGACCTTTCAACCATAAGAGAAAATATTGAGAGAATCCAAAAAAATATTGTAGAGATCGATAAGAGAATTAGAAAGCTAAAAAATGAGTATGAAAGCTCAAAAAGCTGGATTAATGAAGCTGAAGACAGGAAAAAACAAATTTTGGAGGAACTTCACAGTGTAAGAAGCGAAGCTTCAACATTTAAGCATAAACTTAAACCAGAGCATTTAACACTTTTAGAAAGCAAAAATGCAAAACTAGAAGCTGAAATAAACGAGATTCAACGTAGGCTTAATGAAATTAACAATAGAATATTGACTGATGAGTTGAACATCAACAACATGCTTCTTCCTTCTATAGAATCAATTAAAAAGGAAATTATAAATTTAAATAAAACTATTAGAACAGTTAGAAGGAGTGCTGAAGAATCAAGAGAAAAAGTTAAGGATTTAAAGGAGAAACTTAAAGAGCTTGAAAAAGAAAAAGAAAAAATTCTAACAGAACTTGCCAATAAAAAAGAAAAACAAAAAATGTTTATAAACGTGTTAGAGGAGATTGATAAACAAATTAAAGTTGTTAATAGTGAAATTGAAAATAAACTTCAAAACGTGAATAACCTTAAACAGGATCTTTTAAGGAAACAACTAGAGCTTGAACAACACTTTAAAGAGCTTAAAGAATTAGGATACGAAGAACCATTAAATCTTGAGGAGGGAGAGTTTGAGGAAAGATTGTTTGAAAAGCTTAAAAGAGAATATGATGATTTGGCCGGCAAGGTAAACATGAATGCTTTATCACTTTATGAACCTCAAAAAAATAATTATAAAGAGCTCTCAATTAGAATAAATCAACTTGAAGCTGAAAAAAGGGAAATTTTAAGGTTTATGGATGAGATCGAAAAAGAGAAAAAGGAAACTTTTTTCGATGCGTTAGAAAAAGTAAATGCAAAATTTTCTGAAATGTTCCACAGCATAACCGGAGGGAAAGGTTGGATTCAACTACAAAATCCTGATGATCCGTTCTCAAGTGGACTTGATATTATCGTCGAATTTCCTGGAAAAAACCTCATGCCTATTACAGCGGCAAGTGGAGGTGAGAGATCCATTGTTGCTATATGTTACATTTTTGCACTTCAAAGTTTAACAAAAACACCCTCATTCTATATTTTTGATGAGGTTGATGCTCACCTTGATCCTGTAAATACTCAAAGATTAGCTGAACTTTTATCCAGGGAGGCAAAAAACTCTCAAGTAATTGTTATATCCTTTAAGGAGCCTGTAGCAGTAAAAGCTGACAGAATTTTTGGCATATATTTAAAGGATGGAGTATCTCATCTTTATTCATTACCTTTGCAAGGGTTGGGAAAGTGAATAGTCAAGCAGAGAAACCTTTTTATTTAAGGCATCCATGGCAGATTCTTTTTGACCTAGTAAAACTGTACAAGATTCAGCCTTGGAGTCTAGATATTGCCTATCTTTTATCATCCTTTTTAAGTGAAATGCGAAACAAGGGTTATATTGATTTTGCAGCTTCAGGTACAGCGTTACTTTCGTCAAGCATAGTTTTACGCTTACAATCTGAACATATTTTAGAACTTGAAAAACCAGTTAAACCTAAAGAGGTTACAGTTATTCAAGACTACATCCCTCCACCATTAAAAATTCCGCTTAGAGTTGGAATTTCAGCTACCACTTTAAGCCAGCTTCTTGAAACTTTAAAAGAAACATTAGAAAACGAAAAAAACTTTGTTAGACATAATGTCAGACTTATACCAGTAGAAAGTCCACCACCAGAGTTTTTTAAAGATTATAACGAGTTTATGGCTGAAATTGAAGCTAAAATAGAGGAATTTTACGAGATCCTTAAATATAAACACGGAGAAAAACATATTGCCTTCTCCAGCATTGTAGAGGGAAAAACAAAACATGAAATTGTAAGGATATTTTTATTCCTACTTTTTCTGGCATCTAAGGGTTTAGTTGAACTTTACCAAGAAGAAAATTTTGGGGAAATTTATGTAGTCATAACTGCAGGGACACAGAAGCATGAAGAACCAACAAAAGGATAAAGTTCTTAGCGATGAAGAGCTTAAAAAGAAGAAGATGTTAATTGAGGCTGCTCTTTACGCGGCAGGTTATCCTTTAGAACTTAAAACTTTATGTTCAATTACACAAATCTATTCAAAGAAAAAAGTTTGTGAAATAGTTAAATCGCTTGTTGAAGATTATGCTTCTAGAGAAACTACACTTGAAATTGTCGAGCTTGAAAATGAAAGATTTGTTATGCAACTTAAACCCCAATACGTTGATAAGGTTAGAAGACTATCGCTTAGACCTCTATTAACAGAAGGGCCCTTAAAAACCCTTTCTTATATTGCTTATAGACAACCAGTAGCATTAGCCAAAGTTATCGCTATCCGTGGAAGGCAGGCATATGACCACATTAGGAAACTTCTTGACATGGGATTTATTTCACGTGAAAAAATGGGTAAAACATACATTCTCAGAACAACAGAAACATTCTCAGATTATTTTAACCTAAGCCGCGACCAAAAATTGATGAAAAAACAACTTGAAATAATATTTTCACGGGAAAGAGAAAAATTTGAATTTAAAGAAAGAAAAATAGAAAAAAATTCATCCTAAAACAAATTTGTAGAAAAATTTTTATGCACACTACTCCAAAACTACGTTAAGCAATCTTTAAGCCCATTTTTGAGGCTTAAAATGTTGATAAAAGATGGATTTGGAAGACCTATCACAAGTTTAAGAATTTCGCTAACACAAAAGTGCAATCTTAAATGTTTTTATTGTCATAAAGAGGGAGAGGTAAAGGAAAATAATGAGATGACAAGTGGAGAAATTGAAAAAATTGTTAAAGTTGCATCTTATTTTGGAGTTTCAAAGGTTAAATTAACTGGTGGAGAACCTTTACTAAGAAACGATATTTTTGATGTTATCTCAAAAATTAAAAGTATAAAAGGGATAACTGAAATTTCAATGACAACTAACGGTACACTTTTAGCTGGAAAGGTTAAGTGGCTTAAGGAGGCAGGTTTAAGCCGGGTTAATGTGAATTTTCCATCAAAGAAAAAAAGTACTTATAAGGCTATTACTGGAAAGGATTATGTTAAAAACGTTGAGGAAGGTATAGAGAAAGCTTGTGAAGCAGGCTTAAACCCTGTCAAGGTAAACATGGTTGTTCTTAAATCTTTAAATGACGAAGAAGTATGGGATATGATAAACTATCTAGCAAACAAAGATTTAACGTTACAACTTATAGAGCTAGAAAAACTTGGCGACGCAAAAAAACTTTATGACAAATATTATTTTAGTCTTGATGATGTAGAAAAGCAACTAGCCTCAAAAGCAGAAAAAGTTGAGATCCGAAGTCTCCATAATCGAAAAGTTTACTATCTTAATGAAAGTGGTAGAAAGATTAGGGTTGAACTTGTTAGACCTTTTCATAATTCAAGTTTTTGCATAAATTGTAGCAGGCTTAGGGTCACAGCATCAGGAAAACTTAAACCATGTCTAATGAGAAACGATAACCTTGTAGATATTATATCCTACGTACGTAAAAATGCTCCAGAAAAAAGGTTACATGAAATTTTTCTAAAAACAGTATTATCTAGAGAACCTTACTTTAAGTAAATTTTAACCTGTTTACAGAAGTTGCTTTTTAAGCAACTTTTCTTTTTAAGAGCCTTTCTCCTGCAAAACCTATGTTTAAAGTTAATGCTCCAATAAATAAGATAATAACGATTTTTTGAATGAAGGAAACATTTGTTAGATATAGGAAAACAACACTTGAACCCTCAAAAAAACCTGTAAAAATTCGTAGAGAGTTATTACTTTCTCTAAGACCCCACCTCTGGGTTATCCAATCAAAAATTGCTGGTGAAACTAAAATTAGACATATAACAAGCTGGTATGGGAAAGATAGTTCATGAAAAAATGGAAAACTGAAAAATGTTACAGCTAATGTAAAAGTAAGAAAACCTGCAACAACACCTAAGCACCTTGCACAAATCTTAAATCTTTTCTCTTTGATTTTTAAGGTTATCCAATGGTTATGAGAAAATAAAACTTCCCAGTTAAACTTTTTCATCTTATTTCTAACTCTCTACTTTAATTTTTGGCCACAGTAAGGACATAAATTGTAATCTGAAAGTGTAGGTTTACCACAATATGGACAAGCTTGCCATCCAATCATTATTTTTGCTGGAAGTTGAGCTTTAAATGTTTGAATTCTTTGTTTTGCATAGGGAGAGAAAGAAGCTCTAACAGATGTGCCTCCACCCTCAATTTCTGTAAGCTCAAAAACCATTTCACCTTCTTGTCGGTCTACGATTTTAAGAAGTCGAGGGGGAATAGATTGAAAAATCTCAAATCTTCCTCTCGCTTCTTTTCCACCCTTTAAGAATGGAAAGGAACGTTTTTGTGGTTTCGTAAGAACTTTTTCTCTCCAACTTTCAACTTCTCGAACTATTGTATCAAAAACGTTCTCTATTCTTTGCGGAGTAGTCCAAACATCAACTTCTCTTGGAATTTCTACTGATCGCCCCATTCCACCTCTCATTAACATTGGAAGAAGACAGCATAACAATATAAGAGGAAGAAGAAGAAACATTGAAGATTCTACTTCAGACAATTTTTAACACACCATACTATTATAGCATACCCATCCTAATTAGAGTTTTGGGTTAATCTTTCTGCTTTATTTTTGATTTAACCTTAATAGACAAAATTTCTGTTGAAGGATATTGTCCATCTTCATCTTTCTCGTATTGTTTAAGCATGTCAAAAAGTGTTAAAAGGGCTATGGTTGCTGCTGTTAAAGCCTCCATTTCAACACCTGTTTTAGCTTCAGTTTTAACGTTTGCCCTAACCTCAACCATGTTCTCACCTACAATTTTTGTGTCAATTTTGATATGAGTTGGGTGGATAGGGTGACATAACGGTATAAGATTGCTTGTGTTTTTAGCAGCCATTATTCCGGCTATTTTTGCTATTTCAAGAGGATTTCCTTTTTCAGCTTTTCCTTCAACAATAACTCTAACAGTTTCTGGCTTAAGTCTAATAAAACCTTTAGCTGTAGCCTCCCTGTAAATTTGAGGTTTTTTAGATATATCAACCATAGACATATGCCTCACAACAAGCTATTTCTAAACTTTAAAGACTTTAAACTTTAACCTAAAACCCAAACATATATAACCTAGCAAGATGAGAATATAGTAACTACAAAGTGGGACTAAGCGTTATGGAAGAATTTGTTAAGGTTCAAATTTCAGGGATTGCTCAAGTCAATACTCCTTATGGCCCAGCATCAGCCCTTCTTCTTGAGGATAGTAGAGAAAGAATTTTAATTATAATTGTAGGCGATATAGAAGCTTCATCAATAGCTGCTGCTATCAGAGGTATCCAATTACCAGTACCAAATACCCATGACTTTATGATGAAAGTACTTGACGGATTAAACATTAAAGTTAAAAAAGGAGAAGTTTACGACCTTCAATCAAATAGATTTTTGGCAAAACTTATTGTTGAATCCAGCAAAGGAGAAGTTGAAGTTGAAGGTAGACCAAGTGATATTATAGCGCTTACGGTAAGAGCGGGAGCTGACATCTACGTTGCAGAAAATGTTATGGAAAGAGCTTCAATAGAAAAATCAGCATTACTAAAAGAAACCGAGGAAACTACAGAAGCAACTAGTGAAGAAGAGTGGGATAAGGAAGAATACTAACTGAAGACCTTCTACTATACCGTAGTAGACCAAGAATTCAATTTTTTGTTGTTTACGTAGTCTTAAATAGCAGCAAAATTCTAAAGTGAGGAAGAAACAATTAGAATAAAATGATGTTGCCTAGAAAAAAGTTAGGGTTTATTCTGGTTTTCATGGCGGGCATTTGCTGGGGATCTGCTGGAGTTTTAAGTAAACTTGTTATGAGTATTGGGTTTCCACCAGAAGTTGTTGCAATGTATAGAATTTTGCTAGGGTTTATACTTTTATTTCTAATTTTTTTAATTTTCAAATTTAGCTTGTTAAAGGTTAAAAAACATCAGTTAATACTCCTAGCTTTAGGTGGAACAGTTGGTGTTGCGCTTGGAACTACTGCATACTTCTACGCCGTTAAACTTGTTTCAGCGTCAATTGCTGTTATTTTACTTTATACTTACCCTGTTTTTGTTTTAATATTCTCCAAAAAATTTTTAGGTGAGAAAATTATACAATTAAAGGTCTTAGCAGCAGTTTTAGTGTTTATCGGATGTTTTTTAACGGTTAGAGGTTACGATTTGTCTACTACTCAATTAAATTTTGCAGGCATCTTAATGGGCCTTGTTTCAAGCTTTTCCTTTACGTTTTACACCATCCTTAGTAGGTTTATGCTTAACAGTACCAGCGAGGAAAACATTACACTTTATACATTAGGTTTTGGAGGTATGATTCTTTTAATAATTAACATTTTAACCGGAAAAACTCCTATTATACTAGACGCGGAATTCTGGTTTTTAACATTACTCTTAGCAATTATACCAACAGTTTTAGCATTTACATTCTTTATTTTTGGGCTTAAAAATGTTGAAGCAAGTAAAGCGGGGGTTTATACAACCTCAGAGGTAATTTCAGCTCTCACGTTAGCATACATTGTACTTGGTGAAAGACTTGAACTCCTACAACTTATAGGAGCATTAACAGTTTTCTTCAGTATACTAGTTATATACTACAGTAAATAGGAAAGTTTATTCAACACCGCTACTTGTTAAGCTATATTGGCAAAAAACGTTTGAAACAAATCTTCCGCCAATTTTTTCTAAGTAAGCTCTTCTTAAGCCGGGTTTACCTGTTAAACTTAATCTTACAATATTTTGAGACCAAAACTCTAGAATTCTTGTTGCAACAGGTTTAACGAGTTCACCTTTCTCGCCTATAACTCCATGAACTTGGCTTGTTAACAACACTGGTAGACTATGTTTTTGCGCATAATAGAAGAGGTAAGCTATTTGTCTGTTTAATTCCTTGTTTAAAAGAAAATTTTTTTCAGAAGATTCCAAAGCAATTCTGTAAAGACCATTTATAGTGTCAAAAACTATTAAGCCTGTTGTAGAGTTTATATGTGTTTCAAAATTTTCTATAAGAACTGTTTGTTCAAAAAAGTTTTTTGGTGTAAAGATTTTTATATACGAAGCAACCTCCTCAAAGTCTGGAGCCATCTGAAATACCCTTTCAACCGAAAACGAAAGGTCTGAATCCACGTATAAGACATAAAATCCGCTTCTTGCACAAATAATAGAACATTGAAGAGCTATTGTCGTTTTTCCAGATGAAGCTTCACCATAAAAAGTTGAAATTTGACCTTCAGGTAAACCCCCTTGAAGTAATCTATCAAGACATAAACAACCTGAGGGTATTTTTTTAGGCTTAGACGATGTGTTTACTCCCAACCCAGAAACCTTAGATTTTATCTACAATCAAAGTAGGTTTAGCTTACCCAAATTTAAAACCTAACCCTAAGCCAACAATAAAACTTCCAATAAACGGTACATTCGCAGCTAACATTGTTGGCAATGTCAAGTCTCCACCTGCAATTTTTTTAAAAAAATCTTGAAAAGAGCTTGAAATTTTACTGTGATTAATTGTAATGATTTCCATGTACGAAAGGTAAAGTAAAGCCATAAAACCTAATCCTAAAAACACTAAGAGAATTTTTAGGAGTTTTTTAAGTGCATAGCCAACAATGAAGCCTGCAACTCCGCCGAATCCCAGCTGTACTATAAGAGGGGAAAGCAACTCCAGACTCAAAATTTTGCACCTTCATGTTTTATGTTAAAATATGATTTAGGCTAAATTATTAAATAAAGTTAACTATGTTAGATGTTAGAGGTCCCCCGCTTGGAGAACGTTGAAAACCTCATTAGTCAAGCGTTTAAAGTGAACGCATCAGAATTTATAAAGTTACTGGAAAAAGCATGCTGGGTGTTTAAAGAGGAAAAAGGAAGGGTTTTCAAAAATTTTAGTGTTGAAGGCGGGCTTATAAAGTTAACCGATAATGTTAGAAAAGTTATCGTTGTTGGGGACATTCATGCAGATATCGAAAGCTTAGCTTACATTTTAAAAGACTCACGATTTATAAACAAAGTTAAAAATGGTGAAGACGTTGTTATAGTTTTTCTTGGAGATTATGGAGACAGAGGAGAGTATTCTGCTGAAGTTTATTATACCATTCTATGGTTAAAAATTAATCTACATGATAACATCATCCTCTTAAGAGGAAACCATGAAGGACCACCAGACTTACTAGCTTATCCTCATGATTTACCTTATCAGTTTAGAAGAAGGTTTGGAGAAAAATGGGAAGAAGCCTATAGTCTAATTTTAAGCATTTTTGATAAAATGCCTTATGCGGGCATAATAGACGGTAAATACATTTTTCTCCATGGTGGAGTTCCAAGCAAAGCTAATAAATTAGAAGATGTTGTATATGCAAGCCAGATGCATCCGTCAAAAAACTTTTTAGAAGAAATCTTGTGGAACGATCCAGATGATGATATAGCTGGTGTTCATCCTTCACCCAGAGGTGCAGGGTTCATTTTTGGAGAGGATGTAACAAAGAGGTTTTTGGAGAAAGTTAATGCAAAAGTTGTTATACGTGGCCATGAACCATGTTTAGGTGTAAAGTTAAATCATAACGGTAAAGTTTTAACAGTTTTTTCCAGGAAGGGGCCACCATATTTTAACATGTACGCAGCCTACCTAGAGATTGTTAACCTAGCAAAAACTTTAACAGGGTACGAGTTGGCATCCATAGCCAAGCTTTTTTAGAAGCCATGCCATTTTAGTAGGATTTTGGTAAACCTAAAACATGTTCACCTACAAAAGCTAAAGCCATTTGATGGGTTATGGGTGCAAGCCGGACTAAGTTTATCTCCCTCCACCAACGTTCAACATCATATTCCACAGCATAACCATAACCTCCAAATGTTTGCATAGAGTGGTATACGGCTTCAATGCCTGCTTCAACAGCAACAACCTTAGCCATATTTGTTTCAGCACCACAGGGCTTATTTTCATCAAAAAGTTTAGCGGCCTTGTAGGTTAAAAGTCTAGCAGCCTCAAGTTTTGACCTTGATGCGGCTAGCGGGAACTGCACTCCCTGGTGAGCACCTATAGGAACTCCAAAAACATTTCTGACTTTTGCGTATTCAGCGGCTTTTTTTAACGCTAATAATCCAATACCTACGCAAGCAACTGAAAAGGTT
This sequence comes from Candidatus Bathyarchaeota archaeon, assembly GCA_052246995.1. Classification (GTDB taxonomy): domain Archaea; phylum Thermoproteota; class Bathyarchaeia; order Hecatellales; family Hecatellaceae; genus CAZMUQ01. Next base: position 101,754 of record JBQPWD010000001.1, on the reverse strand, counting down.
ATACGTTCAGTATTTAACGTATCCAGTAAATTGTACCAACCTCTATCCTTCTCCCCAACTATGTTTTCTTTGGAAACTTCAAGCTCATTAACGTACACTTCACAGCTGTTCGAGTAATGTATTCCATGCTTTTCTATAGGAATAACCTCAACCGCCGGATTTGGTAAGTCTACAACAAAAAGAGTTATTCCCAGACTTCTTTTAGGAGCTTTCTCAGGGGGGGTTGTTCTAGCTACAATAAGCATACCTTTAGCACGGTCAGCTCCCGAAATAAAAATTTTCTGTCCATTGATAATATACTTGTCTCCTTCTTGTCTGGCAAAAGTTTTAATATTAAACGTGTTAGTACCCGCATCAGGTTCTGTTAAAGCCATACAAAATTCGCCACCCTTAGCCATCATTGGAAGATATTTTTCTTTTTGCTCCTTACTTCCATGTTTAAGCAGGGTAACCCCACCAAAGATGGATGTAAGAACAAGATACCAGGGCCCAGCAAGTCCACAACCTTCAGCAGCCAATGTTTCCATTGCTAAAGCCATTTCCAACATACCCAAATTACCACCACCGTACTCCTCTGGAAACATCAATCCAACAATACCCGCATCAACAAGAGTCCTCCAGAATTCTTCACCAAACTCGTGTTTCCTGTCCTTTTCTCTCCAATATTCAGGACCAAATTTTTTTGCTATTTCTGCGGCAACATCTATGATCATTTTTTGTTCAGAGGTAAGTTCAAAGTCCAAATTTTAACACCTTTAACGTTTAGATATAAATGAAAATGTAACTAAATAAATAATAATCTCTTTGGTTGGTGGAATATTATGAACGGGTGGGCGGTATGGCTTACAGGTTTACCAGGCTCTGGAAAGTCAACTTTAACAAATCTTTTAGCTAAGAAACTTATGAAAAAAGGGGTAAATGTTCAAGTTTTATCTTTAGATATGCTTAGAAGAGTTTTAACTCCAAATCCTACTTATAGTGAGGAAGAGAGAGACCTGGTTTATGATGTTCTTGTTTTTGTTGTGAAAATTTTAACTAATAATGAGGTTAACGTTTTGATAGACGCCACAGGAAATAAAAGAAAATACAGGGAAAAGGCTAGGAAAGAAGTTGAAAAATTTATGGAAGTTTATGTTAAATGTCCTCTTCATGTTTGTATTGAAAGAGAAAGAAAGAGGGAAGGAAGATTTGGTGCACCACCAAAAATCTACGATAAAGCTTTTAAAGGAGAAAGTAAAACAGTTCCAGGTTTAGGTTCACCCTACGAGGAACCATTAAACCCGGAAGTTATAGTTGAAACTGACAAGTTAACACTAAAAAAATGTGTTGAAAAAATCTACTCTGTTTTAGAGAAAAAATTTCTTAAGGTTAGGTTTAATGAAACAGTTTAACCTAAAAAAGTTTTGACTAGGGTAAACCGCGTTTCTTAACTTTTTACCTTTAGAGGAAGAAAACACTACATACTCTTTCAAACAACAAAGCCGATAGTTTTGTTCATGAAAATGGTGGAAAGCTTAGAATAAATATCGTTAAAAAAGGTTTAGCAGGGATTTTATTTCATTATTCTAGGGATATTTTTATTATACTGATACCATCCAACCTTCCTACTTTGTAGTTTTTCTAGACGGGTATTTTTTGTTTGTAAAAAGTAGATATAGTTTTGCTTTAACTGAAACATTTATGAAAAAAGAGTTGAGTAAGATTTTCCAAAAATTTCATCTTTTCTTACATGTAAAGGAAAGATTAGAATTGAGTTAGACGTGTTGTCTGTAAATGAATTTTTAACCGAGCTTGTCAGGGTTTCTCTGGTTTCTTAACAAGAACAGTACTCGTTAATTTTATCGGGCTTGAAAAACTCTTGGTTCAGAACGTTAACTATAAAGCGGAAAAGCTTGTGTCTTATCTCGTTTGAAATACTTGGATACCATATTGGACTAGCTAGAACTAAGCCACGCCAAGCGTAGAATGGTTGGATTACGCTGAACAGCTCTTTATCACCTGTACGTTCAACATAACTCCATATGAAGGATTCGTACAACTCTTTAAAAGGACCGCTCAGCTCACCATAAGTTAGCAAACTATAAAATATGTAGTTTATGCTCATTGCTGCAACATCGTCGGCAGGTTCACCCCATTCACCTCTGCTACGGTCGAGAACTGTAAAGTCAGTTCCTTCCCTAAATAACACGTTAAAAGGGTGGAAGTCTCCGTGAACCCTAGCACACCTATAGGCTTTCTTCTTAAGTTTCCAACGCCACTCAACACACCTACGTTCAATCTCCATTAAAGTTTTCTCGTCTACATAGTTAAGCCCGGATGGATAGCTGTCTATCAAACCCATTATACACTCTCCATGTCCAACAAGATCCCTAACACGTCTGACGTAAAGCGATTCTAAGCCTAAACCCTTAACTGAGTGAACCTCAACAAGATAGTTGGATAGCGTTATGCATCGTTCAACATCAAGGCGTAACAGTTCACCACGTGTTTTTATGGCTTCTAGGTCTAAGTAGTATAGTTTTCCCTCGACAAACTCCGTTACTACAAAGAATTCTTTACAGTTTCCAAGAGACTTGAGGTTTCCGCTGGTTGTAAATGCTCCAACATCGATTGACTTAACATGTCTTGGAAGGTTGTTGAAGGCTGAGTGTTGCCAGAGAAGTATCTGCGCCCTATCTGAGAAATGCTCATGTCCAAACCCGCTCGGCCTAATAGTTTCAAGGACAACCTTCTTAACCTCACCATCAACTGAAACCTCAATCAAGTATGGGACACCATAGCCAAAGCCCTTAATCTCCTCACCACGTTTCTCCCTGCCAGAAGTCATCTCCAAAATTCTAAGTATCTCTGTGTTAGGTCCATAAACCTCGCGAAAATACTTCCTTAAGCTATCTAAGCCAGCTAGGGATATCTCCATTTTTTACCCCACATATTTTACAGGAAGAGGTAAGGATTAAAAAACCTACCATACTAAATTAAATATTAATCTTATTAAGCTTGTTGATGAACATGAGTAGAAACGCTGTTTTAGTTATAGATATGCAAAAAGATAATGTTGGAAGATTCTGTTTGCACATAATTTCAAAAATTAAAATCTTGACCGAAAAAGCTCGGGAAAAAGGTTTCCCTGTCATTTATGTTTGCGATACAAGACTTAGAGATGACCCTATGTTTACAAGGTTTAACCTCCCCCCACACACAATAAAAGGAACAAGTGGATGGGGGATAATAGATGAGCTTTCACCAGAAAAAGAGGATATTATAGTTGAAAAGCCAAGGCTTAGCGCGTTTTATGCTTCAAACTTAGATTTCCTTCTAAGATACAAAATGATAAAAACTCTTATTATTTCAGGAATAAGAACTGAAGGATGTGTACTAAAAACAATCATGGACGGTTTGGAATTAGGATATGAAATTATTCTTCCAGTAGATTGTATTGCATCACCATCAAAGGAAAATCATGAGGCAACATTAAAGATTTTAGACCTTTTTTTAGTTAAAAAAACCAATGTTGAAGAATTAATCAAGAGGCTTGATGGTTAAGATTGGTAAACCAGAATGTTGCCATCCAAGCAATTACATCTGGAGTTGTAAGCTTTATTACTGTTTACTTTTTTACCCCAAAAATAGCTGATTTTATGCGTAAAAGAGGAATTGTTGGGATTGACGTTCACAAAGAATCTAAAAGTAAGATTCCAGAAATGTGCGGGTTATCAATATTTTTAGGGTTAACTGCTTCACTAGTGACTTTAACAATTTTTTCTGCAGACGTTTTAAAGCTTTTATCTTTACTTTTAACTTTAATTTTAGCCGCTATCTTAGGGGTTGTTGACTGGTTTAAGCCGTTGAATGCTTTACAAAAAGTTTTTCTTGTAGCTTTAACATCAATACCATTTATTTTGCTTGGAGAATACCAACCATATCCAGCTTTACCTTTTATTGGTAAAATTAGGTTAACCATAATCTACCCATTGATAGTTATCCCAGCCCTCGTGACCATTCTTGGAAACACGTTAAACATGATAGATGTTGTTAACGGGTCAATGGCTGGGGTTTCAACGGTTTCAGCAGGATTTCTGGCTTTAATTTCAACGATTCTTGGTAAGTTTGAGGTTTTACCTTTATATCTTTCACTAACATTAACAAGTTACGCCTTTTACATCTACAACAAGCATCCGGCAAAAGTTTTTGCTGGTGATGTTGGAAGCTTAACCTTAGGTGTAGCCTTTGCGCTTACAGCTATAATTGGAGAGTTAGAAATCTTAACGTTGATTATCTTTATACCATCTCTTATAAATAGTTTACTTATAGTCTCAAGCTTAGGTGGTTTCAAAGAGAGAAGGGAAATTAAAGATAGACCAACTATTCTAATTAAGGGTGAACTTTTATCTTCAAGTTTAAGTTTAAAAGCACCAGTAACATTAACAAGGATAATTGTTGCAGAAACACCATTAAAAGAGGTTGAAATTGTAAAAGTTATCATAATTTTACATGTTTTTTCAGGTTTTCTTACAATTTTAACAGCTATTTTTATGGTAGGTTAAGATGGTTAAAGGTAGAGTTTTAAGGCTTTTTCTGCTTATAACATTTTTTTGGGTAACGTTCCTTGCTACAAGCTGGCTTTTAGCAAAATTTTATTTACCGTTAGTTAAGCTTTTATTTCAAGGTAAGCCATTAATCGTATCAGATATTGCCACGTGGATTGGTGTTTTAGTCGTTTTATTAGCAATTGTAGCTTTTTTTAAAGAACTACTTTACATCTTTTTTTACGTTGAAAGTCTAAAAGGCTTGTCTACACCAACAACCTTTTTAATGGATTTTGGTAAAGCTTAAATATTAACAGTTTTAATGTGTTGTTTTGCAGCAAAATCAACAGTGGGCTGGTATGGGACATAGAAGAACACATGCGCCAAGAAGGGGAAGCTTAGCATTTTACCCTAGGAAGCGTACCAGGAGTATTGTGCCTAGGGTTAGGTCTTGGCCTGAAGCTAAAAAATGCACGCTTTTATGTTTTGCAGGGTATAAGGCTGGAATGACTTATGGTTTTATTATTGAAGATAACAAGTTTTCACCTAACTATGGTAAGGAAGTTTTCTGTCCTTTAACAATAGTAGAAACTCCACCTCTCTGGGTTATTGCCTTAAGAACATATGAAAAAACCTTTGACGGTTTAAAAACGTTTACAGAAGTTTGGAGTAAAGAAGTTCCAGAAGATGTTCATAGAGCTTTAAAACCACCTAAAAATCATGATAGTGAAGAAAAACTTAAAAAAATAGAGGAAAACATCGATAAAATTGCTGAAATCAGGGTTTTAGTTGCAACTATCCCAAGAGAAGCAGGATTGCCGAAAAAGAAGCCTGATATTTTGGAGGTTGCTATTGGAGGGGAGAATATTAAGGAGAAGTTTGAATATGCTAAAAGTATACTGGGTAAGCGTGTAACAGTTGCAGATGTTTTTAGTGAAGGACAGTATGTAGATGTTATTGCGGTTAGTAAGGGTAAGGGTTTTCAGGGGCCAATAAAGCGTTTTGGTGTACGTCGTCTTCAACATAAGTCACGTAAAACGAAAAGAGGAGTTGGATGTATCGGACCTTGGAGTCCTCATGACGTTATGTGGAGTGTTCCAAGACCAGGTCAGCTCGGCTTTCATCAAAGAACAGAATTTAATAAGAGAATAGTCAAGATAGGTAAAAATGGTTCAGAGATTACACCCAAAGGTGGGCTTAAAAGGTATGGTGTAATCAGAAGTCAATATTTACTTGTTAAGGGAAGTGTTCCAGGATCCGTTAAACGTTTAATAGTTTTAAGATACTCCATTAGACAGTCTATGGAGGCTAAAACTCCAAATTTAACCTACGTCCATGTTTAGGTGTAAAGTTTAATGAGCACCAGTGAAGAAACTGAAAAATTTAATGAGTTAAGCGAGGTACCAGTATATGGTTTAAATGGAGAGATTATTGGAAATGTAAAGATTTCATCAATTTTTAAAACACCTGTAAGACCAGACCTAGTTAGGAAAGCAATTCTTTCTATTCAATCCATGAGACTTCAACCTAAAGGTAGAGACCCTATGGCTGGTAAAAAAACAACAGCGGAATCTAGGGGGGTTGGTTTAGGGATAGCAAGAATCCCAAGAGTTAAGGGTTCAGGTTATCCTAAAGCAGGTCAAGGTGCTTTTGCACCTGGAACTGTTGGCGGCAGACTGGCCCATCCACCAACTCCTGAAAAAAGGATTATTAAAAAGATTAATAAGAAAGAAAAAAAGCTTGCTTTAAAGTCAGCCATAGCAGCAACAGCTAAAAAAGATTTAGTTTTGAAGCGAGGACATAAAGTTGACGGCATACCTGTCCTTCCGGTTGTTGTTGATGGTAAAATTGAGGAGATTAAAAATGCTGGAAGACTTTTTGAAGTTTTAAAAAACTTAAAACTTGAGGAAGAGTTGGAAAGGGTTAAGAATAGTAGGAGAGTTAGAGCGGGTAAGGGTAAAATGAGAGGTAGAAGAATTAAACAAGCTAAAGGGCCTCTAATAGTTGTTAAAGAGGATAAAGGTATTAGTAAGGCTGCGGCAAACATTTCTGGTGTAGACGTTGCTTTAGTTAAAAGCCTTAATGTAGAGTTATTTGCACCTGGAACACATGTTGGAAGGTTAACTATTTGGAGTGAACCTGCAATAAAGATTTTAGATGAAATCTTAAGTTAAAGGAGGATTGGCTAATGAGCGAGACTGTTGAGTTGGAAAAAGCCGGGAAAATAATATTCTATCCTGTTGTAACAGAAGATGCTATAAACCTTATAGAAACAGAAAACAAGCTTATTTTTATAGTTGATAAGAAAGCCTCTAAAAAAGAGATTAAGCAGGTATTTGAAAAACTTTACAATGTTAAGGTTGAAAAGGTTAACATACTGATAACCCCTAAAGGCGAGAAAAAAGCTTTTATCAAGCTTAAGCCAGATTATAAGGCTTCAGAGTTAGCAATAAAGGTGGGAATACTTTAAACCTTTTCCTCTAATTTACACTTAAGGTTTTTTTAAACCATTCAGCTATAAAACGTGAACACTCCTCCATCTTATCGGGGTTTAGAAAAACATGGTCTGCATCCTTAACAACTTTTAATTCTTTAGGTTCATTAGCTTTCTCAAAAAGTTCATTGATTTTTAAAACATGTAGAAATTCGTCATTGTCTCCGTAGGTTAGTAGGATGGGTTTTTGAAGTTTATTAACAAGGTTTATAGGATTATTTTCCTCAACAAACTTCTCAACATTTTCTGGTGTGATGTCATCGGAAAATTTAAATTCCTTTAGTTTGTAGCTTGCAATTACAAATGGAATTATGGGTTTAAGGTTTGATGCTGGAGCTAAGCCTGCGTAAGCCTTTATAGCTTGATTTTTTACAGCACTAACCAGACCCAAACTTCCGCCAAGACTATGACCAAGTAAACCTATCCTCTCAGGATCTATTTCAATTCTTTTGGTTAAGTAAAGGATAGCCGAGTTAATATCTTCCAACCAACCTTTAAGGCTAAAAACACCTTCGCTTTCTCCGTGACCTCTAATGTCAATGCGGAAAGCGGCAATATTGTTTTCATTTAAGAACTTTGCAATACTTTCAATTATACGCGAATCTTTACATCCTGCTGCACCATGACATAGAATAACAGCAGGATAGTTTTTTCTGGCAGTTGTTGGAATATGAAGGTATCCTGTAAGTTTTAAACCTTCACTACTAAAGTAAACCTTTTCTATGTTGTGCAGACCAATTTTCCTACAAACATCAACATATAAACTATAGCATTCAGCAAGTTTTTGGTAAAAATCCCAAGCCAGCTTTGGATTCCACATTGCTTTAGCAAGATGAGTGGCCAAAGCGTAACATGTGTAAGCATTATAAAAGAATTCCCCGGCTTTTTTAAACTCCCTAGAGTATAAGGCTAAGTAGGCAGAGTACTCGTAAAGAGCGGCATTTTCACTCCAGAAAACTGGTTGGTGAAGGTTGGAGACAGGTTTTAAAGGTTCAATCAGTTTATGCCTTGTTAATGCAAGTTTCTTAAGTGCCTCTCTAACATCTAAAAGTTCCAAAGTAGCCTTACTCATAAAACTTCAACCAATATTGTTTAGAGTTTTAGATAATAAATGTTCTGATTTGATAGCTAAACTTTTATACCCCAATCTGCTCTTATTAAATCGCGTAATGGTTATAGTGGTGTTGAACACTACCTTAATGAAATCCTGGGTTATAGAAAATGGGTAAAAAAATTCTCGTTCAACGTAGGGGAAGAGGAACATTCACATTTAGAGCTCACACCATCTACAGGGTTGCTTCTGTAGAATACCCTCCGGCTTTATTAAGCATAGCTACCAAGCAGCCTATCCGTGGTTTTGTTGAAAAACTTCTTCACGATCCTGGTAGGGGAGCACCTTTAGCAATGATTAGATGTGAGGATGGCAGGGTATTTTACAATGTTGCATGCGAGGGAATGTACGAAGGACAGGAAATCTATATCGGTGGTGACCGTTTGGAGGTTGGAAACATTCTACCAGTATCACAAATACCCGAGGGAACCATTGTATGTAATGTTGAAAAACTACCGATGGATGGTGGAAAATTTGCTAGAGCCTCAGGTAGCTACGCCATTATAATTGCTCACACGCCTTACGGAACTACTATTAAGCTTACATCCGGAAAAACTGCCATAGTTAACAACAATGCTTTAGCAACAATAGGTGTTGTTGCAGGTTCAGGTAGAACTGATAAACCATTCATGAAGGCTGGAGAGAAATATTACCTTATGAGGTCACGAGGAAGAAAGTGGCCAAGAGTTAGAGGAGTAGCTATGGTTGCAGCCTCACATCCATTTGGCGGAGGCAGGCATAGGCATGTAGGCAAACCTTCAACTGTTTCACGCCACGCACCACCAGGACAAAAGGTCGGATTAATCGCTGCAAGAAGAACTGGAAGAGCTAAGAGAGGTAAAACTGTTGAGGTGAGTTAAAGTTGAGGATTGAAGAAACTTTTAGCGAAGCTTTTAACTACACCAGAGATTTTAGTAAGGATGTTGGTAGACTTATTATTCTCGCAATTTTAAGTATTATACCAGTAGTAAATTTTGTTGTTTTAGGTTACGCATGTAACGTTATAAGACAGACTCCGACAAGCAACACCCCGCCTAAATTTGAAGGATTTTTAAAAATGTGGATTGACGGTTTAAAGATTGTAATTGTAAGTATAGTCTACATGATAATACCATTAATAATTATGGTAGTGGCGGGATTAACACCAACGGTATTTACAGTTTATCAATCTATACTTTCCTTTATCTTCAGCAGTGTTTTATTTTTAGTTGGCTTAGCATTGGCTTTTATCTTTTCAATAGTTATGAGCATAGGAATCGTTCACATGGTTAAAACGGACAATTTTTCCAAAGCATTTGCTGTTAGTGAAATTATAGGAGTAATAGGTAGGATAGGGTGGGGTAAATACCTTATTTGGCTGATTGTAGTTTTTATAATTGGAATTGCTGTTTCTGCGATCGGGAGTATACCGTTTATCGGCTGGATAATTCTAATGTTTGCTACACCGCTATTTGCAGTTTTTGTAGCTAGGTCTATAACTATGCTTTATGGTGAAGTTCAACAAGAAGCTGTTAAATCAACAATTTAAAATTTTTTAAAAGTTAAAATTTAACCAGTAAACCTCTCTTTTTTGAGGTGATCAATACAATCTTGAATTACCTTTTCGTTTACGACTCTATGAGGAAAAAAAGTGTAACAGGTGAGATTTGTAGATGGATTAGCGAAGGATTAATGGAAACATGTAAAAATGTTAATATTCTAGGCATTAAACGTGTTGTAAACGTTACTTCTGAGGATGTTACCAAAGCAGATGTGATTGTTGTAGGTTCGCCAATATACGGTGGAAAACCCATGGAAAGCATCTTAAACTTTTTTGAAAAAGAAGTGGAAAATTTAAAGCTTAAAAGTATTGTACTATTTGTAGTTTGTATAAGACTTTCAAAAGGTGAAGAATACCTAAAAAAGCTAAAAAGTTATGTTAAGGTCTCGGTTACAGCGGATAAAGTTTTTGGCGGAAAATTTTTGTTCATAAATAGGATTGATAAAAATGAAGCTATAAACTTCGGGATTAAACTATGTAAGATGACAACCGTGGGAAATTAACAGTTATAGTTGTCTCTTTCATGAGGAGTAAACCTAACCTTTACGTTTACTGTCTTAACCAAGATGACCCTAAAAAGTGTACTGCGAGAAAACTTCAACACTTTGGTTTAGCTAGGGTAATAAAGTATAAAGTTGAGGTACCTAGTAAGGCTATCCTGCTTAATCCGTTTGTAGATGTTGTTTTAACACCATTAGATAGAGAATATGTTACAAGGTTTGGTGTAGTTTCTATTGACTGCTCATGGAAAAAAGTTAAAGAGGTTTTTCATTGGAGGTTTAAAGGTTTAAATCGACGTCTTCCGCTACTTATTCCAGCAAACCCGGTAAACTATGGTCATGTTGGAAAGTTAAGTTCACTTGAAGCTTTGGCTGCAGCTCTCTACATTTCAGGGTTTAAGAAATATGCTGAGGAAGTTGTATCAATATACAAGTGGGGGGAAGTTTTTTTAGCGTTAAACAAGGAATTGTTAGAAGACTACTCTACGGCTAAAAGCGTAGAAGATATTTTAAGGTTAGAGAAAGAATATTTTCCAGTTTAACTTTTAAGTAGAAGTGTATTAAAAATACAAAATAAAAACTGGTTTTGGGGGTTTATTTTTGGATGAAATCCGTATTTATGATGCTACAACACATGTTGGTTATGGTTTTCCAAAAGAATCTTTAAAGCAAGCTTTAAAATGGAATCCTCATGTGATTGTTGCACAGGGAACCTCAACAGACCCCGGACCATTTTATCTTGGTTCAGGTACATCTTATACTGATGATGCAAATGTTAAAAGGGATTTAAAGCCAATTATTTCCTCAGCAAAAAGCTTAAGAATACCTTTTATATGCTCTGTTGGTGGTGCTGGAGCAGATGTTCATGTTGAAAGGGTACTTAAACTTGTTAACGAAATTTCTAGCGAGGAAAATTTAAAGTTAAGAATGGAGTTATGGGTGAAAACGAGCCTAAGAAAAGTTTGAAGAGCAAGGAATTATGCATAATTATTGATGTTGTAGCTAAAGAGCAAAGCCTAGCCAGTACTGTATGTGCCTTTTTAAGGTCAAGCCTTCTACATTTTGGGTTTGAAGGCAGAAAAACAACTGCAGGAAATCTGGCGTTTCCATTTTCACCTTCAGATATACCTGTAGGCCCGGTTTACATTTTTAGCGTCTGGCATAAAATTAAGCTTGAAAATCCATGCGAACCGTTCAAAATTAGAATTGTTGAGTTTCCAAATAAAATGGTGGGAAAGGTTTATGGTTAAACTTAAGGATGTTGTTAAAATTGTTAGAAGTAAAAACGCAAGTCCATTTAAGCTTACCATAGACCTATTCTTTGACAACAAAGATAAGTATATGCTTGTTAAAAACTCCAAAATACTTACAAAAAAGAAGATTGCAAAAGTCTACTGCGTACCAGAGGAAAATATTGAAGGAATATTTTTTGTTGACAACGTTTTGGGCATAAAGGTAACTATAATTAAGAAGACAGCATCAGATGAAGTTTATACAACAGATGTTTATGGTGCACAACAACACATTCCAATCATGGAGTTGACCATCTAATCTTAAAAATGAAATGTGTAAAAGTGAAAATAAGATTTTTCCGTTTTTTAAAAAAAAAACATAATCATGGTCATACAGAATACCAACGAAAATAAAAATTTAAAATCCTTCAAAATAAAAAATTTCCCTGATTATCATAAAGGCCTTAACATTACACGCTAAAGTTTAGGTTAGATTTAATATCTTTAAAAACTAATATAAATTTGGGGGAGAAAAATGCCAATAGCCTATGTATTAATTAATACCGAAATTGGAGCGGAGAGTGTTGTTCTTAAAGAGATTAGAAAAATAAAGAATGTTATTGAAGCATACACTGTTTACGGAACATATGACATTATAGCCAAAGTTCAAGCAGAATCGCTGGATAAGCTTAAAGAATGTGTTACATGGAATATTAGGAAACTGGATAAAGTACGTTCAACCCTTACAATGATTGTTATTGAAGAAACCTAGGTATCTTTAACTTTGCAGCTTCACGTTGGGTTAGATGATACTGATTCGGTTAAAAGTGGATGTACAACCTATATCACATCATGCTTAATTGAGGTTTTGCATAAAAAAGGTTATACAGATTTTTTGGATTTTCCTAATCTTATCAGGTTAAACCCTAATATTACTTGGAAAACTAGGGGGAATGGCGCTACATGCTTAAGGTTAAACATTAACTCTAAAGATGATTATACTAATGTTGAAGATGTTATCATAGATTTTGTTGAAAAAAATTTTGAGAGGGATGAGGAAACAAACCCTGGAGTTGCTTTTTTAGAGGGAGAAGTACCCACAACTCTTAAAAATTTTTCATCCGAAGCTTTATGGAGAATGATTAGTATAGATGAAGCTTTAAGAGTTGCTAGAAGTGTTAAGTGTAAAGTTTACTGGTTTAATGATGTTAAAGGTATTGTTGGAGCTTTAGCTGCTATTGGTGAAACTCTTGATGAAGACCATACCTATGAAGTTTTAACCTACAGGAGAATTGAGAATAGAGGTAAACCTAGAAGAATTGATTTAAACTCTGTTTGGGAAATGGATAAACTAACCAAGCCATTAACGTTTAACAACATTGACTATGAAACAGGAAGGGTGCTTATAACTCCTCGAGGAGGAGACCCTGTTTTATATGGTGTCCGTGGGGAAAATTCTAGCATTGTTAAATATGCTATGAGGCTTATCAAAGTTTATGAACCTGTTGAACGTTGGACCATATTTAGGTCAAATCAGGGCACAGATGCACATCTAAGAAAAGTATGTAAAATTTGTGAAGTTAAACCTTACAGTACCATTATTTTAGAGGGATATGTTTCAAGTCAACCTTTGACGGTTGTAGGAGGTCATGTTATCTTTAAACTTAAAGATGAAACAGGTGAAATATACTGTGCTGCTTACGAGCCTACTGGAAAATTCAGAAACGTTGTCAGAAGTCTTATTGTGGGTGATAAAGTTAGGGTTTATGGTGGGCTTAGAAAAGCATCACCAACCACACCTACAACAGTAAACCTAGAAAAAATTGAGATTTTGAGTTTAGCTAAAAAAGTTGAGGAGAAAAATCCACCATGCCCTATCTGTAACAAAAGGATGACTTCACTCGGCTTGAACAAGGGATTTAAATGTGAAAAATGTGGCTACAGAAACCCTATGGCAAAAAAGGTTTTAGTTGAAGTTGAAAGAAACATTAAGCCAACATTCTACATTCCTCCTCCAAGATCCCAAAGACACCTAACAAAGCCATATGAAAGGTATGGTCAAGAAAAAACATCTACTCTTAAAGAGAACAAAAAAATCCAACCAAAAAATTTTTGGGGTTTAGGATACTTTAACGCTTCCTACGACTAAAGCTGAAAGATTCTCGGTTTTTCAGCTAGAGGCTTCACCATACCAAGTTTAAAACAGCACCAAGCTAGCTTCCAAATTAAAGCAGGTAACATTATTCCTGTTCTGCGGGGCCTAGTCATTCTTAGCTTAGAGCCTATTCCAAGTTTTGAACATACAAACTGTGTATGGAAAACATGTCTAAGGGTGTTGGAGGTATATGCTTGTGAAGTTTAGAGGATAGATTTAAATAACGTTGGCGGCTTTCAACCAAAAAGTTTAGGGAATTTTTAAGTGTTTCATTTGCAAAAAATGCTCAAGACAATCATGTTTTTTCCACAATAATATATATTATTAGCCCCGAAGAGTTAATATCTATAGCTAGACATAACGTTAATATCTCATGAGGGGTAATGGCTTGTCTTTTTTAAAAAAGCTAGCCGAAAAAGCCACACCGCCAAAAGTCAACTTAAAATTAAACCTTAAAAAAGATACATATTTTCTTGGCGAGAACATTGAGGGTGAATTAACCCTGTTTTCCAATGATGAGTTTGATGCCGATGAGATAAGATGCGAACTTCAATGTATTGAGTCAGCGAAGGTTCAAAAAAGATTTTATGATTCGCATTTAAAGCGTGAGGTTGTAAGAGAGGTTTGGGAAACGGCAACGCTATATTCCATTAAACCTCCCATTAGCCCTCAAACTCATATATCAAAAAGCTTCACAGGAAGTTTTCCATTCAGTATAAACATTCCAATCACGATGAAGCCTACCTATAAGGGAATTGACAGGAAGGTTACGTGGTTGATTAAGGGGGTTGTAGCCGTTAAGGGCAGACCGGATGCAACAAGCCCAACTCTGGAAATTCAAATCGCTCAGCCAGCGGCTACACCCATAGTCAAGGAGAAGGAGATAATTCGAGAGGTAGTGATGGTTCCATGCAAGTACTGTGGAACGTTATTCCCACAAACTGAGACAGCTTGCCCAAACTGTGGAGCTAAGAGAACGGCTTAAATCATAGTTAGTTGACCTCTATTAAAACTCTAACCAATTTTTTCATTTTTGTTGCAACAATGTATTAACCATATAAAAATTCTGGGGAAGAGAAATATCTTTAAATGAATAAAAGGTAAAATTGGGATTTTACTGAGAAACTAGCTTCTCTCCGCAGTTTGGACAGAATTTTGACCCTTGTTGCACATCAATTCCACACTTTGGACATTTAATTAAAGATGACAGTAGAGTACCACAATTTATGCAGAACTTCGCTCCGGTTGGATTTGTTGTTCCACACCTCGGACATGCTATGCCAGTTGCTTGTAATTGTGTCCCACAGTTGCTACAGAATTTTGCCGTTTGCGGATTCTGGAGACCACACTTTGGACATAGCACCATAGGTTGAGCTGGAACAGTCTGGGCTGCTGGCTGCTGGAATAATGGCGGGATTATAGCTACACCGGCACCTACAGCCGCTCCAGGGCTTTTTGATAGGCTCTCAGCAGACTTCTGAATAGTTTCCATTCTCAAGACTTCTGGGGCTAATACCCCCGTTCTTATATAAAAGATTCTATCTCTCCACTCTGGTGTTGTATCTATCCCTTCAAACTTTACATCAATCAGCTCTAAGCCTATTCTCTTAAAGGCATCGTATAGGGCGTTCTTAGCTAGGAAGCTGGTTTCATCCAGCTTACCATATACCTCGACAAGTGAGTATTGACTTAGAGTGTCGATTAATCTCTCGCTAAGGTATCCTCTTAGAAATTCTTGTAGCCTCTCAGTTGTATAGACACTTTGTCCTCCCACAACCTCATTTACAAAAAGGTTTATCTCCTCAACCCTAAACCAGAAGCTTCCAAAGAACTTTATTGGGGCAAGCTCCTTCGTTTGGCTTTGAGCTCCAAACCTTCCTTGGAACTGCTTAAGTGAAACGAATATTATCGTTGCTCTAAATGGAACCTTATCGAATCCAGCCATTACCGATAATACCTTTGTAAGTAGTGGCAGGTTTGCTGTTGTTAGTACATGTCTTCCAGCTCTGAAGACATCATATGCTTTACCATCCCTAAAGAAGACGGCGGCCTCATACTCATGAACTATTAGGTTGTCCCCCCAGACGATCTCCTCATTCGGATATCTCCAAACTATGTCGCCCTCTCTCGCACCAACCCATTCAATAACCTTAGGCATCTAATCCACCAACCCCCTAAGAATTTCAACCCTCCTGTCAACCAGCACCTCTAACTCTTCAGTCTTTAATGTTAAGACATCTATTATTCTTCGCCACTCCTCTTTTCCAGGATCTGTTTTAGCTAGGGATTCAATGCTTGCCTTAATTGCTTCTGCCTTCTCCAGTAAGCTTAAGTCGTGCTGAGTAACCCTATCAAGCTTATCCTCCCTAACTTTAGTGATATCAAACATTCCTGCATATCCAGCAACAGCCTTATCTATGCGCTGTGTTATCCTATCTAGACGAGATAACAGTGTATCGAGCCTCCAAACATCCTCGCTGGAAATTTTCTGTGCTACAACCGGGTTAGTCAGACTTTTTCTTACACTGTCCTTAGCGAATCTAAGCCTATTAACGATTTCCATTCTAACAAGCCTATCAGTCTCCCTACGTAGCTCCTTTTCCTTGTATCCACGATACCCAGGAATGTAGCTTAAGATTTTCTCAAGCAACCCCGCTTCTTTACGAATTCTTTCTAACCTCTCTTTCTCGTTCATCACTCACTCCTCCAATACGCGATTGAGTCTACAACTGCTAGGGCTATTAGTAGCAATCCGAGTAAGGTTATCATATTCATATTCGTATTCACCAATACCCACTTTTAGATTTCATTCTGCTACCCATACTTCGTCCTCAATCAGTATTTATTACGTCAAAATATAAGCCTTTACGAAGGGAAAAATGTTATGAGAAAGCTTTACGCGTTAGAGTGAAAATGCCACCTCTAGCAATACTTCATTAATCAAAAATTAAGCATACCATGGATTCAACAGAACCTTACCGAATTTTTCCATAAAATAAATATACCATCTATCTGACTTTAAGAGTGTACATAAGTTAGTGGTGAGGATGATGGAAAGCATTCCCCAGGAGCTGTTAAATCTTGTAGATGACGCTAAAAAGCTTCACTCCCATTTTGGTCCATTTCTTGCGTATGGTTTAAGGGTGGGGTTGATTGGTCTTAGGGAGTTAGGAAAAAGAAAAGGTGATCCTAACCTTCGTGTAAGTGTAAGTTTACCATATAAAACTCCAATATCCTGTATTCTTGACGGAATTCAAGTCTCAACTTCATGTACAATTGGAAATAAAAGGTTGAAGATAAGAAATTCAAGTCGAAACATCAATTTCAAATTTAAACTTGAAGAAGAAAAGCGTACAACTGTGATAATTAGGCCTATAAACTTTTTAAAGTTTATGGATGAATTTACAATTAAAACCTCAACAACCGAAGATGAGGAAAAACTTGCCTACAAGGTTTTAGCAAAACCTGAAAATGAACTATTTAAAGTAAAAGTTAATGGAATGTAGCAAAAATAAGGAAAATTATTGGTTTTTGTTTATTCTTTAAGGTATAGGCTTAAAAGGTCATAGGATAGGTCAAAAAGAAAAAAGCCTATTAAATGAATTAATGATAATACGCTAGCAAAAAACGCTGTTAGAACTCCTATTTTAAGAATAAACCTAAATCTAAAAAATATGCTAAACATTCCCTTTCCTGTAAACTTTTCATGCATAAATTCATCTAGCATAGCTGTAGATGTAAGTATAGCTAAAAGCCAAAAAATAGGTGTAGAAAACCCTAAAAAAATAGATAAGGCAAAAATTAAGAGTACTCCTAAGAAAAGATTTGGCTTATCAACTTTAAATGACAATAAGCATCCAAAAATTATCGAAGAAACTATTGTTGAACTTTGCGGATCATTTTTTATAAGCATCCAGAAAAGAAAGGCTGAAACTACTGAAGCTGAATAAGCTTTTAACTTTAACCCTTTTTCACCTAGATAATCCGCAATTTTTAACGAGATTCCTGCAAAAAAGAATGTAAGTATAAGCTGTATAGGTGTTAACAATGACAATACTCATCAAGGCATTAAGAAAAAACAAGTTAAAAATGTTAATCTTTTTTACTTAAAAACTTATTTAACCTTCAAAAATATGAACAGAACATGAAATACATGGATCATACGCTCTTATAAGTGATTCTATTCTCGCTACTGCCTGCTTCCTTGGAAGGTTTACAAGCGTAGGCAGCATTACCCTTATATCCTCTTCCATGTTTGCAACATTTTGGGCTGTTGGGGTTAAAATGTCTGCCTCCCTGACAAACCCATCTTTATCAATATTATACCTATGGTATAGGATTCCTCTTGGGGCTTCAATAACACTTGCACCAACTCCAGCTTTAACCTTAAAATCTGTTCGTTCATCCTTTAAACCTACACTCAAAAGTTCTTCGATGATTTTAATGGATTCTTCAACACAATGGACAACTTCTACTGCCTGAGCTATGTTATAACGGTAGGGATTATGGCTTGGAAACTTTACTCCAGCATTATCCACAACCTTTTTAGCTTCATTATTGAGTTGACCTTTATTTATGTTTAATCTTGCAAGAGCACCTACACAGAATGGTTTACCATTTCTAAAGCTAAATTTTGCTGTGGAATATGGCTTTACAACCTCCATAAGAGTATCTTTATAGTTTTTAGGTTCAATTTTTAAACCAGTACTTGAGACAATATAACCATCATACAACCCATATTCAACCTCGTTCTTCAGCGCAGTATACTCTGTGTTTCTCTCAAAGTCAGGTATACTAAGTTTTGTAAAAAGTTCAACGGTTTTAACAACATCACTTCTTACCTCTTTAAGCTTACCCAGCAGTATTTTAAGCTGTGTTTCTGATGGAAGCTTACGAAAACCATTTATTGTAGTGCTTACAGGATGAACCGCTCTACCTCCAACAACATCGACCAAGCTATTTGCTACCTCTCTAAGCCTTAAAGCTGCTTTAACCTCTTCAGAGTATTTTTTTAATAGCTGGAAAACATCTTTAAAACCAAGAAGGTCGGGTAAAGCTAAAAAGTATAAGTGGCCTATGTGGCTTTGAATGATTTCGCCGAAGTGCATAAGCTTTCTTAATTTGATAGTTTGTTCCGAGGGTTGAATTTCAAATGCATCTTCAACAGCCTTAATTGAACACAAATTATGTGAAGATGGGCATATACCGCAAATTCTGGAGACAAAGTATATTACTTCATCAAATTTTCTGCCTCTAATAAACCCCTCAAAAAGTCTAACACCCTCTAAAACTTCAACACGAACGTTGCCAGTCTTAAAGTTAACAGTGTACGACATGTGGCCTTCAACTCTTGGAAGATAGCCAAACTCTATTATCTTACTTTTACCCATTTTTTACATTCCACCTTCAGCAATTTTTTTAAAACCTTCCATTAAGCCAGCATATCTCCTAAAAAGAAGGGTTAAATCTTTCTCCTTGACAATTTGCTTTAAAATCTCAGCTTCAGATGCAAAATTAGCTTCGCTTAAAGGTCCTCTACAACCATCACAAACATAGCCTGCGGCAGGACACGGTGCGTTGCAACCGCCACGAGTTACAGGTCCAAGACAGGGAGAACCTTTAATAAGCATACATTCAGTTTCTCTCATTTTACATTCAACACAAACAGCATAGTTTGGAACTTCGGGAGTTTTACCTAAAATAAGAGCTTTTAAAGCTTCAACAACTTCTCCTCCATTTACAGGACAACCTGGAATATAAAAGTCTACCTTAACATAAGCATCCACAGGTTTTGCTTCAACAAGCTTAATAGAGGTGTTACCAGGATAAACGTAGTTTTTAACTTCGCCTAGATTTAAAAAGTTACGTATGGTTTGTATACCTCCAGTACATGCACATGCACCTAAGGCAATAAGGATGTCAGAACTTTCTCTAATTCTTTTAAGAATCTCAACTTCCTCTTCGTCTCCAGGATAACCTTCAACAATAGAAACATCGTAACGTCCACGAAGCTTGCCATCTGATACAAGCCTAAAACTTTTAATTTTCACCATTTTAAGTATGCTTAAAGATTCAGGATGATTAGCAAAAGCCCATAAACAACCATTACAATCTGTTAAGTCAAAAATACCGACTACAGGTTTAACTTTTTTAAAGCCAATTTTCCCACTCATGGAAGCTTCGCCTCGGGAACTTCTTCAAGAGGGATGTTTTTAAGCTCTTTAAACGTGAAAACAGGTCCATCAAGACAAACAAACTTTGAGCCAATCATACAGTGCCTGCAATTTCCAACACCACACTTCATACGTCTTTCAAGTGAGAGATAAATTGAATCTTCAGTAAAACCTAATTCTAGAAGCTTTTTAACAACAAACCTGTACATAACAACCGGGCCGCAAACTAGAGCAACACTATTATTTGGAGTTACTTTTACAATGTCAAAAAGTTTTGTAACAACACCAACACATCCACTCCAACTTTCATCTGGAACGTCAACTGTTAGGCATACTTCGCAGGTTTTACGCCACAATTCACGTTCTTTTGCGAAAAGGAGGTGTTGTGGTGTCCTATCACCATAAAGAATTTTAACATCACCATAATTTTCTCTAAGGTTTACAACCATGTTTATAGCTGACCTTAAAGGTGCCAAACCTATTCCTCCTGCAACAAATACAAGATTTTTTCCCCTAAAATCATCCATGTTAAAGCCTCTACCATAAGGACCTCTAATCCATACAATATCGCCAACATTCAGCTTATGTAAGACATTTGTAACATTTCCAACAGCCCTGACACAAAGCTTAAAATGCTCTTTTTCTGTTGGAGATGAAGATAAACTTATTGGTGCTTCTCCAACACCAGGTATAGCAAGCTGAACAAACTGCCCAGGGGAAAAAATAAACTTTTCCTGCACTTTTTTATTTTTAAATTTTAAGGTAAAAGTTTTAATCCTTGGAGCTTCATCAACTACGTCCACTATCACCGCTGGATTGGGAATATATGGATTTTTATTCATGGAAACCTCTCCCAAATTTTTTTAATTTCCTCTCTTAGGTCTATTTTTGCCGGACAATAAGCTACACATCTACCACAACCAACACAACCAGGAACTCCCACTTGGTCAACAAATACTTTAAACTTGTCATAAAACCAGTTTCTTATTCGATGCTGGATTGTTGGTCTAAAGTTGATTCCTCCTGCAACAACTGAAAA
This sequence comes from Candidatus Bathyarchaeota archaeon, assembly GCA_052246995.1. Taxonomy (GTDB): domain Archaea; phylum Thermoproteota; class Bathyarchaeia; order Hecatellales; family Hecatellaceae; genus CAZMUQ01. Next base: position 80,984 of record JBQPWD010000001.1, on the reverse strand, counting down.
GTTTGGAAGAACGCAAGCGTCCCATTTCCTAACACGTTTACCAGTTTTAAAATCAATGTCAACCGTATCCACAAAATTAAAGCAGCAACAGACAGGACAAACCATTGTGCAATTTCCACATCCAAGACATCTTTTTGCAATATCACTCCATATTTTTTCGTCTGCGAAACATATATCCATTTTTTCAGGTAAACCCTCAATTTTTACTGGAACTTTTTCTTTAACTTTCTCAAAAAAGCGTTTTTTAGCTTCTCTAGCTAATGCTGAATCTACATCTTCAAAAATAGGTGATTCTGTAAGCTTTTCACCAAGTTTTGAAGCTATATCAACACAGTAATATTCCTCGTTCAACTTTCTTAAAAACAAGTCGTAACCTTTGTTCACAGTGAATGCATCCATAGACTTGCAGAAGCATGTTTCAGATGGTTGACATTCTACGCCAATAATTAAAGTATTTTTTCTTCTAGCTAGGTAATAAGAGTCTTTATACCTAAAACTATATGCTTTATTAAGAATATGTAAAGCATTGATATCGCAGGAATGAACCCCAAACAAAACTCTTTTCTCGGTTACAACTTTTTCTTTAACTCTTAACCCTTTAAACTCTAGAACTTCTTCTTCTGGAGGTAAAAAAAGTTTCTTAGCTGAAACCATGGTTTTTGGGTATATAATCTCAAATTTTTTTCCACTAGAAAACTCTTCAAATACGTAAATGTTTCCTCGATTTACTGGAACATAAACCTTATACTCGTTAGTTAAACTTTCAAGAAAATCTTTAACTCTATCCGCCCTAATCTTCTTATAGCTGGGAATCCACTCAACCCCCTTTAACCATCCGCTTACAAAATAGTAAGCATCTGTTATTTATTTTTTTAGCTTCTAAAAATTAAAAATAAAAAAGGAAGATAGTTAATGTGTTAGAGTAACATGAGAACCTAAAATTTGGAGGCTAACAAGTTGAAAGTTAGAGCTCATGTTGTTGTAAGTGGAAGAGTTCAAGGCGTATTTTTTCGGCATGAAACCAAAAAAGAAGCTTTAAAAAGGGGGGTTAAAGGTTGGGTTAGAAATTTACCTAACGGAGAGGTTGAAGCTGTTTTTGAGGGTGAAAAAGAAGATGTTGAAGAAATGATAAAATTTTGCCGTAAAGGCCCACCCCTTGCAAAAGTTAAAGACATCAAAGTTTCATGGGAGGAGTATAAAGGAGAGTTTAAAGATTTTGAGATTAGATATTGAAAAAATAAAGAGTGTTTCCGCTATTCTCCCACCAATTATTCACCAACCCAATTGAGTTTCACTTAAAAAATTAACTCCGTTCAAAATTCTTTGTATGTTTACAAGGTTTTCTATAGCGTAAATAAAGGGTTATTGTCATGATTAACGTAGTTAAAGTAACTATGTTTGCAGTTACGACGACAACATCACGTATATGTAAACCATAAAGTATCCAAAGTAATGCACCTACACTTATCTGGAGCAAAGTTAGAAAGCTCACGTCGTTTACTGATTTAGTCTTAAACATTCTAACAACCTGTGGAACAAAACCAAACATTGTTAAACAGGCTCCGGCGAAGCCTATTACATACCACATATACTCCATGCCTAAACAACCTCCCACAGCTGTGAAAGCTCTGTCCTTCAACAACCACTTCTTTGATGTCATAATTACTTGCTTACACTTAAGAACTTACCCCTTACAGTAACCCTATTTTAGATAACTTTTAAATAAATTGTTTTGAAAAACCTCACTAAGTAAAATTTATAAAACAGTCGTCTAGTTAATTAACTGACAAAAGGTTTAGAAAAAGAAGCCTCAAGAGAAGCGGGGTGGGGTAGCCAGGTTAACCCGCGGGGCTCATAACCCCGAGATCCGTGGTTCAAATCCACGCCCCGCTACCAAACAATTCACTTCTCATATTTTTTAGAAAGAAAGTAAACTATATGGTCTGGCCAAAGGTCTACATAATGGACTACTGAAAAATCAGGTTTTGAAGTTGTAGCGGAAAAATTAAAAGTTAATGTGAGACGGTCATAAACAGGGTGCAAGAGAAGAAGTTAAAAACTATAAGGGCAGATATACATCAAATTTGTTTATTTTGCTTTTCGGAAACATAAATCTTCTTAAACGGTTTTTAATACTTGGAATTTGAGTTTCTTTTCAACTAGTGTTGATTGAGGTAAACTTTGAAAAAAGCTCTGAGAGAGTTTTTGCTGCATCATAAACTGAATGGTAAACGGGAAGATTCATGTTTTGAAGTTGAGTTTTAATTTTTGCTTCAAGCTCAGGGTAGATGCTTCTGGTAACAGCAATCATTACAGGTTTACCTTGTTCATTCATGATAGTTTTACATGTTTTACCTATTATCGCTGTAAACTTGTCAACAATGGTGGGGTCGGTGGTTGTGTATGCTTTAAACTCTTCAGGTTGAACCTCAATAATTAGTGAATGAATATTTTCATCTTGGGATATAACGTTTAAAGCATCGGGTAATGTTCCATACTGAAAAGCTGGCCAAGCATCTAAAGGGTTTTTTATGCTTGTTCCAGCTAGTGGAATAAACTTTCTAAGCCTATTCTGGGTTTCCTCAGAAAACTTTGGAATAGTTAATCCAACCTTAACACATAAATCTGTATGAATAACGGCAGAACCACCTGAAGTTGTTACAATAGTTACACCTTTACCTTTTGGTGGGAAAGCGTAAAGAAAACCTACAATAATGTCAGCCATTTCATCAAAGTTTTCAACTTGTATAGCTTTAACTTGTCTAAGGAAACCCTCCCAGATTTTTGCTGAACCTGCAAGTACACCCGTGTGAGAGGCTGCGGCTCTAGCTCCATCTTCTGTTTGCCCACCCTTTAAAATAACTAAAGGTTTTATTTTTGAAGCTTTTTTTAAGGTTTCAAGCAAGCCTTTAGTTTTTCTTAAACCTTCAACATACGCCCCAATAACACTTGTCTTAGAGTCCTCAGCTAGGTAGTCTATAAGTTCAACAAAATCTATATCTAAAGCGTTACCATAGCTTATAACTTTACTAAACCTAAAACCTCTCAACATTCCCTTAAATATGAAGCTAATAGCTTGACCCCCACTCTGAGATATAAATCCAACAGAACCCTCATCAGAAGGTAAATCATGAGAAAAGAATAAACCTGATTCTGGACAGTAAACTCCCATACAATTTGGGCCAATAATTCTAATTCCATAACTTTTAGCTATGTTTAAAATTTCTTCCTCAAGCCTTTTACCCTCCTCAAGTCCAGTTTCACTAAAACCTGAAGAATAAATATGAACAACCTTAACACCTTTTTTACCGCAATCCTCCAAAACTTTAGGTATAAGTCTGGCTGGAATTGCAAAAATAGCATAATCAACAGGTTTAGGGATGTCTAAAATGCTTGAATAACATTTAAACCCTAAAACCTCACTATACCGGGGATTAACAAGGAAAAAATTTTCCTTTAACTTGGAGGCTGAAATGGTATTTATATAAAAGTCAACTTCTCTCGAAGCCCCTACAAGTGCAACAGACTTTGGATAAAAAACTACATCTAAACTTTTACCTGAAAACGTCATCAACCTTTACTTCACCATAATTTCAGCTACTTTCTCAAAGATTTAATTAAATTTTTTCTAGGAATCTTAACATTAGCGGGAATGTTGCCGAGGTGAAATTTTAACCATGGATGTTCAAGGTAGGGTTTAAGAATCCCAGCTTTAACTAGGTTTCTACACCTAATCTGTATAGTTTTATTTCTTAAGTAAAAATTAAGAAGCAAAAAGTGTTCTGCTTGCAACATACTATATAGATAAACACTGCTCTTGTACTTATTTCTTACCGTAAAAATTTCTTTAATCTTTCGTTATTTGGCTTTATAGAAAATTTTACCACCTTCCACTACTTCCTCAACCATGTTCATAGTTTTTAGAAAATTTAGGTAGGCTAATGTTTCACCCATGGCTAGAAATTTTTGGAGTAATGGATAACTTTCCCATGAAAGATATGGTAAATTCCACCTAATTTCTGATGCGATATGGTATGCGGTAAATTTTCCCATACTAACAATGCTTAAAACCTCATTTAACCTTTGCATGTAGTGTGTTTTTGTTTGCTGAATCCTTTCTTTAAAAGCTTTAAAAACCTCTTCATGACCAGGAAGAACATGTTCTACGTCGAAGAATTCAATGCGACTTAGACTTTTAAGATAGTCAGACAGCGGATTTTCATTTCTAGCAAATGTAAAGATGTTTGGAGTTATGGTTGGAAGTAGATGGTCTCCAACAATTATAAACCGCTTTTCAGCTTCATAAAAACATACATGCTCTTTTGCATGTCCAGGTGTCCAAAAAATTTTAAATTTAAAGTTACCAATTTTAACATTGTCATCTCTAATTGTCAGCTGGGGATGTGCTAGTTGATTAAAAAGATTTTTATAAGCTAGAACGTTTTTCAGGTCTAACCTAAATTTTAAACCCATACTTAGTAAAAGCTTTTTAGGAAAACCGTTCTCCATAAAAAATTTTCCACTGCTATACCAATCATTCCCAACTAGAAGTCTTCTTTTTAAGACATTTATTTGCACGGTATGGAGTATAAGCTTAAGGTTTGGAATACTTCTTAGCTTTAACAGCAATCCTGAATGGTCAGGGTGAAAGTGTGTAACAAAAACCTTCTCCAAATCTTTTATACTAAAACCTGCTTCGCTGAGCTGGAGACATAACTCCTTAAACACACACCTATTATTGAATCCTACATCTATCAATGCAAGTTTTCCTTCATCTTCTATAAGGTAGAGGTTTACATAACCTAAAGGATTACTTGGTAAAGGTAGTTTAATCTGGAATAATCCTGGAAAAAGAAGTTTAACCTTCATTCTACTGCTCCAAGAATAAAAAAAATTAAAGTAAAATAAAGTTTAGATTAAACTGTTGCTTTCCACCTCTCCTCCACAATTTTTCCCTCTTTAAGCTTAGCCTGGGCAGCTGCAAGCCTAGCTACCGGTATTCTAAACGGAGAACAGCTTACATAGTTAACGCCAACCCTATGGAAGAAGTTTATAGATTCTGGTTCTCCACCATGCTCTCCACAAACACCAATTTTTAAATCTTTCTTAGTGCTTCTACCAAGTTTAACAGCCATATCAATTAGTTTTCCAACACCCTCTTTGTCCAAGACCTCAAAGGGGTTAACTTTTAAGATTTTCTTTTCAAGATATTCGTTTAAAAACTTTGCTTCCGCATCATCACGACTGAAAGCAAAAACTGTTTGTGTAAGGTCATTAGTTCCAAACGAGAAGAAATCAGCGTATTTAGCTATCTCATCAGCTGTTAAAGCTGCTCTTGGAACCTCAACCATTGTTCCAATGAGGTACTCTATTTTAACACCCCTCTCGGTCATAACTTTCTCCGCAGTTTCTTCAACAACCTTCCTTAATCTTGCTAATTCTTCACCCATACCTACAAGTGGAAGCATTATTTCAGGTTTAACTTCAACATCTTCCTTGTAAAGTTCAATTGCTGCCTCGAATATAGCTCTTGTTTGCATTTCGTATATCTCAGGGTAGGTTATACCAAGCCTACAACCTCTATGACCCATCATAGGATTATGCTCAGCAAGCTGTAAAACATGTTTAAGAATATTTTCCTTTTCACTAAGCCTCTCGGAGTCCCTACCCTCTATTTTTAGCCTTGTAACTTCTTCGATAAGCTCCTCCATTTTGGGTAGGAATTCGTGAAGTGGCAAGTCTAGAAGTCTAATTGTCACGGGGTAACCATCCATAGCCTTAAATATTCTCTTAAAATCTTCCTTTTGCATAGGTAAAAGTTTATCTAAATATTTTTTCATCTCCTCTTTCCCACGTGTTCTTGCTAAAATCATTTCCTGAACAATTGCTATTCTATCAGGGGCATTGAACATACGTTCAGTTCTGCACAACCCAATACCTTCTGCACCAAACATTCTAGCTTTAGTTGCAGCTTCAGGGGTATCAGCATTAGCACGTACACCTAAACTTCTAACTTCATCAGCCCATTTAAGAAGTCTCTCCAGTTCGCCTGATATTTGAGGTTCAACCATTGGAACTTTTCCAAGTATAACAGAACCTGATGTTCCATCAATGGTTATGATGTCACCCTTCCTAACTTCAACATCTCCCACTACAAACTTTTCAGCCTCTAAATCAATTTTTATAGATTCACATCCAACAATAGCAGGTTTACCCATCCCTCTAGCAACAACAGCGGCATGACTTGTCATACCTCCGCGACTTGTCAGGATACCTTTAGCAACAATAACACCATGAATATCTTCAGGTGTTGTTTCAGGTCTAACAAGTATAACATCTTCACCTTCACTTCCAAGTTTAGCAGCTTCATCAACATTGAAAATAACCTTCCCACATGTTGTACCGGGAGATGCTGGGAGACCTTTAGCAATAGGCTTAACCTTAACATTTGGATCTAAAGATGGATGTAAAAGCTGGGTTAATTGTGCAGGGTCAACCATCATTAAAGCATCTTCAACACTTATTAGACCTTCATTAACCATGTCCACAGCAATCTTTACAGCAGCATAAGCCGTACGTTTACCTGTTCTTGTTTGTAAAATGTAAAGCTTACCATCTTCAATTGTAAACTCAACATCTTGCATATCCTTGTAATGTTTTTCAAGTTTTTCAGCAACCTCTTTAAGCTGATTGTAAAGGTAAGGCATCTCATTCTTAAGCTTACTTATAGGTTTAGGGGTTCTTATTCCTGCAACAACATCCTCACCTTGAGCATTATCCAAGTATTCACCATAAAGTTCTTTTTCACCTGTAGCAGGGCTACGTGTAAAAACAACACCACTACCAGAGGGGTAACCTCGGTTTCCAAAAACCATTACTTGAATGTTTACAGCGGTGTAAAGGTTATCTGGAATTTTGTTAGCCTTCCTATACACAATAGCTCTAGGAGTATTCCAAGATTTAAAAACAGCAATTACAGCCAGTTTTAACTGTTCCCAAGGATTGCTGGGAATGGGTTTGCCTGTTTCCCTTAAAATAAGCTCCTTAAACCTTTCAGTTATTTCTTTAAGATCCTCTGCATCAAGCTCAACATCAAATTTTACTCCTTTCCTTCTTTTAACATCCTCAAAAATTTCATCAAATTTCTCACCTTTAATTCCAAGCACAACTCTACCAAACATTTGAAGAAATCTTCTATAGCAGTCATAGGCAAACCTCTCATCACCAGTCTTCTTAATCAAACCTTTAACTGTTTCATCATTTAATCCAAGGTTAAGTACCGTTTCCATCATGCCAGGCATGGAAACAGGCGCACCTGAGCGGACGGAAACAAGTAAAGGGTTTTCGGGATCACCAAATCTTTGTCCAACTTTCTTCTCAACTATTTTAAGTTTTTCCACAATTTCCTCCATTAAACCTTCAGGCATAGTTTCATTCTTCTCGAAAAATTCTCTGCAAGCTTCAGTTGTAACTATTATTCCAGGTGGAACTGGCAAACCTATCCTAGCCATTTCAGCAAGATTTCCACCTTTACCTCCAAGTAGGTTTTTAAGATGAGCTCCACCCTCCTCAAAAAGGTAAACACGCATTTTAGCTATCCACCACCTATGAGGTTTCTTATCCTAGGTGAAAAATAAATCTGTTTCTGTTAAAAAAGGTTTTAATCGGTAACATGACGTTCAAAAAAATAGATAAAATTTAAGCCTTTTAGATACAAACATCCCCATTTTTACTTACGAAAGAACTCTTTCACGGGTAAGGTTAATGCTACCACTAGTAGTATAAGGGTTATAAGAGCAGCAATCCATGGACCTTTAACAGTATAAGTTATTACTAATGTTGGAATGTTTGTTGCTAAACCTCCAACTAGAACAGCACCCCAAGCCCACTTTTCAGCTCTAAGAAAGCTCTTAACCGCTATAAATGTAAGCAAAATTCCGTAACCTATTAGGTAAACACCAATAACTCTTAGGAAAATCATTGTTAGGAAAGCAAATTTAGGGTTAAATTTTGCTATGTCAGCTATTTTAAGGCCTGTATAATCCTGATGGTAGTACATGAGGTCTTGAGTAAAACAGTATATTAAACCAAAAATTATGGCGATAAGCGCAGACACCACAAGCAGAATAGAAGAAATTTTTAAACTTTTCTTTTCTTTGACGCTTGTCAAAGAAACCACCAATTTTATCGGTTTTACCTGGAATGCCATATATAAATTTTTAGTTTAGATGGTAACCCTTATCGTTCTTCCTTGATTTAAAGCCTCAGCCAACTTTTTTCCAGTAATGCTTCTTTTTGATATTTTTACTTGAGCGTTCTTGCCAACTGTTACGGGAAAAAGAAGTTCATCACCAACATAGATACAAACCGTTTTTCCAATACAATTTTCATCAAAAACTAGGTCAATGGTGTTCTCGGTTTCTTCAATTTTAAATTTAACTTCATTCTCAAGTTTTTCTCTTGGCTGAACTTCAAGTTTAATTCCAAGTTTTCTTTCTAAGCTTAAAATTGTTTTTCCACCTTTACCAACAAGCTTTGGTATCACTCTTCTAGAAACCTTAACAACTGCAGTATTATTTTTAATTTCAATTTCAGCATAAGGGTCAAACCTTCTAATTTCGCTTAAAATTCTTTCTTCAGCAAGTTTTTGAGTTAGAGTTTTTTCTTCAACCCCAACCACCGGGATAACCGCATTTTCGTTCCCAAAGGTATAAATTTCGTATTCAAGTTTACCTGACTCAAAATCTCTAACCTCAATAACAGGTCTTGCTAAGTCTTCACTTGTCATACCTGTTGGGATTTTAACTTTTAAAGTTAACTCGTAAACCTTTTCTATCTTACCATAACGGACAAATATTAAAGTATCAACTATATGAGGTATCATTCCAAGTTCAACTCTACCAATAAACCTTTGAATAGCATCTATAGGATTGCTTGCATGAACAACGCCAACCATACCAACACCTGCAAGCCTCATATCCGCAAAAACATTAAAATCTTCAGTTTTTCTAAGCTCATCAAAAATAGTATAGTCAGGCCTTACAAGTAAAAGAATTTCAGAAGCCTTCTCAAAACTGCCTTCTAAAGGTCTATACTGGGTTATTTCAGGCCCAACCTGAAGGTCTCTTGGAGCTTCCAACGTTTTTACAATTTTTCCTTGAGACATATAAAATTCAGCTAACGACGATGCAAAAGTTGTTTTGCCAGAACCTGGAGGGCCTGCAATAAGTATTCCCTCAGCTTTTTCTTTAAGCCTTGCCATAAGTTTTTCGCTTAACTTGTAATCTTCAAGTTTAAGCTTTACTATAGGTTTAACTATTGTAACCTCTAAACCATCTGAAAACGGTGGTCTTGATATTGCTATACGGTAATCCCTAAGCTGAATAATCATTGCACCACTTCTACTAATCTCGTAAAAACCTTCACCACTACGCATAGCCTCAAAAATTTCACTTATAACCTCTTCAACATCCTTCACCGTTAAAACTTTACTTCCAATTTTAACAAGCTTAAAATTCCCTGGAAAACCTCTTTTTGCTAGGGGTGGTACATCCTCCTTAAGATGAATGCTTAAAGTGTCAGGTGTAAAAAACTCTTCAAATTTAAGCTTTCTAGATTTACCCTCAAAAACAATGTATCTAACTTTAACACCATAAGCTTCAGAAGTTAAAGCTTGAACATAGTCAGAGGTGTAAAGAGTACATCCTAGCTTTTTAGCGATATCCATTATAAGAGCATCTAGACGCCCACTTTTAGCAAGCCTTATATCGTCTAGGCTAGGTCTTTCTCCGATAAAAATTATGTGAAAACCCTTTTTCTCACATAATTCTCTAAGTTTTTTAAGCTCTTTTAAACCAATAAAACCAGATTCTCTTCCCTTGGAAGCTTGTGACTGAAGTTCTTCAACAACTATTGTTGGTATAAGTATTTCAACATCTTCAAATTTTTCTGATTCAAGAAGGTTAAACATCATACCGTTAATTATAACTGAAGTATCAGGTAGTATTTTTTCAACCAATTTTTACCACTACTTAACATTTAGCTCGTTCTTGTAAAGTTATTATGTTCTGTAGTGTAACTAAAGCTTTTTTGGCTTCATATAAAAGGAAACAATAAGTATAACTATTTGAAACTTACCAATATCACCAGTTAAGGACCTAACTTAACCTTAAGCGCGATTTTGGTGAAAACCTTGAAACTTATCATTGAAGGAGATAATTTAAACTTTTCCTCAGCACACTTTTTAACAGGTAAAGATTTTTGTGAAACTTTGCATGGACATAATTACCATGTTAGGATTTATGTTGATGGTGAACCTTTGCAAGGAGTTATTATCAACTTTTTAACTCTAAAAAAGGCTGCTTTAAACGTTTGTAAGTATTATGACCATAAGTTTTTACTACCAGTTTTAAATCCTTTATTAAAAATAGAGGAACATGAGGATTATGTTGAAGTTAAAACATTTAAAGGTAAAAGGTACGTTTTCCCATTAGAAGATGTTGTTAAACTTGAAGTTGAAGACTCTACATGTGAAAATTTAGCTAAGGATTTCTGCTTAAAGCTTATAAGCAAGCTTAAGATGGATGGAGCATTTAAAATGGGAAATATCAAAACCATTTCCGTAATAATTGAAGAAAAACCTGGACAAGGTGTAGAATGGGCTTTAAAGCTCTAAAAACTTGTTCTACCTATTTAAAACCTGATAATTTTCTAATAAGTGTTAGGAAAAGCTTTTCCAAGAAAAAAGAGGGAAAATTTTCAGAAGTTTTTGTGTTAAAAGAGGACATTTAGGTTTTTAGAGTTGTGTCTTTTTCGATGTTATTTTGTACAAAGCCTACTTGTTTTAAAAGCTCCATAAATTCGTCTTCGCTTAGAGCAAACCTTCTATCCCCAGCTGAATACTTATCCTTAACTATTTGAACAAGTTGTGCTAATCTTGGGTCATCTTCCTCTACAACTTTACCGATTTTTTCTTCAACCTTCATATGGATACCATGTTTACCTGACCTTTTACCTATAATTATTCTTCTTTTTTGACCTACAAGTTCTGGAGGATAGAGTTCATAGGTTAATGATAAATTCTTTATCCCTTGAAGGTGTATTCCTGATTCATGTTGGAAAGCTGCATCTCCAACAATGGCTTTATTTAATGGTAAGTAGTAGTTTAAGGCTGTGGCAATATAGTTTGCAGTATATCTTAGAAGACCTAGGTTCCATTTTTTAATGTTGTGATGCATGTAACAATTCATAATTATTTTTTCGGTTTCAGCATTTCCACACCTCTCCCCAATACCTAAAAAGGTAGTGCTAACGTAAAACTTATCATATAATCCTGAAGCAGCTCTTATGGCGGCCATGGTATTTTCAACAGCATTTCCAAGGTCATCATGCGCATGAATTTCAAGGTAGGGAATTTTTGTTTCCTCTTTAAGCTTTTTAACCTTTGTTGGGATTCCTGAAGGTAAGGGAAAACCAGGATCCGAATTTCCTATACCAACTGTGTCGCATATCCTGTAAACCATTGCCCCAGCTTCAGCGACAACGTTTACAACAAATTTTTCAAATTCCCAGTCAGCTCTTGTACAATCTTCACCATGGAAAAAAACTTTTAAACCATGGTCTACAGCATATTCAACACTTTCAGCAATACCCTCAACAATTTTATCCAGTCTTTCACCTTTCCACTTTTCAAAGTGAATGTAAGATACAGGATGAGAAATACCTATTTGCTTAAAATCAAGCTTTAATGCCAAATCTACATCATCTTTACTTGCTCTACACCAACCAGCCAACATTTCCCCTAAGCCTTCATCATGCATAAGTTTAATTGCATCTTGGTCGGACTTTGTATAAGTTATAACTTCAATTCTTTCAACACCAATATCCCTAAGTAAACATGCAATTTTACACATGTCATAAGGGTTTGGACTTATAAGTTCAGCCATTTGAAGACCTTCTCGTAAGGTTGTATCATCAACTATAACGTTAACATTAAGAGGCTTGTAGTAGTATAACGATTCTTTAAGCTTTTCCCACATTTCAGGGTTAAATTCTCTACTTGTTAAACTTCTTATTAAACTAATTTGCAGCATTCTTTTTTCTTCAAGCTTTTCAAGGATAGCTTCAAAGTTTTTTGGATTTAATTTTGCCACCAACCTTTCACCTTTCTGCCAGGAAAATTGCACATCATATCAAAACTGATGGTTTGAAGTTATATAAAAACTTTTAGTCAAAAAATTTTTGTAAAAAGATAAATGTACAAACATTCTGTTTGATAATGCTCATTTGTCGAATATAAAAAGTTAAATGCTAAGAAGTGGATAGAGAAATAGCCTTTATTTGTACTCTACGTTTTTTGGATAATTTCCAGAAGCTCTGAAATATCTTCTATCAGCAACGTAGGTTTTTCCTTTTGCAACCTTTCTTTACTGCATAAACCAGTAGAAACCGCTATGGTTTTAATCTTAGCTTTTTTTCCAGCTCTAATATCAAGAGGACTATCTCCAACGATTACACATTCATTAGGTTTAACCTTTAAAAGTGTAATAGCTTGTAAAATAGCATCTGGAGCAGGCTTAAAATTTTTAACATCCTCCCTTGCAACAACAACATCAAAATATCTTTTTAAATTAAACCTGTTCAGGTTGTCTTCTAAAAAGGCTCTTGGCGTTGCCGTTACAACAGCAGTTTTAATACCGTGAAGACGCAAAAAATCTAATGTTTTGTATATATTGGGAAAAGGTTTACTATTTTTGAAACCCTCCTCAACATACATTTTAACAAACTCGCTTTCAAAGCTTTTCACAAAAGCATCATCAATTTTTCTATTTTTCAAAACAGTTTTTCTAAGAATGCCACTAACAGGTCTACCAGCTTTCTCACAAAACTGTTGAGGTGTAATCGACGGTAAACCAAACTTCTTCAAAACAGCATTAAATATTTCATATAATATGCCCATGGAATCCATTATTGTACCATCAAAATCAAAAAGTACAGCCTTAACCTTTACCTTTTTTCTCAAACTTCCACCTTAACAGTAAGCCTTTAAAAGTTGACCTCATTCCATTAAATTTTCAATCTATTTAAAGATTTAAACTTGAAAGCTAAAAATTTTGGCTCTCTCAAAAATCATGGTCGGGGCCGATTATGGAAGGATGTTTAAGAAACCGGATTATGTAAAAATTTGAGTATTAATGATGCAGGCAGGTAATGTAGTATTGTCCTTACCTTTCTAGCTTTCCTCTGAGGATACGTAGTGTCCGGGGTCAGAGGTATTGTTTGGGTCAAATTCTTTTTTAATTTTTCGAAGCCATATCTGGTAGTTATTACAGTAGGGACCAAACCAGTTATGAAGATTATCTCCTATTATAAAGAACGGAACTCCGAGTTTGTGCTCTACGTCTGCTTCATTACATTCTTTTAAGTATTCTGCAAACCCCCTACATGACTCCGGATCTGTAGGATCATATATTGTTGGAACTTCTAAATGTTGGAAGTGTCCATGTTCAAAGATAGTGGTCCATATTCCTTCTCCTCTATCATCCCCTATGAGCTCCTTCCTAATGTACTTAAGCTTAATATCCTTGTTTACTTTAGCAATCTTTAAAGCCATAGCGGTCGTATCCATACTTCCATGAGTACTTTGAAAACATGAAGTAAAACGGAATGCTGCGCTTCCCCACATGTTTCTAACACCCTCAGCATAGTTTATCGACTTAATCTTTACCTCTCCCTTCTCAACAAGGTCTACTCCACCTGTTTCTTTTATTATTTCACTCATTACCCTAGTTTTATAGTTGAATTCTCTTTCAGTATGTGCTGTTACTAATACCACAATAGCCATCTGAATTTTACCTGAATACTCTAGAATTCTACTTATGGCTTCATCCCTTGTTGAGGAGAGCATTGTTGCAACTCCTTCAGGAGAGGTTGAATTTGCTATTGTAGCTACTTCGGCTTCTCCAATCCTATAGTAAGCTTCTTCTAGTTTACTCCAATCAGAGTAGGTTATTATGTACATTTCCCAGTAAGGTGGAACCTCAAACTCGTAATTTGGAATGGTTCCGCGTACCTCCCATTCTTTTGGTCCAGGCCATGGATAAACCTTGATGGCACACTTTGTAAACACTCCAAGTCCTCCGAGGGTACCCATAAAACCTCTCATAACCCCTCTAAGACTTGGACCAGGCCCATCCCCACTGAACCATTCCTCTCCAAGGTTAAGTGACCCTAACCTTAAAATATCCCCGGTTGGAAGAACCCATTCTACGGCTAATAAGTTTCTTCCACTAAACCCTGTGCTTACAGAGGTAAAACCTGGACCACACATGGAAGTATGACTTGCTAAAGGAGATGTTTGAGGACCAGCTCCATGAAGATGATGAGTTAGACCTCTTTTTATTAACTCAGCTTGAAGTTGAGCACCTGTTACATAAGGTTCTATTACCGCATACATGTTTTTCTCATCTATTTTAATTATTCTATTCATCCTTCTAAGGTCAAGCAGTATAACACCTTGTCTAGATACTGCCGCCCAATTCCCAAGACCAGTACTGTGGGCCTTAAATTTTAAACCAAACTTATTACAAATCCTAACAACTGCTTGAACTTCACTGGTGCATGAAGGAAGAACAACGGCTTCTGGTCTATAGCCAAAGCGTGAAGGTTCTTCACCTCTTAACGCCCTTTCAACCTCAATTCCCCACTGGTAAGCGTACGTGTCAAGGATGGCAGGTTCATCTGTTATATTTTCAGGTCCAACAATCTCCTCAAGGGCTTTATAAACTTCTCTTTCTAACATTAAGCATCACCTCCTATAGCCATTAAGACAAGTTCCGTTATATCATAGTAATTCATCTTTTCACTTCTCTCCTTTAAAGCATCTTTAAAGTTTGTGGCACAAAAAGGACAACATGAGACTAATGCTTCAGCACCTGTGGCTTTAGCCTCCTCTATTCTTTTACCCGCAACCCATAAGGCAAAATCAGGAAAAGCGGATTTAACTCCTCCCCCCGCCCCACAACAGTAGGCATATTCTCTTATCCTTTCCATTTCAATCAACTTTAAGCCAGGTATATTTCTAAGAATGTTTCTTGGAGCTTCGTATACTCCATTTGTACCCCTCCTGATAGGTTTAGGGGGAACAGGTATATACACACGTGAAACCACCTTCACTAGCTCACCCTTCCATGGCGTATAAGGTTCTGAGTTCCTTCCTAAATGGCAAGGATCATGATAAGTAACCTTCAATGGTACATCCCTGACAAACTTTAACTCCCCGCTCTTAATCATAAAGTCAAGTAATTCAGAAACATGAAGAGCTTCAAAATTTGTGTTAAGGTACTTGGGATATTCAACCTTAAACATGCTGTAGCAGCCAGCACAACTGGTTATAATTCTTTTAATACCATATTTTTTTAGGGTTTCCACATTTCGGGACATCAGTTTTAAAGCTTCTTTTTTCGCTCCAACTCTAAACATAGGACTACCACAACAATACTCATCCGCTTCAAGAATCATGTAGTTAACATCGAGGACATCAAGTATTTTGATAGTTGCCCTAGCTATTTCATTCCTCCTATAGGAAGGTGTACAACCTACAAAGTAAACAGTTTCGGAGGTGCTACGTGGCTTAACTCCGCTGGGCATCCATGAAAATCTTTTTTCATGTGATTCCCCGTATGGATTATGGTTTTGTTTAATGCTTGTAATCCATCTTTTATGCTGTGGCATTGGACCTGCTTCATTTTCAACACAATGAAACCTTAACTCGCTTATTACTTCAAGAGGTTCCAAGTCAAAGAAGTATTTACATGAAATATCACAACCTCCACAAAGGGTGCACCTATATATTACCTTGATAAGCTCGTCACTATAGCTGATCCTTCCTTTAAGGAGGGAGTAAGCTATAATCATTTTTCCACCCCCAGAGTAGGCATGAAAATTATAGCGGTCAATAGCAGGACAGACTGTTGAGAACCTTTGACTCTTGACTTGGAGTGCTGGAATAAATTTACAATTAGAACATCTAACACAGCTGGCTACGATCTTTTCATAATCTTTCAAGCTTTGCATAATTTAACACCTCAAAAGCATAATTTTCCAGGATTCATCAAATTTTCAGGATCAAAAATCCTCTTAACTTTTCTAAGAGCTTCAACAGTTTCAGACGGGCAATACTTATAAACAAGCTTAGCAAATGGTCCGTAAGGTCTACTAAAAAAGCCTCCTTTCTTAAGTAAGACCTCTCCACCTCTCATATAAAGGTAGTATACCTTACTTATCTCAGCCTGGTTAGTTAACCCGTAATAAAGGTCAAACTCGCAATGACAATAACAACCCTGCACTAAAGGTTGGATGTAAACACCAATATCCTCTTCAGGATATCTTTCTTCTTTAGCTACCTCAACAAAAGCCTTAAAGAAGTCAGGTGTTTTATTAAGCGTGGTTAGGAAGAAAATTTCTTGACCACCCCCTTTAAACCTCAACTTCCAGTAAGGGTCTTCGCAACCTACTTCAAGAACCACTAAAAACTCTTTATCTAAAATTCCACCTACTTCAGATACTAGTTTAACTCCTGTCTTGTAAGCAATATCGCTAACATCCCCCTCTAGATATTCTATTTCATCTTTAGCTAATCTTCCACGACCTGATAAACAGATAATCAAAATCCATTCAGGCAATTTTTTCCTTAATTTCTCGATATTAGCTTGACTCTTACATAGTAGTGCAGCCATATTCATACGGTTTAATATGAAAAGCTCATCACCAAGTCTACGTCTTAAAATTATGTAGGTAAAATCTAAAAGTTCTTCAAGGTTATCAGACGGAACAAAGAAAAGTCTTCTAATTTCAGGTAATAGCTCACATTTAACTGTTGCCCATGTAACTATTCCCATGGTGCCTTGAGCTCCTTGAAGAAGCCTAAACGGGTCAAACTGTGTTGGACCTAAAGGATTTTTTTGAGCTTGACCAGAAGCCCATTGCTCTTCAAGACCACCTGGACCTGCAGCAGCCCCAGTTCTAAAAACATCTCCTGTACCAAAAACTACTTCAGTACAAAGCAGGGGGTCAGCCGCATCCCAGTGATACTTGGGTATAGTGACTGGCTCCCTTTCTAAGCAGCTTGCCAAAACAGATTTGGACGACCTTGGGGAGAGAGGTGCTAACAATCTAAGACCATGCTTATACATTTCTTTCACAAGCACGTTAAATGTAACTCCAGGCTCAACCATGACAACTCTATTTTTCCTGTCTATTCTCAAAATTCTATTCATTCTGCTTAAGTGTACTACTACTGTCCCCTCAACTTCTGGAATGGTGTCACCACGAAGCCTAGGAGAACCTGAGCTTACTGGAACTAGTGGAACATTATGCTTTACTGCGGTATTCACAATCTTTACTATTTCTTCTCTGTTCATCGGCCATACAACACATTGAGGAGACATTGGCGGCACAAAGCTAATGTCTTTAGAGTAGTTTTCAAGAAAACTTTTTTCGCATGTAACGTTATTCTTGCCAACAATTTCAATAAGTTTGTCAATGAAAACGTTACTACTCAACATGCATCACCAAACATTTAGAGTAGAGAAGTCGATTTTAAAATACATTTACATTTATATTTTACTAGTATACAATAATTAATATATAATGTAAATTTCATGTAAATTCTCCATCATAAGCTTTTACTATAAAGAAAATGGAGGAAGTATTGTTTGAAAAAGTATGATGTCGTTGTGATTGGTGCAGGGCCAGGCGGATCTTTAGCTGCAAAAACAGCCTCCGAGGCTGGATTAAAAACCGTGATTTTTGAGAGAGGCGCCCAGCCTGGTGATAAATCTTCATCAGGATGCGGTCTTTCCCCAAGAATTTTTCGTGATTTTAGGTTTGTTAAGGAAATGAACATTCCTGGCGTGAAGATAAAACATCAAGCACTTCATCTGCTTGACAAGGAGTTAAATGAACGTTTTGAGGTATGGTGGTCTACAAGTGATTTGGTAGATTTTCCTGAAGCAAAAGAATTCTTCCAGTATGATGTTTATCGCCGTGATTTTGACCGTTATCTAGCTAAGATAGCTGTTGAGGCTGGTGTTGAATTAAAAACTTCAACACTTGTAGTTGATGTTTTAAAAAAGTCGACAGGTGAGGTTATTGGAGTTGTAACTGATAGGGGTGAAAAAGTTGATGCTGGTGTAGTAATAGCAGCTGACGGGGCTCTTTCTCTTATTGCTTACAAGGCTGGCTTACGGGATAAATGGAAAACTGATGAGATAACTTTAGTGATTGATTGTGATTTTGCTGCTTCCAAAGAGAGGATGAATACTATACTCAGTGATGAATATTGTAATCATGTTTATGTTTCACCTCTCTACCCAGCTACTTACATTGCAATGATGCCTGAAGGATTTCATATTGGATTTGGTCAATGGGTGGGGCGTCTTGCATCCTCAAAAACAAAATCCTACGAGTACTTAAAGCCAATACTGGAATCTAAGCCTGTAAAAAGGTTAATAGAGCTGCTTCAAGCTAAACCAAGAGAGTTTCATGCACATCTACTACCGTGGATGCCTAGACTTCCAACTAAAACATATGGAAATGGAATAATGCTTGTTGGAGACGCGGCAGGGTTTCCCTGCCCCTTAGAGGCAGAAGGGATATATTATGCAATGCTTTCAGGTAAGATTGCTGGAGAAGTAGCCGCAGAAGCAGTTTCAAAAGGAGATACCTCATCATCATTTCTTAAAATGTATGAGGAAAGATGGATAAAGTCAGAAATAGGAGAGGAGTTTTCTGCTGCAAAAGAGTGGGCTGAACTTTGGACAGCTATCTTTTTTAACCCACCTATGTGGGAAAAAATTACCCCACTTGCAAGTAATATTATGTTTTGGGGTAACTGGTCTGCTCCACATATAATAAGCCTTAGGAGACAATTGAAGTATTATTCTGAAAACTATGAGTTTATTTTAGAAATTGTAAAAGGTTATCTACTACCTCTTATCAGAAAGTCAGGTGTTTCGCCTTTTAAGATGTTTCTTAATTTTGGTTGGAAGTGGCTTAAAACTAGGAAAAAGAAAGGCAGCATTGGAGAATGAAGCTTAAAATGGAGGATGTTAGAACATTAGTAGAGCGAGTTAAGGGTACGGGAAATTTTATACATCATAATAAAGATCGCTGCACAAGATGCGGCAGATGTGTTAATGTATGCCCTATGGGATTGTGGAGTTTGAAGGATAGGGAGGTTTCCATACTAGAAGATTATACTGAAAAATGTGTTGAGTGTGGATGCTGCTGGATAGTTTGCCCTTCTAATGCTATAGAGTTTAATTACCCCAAAGGTGGGACGGGGGTTTGCTGGAAGTATGGTTAAACTTTAAACTAAATACAGTATACAGTGAAAAATTTGCCATAGTCAGTAAGCATATTTCACCGTGATATGGCAAAGTTTATAGAATTTATTTTTCGAATTCTTAACCTACCGGGGTTACCCCTTTAATTAGGGGTTAGAGCCTACCTATATTTTAAGATAAGCTTAGAATGCAATTAAAGGATAAAAAGTAAATGACAATTATCCTAAAAAATTTAAGTTTAACAGCAATTTACTGTTTTTTAAATATAGAGTATTATGTGTTAAAGCTTTTAAGTTGCTAATATGGTGGTAAAATATGAGTTTAGAATTAAAGCTGGTTAAAGTGGATGTACCTAAGGATGTTAATGTAATTATTGGTCAAGCTCATTTTATAAAAACGGTGGAAGACATTTATGAGACACTTGTTAACAGTGTTCCAACTATAAGGTTTGGATTAGCTTTCTGTGAAAGCTCAGGCCCGTGTCTAGTAAGACATGAAGGAAATGATGAAGAGTTACGTGAATTAGCAAGAAAAACTGCATTTGAAATTGGAGCAGGACATTGTTTCATTATTTTCATAAAAAATGCATATCCAATTAATGTGCTGGGAAAGTTAAAGGAGGTCCCAGAAGTTTGCAGCATATTCTGTGCAACTGCAAATCCTGTTCAGGTTTTAATAGCGGAAACAAGCCAAGGAAGAGGAATTATTGGGGTAGTTGATGGATTTAAAAGTAAAGGTATTGAAGGTGAAAAGGAAATCAAGGAGAGAAAAGAATTTCTTAGAAAGATTGGTTACAAGCTTTAACTTAAAGTTTTTCCTCAAAAATTAAAGGAATCTTTTTTAAACATTTTAATTGGAAGCTGTCTTCTTAACGATTTTAAAGTCTTTTTTGCTACTTCAAACTGCTTAATAAGTTCCTTAACTTCGGCTTCGTTTCTTCCAGATCCTCTTGCAATTCTTCTAATTCTTGATGCATTTAAGATTTTTGGGTTTTCACGTTCCTCTTTTGTCATAGATTGAATTATTGCTTTCCATGCTTCCATTTTATCCTCAGTAACCTTTAAAACAGAATCTTCTAGTTGGAAACTTAAGCCAGGAATCATTTTAAGAATTTTTCCTAAAGGTCCAATCTTTCTAACTCTTTCAATTTCATTGTAAAGATCTTCAAGGGTAAATTTTCCAGCTAAAATACTTTTAACCTTTTTTTCAGGCACAGCTAACTCAGCTTCACTAGCTTTTTCAAGTAAACTTTTAAGGTCACCCATACCAAGTAATCTTCCAACAAACCTTGGAGGGTCAAAAAGCTCTATATCCTCAATTTTCTCACCAGTACCGATAAAGGTTATTGGAGCTTTTGTCGCAACAACAGCTGAAAGCGCTCCTCCACCACGAGCTGAACCGTCAAGTTTTGTTACAACAATCGACCCTATCTTTGTTGCATTATTAAACGCTTCAGCCTGGGTCATGGCCTGTTGACCTATCGTTCCATCAATCACAAGGATTATATGGTCTGGTTTCATTACTTCCGCTAAAGTTTTCATTTCTTCCATTAAGCTTTTCTCATCTTTATGTCTTCCAGCAGTATCCACAAGTATAGCTTCATAACCTTCTTCACTAAACTTTTTAACACCATCTAGTGCAAGTTTAACGGTATCTTTAACATTTTCATCACCATAAACAGGGATTCCGGCTTGGGATGCAAGTTGTTTAAGCTGAGAAAAAGCGCCAGGTCTATAGGTATCAGCACAAACAACAGCAACTTTTACTCCTCTTTTTCTTAGAAACCTTGCAATCTTAATTGTTGTAGTTGTTTTACCTGAACCTTGAATCCCAACAAGCATCATAACGTTTCTTTTTCCAGGTTCAACAGGAATTTTTGCGGGTTTTTCTCCAAGAAACCTTGTAAACTCTTCATAGAGAATTTTTACTATATGTTCCTTTCTAGAAAAACCTGGAGGAAGTTTTTCATGTAAAGCTCTTTCCTCAAGCCTTTTGGATAGCTCAAAAACCAGACGTACATTAACATCAGACTGTAAAAGTGTTCTCTGAACATCCCTTATAAGCTCCCTAACAGCGGCTTCATCAACAATGGTAAGTTTAAGAAGCTTTTTAAGAGAATTCTGAATTGTTAAGCCTATCCTTTCTAAAACCATTCAAGGTCACATAAGTAAGCTAATATTAACACTTAGGTACTACATATAACTTTAGCTTTTTAATGTAAGCTGGATAAAGCTGAAGCCACAATTAATGGAAAAATTATGGTGAAATCACCTATAACCGTTACAAGTTTACCTTTAACCTTAGCTTTCTTCCATGAAATAGCCTCCTCTAGGGGTGCACCTGAAAGGCTTCCAGCTTCAGCTCTATCCATTGTTATTTGAATAGCAATGTCAACTCCACCTTTAACCATGCTTGCACCCAACGTAAAATGCTTAGGAATACCTCCACCAAGAATGATAGCACCTATCTTCTTAGATGAAAAAACGATGTCGTACATTTTATCCATGTCTTTATTAAAATCTAAACTTAAACCTTTAAGCTTACTGTACATCCATAAATGTAAACCAAGCATTGAATCATAAATTCCAGGGGAAAAAATTGGTATACCATTTTTTGAGGCTGAGGCTATAATCGAGTTTTCATCACCAACATGATGACCTATTTTTTCTAAAAGTTCATAAACAGGGTAACTTTTCTTCTCCACAACCTTATCAAGTATAGCATAAGTACCTTTTTCTAAGCCTTTAAAAGCCTCTTCTTCAACATAGATATCTCTTATACGACCTAAACCTTTAAAGCTTAGCCGGGAATCATCTGGATTCTCTTCTCCACGTAGATGTTTAAAACCTAAAGCTTCTATAAGATCATGTGTTAAATTTGCACCATTGGTAACAATAGCGTTAACAAACTTATTCCTTATAAGACTTGAGATTATACTTCTTAAACCTCCAGCAACCGCAGGTCCGGCTAAAGCTAAAAATATTGTGTAATCTTTATCAGTAAACATTTCCAATAAAATTTTTGATGCTTTTGCAACCTTACCAGCACCTAAAACACCACATAAATCCATAGAGTTGACAAGTTCTAAAACAGTCATGTTTGGCTTGATGTTCATCTGGTAAATAGTTTCTTTTTTTAAAACATTGTTCATGCTTAACCTTTAACCCTAACAACTTTTATTCTTCCAAGAATTTTCCAGTATTCAACTTCAACTCCACTTTTAAGCTTATTTTTTAAATCCTCCTCAGCTGGTGGGGCTGCCTCAAAAATTTCATAGGTTTCAAGGTCCATAAGTTGGATGGATGAAGGGGTAACAGAAACAATTTGGCCAGACTTTTTCTCAATTATAGGAACATCTATTTTAGAATCTACAGGGCTGACGATGCTTCTTTTTACGTTGTCAAATAAGCCTATGGCAACAATTCTAGCTTTAGCTGAACCATGTTTTCCAGGTTTAGATTTTTCGTATTCAACAACCCTACAAGGTTCATTATCAATTATAATGTATTGTCCCTCTTTAATTGAACCTATATCTACAGGTTTGCTCACACGTACCAGCCTCCAACTAAAAATTAGGTTTCTAACTTTAAATAAAGGTTAAGGTTTAAGAAAGTCTAGTATAAGTTAACGTAAAAAGTTTTGGCTAAAAATTTACACTAGAAGCTTTAAGTCTTCTCTTAAGCCTTTCATAGAAGCTTTTTCTAACTCTTATAAAGCTAATCTTTTCTTCCGACCTCCAAACTTTTATTTTCTTTCTACCGGAAAACTCCTTTTTTATTTGACCATCGATTAAAATTAGGTAATCTATTTCGTTTTCAAGTGTTACCGTGATAACACTTTTTGATGGAACAACATAAGGTTTAAAGTTTGGTGATAAGGGGCATACTGGAGTTATAACTATAGCTTCAACACCAGGACAGACAATGCTTGCACCTGTACTTAAGGCATAGGCTGTGGAGCCTACTGGTGTTGAGATAATAATAGCGTCAACTCTGTCTTTTGCAATCTGAAACTCGTCAACAAGGACATTTACTTCAACCATTTGCTGAGGTATTAGGGTTCCAATGCGAACTTCATTTAAAGCTTCAGGTAAATTTAAGCTTGTTTTAAGTAAAAAATGTTCTTCGTAAAAAAAGTTGCCATTTAAAACTTTTTCTAGGTCAGTAAAAACGTTTTCCGGAGTGGTTTCAGCAAAAAATCCAATCCTGCCCATTTTAACGGTAAAAATGGGCATTTTGTTATGCATACGATGAAGAATTCTTAAAACAGTTCCA
This sequence comes from Candidatus Bathyarchaeota archaeon, assembly GCA_052246995.1. Classification (GTDB taxonomy): domain Archaea; phylum Thermoproteota; class Bathyarchaeia; order Hecatellales; family Hecatellaceae; genus CAZMUQ01. Next base: position 57,364 of record JBQPWD010000001.1, on the reverse strand, counting down.
TCTCCACCAATAGCTATTACAAAATCTCCTTCAACCGCGTTTAAAGGCTCGCCTTTAAAACCAAGCTTAGAGGCAACACCATCTTCAAAGGTAACATTTAAACCTCTTTCTAAGAGAAACTTAGCTATTTTTTCAGCAAGTTTGATGGAGTCTTCAATATCGCTTCTCCCGGCAATAACAACTTTTTTAAACAACGTCCAACCCTAAGTCATAACCTCACTCAGCAATATGATAGAGTAAGAACAAAAACTTTTACTTAAAGCTTGAGTATATAGCAGGATGGTATCAGATGTGTAAAGAAAAAGTTCTAGTTTTGGATACTCCAGCATTTATCACAGGGTTAAACCTCTTAAACATATGTTTACCGCTTTATACAACCCCAAACATTATTAAAGAACTTAAAAGTTTTTGGGTTAAGGTTAAATGTTTAACAGTTTTGGATCTTAAAAAGCTTAAAGTAATTCTTCCTAAAGAAGGTTTTTTAAAAAAGGTTTTTGAGGCATCAAAAGAAACAGGAGATAAGCAGAAGCTTTCAGAAGCAGACTTATCAATTTTAGCCTTAGCATTAGAGTTAAAAGCTGGAGGGTTTGATCCAGCAATAGTAACTGATGACTTTTCGGTTCAGAATGTTGCACAACATTTAAACATAGAGTGCATTCCTGTAATTCATGATAAAATAAAGTTTTACATCAAATGGGCATGGTACTGCCCAGCCTGTAGAAGTTTATTTCCATCAAAGGAAGGTTTAAAGTCTTGCCCTATTTGTGGAACCCAGCTTAAAAGAAAAGCTGTTAAAACTCAACGGTAAGGTTTAAAAACTCGTTTTATCTTAAAAAGATAGCAGATTTGGTGGTGGAATGAAAAATCATGGATAGTATTGACCTTTCAAGCTTAATTTCAAGCACAAGAAGAGTAAGCCTTATTGGGTGGGCTTTAGCAGACCTAGCAAAAGAAGGAGTTTCACGTGGCGAGTTTGAAGATTTTGAAGTTGTTGTAGGTTTAGACTTTATGGGATTAACCTTAGCGCTGGTTGTTGCTGATGAATTAGGAAAAACATTTTCAGTGTTAAGAGTAGTTAAGGAAGATAAAGTTTTGCCTGTTGAAGGATTTTCAACAATTGAGAAAAAAAATGTTCTGGTTGTAACGGACATAGTAGACTATTCAAAAACTCATCTTATAGAGGATTTAAATTTCCTTAAAAGAATGAATATTCACGTTTCCGGCTTAGTTTGCATTATTGAGAAAGGAGAAAGAGATAGACAAAAGGTTAAGGTTAAATCTTTAATTAAAGTTTAACTAAGTTGAAAACTATAAGAACACTTAAAGCTGAAAGTTTAAAAATAAAAATTTTCTTTGGAAAGTTTATGATGTTACCGGGAAACTCATAATATGAAAACATGTTTTAGGTAGTCTTAAGCTTAAATGCCACCGATTGACTTAATAGAGGGTAAAGAAAGTGTTGTTGAAACTTAACTTTTACCCTTTAACCTCTTTTAACCAAACATTCTTGATAAACTCGGGTATGGCTGATGAATCTCTTGGACCTACGTAAACACGCCAACCCTGGAGAAGCTCTTCAAGTTCACCGCTTATTCTGGCAGCATAACCCCCAATAACTACAGTTTTATGTTTAACCTTATCCATTATATTGGTTTCTTTCATTGTGTTAGCCACCATCTCAGCTGTAAACCTTCTACCAGCAACAGAAGATTGTAGACTAATTCCACCAGTGTCAACAGAAACTAGCCAGCCGCCACCAGCATTTTCAACATCGTTTCTAACAAGGAAGTATGTTAAGGCTGAGTTGCATGTAACAAATACAGGTGAATTCTCCGTTGGCTCCTTAACGGGGTACAACCCAGGCTTAACTGAGAGAGGAATTCTTGGGTCGGTGTAAAGGTTTTGTCTACATACAAGTATTGGAAGTAAAACCCATGGGTCTATGCTGTGTAAAATAATGATATCGGCATATCTAACCATTAACGCGCATGCCAAGTAAGATTCTTTTATTTTTGTTGAAACTTCATCATCCTCAGGGTTGAGCCAGACTGTTGCAGGTATACCTAGTAAGGGGTATCCTACATCTTTAGCATCCTTTTCTATTGCAGCCCTTCTAAGCATTGTAAAATTATTTATTGTTTCATTAAAACTATCACCCTTAGTAAAGGTTCCAGGGTCAAGTATAAGGTCGTCTAAACCATAGTTTCTCAGAGACCTGCAGATAGATTTTAACATTGAAGGATTTCCAGGCGCTGAAACTGTAAGTGGACATTTATACTTTGAGGCAAGCTTGGCAAAATCCTTCCAGTTTTTCTCGTTTGCAGCATATATTAAAGGTCTTTTTTCTCCAGCAACTATTAAAGCTTCCTCCATTATATCAGGATTATAGCTACATAGTATTAAGGGCAGGTTGGTATTTTTACAAATAATGTTAACAGCCCTTGCAAACTTTTCACCATTCTCTGAAACACATCTAACAGCAATCATGTTAAGCATAAGCTTTTGACCTATTCTTTCAATAACGTATCCTTCAACTTGTTTAACCCTTTTAACAAGCTCGTCTTCAGCTGCTTCATCATGAACATCCACAGCTATTGCTGTTGGATAATACCATGTTAACTCATGCCTGTAAACACAAACTTTACCACCAACGGTTACAGCTCTATCTCCAACACCAATAACAACCTCTTTTACTGGTGGCCTTATAACTTGAAGTAAACCTTCAAGTTTATCTTTAAACTTTGGCTCCTTAAATAGTGGAGTACATTTCTCAATAGAAACTTGGCGTTCAATAAGTTTCGCTGCAAAAGCCATACAGTTAACTTCACCGCATTCACCACAGTTTGTTCCTGGAAGATACTTGTAAACATCTAGTGGACGGAGAATTTTGGGCATAACGTATACACCCCCTTAAGCTTACCAAATCTTCATTTTAACCCAGTTTTCATATGGAATCTCTTTAATATCCTCTTTAATTTTATGTTTTGACAGAATTTCAGCAGTATTTTTAACTATTTGAGCTGCAAGAGGATGCATCATCATGAAAAGGTCTGCACCTGCAAACAAACCTAAAAGCCCTGTTACTGCTTCCCATATTGGTCCTCTATACTCTCTTGGACCCCATTCATCAACTTTAAGCCAAGCTTCCCTGGCAGCCCAGCCATTTGTGGCTGCGCATGATATTGGAGATTGCATAGATGGGTCGCCCATAAGCCCTGCAAGTCTCATTCTTTCCATCATGCTGAAGGTGTATTCTAACCCGTAGCCAAGTCCACCCGTTGAGGGGTCGGTGATAAGGTTGTTTTTACTTACACCATAATCCATAAGTTTACTGTTTAACTCTTTAACTTGGTTTATGTCTAGAAAAGCTAAAGCAATCACATTTAAACCATTCTCGGAAACTATTTTTGCAGATTGCTGTAGATCCATGTCAAGAGTTACAGATGCTAAAACTATTCTTTCACCTTTAGCAACCTTACCAACTTCATTAAAAACTTTTAAATCCTTTTCAGGGTCACCTGAACCTCCAACAATAAATGGGTAATCTACAGTATCCAGCAATTTATCTATAAATTCTGCTGCTTTTGGTGCAGGAGTATTTGTACCAGATGGATCGGTGCTTACAAGATGCACTGTTACAAGGTCAGCTTTATACTCTTCAATACACTTATTTATCCATGCAATATGGTCTTTAAAAACATCCTTATAGTAGTCCTTGATAGTTTTTGGTAGTGGGGGAAGTTCGTCAAAAACGTCTAAAGCAACAACAGGCCGATTTGGTGTTGGATTTTCAAACCTGTAAAACGCAGGAGATTTTTCTCCGCCAATCTTTATAACCTTCTTCCTTGTACCACCCTCGTTTGCAGTTGCACCGATTTGAACTTCAGCAATTTGACTGGTGTAGGTGAAAATTGGCGGTTCAAACATGACTTCTTCAAGTTTAAGAGGTTTTTCAACAGGTGGAGGGGGTGTTGGAGGGGGTGGGGGTGTAACTGCTTGAAGAACTAATGGTAAAAGTTCAAATGTAAGCTCCTCAGCAACAATTTCAACATTTTCAAGTTCAAGAGTTTTAGCCTTGTCTAGTAAAGCTAGAAGCTCCTGAACACCTATCCCCCTAACACTTGAGATGCCTTCTTCTTCCTTCTTCTTTTTTTCCATGGAGGACATAAGCATCACCTTAACTACTCTTTCTTTTTTATAACCAGTTTGTCTATCTTAATTTTTGCACCCTTAAATGTAACACGGAATCCTCCGCCAACACCGGCGGTAGGTATACCTAGTGTAGGTAAGCCTGTTACAGAAATTCCAGGTGCAATTTCAGGTGCTACAGCTTCAGCTACTTCAGCAACTTCAACTTTTACTTCTTTAGCCTCCTTAGCTTTAATGATTTCGGCTAATGGGTGGCCTTTCTCAACAAGAAACTTTTTAAGGTCCTCTATTGAGGATACTTCTTTTTCTGTTGGAATTTTATCTACAAGTTCTGAGGGTATTGCATCCTTAACTCTTCCTTTTAATGTTGAAGCCATCCATGCTATTCTAGCCCACCCACCATCAGCCTGGAAAAACTTTGGAGACCTATAGTACTCTATACCTAAACCTAGGAAGCCTGGACTTTGAATACCTCCACCAACCTGGGTTGCCATGGTTGAGAAGGGTAAACCGTTAACTGTTGGACCCTTAAATCCTCTATCAACACATCCAAAACCCTCAACTTCGGGAATGTAAAATGCTATTGTTTCAAAGCATCCGCATGATGTATGCGGGTAGCCAAATGCGCTGTAAAGGTAGAAACGTTTGTTTGCCCCAAGAGACCTTTTTTCAACAATTTCGTTTACACCAGTATATTCTCCTCTTATAGAGTCTACACATTCTCCTTTTTGTACAGGGATTACTGGACCCTTTGGGTCTACTCTTGCAGCAGCTCTAGCATCAAACCAGTTTATCGCACCACAAAGAGAAACCCTGTTTGGGGCGATTATACATACATGTTGTGGAGCGAAAGATTGACATAAAACACAGCTGTAAAATACATCTACATCCTCATCTCTTATACCTCTTGTTCTAGCATCCCTAGCCTCGTAAACTTTGATAGCAAAATCATAAAGCTCTTTTACTTTTTCAGGGTCGGTGTAAAAGGTTATTTGCATCTTTTCTATGAATGGAAGTTCAGCTTTAAATAACCTTATTAATGCTTTACCAATCCACTTAAAAGAGTTTAAACCTTTAGCGTAAGCTCTTTTGCTAAGTCTACACCATATATCATATCGTTGGTTTAGGTGCATGTATCCTTCAATGTAGTTTGAGAAGTCATGAATACGACGTTCAATAACCGATTCAAGGTCCTTTTCAACTTGAGCCCCCGCAACCTCAACTAAAACTCCATAGGGGTAGGATTCACCCTCTTTAAGCTGGTTTAGGTCTGGTCCTACAACGCTAATTTTTCCATCCTCAACTTCCTCTGCTGACCTTGCTTGAACAAGTTCACACTTATGTTGAACATTCGGACCTCCAAGCTCAACAAACATGTCCTCCTTTCTTATCCTTTCACCCTCGTATACAGGACTAACTTCAACAGGAAATTTCTCCTCAGACATGGTAACTCATTCCTTCCCGCATTTTTGTCTAGAAAATACTTATCCTTTTTATTGGTTTTGATGTTTTAATATTTTTTGTTACAATGCTTGAATAAATTCCTCAAGCATTTTTTTCCATTCCTTATCATCCATGTTTGGGAAGCTCCAATGCGCGTTTGGATGGTACCATTTACATAGAGTTACTGTTCTTAGATGTGGTGCAAAATGTTTTAATGTTGAAAGCCCTTGAGATGCAAACTGGTAGGTTATTCCTAGGAATAGAACTAGGTCGTGTGGTGGTGTCTTCGCAGGGGTTACTGTAAATTTTGGGTCTTGAAGTCTGTTAACTATGTCAACTAAACTCATTTCAACAACCGGGTAGTTTTTTTCAATAAAGCCTTTAAGGGTGTTGGTTGTTGCAACAATAGGTATATTCTTTTTCTTAGATATTTCTATAGCGTAATCTATCAGCTTTTTACCTTCTAGTTCAACCTCTAAAACATATTTTCCAACTATTAAAAGTGGATTTTTAGCTCTTTTAACCATGGCGGCAAAGACTGTTGGAGCTTTATCTGGGGATAAAGCCATCTGGGGACCTGGAATGTTGGCAGTTTCATATGGAGATGTTCTCGAGGGTAGAATTGAAGACATAAATTTCACCTCTAAACCTTTACCCTTACAAGCCTCTCCAGCAGTGTTGGGTCTATTGATGGTTGAGGATGAGGTTCCCAGCCTTCAGCCTTCAAAAATTCTAAAACTTCATCCTTAAAGGTTATTGGAATATCCGCTTCTGTTCTAACAAGCATGGGCAAGTCTTTTGGAAGTCTACCGTAAAAGCGTTTGTAAAGTTCAACATAATGGGTTAGCTTAATCATTCTACCCTTGGTTGTATCGTTTGGACGTAAACAAAGTTTTGCTGTCCAAACCATACATTCTTCAATTGTTTCAGCAATGTAAACTAGGTGTTCGGGTGCTGGACCAATAAATACTTTCTGGCCTGTACGTGCATCCAACGTGCTAAAACTTTCTTTATCCTCAATTCTACCAAGGTAAAGTCTCCTATACTTTGAGCCTTGAGGACCAATAATTACTGGAATGCCAAGCCTATTACATCCTGTAGCTATGGATGCTGCCTTCTGGCTCATAGCACCCCATGCAACACCACAAGCACCAACCCTATGAAGTACGTAATCAGCTATTTCCTCATAATTTCCTCTAAGCCTTCTTCTAGCAAAAATGTTTGCAATCTTTATTGCTGCGCCAGTAATGTGGGAGTTGGCCACGCATGAGCCAACATTTACAATACCACCACGATTAAATTCTCCTGGGAAGGCTTCGTAGGGTGAACGTCCTTCTTCATCTTTATAGAATGCCATTGCCATGGCTGAACATCCACTAGCTGTAACGATGTACCCTCTACGCGCAAACTCATAAGCCATTCTTCCAACATCCTGCATTGGGGAAGGCCAGTTTGCACAGCCAACATAGGCAACAACACCAGGAATCTCTCCAAGGACAATTGGGGAGCCGACTTCCCTGATCTCGGTATCTAAAATTGGTCCACGTCCAACCCTAATCTTGAATTTTTCAGTTTTAAATTTGCGGTCAGCGGCAGCAACAATCAGGCTGTGAACGGGGATGCGTTGAGGACACGCTTCCTCACATCTACCACAACCAACACAGTAATCGTAAAGCTTGACAAGAGGCTCTATATTACCATGCGCAGCGGCATTTATAGCCTCATCTGTTGAAAGACCCCATGGACAGTTTCTACGACATCTACCACAGAGTGTGCATTTTGAGGCTACATCCTTAATTTGGTTTAAATCTGGAATAGCCTTAAACTTTTTACGTACTGGATGCATCCTTAAAGCTGTTAAAGTTGCAACCGCACCAACTTTTTCCGGATCGTATATTAAAGCACCTTTAATCTCCCTGTTAACCAGCTTGTTAACTATAACTTCTACAGGTTCTTCTGTTAAGTCTGGGAGGCCGTAGAAAGCTTTATCGTTTGAAGCAATAACTGGTGTTTTTGTAAGCCAAGCCTCCTCAACAACATCAGTTCTAATGCATTGTTCGTCGACAACTATACAATCAGCAATCCCGCTACGGATAAATCTAAGCTCATGGGACATAGGCCCAATAATTTTTGCTTCCTCACAATACCTTGTTATATCATGAGCGGTGCAACATAAACCTGCAACCTCCAATGTTTGTCCTGGAAGCCCCAGATTGTTTTTACGCATATAATCTATGATTTCTACTCCTGATGCAACATTATGACCTATACATAAAACTAGAGGTTTATTTATATCTACACATCCAGCTCCAACTTCTGTAAGCGGTGCGTTAGGGTCACCTTTAGGAAAGTTAAATGTAACTATTTGAGCTACATCAGCAACTTCCATGGCCACATGGTCAATCATACCTACATGAAGAGATTTTGATTCAAAATCTATGTAGCTTCCCTCCTGACCTGTATGGGTTGCAGAAAGACAGTGAACAATCTGCTCCTCACAGTAGTTTAAAATATAACTTAAATCGCCTATTGTTTTAGGTTTTATTCCACATACAAGCCTTGCATGAGGCATTTCACACTCGATTTCTCCTCCAAGATTTATTGGGTAATCTTCACCATACTTTCTAAGTAAATGTTCCACCATGTGGCGGGCATGTCCTGTATGGCATGAAGCACCTATACAACATGCAAGTAAAACTATCCTTGCTTGCTGGGTTTTAATGTCTATTCCACATGCACCACGTTTTCCAGCGGTTAAATCACATTTACCATATGTACATAAACAACACATGTCACAAAAAGGCGCATAGAATGGCTTGTAACGGGTTAAAAGCTTATGATCCCAGTTTCTAAGTGTGTATATTCCTGGAAATGGTGTTGGTCCCTGAGGTTCCCATTCTTCTTCCATTGCAAGCTTACCTATCATCACTTCAAGGTCTTTTGCCTGAATTGTGCCTGTTCTTAGGTCTTTAACTTGAAGCTTAACAGGGCCCTTTCTTATCTCCATGAAATTAACCACCCCGAAAAACCTTAAAATCGCGTCTAACTAGTATTAGCTTAGAGTATATTAATTTTAGTTGCTTTTGGCTCTAATCTAGAGTTTTAGTTTTATGATTGGAAATTTTAAACATTGCTGTAAGAGTTAAGTTGAAAAAGTTAAATAGAGGTTTAAGCTTTTTTTGCTAAACTCCTCAAGTATTGTGGCTTTTTCTTAACGAAGCTTTTTTTCCCCTTTTCCCCTTTTTCCCAGCTAAAAACGTGTTTTTATGTCTTTAACTTTCTTGGTTAGCTGGTTGAAAGTTGATAGGTTTAACGGAATTAACACCAAAAATCTTCAAACATTCTTCACATAAACAAACCTAATCTGTCACGTTCAACTTTAACAGGTTTGCAGAGAAAGCCTAAACTGAATTTTAGATTTAAAAATTTAAATACTATGTAAAATGGCTGGGATTATAAGCTGTTTAGAAAAAGGAAATTAAGCTTAGTGCTTGTCTATTCTTGTAGGACTGTTATCTAGCTTAATGCTTAATCTAACAATGTAACTTCAACTTCTTCTCCAGCTTCTAAAACGTCAAGGTTTGTTGGTAGAAGAATATAACCATCAGCGTCAGCCATGCTTGTAATGGCTCCTGACTCCTTAAAAACTGGAATAGCTTTACCATCCTTAATTTTAACTGGAAGGAATTGTGCACGACCAGAACCTGAAACAATTCTTTGAGAAATTTTTACTTTAACAGTTTTCCTAGTTTTAGGCGGTAATCTTGCCATTTTCCGAACAGCAGGTATAAGCATCAGGTATGCGTTGCTAAGACAAGATGTTGGGTAACCTGGCATGCCGAAAACAGGTTTCCCGTTTACCAACCCAAACAATGTTGGCTTACCAGGTTTAATCTGAACACCATGAAAAAGTATTTTTCCAAATTCTTCAACAACCTGTGCTAGAAGGTCATATTTACCAACAGAGCTTCCGCCGGAAAAAACCAGCATATCATATTCTTCAGCTAAGCTTTTAACAATCCTGCTTAGCTTATCAAAAACATCTGGAGCGGGTGGAAACCTTTTAGGTATAACACCATTCTGGCTGAGGGTGGAGATTAAGGTGTAGGAGTTTATATCGTAGATTTCTCCCTCGTTTAACTTGGAACCTGGCTCCTTAACCTCCGCACCGGTGGGAACTATGGCTACTTTAGGTTTCCTGTAAACGTAAGCCTCCTTTCTACCAAGGGATGCTAAAACCCCAACCTTTGCAGGTGTTAAAAATTCACCATCTCTTAAAACAAGCTCACCTTTTTTAACATCTTCACCCATAAAAGAAATGTTTGCTCCAGGATAAACAGGCTTAAAAACATGAACTTCCTCGCCAATTTTTTCTGTAAATTCAAGCATAACAACAGCATCAGCACCATCAGGTATGGGTGAGCCTGTTGTAATTTCAACACATTCACCCTTTCCAACAACCTTATCTACCCGGCTACCAGCAGTTAAAACACCTATAAGCCTTAATCTTCTAGGTTTGGTTTGGGTTGCCCCGTAGGTATCTTCAGCCTTAACAGCATAACCATCCATTGCAGCTCTGTTAAAGGGAGGTATAGAAATGTCAGCCTCTACATCCTCAGCTAAGACCCTACCAGCTAGCTCTTCAATACTAACCTTCTCCTTTTCCTTAACGGGTGTTACGTTATCCAGAATAATTTTTAAAGCCTCTTCATAAGATACCAAAAACTTAAAAGGTAGTCCTTCAGACAAAGCTACACACCCAAGCTGGCTTGACGTATAAAAGTTTTTCCACGAATTTAATGCTTTGGAATGTTAAAACATAACATTGAGCAAAATAGGGAGATTTAATGATGTAAAATAAACTTTAAAATTTTAGCTTAAATTGTAACGTCCTGTTTTCCCATTTTTAGGATTTCTATTAGCTCTTCCAAGCTGAATTTTGTTTCTGAGCATCCGTTTCTTATTAGGGGTACTGCTTGACCAGGTATGTTAAACGTTTTTATGTAGTTTTCTGCTAATTTTAGTTCTTCACTGCATGCTACACCTACAACACCTTCGTATCTGTTTTTTCTTAGGATTTGAGGTATACATGAGCCTCCTGCAACGATGTATGTGTCATAATCCATTTTTTGAGCGTAGCTTAATGCTTGGTTTACTAGACAGTTTACTGAGCAATTTTGGCAGATGTAGGTTGGTACTTCTGGTTTAAAAACTGATTTACATCTACCATCCATGTACTTTCTTGCACAATGCGGTAAGAATAGTACTCTTTTTCTTGTTTTTTCAAATTTTTCTTTTTGGATTGCGTTAAGAAGGTAGATATCTACCAAGTCTTCTACTAGCTGAAGCGCCTCTGAAAATTGAAGACCTGTTAGCTGGTCTATTTTAAGCTTTTTTATTAGGTTCCTTGCTAAATAGGATATCCTTCTATGAGCCCCTTTTTCATATGCTACTTTAACCATCTCTCTAAAAAGTTTGCTTGAAACTTTTGTTAGGTCAAAATTAAACTTATACGGCATTTATTTTTTTCGCCTTTACCTTTATTCTTCTGAAAGTTGAGCTTTGTAGAGAGCTGTGGAAATTTTCCACGTAAGTTATGTGGTGTTTAATATACATATAGACCTTTCCCTTCACTATTTCGTTGTTTCATTAAGAAATCTTTAAAGGTAAACTTACTCATTGAGTTAGGTTTAGAAGTACGTGATAAGTTAAGATTTGGTAAATATTCCGAGGAGAAATAAGTTACATTAACAAAACCGCAAACCTAAGATGATCTAAGTTTACCTTATCAAGTGGAAAATTTATCGGCTTAATGGCTTATTAGCCATAAACATCTAAGAAAAACTAAAATAACCTTAACATCATTATTTTGTTGAAGGTTAAAAGCATGCTTAATGAAGACGTAGAAAAAAAGGTAGATAAAAGATTTAGGTTTCTCACGCTTTTAACATTAAAAATAGACCCAGCTAAGCTTGAAAATGTTGGAAAAGCTTTAACAAAAAATCAATTAGTCTTAATAGACTTACCAAACCCTCAAAACTTTACAATAATAGACGACTTAAACCTTTTCGAAGTATCCACACTAACAATTCTCCTAGAAAAAAGAAAACTTGTTAAAGGAGAAGATTTTGAAGTTGTTTCAAACCCTCAAAACACAAAATTTACATTAATTGCAAGCTCATGTAGGGCGGTAGATTCAGCATTAAAAACCCTCGATAAAATTAGAAACCTAAACCAAACAAAAAAATACGCGTTAAAAATTTTAAGCCAATGGCAACTTGAGGGTGGAATAGATTTAGGGGAAACAGACCTAGCCCTAAACATAGGATACAAGATACTAAAAGAAAAGACAAAAATATGCAACAGTAAATGCCCAAAATGTGACAGAGAAAGCCCATCAAAAATTGTTGAGAAAATAAGTGAAGATGGAAAAAGCTTCATAATTTATGCTAAAAGAATGTGCTGTGGGCATATAATAAAAAAGGTAATACCAATTAAAAGAGAAACACAAAAAATCATACAAAAAACATAAATACCCACCCAATGAGGCAAACAACCATTTTACTTTAACCTTAAAACCTGGAAGATACTTATAAAAGACGGTTGATTGTTTTACATTAACACCACCCTACGTGGTTTTTATGAGAGAGGAAGTTCGTAGACTTTGGCTTCAAGCCCTTGAAGACCTGGAAACAGCCAAGATAATGCTGGAAACTCGCAGATATTATGCTTCAGCCTTTTTTTCCCATCAAGCTGCTGAAAAAGCTTTAAAAGCAGTTTTCATCCACCTAAAAAGAGAAATTAGCCCTAAAACCCATAACCTTCTAGAAATTTTAGAGGGTTTAAACATTGTTAACGAGGAAATAGTAGATGCAGCCATAGAGCTTAACCCAGAATATGTTGTTTCAAGATATCCAGATGCGGCAAACGGTGTTCCGGCCCAGATGTACAACGAAAGAATAGCAAAGGAGAGATATGAGAAAGCTTTACGCATAATTGAATACTGTAAGGGAAGGCTTGAAGAAAGATGACCTCCCCCGAAGAAATTGCAAAAATCATCAAAAAACACTACCCTGATGCGCTTATCCTGCTTTTTGGCTCTAGGGTAAGTGGAGAATACTTAACAGATTCAGATATAGACCTTATAGTTGTCTCAAACAGGTTTAAGGATGTAGAATTTGTTGAAAGACCAGCTAACGTGTTAAGGATATTGTACAGGGAGGGGGTTAAAGAACCACTAGATATTCTATGCTATACGGTAGAGGAGTTTAAAAGAAAATCCCAGGAAATAGGCATTGTTAAGGAAGCATTAAAAACAGGTAAAATTTTAGCTTAGGTAGGTAAACACTAACCTCTCTTTCCTAAGTTAGGAAAAATTTTAACAATTCTTAAACCAACAACTGATGCAAGAAAAACTTTAACCACATCTCCAAAAATAAATGGTAAAAAACCAACAACTACCGCCTCAATAAAGGTTAACCCCAGCCAAAACATAAGTTGAAGAAGACCAAAAAAGTAGATTACCAAGTTTCCAACGATTGTTGAAGCAAAAACCCATGCAAAACTTACATTTTCTCTAAGCTCGTTAAGCCTACCAACAATGTAGGCTGAAACAATAAAACCTAAAAGATATCCACCAGTCGGTCCAAGTAAAACAGGCAAACCAGCTTTACCACCAGCAAAAACAGGTAAACCAACACAACCCAAGCCAACATAGATTATCTGACTTAAAAAACCTCTAAACCCACCAAGAACAACACCTGATAAAAGGGTGAAAAATGTTTGAGCCGTAACAGGTACAGGTGTAAAGGGTAAGGGAATCATTATATATGCACCCATACCTGTTAAAGCAGCAAAAGTTGAAGCTAAAGCTAAATCTAAGGAATTCACCTTAAAAACCATAAAAAGCCCCTTAATGCTTTTAAACAAACGTCAACTATAAATTTATTTAGGGTTTACATTGGATATCAAAGAAAAAATAGTAAAAATGCTAAAAAGAAAAAAACAAATATCCGGAGAAGAATTAGGTAAAAAACTTAAACTTTCAAGAGCAGCCGTATGGAAGCAAATCAAAAATCTAAGAATAGAAGGATACAACATTCAAGGTACACCAAAAATAGGTTATACGATTGTAAGCACACCAAACAAACCATTACCAGCAGAAATAAAATCAGAAATAAGAACAAAAATAATTGGTAAGAAGATTTTTTATTTTGAGGAGGTTGAATCAACCCAAAATGTTGCTAAAACTCTTGTTGATGCTGGTTTAGAGGAGGGAACTGTTGTTATTGCTGAAAAACAAACTAGAGGAAGAGGAAGAGTTGGACGTGAGTGGTTTTCACCTAAAGGAGGATTATGGCTATCCATAATATTAAAGCCAAACATTCCAACATCAAAAGTTCAAAGGCTTAGTTTGCTTGCAGGGGTTGCCGTTGCTAAAACTTTAAAAAAACTTTACAAGTTGAATGCAAAATTAAAGTGGCCTAACGACGTTTTAATTGAAGGTAAAAAAATTTGTGGAATTCTTGTTGAAGCTTCAGGGGATGTTGATAAAGTAAACTACGTTATTGTGGGTATAGGAATAAACATAAATGTAAGGTTTACGGGTAGAAGAGAACTATCAACTGCAGCAACATCAATCCTAGAACTACTTGGAAAAGAAGTCTCAATGGTTAAGCTTACAGTAAAACTTTTGGAAGAATTTGAAAAACTATACTTAGAGTTTAAGCATGGAGAATTCTCCAGAATAATTGAGGAATGGAGAAAGTTATCACAAACGTTAGGTAAAAAGGTTAAAGTTGAATCTTACGAAGAAAGCTTCGTAGGTGAAGCTTTAGATGTTGATGAGGATGGATTTCTGCTTGTAAAAGTTAGGGATGGCTTAGTTGTTAGAGTTGTTGCTGGAGACATTCACCTACGTGAAGCTTAGCCTCAGAAGAGCTCGCTCATGTCAACCCACTCAGGATACCACCTATAGTATTCACTTGGTTTAGTCTTTCTTAAGGCGTCATAAGTTGGCCTTATAAGTCTAATGTTACCATGCCTATCCCTGTAAACTTTAACTAAACCTTTCTTCTCCAAGGAGATGGTTATCATGTCAAGCTGCTCATCAGTTATATCCATCTCTTCCTTAACATCCTCTCTTGCCATGTAAAGTCCAGGATTAACTTTGTAGTTTTCAGCTAAAAGTTCTAAAAGTCTATCCTCATTAACCTGTTCTCGGGGTATTTTAGGTTTACCTAGTTGTGGAGGAACAGGGATTCCAAGCTTCTCATGAATTACTCTACGTGGGGGTTTGAGGTAGTTAGCCATAAGTCTTAAACCAAGCCTGTAAACAAGCAACCTAAGAATTTCATTTGTTCCAGCACCAATCTCCAAGATTTTTGAGCTTCTAAAAACAGATTCAACAGGGTAAAACTTAGTCCAACCATCTCCACCCATAACTTGAATAGCATTGTCAGAAACCTCCTTATAAATCTCCGAAACAAGAACCTTTGAAGCTGTAGACTCGATGATTGGAGATTGTCCGGAATCAATAAGATATGCAGTATAGTATACCAGTAATCTTGCAGCTTTAAGCTTCATCATCATATCAGCAATTTTAAGCTGGTTTGCTTGATACTCGCTTGTAGGTTGACCAAACTGTACACGCCTCCTAGAATGGAAAACAGCATACCTTAAACACTCAGCTATACCTGCAAGAGCAGACGCAGCTCCCAAAGTTCTTTCAAAGTTTAACCCTGTAACAGCAACCTGCCAACCATCACCCTCGTTACCAAGCCTGTTTTCAACAGGTACACGTGCATCATCAAAACTTAAATAGCCGTTGTACACACCATCCCAACCGCAAAGCTCATTAATCTTTTCAATCGTAAAACCAGGTGTACCTTTCTCAATAACTAAAGCTGTAAGATGTTTGTAAGCGGCAACATCTTCAGGCTTATCGCTTGTTCTAACATAAGCTAAATATATTCCGGCTATTCCAGCGTTACTGATAAACCTTTTCTTACCATTAACAATATACTCATTTCCAACAAGCTTAGCCTTAGTTTCAATAGAAACAACATCAGAACCAACATAAGGTTCAGTTATAGTTATTGCACCTAGAATTTCACCTCTAGCAATACGTGGAAGCCACTTACGCTTCTGCTCCTCACTTCCAAACTCCAATATTTGATGAACGCCACCAAACATTGTTGTATCGTAAATAAGGGCGATGTTTCCAAGTTTTGCAAGCCCCTCAGCAACAATACAAGCACCAGTAATGCCTAAACCTAAACCACCATACTCCTTAGGAACAGAAACACCAAACCATCTTTTCTCACCGATTTTTTTTATAAGGACCCATGGAACTTTTCTCAACCATGTAGTTTCAGCAGCAATATAACCATTCTCTTCAACAAACTTTTCAACATCCTCAGCAAGCTTTTTGTGTTCCTCCCTCCACCAAGGAAAAGGTTCCATCTAAACACCCAACCTGATTTTTAAAGATGTTTAAAATGTATAGTATACATTAAATGGATATAAATAAGTTGCTAGCTCCAGTTGTAGGATGACAGTGCTTAAGCCACCTGTGGACGTTTGTCAACAACTCTTGAAGCCTTTAAGGAAACTGTTGCATCAAAAATTTTCTCAGGAGTTGTAAACTCAACCTCGGGTCTCATTTCTACAGCTCTAAACGTAGCATCAATAATTTTCCCTTTTAACTCTTCAAGTGGAACTTCACCTGAAGGAGCTATCCTTACCACAAGTTTATCCATGGAGTAAGGGTCGTTTGGATCCTCCTTCGTGAAAACTATCTGATATTCCGCAACCCCACGAATATTTTCAATTTCATGAGATAAAATTGCAGGATTGATTAATGTACCTTTTAACTTTACAAGCTCCTTTGTTCTTGTTGCATAAGTACTTCCAGCAACAATTAAAAGCCTATCTCCAGTTCTACCACAGTATGAACATGGTTCATGGGTTATCCTACCAATATCGCCTATAACATATCTAAGTAGCACTGTACCTCTACGGTTTAGATGAGTTAAAGCTATTAGCCCTGTTTCACCGTCAGCTTTACGTTCACCAGTTTCTTCATCAACAACTTCAATAAAGTATAGGTCTGGGGAGGGGTTATGGTTGCCTACAAGCTCAGTACACTCACTAAAAGAGCCTTGACACTCTGTAAACCCATAACCATTATGCACAAAAACATCTTCAGCACCAAGCTTCTCCAACCTTCTTCTTAAATCATCACGCATACCTTTAGGACAACCTTCACCAAGAACATGGATAACCATTATCGATGAAAAGTCAGCTCCAAGCTCTTCAGCTCTCATAATCATCCTTCTAACATAGCTTGCAATACCCATTATGGTATTACACTTATGGTTTTCAATCATTCTAATAGCCTCATCCATCCTTCTATGAACAGGAAACTCTGGATGAGGTATACCAGTATGACCTGAAACAACAGAAGCACCTATAGCTAAAGCTGAAGTTATCGCCCTAAGATAGCCAATATGAGGTACAGGACCATAAGGAAACGCATTAAAGATTACTCCGTCAGGAGACCCCCAGCAAATTTTTGCACTCCTCATAAGAAACAGGGATATCGAATATAGGTCATGAACAGTATTATAAAATGGAGTAGGTACACCCGTGGTTGTTCCCGTAGTAAATGTTACATCCCATGGAAGTTCATAAAGTGTTGGCTTATCTATAGCAAGCCTAAAAGCTTCAGGGTTGGCCATGTAATCTCTTTTAAATGTTAAAGGAATCTTCACTAAGTCATCTACAGTTTTAATGGATGATGGGTCAATGTTATGCTTTTTAAACAACTCCCTATAATAAGGACTGTATTTTGCACAAAGCTCAACCTGCCTTCTTAAATTTCTGTTTTGAATTTCAACAATTTCTTTTTGAGGTTTAAAGTTGGGGTCGTTGACATCATTTCTGTAAATTGGATACATGTCTACAAATTTTTTAACAAGTTCGGGGGAGATTTTATCCGGACGCCACCAACCTTTAATCATTTTTAAACGTTCAAGACGAGTAGACAAACAAATCTCACCTAAAATTTGCAGACTAAATTTTACATAAAGTCTACTATATTCCTAAATATAGGAATAGAAAAAAGATATAAATTTTTAGGTTTTCTTAGTTTTTATCAGGTTTCCAGATAAAAATAGTAAGCTTATCTGAAACTTTTATAAAGTCAATTTTTACAGGCATATCTATTACTAGCTCTTCAGCTTTGGCTTCAACTCTAGAAATCATTCTACCAACACGCTCAGCTAACTCTATAACACCAAGAATGTATGGTTTAGTGGTTAAGTAGTGAACTTCAGTCCAACTATAAAGCTTACCCTTACCGCTAAGCTCAATCCATCCAATATCCTCAGAAAAACATTTTGGACAAAAACCTCTAGGTGGGAAAAATGTTTCACCACACTCTTTACACTTAGGTGCTAAAAGTTTCCTGTTTCTTAATCCTTCCCAAAACTTTAAAGTCAAACTTGTAATTTTTGGTTGGAGATGAACTATTTCTGATGGAGAAGACAGCTTAATCACCTCTTTTAAAAATGAAAACCATACAGTTGTTAAGCATTCCACCCTCACAATGCATTAAACCTATCTCAGCACCAGCAACCTGAACCTTCCCTGCTTCACCTCTAAGCTGCCTTATAATGCTTACGGTTTCGTATAGAGGAGTAACCATAGCCGGATGCCCCCTAGATAGGAGACCCCCATCAGTATTTATCGGAATTTTCCCACCAACCTCAGTAGAGCCGTCCATAATAGCCTTAACCATTTCACCCTTCTTAAACCACCCAATATCTTCTGGAAGTATAAGTTCTTGAGGACTGAAAGGCGCGTAAAGTTCAGCAACATCAACATCGTTAACATCAATTTTTGCCATCTTTAATGCTTGTTGAGCAGCCTCTTTAGCGGCAATAAATGAGGTTATAGGTTTATCGCATCCATCTGTTGGAATTATGCTTGAATTATCATGATACTCCCCAACACCGGTAACGTAAATGGGGATATCGGTTATTTTTTTAGCCTTTTCCTCTGAAGCTAAAACTATTGCAACTGCACCGTCTCTTGCAGCGGAACAGTCTAAAAGTTTTAACGGTGAACATAAAACAGGTGATTTTAAAACATCTTCAACTGTTATTGGTGTGGTAAATGACGCCCAAGGATTATGCATAGCACCTTTCCTATCTCTTACGCAAGCCATTGCAAAATGCTCCTCTGTTGCCCCATACTCATACATATACCTTCTACCTGAACATGCATAAGCCCACATAACACCTGCAACAGCATACGGTTGAGTTGTAGGCTCGTAAACTTCAATACCCATACCAGGTTCAATTAATGCAACGTTTTTAAAACGTATAGACTCTTTAACAGAACCATAACAAACCACTATGTCTGCATAGCCAAGCATAATTTCATTTATAGCATGTTTAAGTGCTAAACCCCCAGCAACACCACCACAAGCAATTTCAGCCGCAACTCTAGGCGAAATTCTTAAGTATTCTGAAATTATTGATAGTTGAAGACCCATTGTTAAAAGATAGTTTGGAGTTGTAACAAATCCTTCAACATCATTCTTAGAAATTCCAGCATCCTGCAAAGCAAGCTTTATAGCTTTAACAGCCATCTCATTTTCAGATAGCTCAGCACCATACTTACCGATTTTTAAGCATCCATAACCAACAAGGGCAACCCTACGAGTCATAACTTTACCTAGCTTTTAATCTACAATTATACTTTTTGTTTTAAAAATGATTTAAAAAAAATGGTTTTAAGAAAAATTTAACAGTCTTTTCCAGTCTTTTTAACGTTTTCCACTACACATTTAACTATTGACTGTATACTTGAGCCCGGAAGGAAAACTTCAGTTACCCTGCATTCTCTTTTTAAATACTCAACGTCTTCAAGAGGTATTGTACCGCCTACAAGGAGAATAATATCCTTTCCACCTTTTTCGTCAAGAAGCTTTCTAACCTTTGGCACAATAACGTCATGTGCACCTGAAAGAATGCTAAGCCCAACTACATCAACATCCTCCTGAATGGCTATATCTACTATCTCCTCAGGAGAATTCCATAAGCCAGCGTAAATAACCTCCATTCCAGCATCAGCCAAACCTCTAGCAACAACCTTAGCTCCACGGTCATGCCCATCAAGACCAGGCTTAGCAATCAAAACCCTAATTTTCTTACTGTCAGACAAAAGGAAAACCTCCTAGAAAATAGGTTGTTCCTTATACCTTCCAAAAACATTTTCAAATGTTTGCATAATTTCACCCAAAGTTGCATGAGCCTTAACAGCATCCATAACTATTGGGAAAACTTCGTCTCTATTTTCAGCAGCTTTTCTAAGCTTGTTGAGTATATCCCTAACTTTAAGGTTTTCACGGCTACTTCTAATTTTTGCAAGAAACTCTTTTCTTCTTTTTTCAAGGTCTAATGGAACCTTTAACGGTTGAAAATCATATTTTAAATCTTCAGGCTGGAAACAATTCACACCAACAACTTCAACTTCTCCTGATTCAAGCTTTTTTCTATATTCATTTGCAGATTTTGCAATTTCACGTAAATAATATCCATTTTCAATACATTTTAAAACTCCACCCTGCTTTTCTATACGTTCAATTTCCTCCCACGCTAAACTTTCAATTTCACTTGTAAGTTTCTCAACAAAGTAGGAGCCTCCAAGGGGGTCAACAGTATTACATACTCCTGTCTCATGAGCTATAACCCGCTGGGTTAATGTTGCAATTTTTGCAGCTTCATCTGTTGGGAGGCAGATAGCTTCATCATAAGAATTTGTATGTAAAGATTGGGTTCCACCTAGAACAGCTGCTAATGCTTCAATAGCGGTTCTAGCAATATTTAGCTCAGGATACTGGTAAGTTAAAGATTGTCCAGCTGTTTGTGTATGAAATCTAAGCATCATAGACCTTGGGTTTTTAGCTCCAAATCTTTCCTTCATAATTTTAGCCCACATTCTTCTTGCAGCTCTAAACTTAGCTATCTCCTCAAAAAAGTCTATGTGACAACAGAAGAAGAAGGATAATCTTGGAGCAAAACTATCAACATCCAACCCAAAATATTCAATAGTTTTTTCAACAAAAGTTATACCATCAGCCAATGTCCATGCAAGTTCCTGAATAGCTGTTGCACCAGCTTCCCTTATATGGTACCCACTAATGCTTACAGGATGCCATAGTGGTGCTTTTTCAGCGCAAAACCTGATTATTTCACAATTAAGCCAAAGTGATGGCTCTGGAGGAAGCCTGTAGGATTTTTGTGCAATAAACTCTTTAAGCATGTCATTTTGAGTTGTACCTCCCACACTAGTTAATGGTATTCCACGCTTTTCTGCTAAAGCAAAATACATTGAAAGTATGCATATTGCTGGAGCGTTTATGGTGAAAGATGTTGTAACCTTATCTACGGGGATGCCATCAAACAAGACCTCCATGTCTGGGAGGCATGAAATAGCAACACCACATCTACCAACTTCACCCTCAGCTTTAGGGTCGTCAGAATCGTATCCTTCAAGTGTTGGAAAGTCAAAAGCGGTACTTAAACCAGTTTCACCATGCCTAATAAGCTCCTTCCATCTTCTATTAGTATCCTCAGCACCACCATAACCTGAAAACATTCTAATTGTCCAAAGCCTTCCACGATACATTGTAGGGTAAACTCCCCTTGTAAACGGATATTGCGCTGGCTCTCCTAAAAACTCCTCATAACTTAGATTTTTAACATCTTCAGGAGTATAAATACGCTTAACAGGTATACCTGAAAGAGTTTTAAATTCCCTTTTACGCTCCAACCCTTTTTTGGCTCGTTCCCTAGCCTCTTTTTCCTCCTCTATTACAAGCACCTCATCACCACTCATAACTTAACACCCATACAGTTAAAAGTGTATGTTCAAAAATATTAGAACATGGAAAAATTTAAACACTCCTATTAAGCTCTCAATACTTAAGTTCTAGGTAGGAGGTTTTGGATGTCCACACTAAACAGAATACTACATGAGGATGTTGACGAATTTGTTAAGAAGGTTTTAAATGGTGAAACTAGAGCAATTGCTAGACTTATAACTTTAATTGAGGAAGGTAACAGTGAGGCTATGAATGTCCTTGCAAAGCTTCATACCTACACCGGAAAAGCGCATGTTATAGGGGTAACAGGGCCACCGGGAGTAGGTAAAAGCTGCCTTATTGATAGGCTTATCAGGGAATATAGGAAGAAGGGATTAAGTGTTGGTGTTTTGGCGGTTGACCCAACAAGCCCATTTACAGGAGGAGCTTTACTTGGTGATAGAATAAGAATGAAAGAACATTCAACGGATAGTGGTGTTTTTATTAGAAGCATGGGGAGTCGTGGGTCGCTTGGAGGATTGTCTAGGGCTACTGGTTATGCTGTTAAGGTTCTTGATGCATCTGGAAAAGATGTAGTGATTATCGAAACAGTTGGAGCTGGGCAAACTCAAATTGATGTTATAAAGTATGCTTACACGGTTGTTCTTGTACTTATGCCTAAGCTTGGAGATGAAATTCAAGCTATGAAAACCGGTATTTATGAAATTGGAGACATATTTGTTGTTAATAAAGCTGACCAAGATAATGCTGACCAGACTGTCAGGGAAATTGAAGAGTATGTTGAATATGATTATGAGAAACTCAAGGAAAGAGGTTTCCATAAAATATGGAAAAAACCAGTTGTTAAAACTATTGCTGTTAGGGGTGATGGAATAGACAAACTTGTTGAAGAAATTGATAACCATAAAAACTTCCTTGTAGAGTCAGGAATGATGGAAAAACTTAAAATGGAAAAAAATAAGTTAGAAGTTTTAGAAATTTTATCCCAAAAAATATATGAACATGTTTTAAAGAAAGCAAACATAGATGGTGAATTTAAAAACGTGTTAAGCAAAGTAACATCAGGGGAAGTAGATCCATACTCAGCAGCAAACCTTCTTTTAAAAAGGTTTGTTTCAAGTTAGAAAGCTCGAAAAACTTTAAGCTGAGTTAACCTAATTAGGTAAGTAATGATAAATGGAAAAACATGCATCAAAATTTTAGTCTTAACTATTACACTTACACTAATTATTTTATGTTTAACCTTTATCAGTAAAGCTCCACAAACAAACCTCCAAATTTATTCTGGCAAGCTTGAAGAGGAAAACTTAACTAAAATCAAAATATTAGACGTACCATTCTTCTACCAGAAACCATGGTTTTGTTCAGAAGCATCTGCAAGCATGGTCCTAGCATATTATGGATATAATTTAACTCAAGATGAAATCAATTATTTGGGTTACGATAGATTTGAAAACATGCTTCCTCTACTTTCAAACTACCTTGGAAAGTGTTACTACGCATCCTTAAACATGAAGCAACTTAAAAGTGAAATTGATAATGGAAAACCTGTTATCATAAGGATACAAATCAACGAGTATTTACATACGGTTGTTGTTGTAGGTTACGATGAGAATTACTTGTATATTCATGACCCAGCTGTAGGTTCATATCTTAAATGTAAACCTGAAAAACTTTTAGAAGTTTGGAGACAAACAGAATTTAAAGCAATAATCATAGCCAACAACAATGCTGGGGAAGTAAATTAAAAGTTAAGACTTCAGAGCTTTGAACCCTCATCATTAACATTTTTCAGGGTGTAGCGATTTCATCACCTATAAACTTTTAAGTATCTAAAACTTTTAAGTGTAACGTTCCTTAGGTTTTATCGAATTTTTCAGCTTAGTTGTTTTTAGCCTTAAAAAGTAAAGTTATTATTAACATCAAGTAGTGCCTTGTTTAAGCTTTCCATGTTAGCGTTATTTGAAGTCGCAGAAGAGTTTACATAACAGATTAATGATTATTTTTACTAATTCAACCTTAAACCAAAGTGTATGAAGCTTACCAACCCATAAAAAGTGGACAACATTATTACATAAACTCATGAATTTAAAAGGGTATCATCTTAAATCTTTAGCAACATCTAAAACCTCATCAACCATTTTAACCCAGCGGCAAAATGAGTTTATTGATGCTCTTAATGCTGAAAAATCTTTAGCATAAAATGTGACCTCAACCGTGTTACCTCCATTTTTGATTTTAGTTTTACTTCTAGATGTAGGTGTAAATCTTGTTTCAGGCTTTAACACTTTAACAATTTTTTTACATTTTTTCTTTGAAGTTTTAAACGTTATTTTTGCTTTAATCATGCTTAACACTCGCCCATCTAATATGCTTAATAAAAATTTCAGGTCCAACTTCAATTCCGTCATTCATGACGGAAATAAAGGTAATCTTAAGTTTTCCCTCATTGTTCCTATAAATTTTCATGAAAACATCGGATACCACGTTTTCAGTAGAGGTTACAAATGGAATTTTAAGGGTTTCAGCTAAAGTTTCAGCAAGTTTTTGAACTTCAGAATCGTTGTTTAAAGGCTTAACTATTGATAAGCTTCTTGGTTTAACTTTAAATCTTCTAAAGAAGATTTTATGGGTTCTTTGTAAACGCACACCTTTAACGTATATAATTGGAGGTAAAAGCTTCATCTTTCTATCTTCAAACCCATAAAACTCAATCTTTCCAGGCCCACCTTTCCACCTACTAACAATTAAAACCAAGTTTATGTTTAGGGCTAGAGCTTTTTTAGCCACATCCATAAAACTCATTTTTCCACGGTTAACTCTAATGGAGTTGGGTATAACCGAAGCTAAATCGTTCATAAAACTTCTTATAAGTTTTGTTGGTCTATGTGAACTTGTAATCAAGAGTTTAATACTGCTCTTCAACCTCTTACCAGATTAAAAAATTTCTTTTCCAAGTCTTTTTTGAAGTTTGCCTTTAACCCTAATTTTCTTTAAAGCATCATCCTCTAGGGGTATTTCAACTTGCTTTTGCTCTCTCTTGATTGTTAAACTGCATATACCGTCGGGTAAAAGCCTATTCCTTATACAAATAGCATACCTACACTTATACCCTTCACAAACATCATCTACAAGTTTACAGTACTGTTTTCCAAACTTGAGTTGAAGAGCCTTTTGTCCACATCTGAAAAACTCACATTTAGGAAAACATTTTTTAACTTCCATGTTCATACTCTAAAACACCTAGAGATAAAAAACATAAAAGGAAAAAAATCCGCATAACCTCCTATCACCAAGACTAAAACCTCTTAGGTTTGTCAAGATAAATTTAACTTAATAAAAATTAATAAATTTTAATGTTATACCTAGGCGACTTATTTGAAAAAGCATTTACTAAAGATTTCAAACATCTCTGACGCAGAAGCCTTACTCTACTGTCCTAACATGAATAGATTTTTCATCGTAAAACTATCCTTAAGCTATATATGTCCTGGTTGTGGTTTAAGGCTTAGTGAAAACAAAAATATAAAAAGGGTTTTAGAGTATAATTTAAGCGATTTTTTCAAGGCATGGCCTTTAGACTAACCAGTTTAGCCAAACTTGTAAGTTTTTAACCTGAACTTGTATTATAGATACGCTGGAAGCATCGTTATGATGAATATTGCAACTATAAGCGCATAGATTGCAATAGCTTCAATAAACACAACATAGATAAAGAACCTACCTATAATTTCAGGTCTTTCAGCTCCAGCGGCAGCAATAGCAGAGGTTGCCGTACCAAGACTCCAAGCAGCGGCAAAACCAGGGATACTTATAGCAATACCTGCACCTATAGCAATATAACCTAATTCTGCCGAGGAATGTTCCGCTTGCTCAGCTTCTGCAGCCTCAGCATAAGTAAGACTGTAGCATGCTCCCAACATGATTGAAACTAAGGTTAATGCTAACATCAAATTTAACTTTAAACTCATTTTTTTACCCTCCACTCAGGCCTAACCTTTTCCTATGGTTTGATTGGTTAGGAGAAATCTAATTTAAAACTTTTGGTTTAAGTTGGGTAGAGTGGTTGATGAAGCGTTAACAAGTATTCTATTTCGCTTGGTGGAATGTTAAACTGTTTTCCAATTACTATTGTTATTAAATCCTTAACCTCGTAAAGCTTAAGGTAGAGATATGCAAACGCCTCAGTAAAGTGGAAAAGCTGGTAAAACGCTCTTTCGCATTCTTTTGCGTGGTAGCGTTTTAACGCTATCTCAAAGATTGAGAGGTCATTTTTAACCTCATAGATGGGGGTTAAAGGTGAAACTATGTTCACGTATCTGCCTGAGGAGAAAACTTTTAAGGCATCCTTCTCGTTTTCAGCGATTAAAGCCCTTTTTACCTCGTCTTCCTTAAGAATGTAGTAAACTGGGAAAATGTAATCTTCTATTCCTTCTTTTTCAAACTTGAGTTTTTTAAGTCTTAAAATGGCCGTTATGTTAGAGATGTCAATAAGTATACCAAGAATTTTTATACAAAATCTATCTCTTCCTTCGAGGTTCTGAGCTTTTTTAAAAACTTTTTCTAAACCATGCCTTGTTAATGTTAATTCGGTCTTAATACTTTTAAGCAAAGAATTCTCAGAGCCACTTAAAATCTCCCTTACTTTTCCAATTAAAGACTTCTCACCCATAAGCCTAAAAACTTCTTCAACGTTTTTTGTCTCAACAAGGCTTCTACAGGTTTCAATGTTTAGTTTTCCATAGGGAAAAATAAATCTTGAAGCCTCTTCCCATGAATTTTCAAGTAAAATTGCCTTTAACACTAAACCTAAAGTTCTAAGCTCATTTAAACGGTTAAACTCACTTATAAAATCCGCTGCAGCTTTATTTCTTGTTTTAAGTAGAACAAAGTTTAACTCATCATTATAAGCTTTTATTAGACTATCCTCAACCTCATCAACGTTGAACTCTCTCACAAGAAACTGGCTTATGTATGGTTGATATCTTGAGCCTTCAAGCCTTCTAAGAGCCGCCTGAACATTCTCAGCCGTAAGCATGCTGTCATAGTCGCTTTTAACAAGCATAAACGATTTTTTTCCTCTAATTCTAGGGGTTAACTCAATATAGTCAGTAAACTTTCTCATTTTTCCTCCCTAGCCCAATTTAAGATTTTACCTGTAAGTTTGGTTAATATTACTATAGCAAGAAAAAAGCCTGAAAAAGTACATAAACACATAAAAAGAAACATGGTTAAAGGTGGAAGATCCAATATTGATGAAAGGTTAATGGAGAAAAGAAGAAAAATGCTAGTTATTATTGGTAGGATTAAACCTGAAACCATAATTTTGCTCATAGAATAACCTGGAACAGGCTTTAAAGCTGTTTTTTCACGTAAAAAATTTCTTAACTTAATTAGTGGTTTAAGCTTTTTAACCTTGATTTTAACCTTA
This sequence comes from Candidatus Bathyarchaeota archaeon, assembly GCA_052246995.1. Taxonomy (GTDB): domain Archaea; phylum Thermoproteota; class Bathyarchaeia; order Hecatellales; family Hecatellaceae; genus CAZMUQ01. Next base: position 30,446 of record JBQPWD010000001.1, on the reverse strand, counting down.
TACCTAACCAGCAACTGTAAACCTCCTTTTAATAGTGAAACCTTCAAAAGCTACTCCATCCCCACTGTAGAATTTGCTGAACCATTCAACCCAGTGAAGCCTAAGGGAATGTGCAAATGTTATTATCCCTTCCAATGCTATAATCATGAAGATTGTGACCATTAAGAAAGTAACCCAGAACAACACGGGATTTCCTGCTCCAAGCAAGGCTATATCACTAAAGATTGCGTGGGTAAGCCCTAAAGCTAAAATTCGTGAATATGAAAAGGTGTTTGATAATGATTCTATAGCTTTGGTTATTGTTTCAGAAAAAGCTTCAAAGAAACCTCCCACTGCAAATTTATGAAGAAGAAGCATACCTACAAAGGGTGTAATAAAAAACAATCCTAGTAATGTGGGATTAAAAATTACATCGGTTATACCGTATGCTGGCGTCATTATAAGTATGAGTAAAGTTGCAAAACTAAAGTAAAACCAAAGCCACGAGATTGGCACTAAGGCCTCCCTTTTTTCACCAGCTTTAAGCTTGTTAACTAAGTCGAGGATTATGCCGAATGGTATATGAAATATTGCAACAGAAATTGCAACCTTAAAGAACAGCATAAGATCCGCCATTGGACTAAACCATGGTGCCTTATCCAGCCCTGTTAAATCTGAATACCATGTTGGAACTGCATGGTGTAAAGCATAATGGTAGTTTGTTGGGCCGAAAAATTCCCCGTAAAGGAAACCGAAGACTATAGATGTTATTCCGCAAAGCACTATGAGATTTCTACCCTTGTAAATGTAATCCCAAAGTTCGCCTTTAAGGTTAAGTTTACTCCATATTTTAGGTATTAAAAGTCCACCTACAAGAAGAATTAAACCGTGACCCATATCTCCAAACATTAAACCAAAAATTACTGGAAAAGTTAAAACTGTAATGATTGTTGGGTCTATTTCATGATAATTTGGTAATCCGTATGCTGCAACAAGTTTTTCCCATGGTTTAGCTATTGGATGATTTTTCATTAAAGTTGGGGGTTTATCTCCCTTTTCCTCTCCACCAACATTTACAATTGCTGATGGACATTCACTTTTAACAATACTTACAGCCTTCTCAACATTAGACTTGTCAACCCAAAATTCAAAAACGTACGTCCGCCTAGTTTGCCTAAACTTTTTATATAAATCCTCGATTTTAAGTTCAATGTCAACTATTTCATTAAAAACGTGAAGAAAATCTGCTGTGCCAGCTAAACTGGATATTTTCTCCTTTAATTCTTCAGGTTTTCTTGCCAATTCTTCTATTTTACGCTCCATTGCAACAACATCAAAAGCTCTCTTAACAATTTCAAGCTGTTTTGCAGGTAGAATCGAAATAAGTCTCTTACTTTCCTCAGCTAACTTTTCCACATCAACAACTTTTTCTTTACGTATTTCCTCAACAAGCCTAACTACACTATAGAGGAGAATAAATCTTTCAGTGTTATTTAAAATATCAATCTTATCTTTAAGCAGAGAAGCTGTTAACGAGGCTTTTTTAGTAACATTTTCAATTTCAGCTGAACCTAGACTAAGCTTTTCAGCGACATTAAAGATACTCCTAAATTCTTCAAAAACTTTGAAGACGTCTTCACCAATTAATGGTATGATGTCACTTGTAAGGCTCTTTTCAGCATCATCAAGCTTAGATTTAAGCTGTTTTAAAAATACTTTTAACTCATCAATTTTTCTCCAAGCTTCAAGCTTTTTTTCAACAACATTTTTAACTTCATAAAGAACCTCCTCAACTTTTAATGCTTCACTCAACGCTTTAGGAATGTTCTTCTTAACCTCTTCATTAGCTTTTAAGGTATCCTCAACTTCAACCTTAACTTTTTCTAACTTGTCTTTTTCATTTGAAATAGCTTCATACGTTAAAGCTAGTTTTCCAGCTACATCTATGAAGACTAGATTTTTTTGTACTTCGATAAGATCTTCATGAATGTTCCTTAAAATTTCCCTAACCTTTAATATCTCAGGAACCTTAACAGCCAAAACAGTGTCAACATCTATCTTCTTTTCAGAAAGATATTTCTCCAAGCTTTTGTATTCACTAAAAACTTGACGCATATCCCTTTCGAGCGAAGCTTTCTCCTCGCTCAAAAGCTTCATTTCATTTTCAATTTTCATATATTCAGCTTCAAGTTTCTCAACTTCTTTTTCAGCTTCAGCTAAAACTTTTGATGAATCTTTAACAACTACTGGTTTGGGGTATGGTGGCTCTCCAAGTCTTCTTAAAAGATTGTTGATTCTGTTTGAGAGTTGAAGTAAATAATTTTCACGTTGAAGACGTTTAACTTCCTTTGCAACCTCCTTATACTTGTAGTCTTTAGTTTTTACTACATCTATAAAGTGAGCAACACCACATTCCCCAAGTTTCCTTATGACTTCTTCAACCTTATCCGCAGGAACAACGGCTTCCACCCTAACCATCCTTACGGGATAAAGCAATCAATGCCCCCCTTAAAGCCAAGATGTTTTGTGGTTAAAAAAGTGTATTTTAAAAAGCCTTTATAACTCTTACCTAAAAGATAAAGTTGTCTAGAATCTGTTCGTTAAATCAAAGTAAATAAGGTAACCCGTCTTAAGTTTAAACATTCAGTTTTCATACGTAATTTACGTAGAATTTTAAATAGGATAACCAATAAGTAGGGAAAACTCTTATCCTTCTTCTTGGTGATAAAACATGCTGGAGACTAGAAAGGATAAAAAAATTTTTTGGATTAGGTTTACAGAGAAAATAAACTTGCTTAATCTTAAAACACTTAAAGAGTTATGTAAAGCTGTTAAGGAGGCAGATAGAGATGATGATGTTTCAGCAATAATAATTTGTTTTGAAACCATTGGCGGAGCAGATTTAAAAGAGCTTTTATCCATGAATGGGGCTAAAAACGGAGTTAGATGGCTTAAAGCTTACTGGGATACCCTCCGACTTATCAGGGAAACTGGTAAGCTTACTATTGCGGCTGTTAAGGGTAGTTGTGTTGCAGGTGGAAATGAGCTTGTAATGATGTGTGACCTAGTTGTAGCTTCAAAATCTGCAAGATTTGGCCAACCAGAAGCAATTGTAGGTTCAACAGCTATGGGTGGTGGTGTTCAACTTCTCCCAATACTTATAGGAGAAAAAAGAGCAAGAGAACTTTTGTTTACTGGTAGACTTTTATCAGCTGAAGAAGCTTATAATTGGGGGCTTATAAACTTGGTTGCAGGCGATGACGAAGTTGAAAAAGAAGCAGAAAAAATTGCACTTAACACTGTTGAAAGAGTTAGCCCCCAGGCATTCAGAGTTATAAAGTCTTGTCTCAACTTTTGGACAGATTTAGCTATGCTAAACTGGCCTCTTTCAAGGGATTTAACAGCATTTGTCTGGTTTTCAGAGGAGTTTAAGGAAAGAGGTAATGCATGGCTTAAAAAGGAGAGATTAAAGGAAAGAAAGTTTTGGGGCATTTTACCTAAAATTTAAAGAGCAATATAAAATATATTGTATAGGAGGTTAAAGAGTTGAGTGAGTATGAGTTTCTCGGGTTAACTAGTGAGCAAAAGCAAATTAAGGAGTCAGCTAAGGATTTTGCTAAAGGAGAATTTTTAAAGTATTCTACACGTTGTGATGAAAACGAGGAGTTTCCATGGGAGTTATGGAAAGAAGCATGTAAACATGGATTTGTCGGCGTCTTTATAGACGAAAAGCATGGTGGACAAGGTCTAGGATATTTTGAAAATGCGTTAATCTATGAAGAATTTCATAAAGTTGATCCTGCATGCGGGTTCGCAGTTTTATGTACTGTTTTAGGTGCTGAAACACTACTGGTTAATGGTAGTGAAGATTTAAAAAGCATATACCTCCCACCACTACCTAATGGTAAAGCTATCATGGCTATAATGATAACCGAGCCTGTTGCAGGTAGTGATGTTGCTGGAATCCAGACTACAGCTAAGCTTGAGGGAGGGTACTGGGTTATTAATGGTACAAAAACTTTTGTAACCAATGGAACTTTAGCAGATTATGCTATTGTTCTTTGCAAAACTGAAGATAGTGGTGATAGACATAGAAGGTTCAGCACCATCATGGTTGATTTAAAAAGTGATGGTGTTGAAAGAAGAAAACTTAAAGGTAAACTTGGTATGAGAGCTAGCGATACTGCAGAAGTAAGCTTTGAAAATGTTCATGTTCCAAAAGAAAATTTAATGGGGGAGAGAGGAAAGGGTTTTTACCACATTATGGATTTTTTTAACAGGAGTAGAACGTGGGTTGCTGCCCAGGGGTTAGGAATTGCTCAGGGAGCATTGGAGGAGGCTTTAAACTATGTTAAAACTAGAGAGGCTTTTGAAAGACCATTATCCCATTTTCAGGCAATCCAGTTTAAAGTTGCTGAAATGATTACAGAAATTGAGGCTGCAAGAAGCTTAACCTATAAGGCATGTTCAGCACTAGATAGTGGTAAAGTTCTCCCGGAGCTTTCCGCGATGGCTAAGTGGTATTCTACCGAAGTTGCATTCAAAGTTGTTGATCAATGTCTACAACTTCATGGAGGTATTGGGTACTTTAGTGAATCCAAAATTTCAAAATTTTACAGGGATGTAAGAGTCATCAGGATTTACGAGGGTGCAACAGAAATTGAAAAATGGATAATAGGTAGAAGGTTTCTTAATGTAAGGGGTGCGTAGGTGAGGTTAAAAATTCATTAGGGAGCGGTTTAAAGTCTCTTCTAAGAGCGCTAAACCCATCTTTGGTGTTAAGCTTTTAAATTTAAAACAAATTCCAATATTTTTCACAATAGACAAAAAAACATGGAACTGTTGTTGCGAGTAGTATTTTTCTTCAATCTCCCTTAGTAGGGATGTTTTTCCCCCTAAAACTTTAAAAATATAGTCTAGTTCCTCATCTGAAAGTTTGTCCAGAAACCTTCTTAAAAACGATGTAAACTTAACATCAAAAACAGTTTTCCAATAATCTAGATTAGCATTTTTTTCGACCTCTTCACCGCCTAAACCATGCAATATTTTTTTACTTACTATCTTAGCCATCTTTAAGCCAACATAAACACCTCCACCAGTAGTTGATTTAACATGTCCAGCAGCATCCCCAACAACAAAAAAGTTATTAAAAATTTCCATGTTTAATGGTCCATGAATGGGTATTATTCCGCCGAAGACTCTTTTTATCTTCTTCTGCTTAATCCTCTTACATAATACTGAATGATTCTTTAACATAAGTTTAAAATAGGTTGAAGGTGGCTTTTTTACAGCTTCCATGTTTACACATAAACCAACTCTAGCCTCATAGCTGCTTAAAGGAATAAGCCATCCAAAAAATCCTGGAAAAAATTTTCTTCCAAAATATACTTCAACATGGTCCTGTCTATTAAATTCAACATCTTCCATGTCAGCTTGAAAACCTGCTAAAAACTTTAACCTTTTCCGTTTAATACCTAAATTTTTTAACAACATAGGTCTCCAACCTTCAGCGTCAACAACAACTTTACACTTGGCAGTAGTGGTATTAAGCTGACCATTTTTTTCGCATCTAAACTTTAAACTAAATTTTTCCCTATCTTTTTCAACTTTAAAGCATCTTGTTGATGTTAAAATTTCAGCTCCAGCGTTTTCAGCCAGCTGTGCAATTTTCTTATCAAAAACTTCCCTATCAACAATATAGGATTCAACCGTATGTTTGGAAACCCTAAAATAGTAGTTGCTTGGAGAATAAAGGTATGCCCCCCTAACCTTGTTCACAACAGAGTTTTCTGGAAGGTTAAATTCCTCAAAAGCTTTAACACAAATTTTCCCAGCACAGTGAACAGGCTTACCAATCTCTTTATGTTCTTCAACAACTAACGTTTTAAAACCACTTTTTGCAACTAGGTGGGCGGTCATGCATCCTACTGGTCCTCCTCCAACAACTACAACATCATAAAGCAACAATTTTAGCTCAACTCTACAAAGTGGGTTATCCCGTTGACTATGTACCCTATAGCTATAGCTGCGATAAATATAGCCATAACCCTTGCAACAACAGCCGATCCTGTTTTGCCTAGAAACCTGTTTATAGGCTCAACAAACCTTAAGATAACCCAGTTAATTATGGATATTACTATAACAGCAAACAATGTTATTATAATTCCTGAAGTTTGAATGATGACTATGGTTGTTGTTATCGCCCCTGGGCCTGTAAGTAATGGACATGCGATAGGAACTGCCCCCAGACTTTCAGGTGAAAGGGTTTTCTCTTCCCATCCTCCGTAAATAACAAGCTTTACAGCTATAACTAAAAGCAGAACACCCCCTGCAACCATAAAACTGTGAGTCGATATTCCAAAGATACTTAAAAGCTCTCTACCAATAATAGCAAAAACTATTAAAAGAGCTGAAGCGACGATGGTTGCAACTCTAAAAACTTTTCTTCTTTCTTCTCTACTTAAATTTTCAGTTAGGCCCATGAAAATTGGAATGTTTCCAAGAGGGTCAACGATAATAAAAAGTGTAATTACAGCTTTAGCAAGCTCTACAAGCATATCTTGTGGAAACATTTTAATCAACTTTATGATAAGGCTAAAAGAAACTAAAAACCTTATAGGTTTAAGTAAATCTTTATAAGCATTTCTACTAAAAAATTTTGACGCTATGGGTGAACAATTTGGACGTAGGTAAAGCTGATAAGTCTCAGAAGGTTGTTGAACTTGCAAAGAAGAGGGGCTTTTTTTGGCAATCCTATGAAATTTATGGTGGTGAAAGCGGTTTTATAGATTATGGTCCACTTGGAGCCCTACTTAAAAGAAAGATTGAAAATAAATGGATTGATGTTTTTGTTAAGGAAGAAGGTTTAATGCTTATTGATACACCAATAATCACCCCTGCGACTGTTTTTGAGGCTTCAGGTCATACAACCCACTTTACAGACCCCATAACAACATGTCTTAAATGTGGGAGAAAATGGAGAGCCGACCACCTACTTGAAGAAGCTACAGAAACTTCTTTTGAAGGTTTGACTATTGAGGAACTTAGATTAAAGATGAGGGAGATAAATGTAAAATGTCCTCAATGTAAGGGCGATTTGGAGGACCCTAAACCTTTTAATGAGCTTTTTAAAACAACAATAGGTCCTTATACTGAAAATGTTGGTTATGGTAGACCTGAAACAGCTCAAGGAATTTTTGTAAATTTTAAGAGGCTTTATGAGATTGCAAGAGGAAAACTTCCTTTGGGTGTCGCCCAGATTGGTAGATGTGTTAGAAATGAAATTTCACCCAGGCAGGGGCCTATTAGGCTTAGAGAGCTAACCATAATGGAGTTTGAGTTCTTCTATGACCCTGAAAATCCTAAATGTTGGAAACTTTCTAACGTTAAAAACGAGGTTTTAAGACTTTTACCTGAGGAGGTTTTAGTGAAAGGTGGAAAACAACCCTTAGAGATTAGTGTTGAAGAAGCTTTAGATAAAGGTTACATTAAATCTGAGTGGATGGCGTATTTCATGGTTAAAGCTAAAAAGTTTGTTGAAGAACTTGGTATACCGGCTGAAAAGCAAATTTTCAGGGAAAAACTCCCATCTGAGCGTGCACATTACTCATCCCAAACATATGACCAGCTTGTTGAGCTTTCAAGGTGGGGTTGGGTTGAAGTTTCAGGTCATGCTTTACGTTTAAACTATGATTTAAAAATGCACATGGTTTATAGTGGTGAAGATTTACGGGTTTATGTCCCGTATAGCAGTCCTTTAAAAACTAGGAAAGTTATTCTTGAAGTTAGAAAGGATGTTGTCACCAAAAGTTTTGGCGACGATGCTTCAAAGATTTTAAGGTTTTTAAGCTTAACAGACGCCGATGAAGTCGCCGAATCCGTCAGCAAGCTTGGATATTATGAGCTTAAATGTGATGGTAAAACCTACAGGATAACAACCAACCATGTGGAATTTAAGGAGATTGATGTTGAAGAGAAAGGTAGGAGATTTCTACCTTACGTTGCTGAACCATCATTCGGTTTAGATAGACTTCTTTACGCAACATTAGAGTATGGCTATTCCGAGAAGGAGGGAAGAGTTGTTTTAAAGCTTCCTAAGGATCTAGCTCCAATAGAGACTGCAGTCTTCCCCTTGATGAGTAAAGATAGACTTCCAGAGAAAGCTTTAGAAGTTTATAACATGCTTGTTAAGGAAGGTTTTATTGTTGAGTATGATGAGTCTGGAAGTATTGGAAGAAGATATGCTAGAATGGATGAAGTGGGAACACCTTTTGCCATAACAATAGATTATCAAACATTAAATGATGACACTGTAACAATTAGGGATAGAGATAGTTGGAGACAGGTAAGGGTTAAAATTGAAAGTTTACCTGAAACATTAAGAAAACTTCTTAAAGGAAAACTTAACTTTGAAAACTTGGCCTAACCCTTATTTTTCACCTATGACCGTTAAAACCACTCTACGGGTTCTTGGACCGTCAAGCTCAACTAGTAAAATATTTTGCCATGTTCCTCTTAAAATTCTGGAATTTTTAACCGGAAAAACCTTAGATGAACCTAAAAACGCTGATGCTAGGTGAGCATGCGCATTATCATCAATCCTATTATGTCTATATTCTCCAGTTAAGGGAAAAAACGCCTCAATTTTTCTGGTTATATCATGGATAAGCCCTTCCTCTGCTTCGTTTGTAATTATTGCTGCTGTTGCATGTGGTGTGTGAATAACACATAAACCATCCCTAATACCTGATGCTGTAACAGCGCCCTCAACTTCCCTTGTAACATCAATAATTTCTAACTTTTTACTTGTTGAAACTGAAAATTCTTTTGAGAAAATTTCCATTACCATCTTTATTCCTCCAAAAACTGACAGTTAGTGTATACACTACCTTAGAAGGGAAGAACCTTTTTTTAAAATTATTGTGGTAAAGTTAATTTAGGATGACAGCTTACTTTAAGTGAAGATGGAAAAAACTAAAGCCAGCATCTCAATAGAGGAGATTGAGCATCTAGCTTGGCTTGCAAGATTAGAGCTTACCGAAGATGAAAAAAAACTTTACGTTAAACAGCTTAACAAGGTTTTAGAGTATTTTAGCATACTTTCAGAGCTAAATACGGAAAAAACTCCGCCAACCTACCATCTTGTAGGTAAAGTTAATGTTTTCCGTGAAGATGAACCTAAACCGCCACTTAATGTTAATGAGGTTTTAATGAACACTTCAAGAAAAAAGGAATTGTTTTTTGAGTGTGCAAAAATTGTTTGAGGTTGAAGCCTTTGAAGCTTTGCTGGTTGTCAGCTAAAGAAGTTAAAGATAAAATTTTGAGTGGAGAGGTTAAAGCTGAAGAAGTTTTAGCCGAAACTTTTGAAAGAATAGAAAATGTTGAAGGTAAGATTAACGCTTTTATAACGTTATGTAAAGAAGAAGCATTTAAAAAAGCTAGAGAAGTTGATAGTAAAATAGCTAGTGGAGAGAAAACTGGAATCCTAGCAGGAATACCTATAGCTGTTAAAGATAACATAAGCACGAAAGGCGTTAGAACAACATGCGGTTCGAAAATGCTTTACAACTACATTCCACCATACAACGCAACCGTTATTGAAAAACTTGAAACTGAAGATGCAGTAATTATAGGAAAAACAAACATGGATGAGTTTGCAATGGGCACAACAACAGAAACAAGCTACTTTGGTCCAACGAAAAACCCATGGGATACCTCAAAGGTTCCTGGAGGTTCCTCCGGCGGAAGTGCTGCTGCTGTTGCCTCTGGAGAAGCTTTTTTAGCTTTAGGTAGTGATACTGGAGGTTCTATACGTTGTCCTGCAAGTTTTTGCGGAGTTGTTGGTTTAAAACCAACTTACGGGCTTGTTAGCCGTTATGGTTTGGTTGCCTATGCTAACAGTTTTGAGCAAATAGGCCCTATTGCTAGGAATGTTTATGATTGTGCTCTACTTTTAAGTGTAATCGCTGGGTGGGATTGGCGAGATTCGACATCTATTAATGTTGAAGATACTAATTACATCACTAAACTTGCTGATAAAACTAGCGAATTAAAAGTAGGTATTGTTAAGGAGATGGTTGGCGAGGGTGTTGATGAAGCTGTTTTAAAAGTTTTTTACAACTATGTTTCAAAACTTGAAAGTTTAAATATTGTGCTTGGTGAAGTTTCTATGCCGACTCTCAAGTATGTTATTCCAGTTTACTACCTTATTGCAATGTCCGAGGCAAGCTCTAATCTTGCAAGATTTGATGGGGTAAGGTATGGTTACAGCTTAAAAGTTGAGGATGAAACTTTAGACTGGAATAGGTTTTACTCCAAAAATAGAGGAAATGGTTTTGGAGCTGAGGTTAAACGTAGAATAATTCTTGGAACATATGCTTTATCTGCAGGATACTACGATAAGTTTTTCCTTAAATCTCTTAAAGTTTTAACCTTAATCAAGAGAGGTTTTGATGATGCATTTAAAAAATTTGATATTCTTATAAGTCCAACTATGCCTATCCCACCCTTTAAGCTTGGTGAAAAAATTGATGACCCATTATCTTTGTACTTATGTGATATAGATACCGTTCCAGCAAATCTTACAGGTATTCCTGCAATAAGCATCCCTTGCGGTTTTTATCATAATCTGCCAATAGGTGTTCAAATTATGGCTCCTCAGCTTAGAGAGGATTTAGTGTTAAGATTTGCACTTTTATCTGAAGAACTTACAGAACTTAAAAATCTTAAACCAGATGTTTAGGGAGTTTAGGAAACATGGTTGAAGATGTTAAAACCAAAATTGGACTGGAGGTTCATTGTCAACTTACAAGCTTAAACACGAAACTTTTTTGTGGATGTCCCTCAGATTATAGGGGTAAGCCTCCAAATACAAATGTTTGTCCGGTATGTTTAGGTCTACCTGGTTCACTTCCTGTTTTAAACAGAAAAGCCGTTGAGTATGCGGTTATGGTTGCTTTGGCCTTAAACTGTAAACCTGCAAAAATGACGATTTTTGCACGTAAAAACTACTTTTACCCAGATTTACCAAAGAACTTTCAAATATCCCAGTACGACTTAGAGGGTTTTGAACCTTTAGCTTCAAATGGTTATGTAACATTTACCGTTAACGGAGAAAAAAGAACCATCAGGATTAAAAGAATTCACTTGGAGGAAGACCCTGGCAAACTTTACCATCCAGGTGGTTTAGGTTTTGCACCTTACACGTTGATAGATTATAACAGGTCTGGTGTTGCATTACTTGAGGTTGTAACCGAACCTGATTTTAAGGAGCCTAGTGAAACTAGAAGTTTTTTACAGAAGCTTAGGTCTGTTCTTGAGCATCTAGGTGTTTTTGATGGTAGCCTTGAGGGTTCTATGAGGTGCGACGCAAATGTTTCTGTTGAGGGTGGAGGGAGAGTTGAAGTTAAAAATATTTCTTCATTTAAGGATGTTGAAAGAGCTTTAGGTTATGAGATTGTTAGACAAAAGGGGCTTTTAAAGAAGGGTATTAAGGTTGGAATGGAAACTAGACACTGGGATGAAGCTAGAAAAATAACAGTAGGTTTACGTGTGAAGGAAGAGGAAAAAGATTACAGGTATTTTATGGAACCAGATTTATGTCCAATAGTAATCGATGAAGATTTTATAACAAAAATTAAGATACAAATGCCTGAGCTTCCAGATGCTAGAAAGGAGCGTTTTACCACTCAATATAGGCTTCCGGAGTATGATGCTGAAGTTCTGGTTTCCGATAAAAGTTTAGCTGATTTTTTTGAGGAATGTGCAAAACTCTACAATAAACCTAAACTTATTGCAAACTGGCTTATGGGTGACTTCCTCCAATGTATTTATAGTTTAGATACTTCGGTTAGAAATTGTAAAGTTACACCTAAACATTTAGCTGAAATGTTAAAATTAATGGATGAAGGGGTTATAAGCGTTAAAATTGCTAAGAAAGTTTTATGGGAAATGATGAAGACAGGTAAAACAGCCTTAACAATTACTGAGGAAAAAGGTTGGAGGAGGATTTTTGATGTAAACACAATTGAGGTTGTAACTGAAAAAATTTTCAGAGAAAACGAAAAAGCCGTGAGAGATGCGTTGTTTGACGAAAAAGCAGTAAACTTCCTAATAGGGAAAATTATGGAGGCAACCAATGGATTGGCTGACCCTGCATTAACAAACAAGATTGTTAGAGATAAACTTTCGAGGATAAAAAATTTTAGTCATAGTTAAACTGACACATTTCCAGGTTTAAGGGTTGCGTGTGTAACAGTTTTTAAGTAAATTTTTCAAAATATGTCTTAACTTTATTTTCTACTTATAGTAGCATCCAATCTACATTTCCTATTGGCCATCAGAAAAAAAATTGAATATAATAGAGCTTATAGTAAAAATCCTGAAACATTTAAGTGTTTTGAAAAATTGTCAAACTTCAAAATGAAGTTAAAAATTTTTAAAGATATAGTAAGAGGTGGACATTAAACTTAAAGGTTTTTAAGCGTTTTAATACTTAATGAATGAGGTTTATTTTGCAACCAGTAATGCTGGAAAGTTTAAAGAAATTGAAAGTTTAGCTTTAAAATACAATATTAAGGTTAAGCATTTAGATTTTAAAGGTGTTGAAATTCAATCTGAAAATCTTGAACAAATAGCCTTAACTAGCCTTAAAAGTGTTTTAGACGAATATCATCTTCCTGTTTTTGTTGAGGATTCAGGTTTGTTTATTTCCTCTCTTAAAGGTTTTCCAGGCCCCTACTCATCTTACATTTATAAGACTATTGGTTTTGAAGGAATTTTGAAGCTTATGCTTAATGTTAAAAACAGGAAAGCCTACTTTTTGTCGGTTATTGCTTTTGGCTCTCCAAACATTCCACCTAGAGTTTTTAATGGTAAAGTTGATGGGGTAATTGTTAGTAATCCTCGTGGAAGGCAAGGCTTTGGCTTTGATCCGATATTTAAACCTAAAAATTCTGGAAAAACCTTTGCTGAAATGAGCGTTGAAGAAAAAAACAGGTTTTCTCATAGGTCAAAAGCTTTTAAAGCATTTTTTAGGTGGTTTAGAAACTTTACTAACTCTTCAACTAAAGCCTATCAACACTAGCCTAGAAACTATTCACTATTCCCTCATAATTAAGGTTTTTAGGATTTCTTGTCGAATTCTCTGTAAAAGTTGACCTTATAAGTAAGTATCTATAACCATAATTCTGTTGAATCTAGGTGAATTTTATGGCGAGAACTCACTCCCATAAAAGAGGTAAGTCGCATTCAACGAGACCAGTGTTTAAAAGAGTACCCTCATGGTGTAAGTATAGAGCCGATGAGGTTGAAGCTTTAGTTGTTAAACTTGCAAAAGAAGGTTATTCTCCAAGTATGATAGGCCAAATTCTTAGAGACCAGCATGGTGTTCCGCTTGTTAAGGCTATAACTGATAAAAGTATCCTTCAAATTCTTAGGAGTCATAACTTAGCCCCAAAGACCCCTGAAGACCTTTCAAACCTGCTTAAAAAAGCTGAAAGAATGGTTAGACATTTGGAGAAAAATAGAGGCGACCGTATGAACATTCACAATCTTCAGCTTTTAGAATCTAAAATTCATAGGCTTTCAGAGTATTATAAGAGGGAGGGAGTTCTTCCACCAGACTGGCGTTATGAGCCTAAGGTAGGGTCTTTTCTTTAGAGGTTTATTTTAATCTATGAATAAAAGGTTTGAGGATTTTTTTAAAGATTGTAAAATTATTGCGGAGGAGATTGTCAAACTTGTTAAAGCTGAAGAATTTATTCCAATTTTTGCTCATAGCGATGCCGATGGAGTTGCTGCGGGCTCAATAATTGGAAAGGCTATCTATAAGCTTGGAGGAAAGTTTCTTTTAAGAATTATAGACAGAATTGATGAAGAGGTATTAAGGGAGATTAAAGAGATATCTTCAAACATTTACTTTTTTGCTGAAATTGGAAGCGGCTACCTCGATATTTTGCAGAAAAATATGCCTGAAAATTTAAAGATTATCGTTTTAGACCACCATAAACCTTTAAACTTAAACCCTAAAAACGTTCTTCATTTAAATCCTATGCTTTACGGGATTGACGGTGCTTCGGAGGTTAGTGGTTCAAGTGTATGCTACTTTGTTGCAAAAAACATGAGTGAAAATAACATAGACCTTTCATGCTTAGCTATTGTTGGAGCTTTAGGAGACCTTCAAGATAAGGGTAGAAATAGATGTCTTCAAAGCTTAAACAAGCTTGTCGTTGAAGATGCTGAAAAAGCTGGGCTTGTTAATGTTGAAACAGACCTACTTTTTTATGGTAGGGAGACAAGACCTGTTCACAAGGCTATAGCTACAACAATGAACCCCTTCATACCTGGACTTAGTGGTGAGGAGGATAGATGTTTAAGTTTTCTTACAGGTTTAGGGATACCTGTTAAGGTTGATGATAGGTGGCGTTCACTTGTAGATTTAAGTAAGGAGGAGAAGGAGAAAATTTTTTCACAACTTACAGTTTATCTTACATCTAAAGGTTTTACAGAGGATTCAATTTTTCAGCTGATAGGCTGTGTTTATAGTTTTACCTTGGAGGATAAGTGGACTCCGCTTAGAGATGCACGTGAATATGCTGCTCTTCTTAACGCATGTGTAAAAATGGGTAAACCTGGACTTGCTGTAAGTTTATGTCTTGGTTGTAGAGATGAGTTTCTCGACGAGGCTCAAAATCTTTTAAATGAGTACCGTAAAACTATTGGAGGTTATATCAGTGTTTTAATGGAGAAAAAGGATAAACTGATTGTTGAAGATGAAAATGTCTACGTGGTTAAATGCCATAACGTTGTTGATGAGAAGATGCTTAGCCCCATAGCTTCAATACTTTCAAATTCCTTCAACTTTAAACTTGATAAACCAGTTATAGCATTAACAAAAACAAAAGATGGTAAAATTAAGATTTCAGCTCGTGCAAGCCAAATTCTTGTAGATAAGGGTTTAAACTTAGGTTTAATCATGCAGGAGGTTTCAGAAAAGTTTGATGGTAAAGGTGGCGGACACAACATTGCTGCTGGTGCAACCATACCGGAAAAAAGTGAATGGGAATTTATTAAACATGTTAACATGACGATTGGTAAAGTGCTGGAAAGAACTAAAAGCTAAACTTTTATTTAACCGAAAACATTAAGTTTAAGGATGTTACGTGAAAGCCTTCAAAGCCAAAATTACTATTCCTGTTAAAAGTGCAAAATATGCTAAAATTTTAGCGGGTAGCATATCTCCGGATAATGTTCCAACACCAGAGGGTTTAAAAGTTAAAACATGGTGTAGAGATAAAAAAATTTTAACCTATATTGAATGTAAAAAAAGCTTTGAAACTTTTCTTTCAACCGTAGACGATGTTTTAGCAAGTTTCCAGCTTGCAGAAAAAACTTTAAGGGAGGTGGCAGGTTGCAGGAGGATGTTAAGCTAAGCATTACATGTAACTTTACAATGAGCCATAGCGTTAAAGGTTTAAACGGAAGCGTTAGGGAAGTTGTCGAAAAAACTCTTGAAGCATTTAGAAAAACTTACAAGGACGATTTAGAAAAAGTAAAAATTGAAGTTCTGAGTTTAAACGAAAATGTTTTAACTATGAATTTTACTTCAAATCCAAAGATTAGGCCAACAAGCCTAGCTTTAAGGTTTAGAAAAATTCTAGCTGAAGATTTTGGGTTAAAATTTAAGATTGGTTTAAGAAGAGTTGAAGTTTCAACAGCAATTTTTCAAATTCCAGTTAAAGAGATTTCTGAGGAAGTTTTAGGTAAAATTAAAAGTTTAACTTATGTTGACGAAGTTAAGCTCGAAAACGGAAAATTATATGTTAAACTTAAACCTATGAGTGAAACCGAGCTTAAAACAAGCGTACCTGATAGGGCTTTTAGCATTATAAAAGAAAATCTTGAAAAACTTGAAAAAACCAAGGAAATTACTGTTAAAACCCTTGTTGTTAGGCAATCTCAGCCTAAAAAGGTCAAATTTTGTGAGGACCCTGCCAAAGCTTGTTTGGATTATGGTTGGATTAAAGAGTTTCCTGGTAGGGGTCAATGGATCTACACTACTCCTTATGCTAAGCTTTTAGAGGCTATTGAAGGCCTACTTTTAGATGAGGTTGTCCATAAACTTAATTTCCAGCCGTTTATGCTGCCTAAGCTTATACCGTTAGACGTTATGCAAAGGATGCCGGGATATCTTGAGGAAATTCCTGAAGGAATGTACTATGTTTGTCCTCCACCAAGAGATCCTGAAGCATTTGAAGAGTTTAAAGAAGCTGTTAAGCTTACAAAAACTGTTCCAAGGGATCTGTTAAAAAGGATTATTAAAGACCCTGAATATGTTCTAGCACCAGCTCAATGTGAACCGTTTTGGCAGTTTTTTAGCCATGAAACGTTAAGGGTTGAAGATTTACCATTTAAGCTTTATGATAGGTCCGGTTGGACCTACCGTTGGGAGGGTGGTGGTGTTGAAGGTCTAGCCAGACTTCAAGAGTTCAGAAGGATTGAACTTGTTTACATTGGAACACCTAAAC
This sequence comes from Candidatus Bathyarchaeota archaeon, assembly GCA_052246995.1. Taxonomy (GTDB): domain Archaea; phylum Thermoproteota; class Bathyarchaeia; order Hecatellales; family Hecatellaceae; genus CAZMUQ01. The sequence continues at coordinate 13,941 of JBQPWD010000001.1, read as the reverse complement.
AAGTTGTTGAGGTTAGAGATTCTGTTGTTGATGAGGTTGTTAAAGTTGTTGATAAAGTTTTAGAACTTGAGTGGCGCGTTGTTGCAGCAACACCATTTTACATGAAAGGGGGAGAGGTTGGAGATGTAAGTAAAAGTGAAAATGTTGCAGCATTTGATGTTGAGGTTTACCTGCCGTATCGTGGTGAAAGGAGTAAGGTTGAATGGCTTGAAATTGCGGGTTGTTTTGTACATAAAGATAAGTTTGTTAAAAGTTTTAGTATTCATGAAGCTAAAAATAGAGAAATATGGACAGGATGTACAGGGTTGGGTGTTTCAAGATGGGTTACCGCACTCCTTTCAACCCATGGTTTAAATGTTGAAGATTGGCCTTTAGAGGTTAAACGTAGATTTGGCGAGTATAAACTGCCTAGAACGCTTCTCTGGCCTAAAAGTTTTAAAGGTTGATTAATTGTCTATGTTTATCGTGTTGAGGTTAAAGGTTTGAGGCGAAATGTCCAGTAGCAAGGTTAGGGATAAGTGGCGTTTAAAAACATGGTGTACAGTTTATGCTCCAAAATATTTTGGAGGTCATGAAATAGCTTTAATTCCTGTAACAAACCCTGAAAACGCTATTGGAAGGGTTGTCGAAGTTACACTTTACGATTTAACAAAAAAAGATTTTTCACATATGAATATTAAAATTTACTTTCAAGTTGTTAAGGTTGATGGTTTAAGGCTTGAGACAGTATTTAAAGGTCATGAGTATAGTAGAGAATATCTTAGGAGTCTTGTACGTCGTGGAAGCTCAAAAATTGAGGGAATATTTGATGTTGAAACCAAGGATAGGTGGAAAATTAGGGTTTATGGTTTAGCCTTCTCAAAAAGAAGGCTTCTACCATCCAAGGAAAGGAGTATAAGGAAAATTATGGGTGAAGTTATTCTCGAAAAAAGTAAAAACTTAACCTACGAGCAATTTGTTCAAGAAGCTGTTTTAGGTAAGATTGCATCAGACATTTACAATCATGCGGTGAAAATTGCACCCTTAAGACATGTTGGCATAATGAAAACTAAGCTTTTAACTAGACCTTTAGAGATTTTGCAGGAAGTTCCCAGTCAACCTTCAAGTTAAGGTTTTAAAGCTTGAAGGCTGTTATTCTGGCAGCCGGAGTTGGCGAGAGACTTCAACCCTTAACTTTAACTAAACCTAAACCACTTTTACCTGTCGGCGGTAGGCCTCTTTTAAGCCATCTTCTAGACCAGCTTAAAACTTTAAAGGTTAAGGAAGTTTACATTGTTGTAGGCTATCTTGGTGAAAATATTATCAAGTTTTTTGGTGATGGTGAAAAAAAAGGTTTAAAGTTGAAGTATGTGTGGCAGAAGGATATTTCTGGAACTGGTGATGCCTTAAAAATTTTGGATAAGATGCTTGAAGAAGAATTTATTGTTACCTATGGAGACCTGTATCTTGCAGATGGTGTTTTAGCAAAAATTTATAGGGCTTATAGAAAAAAAGGTTCACCTATTTTAGCTGCTGTTGAAGTTGATAACCCTGAAGATTACGGTGTCCTCATGGTGGATGATGATGGTAAAGTTAAGGATCTAATCGAAAAACCCAGTCAACCTTTAAGTAAACTTGTAAATGCGGGCGTATACGTGTTTAACCAGGATGTTTTCAAGTTTTTAGGTAAGGTTGAAAAATCCGTTAGAGGGGAAGTTGAACTTACAGATGCTATTAGGCTTATGGTTGGTGAAGGATATGAGGTTTACACCGTGAAAGTTAAAAACTTGGAGTGGCTTGATATTGGAAAACCATGGGATTTACTTGAAGCAAACAAACGCTATCTTCTAAGCCTTAAACAACCAAAAATTAAGGGTAAAATTGAGAAAAATGTTAAAATTTCAGGTTTAGCTGTTGTTGAGAAAAATGCTATTTTAAAGTCGGGGGTATACGTTGAAGGCCCAGTTTATGTTGGTGAAAACTCAGCTATTGGACCTAACTGCTACCTTAGAGCTTACACCAGTCTTGGCAGAAATGTTAAAGTTGGAAGTGGATGTGAAGTTAAAAACTCTTTAGTTATGGATAACTCTAAGATTCCTCATTTATCCTATATTGGAGATAGCATTATAGGTGAAAATTGTAATCTTGGTGCAGGAACGCTTGTTGGAAACCTTAGATTTGATAGAAAAACTGTTAGAATGTTTTTAAAAGGTAAACTTGTTGATAGTGGAAGAGAAAAACTTGGAGTTATTTTAGGGGATAACGTTCAAACAGGTATAAATGTAAGTTTAATGCCAGGGGTAAGAGTTGGGCCCAACGCTCAAATAGGTCCAAATGTTTGTGTTTATCAAGATATCCCTCCGAATACACGAGTTATAATTGAGCAAAAATTAAAGTTTAAAAGTTTAAGTCAGTTGGAGAATTCTAGCTTTTGATGAATTTTAAGGAGAGAAATGTTGTTAAGAAGGATTGGCGTAAAGTTGAGCTTAAAGTAGCCCTATGCTACCCTAACATCTACAGGGTTGGAATGTCAGGTTTCACCATCCAGATTCTTTACGCTCTTTTAAACTCTAGGGAGGATGTTGTTTGTGAAAGATTTTTTCTCCCATTAAAGGGAGAAGCCATATTAAGTTTAGAGTCTCATCAACCATTGAGCAGGTTTGACGTTGTAGCTTTTACATTCCAGTTTGAGGAAGACTACCTTAATGCTTTAAAGATGCTTTCAGATTCAGGAATTGAAGTTTCAAAGTGGAAAAGAAGGTTTAAACCTTTAATAGTTGCGGGAGGACCATGTGTTACTGAGAACCCATTTCCAATAAAAAACTTTGTAGACCTTTTTGTTGTAGGTGAAGTTGAACCTGTTCTAGATTTTTTTGTTGAAGGTTTAAAACAGGCGTTAAAAGAGAAATCTTTAAATGTTTTTGAAGGTAAAAATGGTTTTTTTCCTGCTGAAGCTTTAAAAGCTAAGAGAGTTTATGTTGAAAAGCTGGATGAGGCGCCCCATCCTTTAGCCGAAGTTTTACCTGAGGTTGACTCTAAAAGCCCCTATATGCCTATTTTTGGTAAAACTTTTATGGCTGAGGTTGTCAGAGGATGTCCAAGAAAGTGCAAGTTTTGCCTTATAACCCATATTGGTTGGCCTATGAGGTTTAGAAGTTTAAGGAAACTTGAAGAGATTATTTTTGAAGGTTTAAGGTTTACTGGTGTTGACAAGGTTACGCTTGTAGGTGCAGGTTTGGCTTATTACCCTAAACTTGAAGATTTATGTGAATATATCATAAGCCTAGGAAACAATTACGCTGAAATTTCGGTTCCATCATTAGCCGTAGATAATGTTTCTGAGAAGCTTTTTAGATGTCTTGTTAAAGGTAGACAGCGAACAGTAACTTTTGCACCTGAAACTGGATGTTGGCAACTTAGAAAAGATTTAGGTAAGCTTTTTAGTGATGAAGATGTTGTTGAGGCTGCCAAACTAGCTTTTAAAGCGGGGATAAGAAATGTTAAACTTTACTTTATGGTTGGTGTTCCAAACGAAACTATTGACGATTTAGATGAAATCGTTAACCTTGCCAAAAAGGTTGCTGACGTCGGTTTTGGTTTTAGAGGTGTAAGATTAAGTGTTAACCCATTTATACCCAAACCTCACACACCTCTCCAACTTTACAAGATTAGATCTTTAGAGTATCTTGAAAGGTGCTATAAAAGAATAGTTTCAGGTTTAAAGGGTGATAAAAGGTTTGTAGTTGAAACTTTAAACCCTAGACACGCTCAAATTCAGGCAGCTTTATCCATCGGTAATGAAAAGCTTGGTGAACTAATCTTGGAGGCTGTTAAACATGGTGGAGGTTTAGCTGGTTGGAGTAAAGCTCTAAAAATTTTAGGTTTCAAGCTTGAAAATCTGTTAGAAGCTGGGGAAGAGCTTGCTTGGAGTGCTATTCAAGTTTAATGTGAATATTTTAATTGTTTTTCAAAATCTTTTTGCTTATTTTTTCCTCCTGCAAAAATTTTTATGTAGAAGTTTTAAGTTGTTAAAGCTTATATTCTAATTTTTTTCTAAGTTTTTTAGTTAAGCTTTACTATTTTCTTGGTTGTTAATGAATGGTTGTTGTAGGTTTAGTTGGTAAACCTAATGTTGGTAAAAGCACATTTTTCTCAGCTGCAACTCTAGCTTCAGTTCCCATAGCAAATTATCCCTTCACCACCAAAAAAGCTAATGTTGGAGTGACTTATGTTGCTGTTGAATGTGTTTGTAAAGAGTTTAATGTGAAAGATAACCCTGTAAATTCTGCATGTATAGATGGAGTAAGATTTTGCCCTGTAAATCTTGTTGATTGCCCTGGACTTGTACCCGAAGCCTGGCGTGGAAGAGGTTTAGGAAACCAGTTTTTAGATGAGGTTAGAAGAGCTGATGTTCTTCTTCTGATTTTAGATGCTGCTGGAGCAACAGATGAGGAGGGTCGTCTATGCGAACCTGGAACAAGAAATCCTGTTGAAGATTTAAAGTTTCTTGAAAAAGAGTTTGATATGTGGTTTTTTCAGGTTTTAAAGAAGGATTGGGATAAAATTGCTAGAAAAACTGAAACTTTAAGAGAAGATTTAGTAAACCTTTTAACATCAAAGCTTTCAGGTTTACAGGTTAAAAGAAGGTTTATTGAGGAAAGCTTGGATGAGCTTAACCTTAAATCTAGGAAGCCTTCAAGCTTTACTGACGAAGACCTTGAAAAACTTGCATCAAACATTAGAAGAAGAGCTAAACCCGTGGTTGTTGTAGCTAACAAAGTTGACATACCTCAAGCTGAGAAGAACATTAAACTTCTTAAGGAAACTGGTTATCCCGTTATTCCATGCTCAGCCGAGGCTGAGCTTGTTTTAAGAAGAGCTGCTGAAGCGAGGCTTATAGATTACAAGCCTGGAGATTCTGATTTTAAAGTTTTAGATAAGGATAGACTTACTGAAAAGCAAATTTTAGCTTTAAAAATGGTTAAAGATAAAGTTTTAAGGGTTTACGGTAACACTGGTGTACAACAAGCATTAAATTTCTCACTTTTTAACGTTGTAGGTTTAATTGCTGTTTTTCCTGTTGAAGATGAAAATAAACTTGCAGACCACCATGGAAGGGTTTTACCAGACTGCTACCTTGTACCTAAAGGTACAAGTGTTAAAGAGTTTGCAGGAATGATTCACAGCGAACTTGCTGAAACGTTTATATATGCCGTAGACGTTAGAAGTAAAAGAAGGGTTGGAGAAGAGTATATTTTAAGGCATAAGGACGTTATAAAAATTGTTTCAGCCAAGGGGAGGGGATAAATAAAACTTGAGCTTTAAAGTCCTTATTTGTGATAGAGTTCACAAAAAATGTGCTGAAATTTTAAGGAAAGCTGGATTTGAAGTTGAAGTTAAAGATGATGTTTCAGCTGAGGAACTTAAAAACATCCTTAAAAACTTTGACGGTATAATCTTACGTGGAAAAACAAAGATTACAGGGGAAATTTTGGAGGATTGTGGAAGGCTTAAAGTTATTGTTAGAGCCGGAGTTGGTTTAGATAACATTGATGTTAGAAAGGCTGAGGTTAAAGGTGTAAAAGTTTATAATACTGGTGAAGCTACAGCTCAATCCGTTGCAGAGCTAACTTTTGGGCTTATTTTAGCTGTTGCAAGAAAAATTCCTTACGCAGATTCTTCTGTTAAGAGGGGTGAATGGATAAAAAGTAAGCTTACAGGAACAGTGCTTTCAGGTAAAACTTTAGGGGTTATTGGGTTTGGCAGAATAGGTTCAAAAGTTGCAAAAATAGGTAAAGCTTTTGGTATGAATGTTATGGTTTATGATGTCCTTTTTATGGAAGGTGGAGAATTAGCTAAAGCTAAGCTTAAAGAGGCTTTAAACGAGGGGTTTAAAGTTGTTTTAAAGCTTGAGGAGTTGCTTGCCGGGTCTGATGTTATAACTATTCACATTCCGTTAACAGAGAGTAGTAGGATGCTTATAGGTGAAAAAGAGGTTAACCTTATGCGTAAAAAACCAATACTGATTAACACGTCAAGAGGTGGAATTATAGATGAAGATTCGCTTTATAAAGCTCTTGTTGAAGGTAAAATTTCTGGTGTAGGTTTAGATGTATACTCTGAAGAGCCCCCAAAAAATCTTAAAATGCTTAATCATCCAAACGTTGTTTGCACACCACATATTGGAGCTGAAACATTTGAAGCCATGGAGGCTGCGGCTGTTGAGGCGGCTAAAAAAGTTTTAGAGTTTACCGGGTGTACCGTTGAAAAGTTTTAGGGTTGTTGCTAAGAGTAGGGGATTTATTTTTAAGCTTCCATGGAAAGCATGTTTTAGCATTTTTAACAGCCCCTACCCAGCTCATAAATCTGAATCTGCTTTAGATGTTTATTTTGGGGATACTGATGCTCTAATGCCTTTTGACGAAGGCATGGTTGCTGAGGTTAAATGGTTTGAATCTTTAAAGCTTAGAAGTGATGCATACGGTAAAGAGCCTTTAATTCTCATCAGGCTTGATGAAAAACATGCTTTAAAGGTTTTACATGTTAAACCTAAAGTCAAGGTTGGTGAAAAAATTTTTCTTGGAGATCCTTTAGGTAGAATGATTGTTTCAGGATATTTTCCGCCTTGGACAAGTTTACATGCACATTTTGAACTTAGAAACCTTAAAAATAACCCTTACAGGGCTAAGGGAGCCTTTAAAGTTAATGTTGATGAAGAATTTATGAAACCTTTAAAAGTTAAATCTATGGTTAACAATGAAATGCTTTTTGAGATCGTTGAAACCTTTAAAAGCTTTTCTTTAGTTAAACCTTTAAACTTTAATGGAGAAGGCAAAACAGGCTTACCATTAAAATTTTCTGGAAAATTTTACTGCTTCGACGGTGGAATTCCTCTTTACAAATTTGGAGTTGCTGTTGGGGTTAAAAGGTTAGGGTTTCTGAGGGTTTTAAGTGGAGACATTGTTGGCAAAGGTTTTAGGAAGGTGTATTCTGGTGTTGCTTTTAAAACTAATGTTAGGCCAGTAGTTAATGGTAAGGAAATTCATGGCGTTGAGGGTATTCTAAATTCCGGTTTACTGAAGCTTATAGGTTTAAGGTTAAAGTTGAGTAGTGGGGATGTTGTAAGCTTAAAGTTCAAAGATTTTAAGTAAAACTTACATCTTTAAACAGGTGACGAAATTTTAGAGAATGTAGATTTTAACACCTACTGCTATACTTGGAAAGCCCAACAAAAACATCCAGTAAACCTTCTACCATACCCTATCCGTTTTAAGATTTTTAAGAATCTTGATTTCTAAACCTAGTTTTTGAATTTTTAGCTTTCCAGCAGCTTAACCCTCAAACAAGCAGATCTACGTTAAACTTTTTTCAAAAAGCTGAAACATATTTTTAAGTTTCTTATATACTATTGTTGTAGTGTTCCTAAGATGAAGATTAAGCTTGTGGCTTCAGATTCTATGGGAACAAGAAGCATGGCAACCTACGTAGAAACAAGAGATGTAAAAATATTTATTGATCCAGGTGTGGCTTTAGGTCCAAGTCGCTATGGGCTTCCACCTCATCCGTTGGAGCTTAAAAGGCTTGATGAACATTGGTGTGAAGTTGTAGAGTACGCATCTAATGCTGAAGTAATAGTTGTAACCCATTATCATTATGACCACCATTCACCCTGGGATGACCTAAATATTTACGATGGTAAGCTTGTTCTGGTTAAGCATCCAAAAGAGAAGATTAATAGAAGCCAAGTTGGACGTTCAGCTTTTTTTCTTGAGCAAATTAAGGGTAGGCCTAGTAGGCTTGAGTATTGTGATGGTAAAAGTTTTACTTTTGGGAATACTATAGTAAGGTTTTCAGAGCCTGTTTATCATGGAACCAATCCTAGACTCGGATATGTAGTTGAAGTTTTAATTGAAGATGGGATTGGTGAAAAGTTTCTTTTTACATCTGATGTTGAAGGTCCAAGTATTCAAAATCAAGTTAACTTTATCTTGGAATCTAAGCCTGAAGTTCTTTATGTTGACGGCCCCATGACGTACATGCTTGGTTACAGGTATAGTTTAAAAAGTTTTGACGAATCTGTTAGAAATCTTGTAAAAGTTACAAAAATGTGTCCGTTAAAAACGTTAATTCTAGATCATCATTTGTTAAGGGATTTAGAATGGGAAAATAGAGTTTTAGAAATAGTTAAGGAGACATCAAAAAGAAAAGTTAAGGTTACAACAGCTGCAAAATTTGCAGGTAAACCTCAAGACATGCTTGAAGCTAGACGTAAAGAGCTATATGAAAGGTATCCTGTATCTGAGGATGAAAAACTTAAAACTGGTGAAAAATTTTTTAGTGGAGACTAGAGCAAGCTTTACCTTAAAGGCTTCATATCTAACTCCCAATTTTCCTTACAAGAAATCTTGTAAGGTAACTTATAACACCATCAACATTGCACAACTTACTCTCAATTCTTTTTACGAAATTTAGAGACCTGTAAAAGTCTAAGGTTAGCACAAGCTCCTTAAAGCCATGTTTTAAACTTTACTCGTTCTTAAGCGAGTATAAAAACAGTATGAAAAATGAAACTAATGGTAGAAACGGAGCTACAAAAAATGCAATTTGATAGCTACCATATTTTTCAATTAATGCTCCAAACATTATTGGACCGCTTAGGTTTCCAACGTCCAACCCCATGGTGTATATGCTAGAAAGAAAACCCCTACTGTCAGCGGGAGACCTTGCAAGGGCAAGAGTTTGTGATGCTGGAATAAACAACCCAACACCAACCCCAAATATTAACGACGCTATGTAAAGCAGAGGAGGAGTTTCAAACATGTAGATTGCAAAGAAGGATATAGATACTATAAGAAGACCTAAAGCTGTCATAAAACATGGCCTTACATCAGAAGCCCTTCCCGCAAAAACTCGGACAACCAAGCTTATTGTAGCTTGAATTGAAGCAAAAAGCCCTATATCCAGATCACCATATCCCAAGATTTTTAGATATGCTGATAGAAACGTCAAAAGACCCATCCATGCGACTGAGTATATTGTTAAACTTATGAGAGCAAGAAGGAAATGCGAATCTCTTAATCCAGAGAAATACCTTCCAGAAGGATTACCATGTAGTATTTCTCCACGGGAGATTACCAATGGGATAATTCCAAGCAACAATACTGCTGTAATTGCAAAGGTTTCGTTGTAACCAAAAAGTTCAGATAGAATTCCGCCCAAAGCAGGTCCTACTGAGAAACCAACCCCTATCATTAGACTCCTCCAACCTAAAGCCTCACCAACCCTACCTTCAGGAGCATAGTCTATAGCGCTTGCAATTGAAGATGGAATAAAAAATGCTACAGCCACCCCTTCTAAAACCCTCGACAATATTACTGTGTTTACATCCTTTGAAATTGAAAGTACGGCATAGGAAAAAGAACCCAAAATAACCCCAATTATCATTAAGTTTCTCCTTGACCATCTATCACTTAAAAACCCTCCAAGAGGCCGGCATATTATGGCAGTTATTGAAATGCTTGAAACTGCTACACCTATAAGAAAGGGTTGAATCCCTATGGCTACAGCATACCGAGGTATGAGTGGAACAACAATCTGGATAAAGGTAAAGAAAAGCATGGCTGCAATGTTTAAACGCCAGTTGTATGAAACCATATGGGTCGCTACTGGTGAATATTTAGATTATAAAAAATTTTAAACTTTAAAGCTTTCCCCTTCTTAATGAAAAAATTTCCAAATAAGCGTAGCATTTTTAAGGATACTATTCAACTTTTACAACTTCAATTCTGCTTAAGTCAGCTACACCTAAACCCGCCTTCTCAGCTAAGGTTAAATGTCTAACCGAAGATGGGTTTATACCCAAGTAGCCTGCCGCAACAGCATCAGCAGCAACCAAGTCTTCTGAAAAAACTGTTATACCAAGTTTTTTTGGTTTTGCTGAAAGCTCTCCTCCCAATCCCGCTATTCTTCCATCTATCACGGCTAGAGATGGTTTAAGGTAAAGGTTTACGTCAACTATGCTTTCATCCAGCTTTCTATGAAACCTTCCCTTCTTAGCCATCTTAGCCTTCTCTCCCAAGGTTGCTCCAAGCATGTTTTTTAGCGAAAGTGTTACCTTAGTTATTGAGTGCTCTTTTAAAACTGGAGTGGAAACTATGTATGCATCTCTGAGCGTTAAAGGATACTCAAATTCTTTAAGGAAGAAGGCATGAGGATTTCTTACAACATTAAAGTTGTCGTTGTTAAGGTCAACAAGCTTAACCTTATACTTTTCGGCTAACTTGAAATAATCCAGCTTTCTGTAAGCTTGAAAAGTTTCACACCATCCTGAACCTTCAGCAATAATAACATCAAAACCATCCTTAACATAATAATCAACCAACGCCTCAACAACATCGTATGGCGTTGTTGTAGGAGGTTCTTCGGCTGAAATTAGATTTGGCTTAATAACAATCTTACGCCTAGCAGGTTTACTAAAAAACTTTAAACCCTTCTCCACAATTTGAAAAGGATTTTCGCCTTGAACAACTACAACCTTTGACATCATATGTAGGAAGAGTTGAAGTTAAAGATATTGTTTAAATGTATACAATGCTAAAGTTTTTATGTTTTCAGGTTGATTACCTAGTCAAGATGTGTTAAAATTTTGTAGGTGAAACTTTCTTGTCCTTAGAAAGGTTTATAAATATTGGAAAAACTTTAGAGGAGCTTCTTAGACCTAGTACTTATCCTCTTGCCATAAAGTTCGTGAAGAATTCTTCAGAATTTCCAGAAAAAACACGTAGGTTAGGACAGAAGCTTGCTGTTTGCCAAGCTGTAACAATGTCCCGCAGGTATGGCTGGACAGTGGGTGTTTCTGAGGAAGATAGTGGCTGCCCTGCAGCCAGTTTAGCTTTTGGCTGGACTAAAATTCTTGATGAGGAAGCGTTAGCAAGGTTTTTCGTGGATGCCGGATATTTTTCAAATGAAAATGTTGCAAAAAAATTTTTAGGTAGTTTGGATAGGTTGGAGGATGGAAAGTATAAGGGTTTAGTTATTTCCCCATTAACTCGAAGTAGGATAGCTCCAGATGTTATCCTAGTTTACGGAAACCCTGCACAGGTTATGAGGCTAATTCAAGGTGTAATGTATGCTAATGGTGAAAAAGTAAAATGTGAATTTGTTGGGTTTGCCGCTTGCACAATAGAAATAATACGCACATTTAATACTGGAGAATGTCAAGTGACCATACCTGGAACTGGACATCGTGCTTTTGCAGCGGTATATGATGATGAAGTAGCATTCGCAATTCCAGCATTTAAAGCAGAGGAAGTAGTTGACGGTATGAAAAAGCAGCGTCTTGTTAAGTACCCTATCCCCATAAATCTACCATTACCTCCCACATTCCCAAACCTTTAATTAATTTTTTTAATTTGGAATAAAACTGCCTCCGTGTAGGATAATGACAGAAAAGATTGAAAATGGTAAAGTTTACATGTTTAAACCCATAGGGGTTATCCGTTCACCGTTTAAGTCTAAAAGTGAAGCCCCGCGTCAAGGTATATTTTCTGACAAGATTTGTGATGTTGAAATTTTTAGAGAATACGAGGAAGGTTTAAAGGATGTTGAATCTTTTTCTCACCTAATAATCATCTATCTGTTTCATGAATCTAAAGGATATACGCTTACAGTTGTAACACCATGGGACCCGCAACCGCATGGTGTTTTTGCAACCAGAAGCCCAAACAGGCCAAACCCTATAGGTTTCTCTGTTGTAGAACTTGTTGAAAAAAAAGGAAACATTTTAAGGGTTAAAAGGCTTGATGCCATAGATGGAACACCAGTTTTAGATGTTAAACCCTATCTACCAATGTTTGACCAAGCTGAAAACGTTAAAAGCGGATGGCTAAAGAATACGTAATTCAATAGTTGCTAGGAACATTGGCTCTGGGGTGGAAGCTTAAACGCAGGTTTTGCCAAACTTAGCTGGCTATAAAAACAAGTGAAACTAGGGATGTTTAAGACTATTCTTTAATGCCTAATTTTTCCGCGGTGTCTAGGCATACTGACAACCATTCACATTTTCCACATACATTCTTAAGTTTGTTTAATGTTATTCTTCCCTTAACAATTTTTAATGTTTCTAGTTTTTCGCCATAGTTTAAGTTTAACTCCTTTAACCATATTAAATCCATCAACCTCACCTCTTCATCTGAATCCTTACTCTTCATGCATTTAACACCTGTCCTATGGGGGCATTCTAAACAAACATCATCACACCCTTCAACTACAACTACTACCGCAGTTGATTTTTCAACTTCCCTAAGTATCCTTTTAACGTTTCTAACAAAGTTAAGGTTGTACCCTTTACCTCTAAAAAATGTTAAACATACAAGGTGGTGGGGGCGAATCTTGATTAACATTCTGACAAATCTTCCCTACTTAATATTGGCTTTAACACTTTTTCGGTAAATATTTGACTGAGAAACTCTATGTTTTTATGAGTGTTAAAGTTAAGTTTACCTGTTTCTTCTACGATGCCGAGAATTTTCTGTTTAATTTTTTCAGGCAGGTAGGCTAAGCTTTTATCCACTTCTTCTTTAACGTTTAAACCATAACCTTTGTCTTTTAAAAGTGGTGCTGCACAACATAAATTTTTTAATGTTGATGATAGTAGAAGGATTTTTGCTAACTTGTTCGTGTTAGCTATTTCCCATACCATCTTTTCCTCAAAAGTTGGTTTAAGGTGGTGTTTACAATATTCAACTTGGTCTTCAACATACCCACCTTTCTCGTAAAGAAGCTTGGTTGCCTCATAATCTTTTACAGCTATAGAAATCAAGTAAAAAATGTCGTTAACGATTCTTTCAGGTAGGCTAAAGGTTTTTCCAGCCTCTTTTAAAGGTTTACTTAAAACAAGTAGATAATATTCTGGTGAACCGTGAAGAATTGTATGAGCTACTTCATGCCTTAACCCCCCAAACATAACGAGTTTCGGAATGTTTCTCATTTTCTCAGCAGAAACAACTATTCTTGGAATACCATGCCAAGCATCATGTGTAGCAAAGAATGTTTCTTCAAAATTGGATGTTAAAACTCTTAGAGCTAGCTTTTCCCTAGAAAGGAAAGCATTCATGTTTGAAGATTTCTCAAAAACATAAAAATCGACAAGTGTAGGTTGAAGTTCTTTAAAACGGTTATAACATTCTTCAACAACCCCTAAAACCTCACATAAAAGCTTTTCATCAACCCTACCAAACCTGAAAACAACTAACCTAGTCATTAAGATAAACCATAAGCCAAAAATATTTAAGTCATCCATAATGAAAACTCAAACCACGTTAACTTTAACAACCTGTTATTGGAGTATCGTACGGAATATACCAAATTAACTTACCCCCTCTCAGCAATAAGAGGAAATAGTTAGCAAAGATTGTTAAAACAAAAAGATTTAATTTACTGTTAGCGCCAGGGTGAGATTTCGACCGAAGATAGCTGAGATACCTCTCCTAACCCTCTTTTTACACCTTAAATATTTGTGATAAAATAGCAGAATAGTAAAGTTGCCTATAAGCAGAAATAACTTATAAAACTCTTAAATCAATTATCATGGAGGTAATTATGAGGAGCAGAATTCATTGAGTTTCATTAAGGTTAAACTTGGAGTTTTAATCCACTTTCACCCACAAAAATTATTGAAATAGAGGGTATAGTTGACGCAGGAGCCATATAGAGCATTATACCTAAAAAGAAACAGCTCCTACTTCTCACAATTCAATCTCTTGGTAAGCTTCCTTTGTTGTATAAATAAATTTAAATGATAAAGAGATGAAAGATTTCTCAATCCAGATGTAGCTCAACTACTCTAATCTTTTTGTCTGCCCGTAAATCCTCCTCCTATCTCACGTAAGAATTAAGAATGATGTTGGCGTAACGGGTTGCTAGGCGAGAATGATATTACTATTATGATTACGTAGTGCAGTA